>CAJUHH010000001.1 GCA_910585965.1 uncultured Lachnospiraceae bacterium
GGCTCTGTAATCTCTTCGGCCCCGTCACACCGTGTCCTTTGTAAAAATTGATTCCTAATATAGCTATCGCTTAAATAAACGGATTATAATAACGGCTGCCGTCCCAAAAAGTAATGAGCAGGTCAAGGGCGATAATAGCAACGGCAAGCCCCATAGCGATCCAGTCTTTTTTCTGGAATTTCCGCTGGACATACCACGTCCGCTTCGGTTTCTTCCCGAACCCCCGCAGCTCCATCGCATTGCTGACGGTTTCGATCCGGTTCAGGCTGGACAGAACCAGAGGGAGAAGGATAGCGGCGGAATTTTTAATACGCGTCCAGAATTTGTCCTTGCCGGACAGTTCGACTCCCCTGGCCTGCTGGGCTTGGCTGATATTGGTGAAATCCCTTTGCACGTCGGGAATATACCGCAGCGCCAGGCTGACCGAATAGCCGATACGGTAACTAACGCCGATGCCGGCCAAGCTTGCTGCAAACTCGCTCGGGTCGGTGCAGGCAATAAAAAGCAGGGCTACCGGCACTACACATATAACTTTCATTGTCATATTAAAATGGTAAAAAAGCTGCTCCAACGTAATGGTATAAGGGCCGGCGATCGTCAGCAGGACCGTGCGGCTCCCATATAAGCCGACACCATATTCCGGCGAAAATAGATAAACGAATAAATTATTCATCAGAAGGAAAACAGCGGCCAGACCCAATACGAAACGTACTTCCCGGAAACGTACTTTGCTGATCTTAAAAATGACAAAGCTCCCCGCCAGCATGCAGAGCAGAACCCTGGTATCGTATGTCACCATCGCTGCCACGCTCCATAACAGGAAAAACACCAGCTTCGTCGTCCCGGTTAGCTCATGCACTACGCTTTTCCTTCTGATATAACTCATAATCGCGACTTTTGCCATGTCAGCGCGCCTCCTTCCGTTCATACCCGATAAACCGCTCCGTAAATGCCTGGGGATCTTCGATTCCGCAGGAAATGCTCAGCGTATACAAGCTCGTTTCCTTCAGATTTGCTTTTTCCACCAGAGAAGGGCTGTTCAGCACATGAGCCGCGCTCGTATCTGCCAGCAGTTTTCCTTCCGAAAAAACAATGGCTCTCGGCGTATATTCCAGCATCAGATGCATATCGTGCGTCACCATCAGAATCGTATAGCCCTGGCGGTTTAATTCCACCAGGAATTCCATAATTTCCGTATAATGGAAATAATCCTGCCCAGCCGTGGGTTCGTCCAGAATCAGGATCTGGGGGCGACATACGAGAATGCTGGCGATCGTCACCCGTTTTTTCTGTCCGTAAGATAAAGCGGATACCGGCCATTTGCGGAAGGGATATAAGCCGCAGATCTTCAACGTTTCCTCCACCCGCTCCCGCCGTTCCTCTTCTGTCATCCCCGTCTTTTGCAATGCCAGTTCCACCTCGTCCCATATCATCGGCTTGGATATCATCTGGTTCGGGTTCTGCATCACGTAGCCAATTTTTTCCGCCCTCTCTCGGATCGTATCATTCAGCAGATCTCTTCCCTCCAGCAGGATTCTCCCTGATACGGGAAGCTCAAAACCGCAGACCAGTTTGGCCAGCGTGCTCTTCCCCGCGCCGTTCCGGCCGACAATACTGATCATCTCTCCTTTATGAACTGTAAAGTCAATATCTTCCAACGTATTTTTTCCCTGCTGGTAGCCAAAAGTCAAATGTTCCACTTGAAGCAGAGGCTCTGCCTTGCTGTCCTGCGTCCGGCTTCCTGTCTGGCTTTGATACCAGTTTCTTACCATTCCCTTCTGCTCATCCGTCAGCTTCAGGCTGCCCGCATGGGCAGGGCGCATCTCGGGCGTTACCGTTACCCCTGCATATTTCAGCGCGGTCAGGTAAAGAGGTTCCCGGATGCCGTGTTCCGTCAGCAAGGCGGAGCATAACAATTCTTCCGGCCTCTGGTCCGCCACAATCCTTCCCTCATGCATAAGGACGATACGATCCACGCTCCGCCAAAGGACATCCTCCAGACGATGCTCTATAATAATCACGGCCGCCTCTGTGCGCTCCTGCACTTTTTCAATCAATTCGATCGTATTCTTCCCCGCCGCAGGATCCAGATTAGCCAAGGGTTCATCGAACAAGAGTACCTTGACCTCGTCCACCATAACGCCCGCCAGGCTGACCCTCTGTTTCTGCCCGCCGGAAAGTTCGTGGGGCGCATGCTGCAAATGATGGTCGATATCCACCAGCCGGGATACCTCGTCTACCGTCAGCTTCATCTGCTCCTGGTCGACGCATTCATTTTCCAGGGCAAATGCGATATCTTCCCCGACCGTCAGTCCGATAAACTGCCCGTCCGTATCCTGGAGCACGGTGCCTACCACACGGCTCATCTCAAAAATACTGCTTTCCTTTACTTCTTTTCCATCCACCAGCAGCTTTCCCGTGCTCTGCCCCGGATAGGCAAAAGGAATTAATCCGTTGATGCAACTGGCCACCGTGCTTTTGCCGCTGCCGGAAGAACCTGCAACCAGCACCTTTTCCCCCGGATAAATATCCAGATTGATCCCATACAAGGTCGGCTTTGCCTGCGCCGTATACTGGAATCCAAAATCCTGAAACGAAATAATGGGTACACTCATGCATTTACTCCTTTTATCTATTGTCTGCGCCTCCAGCGACTGCATATCCGTATAGATTCGTATCGCAAAAAGGGAAAAAGCTGTCGCCCGGACAGCAACAGCTTATACTTTTCCTCCTAATGGATAACGGCAGATGCCGCTATTCCGCTTTTTATTCTTTCTTTAAGGAACCCTTCTTTACCAGCGTCTTGGAATACGCGATCAAAAGCAGAGTGCCTACCACGCCTGTTGTGAGCATATTGCTGATGCCCGCAACCAGACCCTGCATAAACAGTTTCTCCAAAGGCTCCGCATAAATCAGAATATCCAGGCACGGAGCAATAAAACCCCAGGAAACCAAATGGGCAATCACCTGAGCCACATTAAACTGAATCAGCTTTTTACCGTCCAGCCCTTCGGACACATCCAGTTTCATCGTAACAACACCGATAATCAGTCCTGCCATTCCAGAAGCAATGATCCAGCTCCACCACGGACCGTAATTCGTTGCATCGATGAGCGTATGGCCGATCAGTCCGATCAGAAGTCCCGCTATCGGGCCGAACAACATCGCAAACACTGCCTGGACCGCATACTGAAGACTGATGTATGTATTAGGAACAGGCGTAGGAATGGAAATCTTTCCCAGGACAAAAAATAACGCCGCGCCGATGCCGATAGCAACTACGCTTTTTACAGATAGTTTTTTCATATCTCACTCACTCCGTTTCTTATAGAATCGTTATCTACACAAAAACATTATAGTGGGAATGTCAAACCGTGTCAACATACATATCATAGAATCATTTTTGCAGACTGCACATGCATCAGGAAACAGGACAACAGGCAAAGCCGGAAAGGACCGATCCCCTTATCGTAATATCTGCTGGCCGCTGGCAGCATAGATTTCATACCATTCATAGTGTTCCAGTTTAACGCCCATCGCTTTGACCGCCAAATCCAGCCTTTCCAATTTATTGCTTCCGGAAATCGGAACCACCCCTGCCGGATGATACATCAGCCACGCATAAATAATCGTTTCCGGCTTTTCATTATGCCTTTCTGCAACCTCCCTTATTTTTTCCATCGCGCGGCAGCAAAGAGGATCCCCGGCTTTAAATAGTCTTCCTCCCGCCAAAGGCGACCATATCATCGGATGGATGTGCCGCACTGTCAGATAGTCCATCATTCCGCTGTTAAAATGTTCAAAGCATACCGGATTCCATTCTATTTGATTTGTTACAAGCTCCCCGTCCATTGCCTGCTGCAGCGCATCAAATTTAAACGGATCAAAATTGGACACCCCAACTTCCTTTACAAGCCCTTCTTTTTTTAAATCCTTCAGCGCCCTTGCCGTCTCCCATGGATCAAAACAAGGGTCTTCCCTGTGGATTAAATACAAATCCAGATAATCCGTCTGCAAACGATGCAAACTTTCCTTGCAGGACTTCATCACTCTTTCATAAGAAGTATTATAATACCCAAAAGTTTCCCCGTTTATTTTCTCTTGGAAAATACCTGTTTTTGAAACCAGCTGGATCTTCCCGCGAATGGATTTATCCTCCGTAAAGGCTTCTCCCATCAGCTTTTCGCATAAAGTTGCCGAATAAATCTCCGCCGTATCAAAAGAAGTGACTCCTTTTTCAATACACGCGTTCATGAATTCCGCCAATTCTTTTGAAGTCCATTTCCAGCCCTCCAGCCGCCAAAACCCTTGTACAATCGCAGAGAGCGATAATTTTTCTGATAATTTGATTGTTTTCATATCCATACCTATACCTTTCTCCCGCCTGCTGATTTATGCTCCTCCTCAGGCATTCTTTCTCATATCCAAAGCAACCGCGCTGCATATAATGATGCCTTTGATTACCAGCTGCCAGTTTGCATTTACGCCGATAAACGCCAAACCATAGCTAATAAATGTAAAAATAATAACCCCTATGACCGCCCCTGACACTTTGCCGATCCCGCCGCTTAAAGAGATACCGCCCACTACGCAGGACGAAATGGCATCAAACTCATAAGCATTTCCATAAGAACTGTTGGCTCCGCCTGTCCTAGCCACCTCCATAATGCCGGCCAGGCCCACCAGGCAGCTTTCAATGATAAACACACTCATAATCACTTTATTTACACTCACGCCCGAAACCTTGGCTGCCTCAGGGTTGCCGCCTACAATATAAATATTTTTTCCGAATACTGTTTTATTGAGGACGAACCATACGATAATGACTGCCGCCAAAGCAATGACTACCAATAAACTGATCTGTCCGAACAACTTATAACTGCTTAAAAAACGCAAATCATCCCTGATGCCTCCAATAGGCTGTGAATTATTGGGTTTCTTTGCAAAATAAAGGCAGTTCATCCCATATACAATCGTTGACATCCCAAAAGTCGCTATAAAAGGCGCCATTTTCAGTTTCGAAATCATAAACCCATTGACTGCCCCGATGACGGCAACAGCCGCAATCGTAACCAGAATCGGAAGGATAATCGGAAGTTCCGGCAAATTCGGCCAAAACCGATTGGAATATGCAGCCATTTGAGACATGGACGCTACCAGAACCGCCGCCAGACCCACCTGCCTTCCGCCTGCCAAATCGGTTCCCCCTATAAGAAGAGGAAACATCAGCCCAAGGGCACAAATCATTTTTACCGCAGACTGCGTAATAATATCGGTAAATACCCGCCATTGCAAAAAGGAAGGCTCTATTATTATAATCCCTATAATCATAAACAGTAAAACGATAACAAGAGCCTTATCGATCAATATCTTTTTTAAATTTATCGTCTTCATTCAGAATCCTCCTCTTTTGCTTTATTGGAAAACATCGTAGCATATTTCATTACCTCTATCTGCGTTGCTTCCTTCTGCTCTAATATTCCCGACAATTTCCCCTCGCACATAATCATTATCTTATCCGACATGCCAAGAAGTTCCGGCATTTCCGAAGAAACCATAATGATTGCCTTCCCTTTCTTTGCGAGATCTCTCATGATTTTATAAATCTCGTATTTGGCGCCCACGTCCACCCCTCTTGTCGGCTCATCCAGAATAAGAATGTCGCAATCCGACAAAAGCCATCTTCCTACCAATACCTTCTGTTGGTTCCCCCCGGAAAGGTTTTTTATCAAAGTATCCGTGCCCGCCATCCTGACATCCAGTTCTTTGCATATATCATTTACGCTTTTCCCTATTTTTTTCCTGTGAATTAATCCTATTATATTATCCGCCAATTTTTTATAAGCGACTACCAGCGCGTTATCCCATACGGACAGCATGGGTATAATGCCTGTCACCCGCCGTTCTTCCGTCAATAAAGCAAATTTATTTTTTATGGCGTCCTGCGGCGTTTGGTTTTGAATGACCTTCCCATTCATTGTCAACGTCCCCGAACAGATCTTTCTCAGTCCAAAAATCGCTTCCACCAGCTCCGTCCGCTGAGCGCCTACCAGACCGCCAATCCCTAATATTTCCCCTTTATGAAGCTCAAAACTAATATGTTCAAAGGAATGTTCCTGCGCACTCGTAAAATCCTCTACCTTTAAAAGCACTTCTTTTTGAATCGTATCTTCTGCGGGTGGAAATCTCTCCTCCATGTTACGCCCGACCATTTGATGGATGACTTCATCAATCGTAATGTCCCTGATTTCCCATTTTCCTACGTACTGCCCGTCCCGCATAATGGTAATTTCATCCGCAACCTCAAAAATTTCTTCTAATTTATGGGATATATAAATAATAGAACGGCCTTCCGATTTCAATCTGTTCATGATTTTAAAAAGATGTTTTGTCTCTGCTACCGTAAGGCTCGACGTAGGCTCGTCCATGATAATCACTTTTGCGTCATAAGATACCGCCTTGGCAATTTCAATAGCCTGAAGCTGTGAAACAGACAGATTTTTGGCTAACGTATCTGCCGGGATGTCGAACTCCAGATCTTTCAGCAACTCCTCTGTCATTGCCTTCATTTTTTCCTCGTCTACTACCATGCCCTTTTTTACAAATCTTCCAACCCATATATTATCCACCACGTTCCGATCAGGAATCGGATTCAATTCCTGGTGAATCATAGATATCCCTAATTTTAAGGCAGTATTAGGGTCTGTCACTTCCACGGTTTCCCCATCCAGCTCCATGGTACCTTCCTCTGGATGATATAATCCGAACAGACATTTCATCAATGTAGATTTTCCGGCGCCGTTTTCACCAATTAAAGCATGTACTGAACCGGGTTTCACCTCCAGCTGTACCTGATCAAGCGCCTTTACACCCGGGAATGATTTAGACATATTACTTACTTTCAATCTGTACTTTTCCAAGTAATATTCCTCCCTTCTATGGGGCGGCCGCCCATTGCCTTTTTTTGCGGCCGCCCATATGATTACAGCCTCTTTCCTGCCTATTCCGAAATGGAGTTCATCAGTTCCAGCGTTTCATCCAAATTGCTGCCGTCTACAATCACATAAGGAACCCATACGTATTTCCCTTCTACCGTACAATCCACGCCTACCACATCTTCCGTAATTTCTTTGCCTTCTTTTACGGCCTTTATTACGTTAATGATGGCATCGGACTGGTTCATCCTGTCGTTCAGCACCGTGCCAAGCAGGGAACCCGCTTTCATTGCTTCCAACGCGTCAATATTGGCATCAATCCCCACAATCGGAACAAATTTTTCCGGATCGCCGCTGTTATATCCATTATTGATACAAGCCTGCACAGCGCCCATCGCCATACTGTCGTTGTTGCAGAGCACGCCTTCAATTCCGTCTATCCCATATGCAGTAATCCAAGCGTTCATTTTATCCAATGCCTGCGCCTGATCCCAGTTTGCAGTATCCATCGCAAGGATTTCATATTCAATCCCCTGTGCGCTTAAAGTTTCTTCATAAGCCTGTGTACGCAGCACCACATCCTGCTGTCCGATTTCTCCTTGCAGCACTACCAGCTGGAGAATGCCGTCACCGTTCTTATCCGCAATCTCCTTATTCGCATTCCAATAATTAATCAAGGCCTGCGCGCACATTTCTCCCGATTCTTTTGCCTGAGCGCCTACATACAAAATATTGTCATAGTTCTCCATTGTAGTTTCCATAGGTTCCATATTGAAAAATACCGCCGGCACTCCTTCTTCCCCACATTTTTGAGCCATAGTTTCCGTACTCTCCCTGTCAGGCGCACAGATCGCAACTACATCCGTTCCCTTCGTAAGCGCCGCTTCCAGTTTGCTGATAGCCGTTGAAACATCGTTTGCCGCATCCTGCATATCAAGAGAAATACCGCCAATTTTTTCTTCTTCGTTTTGCATGATAATGCGGAACCCGCTCTGGAACTGATCGTCAAAAGCCCTCCAAATAACGGTAGCGTTTACGGAGCCCGCCGCTCCCTCCCCTTCTGCTGAAGCATCTTCTCCGGCTGCGATTTCTTCCGCTTCATTTTCCGCCGCATTTGCAGCAGGCTCTTCCTGTGTTTCAGATGCCGGAGGCTGCGGGGTTTCATCCGCCGCACCGCAGGCAGTAAAAGAAAATGCCATTGCCATTGCCAATATTCCGCTCAATAATCTTTTTTTCATATCATTATCCTCCGTTTATTATTTTTTACCCCAAATCAGTTTTCAAATCGGAAATCCTTCATTTTTCCTTTAATAAATTCTTTCGCGCAATTTTTGGAATGAAGGAACATAGCCGTATTATATTTAAATTCCGGCTTTTTTTTCAATTCTTCAAAAGAATCCGCGACTGCCGTAAGCACATCCGTCGCCACATTAATTTTACGGATTCCGTTGCGGATCGCTTCCTGAACCTGATCGATAGGAGTTCCTGATCCGCCGTGAAGCACCAACGGTACATTTACCACCTCTTTAATTGCTTTCAGCCTTTCTATATTAAGATGCGGCGCCGCAATATAATGCCCGTGCTGAGTTCCGATGCTGACAGCCAGGCAGTCCACACCTGTCCTCTCTACAAATTCTTTCGCTTCTGCCGGATCCGTCTGCGCTGCCTCAGGACCCTTGACGATCAAATCTCCTTCCTCCCCTACCAGTTTGCCCAATTCCCCTTCCACCGTAATGCCAAGGGTATGCGCATAATCCACAACCTTTTTTGTCAAAGCAACATTTTCTTCAAAGGGCAGGGAAGAACCGTCAATCATAACTGAGGAATAACCCGCCTGGATCGCCGCAACACATTCCTCATATGTACGGCAGTGATCCAAGTGAAGAGCGATTGGCACCTTGGCATTTGCCGCCGCCCTTTTTACGGTTTCCACCGTTCCCTCAAATCCCCCCATGAGGTCGCAGCAGTCCGTACCCGTAATAAAAATCACCGGGCAATTCAATTCGGAGCCTGCTTCTATCGCTGCCAATGCCGTTTCGTAAGAAACCGTCACATAAGCCCCATACGCAATCTGCTGTTCCTCTGCCAGTTTTAAAATTTCTTTCATTGGTGCAAATTTCATAATCTCCATCCTTTCCTTTTTTATTTGCATTGTCTTTTATAAAAACTTTGATATAAATCAAAAGCTTCTTCATACTTCGGTATTCCTGCAGTTCCCCCTATGCTCCCTACATTTTTCGCCGCCACACATGATGCGAATTCGGCGCTGGAAAATGGATCCATCCCCTCAGCCCATCCGCTCATCAGTCCTGCCATAAAAGAATCCCCGGCTCCTGTTGTGTCTATTACCGGCAGCCCTGTCGGACACTTGATGAATCTTTTTTCTCTGAAATCCGTAACAAAGCACCCCTCAGCCCCCATTTTTATTCCGAATATTCTCATCGGAAATTCCTGAAAGCATTCCGCAATTTTTTCCGGCTCCGTCTGCCCGGTTATTTTAACCGCCTCATCCATGCTCGGAAAAAATACATCCGTTTCCATAAATGCCGGTGCAAGAAAGGAAAGCCAATCTCTTTCTGGATCTTCCAAATTGACAGCCGCATCCATAACCGTCATTTTCCCCAGGCGACGAGCCCTGGAAAAAACATCTTTTATACCGCCCTCATCCATTTCCCGCATCGCCATAGCAGAGCCAATATATACAATATCCGCTTCTTCTATCGCCTGGTCATCAATATCGCTGCCGGAAAGCCTTGCAAAAATAGACTTTTCAGTTAAAAAGTGCCTTTCGCCTTTTTCATCGATCAATACATAAGAAGCCGCCGTGGCGCATTCTTTCTCATATACCACCCCCGAAGTATTTACCCCGAATTTTCTGCACTCATTCAAGATAAACTCCCCATTGGCATCTTTGGCAATCCTTCCTGCAATAGAAACCGTATTTCCCAGCTTTGCAAGTCCTATCGCCACATTGAGGGCATCCCCGCCGCAGCAAACGGAAGGCCTGTCAATCTTTACGCTGTCCAGCGACAAAATATTGGATGGTACAGGAAAAAGCAGCGTATCGCATACCATCATTCCTATGCAGAGCATTTTCATCCGTCCAACCACTCTCCTTTTCTTTTTTCTCTTTATTCTTCTTTATTTATTGTGTATTTATTCTTTGATTATTATTACGTTCGTTCTAATGTTCGTACATTTGTATGTTTATATATTTGCATATTTAATAAAAAATGTCAATATGATTTTTCAAATTTATTTATTTTAACCAATCCTATCATCATTACATCAATAAAGCTATAAAAAAATATCATTTTTCCTTATTATCTATTGCATTTTCTCGCATGATATCATATTATGAGTATAGATTTGTTTTATTGTACGTACATAAAAGCATGAAAGCAATTATGCGAGATCATTTAAGGGGGAAACCATATGCAGTTATTCCAGAAAAAACTTGATAAAAATACACCGATACCTTTGTATTTTCAGTTGAAAGGTATTATACTGAGCGATATTCAGGAGAATTGTTTTTCGGTAGGAGATACCATTCCTACCGAAAACGAATTAGTAGAGTATTACCATATCAGCCGTTCCACCGTAAGACAGGCGATTTCCGAGCTTGTTCAGGAAGGCTGGCTGACGAGAAAGGCAAGCAAAGGCACTTTTGTGACAAAGCCGGAGCAGAAATCCAGTTATATTCGTTCTTTCGAACCCTTTTACCAGCAGATTTCACGGCTGGGGAAAACTCCCCGTACCGAATTAATCGATTTGAATGTCATTACACCAAGGCCGGAAATCGCGGCAAAGCTGAATTTAGAGCCGGAACAAAAAGTAATATCCATGTTCCGAAGACGCTTCGCCGACGATATCCCTATGGTGACATTCCAGAATTATATACCTTATGATTTATGTTCTTTTATTTTAAGCTATGACTTTAAAGTGCATTCTTTATATGAATTGCTGATGAACAATCCATCCACACAGATTGCAAACACAAAAACTATTGTATCCGCCATGAATGCTACTGCAGAGGATATTGAATTATTAAATGTAAAAGTAAATACACCAATGCTCTATTTCCATAATATTTCAACGACAGGGGACGGAACCATTGTCGATTATGCATTTGCACATTACAGAGGCGATTTGAATAAATTTGAGTTTGACGACAGCCCAAAACGATAACTGTAGGATTCCCATGCTACGCTGTCATGATTTTCTATCCGCCACAATCAAATACCGCATCGCTTCCACCGCTACGGCTATGGTTTCCTTCATATCCCCCCGGTTGTTCAGGATGCAGCCCGCCCGTACTTTTCGGATGGAGCTGACTATGAAAAGCGCAGCAGCCTCCATCTCGCTGGCCAGCACCTGCCCTCTTTTCCATGCCTGCCACTGACTGCGCAGCATATCCTCATTCGGCATGGATTCCGGCTCTGCCTCCCCATAAAAAGCATCTTTGGACTGGACAATCCCGGTATGGGATACCTTCCCGCATTTTTCTGCGGCATATTGGAGCGCCGTTACCACCTGGTAATGGGCAACGGCCGGATATGCCAAGGGAATATATTGACGCGTAGTACCCTCATCCCTCACTGCCCCTGTGGCTATGATGCAATCATTCAAATCAAAATAATCCTGTATCATCCCCGCTGTCCCGATCCGTATAAAAGTATCCGCGCCGACCGCTATCAGTTCCTCTGCAGCTATGGCCGTGGACGGCCCGCCGATGCCGGTACTGGTCACGGAAACCTTTGTCCCGTCCAAAGTTCCCGTATAGGTGACATACTCCCTGTGGGAAGCCACCTTCACCGGATGATCCAAAAAGGCGGCAATTACCTCGACTCTGCCGGGATCCCCGGGCAGGATGACATATCTCCCCACATCGCCTTTCGAAAGTTCTACATGGTATTGTTGTCCTCTTTCATTATATGCATACATATATCCTTTTATCTCCTTTTCGATAACAACTCTGTTTTCCGTCTCTCATTCCCTTGCGCCCAGCATAAGGGCGCGTTTCTTTTCTTTTTTCTTCTGCGCCTGTCCGATGATCACCAACCCCAGCAATGTTGTAATATAAGGAACCATAGAGGCCACCTGCGAGGGTATCCGGTAAGTCTGAAGCGCTATGCCGAAAGCATCCGCCATGCCGAATACCATCGCGCAAACCATCGTAAGCAATGGATGCCCTACCCCCAGGTTCTGAGCCGCAATGGCATTAAACCCTCTCCCGTTCATCATATCGCGGGTAAAATACGGCGTATAACCCATAGACATAAACATTCCGCCAAAAGATGCCAGTATACCTCCTATCATCAGCGCAATAACTTTCACCTTTACAATATCCGTCCCAACGGATTCCGCTGCATCCGGGTTCTCCCCCACAGACCGTATCCGCAGCCCAAGCGGAGTCTTGTACAGCAATACATAGACCAGCACCACGGACAAATATGCCAGATATGTCAGCAAATTATGCCCGGAAAGAATATCCCCCAATACCGGGATGTCTTTGATCACGGGAATCGCCACCGACGGAAACTGGAGGGAGTTCATGGAAATCGAGCTTCCCTTCTGCCCGGAAAGCATATACAAAGCGAAAATCGTCCCGCCGCTGCCCAGCGTATTCAAAGCTAAACCGACCAGCATGTCTTTCGTTTTTAACACCAGCACAAAATAGGCAAATAACCCGGCAATGATGCTGCCCGCCAAAACACCGCATAACATGCCTGCAAACAGATTCTGGAAAACCGCGCTGCCGATAACCCCGCCCAAAGCTGCAAACAGCATCATTCCTTCATAGGCAATACAAAGGATATTCGCTTTCGCCCCCAGAACGGCCGCCATGGACACAAATATAAGGGGCGTGCTCATGCGGACAATGGAATTGGCAAATCCCACGGAAAAAATATAGTTTACCAGTTCATTCATACATGCCCTCCTATCCGAAAAGTAATGCGGAAATCTTTACGACAGAAGTTGTCACCAAACGTTCAAAAGCTTCCGGGATGTCATCCTTTGGCTCATGGACAAGAATCTCGTCACAAATACCTGCCCCCATATTTCCGACAGCCGAAATGCCGCATACCTTCATCCCCATATGATTTCCTGCGATAGCTTCGCACACAGTGCTCATTCCCACCACATCGCCTCCAAGGCGCTCCAAAACGCGGATTTCCTCCGGCGTCTCATATTGGGGCCCGGTCAGCTGGACATACACTCCTTCCCGCAAAGGAATCTTCTCTTCTTCGGCCGCCTCGCGTATCATCCTGCACAGTTCTTTTCGGTATACATTAGTCATATCAGGGAAACGGGTTCCCAGTTCCTCCACATTCTCGCCAATCAGCGGGGAAGGAATAAAAAGGGACAGATGATCGGTAATCAGCATGAAATCCCCAGGCTGGTAGCTGCGGTTCACAGCCCCTACGCCGTTTGTCAAAAACAATACTTCCGCCCCAAGAAGCCCCATCAGGCGAATCGGCAGAATAACGTCCTCCATGGAATAACCTTCATAATAATGTACCCTTCCCTGCATCACCACTACCGGCACAGATTTCACATACCCGAAAATAAATCTTCCCGCATGCCCCACTACCGTAGAAACCGGAAACCCATCGATATCCTTATAATCAATCACCGCTGTCTTTTCCACGCGCTCTCCAAAGGCATTCAGCCCCGTGCCCAGAACAATCGCAATTTTCGGTTCAAACTCCCCGATCTTTTCCTTTACGCTTTTACAGCAATCCATTAACTTTTCATATGCTTTATTCATATATTGTTTTCTCCTAATTATCGTTTTTCAGTTTTTGCATAGCTTTTCTTGCTCTTGCTTCATCTGCTTTCCATGTTCTGGGGCAGCGCTGCTGCCCGCTGCGACATCTCTACTATTTTCCTGCGCTTCCACTCGATCAGAAATCGGTCTGCCGCCACAAACATAATGATGACAGCCTGGACAATATTGATAATCTCAATTGGAACATCACATGTTCTGTTCACCACATCTGCCCCAACGCTTATATATGCCACAAACAGCACGGCTAACGGCACATTTTTCGGATTATTCTGGGCCAGTACGGCAATCATAATCCCATTCCATCCGTGTCCCGGCAGGCCCAGATAGGAAAAACGCTTATACATCCCCAGCTGCTCTACCGCCCCGCCCATTCCCGTGATAAATCCTCCTGCCATAGAAGCCGTCAAAACCACCTTGGCTACATGGATCCCGGAAAACCTGGCAAACTTTGCATTCTCTCCCGTCATCCGCACCCCATATCCCCATGCGCTTTTATAAAGCGCCAGATAGCTAATGACGACTACGGCAACAGCAATAAACAGGCCCGTATGGATATTGGTTTTCGGGAATAAGGAAGACAGCCTTGCCGTCTTTTCATATTTTGCCGATGCATCAAAGCCTGCCGCCGGATCTTTCATGACATAATGCATCAGATAGGTCCCTATATGCAGGCATAGAAAATTGATCATCAGGGAAGATACTACCGTCATCGTATCAAATTTGATATACATAACCGCAGGAATCGCACAGATTACCGCCCCGGCCGCACCCGCCGCCAGAATACAAAGGGCAGGGTGGAACCCGGCCGCAATTCCTGTTTTCGTGGCTACCGCCGCACAGGCAATGCCTGTCAGGTAAAACGTCCCCTCCACTGCCAAGCTGATCTGCCCGCAGGAAAAAATGACGCAGACGGCCGTTCCTGTAAATACAAGGGGGATTGCCTTTTCCACCACGCTTCCCATCCTGTTAATGGAAGTAAACGGCCCTATCAAAAACCCAAGCAGCGCCTGCCAGGGCTGGTCGCTGACTGCCGCAATTAATACAAGAGCCAGCAGAAGGGCGATCCCCACGCCGACCAGGGTCCGTATCATCGTAAAATTCCGTTCGATCCCCTCCACATTTTTTTCTTTATGCCTCATGCTCAAATCACGGCACCTCCAATCTCTTCCCTGCTCTGCGTCCTGATGTTCAGCATATATTCGCCCAGAATCGTTTCATCAATCTGCGCCGCATCCGTAATATGCGCCACAATCTCCCCTCCATAAAATACCAATATCCGATCGCTGATTTGCATAATTTCAGCCAGATCTGCCGAGAAAAGCAGCACAGCCGTCCCTTGGTCCCGCAGGGCAATCAATTTTCTACGGATGAATTCGGTAGCCCCCACATCAATGCCCCTGGTGGGCTGGCTGGCAATCAGCAGGGAAGGGTTGGAAGCACATTCCCTGGCCGTAATCACTTTCTGCATATTTCCGCCCGACAGCGTCCTCATATAAGCGTTCCTTCCGTCACAGGCCACCTTGTAATCTTCAATTAGCCGATCCGCCTCTTCCGCAATCTTCTCTCTGTCCATCAGGCCCCTGCGGTTATATTCCTTTTTATAAAACCGATCCGAAATCATGTTTTCTTCAATCGAAACCGAAGTCGCCAGATCATACGTCATCCTGTCTTCCGAAATAAAAGATACCCCTTCCTCACGGATCTGCCGTATGCTCATCTTCTTCATATCTTTGCCGTTAACAGTAACAATCCCTTCCTGTATTTCTTCCAGCCCGGTCAGCATCCGCGCCAATTCGCTCTGCCCATTGCCTTCCACTCCGGCAATGCCCACGATTTCTCCCCGGCAGACATCAAAGGATACATCTTTTACCGCTTTTTTTCCGTACATGTTCGTAAAACCGAGATGATTGACACAAAGCATCTTTTCTCCCCTTTCCGCCGGCTTCTTTTCCATATCCATGGAAATATCACGCCCTACCATCATTTTCGAAATATCCTGCTCCGTAACATCCGCCACATCAGCCGCGCCCACTACACGGCCGTCCCGCAGCACGGTAATCCGATCGCAGATTTCCTTGACCTCATTCAGCTTATGGGATATAAAAACAATGGTAAATCCGTTTTTTCTCAGGTTTTTCAGCTGGATAAACAATTCCTCCGTTTCCTGGGGCGTCAGCACCGCCGTGGGTTCGTCCAGCAGCAGTATTCTGACACCCCGCAGCAGAATCTTCAATATTTCCACCCGCTGCTTATATCCGACCGATAAATCCATCACCCGTTTCTCAGGATTCACCTCCAGACCATATTTTTCAGCTATCTCCTTTGTCATACGAACCGCCTTGCGGTAGTCAAAAAACAGCCTTCCTTTTTTCGGTTCCGAACCAAGCACCATATTCTCCGCTACTGTAAGGGAGGGCACCAGCATAAAATGCTGATGCACCATTCCGATACCATAGTCCAGGGCTGCGAGGGGATCTGTAATATGCACCTCTTTTCCGTCAATCAAAATCCTCCCTTCTTCTGCCGTCTCCTGGCCAAAGAGAACTTTCATCAATGTGCTTTTCCCTGCGCCGTTTTCCCCCACCAGGCCATGGATCTCGCCCTTTCGGATACTGAACGTGATGTCCTTATTTGCCATAAATCCATTATCATAAATTTTCGTGATATGCTGCATGGAAAGAATCTCATCCGTCTTCTCCGCTATTTTTGCCATACATGTTTCTCCTCCATATCGTTCCCTGGTACCGTGCAATCAGTCGGCGCTGGCCCGCCTGAGCATTTCGGCATATTCTTCGTCGGATGCGCCGATCGTCGTGCTTACCACAATTTCACCGTCTATCACCTTCTGCGCTGCCTCTTCCAGCACTGCCTTTATTTCATCTGTCACAATCGCCTGATAATATTTATTATCGCAAAGATACATTCCGTTTTCCGCAAGCCCGTACCTAGTATGTTTCCCCAGTTCCAGAGTTCCTTCCGCATAAGCTTTGATCTGGTCATAGATAATGACCTGATAGTTTTTACAACAGGACGTCACGATATGCTCGGCCATCGCCTCATTATTGCCGGAAACCTCCGCCGCCAGATCCGTATCCACGCCGATCATATAAACCCCTTTTTGCAGGGCGGCATCCGCCACTCCAAGGCCGGCCGCTCCCATAACGGCATAGCTTATGTCCGCGCCCTGTTCAAAATGCGCCAATGCATGTTCTGCGGATGCCGCCAGATCGGTAAAACTTCCGCTATAGGAATAGAGTACCTCGATAGAAGGATCCACATATTTTACGCCGTCAATATAGCCGACAAGAAAATCATCAAGGGTTACACTGGGCGATGCCCCGATAAAACTCACCACCTTATCCTCATTAAATCCTTCGATCCCGCTGGTAGTCAGACATGCCGCCAGAACCCCTGCCAGAAAAGACCCTTCATTCTGCAGCCCTTCCACCGACACACAGTTGTCAAATTTGCCGGTCGAATAATCCAGCTCCGTATCAAATACCAGGAATTTCTGGTCCGGGTATTCCTCAACCGCTTCCGTAACCGGGTCCACCATCTGATAAAATCCAGTAATAATTAAATCCCACTCTCCCGATTCACATAAATCCATCACAGAGGAAGCATAAAGGGAAGTGTCGTTATTCAATTCCACGCATTTCGTCGTCATCCCAAAATCCTTTCCGGCGGATTCCACCGCTTCCCATATCGAATCCACCAATGGATCGTCCCCCAAAGCGCTGCTGGTAAGATAGCATATCTTTTTATTGCCTTCCCCTGCATCGGACACGCTTTCCGACGCGCTTTCCGATGTCCCGCATGCCGCCGCCATAACCATTAGTAATGCTAATAACAAACAAATCATTTTTTTCCATGTTCTCATTTTGTTTCCTCCCATAATTTTTCTCATTCATTATCCAGTATCGCCTTTTTTCCCAGCAGCTTTGTGCTGCGTTTGATAAAAAATTGTGTGAGATAGCCTCCAGCAATCGTACTGACTATCGTGCCTATGCCAATCGTCCCTCCCAGGCATATGCCTGCCAGCATCAGCAGGAAATCCGTCAGGATCTTCGCGTAACGGTACTGCCAGCGAGTATAACGGTAGACTACCATAATCGCTGCATCATAGGCGCTGATGCCGGCATTGACTGCTACATAAAACCCAGTTCCCATAGCCCCGAAGATCATGCCAAGAAAATACATTCCATAAATGCCTGCCGACGACTCGATGACTGCCAATCCCAGTATCCCCTTCCAGAAATCCACCGAAAGACCCGTAACCAGCATACTGACCACCGTCCCCACGTTAATTAAATCTCGGGCAAAAATGGCCACTATGACCAGCAGGCACATACTGATTAGTATATCCGCCTGGCCCCTGGATATCCCCAGCGTATGGTGGACGCCGTCCACCATAGTTCCTATCGAGCCGGTTCCCAGCGCAGCCTGATAGACCAAAGCAGACCCCAGCCCCATGATGAACAGCCCCGCACAGATCAGAACCATATCTTTTAATAATTGCTTCATTTCAATCTTTATTTTCACCTTTCCTTCCTCTGACTGCTATGACCCAAAATATATTCGCCCAGAAACCGCATGCAAATTTCTGAAAAAAAAAGTAGCATACTCTCTACTCTTGTAGAGTCAGTATGCTACAACCTTTCACAGTCAGCTATTACCATTTATCACAACGTATTATCTGCACGTGCCTTATTCAGTTTGTTTATTTTGTTGCTTTTTTTTAAGTAAATTTACTTTTTATGCTATGATAATACCAAATGGCTCCCGGTTCGTCAAGCCTTTTTTATGAATTTCCACAATATGACAGTTCGGGCATCCTGCCCCTCTTTCCCCTATTGGCCATCCGAATGAAAAAAACGATAAATCCCTTCCGCGATATGCTCCGGTATCTCCGGCACTTCCATCAGTTTCTCCACATCCGCCTCTTTCATTTCCTCAATGGATTTAAAATGCCGCATCAGCGCCTTTCTCCTGGCGGGCCCCACTCCCGGTATATCATCCAGCACAGACTTCACCTGATTTTTCCCCCGCAGGGAACGGTGGTATTCTATGGCGAAACGATGGGCTTCATCCTGCACCCTCGTAATCAGTTTAAATCCTTCCGAACTCCTGTCAATAGGAATTTCCCGGTTCTGGTAATAAAGCCCCCTCGTCCTGTGGTTATCGTCCTTCACCATCCCGCATACGGGAATATCGATACGCAATTCCTGCAGGACTTCCAGCGCGATATTAACCTGCCCTTTTCCACCATCCATCAGAATCAGATCCGGGAACTTCGTAAAGCTTCCGAACTCCTTTTCCATCTCTTTCAGAGCCATCTCCTCCCGCTCTTCTATGCCATGCACGAATCTTCTCGTCAGCACTTCCTTCATGCAGGCATAATCGTCCGGCCCTGACACTGTCTTTATCTTAAACTTACGGTAATCGCTCCGCTTTGGCTTCCCCTTCTCATAAACCACCATCGACCCTACATTGGCAAATCCGCTGATATTGGAAATATCATACGCCTCCATCCGATGGATGCCTTCCACGCCGATCAGAGCCGCGATCTCCTTTACCGCGCCGATCGTGCGCCCCTCTTCCCGTTTGATCTTCTCCTTATCCTGACTCAGCACAAGCGCTGCATTTTTTGCCGCCAGCTCCACCAGCTTCTCTTTGCTCCCTTTTTTCGGCACGCGGATGTAGACCCGGCTCCCCTTCCTTGCCGACAGCCATTTTTCCAGCACTTCGATGTCCTCGATCTCTTCCTGGATCATCAGTTCCTTCGGAATAAACGGAGTCCCTGCGTAAAACTGTTTCACGAAATCGAGCAGCACCTGCTCCTTTTTATTTCCTGACACATGTGTCATATAAAAATGTTCCCGGCCGATCAGCTTCCCGTCCCTGATAAAAAATACCTGCACCACCGCGTCATTTTCGTCCAATGCCAAAGCGATAATATCTTTATCCTCCCCGCCGCTGTCGGTAATCTTCTGCTTCTGCGATACCTGCTTCACGCTATTGAATAAATCCCTATATTTGATTGCTTCTTCAAACTCTAAGTTTTCGGAAGCTTCTTTCATTTTCCGCTCTAGTTCTTTCAAAACGGGGCTGAAATTTCCGCTTAAAAAATCCAGGGCATGCCCCACTTCCTCCCTATATTCCTCCTGGGAAATGGAACCCTGACAGGGCGCCATGCACTGTTTGATATGGTGGTTCAAACAGGGCCTGTCCTTCCCGGCCTCTTTCGGGAGATTCCTGTTGCATGTCCTGAGCATATAAAGCTTATTAATTAAATCAATCGTATCCTTCACAGCCGCCGCGCTCGTAAACGGGCCAAAATAACGGGACTTATCCTTTTTCATCTCCCGGGAAAGCATCACCCTCGGATACGCGTCCCCCAGCGTTACCTTGATATAAGGATAAGTCTTATCGTCCTTCAGCATCGTGTTATACCGGGGACTGTATTCCTTGATCAGATTATTTTCCAGAACAAGGGCCTCCAGCTCGGAATCCGTAATGATATATTCGAACCGGGCGATCTGCGTCACCATCTTATCGATCTGCGGCCCTCTTCCTATATTTTTCCGAAAATAGGATCTGACGCGGTTATGCAGATTAATCGCCTTGCCGACATAAATAATCGTATCGTTCCCGTCATGCATAATATACACGCCCGGCTTTGCCGGCAGCTTTTTCAATTCTTCGTTAAAATCAAACATATCCGCGTTACTCCGTTATACCGTCACATTCAAAAGCTTCCCGGCGTGTTGGAAAAACGTCCGAGCGCTCCATTCCCGGCTTCTGCCCGCTTCCGCTCTTCCTCCGTTGCCCCGGCATCTTTTCTGCCGTCGATTTCCACGCTTTCTTTTTCTCCGCCTTCCGCTGCAACATCCTCCTTTTTCCCAGGCAGGTCTCTGCCTTGCGGTCCTCCGCCTTGCAGATCTCTGCCTTGCAGTTCTCCGTCTTGCCGATCTCTGCCTTGCGGTTCTTCGCCTTCCAGATTCCTTTCTTGCAGATCCTCTCCTTGCACATCCCCGCCCTGCGGTTCTCCGTCTTTCTCGGCCGGAAGCGCTGCATCGGTTTTCTTTTCTATCTCATTCTCTTCCTTCTCATTCTCTTCCGGCTCAGGAAGCCCCTTCTCCTCACGGAATATTTTCATAAATTCTTTTCCAGTGATCGTTTCTTTTTCAATCAAATGGGCCGCCAGCTTATCCATCAATTCCCTGTTCTCGGACAGAAGCTGTTTTGCCTCCTCATAGCATCCTTTCAGAAGGTTCATGACCTCTGTATCCACGTCCGCCGCCGTTACGTCGCTGCAGTTCAGCCGGGAGCCTCCTCCCAGATACTCATTCTCGATCGTAGCCAGCCCCATCAGGCCGAATCGGTCGCTCATGCCGAAACGCGTCACCATATTCTTGGCAATATTCGTTGCTTTCTCAATATCGTTAGCCGCGCCGGTCGTCACCGTATCGAAAACGATCTCTTCCGCCGCCCGGCCTCCCAGATAGCCTACGAGCATATCATGGAGTTCTGCCTTCGTATTCAAATATTTTTCTTCCTCCGGCACTTGCATCACATAGCCCAAAGCCCCCATCGTCCTCGGAACGATCGTGATCTTCTGCACCGGCTCTGAATTTTTCTGCAAAGCGCTGAGCAGGGCATGCCCCACTTCATGGTAAGATACGATCTTCCGCTCCTCCTTGCTCATAATCCGGTCTTTCTTTTCCTTGCCTACCAATACCTGTTCCACCGCCTCGAACAGATCCTGCTGGCAGACATAATTTCTCCCCTTCTGCACCGCATTAATCGCCGCTTCGTTGATCATATTAGCCAGATCCGAGCCGACCGCCCCGCTGGTTGCCAGCGCTATCGCATCCAGATCCACGCTTTCATCCATCAAGACATCTTTGGCATGCACCTTAAGGATCTCCGATCTCCCTTTCAAATCCGGCTTATCCACAATAATCCTGCGGTCAAAACGTCCCGGGCGAAGGAGCGCCTTATCCAGAATCTCCGGCCGGTTTGTAGCGCCCAGGATCAAAACCCCCTTGGAAGTATCGAAGCCATCCATTTCGGACAAAAGCTGGTTCAACGTCTGTTCCCTCTCCTCGTTTCCTCCCCCAAACTTGCTGTCGCGGCTCCGCCCGATAGCATCAATCTCATCAATAAATACAATACAAGGCGCATTCTTCGTCGCTTCCTTAAACAAATCCCTTACCCGGGAAGCACCGACGCCTACATACATTTCAATAAAATCCGAACCTGTCAGCGAGAAAAACGGCACATGCGCCTCTCCTGCCACCGCCTTTGCCAGCAATGTCTTGCCCGTTCCGGGAGGTCCTACCAGCAACGCGCCTTTTGGCAGTTTCGCGCCGATTTTCGCATATCTTCCCGGATTGTGGAGAAAGTCAACGACCTCCTGCAGGGATTCCTTCGCTTCG
Organism: uncultured Lachnospiraceae bacterium; assembly: GCA_910585965.1. Lineage (GTDB taxonomy): Bacteria > Bacillota > Clostridia > Lachnospirales > Lachnospiraceae > Kineothrix. The sequence continues at coordinate 22,170 of CAJUHH010000001.1, forward strand.
TCCTCCCCTGCCACATCTTTAAAGCTTACTCCCGTCTCTTTTTCCACATATACTTTCGCGTTGCTCTTCCCGATGCCCATGACACCGCCGCCGCTCTTCGCCATACGCCGGAATAAAAGACTTAAAATAAGCCATAAAAGAAGCATCGGAGCTATATAAGTGAGAATAATCGAAAGAATCATTCCTGAACTGTCAGGGACTACCCCTTTCACATCCACATCATTTTCCAGAAGACGCTGGGTCAGGCTTTCGTCCTGGATCTTCCCCGTGTAGTAAGTAACCGTCACGCCATACCCATACAGTCCATGGGCGCTTTCCTGCTTTTTCGGTTTGATGGAAATACGGTCCGACTCAATCTGCACGCTGTCTATTTCGCCGTTTTCTACCATCTCGATAAATTCGTTATAAGTGATCTCCCTTTCCGTGTTGCCTGTCATGGCTTTCATAAAATAGCTCATGCAGAAAAGCGTGATCAGGGAAGCGACAAGCAGCAGCAGGATGCTCTGCTTCTTCGGATTCTCCCCATTGCCGCCCGGCCCTTTATTCCCGTTATTATTTTGATTCCCTCCACGATTGCCGTTGTTATAACCGCCCCCATCGTATTGGTTTAAATTATTATTATCCATAATGACTCCTACGTATCTTTTTTTCATCCTTTCAGTCGCTTATTCCATTATAGGGACTGGGTTTTGATAAATCAATAAGATATTTATGAAAATATTTTTCCATGTATAAAAGATTTCTAAATTTTTTTTATGGAAACTCTGGATTTTTAAGCCTTACTCATTGTATAATACATAAGTTGTTTTATTTTTCAGCATCTGAACAGGGGGAGAAGAAAAATGCCAGTCAAATACGTATTTGTAACGGGCGGGGTTGTTTCCGGTCTCGGAAAAGGAATTACCGCCGCATCTCTTGGAAGATTATTAAAAGCCCGGGGCTATAAAGTAACCATGCAGAAATTCGATCCATATATCAATATCGATCCCGGAACCATGAACCCGATACAGCACGGCGAAGTTTTTGTCACCGACGACGGAACGGAAACCGATCTGGATCTTGGGCATTACGAAAGATTTATTGATGAAAACCTTGGCATCAACTCTAACGTCACCACCGGCAAAATTTATTGGTCCGTCCTGCAAAAAGAACGCCGGGGCGACTACGGCGGCGGAACGGTCCAGGTAATCCCCCATATCACGAACGAAATCAAAAGCCGATTTTACCGAAACTATACAGATCCTGACATGAGAATCGCCATTATCGAAGTCGGAGGCACGGTCGGAGATATCGAAAGCCAGCCCTTCCTGGAAGCCATCCGCCAGTTCCAGCATGAAGCCGGGCGGGAAAATGTCATTTTGATCCATGTCACCCTGATCCCTTACCTGAAGGCTTCCCAGGAAATGAAAACCAAGCCGACCCAGGCCAGCGTCAAGGAACTGCAGGGCATGGGCATCCGACCCGACATTATTGTCTGCCGGAGCGAATATCCTTTGGATCAGGGTATCAAAGATAAAATCGCGCTGTTCTGCAATGTGCCAAGCGACCACGTATTGCAGAACCTTGATGTAGAATACCTTTACGAAGCTCCCTTAGCGATGGAGAAAGAGCGCCTGGCACACGTTGCCTGTGAATGTCTCCATCTCCCCTGCCCGGAGCCGGATCTTACGGACTGGATTTCCATGGTGGAGGCGCTGCGCTCCCCTTCCGGGGAAGTCACGGTCGCCCTTGTCGGCAAATATATCCAGCTGCACGATGCCTACATCAGCGTAGTGGAAGCGCTGAAGCACGGCGGCATTTCCAACCGCGTCACCGTCAATATCCAATGGGTGGACTCGGAAACCGTCACTGCCGATAATGCGGAAGAAATCCTGCACCATGCAGACGGCATCCTCGTCCCCGGCGGTTTCGGCGACAGGGGCATAGACGGCAAAATCCAGGCCATTTCCTATGCCCGGACCCATAAGATCCCGTTCCTCGGGCTTTGCCTCGGCATGCAGCTTTCCATCGTTGAGTATGCACGGAATGTCATCGGTTATCACGATGCCCACAGCGTAGAGCTGAATCCCCATACCACCCACCCGGTCATCGCCCTCATGCCCGACCAGAACGGCGTGGAAGACATCGGAGGCACTTTGCGCCTCGGTTCCTGCCCCTGTGTATTGGACAAAACCTCCAAAGCCTATGCTTTATACGGGGAGGAAACGATCTGCGAACGACACAGGCATCGTTATGAAGTCAATAACGATTACCGGGCGGTACTGATTGAAAACGGCATGAAGTTATCCGGCCTTTCCCCCGACGGACGCATTGTTGAAATATGCGAAATACCGGATCACCCCTTCTTTGTCGCCACCCAGGCCCACCCGGAGCTGAAATCAAGGCCAAACAGACCGCACCCCTTATTCAAGGGTTTTATTGCGGCGGCCAAAAAGAAACATGAGGATTAGCATCATATGAATTCAGGATTTGACAACGACACTTACTTAAAATTACAATCGGAACATATTAGAAAAAGAATTGCCCAATTCGGGAATAAACTATATTTGGAGTTCGGGGGAAAGCTGTTTGACGATTACCATGCTTCCCGCGTCCTTCCCGGTTTCCAGCCGGACAGCAAACTGAAAATGCTTCTCCAGCTCAAGGAGCAGGCAGAAATTATTATCGCCATCAGCGCCGATGCGATCGAGAAAAATAAAATGCGGGGAGATCTCGGCATCACCTATGACATGGACGTGCTTCGTTTGATTGATGCGTTCCGTTCCATGGATTTATACGTGGGAAGCGTAGTGATTACCCAATACTCCGGCCAGTCGGCCGCCGACCATTTCCGCAAGCGCCTGTCGCTTCTTGGAATTCGGTCTTACCTACATTATATCATCGAAGGCTATCCCAGCAATATCGCCCACATTGTCAGCGATGAAGGCTATGGAAAAAACGATTATATTGAGACAAGCAAACCATTGGTAATTATCACCGCCCCCGGCCCTGGGAGCGGAAAGATGGCGACCTGCCTTTCCCAGCTGTACCATGAACACAAAAGGGGCATTACGGCTGGCTATGCCAAATTCGAGACTTTTCCGATCTGGAACCTGCCTTTGCGCCATCCGGTCAACATCGCCTATGAAGCGGCCACTGCGGACTTAAACGATGTCAATATGATCGACCCTTTCCATTTGGAAGCCTACGGGGAAACCGCTGTAAACTATAACAGGGATATCGAAATATTCCCCGTCCTGAACGCCATATTCGAACAGATTCTGGGCAACAGCCCTTATAAGTCCCCTACGGACATGGGCGTAAATATGGCGGGAAAATGCATCATCGACGATGAAATATGCCGGGAAGCATCCAAACAGGAAATCATACGCCGGTATTACCAGGCATTGTACGACCAGAAAAAAGACGTAATAGGTTCCAAAGAAACCGTATATAAACTGGAACTTCTGATGCAGCAGGCTTCCATTACGGCAGAAGACCGCAAGGTCATCCCTGCCGCCATGATGCGCCAGGAAAATACGGGCCATCCCGCAGCGGCAATCCAGCTGCCGGACGGGCAGATCATCACCGGAAGAACTTCCGACCTTCTCGGAGCTTCTGCCGCCGTCCTGCTCAACGCCCTGAAAACACTTGGCGGCATCGACCATGACCGCCATCTCGTATCAAGGTCGGCCATCGAACCTATCCAGACATTAAAAACCAGCTATCTTGGCAGCCGCAACCCGCGGCTCCATACGGATGAAATATTAATCGCCCTCTCGATCAGCGCTGCCGCCGACGATGCTGCCAAACTGGCCTTAAGCCAGCTTCCGAAGCTTAAAGGCTGTGAAGTCCACTCCACAGTTATCCTTTCTTCCGTGGATGAGAAGACCTTCCGGCGGCTCGGCATGCACTTGACGAGCGAACCGGCTTATGAGACGAATTCGATGTTTCATTGATGCTAATATTTATGCAGACAATCCGTAGAACGATAATTGAGAGGAACAGAATCTATTCTGCTCCTCTCAATTCACTTTGTGACTCTCTGTTATCCATCGCTGACATCATCGACTCCAAATACCAGATCAGAATTCCCACATAAGGTGTCTTGGGATTGGTTTCTGCTTGAAAGCCTTTTAAAATACCAGAACAATAGGCCGCATCGATCTTCCCATCTGACGTATATGTAATCGATGTTAGCGTTTCTGGTCTGCACGGATTTACCTTCCTGAATTCAGCATTTCCTTTATGCCCATCGCATGTCAGATCGGATATTGTCCGGCTTCCGTGCGGCCCTCTGTTCCCATGGCATACAGCGACAAAATTATGATAATCAAGCCCTTGCCCTATATTTCTCCCATCACCAGGGCTACGCGCCACCATATGTTCCACAATAATTGGTGTTATTACAGGATCCACATCCTGACGCGGAATCCGGCTCGCTTCTCTTTTGAATTGCTATCATTTCTGTCCTCCGCGTATACGTTCCAGCTTTAGTTTCACACGGCATCCGGCCACCTCCGGGTCATGGTAATCCCGCAATTGATCAATTTGATCCAATATCTGTTCTGCCGATTTGAATTCTTTCTTTTCCAGCAAGCCATAAAAACTCTTGAACAATTTTGAAACTTCCGGCGGCCGCTCCGTCACTCCCATTATCTCATTTAAAACAGCATTGGCCTCCTTGCCATAAACCTGGCTGCCTGCATTCATAAGCTGATAGTCTTTTAGAATAATCAAATTCTCGCTCTTCACCGACTGGATCACCGCCGGTGCATGTGTCGTGACAATAAACTGCACTTTAGGAAAAATATTTGTCAAGTCATGGATAACACGCTGCTGCCAGGCCGGATGCAGATGCAGATCCACTTCATCAAGCAAAACAATTCCATCCGTTTCCGATAATACACGCTCCGACAGCTGCGGATTCAAGACAGCCATTCGATAAGCAATATCTGCAATAAGGCTGATCGTCCCTTTATATCCATCGCTCAACTGATTCAGCGGAATTTTTACCTTTCCTTCCTTTTCGTCCTGGTAAATAATAACAATTTCCGATGTATCCGAATCCAATTTCACTTTTACATCTGTAATGCCTGTCATGAGTGCAAAGCAACGTTCCATCGCACCCCTGACGGCAGAAAATTCAGGGCTGGGATTTTTCTCCTCCCGATCATGCCTCGCCATCTTTCCAAACCAATTCATCATCAGCTTTACGTTTGCCGTTCCGTCTAAACAATCAATGTACCCATTGGTTCTCGTATTTTTCTTAAAAGTATCATTTTTCTTTTCCCGGTGGTAATCCCACATACGGCCGGTTCCATAATATGCTATAATCGGAAGAATAAGGGATGCGTCCCCATTCATCAATTTTTGCCGATAGGTTCCTGAAATGTCGGTCATTTCTCTTGCATCCACTACTGTCGTTTTTCCGTTTTCACCGTTTAACGCCCGCATCCACGGAATCTCTTTCCCGTCAATATTTCCATATGCAAACACCTCTACGGGATATTGCGGCTGTACGTCGATCACGCTTCCCATTGGATAATATTTATTATGCGCATCTCTTTTATATATCGCTTTCGACTTTATTCCGTCAAAATAATACAATAAAGTCCCGGCGGCCACAGCCGCCGCTTCCAAAACCGTCGTTTTACCAGCTCCATTTGCCCCAACAATTACCGTCAGCCTATCGTGAAATTCTACTTTTAACTCTTCAAAGCACCTGAAATTATGCAATACCAATTGTTTCAAATTCACCCCATACACTTCCAATCGCTTTCCATTTCCCTACAACTTCTTCAAAAAATGCCCGTCCACATTCACGCCCTCGTTCACGACGATAAATGCCTTCGGATCATACTTCCTGATAATATGCTTCAATCTGCCGACCTCATATTTGGACACTACCATATAAAGCACTTCCGTATTCTCGTCGGTATATGCGCCAAGCCCCTTCCATGTAGTGATCCCGCGTTCCAGCTTCTGGAAAATTTCCTGCTCCATCTCCGTGCAGGCATGCTTCGTAATAATATTTACCTCCACATTGATATTCTGGGAATGCACCTTGTCCACCGCAAAAGCGCTGACCGATGCATAAATCAGGGAATAAATCACCGTCTGCACATCGAACAGGAAAAGGCATACCGAATACAAGGCAATATTCACGATCAGATTGACTTTCCCTACGCTGAAATCCTTCTTCCAGCGGATCAGCAATATGCCCAGCACGTCTGTGCCGCCGTCGGAGCTTCCCATCTTCAAGGAAATACCGATCCCGGACCCGCATAAAATACCGCCGATCAGGCACGATGCCAGTAAGTCTTCCATCACCGGCGTCTTTGGAACCGTTATGATAAACAGGAAGAACGACATTGCCGTCACGCATACCAATGTTTTTGTGAAAAAAATCTTTCCCAGTTTTTTCATTGCTATAATAAACAGCGGAATATTGAAAATATAGTAAATCAAGCCCGCAATATCAAAGCTTTCCAGCGGAAGCCCCGCATATCGGATCAGCAAAGTACGGATGACCTGGCAGATCCCCATCATCCCGCCGGTGTACAGTCCGTGCGGAACCACAAACAAATTCATCCCTACAGCATAAAGAGCCGTCCCGGCCACCGCGCCGACCAGCCTCCTCGTTTCATAAATCACAAGCCCCCGTTCCAGCTTCGGAATCTTATTCATCCAATTTCCTCCCTCACAATACGTCTTGGACAACGCTCTCGTTTCTATACATTTGCAAGTGTACTTATATTTGCGAATATATTTTATCCATTTGCACAAACTATATGAATCATTCGCAATAAAACCATAACCAATATTATACCAAAAAAGGAGGTAATGCAACATGAAAAATAACGATAAAGACATGCTAAACGATGCTTTGGCCAGGAATACTCTCGATGATATTCCCACGCCAAAAAGCGATGCCAAAGAAATCGTCGGCCTCGTAAAAAGCAGCGGCCGCGTAACCGGCTATCAGCTGTCTGACGGCTCCACCGTTTCCAAGCAGGAAGGGGTTGATCTGGCAAAAGAAGGGGAAATCAAAGGAGTCGGCATCGCCCACCGTAAAGATACGGAATATTTAAAATCGCTGCCCGACGGCACAGAAAACAACAATTTGAATAACCTTCCTTCCATATCCGGCTGACATTTCATGTCAGCCCTAATATCTTCTGTCAGCCATGGCATACCGCGTTGGCCGCTTCCTTTCCCATAAATTCCCTTTCCTGCATATATTAATAAAAAATATTGCCATTGAAAAGGATTGCGACTATGTACCAATTTACCCCACGATTGACCTTCGTTCGGATCTTAGACAAAAACAGTCCGGCCGCTATGGCATGGGTTACAGGAAAAGGCGCATACTCCGAACTGAGCGGCCTTGTCAAGTTTTACCGTACCCCTTATGAAGGCGTCCTTGTAGAAGCGGAAATATTCGGGCTTCCCAATATTTCCACGCAGGATTCTTCCGATTTTTATGCCATGCACATCCACCAAAACGGCGACTGCTCCGGTTCTTTTGAAAAAACCGGCGGCCATTTTAACCCTTCCAACGCTTTCCACCCGGAACATGCCGGCGACATGATTCCCTTGCTCGGAAACCAGGGTTATGCCTGGACGGCCTTTTACGACAAGCGTTTCACCATCGAAGATATCATAGGAAAATCCGTCATCATCCATTCCCAGAGGGACGATTTTACCACCCAGCCAGCCGGAGATTCCGGAGAAAAAATCGGGTGCGGCGTTATACGCAGGGAGGAGTAAACTCCCTAATTTTGTTTTTACAGAAATAACAGCAGCGGTGTTTGCCTCTGCTGTTATTTCTATTTTTTTGATAATATTCTTTTCTTCCATCCATATCTTATTCCATTCCATCTATGTGGAAATGCACTGGTTCCGTCTGTTCATCCAGCGCTTTTATTTCATATTCCGGCAGTTCATCCAGAAGTTCATCCAGGCAGTCCCCTGTCGCGCAGATCACATCGTGGGCCAACATTACTACGCTTTGCCTTCCCAAGGTGGATTCTTTCGCATTGAGAATCAGCTGCTTCGGATCCGGGTCATGGACTGCATCTTCCAGGCTGGCGTTCCAGTCGTAATAAATGAACCCCATTTCCGTCATTTTTTCCGCAATGTCCTTGCACACATGCTTATTATAAGCATTCACGCTCCCTCCAGGAAAACGGAACAACTTTGCCTCCACTCCCGTTGCTTCCCTGATCACCTCATACGCTTTTTCAAAATCCTGGATATAACTGTCCACACTTGCATATATTTTTTCATAATCATGGCTGTAACAGTGGATTCCTATCGTATGGCCCTCTTCTACAATCCTTCTGGCCATGTCGGGATCCCTTTCCACATTTTCTCCCACCAGAAAAAAAGTAGCCTTTATATTTCTCTCCTTTAACACCGTCAGCACCTTGTCCGTACGCTCCCTATAAGGCCCGTCGTCAAAGGTAAGATACATGGTTTTGGGGTGAAAATAAAGATCAATGCCCCGGGCGATGCCGTCCGCGACCTGCTGCTGGTATTCAACTGTCACCAGCTTCTCCCGCTCTCCCTGATTGGATAAAAAACCAGTCTCGATCAGGCAGGACGGCATGGAAGTTTCCCTTGTGACATAGAATTCGGAATCCTCCCTCAGCTCCCTGGCAGCTGCCCCCGTACTTTTTAACGTTTCCTGATGAACCAGTCGGGCCAGCCTTTCATTATCCGCCCCAGCTGCACCGCCATCGGCTGAACTGCTATTGGCTGCATTGCCATCGGCTGAACTGCCGTCGGCTGCATTGCCGTCATACCAAACCTCAATCCCTTCCGCGCTTTCATCTTCATAAGCATTCTGGTGAATGCTCACATATAGATCCGCCCCCCAGGCATTGGCATTCTGCACACGTTCCTCCTTCGCTATATAAGTATCGTCCTCCCTCGCCAGAACTGCCTGATATCCCATTCCGTCCAGTTTATCCTTTACCATTCCGGCAATCGCCAGATTAATATCCTTCTCCTGTATGCCGTCTTTTTCACATCCTTCATCTTCCCCGCCATGTCCGGGATCGATTACCACGACCGGCACGCCTGGTTCCTTTTCTATATCTTTTGCAAAAAGTATCCCCTCAGGGACAGCCAGGTTCCCGGATATCGTTTCTGCCGCGTTTTTTAACTCTGCTTTCCAGTTTTCCTCTGCCCCCGCCTCCGGGTTTTCGGGAGCCGCCAGAACGTGTACTGCCAGAGCCATCGATGCTCCCGCTGCCGCCGCTGCCATAAACAACACACAGGCAATCCTTACCCTCCTCTTTCTGCGCGTCTCCTGCCTCTTCATTTGTTCATACGATACTCTTTTGTACATATTCTGACGCTCCTCCCGCCCGGAAAAACACCCTTGCATCATCCGCTTATCACTGTTGACAATAAGTAGATTACACAAGGGCTGCATCAAAATATCATCATAGTTGTATCATACTTGCATCATTTTGAAATTTTTAAAAATAATTCATTGATTCCCTCATAAAACCCGATAGTTACTATCGTGCTGCCCCCTCCAGCGCCGGAAAAAGTATATTTTTTAAAATAGGGCGTCGTCTCCAGCAGCGGATTTGCTGATTCATAAGGCTGCGGCGCGCTGATTCCCATATAGTCGCTCCATTTTTCCATCATCCCGTCCGGGTCGATCTCTTCCCACGTAAGGGGAGTCCTCACATAAAACTCATAAATTTTTCCGCTGTCCGCATCGATATATGCATCGATCAGCCGGTTATCCTTATTCGCATTTTTTTGGCTGTTGGACAGGCTCAGCTTCCAGACTGCCACATTATTTCTCGGCTCCAGCACATCAATCGCCGAGTAGAGAACTGCGTCATAAGATCCCTTTTCTACTTCTTTCACGCTTTCCGGCAGAATCCCGAGATCTGCCAGTATTCCCAGGCTCTCGTTGCACGTCCCGTATATTTCCTCATCCGTAATTTCCTCCCCGGAAGGCCCCCTGTGATTGACCACAAACGCATACGTTCCTTCCAGCCCTTGGTATTCCGCCTCCGATGCCTCCCGCGTCCACTCGTTCTGCTCGCTCCCCGGCAGCGTCTGGCTGTTTAAGCATTGGGAGAGGATATACAGCTTCTCGTTGCCATCGAGCGAATACCGGTATCCCTCTCCTCCCGTCTCTATTTCTTTGAAATGCGTCTCGTTCAATATTTCTTTATCCTTGTAACCCGCCAGCGCCTCCGGCCCCCAGACGGAAGCGGCAATCACCAGCACGGTAAATACAAGGAAAAAAACAGCAACTCTATCCTTTGGTATTCCCCTGCCGATCCAGCTGAATAGTTTATCCTTCATTCGCTTCATATGCCCCTCCTCTCTCCGGATACGGCAGTACAAAGCCGACGCATGTGCCTTTTCCCGGCTCGCTTTTTATCTCCAGCGCACTGTTGTGAAGCTGCAATATTTCCGCACAAAGGGCAAGCCCCAGTCCTGCCCCGTTTTTGCTTCTCGCCCGGGATTTATCCACCATATAGAATGCTTTTACCACATTCCTCTGCTCCTCCTCGGGAATTCCCACTCCATAATCCCTGATGGAAAACCGGTATCCCCCCTCTTCCCGACATCCGCCAATCACTACCAGCCCCTTCGGTTCCGAAGCTTTACAAGCATTATCAATCAGATTGATTAAAACGGTTTTGATCAGATCCGCCTCTGCCCACACCGTTCCATTTTCATACTGGTATTCTAACTGCTGCCCGCCGCCCGCAAACATATCCTTCAGATACAAGAATATGGACTCTGCGGAAATTTTCTGGAATTCCGCCTCCTCCCTTTTCGTAACAATAATATCCAACAGCCGGAATGCCATCTTTTCCAGCCTCTTTCCTTCCGTATAAATATAGTTGGCAGACATAAAACTTTTTTCTTCGTCCAGCTTATGGGAACGCAGCATGTCCGCATAACCTATAATCGCCGTCAGCGGAGTCTTCAGTTCATGTGCGAAAGCCGCCACAAAATTTTCCCGGTCCTGGATCTCCTCCTCCAGCCTGGCCATATTCTCCTCCAAAGCATTCGCCATATCATTAAAATCCTTCGTCAGCTGCCCAAGCTCATCGTTGCTTATCTGCCTCGCCCTATAATCATAATCCCCTGCCGCCATTCTTTTCGTTCCTCTTGTCAGCAGGCGGATCGGCTTTGTCAGCCAGGATGCGATCAGATGCATGATCACCGTTCCCGCCACCAGCATCAGCACCGTCACGCGGCGGTAGACGGAAAACCCCAGTTCCCGTTCCCTGAACACATCCGAAATATCCCGCATCGTTTCCAGATACAGAAGCCTGTCCAACGTATTCAATACCATGCCGGTATGCACATAATGTCCCCCCGCTGTTCGGATGATCCGGTAAGTCTTCGTCTTTTCATCCGTCTCTTCCAGAAGAACGCCATCCGCATCAAAACCATCGCTCGCATACAGAACATTTTTCTCTTCGTCGGATATCCTGAGGAGGCGGCTCGTGCTGTTTCCCCCCTTTTCCAAGTTGGAGGCGATCTCTTCTATGGTGTGATCCTGCAAAACATCATATTTTACAGGCACATTGAGGGCCGCCGTTTCAAAAGCAAAGCTCAGGATGCTGCTATCGTCCAAGGCTTGGCCCACTTCCCTTGCCAGAGAGGTTTCAAATACATAATTCACAAAATAAAATCCGCTGAATCCCAGTGCAATCGCTAAAACAATAATGGTCCACAACAGCAGTTTGAATGAAAACTTCATTACTACACCTCTAAACGGTATCCCACTTTATACACCGCTACCAGATTATGTTCCCACCCCAGCTTCTTTCTGAGGCGCTGTACATGAAGATCCAGAGTCCGGCTGTCCGCAAAATACTCGCCCTCCCAGACCTTCTCATACAAATTTTCCCTGAACAAAGCCACATTTTTATTTTGTATAAATAAAAGCAACAGCCCGAATTCCTTATTCGTCAAAACCACCGGTTTCCCGCCTTTCGTCACCCTGCGGGCTTCCACATCCACAACCACGTCCCCCGCCGTCAGAATCTGCTCCGTTTTATGATATCGGCGCAGCACGGCTTCCACCCGGGCAACCAGTTCCACCACATCGAAGGGCTTCACCAAATAATCATCGGCCCCCAGCTTCAGCCCCTTTACCCTGTCCTTCACCTCATGTTTCGCGGTAATAAAAATAACAGGGATTTTCAATGGCCGGATATATTCCATGATATCATAGCCGTCCGCCCCGGGAAGCATGATATCCAGAAGAACCAGGTCAAAATCCTCCTCTTCGATCAGGCTGATCGCTTTCAGTCCGTCCTGCACGGAAACGCAATGATATCCTGCCGAAGAAAGGTTCAAATCAATTAAGTCGCAAATCGGTTTTTCATCGTCTACAATAAGTATTTTTATCATTTTTCTGATTTCCACCCCCAGTATGCCCTCGCTTTTTCCACGACCTCTTCCATCGTATCCTCGTCGCCGCAATGATAGCTGCCCTTGATCTCCGTATCGGCCGAAAAACCGCCGGTTCTTTGGTAGTAAACGGCGTAATCGCTTTTCACGATCAATTCATGCCCGCTCCCTTCATAGCTGTACCTTGCCAGCACCACGATATCCTTCATCCCGTCCCCGTCAATATCCCTGCAGCTGATCCCCTTCAGCGCATAAAGATTATCGTACTCCCCCATAGGCTGAAGGCTCGATACAATATACCCCTGTTCGTTTACGAGGTAAATCATAAAAACGCCGTATTCCGCTATGCTGTAGACTCCCGGCACCACCTGGAGCCTTCCCAGCTTTTCAAAGTTCCTGAAATAGCATTGTTCCGAAATAATCTCCAATCCCGCCCTTTGCAGCTCGTCCAGCGTCGCCGCCGTATACAAAAATTCCGTGGAATTGCCGTCCCTTACAAAAGAAGCGATCAAATCGATGCTTTTATTCATGCTGAAGCGGTTGATCTTATCCGAAATCCGATAATCCCTATAGAACTTCGTCCCCTCCTCGTTCTGGAAAAGAACATCCCCCACCTTATACGTTTTTCCGGCATAACTCCCTTCCTTGCTGGCGCAGGACGTGATCAGCACAATATCCATCCGTCCGTCCCCGTTCACATCCTGGAAGGAAACCGCAGAAATCCCCTTGTTGGGCTGCTCCATCCGCCCCCTGTTCTGCCCGTTTGTTTCCAGCTGGTCCGTTCGATAAAGAATCTCTCCGTCCGCCGCTACAAAAAACAAAAGCAGGCGGTCATAATCCTCATCCATGGCGGGAACAAAAAAAGCATCCCCATAACCCGCCATCTCGATAGGGAATATTTGGTCTTCCATCACGCAAAAACCGCAATCCGCAATATCGCTCTGGTATTCCACCTTCCCGAAGCGCCGATGATACTCGCTGTATTTCTCCGCTTCTTCTGTATCGGAAGGCACTCCCTGCACCGATTCTTTTCCTGCCTCCGATGCGCCCCCGGCTCCCCCTCCGGCTTTGGCGGCTCCATAAGCAATGCCCGCATCGGGCAAAAATACGAAAGCTGCCCATACCGCCGCAACGGTGTATTTCAACCAATATATACCCTTTATCCGCTTCCACAAACTGTCTTTCCTGCTATGATTATGATTCATATCATTCCTATCTTTATATTTCATTCCCAGCACCGTCACCATCTGCTTGTGCCTGTGTATGCCTCTTGCCTTAAGAGTATCTTTTCGTTTCATTATACGTAACAATTTTTCAAATAGCAACACATCATTTCTGAAAGTTCAAGATTAAAGTCATCCATCCGGCGCAGGCCATAAAATCTTCAAAGAATAAACTTTCATCTTTTTACACAAACTAATTTTTATACTTATGATAGTAAGAAAAAGAAAGAAAGGAAGAAATGACTATGAAGAGCAATGCAAGCAACAATATAAAAAAAGAAAGCAATTCAGTCAAACTGCCGGAAGAGATCCATACGACTCCGGGCGGCCAGCAGCCAGCAGATTTGAAAAATAATGCCAAAGATATTATTCCCGACGAGGTTCCCCGCAAAGACGGACCAGGCGGTGAAGGCAAATAGCAGGATATCCAAAAAAATCTAAAACCACCGGTTTATGATATACCGGTGGTTTGTTCATACCAATCCCAACGTCTTAAAAACTGCCCATACATAGGGAGCCCCGAAGCACCCGAGGCTCTTCGGCCCGGTCACTTTATGCTCCCCGTCCTGTTGTATTTTCTGGTATGCCTGTTCAAAAGTAGCCCGGGTAATCGACTTCTTCTTCCTGTCCGAAAAAAACTCTCCTCCTTTTACCGTATAAGTAAAAGGCAGGCCCTTTGCCGTATAAAACGTCTCGCCCTGGCGAACCGTAATAGCATCCCACAGTTCGTCCTTTGTGACGGCTCCCTGCCAGTCTGTTTCCGTTTTTCTCCTCTTCTGTGTCCCCCCTTAGCCAACGATATTTTTCCATTCTCCATGAGTTCTCCTCCCTATACCCTTTTTCAGTGCGAGAGGCCGCTCATTCACTTAGGGTATAAACAGATTCGTGTTGTATCCATCATAATCGATAGGAAGCATAAAATCAACCTATTTCTAAAAGCTAAAAAGATACCCGCCGGATTAACGGATATCTTTTTGCCTTTTATTATGTAATATTGTTCTATTTTTTCTTCTTATCTGCCTTGCCTGAAAGCTGTTTCAGAAAAGCTGCCTTCCCCAGATCACCTTCCGCCTTAAGCCTGCCGATCAGATATGCCTTAACCGGATCGATCTTGCCGTTGGCAAGCCCCATGACTGTATCTGCATTGGCCGTAACCAGAATATCGCGGTCATGGTATTCGTAAGGTTCTACATTCACCTTGCCGTCTTTGATCTCCACATAGAAAGCGCCTTCGCCTTCCCCCGTCACATTAAACTGAAACGCCACATGGTCTGTAATATGGCTGGCATCCGCATCCGCATACGCGGCCTTCACGCCCGCCACTATTTCTTCGTAAGTCATTGGTTCCTCCTCTCTGTTATATATGGTTTCATATCTTTACCTCTAGTATACTATCTTGGTTTTATGATTTCAAGGATAATCCGCAAAAGAGGAAGAACCCTGATTGTACCGCTCACGCTTTCACGGAACCGCCTTCTTTCTGCAACGGGCTGTTTCTATTCTTTTCCCTCTTGCTCCAGCCTCCGTACCAATTCCATCACACGGCCTGCACAGCTCCTGATATCATTTTCCGAAAGCATGCCCTGTCCATATGCCTCACGAATATTCCTGTCATCCTCTGTATTTCCCGGCATAATGATATCATTGCCCGCAGCGGCACATTTCCATGGAACGCTTCCGTCTTTTGGCACAGTCGTATTCCAGTCAGACATAATTACGCCGTCGAATCCCCATTCCTCACGCGCAATTACCGTACACAAATCTTTACTGTTCGCCGCATGGATTCCATTCACCAGATTGTAAGAACTCATCATAGCCATTGGTGCGCTTCGTTTTACCGCAATTTCAAATCCGCGGAGATATATTTCCCTCAATGCCTTTTCGGATACGTGGACGTCCACGCCCATGCGGTTGTCCTCCTGGTTATTACATGCAAAATGTTTCAGCGTCACGCCGCATCCCTTTCTGCTCTGCACGCCTTCCGTCACCGCCGCCGCCATCACCCCTGACAATAAGGGATCCTCGGAATAATACTCAAAATTCCGCCCGCATAATGGATTCCTTTGAATATTCATTCCCGGCGCCAGCCATAAATCCACATGAAATTCATTCATTTCCACCGCTATCGCCCTGCCGAATTCCTTTAAAAGTTCTTCATCCCAAGTCTGCGCCATTAATGTACCCACCGGAAATGCCGTACAGAACTGATAATATGTTTCTGCGCCTTCATGGTGTTCCATCGGCTCCAAAAAACCGTTTTCCAGACATCCCAGGACTCCCGCCCCATAAACTGTGCCGCTCTCCCTATCCGCCTCATAGCTTTGCCTCAGCCTGAGTCCTGCGGGTCCATCCGCCATAACCAACGAACGTATGCCATATTTTTCTTCCAAAGTTTCCGTAGTCTCTCCCGCAGAACCCGGCACATGGCACCCCGCGGAACCAAGCATACTGGTATTCTGCGTAATGTTACCGTATAAAAGAGGAACTAAATCCTCCGCAGGCCAGTCCGCCGCATAATATTGCATACAGTCTTTATGCTCTTCCTTGCCGGGTACAAATACATATTCCGCAATCCCCTGACCTTCTGCGTCTTCGGAAGAAGCTTCCTGCACATCTTCCTCCCAATGGCTCCCCGCCGGCTCCTGAAGCGTCTCCTGCAACGTGCAAATCCGATTCGTATGTTCAATCACTGTCTGCTCCATGACATTTAATGTCGCCACATGCCGGAGCGACGCGGAATGCTCTCCGATCCAGATTCCATACGCCCCTTTGTCAATCACCCATGCGCTTTCCTGTTCGAAAAATACCGCCAGCTGCTTTTGTTCGACAGAAACCGTCAGCCTGCAGGCTTCCCCGGGCTGAAGCAGCGGCGTCTTCGCAAATCCCGCCAGACGGCGGCATTCCTTCTTCCTCCCTGCCCCGGGCAAAGTTACATACACCTGGACGACTTCCCTGCCGGAATAATACCCCCCTGTATTTTGTACCTCCACATCAATTTCCATCCCATTTTCCCGGACTCTCCCTTCCAGAAATTCCATATCAAACGTGGTATAAGAAAGTCCATATCCAAAAGGAAACAATGGTTTTACCTCAAAGCTGTCAAAATATCGGTAGCCTACATAAATCCCTTCTTTATACTCTTCTTTTTCCAGATCGCCGTTCAAATAACTGAAAGAGTCCGCACACGGATAATCTTCATACCGTCTGGCCCAGGTTGCTGTCAGCCTTCCTCCCGGAGATTTTTTGCCAAATAATACATCTGCGGCCGCGCGTCCCCCTTCCTGCCCCGCCTGGGAAATATTCAAAACTGCCGATATATATTCTGCCTCTTCCAAAATATCCGTAAGCTCCACAGCCCCTCCGGCATTCAGGACAAGCACTGTTGGAATTTTTTTCGCGCTCAGGTACAAAATATCTTCCCGTTCTCTTTCGCTTAAATAGTAATCCCCCTCTGCCCTGCGCCGATCCCTGCCTTCGCCGGATATCCGGCTTATGACGTAGACGGCGGCCTCCGCCCCTCTTACATCTTCATCCGTAATCGGACGCCCTTCCGGCAGGGCAAATGCATTTGCCGCATATGCGTCAAATGGATTTTCCACATGCTTTGCATCCTCCAATATTTTTTTCTTCCATTCATTTCTTGCGGCATCATAGCATTTCCCATATTCTTCCAGCCATCCGCTGCTTACCAAAACGGCGCCGATTTCTTTCATTCCCTGAAAAATAGAAATGCTTTCCCGGCTGTTCACGTCGCCGGATCCCGTACCCCCTTTGACAGTCTTTACCGCGCCGCTTCCCAAAAGAGCCACAGGCATAGATGCGCCCAGCGGAAGCAGGCCGTCATTTTTTAAAAGCACCATTCCCTCCGCCGCTATTTTCCGCGCCAGTTGTCCATGCTCTATTTCCCTCTGTGTAACACGGCAATCCAATGTTCCGCTATGCACCCGGATTTTCTTTTCCATAATAGTTCTCCCTTTATTTAGTCCTTATATGCTCATTATGCCTCCTAGCGTATTTTAACGGCATATGGGCCGATTTTGCAGGCATACATATCCGTAATACGCCGGAGGCATTTATAACAGCTTATAACAGCAATTATACCTTATTCTTTTACACCGCCAAGAGTCACCCCTGCGATAATATATTTGGAAAGAAGCAGATAAATAATAACAATCGGAACGATCGCCACCATGATCATCATATAAATTTTTGCGCTGTCAAAATTCATATAATCCGCTCCCCTGAGCGTCGCGATCAAAATCGGCACTGTCATTTTATCCTTTGACTGAATAATCAACGCAGGAACAAAATAGTTATTCCATGAGCCTACAAAAGTAAAAATAGCCTGTACCGCAATAGCCGGTTTCATAATCGGAAGCACAATCTGATTAAAGGTCCTGAACTCCATGCTTCCGTCGATCCTCGCCGCTTCCACCAAAGACAGCGGAAGGGATGACTGCAAATAGCTGTACATAAAGTAGAACACCGCCGGCGAAGCAATCGATGGAATAATGAGCGGGAACAGCGAATCGTACATCCCCATCTTAGTAACCAGCCGCAGGAATCCCATTGCCGTAACCTGCGTCGGCATTACGAGGATCGCCATAATAAAAGTAAACGCAACTTTTTTCAGTTTAAAGTCATACGCATAAAGCCCATAAGCCGTCAAGGACGAAAAGTATGTACAAAGTGCAGCCGAAACGCCCGATACTACCAGGCTGTTTAAAATTCCCCGGAACATAGGAAAAGTTCCGTCATTCGCAACTTTTTTCAGATTGACCAGAAAATCCTTTCCCGGAAGCGCCGAAAACCCCTTCTGCAAATCTGCATGCGACCGGGTCGCATTAATAATTAAAATGTAGAAGAAGAACAGGCACATGATCGACAAAATAATCAGCACTAAATGTGCAACAATGCTCCGCAAAGCATTTGGCTTTTTTGATTCCATACCTCTATTTCCTCCTTCTCTTTTCTTCTTTTGCGCGCCGTTTTGCCGCCGCTTTTGATCCATCCTCGTCAGTTCCATTTGTCATCTTGTATACAACAAAGCACAAAGCTCCGCTGACAATAAACAGGTAAACGGATAACGCGCCCGCCATGCCATAGTTCTTGCTCTTTAAATGGCTGTTCAGGAACATGATGAGCGTCATGGACGTACGGTCCGGAGTTCCCTGGCCATTTGTCAGAATCTGTGGAACATCAAACATCTGAAGCCCACCGATAATCGCCGTAATCAATGTATAGGCAAGAATCGGCCGTATCAGGGGCAGGATGATGGAGAAAAACCTTCTTATGCCGCTGCATCCGTCTATTTCAGCAGCTTCAAAAACGTCCACGCTGATGCCCATAATGGCCGCCATCAGCATAATCGTCGTATTTCCAAACCACATCAGAAAGTTCATGAACCCTATCAATGACCGGGTGCCAAACGTCGATCCCATAAAATCAATTTTTTCATGGATTACTCCCAAAGACATTAAAATCGAATTAATCGGCCCATTTGTGGAAAATATGGTAAAAAACAGCATGGCAAATGCGGATGCCATAATCAGGTTCGGCAGATAAATAACCACTTTAAAAAATTGTTTTCCACGTATTTTTAATCTGATATCCGTAAACCATACTGCCAAAAGAAGTGCAATTAAAATCTGCGGGATAAACCCTATTACCCATAAAATCAAAGTATTTGCGCCATACTTTAACATATCGGACTCCAGCAGACTTCCATAATTCTCCATACCGATAAAGGTTGGTCCGATTTCTTTGATTCCCGAACGATAATATTCAAAAAAGCTATACCGTATCGTATCCGCCAATGGAATCAACGAAAAAATGAAATAGCACAGGAAAAACGGAAGAATGAAAATGTATCCCCATTTCGCATAGCTGATGCTTTTTTGCTTTTTCTTCATAGCACATCATTCCTTTCTAACCAAGGCCACCGGCCAGGCCGATGACCTTGATTTTTTACATTCAATTAGTCCGGCCAGCGAATTTCCGTGATATCCGGATAGCGTTCCTTGATTGCCGTTTCAAAATTTGTTTTTGCTTTGTCGTACTCAACCAGTCCCTGAAAATAATCACTGAATGCATTCTGGATCAGTTCCACGCATCCCTGGTCGTAAGCGGACAGCGGGGCAATTTTGATATTCTCCGCAACCGGCGCAAAGTACACGAACGGATTCTGCCCGCCAAGGAATTCGGAAGAAAATGTATCGTCTCCGGCCGCCTTCTGCATACCGACTGTCGTATTCGTAAAATCGGAATAATCCCTGGAAATCTTTAATAAGTTATCTTCTGAAGCCGTTACTGCAAGAATGATATCTTTTACATGCTCAGGGTTATCCGTTCCGGTACATGCGTGGACATAAGAACCTCCCCAGTTATATTCCTGCGGAGGATTGGTTACTGCCCATGCCCCTGCATCGCCATCCCAGTTTGGCTTTAAAGTGAAATCAATTCCCCATGCCGGAAACAGGAATGCAAATACTTTGGAAGCAGATCCCATGGATTTGTTCCAGTCGTCATTCCATTGCCCCTTCACGGTTTTATCCAGATAACCTGCATCCAGCCATTCTTTCGAGTCGCTGATCCAATCCATGATTTTCTGGTCAACATTGATCACCGTCTCTCCCTGTTTTACCCATGAATCTCCAATGCTGTTTCCATAAAGCCGGAAGGTATCCGCATAAGAAGCAAACGTATAATATCCTTTTGCCTTCAGCTCCTCTGCTGTAGCCTTCATTGTATCCCAGTCTTTTACCTTTTCTCCAATTGCCTCCGGATCATCCGTCCCAAATACGTCCATCGCAATATCGCGGCGGTATACCAACAGTCCGGGGCAGCATTGCCATGTGGAACCCCTCTGCACTCCGTTCATATCAGAAGCCGTTGCTTTCGTAAACTCATACTGGTCTTTCAAATCTGTAGCCGGATCAATTCCAAGATCAGCAAGCGGCATAGCCACATCCGCATCCGCATCTGTATATTTATTTACATAATCCGTCTCGGATAAGAAAATGTCTATCTTATCATCTGCCGCCGCATCTGCCTGATTCAAAAGCGCCTCATCCAGTTTCTGCTGGTAAACTCCATCCTGGTTCGGGTTAATAATCCAGTGGATCTCCGTTCCGTCCTTTAATGTCGTTACAGTTCCGTCTTCAGATGTTTTCTCCACTTCAGGATAAACTGCTTCTACTCTCTGCCGGAATTCATCATTCCATGAATAAATATTGATTACCTTCCCCTCTCCTGTCGTTCCTGACTGTCCTGAATTGCCGCATCCGGCTAATGTCCCGGCACACATGCTTGCAATGAGCAGGGCAGCGATTGCTCTTCTCTTTATCATACTTTTCTCCTCCTTAATTTTGTGAGCTGTCTCCCTCACGTTTTCATGTATTATAGTCTACTTGCCACTCTTGATATATTATAATTTTTAACAAAATATCAGATTCATGACACGAATTAAAGTTTCTTATTAGATTTAATGTCATGAATCTGATATTTTTCACATGGTTCTTATTTCTTGTGAAATAGATGCCCTTGTATAATAAATTCACTAATAAATAGAAAAAACATTAAAGGAGGACGATGCTATATTGAAACATCTGCAATTTATTGATACAAACAGCAGCTTTACAATGGAGAATCCGGAAAATACCAGTTACCTATACTTTCCGCTCGCCTCAGAAACCGGACTGAAAAGCGCCGTCACGCCAAATCTCGGCGGCGATGCCAAGCTCAATCAGGACAGTTTCCTTCTGGAACCCGTCAGTGCTGAAAACCTGCATAATAACCGTTCCGTACGCAATTTCTGGTGCGCGGTTGATGATGAGGGCATCTATTCAGCCGCCGGAACTTCCCCCGGTCAGGAAGCTGCCAAATTTTCCGCAGCCCAAGATAAAAGCAGACTGACGGCCGGGTTTATGTGGCATATTATGGAAAGAACTTCGGAAACATTTCAGATTACCTCTACGGTGACTTCTTTCATTCCTTATAATAATAATGTAGAAATCATGCATGTGGCTATTCGGAACCAATCGGAAGCATGCCGGGGGATAACCGCTTATTCCGCTATCCCTATATATGGAAGAAGCGCAGATAACTTGCGGGACCACCGCCATGTCACTTCCCTCCTGCACCGCATCGAAGTGACGGAAAACAGCATACTTGTATGCCCTGCCATGTCCTTTGACGAAAGAGGCCATCAAAGGAACTACCGTACATACTACGTAGCGGGATGCACCGGCAGCGGGGCCGCGCCTGTAAGTTTTTATCCAACCGTTGAGGATTTTATCGGCGAAGGCGGATCCTATACCCATCCCCGTTCTATATACGAACATCGGGAAGGATGCCCTGCTTTCAGCCGCTTTGACGGGAAAGAAGCCATGGGGGCTTTCCGTTTTGACACAATTACCCTTTCTCCCGGCGAAAGCGCAGAATATATTGTTCTTCTCGGCGCGGAAGACGAGCGTGAAAAGATTTTTGACATATTGCATAAATACGACACCTCCTCCAAGGTACATATGGAACTGGAAAAAACAAAAGAATATTGGGAAAAGAAAGTGAATGTCGCATTCCATACGGGAAATACGGATTTTGACCATCTGATGAAATGGATCAGCTTCCAGCCGTTTCTGCGCCGTCTGTTCGGCTGTTCCTTTCTTCCCCATCACGATTACGGACGAGGAGGCAGGGGCTGGCGCGACCTCTGGCAGGACTGTCTCTCCTTGCTTCTGATGGATCCCCAAAATGTCGGCGAAATGATTGTCAAAAATTACGGCGGCGTACGAATCGATGGAACCAATGCTACCATCATCGGGAACGGGGACGGAAATTTTCTTGCAGACAGAAACGGTATTGCCCGCGTCTGGATGGACCACGCCCTCTGGCCCATGATGACAACCAAACTCTATATAGACCAGACCGGCGACATTGATATCTTATATAAAGAAGCTCCCTATTTTAAGGATGCCCAGGCATTGCGCGGCACTGACACCGATACGCTTTGGCACGATACATATGGCAGCCGGCAGCAGACAGAAGACGGATCTGTCTATGCCGGAAGCATTCTGGAGCATCTCCTGATCCAACAGCTTACTGCTTTTTATGAGGTTGGAGAGCATAATATCTGCCGTCTCAGAGACGCGGACTGGAACGATGCCCTGGATATGGCGGCAGAGCGCGGGGAAAGCGTCGCTTTTACCTGTGCATATGCCGGAAACCTGAGGGATCTCGCCTCCATCATACAATTGCTGGATCACCGGCGTCCGGGGCAGTCCGTAGAGCTTTTGGAAGAAATTACACCCCTGTTGGACATGGATGCCTCAGTCTTTGGCGATATAGCCGCCAAACAGAAGACTCTGGAAAAATATATGAATCAATGCAGACATCATATCAGCGGCAGGCGCATCCGTGTCGCCCTTTCCTCCCTGGCTTCCAACCTGATGCAAAGAGCCGTCTGGCTCACCAAGTTTATCCGAAGCCAGGAATGGATCGAAGGCATGGACGGAGAAGGATGGTTCAACAGCTATTATGATAATCACGGCCGCACAGTGGACGGCTTCCAATCGGACCATGTGCGCATGATGCTGACCGGCCAAGTCTTCTCTATTATGAGCCATGTCGCCGACCAAGAGCAAATTACCAGAATAGCCAAAAGCGCCGACCGCTATCTTTATCTGCCGGAAATCGGAGGCTACCGCCTGAATACCGACTTCCATGAACTGAAATTCGACATGGGCCGCATGTTTGGGTTTGCCTATGGCGAAAAAGAAAACGGAGCCGTTTTCTCCCATATGTCCGTCATGTATGCCAATGCGCTATACCGCCGGGGATTTGCCATGGAAGGATGGAAGGCTCTGAAAGCTCTTGCAGACGCAGCGCTTCACTTTGAAACCAGCCGGATTTATCCGGGAATCCCCGAATATTTCCGCAGCGACGGACGGGGAATGTACCATTATCTGACCGGCGCTGCCAGCTGGTATATGCTTACTATGATTACTGAAGTCTTCGGCGTACGTGGTTCTTCCGGCGATCTTATATTACATCCGAAGCTTCTTGCCGGACAATTTGATAATGAAGGAACAGCCTCAATCCATCTTACCTTCGCCGGCAAAAAACTGTGCATTACCTATACCAACAAATCCGGCCTCAACTACGGTTCCTACACCGTAGCCGCCGCTTCCTGCAATGGAGCCAAACTGGATATCCGCGAACATTCCTACGCCATAATCCCAAAGGAAATGCTCCACACGCTCTCTGACGGAACGAATAAAGTTACCGTGGCTCTTCTATAGATTTACTAAATAAAAAAGGACAGGTATAAAAATATGAAATATGGATATTTTGATGACAAAAATCGGGAATATGTAATCGAACGGCCGGACACCCCGGCTCCCTGGGTAAATTACCTTGGTTCGCCGGAATACGGGGCGATCATTTCCAATAATGCCGGCGGCTACAGTTTTGCCCAGTCCGGTGCAAATGGACGGATATTGCGCTATGTATTCAATCATTTTGACCAGCCGGGACGCTATATATATATTCGGGATAACGATTCCGAAGACTACTGGTCTGCTTCCTGGCAGCCCGTCGGAAAAGATCTGGAACTCTATAAGAACGAATGCCGCCACGGCATAGGATATACCAAAATGACAGCTGAATATGACGGGATTTCCTCCGAGGCGCTTTATTATGTCCCCCTCGGGCAATCCCACGAAGTATGGTCGCTCGCCGTCAGCAATCATTCCCGGAAAACGCGGAATCTTACTCTGACCGGATACGCGGAATTTACCAATCACAGCAACTATGAACAGGATCAGGTAAATCTTCAATACTCGCTGTTCATTACCCGGACGCTCTTTTCCCAAAACCGTATTATGCAGGAAATCCATGGCAACCTGGACGCGCTTCCCTCCGACCGGCAAGTGGACAGGAAAAATGTAACCGAACGTTTCTTCGGCCTCGCCGGTGCCGAAACAAGCTCCTACTGCGGCGACAAATCCTGCTTCCTTGGCAAATACCGCGGATATGGCAATCCGCTGGGCGTGGAAGCCGGAAATCTCGGCAATACCACCAGCTATAATGAAAATTCCTGCGGGGCTCTCTCCTGCTGTATTACGTTGCTGCCGGGAGAAACAAAGACAGTCGCTTTTCTTCTTGGCATGAAGCCCTCCGACCAGGCGCATTCCATAATCTGCTCCTATAAAAATACGGACCAAAGGGTACGCAAGGAACTGGAAAGGCTGAAAGAAGACTGGAACCAAAAGCTGGGAAATCTATCGGTCAGCACCCCCAGCCAGGAATTTAACACTATGCTTAATACTTGGAATGCCTACAACTGTTTCATGACCTTTATCTGGTCGCGGGCCGCCTCTTTCATTTATTGCGGTCTCCGCAACGGTTATGGCTACCGCGATACCGTCCAGGATATCCAGGGCATCATCCATCTGGCCCCCGAAATGGCATTGGAAAAGATTCGTTTTATGCTTTCGGCACAGGTTGACAATGGCGGCGGGCTTCCGCTGGTAAAATTTACCCATAACCCTGGGCATGAAGATACGCC
The DNA here is from genome assembly GCA_910585965.1 of uncultured Lachnospiraceae bacterium. Lineage (GTDB taxonomy): Bacteria > Bacillota > Clostridia > Lachnospirales > Lachnospiraceae > Kineothrix. Next base: position 47,352 of record CAJUHH010000001.1, read on the forward strand.
TGACGATGCTTCTTATGTTCAGGAAACCGGGCATCCGGCCTACCGGGCCGACGACGCGCTCTGGCTGTTTCCTACCGTTTATAAATACATCGCGGAAACAGGAAATACGGCATTCCTTGACGAAGTAATTCCATTTGCAAATAAAGGGGAAGGCAGCGTTTACGAGCATCTCAAGAGAGCCGTGCAATTTTCTTTCAACCATCTTGGAAGCCATGGAATGCCGGCCGGGCTATATGCCGACTGGAATGACTGCCTCCGCCTTGGCGCGGGAGGCGAATCCTCCTTCGTTGCTATGCAGTTTTATTACTCTATGATTATTTTAAGGCGTTTTTCCGATTATAAGGGCGATACGGAATACACCCGGTACTTAGACGAAAAGCTTTCAGAAACCAGCGTCCTTATCCAGAAGCTGTGCTGGGACAAAGACCGTTTTATCCGTGGATATACCGAAGCGGGGGACAAGATCGGCGCAGCGTCGGACCCGGAAGCCAATATGTGGCTGAACCCGCAAAGCTGGGCGGTAATCAGCGGGCTTGCCTCCAAAGAACAGTCCAATGCCGCATTAAATAACGTATACCAATATTTGAACACGCCGTATGGGGCTATTTTAATGGATCCGCCTTATCATGCCCATGCCTTTGAGGGTGCGCTGGCGGTAATTTATAACCAGGGAACAAAAGAAAACGCGGGTATTTTTTCCCAGTCCCAAGGATGGCTTATCCTGGCAGAAGCGCTGTGCGGGCATGGAGACCGGGCTTTTACCTATTTCATGGAAAATGCTCCTGCAGCCCAGAATGACAAAGCCGACATACGTCGTCTGGAACCCTACTGCTATGGACAGTTTACCGAGGGAAAAGCCAGCGAACACTTCGGCCGTTCCCACGTCCACTGGCTGACCGGCACAGCCTCCACCGTTATGGTCGGATGCGTGGAAGGAATCCTCGGACTCCGCCCCGATCTGCAAGGACTCCGCCTGGCTCCATCCATTCCAAAAAGCTGGAAAAAACTTGAAATTAATAAGAAGTTCCGCGGGAAGCGCCTCCATATCCTGGTAGAAAATCCAAGCCAAAAAGAATCCGGCTTCACGAAGCTTATCCTGAACGGCACGGAACTTTCGGACAATTACATTCCTGCAGAACTTCTATGCGAAGAAAACGAAATTAAACTTATACTCTGATCGCCAAACAACGGATGCTAGGCTTTGCCAGCCATCCTTATGTCCGATCGAGTAGGAGGCTAATCATTAGCTGATTAGCCGACCTCTCACACCACCGTGCGTACCGTTCGGTACACGGCGGTTCAATCAACTTAACAAGTAACACACCTTGCGGTGTAGTAGTCTAACATGGAGATTAGCCCAAAATCGGCTAATCTCTTATTACTTATAGCCTTTTGCACCCAGCCATTGTGACACATATGCGCTATGCGGTTTCCCGTGTTTGCCACCTTATGTGCCGCCCAGCGCGGTACTCCCAGCTTCACCAGGTTCTTCTCCTTGTTCTGCGGCGTTTTCCAATGCTTCCATATACACATCCGGAGTCGATATCGGATTTGACTGTCTAACCGTCCGCATAAGCCTTTCATGCCGCCGATTTTAAAATAGTTTATCCATCCCCGGATAAGCCCGTTAAGCTTCTCAATCTTATAAACATTGCTTACTCCCCAGCTCCTGCGTGTATATTCCCTCATCTGCTCCTTAAACTTTGCTACCGCTTTCGGGTGTGGTCTGGCTTTATATCCTTTGGCAAATGAGTCAAAGTAAAACCCAAATCCGAGATACTTAATTCCCTTGGGCTTATCAGCCCTGCTTTTCTCCGCATTTGCTTTCAATCCGAGCTTTTCCTCGATAAATCGGGTAACACTCTTCATTACTCGTTCTGCCGCCTGTCTGCTTCCGACCATTATGATCAGGTCATCTGCATATCGGACGAAATCCAGCCCTCTTGCTTCCAGTTCTTTGTCCAACTCGTTCAGCATGATATTTGCTAAAAGCGGTGATATATTTCCTCCCTGCGGCGCGCCGACTACCGTATCTTCATACTCATCGTCTATCATTACACCGCTGACAAGAAACTTTCTTACTACCGATATGACATCTCCATCCTTGATTGTTCGTCCAAAGATTGTCATCAGCTTGTCATGGTCTACTGTGTCAAAGAACTTCGCAAGGTCGATGTCCACTATCCAGCTGTGTCCGTCATTCATCATTTCCAATGCTTTTAGGACTGCCTGTTGTGCGCACCGGTTCGGTCTGAATCCGTAGCTATGGTCATGAAACTGCTCCTCAAATATCGGAATGAGTACCTGTGCTACCGCCTGTTGTATAAAACGGTCTGCTACTGTTGGCACTCCGAGGTTTCTTGTCCCACCGTCGGGTTTTGGTATCTCCACCCTACGGACAGGCTTTGGTTTATATTTCCTTGTCCGCAGCTGTTCCTTGATGCCTTCGCCGTTTTCCGAAAGGCATGCGCCAAGTTCTTCGGCTGTCATTCCGTCTATTCCTGCCGCTCCTTTGTTTCTGACGACTTGCAGATATGCCGCATTGAGGTTATCACTGCTTAGTATCTGCTCCATGAGACTACTTGTGTCCATGTGTTGTTTCCTTTTCTGCCCCTTTTGCCTTTGCCGTCTTTGAAATCATCGACAGACGTTGCTCCGGCTACGAAGTGGAACGTACTTCAACTGATTGATTGTTCAGCCCTTCGCTCCATTCCCATTACAGGAACTTCTTCACTACTATGGCTTCTGCTGACTTCTCACAGTTCGTTGTTACTATGGCTAATGAGACCACTTGTGAGACCTCCACGCTTAAGGTGCGCGCTCTTTCCTCTCATCTATCCGCCACATCTACCCGTACTTCCAGCAACTTTTGGACTTCATCTCTCTGTGCAGGCTTATCCGTATTTCCGGGCCTTGTATGTGATTCCTGTTCGTCGGACCAAGAGTTTGCTTACAGCTTCCTTCAGATTCCACCTCGCGATGGACACCCTTGCTGTTCGGCTATACACTTCCTCGTTGCCTAGGCGTGTTCGGGACTTTCACCCGTTAGAGCGCGCCCATGGCGCGCAAACACAGAAGGGGCTGCCGCTTTCATGTGGCAGCCCCTGTATCATTTCCATTATCCGGCACCCCCGTATTCCACTGTACCATATAATTTTCATCCCTATATTTTTTCGGCGTTATCCCCACCGCTTCCCTGAATTGCTGTATAAAATGACTTTGGGAAGAGAAGGATAATCTGTTTGCAATCTCAATCATGGAATAATCGCTGAACCGCAGAAGATTTTTGGCTATAGCGATCTTCTGTTCCCGGATGTATTCACTTACAGATACTCCCGTTTCCTTCTTAAACAAACGGGACAAATAGCTGGCAGACACGCCGAACTCATCCGCCAGATCCTCGATGGTGATTCTGTCTTTAATATGCGAATATATATATTCCTTGCATGCATTAATATGCTTGGAGTTTGTATCCTTCCGAAGGCATCTATTCATTTTCGCTGTATAATCCAATACCATTTCATCATGCAGCTTCTGCACTCCCTGTACTGTATGAATATCATCCAGTTTCTGAATATAAAAATCGCTCAGCCGAAACGCCTGTTCCAGTTCCATGCCGCTCTGTCTGCATAAGCGAGTCACCATTGCCGTTGTAATAACGAAATGGTACTTCAGATTTACTACCGGGTCTTTTGACAGAATCCCTACGCCGTCGCTTTCTACAAACCTTCCCATTTCGCAGTTTTCCCTTACTGCCCCCACATCTCCTCCAGCTACCGCATGATAAAACAAAAATTCCTCTGACGGCTGCCTGTGTTCTATTTCATCTATATCGTCTCCGGACTCAAAAAGAAGCCATTCATTCCCATAACCCATATATGACAGCACCTCCGTATCATCTACAAGCAGATTTTTAAGGAAAAACCCCTGATTGTACCGTTCATACTTTCAGGGGTTTCACTTTTCGTCACAATAGACTGTTTTGTTCTTTTGCTTAATGGTATTATAGCATATGCCGTTTTTTATTACAAGATATCTTCATTTCTTTATTTTTGAAAAACATGCGGGAGTTTGACAGTTTAATAAAAGATAAATTGATCGCAGGCCGCATAAAGCCTGCTTTTCTTTTGTCAAATATTTCGTTTTACTATATTGTATTTTATTGCAATATATGGTAAAATAAGGATATGAAAGGTGTTGCACATGAGAGTAACTACATCAAAATCAAAAAACTCAGAATCTTTTTACATTTCTAAAGGTTTTGTCAATGACAAAGGGGTAAGCACTTCTGTCATTGTCCGAAAACTCGGGACTTTAAATGACTTACTAAAAGAACATGGACCCTCCCGTGATGATGTCATGGCCTGGGCCAGAGAAGAGGCCAGGCTTGAAACATTAAAGTACAAACAAGAACGTGAAAGCAAGGCCGTTCAGATCACTTTTCATGCTGACAGACAGCTGGATTATGACAGGCAGAACTTTTTCCGGGGCGGCTACCTTTTTTTACAGTCTATCTACTACGGACTGCAGTTACACAAGACCTGTCGGAAATTGAAGGCTAAATATAAATTTGAGTATGATATCAATGCCATCCTGTCCGACCTGATTTATTCAAGGGTACTTGAACCTGCCAGCAAACGCTCTTCTTTTAAAACTGCCTCCGAGTTTCTGGAAAAGCCTTCTTACCGACTCCATGATGTTTACCGTGCTCTGGATGTCCTTGGGAACGAATGCGATCTCATCCAGTCGGAAGTCTATAAAAACAGCCGCTTTTCAGGAAAAAGAAATGATAAGGTGCTTTATTATGACTGCTCCAACTATTACTTTGAGATCGAACAGGAAGATGGGAATAAAAAATACGGTAAGAGTAAAGAGCACCGTCCAAATCCTATCATCCAGATGGGGCTGTTCATGGACGGCGACGGCATACCCCTTGCCTTCTCCCTTTTTCCAGGGAACGCCAATGAACAGACCTCGTTAAAACCATTAGAGAAAAAAGTCCTCGGAGAGTTCGGCTGCCAGAAATTCATCTATTGCAGTGATGCCGGATTAGCTTCTGAAAGTATCCGTTCTTTTAACCACCTGGGTGAAAGATCCTTTATCGTGACCCAGTCTATCAAAAAACTCCCAGCTGAAGAGAAAGCATGGGCGCTGGATAGAAATGGTTTCAGACGAGTTTCGGATGACAGACCCGTTGACATTACTAAAATACCGGAAGATGACACAGGGCTTTGCTATAAGGATGAACCTTATACAACGAAAAAGCTGCATCAGCGCCTGATCATCACATATTCACCCAAATATGCCCTGTATCAGAAAATGATCCGTGACAAGCAGGTAGAACGCGCACAAAAGATGATAGATTCTGGCAGTACAAAAAAGAACCGCAAAAATCCTAATGATCCTGCACGGTTTATTGGAACGATCGCCGCTACCAAAGATGGAGAGGCTGCTGATATCCACAGCTATCTTGATACGGATAAGATAAAGTCGGAAGCACAGTATGACGGTCTGTACGCAGTCCGCAGCGATCTGCTCGATGATGATGCGAAAGATATCTTAAAGGCAAGTGAGGGAAGATGGCAGATAGAAGAATGTTTCCGAATCATGAAAACAGATTTTTCTGCAAGGCCAGTTTACCTGCAGGGGGAAAACCGGATCAAAGCCCATTTCCTCATCTGTTTTCTTTCCCTTGTTTCTTACCGGTTACTGGAAAAGAAGCTAGGCGGTAAATATACCTGTGAAGAGATTCTGGATACACTAAAAGCAATGAACTTTGCGGAGATTCAAGAACAGGGATTTATCCCTTTATACAAACGGGAAAAGATCACCGATGGCCTGCATGATATCTGTGGCTTCCGTACCGACTATCAGTTTATAACCAAAAGTCAAATGAAGACCATCCAGAAAAAAAGTAAGGGTAGGGAATAAATTACCATACTCTGTAACACTGACAAAAACTGCTGTACTGTCCATAAATACTGGGCTTACAGCAGTTTCGTTTCTTATAAACTGTCAAAGACAGGATTATAGCATATGCCGTTTTTTATTACAAGATATCTTCATTTCTTTATTTTTGAAAAACATGCTGCCAACTCTTATCCCAAAACCCCCATCCTCCTCAATTCATAATAAATACCATCGTCCTCCACGTTCCCGCAGACAATATCCGCCATTTCCTTCAATTCGTCACAGGCGTTCCCCATGGCAACGCTGACATGGGCGTATTTCATCATCCCGTAATCGTTCATGCTGTCCCCGAACGCGACCGTGTCCTTCTTGTCCGCTCCAAAATACCGGCAGACCATCTCCATTCCTTTGCTTTTGTCAATCTCTTTCGGAATGATCTCCCCGTTAAAGCAGGAAGAACTGTTCCCGTACAGATGCACCGCATAAGCAAACCGATCTCCGAGATATGACTTTGTTTTTTCAATAGCTTCCAACGTCGTACTCGTAAAACAAATCTTATACGCTCCCTTTCCAGGATATTTCTCATAAGGCAAAATGCCGATGCCCTTTTCGATCTCCTTCTGCATACGGATCAGTTCCGAATTTCTTTTATCCGGCTTCGCGCTTTTTAAAAGAGCTTCCATCTGCGGATCCGTATAAATCCCTTCCGGCGTTTCAATCCGGCAGTAAATGCCGTGGCTATGGAATACGGACAGGCATTCCTGCACCGTTTCCTCCGGCAGGAGGCTGTCGAATAAAACTTCGCCGCCGACTTCCACATGCCCCCCCGCGCTGGATATCACTCCGTCAAATCCTACTCCCAGGATATCGTCGCCGATAATCGCCATGTTCCTTCCCGTACAAAGAAATACCTTATGCCCCATTTTCCTCGCACCGCGCACCGCCGCCGTTGCAAGGGCGGAAGGCTCCGACATAGCGGCGATCAACGTTCCGTCAATATCCAAAAAAATTAATTTCCTGTCCATACTTATTCCCACACCTTTTTCATACATACAGTTTCTCATACATTGCGGACAACAACTGTCTGTACATTCGGTTCCACCGGTCCTGGCGCTTCTTTCTCCAATGTTCTTCCATCCGCCAGATCTGTAAATATCATAGGGATAACCGTATCATACCCGGCTTTTTCAATCTGCTCCCTGTCAAATTCTACCATAAGCTGGCCCTTCTTTACAATATCCCCATCCTTGACATGGGCTGTAAAATATTTCCCCTTCAAATTTACCGTATCGACTCCAATATGAATCAGAACTTCCGTTCCATAACTGCTTTGGAAGCAGACCGCGTGCCTGGTATCGAATACGCTGAGCACCGTGCCGTCCGCCGGGGCATACACTTTCCCTTCCGAGGGAACTACTGCAATTCCGTCACCCAATATTTTATTCGCAAAAGTCTCGTCTTTTACATCCTCCATGGCGATGAGCCTCCCTTTTGCATATCCATAAAAAATCTCTCTCTCCGGTATTTCCTTCTGCACTTCGCTTTCCGACCGCTCTTTCTCCTGATTTTCCACATTGCCCTGCCGATCCGCGCTTCTGCCCGCCACGCCGGATATTTCCTCCTGCGGCTTATCCATAAACTTTCCTAATACCAATGTCATAAGAAAACCGCCCGTAATCGCCACTCCATGAGCTATTATATAGTTCACATATCCGTTCCCTGCCGGGTCCGCCAGCGCGATGCCCGGAACCACAGTCGTGCCGAAGCCTACCGCCGCCAGATTCGTCAGATACACCACGATACCGCCCAATGCGCCGCCGATACATCCACCGATAATCGGGAAACGGTATCGGATATTGATACCGAACAGCGCCGGTTCCGTAATGCCGAACAATACGGATACAAAACTGGGAATGCACAATTCCCTTACCTTCGTATTTTTCTTATGAAGGAGAAGATAACCCAATACCGCGCCGCCTTGGGCGATGATCGCCACCGACATTAACGGGTTCAGGAAATTCCTTCCCGTATCCGCCAGAAGCTGCGCTTCGATAGCGCCGAAAATATGATGAAGTCCGGTAATCACCACAAGCTGCTGCAATCCTGAAAACACGCTGTACCCAACGACTCCGAGATTCTGCGTCATCCAGACGAGCGCGTTCGTAATCCCCGAAGACAGCCCCCGCCCAACAGGGCCGATAACCGTAAACAAAAGCAGCGCCCCCACAAGCGTCGTCAGAAGCGGGGATAACAACAGGCGGATAACCTCCGGCACTTTCTTTTCAAAAAACTGATCCAGTTTCGCCGTCACAAAGCCCATCAGCAACGCTACAATAATACCTCCCTGGAAACCGACCAGCTCAACTCCAAGGCCGAATATATGTAGAGTTGTGACCTCGACAGCCCCTTGTGCCGCCGCATAGGCATCGGCAAGGCTGTTGCTCAGCATGATACACCCTATCACAATACCGAGGATCGGCCGCCCCCCGAATCTTTTGCAGGCGCTATAGGCAACCGCCAAAGGCAGAAAGCCGAAGATCGCGCCGGAAGCAATATTAATCAACGTATTAATTCCGTACAAAGTATCATTGCCCTTCACAAACTCCATGTTCCCCAGCACGCCGGAAAGCCCCGTCAGCAGAGCCGCCGCCAAGATCCCGGGCATAATGTCCACAAATACATCCGACAGCGCCTTGATAATCCTCTGTAGGGGATTCATCTTTTTGTTCGCCTCCGTCTTCAGATCGCTCAGGCTCATATTTTTCATATTATTGTTTTCTGCAAATACTTCATAAACATCATTCACCAGCCCGGCCCCGAAAATAATCTGCACCTGGTCGCCCGCTACGAACACTCCTTTCGCAAGGTCAACGTCCTCAATCGCCTTCAAATCCGCCAGATCATTGTCCTTCAGAACAATTCTCAGACGCGTCGCGCAATGCGCGACCCCCTGAATATTTTCCCGTCCTCCAACCAAACTGGTAAGCTCTTCAGAAATCTTATCATATCTCTGCCGCTTATTCGCATCCATTTTTTGCTCCTCCTTTTTCGTCTCTTGTAAGTCTTATTATATTCTTCTATAATAAGAATTATATGGATATATGTGACCCTTATATTGGTTTTTGTGACAGAATGGAGGAAACGAATTTGCAGGATTATATTTTTTCCAATGACTTTACCAGAAATATTGACGCCATGATCTATACATGCGGTTACGAAAACTGCACCCCGGGACACAGCTACGGCCCCGTTATGCGCAACGGCTATCTCATCCACTATATATTGGGCGGCTGCGGCATCTACAAAGCGAGGGGGAAAATCTTCCACTTAAAGGAAGGCGATGCGTTCCTGATCTGCCCGGAAGAACTGATCTATTATGAAGCCGACAGAAAGCAGCCATGGAGCTATACATGGATCGGCATGCAGGGAATTAAAATCAAAAGCTATCTGGAGCGGACTTCCCTTTTGGAAAGTCTTGTCTTCCACTACGGTCAGGATGACCAGATGCGTTTATGCCATGAAAAAATGTTTGAGGCGGATCAATTAAGCACCAACAAGGATCTGGCCATGAACAGCATTATGTATGAATATCTTTTTCTTTTAGCGCGCAAATTCCCGGGACATCTCCACGGGGGCAGCGAGAAGAAAACTGGTTACGTGGACGAAGCGCTGAAATATATTGAAAGCGCCTACTGCGATCCCATCACCGTACAAGATATCGCGGACCGCCTCAACATCAACCGCTCCTATCTTTCCCGCCTGTTTAAATCCATGACCGGCATTCCCATCCAGGACTACCTTCTGGATTATCGGATACGCCAAGCCTGCATCCTCTTAAAAAATACTGATTTCTCTATCCGTACGATTGCCCATTCGGTCAGTTATGTGGATGCGCTTTATTTTTCCAGACTCTTTCACCAGAAAAAAGGAATGACACCGAGCGAATACCGAAAGCATATTCGGTAAATAGTACAAAATATATTCTAGTCGAAACATCACTTTGTAATTTTCTTAATTCAGCGTTATAATAAAAGAAAAAAGGAAAAGCAAAAATGAAATTGGATGATATTATTCAAATTTTAAAACAAGTATATACAAAATATGACAACATAAAATTAGGTGTGGCGGGTTCCTATGCCAACGGAACACAAACTTCCTCCAGCGATGTTGACATTGTTATCGATGGCGATTCCATGCAAGTTGATATTATGGAATATATAAAAAGCCTTTTTAAAATAACTGTAGATGTTCTATGGGTGGATTTAATGAAAGAAGAAGATGAGAAACTAGATAAATTCGCACTGGACAACAATCTTCCCATTAATGAATATTCCGTATATAAAACAGTAATGCAAGAGGTGAAATGGATATGACCAAATCATGCCAAAAAGATATACAGTTATTAATGTCAATTTTACAGAGACAAAGTGATATAAAAGATGTAATTCAGCATTTTGGATGCAGCCAAAACAATTTGGAGAATAATAAAATGGCATTCGATTTATGTGCTTTTTACATGGCGCAAATCGGAGAAGCCTCCAAAATGCTGACAGATGATACCAAAAATTCATTGTCTTGCCTTAATGTAAACATTTTAAAGTCTTTCAGGAATATGATAGACCACACATATGAAAAAATAAATAAAGTTTATTTAAAAGCTTATATTTTCAATATAATTGCCCCGGATGTTACAGCAGAAATCAAAAACCGAATACAATACTGTATCAACTGTTCAAAATAAAAACAACTCCACAAAAATTCACTTGCCTTATTGACAATTTTTGTTCTATATGCTATCGTCATAGCAGAAATGAACGAACGACTCCTTCAGGCTTGTGACTACCTGGTAGGCAAGACCTGACATTACATGTTTATGTTGCATGGCATGTAATGGGGGTCTTTTTTTATTTTACTGATTATCTGGCAAAAAACAGACAAAGCCGGGAAATGCCGGAATATTTCCGCCCCGGGCCTTTCCTGTTCCAAAGGAGATAGATATGAGTCCAAAAAGATGGAGGATCAAAAGTGCAATCAGCAATAATGTAGTATGCGCCAGAAACGAACGCAACCAGGAACGTATTCTGGTCGGCAAAGGCATTGGTTTTAAGGCCAAAGCCGGCGATGAAATTGATTCCTCCCGCGTGGAAAAAGAATATTTTTTAAAGTCCAAAAACGTTAGCGGAAAGCTTTACGCCCTTCTGGCTCAGACCCCGGAAGTTTATATGGAAATCGCGGACGCTATTATGAAGCGCGCCCAGGAAACCCTCGGAACGGAATTGGACGAAGCCATCCTCCTGCACCTCATCGACCATATTTCCTTTGCCGTTTCACGCATGAAGCAAGGGCTGGATTTTAAAAATGTGCTGCTATGGGAAATCAAAAACTTTTATCCAAAGGAATTCGAAGTCGCCCGGTACGGCCTTTCCCTGATTGAAGAAAAAACGGGGGAATCCCTTCCCGAAGACGAAGCCGGTTCCATTGCCATGCACATCTTGAATGCAGAATTTGATTACAAAGACATCAACGACTCCGTTCGCATGACAGAGCTGATCCATAAAATCGTCAACGTAGTGCGCTACCAGCACCATATGAGCTTTGACGAAGAATCCGTGCATTTTATCAGGTTTATCACCCACCTGAAATTTTTTGCCAAGCGCCTTTTTACGGATACCATGCTGGACGGGGATGACTTGGATTTTCAAAGTCTCATCCGGGCGCAATACGCCGAAAGCTATGCGTGTGCCGAAAAAATTGCCAAATTCATCTGGAACGACTACCAGATCGCCGTCCCGGAGGAGGAACTGATTTATCTGACCGTCTACATCCGGCGGATCACTGCTATGGGAACCGAGGATTAACGGCTTACTGCAGGAGCTGGTTTTCCTTTCCAACTATATATACAAAACACTTTGATGGAGGTAAGGTATGGACTACAAAAAAATGGCCGCAGAGATTTTAAAGCTCGTAGGCGGCGAAAAAAACGTAACAAGCGTCACAAACTGTATGACACGCCTGCGCTTCAATTTAAACGACGCGAAAAAGGCAGATGTAGAAGCAATCAAAAAAATAAAAGGGGTTCAGGGAGTCGTTACCAAGAACGGCCAGTTCCAGGTCGTAATCGGAACGGATGTCGGGAACGTCTGCGATGAAATAAAAAAACTGGGGCGGTTTGAAGAGAATGCGGCTTCCGCCAGCGCCGAAAAAACCGGCATTATAGCAGCATTTTTTGGTACGCTGACCGCCATCTTCCAGCCGATCATACCGGCTCTGGCAGGATCTGGTATGATCAAAGCCCTGCTTGCCCTGCTGGTAGCCCTAAAACTGGTCGATCCCGGCTCGCAGACCTATCAGATCTTTAACGCCTTCGGCGACGCGCTTTTCTCCTTTATGCCCTTTATCCTGGCATTCTCGGCAGCAAAGCGCTTTCGATGCAACCCTTACGTTTCCGCCGTATTAGCCGGCGTGCTCCTGCATTCCAGCTTTACCGGCCTGAATACCGGCGATCCAGTGCATCTCTTCGGATTGATCCCTGTCACCATGATCTCCTATGGCGGCAGCGTCGTACCCATTCTTTTGATCGTATGGGTACAATCCTACATTGAAAAATATGCCAATAAAATATCGCCTAAACCGGTAAAAATATTCTTGGCGCCGATGATCACCATTATTGTCACCGGCATTATCGGCATAACCATCGCTGGCCCTCTCGGCAATCTGGTCGGCCAGGTCATCGCGGTCGGCTTCAATTGGCTCAATGATTATGCCGGATGGGTGATCCCCGTATTAATGGGAACCTTCTGCCCGTTCTTTGTCATGACGGGCATGCATTACTGCTTTGCGCCCATCCAGACGATCCAATATGCAACGTTGGGCTACGGCACGATCCTCGGCCCCGGCATGCTGGCATCCAATATCGCCCAAGGAACTGCCGCTTTGGTGGTAGGCATCAAATCCAAAAACAAAGATCTGAAGCAGCTCGGTTTTTCCTCCGGCGTCACCGGACTGATGGGCATTACCGAACCGGCTCTTTACGGCGTTAACTTAAGGCTGAAGAAGCCTCTCTATGCATCGATGATCGGCGGCTGTGCGGCCGGCTTGTATGCCGGTATTACGGGCATCCATACCTTCTCTTCCACTACCGCCGGCATTTTCGCCCTTCCGGTCTATATCGGCGGGGAAGGCTTCGGCAATGTCATTAATGCCGCCATTACTATTGTGATTTCCATGGTCGTAACGGCTGTCGCAACGTTTGTCATCGGTTTTGACGACCCTGCTGAAGAAACGGATGATGCCCAGCCTTCTATTGACGAAAAGGAAAAGGCTCCTGCCAAAGCAGAAGGCATGAAAATTACGGTTGACTCTCCGCTGGAGGGCAGGATCATTCCCTTATCCGAAGTGCAGGACGAAGTTTTTTCGGAAGAAATCATCGGCAAAGGCGCCGCTGTGATTCCCTCCAAAGGCGAAATCCATGCTCCTTCCGAAGGCGAAATTCTTTCTGTTTTTGACACGGGGCATGCGCTCGGCATGAGAACCGCAGACGGCGTGGAATTGCTGGTTCACATAGGCCTTAACACGGTGGAGCTTAAGGGAAAGCATTTCCAGACCCATGCCAAACAGGGAGATCATGTAAAAAAAGGAGACCTTCTGATCTCTTTTGATATGGATGCAATCCGGGAAGCCGGCTACGACATTACTACCCCGGTGCTTGTCAGCAATACCGGCGACTATTTAGATATTCTGGCAAAAAAAGAAGGGACTGCCGAGGGGCCGCTGATCACCGTTTTAAAATAATCGATCAGCCGCCCAAAACGTCAGATCCGCAGATCATGGCATGTCTGCATGTCAAAGAAAGGATAGGATGATTACTATGAGTTTTCCCAATCATTTTTTATGGGGCGGAGCCGTTGCCGCCAATCAATGCGAGGGAGCTTATCTGGAAGACGGCAAAGGGCTGTCCATCCAGGATGTCATGCCCAAAGGCGTAACCGGCCCAGTCACTCAGGAACCCGTGCCGGAAAACCTGAAGCTGGCAGGCATTGATTTTTACCATCGCTACGAAGAGGATATCCGCCTCTTTGCCGAGATGGGGTTCAAGGTCTTCCGTATGTCCATCGCGTGGAGCCGAATCTTCCCCAAAGGCGACGAGGAAGCGCCCAACGAAAAAGGGCTTGCCTTTTACGATAAGGTTTTCGACACTTGCCGGGCATACGGCATAGAGCCGATGGTGACATTATCCCACTATGAAACGCCCCTCCATCTGGCGAAAACCTATGACGGCTGGCGCGACCGCCGCCTGATCGGATTTTTTGAGCGTTATTGCCGCACCGTCTTTGAAAGATATAAGAACAAAGTCAAGTATTGGATGACTTTTAACGAAATTAATGCCTTGTGGCATTTCCCCCTGATGGGGGCAGGCATCTGGACCCCCAAAGACCAGCTGACCGAGCAGGACAAATACCAGGCCGCACACCATGAATTCGTGGCAAGCGCCTTGGCGACCAAACTGCTTCATGAAATCATCCCGGGCGCTCAAATGGGCTGTATGGTACTCGGCGCCCTGAGCTATCCTATGACCCCCAAACCGGAGGATATGATCGCCATGATGGAAGCTGACAGAAATGTCATGTTTTTCTCCGACGTACAAGCCAGAGGTTATTACCCCTCTTATATCAAAAAGCGTTGGGAAAAAAACGGCATCCGCATCGAAATGCAGCCTGGCGATGAAGAGCTTCTCTATCATACGGTGGACTATGTTTCCTTCAGCTACTACATGAGCAAGTGTACGGCGGCCGACTGTTCCCAATACAGCAAGGGGGCTGGCAACCTGACAAGCGGCGTGAAAAACCCATATCTGAAAGAAAGCGAATGGGGCTGGCAGATCGATCCTGCCGGACTCCGCTATACGCTCAACTATTTTTACGACCGTTACCAAAAGCCCCTCTTTGTGGCAGAAAACGGCCTTGGTGCCATTGACGAACTCACTGTGGATGAAAACGGCAGTCCCGCCGTAGAAGACGATTACCGCATCGATTATCTAAGAGACCATCTGCTGGAAGTAGAAAAAGCGCTGGAAGAAGGCGTGGATGTCATGGGATATGCCGCCTGGAGCTGCATTGATGTAGTAAGCGCCTCCACTGCCCAGCTCAAAAAACGCTACGGCTTTATTTACGTAGACCGCAACGAAGACGGCTCCGGCAGCCTAGCACGTTACAAAAAGAAGAGCTTCCGCTGGTACCAAAAGGTAATCGAGACAAACGGCGCTTCGCTTCATTAACCCCGCAGCGCTGTTGCGTAATTTTCATCAAGATTTGTGGGCGTTCCATAGGCGAGAGCTTATGGAACGCCGTTATTTTATTTAACCAGACAAATTTTTCATATCATCTTGCATATTTCCAAAACATATGATATATTTAATACAACAAATTGTTGTAAAAAATAATAACAAACGGCTAAAATACGTTATCATCATCAAAGTGTTCCATAATATCCTCCACTCTACAATGAAGGATATTGCAGAGCTTATCAATCGTATTCATTTCCACATTTTTATTGTGCTTCAGTCTGTTGATCTGGGAGCGGTTGATATTATGGTAGGTATATAACGCATACTGGGTAACGCCTTTTTCTTTCATAGTTTCCCATAGCCGGTCATATTTTATCATGGAATCTCCTGCCCGCATTCAAAGGATTGCTCCATTGATAATGCTTGTATTCTTTCATTATCAATGGAAAATCCATGCAGCAATAGTGTTCGCATATGAACACTGTTTGATTCAGGAGAACTATATATAATAATTTTCAAAAATATGATGAAAATTTTAAATTTTTTTAAATATTTTTCAAAATAGACTTGTATTGACACAATTATCAATGTAGAATAATAGAATGGTAGTGTTCGTATACCCATACTACCGGCAGACTGATTCCAGAAAGGGGATTTTTAAAATTATGCCGAATATAAAAAGCAAATACCAGCTTCCACCCCGCGAAATAGACATCTTGTATACCATATGGGATGCAGGCAGACCATTGATGGCATCCGAGATGGCCAGCGAAGAATTGAAACTGGCAACGGTGCATACCACCTTAAAAAGAATGCTTCGGAAAAATCTTCTGGAAGTTGTCGATTTTGCTAAAAGCGGCAATGTATTCGGCCGGTGCTACCAGCCCACTTTTACTATGAAGGAATTTGAACTCGATATGCTCTCCACCGCCTTTAAGAACAGACGGTGCAAGGAAATTACCATCGCAAATTATATTGCAGAACTGCTGAATCGAATGGAGCCTGAGGAAGCCCTGAAAATGTTGGATGAGCTGGAAGAAACGGTAAAGGAGCTGCGGAAGGAAATTGCTTCCAGAAAGGCTGATTAGACCTTCCATGCAAATTCCGCTTTCACTTTCCCTTCTCCATTTTCTCCCACTGCAGCTCCTTCCGCTCCATCCACTCTTCCTTTATGCCAAGCTCTCTCCTTCTATCCCTTACAATCTCCCCGATCTCCGCTTCCGTATAAATTTTCTCCCCGTTCCGGCGGAGGACTTCCATGAATTCTTCGCACTTTTCCGCTTCTGCCATTTCCGTTGCTTCAATTTCGTATGACCAATAGCTCCGCTCTCCGATCCAGTAACTCGTCATGCTCATATCAGGTACATGGAGTTCCTCCCCATCCGCAAAAATTTTTTCAAAATCCTCGCCATAGTTCCCGAGTCCTCCCAACCCCCAGGTCCTGTTCGCCTCAAAAATCACTTGTTTTTCACAGTCCGCATCCAAAAACAGCTCATCAAATGCATAATTGCTTGCCCCGTTGCTTCCCCCGCTGTCCACGAAGCCATAATAATACATATCCGTCCAGCTCCTGCACCAGTTTTCAAATGCATAACAAAGTTCCAGCCTCCCGCTTTTACAAGAAATAAGAAATGTTATGCTGCTGTCATCACCCGCTCCGCAGATGCCCATTCCCGTAAGCCTGACGGCCAGTTCATGGAAGCCGTCTCCCCCGCAGTCCAGATATGCATATTCCATTTCCGCTATCTCCCGATCAGCCCCTCCGCCATCCATCCAATAATCCATCTGCAACAGATCAAGAATATCCTCCAGCGTATATTCGTCCCAAGCTGAAAATCGGTTTACCCCCCAATACAGCGAGTCCGCCTTCACATATAACCCCCGTTCCCCCTTTAAAAATTCCCCATATACTTTCATTTCATCAACGGTTTCTTCTCCCGGCTCTTCCAGAATCGTCCTTCTTTCCAGATATTCTTCCAGAGAACATACTTCCACAATATCCGTCCCCGTATCCTCTGCGGAAAAAAACTTCCGCTCCCCCGTCCCGTAATCACGGATTTCCCAATGCACTTCCGAAGAATCCCGTTCCCTCTCGCCGTTCAGCAAAAGTTTTGCCCTAGCGCCGCCATCCTCCTTCCATTCAAAAACCACCATCTGAAACCCTCGGAAAATCCTGCCTCCTTTTCCCGCGATTATAATTCGGTTTCCAAGAATACTGATTTCCGAATGATAAAGACACTCATCGTTCATCATGCGCAGACTTTCCACAAAGCCGCCGGACAAATCTCCTGACAGTTCTTCCCCAAAACCTCCCGCCCCATCTGCTTTTCCCATCCATATGTAAAGCTGATAACCCCCTTTTTCGCCCACCCCTATGAAAGCCCTGTCTTCCATGCCGTCGCCGTCCAGATCCCCGACGGCGGCACGATGTACCCTGACTTCCCGCTCTTTCTCATATTCTTCCGTTGCTTTCCTTACTGGCATGTTCCTATATACTGCCAGATATTCTTCCCGGTTCATATCAAATCCCCCGTCCGACTGCAACAGTTTTTCAGCAAATTCCAGCTTCCTTTTCATTTCCTGCTGTATTTCCGGCTCTGTGGATTTTTTTCTCTTTTCATTGATTTTCCTCCCCCTGGTTTTCTCCTGCCCGCTCGTCCAATCCTTGTCCAGGCGGTACAGTTCCTTTTCTCCCGATGCGGAGTCGGCCAGAACATAATACTCCACGTGTCTCCACTTCGGATAAATATGATCCCACAGATAAATCCCTTCCTGCCCCGGAAGAGCCTCCCATATCCCCCCTGTATATTCCCTTGGGTTTCCATAATCCCTGTGTTTTTGAAATATTCTTACAATTTTTTCTTTTCCATCTTTACAAAATATCAATTTTAATGATTTATCTGGTATCAGGTCCTGCAAAACAATCTGTCCGCCTCCCGCCCCGCATTCCCACCAGACACGAGGCTCTCCTTCCCCCCGCAGCCCGCTCCAGAAAATATCTTCATAATCCTCCTCATTTTCAAAATCTTCTTCCTCTTTTCTTCCCCATGGTCCTTCATAAAGGATCTTTCCTTCCTCAAAGTCCCCAATCGTCTGCCAATGCGCCTCTTCATCTGTTTCCCACCAACGAAGCATGTCCAGTTTCCCGTCTTCCCCGATCCTGCAGATTGTCTGCCTTTTCGCATCCGTCTGTCGGGAAACGGCCCGGAACATTTTCTGCTCTTCCGCTTTTTCATATTCCATCGGAATACATATTTTCTCCTCTCCGAATTTCCCTTCCCCTTCATTCCAAAGATGCACGCTACAGTAATTCGTATCATTTTTCCAATTGGAATACCCTATTTTCAAGTCCGGGAAGCCGTCGAAATTCAAATCATCGAATTCCAGGCTCACCACATGCATCACCGGTATTTTACAACCGAATTCCTGCACCGTGTTTCCCGCTCCGTCCCTCACGCAGACCCGGAAAATACCATACTCCCCGCCTTCCTCCCAACAGGTTTCCCTCGTATCCACCGCCGTTACTGTATAAGCCCGCTCTTCCTGCGCAAACTCCGCCGAATATTTTTTACTAGGCAAAGACGCTGTTTTGTTTTCCGCAGCTTCCTTCCCTTCCTCATAAATCTTCCCGGCTGACCCGGAAGGAAAAACGGTTTGCCCTTCCCATCCAGCCGCCGTATGATATGCCATATATAAACAAAAGAATAATGCAAACACGCTATAGCTTCTTTTCATTCCAACCCCCATGCTCCCTCTGCTTTTAGCAGAAAAAATGCCTGTATTTCGGTCTTTCTTACTTAGAATAACGCATGTTTGCATCATATTTGCATCTTATTTCATTTTTTGCAGCCTTTTATTCTGCCTTTTTCCATAAAATTACCGCTTCGTACGGCTTAAGCTTCATCTCGTCCTTTGCCTCGCGCTCCTCGTAATTTCCCAACAGTCTTTGAAAGCCTTGAAGACTTACCGGGCTTTTCCAGTCCATCTCCTTTTCATAAAAATTACAGATTACCACCAGCTCCTGTCCCTCATGTGTCCGCCTATAAGCCAGCACCGACGGATTTTCTTCATCCAAGGCCTGGAAACTGCCGTAAGAAATCACGTCATATTTCTTCCTGAGACGAACCAGTTCCCGATAATAATGGAAAATAGAATCTCCATCCATCCTCTGCTGCGCCGCGTTGATCTCTTTACAGTTCCCGTTCACCTCAATCCATGGAACGGCATCCGTAAAACCGCCGTTCGCTCCTTCCTCCCATTGCATCGGCGTACGCCCATTATCCCTGGAATGAATTTGCAAAATACGGTATGCGTCCCCTTCGGTCAGCCCCTTTTCCTGCAAAATGCGGAAGTGGTTCAGGCTTTCCACGTCCCGGTATTGGGAAATATGGGTGAATCCGGCATTTGTCATGCCAAGCTCCTCCCCCTGGTAAATATAAGGAGTCCCCCGCATCCCATGGATGACCGTAGCCAGCATTTTCGCCGACTCTTTCCAATATTTTCCCTCGCTCCCAAACCGGGAAACCACCCTCGGCTGGTCATGGTTGCACCAGAAAACGGCATTCCATGCATGATGCTCTTCCATTCCTTCCTGCCAGCTGAATAAAATCTTTTTCAGCTTCATAAAATCCGCCGGAACAAGCACCCACTTTTCATCCCCCATGAAGTCCACCTTCAAATGGTGGAAATTAAATACCATGGACAGCTCGCCGCTGTCTTCCCCGGCATATTGGAAGCAGTTTTCCATGGAAGTGCTGGACATCTCTCCCACCGTAACGATCTCGGCATCCCTGCCGAACGTCAGCTCGTTCAATTCTTTCAGATACCGATGGATATTCGGCCCGTCCGTATAATACTTCCTTCCGTCCCCATCCATATCGTCGGCAAACTCTCCCTTGCTGATGAGATTGACTACGTCAAACCGAAAACCTTTCACGCCCTTTTCCATCCAGAAAAGAAGTATCTTTCGGATTTCCTCCCTTACCTCTTCATTATCCCAATTCAGGTCCGGCTGGGAAACATCGAACAAGTGCAGATAGAATTCATCCATTTCCGGCACATATTCCCAGGCGCTTCCTCCAAATTTACTCTCCCAGTTGGTAGGCGCTTCCTTCCCGCCCTTTCCTTTTCTGAAAATGTAATAATTCTTATATTTTTCATCCCCTGCTAAAGCCTTTTGGAACCATTCATGGCGGCTGGAAGTATGGTTAAAGACCATATCCAGCATCAGGCAGATCCCCCTTCGGTCTGCCCCGCGGATCAATTCTTCCAAATCATCCATCGTGCCGTAGCGCGGATCGATACGGTAATAGTCTTCCACATCGTATCCGTTATCGTTCTGCGGCGATACGAAAAACGGTGTCAGCCAGATATAATCCACTCCCAGTTCCCCGATATAATCCAGCTTTTCGATCACGCCCCGCAAGTCCCCCAGCCCGTCATGGTTGCTGTCATAAAATGACTTCGGATAAATCTGATATACTACGCTTTTTTTATAATCTGCCATTTTCGACCTCATTTCCGCGCTCTTTCCGGCGCATATAATTTCCTCTTTATTCCAATTACTCACCATCCAGCGTAATGACCGCCGTCTTTCCTGCTGCCGCATGGATTCCCGTATGGAACGATGCCTTTCCCCCGTTTCCCTGTTCGGTAATGATGCATACCGTTGTATCCGGATGCCCGGCCGCTTTGATTTTATCCCTGTCAAACCGGATCAGGGGCGTTCCTGCTGCTACTTCTTCCCCTTCTTTTACGAGATATGCAAAGCCTTCGCCCTTCATATCCACTGTATCGATTCCTACATGGAGCAAAATCTCCATGCCGTTTTTCAACTTCATTCCGCAGGCATGCCGTGATTCTTCCATCAAGACAGAAATCCTTCCAGCCACCGGCGCATAAAGAATATCGTTTTCAGGAATAATCGCGATCCCTTCTCCCATCACTCCTTCGGAAAATACGCCATCTTTTACTTCTTTTAACGGAATCACTCTCCCGCTCAAAAATGCCTTCCATTCTTTTGTGCTTTCATCCATGCCGGAAACCTCATCCGCCGCTTTTTCCTGTACCGTTCCGGCCAATTTCTTTTTCCCAACCAAAAAAGTAAGGATAAACGGCACCCCTGCCGCAATCGCCATACAGATGGCAAAGCTGACCATGTAGTTCGGCTGGATCGAAAGAATGCCGGGCAGCCCTCCTACTCCGATTGCATTGGCCGTCGTCCCGGTAGCCACGCATACGACTGCCGCACAGGCGGAACCGATCATGCCGCATACGAAAGGATAAGCAAACTTCAGATTTACGCCGAAAATCGCCGGTTCCGTTACACCAAGGTAACAGGAAATGCAAGCCGGAACATTGACTTCCTGCGCTTCCGCATCTTTTCTTTGCAGGGCGATCATTCCTAAAACTGCAGAACCTTGGGCGATATTGGACAATGCAATCATCGGCCACAGCATCGTTCTGCCGTAATCCGCAATCAACTGCAAGTCGATCGCATTCGACATATGATGAAGGCCCGTAATAACGAGGGGCGCATATACGAAGCCGAATACTGCCCCGAAAACAACCTTAAAGGAACCGGTGATCCCTGCATAAACGACCGAAGAAACCACAGAACCTATCTTCCAGCCTACCGGGCCAAGAATAAAATGCGCCGCGATTACCGCCAGCAGCAGACTGCAGAACGGGACAACGATCATAGAAACCACCTGGGGCGTTATTTTGCGGAAAAATCTCTCCAAATAAACCAAAGTAAATGCCGCCAATATCGCGGGAATAACCTGTGCCTGGTAGCCGATCATATTGACCTGGAAACTGCCGAAATTCCAAACAGGAATATCACCCGGCGCTGTTCCAGCCACCGCATAAGCATTCAATAACTGTCCTGACACTAGTGTCAAACCAAGCACGATACCTAACATCTGCGTCGTTCCCATTTTCTTTGTCACCGACCAGCAGATGCCTACCGGAAGCATATGGAACACCGCTTCCCCGATCAGCCACAAAAAGCTGTCAATCCCTGCCCAAAACTGGCTGATATCGCATAGTGTCTTTGTTCCGTTTTCAAATAAATACAAGCTGTCGATACAATTCCTGAACCCCAGAATCAAACCGCCCGTAATAATTGCCGGAATCAACGGGGCAAAAATTTCCGCCAGCGCTGTCACGATTCTTTGCAGCACGTTCTGGTTCTGTTTTGCCGCCTGTTTTACCGCATCTTTGGAAACCCCTTCGATTCCAGCTACAGCAACAAAATCATTATAAAAATCCGCCACTGTATTCCCGATGATCACCTGGAACTGCCCTGACTGGGTAAAACTGCCCTTTACCACTTTCATAGCCTCAATCTTCTTCACATCCGCTTTCGCCGGGTCGCTTAACGCAAAACGCATACGCGTCATACAATGCGATACCGCCGCAATGTTTCCTTTACCTCCCACCAGCTCGAGAAGCTCTTTCGCATCCTCTGCATACTTACCCATAAGTTATCCTCCTTTATATATCTGTCAATTTGCTCCAACATGTTTAAACAAGTAGTGTAATTTATTTATATCATACTTGTTTAAACATGTCAACCAATTTTTATATTTTTTTTATTCTTTTTTTACATTTCATGAATCTACGAACTTATTGACATCCTTCATCCAGGCACTATAATAAATTTGTAATGTTTAAACAAATATGCCTCTCCGAAAGGCTTTTCTTTTACAGGAGGTTTTTCATGCCAAAAGCAAAATACGATTTCATATATAAGGATCTCAAAACCCGGATCGAGAGCGGCGAATATGAATTCCAGGAACTCCTTCCCTCGGAAAACCATCTCATCCTCACCTACGGCTGCTCGCGCAATACTGTGCGCCGCGCCATCGCCGCCCTCGTTACGGACGGTTATGTCCAGACTATGCAAGGGAAGGGCGTGCGCAATATATTTGAACCAGCCCAGCAGACTTCTTTCACTTTAGGAGGCATCGAATCTTTTAAGGAATCCGCTCTCCGCAACGGCCAAGTACCGAAAACGAAAGTCCTCTGCTTTACAGAACTGGCTGCCGACGAAAAGGTTTCAAAAAAAACCGGGTTCCCCCCCGGTTCCCAGCTTTATTACCTCCAACGCCTCCACTATCTGGATAACAAGGCGCTGATTCTGAACCATAACTACTTTTTAAAAGATGTCGTTCCCACCCTGACACCGGAAATCGCCGAAAATTCCATCTATGAATATCTGGAAAATACCCTGCGCATTTCCATAGTCACAAGCAAAAGAATCATGACTGTAGAAAAAATGACGCAGATAGATGAAAAATATCTGGAGCTTGGCGATTACAACTGTCTTGCCGTCGTCAGCAGCCAGACATACAACAGCGACGGCATCATGTTTGAATACACGCAGTCACGCCACAGGCCGGACTATTTTCGGTTCCAGGACAACGCGACGCGGCGGCCAGCATCACACTGACCGCCGCCGGGACACATTTTCAAAAAGGATTCGAATCCTCATCCCATCCCCTCTCCATCCAATACTTCCATACCCCCGCGTCCTCGCCCAACCACAGGTTATCCTGGAGATCCGTGCATTCCAGTACCCTGCCCGCCGTTTCCGATTCTTCGTATTTTTTCCAGAACTCCGATTCCGTCCGATAAGGCTTTATATCGCTCCAAAACAAAACAACGCTGTAAACATTATTTCTCGGGGCATTCCCGGTAATCCCTGCCGGCTTTGGGTCGACCGACAGTCCTACCGCAATCTCCTTCCTCGATGTAATATAGAAAAAAGGCCGGAAGTCATAATACTCCTCCGCTTCGCCGCCGTCCCCGGAAAACCATTCCAGCAGATACTCCCGCATTTCTTCTTCATATGGCATTTCATCCCCATATTTCTTATGGGCGGCCCGAAGCCACAGGTCAACAAAGTCTTCATCAATCCGCAGAATGTCCGGCAGCTCATATACTTTTCCCGTCATCAGATCCACATTCAGTCCCCGCTCCGTGCCATAAACATAGTAAACCGGGCTGATCGGCGCATACATTTCTTTGAAATCCACGCTCAGCAAATACTGGCTATGGTAAGGCACATCGCACCGCACATCGCTGCAGAAAATCGTATATTCTTCCTGCAATTCGCGCACCTCTCCATCCGGCTCCAAATGCCAGTAATCCACCTTTTCCATGGCTGTATCATACATCAGCCCATTGACCAGCGCCTGCGTTTCCTCATCAATCCCCTCCAGCCTGGGATATTCCACCGTCAGCACATCCCAATAATCATACTGCTCCGAATATTCCACATAATACTGCTCCTTCTGCACCATATAATCGCCGTACCCTTGAGAAGAGCGCGCTAACATCGTATATACTTTTATACCTATAGCCAGAATAATGCAAACGGAAATAATGGCGACAGCCAGCTTCTTTTCCTTCCTTCCGTCCGATCGTTCCCTTCCTTCCCAGTCCATATGCGCAGCCATCCTTTTTTCCTTTTATAAATCGTAGTACATCTTAAATTCTGCCGGGTTGGGAATCTGTTCCATCTTTTTCAATTCCCCCCGTTTGCGGGCGATCCACACGTCGATCAGGCGCTGCGGAAATACGCCGCCCTTTGTCAGATATTCGCAGTCTGCCTCCAGCGCGTCCAACGCCTCCCCCAACGACTTCGGAAGACCTTTGATCTTCTTCTGCTCCTCCTCGGACAGGGAATAAAGATTAAAATCATAAGGCCCCCATCCATTCGCCGCCGGATCGATCTGGTTTTCTATTCCGTCAAGCCCCGCCATGAGAATTGCCGCATATGCATAATATGGATTCGCCGTCGCGTCCGGGTTGCGCAGTTCAAAGCGCTTCGTCTCCGGCGTCTTGGCATAAGCCGGGATACGGATTACCGCGCTGCGGTTTGAAGTGGCATAGCCTACCGTAACCGGCGCCTCAAATCCCGGAACCAGCCTCTTGAAAGAGTTAGTAGAAGGATTCGTAAACGCGCACAAAGAAGCAATATGCTTTAAAAGCCCGCCAATAAAATAATGCGCCGTCCGGCTCAGTCCCGAATAGCCGTCTTCATCATAAAACAGCGGTTTCCCGTCTTTCATCAGAAGCATATGCACATGCAGCCCGCTGCCCGCCTCCTGATAAATCGGCTTCGGAAGAAAAGTCGCCGTTTTTCCTTCTTTTGCCGCCATATTCTTAATAATATACTTGATGATCATCGTATTATCTGCCATCGCCGGCATGTCTGCCAGTTCCACTTCGATCTCCATCTGCCCGGGGCCGCCTACCTCGTGATGATGGTATTTTACTTTGATCCCCCAGTCCTCCATCATCATGCACATACGGCTGCGCAGGTCATATCCCACATCCTGCGGGGCCGCCACATGATAGCCTCCCTTATAGGGAACCTCATAACCATTATTCCCCGCCGTATCCAGGCTGCAATTCCAGTCAGCCTGTTTCGTGTCGATCCTATAGCCGCACTGCTGCGGGGTTACTTCGTAGCGGGCGCTGTCAAACAAATAAAATTCAAACTCCGGCCCGATCACCATCCTGTCTGCAATCCCGCTTTCCTTCATGTATTCCAGCGCCCTCAGGCTCACATTTTTCGGATACTGGTCAAACGGCTTATTCTCCCCTTTCCCGATCGTGCATACGTTGCCGCACATCGTCAGCGTCGGAACCTCCGCAAACGGGTCCACATAAGCCGTATCAGGATCCGGCAGGAATACCATATCGCTCTTTTCAATCGGCGCATATCCATAGTTCGAACCGTCGAACCCGATCCCGTAAACAAACGTATCTTCTCCGAACCGTTCTACCGGAATCGTAATATGCCTCCACCGCCCGTCGATATCCGTCATCTTGAAATCGATCATGCGGATCTGTTTTTCCTCGCATAGGTTTTTGATTTTTTCTATTTTGTCCATCATTGGAACCCCCTTCCATAGCGTGTCTTCATTATAGCATATCGGTTTCTTCCGCACTACTGTTTTTATTATATCCGCATCCAGTCCTCTGCCGATTAATTGTAACATGCCCCCTCACAGTAACTATTCCCCTTCTCCTTCATACCTATAATACATAAAGATATAGAAGACAAGGAGACAAATCATGTCTATCGGTTATCTCACTATACAGACGCGGACCGCCCAGGATGCCGTTCCATTAACCGGCGTACAAATTCGGATCATGGACAGCCTGGGAAATTCGGTCTACTCCCTGACGACAGATGAAAGCGGGGAAACACAAAAAGTCCCTCTGGAAACAGTCAGCAGAAATTTTTCCCAAAATCCATATTATACCGGAACACCTTATCGCAGTTATTCCGTACTGGCCCGCGCGGCAGGTTTTAATTCCCTTTATGTTTCGGACATTCCTATCTTTGAAGACGAGACAGCCAATCTGCCAGTTGTGCTTATACCGATGCAGGAATCCCAGCGCAGCCCTTTACAAGCGGAAATTTCCATCGGAAAACCTGCGGTCGCCATGCAGACAGCGCGCCGCCAGGAGGGAACGGTAGAAGAACCCTATGTACTGCGCCAGGTTGTTATTCCCAATCCCATCACTGTCCACCTCGGCCCTCCGGCATCTTCTGCCTCCAATGTGCAGGTCTCATTTCCCGATTACGTGAAAAATGTAGCCAGCAGCGAAATCTATCCCACCTGGCCGGAAGCGTCCATGCGGGCTAATATTTACGCCATCATTACTTTCGCGCTGAACAGGGTCTATACCGAGTGGTGAGGAAACCACCGCTCGCAAAAGCAAAGGCCTCCCGGGCATATCGCCGAAGCCCTTTACATAAAATGCAATAACTACAAGATATTCAGAGGCACATCATGTTCTCACAATCATTTATCTATCTCTTTCAAAATAAGGAAATAAAAGTCACGATCGAATTCCCCGAACATCCCGATCCCAAAAATGAGCAGAACCTGATCCAATACCTGAAGGAAATTTATCTGCAAAAACTGGAGGAAGATTCTTATGCATAAAAGAGTCCGAACCCTGTTAAGAGTATCTTCCAGGCAGCAGCTCCGCGATAACGACATCCCCATCCAGAGAGCGGAAGCGGAGCAATATATTTTAAGCCGCCCTGACTGGCAGTTCGACGGAGAATATATGGAAAAAGCGGTATCCGCTTACAAAAACGGCGTGGAAGACCGGGCAGTCCTGCAGGAAATTATGGCCGATGCGCAAAAACACGAATTCGATGTATTGCTTGCTTATATGTCCGACCGAATCGGCAGACAGGAGGAGTATAGCTTTTATGTGGCCGCTTTGAACAAGCTCGGCATTGAAGTATGGACGATTAAAGACGGCCAGCTGAAGACTGACGACCATATCGATAAACTTCTCAATTATATCCGTTTCTGGCAAAACGAAGGAGAAAGCAAAAAAACGGGCATGAGGGTAAGGGACCACCAGATCGAGCTGGTAAAGTCCGGCAAATTTGTGGGTGGAAAGGCTCCCTTCGGCTACCGCCTGGTTCCCTCCGGCTTCATCAGCAATCATGGCCGGGCATTAAAAAAACTGGAAATTGTGGAAAGAGACGCGGCGGTAGTCAGGAAAATATACTTTCTCTCAACCCACTGCGGCATGGGCTATGGAAGAATTGCAAATACCCTGAACGAAGAAAATATCCCCCCCATTCTTACGGACTGCTGGAAACCTTCCACCATAGCCAGCATTTTGAAAAATCCAATTTATATGGGATACTATGCCCTGAACCGAAGAATAAACCATGGCAGCTTTACGCGGCTGGATCGAAAAGACTGGGTCTATTCCAAAGAACAAATACCTGAATTGGTCATCATTCCCAAACAGGAATGGGAAAGAGCACAGGAAATCCGTGAAGCAAGAAAGGCAAAAGTTTATGCCCATACATCCGAAAAACAAAGACTCCAGCCATACGAAAATCCATCCGTCTTCCCTCTCCGCACCTCAGGAAAACTCGCCCTGACGGGGCTGGCCTACTGCGGCTACTGCGGAAGCAAATTAAAGAATGGCAGCTACTACAAATACCGCCAGACAGAATCGGGCGAGTGCCAGCCCTCTTTTGTCGGAAGATATCTTTGCCCCGAAAAATGCCCAGCCCGTTCCTGCTATTCCCAAAATTATCTGGAAAATGCCGTCTTCCAAGCGGCGGGACAAATACTCGGGCAAATCCAGGACGTGGATATTTCAGAAGATCTGCAAAAAATATATGAGCAAAAGCAAAAAAGACAACAGCAGGAACTGGATATGCTCCAGCGAAGGAAAAAATCGCTCTGCCTCGATATATCTTCCCTGGAAGAAAAAATACCAGAAGCGATCCGGGGCGATTATTTTTTCAGCGCGGAACAATTATCCTCCATCCTGGAGGAAAAAAAACAGTCCCTGGCCGCCTTGCAGGAACAGGAAAAAATACTGCATGCCAGGCTCCAGCAAATGGAAACGGAACGGAGCAAACAAATAATGTCTGCCCAAAAGCCCCCGGACTGGAAGAAAGAATTCCAAAATGGAGATATGGCTGTAAAACAAATGCTTCTATTTTACCTCATCGATAGGATTATTGTGAAGGATGGAGATATTGTGCTAAAAATCAAATGAAGGAACTAGTTGCATGAAGATTGTCTTATCGCTTATAATATAGAAAATACTACGTTTACACATTATTTGAAAGAAGGGTATTTTATGACAGCAATGAAAGAAAGAGCGATTGATATAATCAGCCGTATACCGGAAGAAAAATTGTATTACGTCATACAACTTCTCGAGAGTGTCGAAGGTTTGTCCGAAAATATAGTAAAAGAAGCTAAGACACCAGCACAAATAGCATTAGAAGATTTACAGCGATTCCGCAAACAAAGCGATGTAGAAATCGACTATAAAGCTGAATTAGCAAAAGCCAGGGAGGAAAAGTATGCGGGTATTGATTGATACAAATATTCTGGCAGATTTATTATTAGGCAGAGATCCTTATTTTGATATCGCATATGATATTCTAACTATGTGTGCAGACAAAAAAATTTGCGGATATATTGCCGCCCACTCTATTCCGAACCTCTTTTATATTCTGCGAAAATCTATGACTAGAGAAGAGCGCAGAGAAGCGTTAAAGGACATTTGCCAAATTGTCAGGGTAGAAGGAATTGATTCCTTCAAAATTCTTTCTGCTTTGGATAACAAAAAGTTTAAAGATTTTGAAGATTGCCTTCAGGAAGAATGTGCTATTGCTACTTCTGCAGATTATATTATAACGCGAAACATAAAAGACTTTGCTTCATCAAGAATTCCTGCTATTCTTCCAGACGAATTTTTGAGAAAATATAAATAGAAATGCATATTGTTTGGTTGATACCGCCGTACCGAAATCAAGGCTATCCTTTTGACATCACCAACAGCACCGCCTACGACCAATATTTTATCTACGGCCGCCCCATTTACGAATCCATCAGCAGGATCGTGGACGATATTTTCAATGAGTATGTACGCCGCCAAGGGCAGCTCGCTCCTTATTTCACTTCCTTCTGCAACGGCACCACTGTTTCCTGCCAAGGCATGTCCCAATGGGGCACGGTTACTCTGGCAGACCGGGGATACACGCCTTTGCAGATCCTGCGTTCCTATTATCCTGACGATATTGAAATCGTCCAGACCAACATCATTACCAACGTTCTTACTTCCTACCCAGGAACGCCTCTCAAGCAAGGAAGCAGCGGCCTTGATGTGCAAACGATACAGACCTGGCTCAACCGAATCCGCCGCAATTATCCGGCAATCCCTTCTATTACCGATCCTGCTGGCAGCTTCGGAAGCAGCACCAAAGCGGCAGTTACCAAATTCCAAAGCATTTTTAATCTGGCACCAGACGGCATCGTCGGGAAATCAACTTGGTATAAAATATCAAGCCTCTATACCGCCGTCACTAGGCTAGCGGAGCTGGACAGCGAAGGAACAACTCTCGGAATCGGAACCGTCCCCCCAAGCTCCATACTCCGACAGGGCTCCAGAGGCCCGGATGTCATTACCTTACAATACCTTCTGGATATCATCTCCGAATATTATCCCGGCATTCCCGCCCCTGCCCAAGACGGCATCTTCGGCAGCGGAACCCGCCAAGCGGTCATCGCTTTCCAGCAAATCATGGGGTTACAGGCAGACGGCATTGTCGGGACTCTTACATGGAATGCCCTCTACGATACCTATCGTGGAATCAGCCAGAATGTCCCTCCCCAAAAGCCGGAAAACGGAACCAGCACCTATGTCGTCCAGGCCGGGGATTCCCTCTGGCTCATTGCACAGCGATACCAAACTACAGTAGATGCTATCAAGCGCCTGAACGGACTGACCAGCGATCTGATCAATGTGGGGCAGATATTAAAAATACCCTCTTCCCAGGCAGAAGCTTATATCGAGTATACCGTCCGCTCCGGCGACACCCTCTGGCTGCTTTCTAGGCGCTACAACACCACAGTCGAAGCTATAAAAAAAGCCAATGGTCTCACCAGCGATCTATTGAGCATCGGGCAGAAATTGAAAATACCCACGAGTGCCTAGTCCATTGTCTTTCATACCTTATATCAATCGAGCAGGGGAAAAGCCTTTCCCCTGCACACAAAACCGGGCAGGAGAACTCTCTTCCTGCCCGGCACTATCCATCATAACGTATAACTATTCAAATATTTCTCCTGTTCCTCTGTCAGAACATCAATCTCTTTTCCAAGGAAGGAAAGCTTGCGCTTTGCTACATCCATATCCACTTCCCTCGGCACATCAATCAATTTCTCCTTCAGCTCTTTGCCATGCTCCACCAGATATTTTGCGGAAAGCGCCTGAATCGCGAAGCTCATATCCATAATCTCTGCCGGATGGCCGTCTCCTGCCGCCAGATTTACCAGCCTGCCCTCTGCCAGCACAAAAATCCACTGTCCCGTCGGAAGCTTATAACCCATAATATTCTTTCTCTGCTCCCTCGTTTCCACAGCGATCTCACGCAGTCTTGCCATATCGATCTCGCAGTCAAAATGCCCGGCGTTGCAAAGAATCGCCCCGTCCTTCATAACCGCGAAATCTTCCTCGTCGATAACCTTGTCACAGCCTGTCACCGTCACAAAGAAGTCCCCTACCTTAGCCGCTTCATTCATTGGCATTACGTCAAAGCCGTCCATGACAGCCTCGATCGCTTTGATCGGGTCAATCTCTGTCACAATCACCCTCGCGCCAAGCCCCTTGGCTCTCATAGCCGTACCCTTGCCGCACCATCCATAGCCAGCGACTACCACGATCTTGCCTGCCACGATCAGATTCGTCGTCCTGTTGATTCCGTCCCATACGGACTGACCCGTACCGTATCTGTTATCAAATAAATGTTTGCAGTCCGCATTGTTGACGCGAACCATAGGGAACTTCAATTCCCCTGCCTTATTCATCGCCTCCAGGCGGATAATACCCGTTGTTGTTTCCTCGCACCCGCCAATAATCGAAGGAATCAGCTCCGGCATATGGGTATGCACCATATTGACCAGATCGCCGCCGTCGTCGATAATAATATTCGGTCCGGCTTCCAGCACGTGACGGATATGCGTCTCATATTCCTCCGGCGTGCAACCATACCATGCATGCACTTCCAGACCGTCTTTTACAAGAGCCGCCGCCACATCGTCCTGCGTGGACAGGGGATTGGATCCCGTCACATACATTTCCGCGCCGCCCGCTTTCAATACCTTGCACAAATAAGCCGTCTTCGCCTCCAGATGCACGGAAAGCGCTATTTTCTTTCCGGCAAAAGGCTTTGTCTCCGAAAATTCCTTTTCCAATGTGCGGAGCAGGTCACAATTCCTTCTGACCCATTCGATCTTGCGTTCGCCGGATTCGGCTAAATTAATGTCTCTGATTTCACTGCTCATTTCTTGTCCTCCAATAAAATTATGAGATATATTCAGCCGAATTTTTATTATAGTGATGGTCGTCTGTCCTATCATCACTTTTATGCGAACCGCGTTATACGGCTACATACTTATTCGTATTCTTTTTTGTCCAGCCCCATTCTGACGATGATTTCATTAATCTTTTTATACACCAGCTCTTCATCCATCGTCAACACTTTTCTGTCTTCCATGACTATTTTTCCGTCAATAATCACCGTTTCCACTTCGGAGCCGTTTGCAGAGTAGGAAAGTCCCGCAATCAGATTGTTCCTCGGCATCAAAGAAGGGGTATTCAAATCCAGAATAGCCAGATCCGCCTTCTTCCCTGCCTCGATAGAACCGATTTCCTCTTCCAGCCCCAACGCTTTCGCCCCGTTTATCGTGGCAATGCGAAAACCTTCCCTGGCGCTGACGCACTGGGGTGTTTTATTTACGCCTTTATGGATCAGCGTCAGCAGCCCCAGTTCCCGGAACATATTCAGGCTGTTGTTGGATGCCGCCCCGTCCGTTCCCAGGCATACGTTTACACCCATTTCCAACATTTTCCCGATCGGGGCAAAACCGTTCCCCAGCTTCATATTGCTGGCGGGATTGGTTACAACGCTGACTCTCTTTCCTTTCAGGATCGCGATATCCTCATCCGTAACCTGCACGCAATGGGCGGCGATGGCCGGAACGTCAAAAAGGCCGTTCCGATCCGCCATTTCAATCGGTGTCATACCGTATTTTTCCCGTATCTGCTCTATTTCGCTCACGCTTTCTGACAAATGCACATGAATTCGCATTCCATTTTTCTTCGCTTCCTCCGATACGACCCTCATAAATCCGTCGTCGCAGGTATAAGGCGCATGGGGGCCTAACATAAAGCTCAGCCTGTCGCAGTCCTTTGCCGCATCTCTTTCTTCATACGCCTGCCGCAATCTCATCTGTCCGGCTTCATCATGCCCGCTCCCGATCAGCCCCCTGCTGATGACAGCCCTCATGCCGGACTCTTTTACCGCCCTGGTCGTCTGGTGGATATTCATCTGCATATCGTTAAAGCATGTCGTTCCGCTTTTTATCATTTCTATAATAGCAAGGCATGCCCCCCAATAAGTATCCTCATCCGTCATCTGCTGCTCGATCGGATCGATCGTCCCAAAAAGCCAGTCCATAAAAGACAAATCATCAGCCACATTTCTCATAAATGCCATGTAAGAATGCGTATGACAGTTGATCAGGCCAGGAATCACCAGCCTGTCCTGTCCGTCGATCACCTTTTCCTCCTGAAACCCTTCCGGCTTTTCTCCTATCGCAGCAATTCTGTTTCCCTCAATATAAATGCTTGTTTTCTTTACTTCGTCTTTCTCTCCGCCCGGAAGAATGGCGAGTATATCCTTTAAAACAATTCCCATAAAAATATCCTCCACTCCTTTTAGTATCCTTTTTACAAAAAGTACGCTTTAAACCAGCAAAAAAGCTGGCCGTTGCATCGATTGTATCAAATTATCGGTGCAATGACCAGCCCTAATGCCACATTTCAGTTTATAAAATATTTTCCGTCCCTGCTGCTCTCGCTGTCAGCTTCTGCCCGTTTACAGCTGGAACTTGCTTCCCTGTTCATTCAGCAGATGGCTTAACGTCACCAAGCCTTCCGTGTCTTCCGTACACTCGCCTAATGTCTGGGACAGAAGCGCCATGCTGGCACTCGTCTCTTCCGTAGAAGCCGCGTTCTCTTCCACCACGCTCGCCAGACTGTTGACGGAATCCGTAACGATCTGCTTCAAGGAACCAAGAATCTCCGTCTGGCTTCCGATCTCCTTTGTCACCTCTTCCACCAAAATCACTTCCTGGTTCAAATGCTCAAACGCCTCTCTCGTCTCGTTCAGGCGCTTTTGCTGATTTTGCACATTACGCGTTACTTCCTCCATTTTCGCTACAGAGACTTCCACATTGCCGACCAATTCTTTTACGATGCTTTCAATTTCCTTGGCATTGCCTGAAGATTCCTCGGACAGATTCCTGATTTCTTCGGCCACGACGGCAAATCCTTTTCCTGCTTCCCCGGCTCTGGCTGCCTCTATGCTGGCATTCAATGAAAGAAGATTTGTCTGGTTCGCCAGACCTTTGATAATTTCGATCGCCTTGGTAATATTTGCAGCAGAATCGTTATTCTTATTCGTTTGTTTGGATACCACGTCGATCGTTTCGATCGTCACCTCGGTAATCTGCTCCAGTTCCTTAATACTCTCAGCAGCCCCTGTCGAATGCGTCATCATGGCAGAAACCGCTTCTCCCAGTTTATATACGCCGTTCTTTTCTACTTCGATGACATTGCCCAATTCCACGATCTTCTCGTTTACTGTCTCCGTCTCATTGGCCTGGTTCGTCGCCCCCTGTGCCAAATCATCGATCGCCTGATTGGTATTTCGGATGCTGTCTGAAATATATCCGAATTTCTGGCTGAAGCTTTCGCTGCTGTTGTTCAGGCTCTCCCCTGTCTGGATCACGCTTCCCAACATATTGGCCAGCGACTGCCGCACATTATCCAGGGAACGCGCCATGCCGCCGATCTCATCGCCCCGTTTCAGCAAGGCAGGGCTGACTGTAAAGCTCAAATCCCCCATAGCCGCCTGGCGAAGATGGCCTTCCACTAACTTGATGCCCTTCGTAATCCGCATTCCGCTCCATATGGAAATCGCAAAAGCTACAATCAACATCACCAAAGCCGTAATGCCGTACATCGTAAGCATGCCGAAAAACTGATCCTGAATATACGCTTTCCTGCCGTCAATCTTCTCATTCATTTCATCCACATAGTTACCAGTAGCCACTGCCCATCCCCATGGTTCAAACATCTGGCAGTAAGCAATCTTAGGCGCAACAGTCACGCCATCCGACTTCGTAAAATAAAACTCATTATATCCGCCCCCGCCTTTTGCAGTCGCAACTACGCTCTGTGTAACCTTCACGCCGTTCTGGTCTGTCAGGTCATACCGATTGTCGCCTTCCTGGTCTGTCAGAATCGGATGCTCTACCAGCACATAATCCTCCCTGTCTATCCATATGTATCCCGACGCATCATCCCTATACCTCATGGAGCGAACCGCATCCGCCGCCATTTTCTGAGCCTCTTCCTCCGTTAGTTCCCCGCTCTGGCATCTGTCGTAGTAGCTCTGTATCACGGAAAGCGCCGACTGCACTTGAGATTTGATTTCCATCGAATATCCGTCCGTCATAGACTCTTCGTACAGCTCCGTAGATTCATCCATCGACTGACTCAGATAATAAACTCCCAGGCATGCCAGCCCGATCGTAGGAATCGAAACCATAATACAGATAATTAAAACCAGCATCACTGTCAGACTGCGGAATCCACTTGTTTTCTGTGTTCCAGCAACTGTTTTTTCTTTCATGTAACCCCACCTTCCAAATTTTTATTTCTTCCTTTCCCTTTATGGATTCAGATAAGAAAACCCCCTTCTATGGATGCTGCCAGACCGCATCCGTAGAAAGGGGTTTTGACACTTGAATCTCATATCTACTAATTTTCATTATACACCTTTCTCTCTTGAAGTCAACAAATAAGCGTCAAAAAGATAAGAAACCCGTACTATTTATTTTTTGCTGCTTTTCCCATAGCCTTCCCCGTTTTCAAAGCGTATCTGCTCTCCCCCATAAAAATAAATAAAACAGGCATTGGGCAATAAAGCTTCATCCGGCGCGATACGGTTTCTCCCTTTCCCGTAATCCAGATCCAGATAATAAATTTCAGGAAGATCCCTTAAAAATTCCCAGTTTTCCACATTTCCCAAAGCAAGTGTCAAATAGGCCAGGCGCGGACAGCCGGCAAGCACGGACAAATCCGTAATATCATCGAAAAACTTCGTGAATTTCCCGCCGCTCCACCCGCCCAGGCACAGTGTACGCAAATTGGACAGATTGCCTAAAAAATCAATATTTTCCACCCGCGTTTCCACAGAATAGATATTGCACTTCAATACACGCAGGCTGGTCAGTTCTCCCAAGCTGGATAAATCTGCAATATCAGTATTTCGAAATCTAAGTTCCAGTTTTTCCAACCCCTTGAAATTTTCCAAATCCTCCAATGTACCGAGCAACGCGGCCTGTCCAGGATCCCTCTTTTGTATCTCCGCTCCCCTTTCCCCATTTTTCGTGCATCCATTCATCTGCACATATAATCTTCCCCTCTCTTCCATGGAACCAGCATAATAGGTAATATTCAGTTCCTCAATTCCCTCCAAATCATCCAGTTTGATATCCCGCTTCATAAACTCCTGTTTTTCTTCCGGCGTCAGCTGCCACAGAGCCGCCAATTCCTCCCTCACCAGCTTTTCCAGCGCCGGTTCCTTCCATTGGACTGCGGAACTGCTTGCCGCTTTTTCCGATTGTTCCAGCGGGCCTTCATAAAGACTTTGCATGGCATCCGCAAAGGGATTCCGAAGCTGCGGATAATTCCAGTCTTCCCAGCCTATATAATCTTCTGTTTTCCCATAGTACACGCCTGGATCCAGATATCGGACAGCCGCATAAAAAGCTTTTCCCCTCGCCTCCTCCAACTGCCTTTCCGTGCAGGATTCCTTCTCGCATAAAGCGAATGCCTCGCTTTTCGTCGTGTCATTATAACAAAAATATGCCATTACTATATAATCTTTCTCTCCTGCATGAAAAGTAAAGCGATAACCGCACAAAGGCCCGATTCCTGCCACCCAGTAACGCTCGAAAAAAAGATCCGACACAAGCTCCCCGCATATTTCTCCGCTGCATATATTGACTTCCCTCTGGAATTTTTCCCAATGGCTGTAAGGATCCGCTTCCTGCAGGTCGTTCCGATACGGCACGCTGGCAAATATCCGATAAGGAGAAACAAAATCTTCCATCGTGAATGCTTCCGGCCCGATCAGAAGTTCATTTCCAAACTCTCCCTGCTCTATATAATCCACCAGCCCTGCCCTTGTATATAACGTTCTTCGCAGTCTCAGTTCCGTTCCAGGCATCAGAAGGCCGGGAGCGCCGACCCTGTCTTTATTTTCCAGAAAGATCTGAGGATAACAGCTTCCGGCCCCCCAATATGCATCTGCAATTCCCCATAAGGTATCCCCTTCTTTTACTGTATATGTTTCTTCGCTGGCAAACTCCAGAAAATGTCCTTCCGTCCTGTCCAAAGGTCTCTCTGCCGATAAAATATAATCCTCATTTTCTCCAAAATAGGCATAGCTGTGCATCGGAATGCATAGCAGCAGCCCGATAAAAAAAATTATTTTTCCTGCCCATATCTGCTTCCTGCCCAATGCCCCCATATCATGCACCCTATCTCCTTTTCGCTCCTGCTTTCTTTTATCCCTCACTCTATGTGCAGCATATCTATAAATCCCGTAATCGTAAAGACTTCCCTTACATTCTCATTCACCCCCCGGACAACCAGATCCCCCTCCTGCCGTTTCATCCTCTTATGGGCCGCCAGCAATACCCGCAGCCCCGCCGAAGAAATATATTCCAGGGAAGTAAAATCCAAAACCAATTCTTGTATTTCTCCCAAGCTGTCCCCAAGCCGCTGTTCCAGCTGCGGCGATGTCACCGTATCCAGCCTTCCTTCTACCCGCAAGACCAGCCTTCCTGTCTCCTTTTGCTCCGTAATCGTCATACCTTTCCTCCTTTTTCCTCTTCCCATGCCGGCTTCCTGGAAAATCCCACATGATATGTCACCTTTTCCATCACCAGCTCATGCCCCCCAAGGAGGTAACGTCCGACGGCTACGTCTTTCCCTATAATAACCCCCTGGGGATATCCGGTCAAGCATCGGTTCAGCAAAGCCTCCTGCGCCTCCCTCGTCTGTTCCGGCAGCGGCATGCCCGGGTCAATACTGCCGATAGAAACCAATTTTACATAATGGATATTCTCCCAGGCATTGCCCTCTTTCTTTCCCATAACCCTGTCCATTATTCCTCCCATCTGCCGGGAAGCTGCATGGCTTTGCTGTATTCTTCCCTTTTCTCCAGCAGCTCGTCCTCCATCCTGTCCATAACTCTTCGGTTCTCCACCGCCTTTTTCTGTGCCGCCTCTATATCGTCATAACAGGCCTCGCCTTTTCCATAAACCGTCACATTCCCCCATTGGTCGATCGCTTTCAAGGCAAACAATCCGGCCACGCCTTCCGTTTCCTCCCGGCCAGCGGCCAGCACGCGGATCAGTTCCTCCATCTGCCCGATAAACTCTTCCCAGCTTCGCCTCACCGCATCCATTCCCTTCGTATAAACGGCCATCTGTTCTGCGCGGGCCTCTGTCCCAGCTTCCCCGGCATCGGATACGGCGCTGATTTCACCCTGGATCCTTCCAATGCTTTCCTTGTATACATTGAGCTGCGTTTCTGCCAGTTTTTTTAACTGCGCCATACGGATAGAAAGACCCTCTTCTGCCGCATGGAATTGCTGCTCCTTCCCGGCGATTTCAGCCCGAAGCCTTTTGCATCGCTCTGCCCTTTCCTTTTCCTGCCCGGACAGTTCCTGTCCGTTTCCATCCTTTAGCACGCTGCCCGTCATAACAGGTGTCATATTGGCGGCTATCATATCCAGCACTCTGGCCAGCCCTTCAGGCATTCCATGATTGACCGCCCGGATATCCACATGATATTTTGCAGAATTGTCCGTGCTTCTTGTATGCGTCTGATGCGCACTGACGCTGCCTGTAATGCCCACTTTAAAAGCTCCAAGTTTGCCGCTCGCCCCGGCATTCAGCTCTATGGAAGATTCTATACGCTCACTCTGCTTCACTTCGATATCAAAAAGCAGGTTCACCTCGTCTACCTGAAGATTAGGAATCGGTGTCACTGCCAGCAGCGGCACTGCCACCTCCATCTCCTCCCTGTTGCTCGTACCGTCTTCATTGGCGCTGTATCTCTGATAGCCGAAAGATACCGTGCGTACCTTTCCCATCCCGTCAAACCCGGCCCGCCTGATAAAATCTGCCGTGGAATCCGCAAGCTGGAGGCTTGCATCCACTGCGGCCCGCAACGGCGCACCAATCAACTGGTCCATCTGAAGCCCTGCAAATTGTTCCGCTATTGCCATGTCCCCTTTCCCTCCTTCTAAAAGTTTTTCCTGATCTGTAAAATATTCCTGCCGTTCTCATAGCGGTAAGATATCCCATCCATACTCTGCTTCACCATATAAATGCCCAAACCGCCCGGCTGGCGTTCCTCTTCCGGCAGGGAAATATCCGGGTCCGCCTTTGCCAGAGGATCAAACGGTATTCCATGGTCAATAAAAGTAATGCTCACCGCCATCGGTTCCTCCGTCACTTCCACCTCCACCGTTGCTTCGCCCGGCAATTCCTGATAAGCATAATGGGCAATATTTCCGAACAGCTCGTCGATAGCAATATCGATCTGCACCCGGGCCTTTGCCGGGCAATTCCACTCTAATAAGTGTCCGTCCACGAACTTCGTCACCTTTTCCATATTTTCCACGACCGCCTCAACGACCAGTACTTTCTTTTCCTTTTCCATCATGCCTCCCATCCCTCCGTTTCATCGGCCATCGATTCTCATCCTCTCTTTATATTCCACGCACAGCATAGTAATATCATCAAACTGCGGCGCATCCCCGACAAAGTCCTCGATATCCCTTCTCACTGCGGGCAGCAGTTCCATCGGCGTTTTCCCGGCATTTTTTTGCAACGTTTTCGTCAGTCTCTCCATGCCGTAAAGCTCATTTTCCTCATTCGCCGCCTCCGTCACGCCGTCCGTATACTGAAAAAGTTTATCCCCAGGCTCCAGCCATATGCGGTCGGCCTGATAGCGGATTCCTTCCATGCCTGCCAGCACAAAGCCCGCCCGGATCGGAAAAGGCATATAGGTCCCCCCTCGTTTGCAGATAAACGGCGTTTCATGCCCCGCATTGACAAAGCGGAACTCTCCTGTCACAAGATCCAGCACTCCTTCAAAGGCAGTAATAAAAAGCCCCTCGCTGTTCGACTCGCATAAAAGCTCGTTCACCTTTTCAAACACATCCCCCAGATCCGCCCCCGGCCTGGTATGGTCTTTGATCAGCGTTTTTCCGATTACCATGAACAACGCCGCCGGAACACCCTTGCCAGACACATCGGCCACAACTACCGCCAAATGTTCCTCATCCACCATAAAAAAATCATAAAAATCCCCTCCCACCTCCTTTGCAGGATCCATCGCTGCATAAATATCCAGCTCCTCTCTTCCGGGAAAAGCAGGGAAAATGCAGGGAAGCATCGACGACTGGATATGCGTCGCCACATCCAGCTCCGCCCCTATGCGTTCCTTCTCTGCCGTTACTTTGGACAGCTTTTCGATATAATTCCGCAATTCCACGTTCATCTGCCCAAAAGCGCCGGCCAGCTCTTCGATTTCATCGCCTGTGCGGATATCCGCGCAGAAAAGTATTTCCTGTTCCAGATTGCTCACCATTGTTTTTGCCGCCTCATTCAGCTGCCTGACCGGCGCAATAATATTTTTTTGATAAATGAATAAAAAAAGAACATGGACGGCAGGATCACGCCCGCCGCGCTGACCGCAATCATACATAGGAAATGAATCAGCGCTTTTTCCATCTCCGGCACGGACAAATCCACTCCTACCACTGCCACAGGCTCGCCGCCGCTGTTAAAAATCGGATAAAAGGCCGATGCAATCGAACCATATTCTTCGTCGTTGGTTATCAGTATTTCCTCAAGGGGATCTTCCACATAGATCTTTTCGACAAGTTCCTTCCCCCCCTTCCATATACGCTTCATGATATCCGAGCGGGCAAGCCCCTTCTTTATTGTCCGCATCCCATAGATAGACCAGATCATCTTCATAGGGAATGAAAACATAATAATATTTTAAATTGGTCTGTTTCTGCGATGCATTCAAAAAATCCCTGACCTGCCAATAATAATCATCCTTCCGTCCGGTTTCCAGATAAAAAAGCACCCGGTCTCCGTCAATATATTCCGCTGCCGTGCGGGCATAGGAAAAAGCGATCTGTCCATACTCTTCCATTTTTTCCCGCAAA
Organism: uncultured Lachnospiraceae bacterium; assembly: GCA_910585965.1. GTDB lineage: Bacteria > Bacillota > Clostridia > Lachnospirales > Lachnospiraceae > Kineothrix. The sequence goes on from CAJUHH010000001.1 coordinate 88,460, forward strand.
TATTGAATACCCACCGAAATACAAACGCACAGCGTCAAAGCTGCCGCCAGAAAAAACAACCCGGCCAACGCTTTCATGCCCAGTTTATTTTTTCTTATTTCCATATGCCTTCCCACGCCTTTCCCCTTTCTTCTTTTTTCTGTATGCCGTAAGATAAGGAGCCGCCCATACGGAAACCGCGCTAATACAAGAACCAGCCAGCATCGTCCAAAACAGCCCCAGCGTCTGCGTTCCCCTCGCCCCATAAAGCGCCAGGTTTATGCTGACCGCCACCAGAACCCACTGAATGCAATAAACAGCATTGATATTCCTGCTGATCCCGGCGACCCGTTCCATCACCCGATCCGGAATATGCCGCGCCGCCGCATAACACATTCCCAAGGAAGCCACTGCCGCCGCAAGGCTTGCCGCGCAGTCCCATGTCGTAATATGGTAATAACAATTTTGCCCCTCGCCGAACATGCCCAGCCTATACCGTATGCCTATGAAAAAATAAACCGCCGCCATAAGCAGACATATCGTGGAAACCCCCCCATAAAACAACCGTTTATTTTTTACATGCAAAAGCCGTTTGCCGAACCAATAGCCGCTTACCGGCACAAGCAGCCAATTCATAAGCGGAAAATCCGAAACTACCATGCCTGCCGCATCCTCCGTGCCGATCAGATGTCCGAAAAAAATATTATAGAAGGGAATGCTGAAATCTTTCCCGTTTAGGTAAGTTCCCAGCAGGGACATGGCAAGACAAGACAAGAACATACCCGCGTCCGACATGCCCAACCGTAGCCATAGCCCAATCAGCACCATAGCCAGTCCGGCAAACTGTAAAATATCATTGCCAAAAAACCGATAAAGCAACGGCTCCATGTACTTTTCCCCATCTCCTGTGATTCCATATCCTATCAGGAATGGTATCAAAAATCGGCAAATATTCAGCAAACACCCCGCAGCAATAATATCAGCCCCCCTGCGTATATATTCCCGGAATGTGTTATGTACGGTATATGCCATGCCGATACCCATAGCAAACATAAAAAGCGGTGCGCCCAAGGGGCCGCCGATCACTGAATCGAACAAAAAAGGGATGCCCTCCGCCAGCTGCTCCTCAGGCGTACACTCGATTACGCAATGCACCATCCCAAGGCATACAATCGGCATGGATTTCGCAAGATCCAGCTCCTGCTGCCTCCCGCTGTTCACCGCTCTGTCCGAAAAAACTTTATCCTTCCATTTCATCATGCTTCCCCGCCGCCGTCTTTTTTCCGAAGCAAAACGGATCTCCATAATCGTTATGCTTTCCACAAAAAGGAACTCCTGTTCCAGCTTCTGCTCCATCAGCAGCCGCCTGTTCATCTCCTCTGCCAAATGGCCGACATAGCAAAAAAGTTCCCGCCTGACAGCCTTCTCTTTTCTATTGGTAATCTTTTTCCAAGCCAAATTCAATCTCCCGGTTCATAATCTTTTCCTGATATTCCATAATACGGTTGGCAATATTGGACTGAGCCATTAAATATTTATCCTTGTCGAATTCTCTGCTTAGTTCCTCACAGGCTTCCCTCCCGATCTGCTCCATCCTTTCCTGCTCCGCGATCATATCCGTAATTTTTTGATACAGCTGCTTTAACTTTTTAATCTTGGCTCTCAGGCTCGAAACCTCCCGCCACGTATGCTTCTGGTCATCGCTTCCCAGATTGCCGTCCACGGCCACCGGAGTCGTATCCAGCTTTTTGGCGATCTGATTAGCGCTCAGCATATCCGCCAGCCGCATAATCCCCTCCGTCGCCGGAAGCGATCCGATCTGCATCTTATAAGAAACCCTCGGCAGAAAATCGCTTTCCCGCTGTTCCGGCGAACAGATGCGGGCAGTCACCATACACTCCCCCATCCCTTCCTTTTCCACTTTCACTTCCGCTGAAAAATCAATCTCTGCCTTTTCCACGTTCAGGCTTGTGACTGGGACGATGGAAAGAAGAGGAACCTGCATCAGCAGATTATCCACGCTGTATCCCTCTTCCCCCTCCTGGCGTATCTGTTCGTAGGCAATATTCAGATTCTCCAGCTGTACTGTCTCCTCTGTGCCGTTCTGGCGCAGCTTGCCCAAGCTTTTGATCAAATCCACCACCTGCGCCCGCAGCTGACCGTTGGATTTGGCCAGCGCATGGAGAGGCGCATAGACCATGTCGTCGAGTGGAATAAAATGATTTTCCCGGAACGCAATATCGCTTTTCTGTTCTGTTTTTCTCCCCTGTCTTCCATGTCCCTCATCCATTGTGCCGTTTCCTCCCGCTATTTTTCTTTTTTCCAAACGCTGCCTATGCCATGATTCATCAAGCATCAGCTTTTAAAGAGCGCGCTCTCCTCTTCCCTCCTGCGCTTCAGTCCGGGAAGTTCCTTTTTATTCGCTTTGTTATACTGCAACATCTTCTGCGCCACAGTATCGGCATCCCTGCCTGATACCAGCCTCTGCAAATTTCCTTTTCCGCAGTTATAGCAAAAACTGGTCAGCGCATCGAATTGGTTCTGGTTTAGCGGAAAAGAAATCGTTCCTTTTTCCACGAAATCATTCACGTAACCTCCGTATTTTTCCAGATCCTTTTTTAACAGTTTTTTTGCTTCTCCTTCCGAAGCCAGCCTATCTCCTTTTTTACGCCCTCCGTATGCCCATAGCCGATCGTCCACGCTCCGGCCGGGCAGACATAGGCTTCCAGACGGCAGCCTTCATATCCGGCGATCAAGTCCACGCCTTTGTCCGAAATGACCATTGCTCTTCCGGGCGCAGTCTGTTTTACCGCAGTCCCTTGGCAGACAGCCGTTTTTGTCTCCGCTTGCCCGGTCTTCCCCATAGCCGCGTTCACATCATGCCGAAAACCGTCCATCGTATAACCGCTCTGCAAACCGTCCCAAAGGTGGTTCGGATCGGTATGCCCGGAAGCGATTCCCCTGTCATGCCCCTCTTTATGACTCACAATGACTCCGTCTGCCATGGGATCCAGCGAAAATTTCCTGCAAAGAAAAGCAAACAGCTCCACTGCCGCCTCATAAGTACGTTTGACTATCTCCAAAGCGCCCTCTCTGTCCGCACAGACGAACGATGCCCCCCCCGCCATACTTTATGCAGGCAGGCTCGCACATCTCCACGCCGATATAGGTATTGTTCGCTTTGCCGCCCCCATGCCAGCCCCGGTGGTTCCAGGGCAGCGTCTGATAAACGGTTCCTGTGTTCCCGTCAATAAAAGCATGCACGCAAGCCTCCGGCGCATTCGGCCCGTTCCATGAATCTACAAAAACTTTAGCGGAAGGCTGGGGGCATCCTACGCTATGCAGCATTAATCCTTTTACCGCAATCTTTCTCCCTTTTCGGAAGCACAAATGATTCGTTAAAAGGCTCTCTATAATTTCCATTCTTCTCCTCCTTTCCTTCTTACACTTTTTTACTTCTTTTCCCAAACAGTCGTACTCCCAATGCAAAGCCCCAGATATTCCCGCAAAGCCGCAGCCATTCCCCGCATCTGATCCAAATACCTGCCGCTGTCCCCTGCGGCATCTTCTCCCAGCCGGTACTTTTCCAGGCACTTTGCCTCTTCGGCCAGCGCCTGCAGGAAAGCGCTGACCGGTTTTCGGAATTCCTCATCTTTATCTCCGCATTCCAGCAGTTCCCCGCTCCTTTTTTCAAACTTGCACTTCATCCTGGCAAAAGTTTCTCCGTTGATCTGCATCGTTTCCTCCACATCCGCTCTCCGTCCGCTGTCCAGATACTCCTGTGCATGGCAAAACTCCATCTCCATCTGTATCAATTTGCTATAAGCCGCATACAGCTCCAGCCCCACCGCGCCGATTAAGACCGCTGCCGCTTCCTGTTCGCATTCCCTCATGGGGATCAGCGATACCTTGTCCAATGTTTCACGTAATTGCTCTTTCATAGCTGCCCATTCCTTTCCCATATGCGCCTATTTCCTCTTCTCTTCCTTTTCCTGCTTCTTCTTTTCTCCATCCCCGTCCTCCGCAAGTTCCCGGTACAGCGATTCCCATATCTGGGCCGTCGCCCAATACTCCGACTCCGGATAGCCGGACAAGCCCATAAAGCTTGTCATATCATGGCTGATCAGTTTTCCTGCAAAAATGTCATAAGGATATTGCTGCGCATATACGATCGTCCCCGATCCCTGCGTTTCATCCGCCGCGCCCCCTCTGATATAGGGATTGGTTCCCTCTGCCGCTTCTGACAAAGCGAACCGGTTTTTCCCTTTCATTTTATATGGCACCATATTCATGGAAAGCGAAAAAGTCCCATTCTCATATTCATCGCCAAGGGACAGGCAGTGACCGATCTCATGGGCGATTGTCACAGACGGGCTGGCATCCTCCAAAGATATGACGCTGACATAATCCCCGAAGGTAAAACCCGTCACCGCCGCTTCCCTGGCAGAAGGTTCCGATTTCATATTTTCCGCCACAATACCGATCACCATATCCGACCCGCTCTCCTTGCGCAGCCCCTTCAAATTCTGCCATACCCGCAGCCTGCCCATGGAAGTATCCAGATCGTATTTCAAACTGTCAAAATCCGCCTCTTCCCCGCTGTAAATATCCCAGTTCAGATCATCCGCGCCCACAGGATACACTTTGGCGGTATACTCGCATAAGCTTTCATCAAATTCTTCCGTTTGCTTCGTTTCTCCGCTGTAAAAACCATCGATGGGAACGATCAGTATATCGATATCCTTCATATCGCGGAAAGTAATCTCTTCCTCCAGACGGTCTCCGCCAGGAAAATCGACTTGGATATCATACCGCCCCTCTTCCCACGCGCTCTGTTCTGATGTGTCAAAACAAAGCAGCCCGTATTCCTCCAGATATTCGCTGTCCTCAAAATACCATGTATCGGTGCCGTTGGTAATCAGGAAAGCGGGCAGCCCGCCCGCCTCCTGCATAACCTGCGGCTCCATTCTGATAAAAAAAGCAGTCGTTCTCTCCGCCACAAGCATATTGATCGGATAATAGCTTCCGTCCGTTTCGTCAATACCCATGCCCAATCCCTGATTGGCAATCAATTCCATGGATGACGCATAAACCGGAACGCTTACTGTCGCCATCGCCAACATGGCAATCATACACTTCCGAACCAGCTTATCCCTCTGCCGCATTTTCAAATGCCTCCATAATTTCCACAAGCTCAAAGAGCATATCCGGGCTGTTCAATCCGGCTTTCAGCTTTGTTTCCAGTTTGGAAACCTGCATATAAAAATCTTCCCAATACAAAAGCTGCCTCTTGCAATCGTTCATTCCGGCGTTCTGGCGCTCCATTTCTTTGATCTGTCCGTCCATTTTACCTTTGATTGTTTCTATTTTTCGGTTCCTCTCTTCCACCTCGCGGCTGATTGCGTTATACTGGCTTGCCAGATCATCCCTGCGCCGCTTTTCGCGTTCCGTTTGCGCGCTCAGCGATTCAATCTCGTTATCCAGTTCATTGACCAAAGTATCAATGGCAAGATAAATCCCGTACCCGGGAACCCAGAACCACTTTTTCAAGTTCTTTTATTTTCCTGGTTTTTCCTTATTTCTTCGTCTTTTCGCCGGGAAACCTCTGCCAGTTTCGCCTCCGATTCCCTATATTCCCTTTCATAATTATCCTTTTCCATTCTTTTCTGAGCTAGTTCGGCTTTCGCATCTGCATTTTCTTTTTCCAATGCCAGCAGATTTTCCTGCATTTTTGCGTGTTCTTCTATAGCCTTTTGGGATGCCGCGGCGCATTGTTCCTTCTTGCTGTTATATTCCCCGATCTTTTCCTGTGCATCTTTTTTCAATCGTCGTATATGGTCGCCGATTTCCACAAAAGCAGACTGGAGCTGGACGCTCTCCTTCTCCGTTGGCGAAACATTCATTGCATTCATTTCCAGCAGTGATGAAGCTGCTTTCGTCACCGCTCCGAACACGGCACGCACCGTATCGAGATATTGAACAAAACCTTCTTTCTCCATGATAATTCCTCCTAATTTCCCTTTTTGCCAGTTACTTGCCTGCTCAGGCTGTCCCCTACTTCTCCTGCCAGCCTGGAAGCCAGCTCCCAATGGGCTTCCCTGGACATGTCTGCGGAATCCGAATTGACAACCGTATCATTCAGATGGGATCTCGTCTTTTCGGCCGCCTTCAGATATTCCTTGCTGACCGATAAAACAGCCACCCATTTTGCCATATAGGAAGCGATCGGATACATGATTTCAGGACTCTGGTATGCTTCGATGCGGTCCGCCTTATCCACCGACTGCAATGCCTTGATGTCATCCTTCAGCGAATTATCTGCCAAGGCCCGGCAGCTTCTTTCCATGGATGACCAGAACAGGGCGATATCCTTTAATGCCACCACCGACTTCTTTAAACAGGAAACGGCTAAAATCAACGACTGGATTGCCGCCTCCGTGGAATGCTGGTCAATCACGGCAGCCTCCATTTGTTTTGCATATTTTGCAAGCAGCCCGATCTGTTCCGTTTTCTGTTTTTCCAGATCCATGATTTCCGAATAGATCTCGCTCATCTGGGCCGCCCTTGTCTGGCTGGCCTCCCCGCTGGCAGAAGCCGCCTGCTGCATCTTTTCCCCCTGCCCGCTCAAAGCGCCGCCCAGCTTGTCCAAAGTATCGCTGGCAACTTTTCTCTTAATTTCCAAGTCCTCTTTTTTCTTCCTGGCCTCAGTAACTCTTGCTCTGGCATCGCTGAATTCTTTTTCCAGTTTTTCATTTTCCGCTCCTTCCGCTTCCTCCTTCTTAGCGGCCAATTCCTTTACTTTTTCTTCTAAGCTTCGGATCTCTTCCCCAGCTTCCCCGATCTGGTTCTCCAGTTCTTTCTTCTCCTTTTCGGCTCTGTCATAATCTTCCTGGGCATTTATGGCAGAAGCGTTTCCTCCTCCCGCGCCGACAACGTCCGATACCACCGAAGTCGCCGCGCCCAGCAGCCCGAAGACAGCCCCCAGGATATCCATCGTGCGTTTGTGGTCCCGTTCCTCGTCATCAATCTTAGCCAGCCGGTTATATTCCATCTGCAGGCTCTTCAGGCGTTCTTCCACGGATTTTTGGATTTTTTCCACGCTCTCCTGTGCCGCCTCCAGTTCTTTCTGCATTTTCACCAGTTCCGCATTTTTTTCTATCTGCGAAGCGTTCTGGTCCATAACCTTCTGCAAGACGGCGGATGTATTATCTGCGGCGCTTTGATAGCCGTCCGCCATTTCTTCCGCCTGTTTGCTCATGCCCCCCGCCAGGTTCGCAAAGCGCTCCAGTTTGTTGATCGCCATGCTCTCCATGCCTTTCATCAGCCATTTGTAAACTCCCACCAGCTCCGCTACTACGACAGAAGCCTGGTCTTTGAAATCCGTCACCACGATAATTCCCATGTCGTTCAGATCCATCACGCCTTTCTGCAGACGAAAGACTTGGGACTGCTCCGGAAAGCCATACACCGCGTGGTAAGAGATGTTCAGCAAGTCAACCGTATTGTTCAGATTAGAAATTACCACCGGCAGATCCATTTGATGCAGAATATCCCTTTTTTCTTCTTTCACCATAAGCGCGTTTTCGCTCATCGGCACGGTCAAATCATAGCTTTCATTTTTTCCTCCGATTTTGACCACTAACTTTTTTTCGTCATTTACATCGTACTCCATTGCTATAGCTGCTCCTCCATTTCCTGCTTTACCATTTCGTTTGCAGCTGTCTGCTGCAAGAAAAATCATAATACATCATCCTTGCGGTTTCCCACTTTGAGGGAGGAATGCGCCTTTTATGGGGATAAAAACATTTCCCCGGCCTTCGACAGTATCTCCTTTTGCACTTTTGCTCCATTCCTTACCGGGATCAGCAGAATATCCCCGTTCGTCATCTCCACCTCGTTTCCGCTGATTTTATGTATCTGCCCCACATTGACAATATAACACCTGTGAATGCGCATAAAAGCGCCCGGCAGGCATCCTTCGAGGCGCTTCAGCGTATCCGTGCTTTCCAGAAACCATATTTCTTCACGGAAGCTCCGCACTTGAAGCAGAAGCCTTTCCCGGCCCATCCCATATATATGAACGCATTCCGCCATTCCATCGCTCATGCAGACCACTATTTCAAAAGGAGTCTCCAAAGAACCTTCCCTGTCTTCTTCCGATGCAATGGAAAAAACACCGTTCACCAAATGAATCTGTTCCGTAATCATCTGCACATGATATCCACGGTGTCTGATCTGGCGGCCTTCCTCCACGCATCCCTGTAAGGCTTTTCGGATGCGGGTACAATATAGGCCATAGCCGGACATATGATTAAACCTCCATTCCATATTGCTTTTGCAATAGGAAATTGCCCGCATGTTTTTCTGAAAAATTTCTTTGATGATCTGCATGGTTCTTCTAATCAGTTCTTCTTTTCCATTCATCTTTCGTTTCACTCCAAAACATTCCCCCACAGCTTACCTGTCGATATATTCGCAGTAACAGCGGTCCAGTCTTCAGGTCTTTTTTAAAATACCTGAATTTCCTTTCATCATAAATGATTTGGGCTGAATCGCATATTTTCTGGTATCAATAACCTTTATTTTTTATAGAATCTTTTGGCTTTACTTGAATCACTTTGGAAGGCCCTTCCCTCTGCCTTCCATCATTAATCCCCGGCCGCCCCTCATTGATCCCGCAAGAAGGCAGCCCCGGCCCGGAACCCATATACTTCTCCCTATACCGGCATAAGCCGGCAACGATAGAATGGAGGATCAATATGAACAAAGACTTTCACTTTGAAGGAACTTACTGCGCCGCAAGAATCGCCGGCTTCCAGCATGACGACGCGGAAAAAATCGCGTGGGCGGCGCAGATGGTGGATGACTGTACCGAAGATCTTTTAAAACAGACAGGCATATCCGGCGTATACCAGAATACTGTTATTACGTGTGAAACATTCGGCGATTCCATTATGGATGATATAAAATATGGGGAATACTCGCCGAAAACCAATGCCGCGCTTCAGAAAATACGCAGCATCTGGATGCCTTTTCACTTCCTTCCCGGAAATTTCAGTCCGAACCACAGGCAGATATATGCCGGGGAGCAGCAATGGAAGGGCTTCTCTTTCGATGACGATATCGATGGAAATGATTTTCAATGCCTCTGTCTGCACAACAGCGACCTTGCCAGGGAAATGATCGACGATACAATCTCCTGCTATGCCGTACCGCCCGGCCAGTATACGCCTGATTTATTGCTTTATCTGATCGGCATCCGCATGCATGTGCTGGCAGATACCTGGGCGCACGAATTTTTTATCGGTACGCCCAATTACTGGATCAATGACATCAGCGGTCTGAAAGTAGAAAATCCCGATGTCGCGGAATACGGCAAAATACGCACTTTCCCTAATGTTACTTTCCATTCCATGTCCTATCACGGCCACGGACGGATCGGACATCTGCCCGACCTTGGATATCTTTCCTACCAATATATACCCCGCTGGCTGGGATCGCCTGTCATAAAAAACAACACGGTCATCTTCGCCCGCGCTTTCTGCCAGATGGTCGATGCCCTGCGGGCAATACAGACCAACCAGCCTTTCCGCCAGAGGGAATACTGCACCGATACGGAAATCCGCAGCTGCCTCGGACCATATTGCGATACGGTATGCGACCTGCTCTCCCGCAAGAAAACCGATGCTGATGAAAATGACTGGAGCAGCCTGATCCGCCTGTTCCCTGCGGCAAGCCTTCCCGTATATGATGCGTCAAATACGGTTTCCCAGAAAATGCTCCTCTTCCAGACAGCCGCCTGCCGCCATCGGGACATGGTATGCAGCAGGCTGCACGGCAGCAGCATCGCTGGCTTTTAAAATTTTTATATTTCTTGCATCTCACAAACAAAAAAACGAAAACAGCCGAAAGCCCTTAGAAACAAAGGCTTTCGGCTGTTATCACCCATATTATTTTTCAGGGAGTTCCTTATGAATTTTTTCCCATTTTCCGCGCTAAACGTTGCGCTAATAACTATTATAACAATAGGTATTGCACTCATATTATGGTGCATCAATATAACCATGAGTTTATTGCTGCAGTTTGTATGTCTGCTTTTGAATCGCGGGCGGTAGGAGCGACATCATCTGGCTTTTATTTTTTCCTCCCATTCCCCTTCCCGGAAACCAACCAACACCATTCCGCCGTCCACAACAAGCGGTCGTTTGACAAGCATTCCATTCGAAGCAAGCAGCTTAAGCTGGTCTTCCTCGTCCATGGCCGGAATCTTGTCCTTCAGCTGCATCTCCTTGTATACCAGGCCGCTTGTATTAAAAAATTTTTTAAGCGGCAGGCCGCTTTTCCCATACCATTCCTTTAGCTCATCGTAAGAAGGGTTATCTTCCGCGATATGGCGGTCTGTATATGTAATTTGATGCGCATCCAGCCATTTTTTTGCCTTCTGGCACGTTGAGCATTTCGGGTATTCTAACAATAACATATCGATCCTCCTTTTGATTATATTTTAAAAATAACTATCCCCGGACTCCCCTTCCTTTTCATCCGCAAAACCACCGACTAGCAGCCGGCCTTTCTCATCTTTTAAATAAAGCTGCCCCATTCCCCATCCTATGCCATCTCCACAAAAAAAGGCACAGTCCGAACACATATTTGCCCATACATGCGAATTCCTCACTTTACCATCTACCATATACTTTTCCTTCGCCAGCGAACATTTACATAGATCGCATTCCGATGGCGGATCCACATAATATTGATTCCATACCTTCTTATTTCTTGTATAGAATACTCCATGCTTTCTAAGAAATCGTTAATTTTTGCAGGATATCCAATTTCATAAAAATCCTTATAAAAAGACGGATCCAGCCCCACCACTAATTCATGAAGATAATGGAGTTCTTCCTCCTCCCCCATATCTCCAATTACTTCCTGTGCTTCCTCATATTGGCCTTTATCCGCAGATAATATGGATAAACATTTTTCTTTTGATAAAGTTTGCATTGCAAAATATGCAACAAATTCATATGTCGGCAATTTCACATCCTTATTCGCCGGCATTCCGCTCAAAGCCGCCATTTGTAAAATTTCCTCTTTCATTTGTGCTTCTTTCTTTGAAATGATCGGATGATCCAGCTGGATTACTACAATAATAAAATCATCAATGCCTTTTACTTTACATGAGCGTTCCATGGATTGAATGCCTTTCTGCAAAGTATCTTTATTTATATACCAGCACATATCATGCCAGGGGGCGATAAACCGACCATTTGTTATAGGCAGAACGTGTATCGCCTCCCGGGCAGACGCATCGCTCTTTTTCAGTTCAATAATCACGTGATTCCCTTTGCTGTCTCTTGCATATAAATCAATGAAACCCTTTGTTCCTAAGGAATTCGGTATGTATTGTTCCTTTTTTAACAGCACCAGACCCTTTTCCAAGATTTCAATGTCAGCTGCGATAATATCCCTTAATTCCGCTTCCTTCAATTAGCGCTCCCCTTTCCATGTGAATATTCTTCTTCTGCTTTTATCCATTCCTATTGTACCATTGATTGCCACGTCTGTCATGCGTAACTTCCAATTCTGACACTGCATACATTTCTTTTCAAACCTGTTAAAAATAGAAAGGTGCAAAGCCTCTCTTGATCATGGCCATGCACCTTTCCATTTATTTCTTTTTCATCATTTATTGTTCTATCGGCAGTGCTTTTGCCAGCACTTCCACCAACTGCATTTCTTCTGCTAACATTTCTACCGTTGGCACTTCCCCTGTCGCCGTTTCTGCCGTCAGTACCTCCTCCGTCAATACCGCTTCCACCAGAAGCCTCCGCTCTTCCCTGTCGGCATAGCAAGTGGATAACACAAGTATTTTAGATCCTTCCTGCGGCCTCGTTTCCTCCCGGAAATTCCCCTGGCATTTCTCCACATCCGCCAAATGTCTCTGTACCTCTGCGCTTTCCGTAAAATCATATTCATAAGGCAATAGCGCATCGGAAAAATCGACAGCGGCAAAAATTTCATAAGTAAGTATTTCCTCCGGCGTATAAACAATTACCTGGCTGTTTTCGGCAAAAAAGTCTTTATCCGCAAAATCATGCAGATCGCTGAACATTCCCCCTTTTTTTAGATTGTGTCCGTATAAAACCGTAACGGAATCCGTGAAATCCCGGCGGTTAACGGGCTGGGAATAAATGACCCCCGGAAATCCTTCCGACAAATCCACCTGATGGTCCAGGTAGTAATTGTCATAAGGATCCTTGGCATCCCTTTTTTGCAGAACCGGATAATCGATTCCCGTTCCTGGGATGGTGATCCACGCATAAATGTCCGGATTCTGCGCCTTTAATTGCTCGAAATCAACTTTTGTTCCGCCGGGTTCATCCGTCGATGGATTCGCACCGGCCTCCGAAGCCTGCGACAAATCCTCCCTATTCGCGTCGGCCTCTGAAATACCAATATTTTCTGTATTTTCTGTTCCCTCAGTCCTCCCTCCACGAAGGCCGGCACATATAATCACTGCACCAAAAGCAATAATGGCAAGGATGGACAGTATTTGTTTTTTTCCAAATTTCATCCTATTATTCTCCCGTTTTCGGACTCTTTGGTTTGCCGGAATCATTATCCTTTTCCACGTCAACACTAGGAACGATATCGCTTTCCGCTTTCGCAATGGAAACTATTTCCTCGCTGCCGCTGTCCTGGCCGCTATGGGATGTACTATTCCCGCTTTCCTCTTTATTTCCTTCGTCCGTTTCATTCCCGCTGTCCGTCAGTTCTTTATCAATAATCACCACATACTCGGATGCATGGGAGAAGGACAAGCTAATATTGCCGTCCGCCCCGATTTCCCCGGCATTCTGAAATACCAGCTTTCCGGCGCTGTCATAATAGTATAAGTTCCCCGTACAGCCGCTGTTTTCACTGCCAAGGTTCACGGTAAGGTCTGCCTGGAAGCCAAACTCCCCATCGTAGATCAGCTTAATCTGGGTGGCTGGTTTTCCGTCCGCAAGATCCTCCACAACAGTCGAGGGGATATCATCCGCGCCAACAATCACTTCCAGGTCAATGTCCTTCAGATCGCTGGCCACTACCTTATCTCCGCCAATGGACCAGCTATAGTCCCCCATATCAAGGACGATATTGACTTCCTTCCCCTTAATCGCTTCTAAAACTTCTTTTGGCACTACCGTAGCTTTCTTCATATCAACACGAAGCGTTTCCCCGCTTCCGCTCTGCTCTATGTCCGCTACGATTTTCTCAATTTCTTCCCCGGAAAGCTTTCCGCCTGACGGCTCTTCCGTCGTTCCGTCCTTCCGCTTTGCGTCAGCCAGGAGAAATTCCTTGTCTTCGCTGATCACCACGGTTTCTCCCATGCCATAGCCTTCCCAGACAATATCCATATACTCCTTATTCTCTACGGGCAGCATGTAGCTGGAACCTTTGTCCACAACCACATACTCGCAAGCGTCCTTCGGGTATTTCAAAATAACCGTGCAGTTCGCGTACTGTGCCTGAAGGCTCATTTTTTTATACCCTGCAATATCCGTGCCTCCCGCTGATCTCGCCCAATCCGACAGCACAAGGCCTTCCAGATGATGCAATGCCTCCAGTTCTTCTTTCACCTTCACCAAAGTATCATTATACGAAAGATTTTCTCCTTCCAGCGCCATCAGACTGCTGCCCGAAGCAAGTTTCCCGTCTTCCCCACGGTAGGTATAAGACACTTCTGCCGTGGTTCTACCTTTGTATGCGGCTATAATATTCAAATTAGTCATTTCATGGAACAGCGTTTCTTCCCCGTTTATTCCTGGCAGGATCCACTTTTCAAACACAAGCCCCTCCGGCGCTTTCGGCTGCTCCAGAACTGCCAGCGCATCATTCATAGTGGTTCCTTTTTCATATGCTTTGGAAACAACCCTCGAAACTTCCTTTCCATTTTCATCAAGGTATTTCATACTCCATGCAACCACGCAGTCATTATACTTTGCCTCTACGCCAACGTAGCCCAGGTCCTCCACGATTGCCGTTTCATCCCGGGAACCGTCCAGCTGGTATCCAGTCAGAAGGTCTTGATCTACATCTGCCGGAGGCACAAAAGAAGCCAGCATTTCTCCGTAAGTCGCCCCCTTATCGACGAACTGCGGCACGATTGCCATTTTCATTCCTTCCTCTTTGCTCACATAGGTCAGAACTACATTGACGCAGCTTTTGTCGTAAACGGCACGGAAACTATAACATGGATTTGTAGAGTTTGCAAAAAAGAGTTCCGTATCCCCGTCGATTTCCCTGCCGGAGCTTTCATCCTGGAATTTCACGCCTACCCCTTCTGCGGGCAGCGGAGGACATACCCCGATTCCTTCCAGGGAATCCCTTCTTCCCACTTTCATTGTCTTGCCCGATATGTATGTGCCATAGCTATAACTGCCATCTTCCTGACGCATCAAGCCATAAACGGTGAAAGTGGCATCTTGCACGTCTTCCCGGTAGGTCTTGTCCGTTTCTACCCGGTAATACCATGGGCAGGTATCGCGCCAGTCCGGTTTGAAATTGGATAAGTAAGTATAATTTCCTCTATTGTCCCTGACTTGCACGTCGGTAAGCATCCATTCACATGGATATGTATTATCCGTTATGGAAATGGTTCCCTTATACTCTTTTGTGTCCGCGTTATATCTTAAGTAAACACGATTGGAACTGGATACATTCGTTACTTGCGGATAAAAATCAGCATATGCCGTATCATAAGGATTTTCCTCATCCACTTTTATAGTTATGGTGACGGTATCGCCCGGATAAACCCATTCTCCATTTTTATCAATGGTAATGCTTTCAATCACAGGAGATTTTGTATCAACATTGGCTGGACGATACCCATCCGGGTCTACCGTATAGTACCATGGACGGGTTGTATTCCAATCTGCCTGGAAATCCGACAGGGACGTGCTGTTTCCATTCACATCCGACAAGCTCAAATAGTCAAGTTCCCATTTAGTAGGATAAGTACTGCTTGTAATATTAATACTCCCTGTATATTCCATGGTATCTTTATCTAAATACAGATAAGTGTAATTATACGATCCCCCAGCCTGCGGGTAAAACCTTATTCGCATTGAACTATTGGGATTTTTTTCCTTTACCTTCACCTTAATCGTTACTTTTTCCCCGGCCTTTACCATTTGTCCGTTTTTATCAATGGTAATGCTTTCGATTATAGGTTTTTCTGCATCATAATCGTCATTGGACACTGTAAACTTTAAATCTTTATTCGGTTCCAGTGTGTTCGGATAAAAATAATAGGATTGATTCCATATATATGTATAAATACGATCCAATGTCCATTCCGCAGGATAAGTACCATCTTTAATCGTATAAGTACCTGTTAATGTCTTGGTTTCTGCATTATACTTCATATATATGTTATCTGAATGTGATGAACTGCTATTCACTGTTTTCAGATATAAATATACAGTATTTGTCGGCTCCATACCTTCGCATTCCACATGCGCCGTATATGTCACTGT
Source organism: uncultured Lachnospiraceae bacterium (assembly GCA_910585965.1). Taxonomy (GTDB): domain Bacteria; phylum Bacillota; class Clostridia; order Lachnospirales; family Lachnospiraceae; genus Kineothrix. The sequence continues at coordinate 103,960 of CAJUHH010000001.1, forward strand.
ATCTCCTACCCGCAGTTTCCCATCTGCACCAGAAGGATTTTTCTGTATTTGAAAGTCAGAAAGCGACAATGTCCTGGTATTATTGACTGTAAATGTATAAAGATACTGTCCATTTTCCGTAACAGGCCACTCTACATAATTGTTCGTCTCGTCTTCTACATAAACCTGGGAAATATAGTAATCTCCCTCATATCCTGTAAATCTGCTGCAAGGCAGCGTTCCTGTATACAGATTTCCTTCCCCCTTTTGCAAAGTCACCTGCTGCGTATTGCTGGAGCCGCTTTTCCTTACAATTTTTACACGAACAGTCCTGATATCACGGTCCGCATCATAAGCCGACATATTAAAATGAAGCGTGTTATCTTTAGTCAATGTCTGCCCGTTTTCCTCAAATTCAAAGCTCTCGATCACTGGCTGGTTGACATCATAAGACATCGGCATAATCAGGGAATCGCCCATTTCCTCTGTCGGCAAAATATTAGCAGAAACCGTAGTTTCCGGCATTTCCCCCTGTGTTGCATTTTCTTTTTCCTGTTGCGTCTTACTTTTCACTTCACGGTCAATTCCTTCTGCCGCCGTACCCTGCATTGGAAATACCGTCGCCGCTATGATGGACGCTGTCAGCAAAATGCCTAACAATTTTCTTCCGGACTTTTTCATCCTTGATACCTCCTTTGTAAAATACATCATTTGAAATTGAGCAGGGAAAACCTCCCTGTCTGCCGCGCAGGAAACATATTATTTCAACAGCAAATCTTTCCATATGCTCCTATGCGCATGCTATCATACGATTGCCCAAATAGCATAAAAAAGGAAACAAATGCGGATAGCCCCCACGTGTTTCCAATAAGATCCATTCTTCCCCCTTTCTGTTTGGAATAATATGCTCATATGCTACGATTATACATTCTTTTTTCAGAAATAGAAAGTATTTCTAAATATTTTTTTGTTATTTTATTTTTATTTTATAAAATAATTTTATCCTAATTTTTTCTTTGCTTTCTACAATCCTAGAACATCGGAAATTACCGAAATAATATTACCAACCTCATTCGTCACTTTATATGCGCCTAATCGCAGAGCCTCCTCCCCATATCGTTCTATTGCCCTGCGGCTTGAATAAACGATAATCGGTACTTCACAATCCAATGACTGAAGTTCTTTCAGAAGCGATAATCCTGCGTCTCTTTCATCCCCTCTTCCCATATCTGTGATAACCAAATCATATAATTTCTTTTTAAAAAACGCCAGTCCCTGCCTTGTTGTGAGCGCGATATCAAATTGAATGCCTTTATCTTGAAATAAATTCACTACTGATTGATTATTGGTCGGATAATCATCCACCCACAATATTCTGTTTCTTTTGACTTTGCTTTTTTCTGCTATATCCATGTCTCTTGGAACTTCATCCACAAGCCTCCATATTAATTTCTCCATCTCTTCCAGTTTTTTCTCAACCTTGTTATATGCTCTGCTGTTTAAAATACTGATTACCGGGCTGTCACAAACGCTGTCATCCAGCTTGTCCAAATATCCCTCTATCGCCTTTTCCATATACTGCTCCAGGCCAATGGAATCTTTATAAAAAATGATTCCAAAGTCGCTGATATCAAACGGTACTTTCTGCCCCTCCTGCAAAAGCATTATAGTGCCTGCCCTTAACGTGTGCCTTATTCCCAGTTCATACCATACATTCGAATTAAAATCTGTTAATACAGCGATCACAAGATCACTATTTTCTATATTTTCTATAATATTTGAAAATAATTTATATGGTCCAACCTCTGACCGTGTACATAAATAGCCCTTTTCCTCCATAATCTTTTTGATTATGCCAAAAAAAGTCGTCCAATACTCCTCATCATGTTTATCCGCTGTTTTTGAAAATGGCATAATTACAAAGCATTTCTTGCCCATCCTTATCCTCCTATATCTTCCAGTTTTACAATTCCTGAATATTCCCTTCCTAATTTTATCTTGCAAAAGTATTATACGTTTTATTTTTTATAATTATATCATAACTTTGTATTATGCAATAAAACAAATTGTATTTTTTATTAGCAATTATGGACAAACCATTGAACCGTACCGAGGACAGAATAGCGCTATAAAGAAAACCTCCAAATCTTTATCAGACTTGGAGGCTTGATTCCAACCATTTTATTTTACCTATTCTTCATCTAGCACAAATCATCCAATCTTTCAATATCTTCTGTTGTACATGCCAAATGATCTAATGTTAATATATTTATATAAATTTTGTCTTTCGTTTCCTTAAGCTTTCCGAAAGCAAAACAATATGTATTTTCCTCATACAAAAAATCATCTAATAATTTCTTGGATGCATTTTTACTTAGTGTATTATCTATTATCTTCTGATTAATGACACAACACACCTTCCTCTCGTCGTTATACAACGGTTCTTCAAAATTAACCCAATACTCACCTTTCTTATTTTTATTGATATTGGCTTTACCAAAAAATATTTTCGTTTTCCATGCCTCTTCTGGCACAAAGGGAGTACTTTTAATATTTTTAAACAATTTGTCCAAGGGAGTTGGATATATCTTCTTGCTTCCAGGATAACAAATATTTACTTTTGTTTTAGCTATAGTTCCATTTTTTAATCCATATAAATACTTAGTTACCAGCGTATGTACTAGATATAAATGTGATTTTCTTGAACCGCTTCTTTTCACATCTTCCGTTTCTTTTTTTACTACTTTGTTCCCAACAGATTGTCCCTCTGAAAAATCATCATTATGTTTATCTATCTGTGTTTCTTTATGGCTCGGCAGCCTTTCCATGCTGAATGTTATTTCTTCTTCTAGTTCTGGTGATTCCGTTCCCGCTCCTATCTTATATTTTCTATTAACATCCTTATTTCTCTTTACCTCTTTACATTTTTCTGAATGCCGTCCATAAACTTTGAAATGTTCTCGCATTTTCATTTGATACTGCTGCTTATTCATATTAACGCAAGTAATTTGAGCATGACAATTTTCATCTCTGCATTCAAACATCGTTTTGTCAGAGAGCATTCCCATAAACCATTTTTCATGGGCTTCTGATGCAGTTAATTCTTGTTCCAGTTCTATACTCCATGCATAATCTACTGATGCCATAATAAACCTCCTATTTCTATTCTCATTCTGACGGTAATAAAAATTTCTCCAGTGCATCTGCCAACGCTGATAAGTTATGCACTCAAATATTTTACTAACAAATTTTCAATATCTTCTTTCTCCAAAAAATGTACTGCGCCATAAAAGCCTTTAGGAATTTTATATCGAATCTTTTCTTTCGCATTTGATGTAAATCTACCACTTATTATAATATACAACTCAGAAATAAAATATTGTTAATTTTCATCCTTAAAAGAAAATGGCATTTCAAACGCATCTTTAATTTGATAAAGTATATTATCAGCTTGTATGGTTCGGCTCTCTTGGCGATATCATCAAGTGGGACTTTGCCCTCACCCTCGCCAAACTCAACTTTTACGCTGATTACGCTGTCGGGTTTTTGTGGGAAAGCATTACAACCGTCTCCGCATTTGTCGTCACCGCCTAATGAACACGTTTCCACCACCACGTCACTCTCACATGGACACAATTGTAACCCTATACTATCTTCCGCAATTACCATATTTTCAGCAACCCCTGCCATCCTGCTTTCCACCTTATGACACCCCTTTCCCAGATTCTGTGAATCTTTCCTCTGCTTTCTTCCTCTTTTTGCCAAACTGTTTTCCGGCATCCGGCACCGTTCCGCTCTGCCTGCCTTTTAGCACAAAAGTCAGCTTATAGGGATCCGGCGTTCCGTCCTCCTTATATCCCCCTACAATTACCCTGTCAATGATGCTCTCAAAAACAGTCCGGTCAAATTCGTCAAGCACTTCTTCATTCATAAGTATGCCACGCAGTTCCGACATCCGCCTGTTGATATCCTTCTGTGTACAAATGCTGTCCTCAAGGAACGATTTTCTCCCGGCAAGCTTGTGGTGCTTCCTTGTCAAATCCGCCAGCTTCTCCCCGTACATCTCTTTCGTTATTGTACCATCACTCAGCATGTCTGTCATGCGTGATTTTTGGGATTCCAGCGAGGCAATGTCCTTATCCACCTGCTGCCTCTTCCTGATGTTCCCGCTGCTGTCTGCGGACTCCTCCACATACGACAGCACGATGTCCAGCACGTCCTCAAAATTATGCGCCAGCAGCCCAAACGCATCCAGAAAGGCCCCCTCCAAAACCGCCTCGTCAACCGCTTTGCAGTCCGGGCACTTGGCAATCCCATTTTGGGTTGCATTCATACACTGCCATACTGGCTTTTCATAATCCGACCTGCTGTGCCTTGTCCCAAATCTCCCTTGAAACAATCGGCTCATGGTGGTCACGGATATAATACTGGTCTTCTTCCCCCATATTGGCAAGCCGGCGTTTAGAAATCGGGTCTGTAGTAAACGTTTTCCCAAGAAAGACATCCCCTTTGTATTTCTCATTTTTAATCATCCCCATAACCCCATGGGTATGCCATCTCACTTTCCCCTTTTTGTTTTCCACTCCAAGCTCAATCAGCCGTTTTGTGATTGTCGTTGTCCCATAGCCCTCCAGATACATTTCATAAACCATGCGGACAACCTCTGCCTCCTCCGCATTGACCGTTATGCTCTTGTCCTCCGCATGGTAATCATAACCATAACAGCCATTGAAGCCGACCAGTTCGCCCCTCTTCATCTTCATCCGAAGGCCCATCTTGACATTCTGCGAAAGGGATTCCACCTCCTGCTGTGCAAGGGAACTCATAATAGCCAGAAGCAGCTCGCCGTTCATATCCAGCGTATTGATATTTTCCTTCTCAAAAAATACGGCAATATTCCTGTTTCGGAGCATCCTTACATAATTCAGCGTGTCTACCGTGTTCCGGGCAAACCGGGAAATAGACTTTGTAAGAACCATGTCTATTTCACCATTCCGGCACCGGGCAATCATATCCTGAAAACCTCCCCTTTTATCCGTTTTTGTGCCAGTGGCCGCCTCATCCGCAAAAATCCCCGCATTCACCCAGTTCCTGTTTGCCGCAATCTTCTGTCCATAATACATTTTCTGCGACTCAAAGCTCCCCATCTGATCATCCCTGCCGGTAGACACCCTGCAGTATGCCGCTACTCTGATACGGTCAGCTTTTATTGCCCCCGTACCTCCCCTGCGTCTGCCATTGGGGGCCGCTTTCGTCCTTTGCAGTACTTGTAACCTCGCCCATACAATCCCTCCTATCTTACAAATAATTTTCGCCGGATCATCTGCCAGCTTTTTACAGAAGCAGCAAAAAACTTTACCCCTTCTTCGCTTCTCTTATTCAGTGCCATCATACCACCAATCCAAAATATGAGCGAATGTACCACGCAAAAACTATTTTCATGCCCTGCCTATATCCCCCGCCGACATAAATCTGCTTTTCAGCCTGCACTTTACATACTGGAATTCGCTCTCCGTAACCTTCCCCATACGGTAAAGTTTACAAAGGACTGCGATGCACTTCGCATATTCCATTTCTCTTGTCATTGCACATCCCCCTTATTTCCCTTATTGCGCTTCTGTATATTTTCTTTTTCGATAAATTTGCCGGACATCCAAAAAGCAGCCTGCGGCTTCTGTCCTATATAAATATCCCTTCCTTATTCACCAGCCTATAGGAATAAAGTTCCCCTGCAAAGTGCCAGAATGAACTATCCATGGATACTCCTATTCCAGACAGGGAATTTTGTTTCCCGGCGATTCTTTTCCCTTGTATTGCACAGTAAAAATCTGCTATAATAAACAGAAATAGGAGATGGATAAAGTGAGAATTGAGTACGCGAAAAGTGCAGTAAAATATATCGAATCGTTGGATCGGCCGACAAAGCAGCGAATCAAAGCCGGCATCGAGGGGCTGGCGGAAACTCCCCCAAAAGGCGACATCAAGACCCTGCAGGGCTATTCGGATGGCAGGAAACGGTTAAGGATTGGGAAATACAGAATCATATATAATGATAAGCAGGATGGGGGAATTGAAATACTGTATATTATGAACGTTGATACCAGAGGGGATATCTACAAATAGGAAGGGAGTGTTTTATATGAGCGGAGCAGTCAAGGAAGCAGTAAGCCTTATGGAGATATTGCCGGAATCCGACCAGAACTTCGCCCTTGAGTTTATCAGGAAGCTGGTAGCCGCATGGGACCCGGATTTCACGAAAGTAACACCCGCAGAAAGGAATGCGCTGGAAAGGGCTGAAAAAGATATGGAAGAGAACGGCACTGTCCCCCATGACTCCATCAACTGGGATTGACAGAAACGGCAGGAACTGCCATTAGAAAGCCATCCAAAGGACTATCCATTCAAAAAAGAGCTGGCCCAGCGACCAACTCCTGGCGACCTACAACGCTGTGGCATAATTTCCTATTATATAAAAAAGCGGCTTCGTCGCTTCATGAAGAGCCTTCGGTTCTTCGTCAATTTATGTTCTTCTTGCTAAGAACTTTCCTATTCCATGCCCTGCTCACAGATAGCTCGAAAACCCTCTCCTTTTCGACTTAAGCCCCTGATGACTTTCGGCAGGCTCAAATCCCCATGAGAATTTACCAGATACGCATTTTGTAATACAAGTGCCTCTGGTTAGGGAAACACCCCCTAAAACCCCCATTTATTCATATGCCTCCACTTTTTGACCCCTTTTTTTCCAACGGTGCTACTCCGGCAAAGCTACCTTCCACAGAAATTGGTTTTATTACCCCACGCGGAAACAGAAATAGGAATGGCACAAACTGCCATAGGAAAAGACATTCCTACGGGAACGTTTTTTTGTATGCAGATATTTTCCTGCCGACAGACAATTGATCCGTCCTATCGTGTTCCCCTGGCTTGTCCTTTGTAGACAACATGCAACTTCCACATGTAATAGTTAGGCTATTTCATCATAAATGAAGTAAACATTTAGATTTAATAATATATCATAATTTCTTGTATCAACTCTTCTTCATTACGATTATCATGTACATAATCCATATACTTGGGTTTTCCTGTTTTTAAATATAATAGCCATCCCTGCAATGATGAAATGTAATCATCTTCTAATGTAGATAAACTTGAATATTTACCGACATACATATTTCCTGAATCCCAAGATTCATGTCTCACTGGATATAAGTAAGAATACTCATCTCTTTTTATTACCTTTGCATATCCATTTTCATCAATTACAAGTTGATTATCTAATCTATCATCTGCATTTCTCATAGCCATCTCGATTTCTTGCTTTGTGAACAAATGTATGGGCTTCCCACATCTAACTGCTTTCACCGAAAAAAAAGTTTCGTGTTCCTCCAACTCTACTAAATCATTTTGTTTAAGAATTTCTGCTACCCTTTTTTCAAGATTATATCCTAAATCAATAGCTGTTTTTCTATCATAAAGATAAAAACATTTCTCATCTGAATATGGATTCATTTTTTCTATATATCCATCCTTACAAATATAATAATTCAATTCTTCAAATCGTCCTAAAGAAAATTCATTACCAGAAAGTGAAAATTCAAAAACAAATTTTATGGTTGTTGAAATCGTTGATGGACACATTTGAAGCACATCGCCAAAATCCCAATTCATAAAATTTTCTTTTATATAGTCTTTACTTTTTTTACGATCTGAATATTTTTTCTTTCTATCAGATACATCATATTCCTTAAATATATCTTTTTTGAACGGATTTTTATTAAATTCTTTCAAACTTAGTATTCTATTTTCGATTTCCTCATCAGATAAATCTTTAAGTTCATCATCACTCTTTATATACTGATACAATTTTGAATAAAGATTTATCAGGCATTCGATATAATCTCTAAATTCACTGGCACTGCAATCACCATGTCTTCCATCATATGTTCCACTTATTCCGTTGTACGGTCCATTCTTCATTACAATTAAGAATTTTCCCTTGATATAACGGCATACTGTTTGAAATCCTTTCGGTAAAGGATTACCTGTTTCATAATCATAAACACCATATTGAGCATACCGAGCCGAAACATAATGGGCAGGATAATCCTCAACCAAATATTCATTATCAGAATAGCCTTCCGCACTAAGAATAGGAGATAATTCGTCAAATTCTAACAGAAAATAATTCCACCTGTAATTTTCATTGAACCCTTCAAAATATAATATTTTAGGCCTTACTATATAACAAAAACCTAATGTATCATACAACTTTATGCAATTTTCTTCAACTGCTGCTTCAGCAAAAGAAAAGTCTAACCCACCTTTATCATGAAAAAGCATATGATTATATGCAGGAGTTTTACCGATAATATTTAGAACCTCCACTATTTTATTAATATTCCTCCATGATGATGATTCTGGAGGATTGGAGCCAAATAACTGTTTATTTAGGAAATTCCAATCACTAGCCTGAGCTTTGTCTATGTCAGAATATATATTAATCCAATTAATTAATCTTTCCTTAAACTCCTTAATTGTCGGGCGAACATCAGGATTGTTATCAGTAGAATCTTTGAGAAGTTCATCTATTTCTACAAGATGAATATTTTTATATCGTTCAAAATAGCGTAAACTATGACTAGGATCCAAATAATTATATACCCCATCAAATCCTTTTTCATTGTTAGTTAAAAACATCCACATTGTTTTAGCTAATGAAAAAACATCTGCTTTTTTACTATCTGCTTTTTTGGGATTTCGCTTCATTTCTGGTGCAATAGTGAAAATTGCTCCAAGTCCTTTATCAGATTTAGTAAAGTCATCTGTATTATCTGGAAAATCAACTAACCCGAAGTCGCCAAACGCAAATTTATTGTTGTAATAATAAATATTAGAAGGCTTTATATCACGATGGCAAATATCTTTTTCATGTAACTTTTCTAAAGTTTCACTTAAAAAAACCACTCCTTTAACAATTTCTTCGATATCTAATTTATTTCCAGCTATATAATCTACTGCAGATATTGCAATAGGCATTGTATACCAATATTCATTCACAGAAAATTTATAGATAGGAATAATCCCCTCTATTTCTTTATAATTATCCTTTATAGTGTTTATTTCATTAACAAAGCGACTGTGTTTCTCTTTCCCACCAACAACTAAATCTTTTAAAGCATATTCTTCATTATCTTCCTTACATTTTACACGATAAACTTTTGCATTTCCACCTTCTCCTAATTCATTAATAATTTCATAATAATTATTCCAACTTTTCTGTTTTGCCATATACAAACTCTCCTTATCTGTGCCACACAATCTATATATTATTTCTTCTTAGAACTATACTTCTCGCTTTTCCTCTTAACTCCATTTTCTCCTCTCACCACATTACTCCTCCTCACTTTCTCCATCTGCACCGTCTCAAAAACTTCCTTTGATATAATAGCAGGATTGTTCCCCGAAGCCAAATAATGAACCTCGTTCTTACCAGATTTCAAAAGTTTGACATCACCAGTATACTTCTCATTACTCAGCATAACATCAATAGTTCTCTTGCACCACTTCGCTTTTCCTGTTGGTGATAGAATTTTCCATTTTTCAAGTTCTTTGATAATACCTATAATGCTTTGACCACTGAGATACAAGTCGTATATCAATTTTACATTCCGTGCTGTGATGTGGTATAAAAAAAGTTGACACCACATTCTCAAGGATTTGAGATATAATCAAGAGAATAAGGAGTGGACAAAATGGCAGAAAACAGACAATATGACCACGAATACAAAGTACAGGCAGTGAAGCTCGCTAAAGAAATCGGACAAGCTAAAGCCGCTAAAGAACTGGGGAAAGAAAACCGCCGTTTGAAGAAAGAAAATGATTTTTTGGAGGAAGCCAGCGCTTTTTTCGCCGCGAGCCGTCTGAAGTCAGCAAAAACGAAAGAATGAAGTTTATTGCATGAAAAACGAAAGACGGCGAATTAAAAGGGGATATCACTTTTTACTGCAGAGTCCTCCATGTCAGCAGACAGGGATTTTACCGGTATCTTGCAAACAAAGACTGCCCATGGAAATATCAGCCGCTGGCGGATGCTGTGAAGAGATCCTTATGGAAGATGAATGCAATGATACTTATGGTCGTATCCGCATGTATCAGGCATTGACATTGAAGCAGCCGGAAAATGTGGATATTTCCAGTGAACGCACCGGTTGCCGTATCATAGAAGAGATCGGAATCAGCCATCATCCCAGACGTAAGCCAAACGGGATCACAAAAGCGGACAGGAAAACCAGAAAATCAGACGATCTGTTAAAACGTGATTTCCATGCAGAGGAGCCGCTGAAAAAATGTGTTACAGATATAACAGAGACCAAAGCCAGTGATGGAAAACTGTATGTTTCTGCTGTTTTTGACTGTTTTGATTCCAGTGTGGTTGGTCTGGCAGTGGATACCAACATGAAGGCGCCGTTATGTGTTCAGACGCTGGAAAATACTTTGAATGCGTATCCCGGTATCCGTGGAGCCATTATCCATAGTGACAGGGGGAGCCAGTACACCAGCCAGCTATACCGCGATGCGGTCCGGCAGTACGGCATACAGCAAAGTATGAACAGTGCAGGCGGCAGATGCCACGATAATGCCCGCTGTGAAAGTATGTGGGCAAGGATGAAACCAGAACTGCTGTATGGCCGTTATGATACGGAAAAAATGACCACGGAAGAACTCAGGACGATTGTCTGCTGCCCCAGCAATTCCATTGTTTCATTCCGGCTGTACAAAGATTTACCCATGGTTATGTACCCCACTTTCCCCGGTCAGCGCTACAAGAAACGCATATACTAGTTTCAATTTTCGATCGTCTGCCTTGTCCAATAGTTTAATGATTGCTTCTCTCATGGTTTTTTACCCCTTTCGTTTTAATATTCAGAGGGGGATGCTGCAACATTCCCCCTGATCTTATGAGTGCTGAACATTCCATTCTGCATTGCGATTAGTAGCTGGAACGCTGGAAAGCGCTAAAATTTTAGCGTCCTGCTGTTTTAAAGCTGTTCTATGTAATACCCTTCCACATCCCCCTTGATATGGGAATGGCTGTTACAATGTGCTATCCTATGCCCCTCATAATCACCGCCCCCGGCTCCGTGGAGGTGGATATGACCGCAGTATGGGCAGACAATATATACATGGGTCTTGTCCAGCGCCACCGGGTAAATGTGCCAGCATCCTAGCGGGGAAGCAAAAGAACGCCCGTCAATGACAAGTTTTTTCCTGCCCTCCCACTCAATCATGCCAAGATCATCCAAGTCAATAAAAAGTTCCCCTTCTTTTTCCGCAAACCTCTTTGACTCTGCATATTTTTTAAAATCTTTGAATAACATTTTTCCTGCCTTTCTGTTGTTATGATATACTAATAAAAAAAGGATGGTGAAAAGATGACGATAGGAGAAAATATTAGGCGCATTAGAAAAGAAAAAGGGAGAACGCAAAAAGAACTGGGAGAACGCCTTGACATGACACAATCCGCAATAGGACAATTTGAAAATGATAAGACTTCCCCCAAGAAAGATACCATCGAAAAAATTGCATCTGCTTTAGGTGTGAAGCCCTCTGAACTAATGAAAGGTGATTCTATTTGGGAAACTCTTGATAAAAAACACTTTGATGAAATAAAAAATACGGTTAAATATTTAGAATTTATAGATTTTTTGAAGTCAAGCGGCTACAGCTATGACTGTCAGGTCACAAAATGGCATTACAGAGAAGTAATTGACGAACCAGACATCAGAGAAAAAATAGTTGATGAATCTGAAACCACTCTTTCCAAAGATGGACATAAAGCCACTTTTACAGAAAAGGAATTTGAGGAACTGCAAGCTGGAGCAAAAGAAGCCATTGAAGGAAAATTTTACAAAAAAGTTTTAGAACAGCAGAAAAAGAAATAGCCGTCCTGCTCTCGTCAAAGTTTAGGAACGGCTATTCTCATAGCTAATCTTTAATTTTTGCCGGGTCGGGTGAGCTACATTCACCTTCCGGCTGTCCTGTTAAGTATATTATAGGTCATTGCTCCCGATTTTTCAACCACATATTTTAATGAGTTTTGCTGTCTGCAAACAGGCTGCAACACTCATATGAGTGCATATAGCCGCTTTTATTGTGTTGGTGTAGAAATTTCTACGCTGGTGCAAAAATAACCATTCCCCACCCCTTCCGTAGCCGCCGCACAGCCAGAACGGAAAGGAATGATTATTATAACAGGTGGAACAAGAAAACGTGGTGCAACGTGGTCTTATTATTTTGACCTCGGCACAATAGGCGGCAAACGCCAGAAGAAGGAAAAAGGCGGCTTCAAGACCAAAAAGGAAGCAGAAACGGCGCTTGCAAAAGCGATCAATGAATACAATAACTCGGGGCAGCTGTTTGAGCCTTCCGAAATCACGGTATCGGACTACCTTGACCAGTGGTATGACTTGTACTGCAAGCCGAACCTGAAATACAATACACAGATAGGCTATCTGCGGATCATGGAAGGTCATTTGAAGCCCCGTTTCGGCCGGTACCGCTTAAAGGCCGTCACTGCTGCCGCATTGCAGGAATACGCCAACAAGCTGAAAACGGACGGGCTGGCCAAACACTCCATAACCGGGATCCTGTCCGTGTTCGGTGCGGCGCTGGATTATGCCGTTGAACCTCTGCACTATATCCCGGCCAACCCTATGCGCTATGTGAAATATCCCAAAGTGGAGAAGAAGCCCCGTGAAAGGATCATCCTGATGCCGGAAGAATGGCGGCAGATCATTGACAAGTTCCCGGCCGGATCCCGTTACCATATCCCGCTGATGATCGAGTTTTATACCGGCCTGCGGATCAGCGAGGCCTTTGCCCTGACGTGGGATGACATAGACTTTGAAAACAAGACCCTGACCGTAAACAAGCAGATTGTAAAGCGGAACTTCGGGGCTGATGTCCGCAGAGCCGTGGAAAAGACCGGGAAAAAGGAAATGCGCTCCTCATGGTACTTCACTACTACCAAAACACTGTCTTCCATGCGCACAATAAAATTCGGCGATACTTTATATCAGGCATTGAAGCAGGAACACACCGCCCAGCTGAAGAATGAATTGAAATACAGCGAATACTATACGATCCACGTCCTGAAAAAAGAGGGTGACGAAAAAGGGAATGACATGCAGCGCATTGTCCCCGTCCAGAAGTGCGTGGAATCAGCCCTGCCCCGTGTGCGCATGGTCTGCATAGCGGAAAACGGGGAATACACTTCCACGGATTCCTTCAAATACTGCGCAAGGGTGATCCACAAGGAACTGCTGCTTGCTTTTGACTACCATTCCCTGCGGCACACCCATGCCACGATCCTGATTGAATCTGGCGCTGACGTGAAGGACGTGCAAACCCGGCTGGGTCACTCCAACATCCAGACCACCTTGCAGACCTATGTGCATGATACGGAAGTCATGGCGGCACGTTCCGTTGACCTTTTTGAACAGGCAGCAGGGCAAAAAACTTCATAGAATACCAAAAAAGAGGGCTGACAGCAAAAGTTCACGCTGTTCAGCCCTTTCTTAACATTTTGGGCGGTTTTTCAGAATTGCGGTGGCAAATCGGTGGCAAGCCACCCATTTTTGCACCCTTTAAATCCTTGAAAAACCTTATTTTATGCGGCTTAAAGCCACTATAGTTTCTATATGCACCGTCCCCCCAAACTGATCCACCGCCCTCGCCCGCTTCAGCTCATACCCCCCATCGCACAATACCCTCAAATCCCTCGCCAGCGTTGCCGGATCGCAGCTCACATACACAATCCGTTCCGGCTGCATCTTCAGCATCGTTTCCAAGCAAGCCCTGTCGCATCCCTTCCTCGGAGGATCCACCACGATTACATCCGCCCGGATTCCCTCCTTTTCATATTTCTCCGGCAGGACTTCCTCCGCTCTCCCCTCAAAAAATTCCGCATTTTCTATCCTGTTATATAACGCATTCTCCCTGGCATCCTGCACCGCCTGAGGAACTGCCTCCACGCCATAAACCTTCCCGGCCTTCCCGGCCAGAAAAAGAGAAATCGTCCCGATCCCGCAATACAAATCCCACACCGTTTCTTTCCCGGTCAGCCCTGCATATTCCAAGGCAAGACTATACAGCTTTTCTGTCTGAACCGGGTTCACCTGATAAAAAGAAAGCGGCGATATATGAAAAACAATTCCCTGGTCCATAAGGGAAAAATCCTCTGTATTTCTCCTATGGATTGTATCGCAGATCTTATCCTCCCCCCATACCGTATACACTTTTTCGCCCATAATCACATTCGTTCTATCCGTATTGATGCATACTGACATGCTTGTCATTCCTTCTATTTCTGACAGCCTGTCCAACAATTCCCCCTGAAAAGGAAAAAATTCCCTCCCCTTTTTCCCGCTTCCCTTTCTGTCATTCACCACCAGGCATACCATCAGCTCCCCGCTGGCAAAACCTTTGCGTATCAGAATATGCCTGACCAGTCCCAATCCCGTTTTTTCGTCATATGCCGGAATAAGATATTTACGCATATGATTCAGAATACATTCCAATATTTCCCGGTTTTCCTCCGCCCCCAAGGCGCAGTCCGTATTCGCAATAATATCGTGGGTCCTGCCAGCATAAAAACCAGCAACCAGATTTCCCTCTTTATCCGTCCCAATCGGAAACTGGGCTTTGTTCCGATAGCGGTATGCACTCTCCATGCCGACAATCGGTTCCATCACCTGCTCTACGAATTCTTCCGCAAATCCCCCGATCCGTACCAGGTCATTTTTTACCTTTCTTTGCTTATAATCCAGCTGCGCTCGGTAATCCATCGCCTGTATCTGGCAGCCCCCGCACCGCCTGTGGTATCTGCACAGCGGCTCCACCCTCACCTCCGATGGTACTACGATTTCTTCCAGCTTCGCATAAGCATAATTCTTTTTTGCCTTCATAATCTTGCATCTTACCACATCGCCGATTACTGCGTCCTTCACAAAAAGGGTATAGCCCTCGATTTTGCCTATACCCTCTCCGTCATTCCCAATATCCTCGATTTTTACTGTAAAAACATCATCCTTTTTATAAAGAATGTCATTTCCCTTATGTCCCATCCTTATTCCATCCTTGTTGCCCTTAAATTAGATTCAAACAAACGGTTAAATCCCAGCCATCCTGTTTCTTTCGCATGATTCAAAATCTCCGTGAAAGTCTGCATTTTCGCATCCGTATTGTCCGCAAAGTTAAGCGCCATCGCCTCCATGATCGCCGGTTTTTTCGGAGAACCGAATTCATATTCCCCGTGATGAGCAAGAATACAATGCTTCAGCTCGCCCGCAAGAACGGTCGGAAAACCCTTGATCTCCCTGATCTTTTCCCCTACCATTTCCGTTCCCATCACGATATGGCCCAAGAGCTGTCCGTCGTCCGTATAATCGTTCTCCGGAAATAAGGATAACTCCTTCACTTTTCCGATGTCATGGCAGATCGCCGCGCTGATCAGCAAATCCTTTTTTAACAAAGGATATGCCTTGCAGTAATATTCACACAATTTTGTCACGCTCAACGTATGCTCCAGCAGCCCGCCCACAAAACCATGATGCACCGTTTTTGCTGCAGAAGACTGCTTGAAAGCTTTTACAAACCCTTCATCTTTTATAAAAAATGCCTCCAGCAGAGTCCGCAGATATAGGTTCTCCACCCTCTTTATGTAGCCCAGCAGCTCCCCATACATCTCTTCAATGTCTTTGCTGCTGACTGGAAGATAATCCGCAGGAACATATTCTCCCTCCTGGCATTTCCGTATACGCTTCACATTGACCTGAAGCGCGTTCTGAAAACACGTCACTTCCCCATACACTTCAATATAATCCAGGGAATCAAACTCCCCGATGCCCGGATTATGGGGATCCCATACCTTTGCATCCAAAGTCCCCGTCTTATCTTGTAAAATTACATTGTCATAAGCCTTCCCGTTCTTTGTCACTGCAGACTGCTTATGCTTGCATAAATAGATGTCGAATACCCGGTCGCCTTCTTTATAATCTTTGATATATTTCATTTCTTGCTTCCCTTTCTCTCTCTGCCCTTATCTTTTACTGGTTTAAAAACTATTTCCATCATTCCAGATTCCCCAGCGTCACATCCACTTCCATCCGTACATATTCCTCCGGCCCCTGCCGCATCAAAACGATAGATGCCGTCTCGTTCGGCTGTCCTTCCATCAGGGCATTCACCAGATCCCCATAAGTATGGATCTCCTTTTCTTTAATTCCTACAATGACATCGCCGCTCTGTATCCCTGCTTCCATAGCCGGGGAATCCATTTCGATTTCTGTAATATAGGCCCCATACGGCACGCCAAGGTTCTCATTTGCCTCCGGCGTCACATCCGTTCCATGGGTTCCAAGATAAGCCTGCTTCTTTCCATTGCTCATCCGCTCGATCACTTTCCGCAGTTCGGTGATCCCTATCGCCGACACCAGATTTTTCATATCATCGCTATTATGCGAACCATCAATCATGCCAAGCATCTGCCCCTTTAAATTAACAAGAACCCCCGAAGCTTTCTGGCTTCCATAAATATCCGTAGTAATCAGCTTATAGTAAGAATCCACCATATTAATACTTATATTATTAGATGTCACCATTCCATAACATACGGAATACCCGTTCCCCAAAGGACTGCCGATAGCGATTACCGGGTTTCCGACAATGGCGCTGTTGCTGGAGCTGGTCGTCAGATCCGCCGCTTTGACCAAATCCGCCGTATCCTTCCCCACTTCCTCCGCCTGCACGGAAACCACCGCCAGCTTCGTATTAGCATCCCTTTCCCGCAGCTCCGCCTTTCCCTGCGTTCCGTTGCAGAATGTCACCATGATGCTTTCTGCATCGATCACCTTTTCATAATTAACAAGAATCAATATTTCTTTCGGCAGCTTAGCCACGATCACTCCGGAAGTCTGCCCCTTGCTTTCATATGGATTATTAAACCAATCTACATTCGATACCGAACCGGTCACTGTCACTACTGATTTGCCTGCCTCCGCAGCTATTCCCGACAGGGAACTGTACATTTCAGCATAATCCTCCATATCCAGCTGGATCCCGTTCAATATTTTTTCTATCTGCTCATCCTGGATCACGATCTCTGTCGGCGGCTCCGGCTCCGGCTCCATCTCCGAGTCGTCCACAATCATATCCTCCGGGAGAATCTCCTCCGTTTCTTCCGGAAATTCAATGGGTTCCGGCTCTTCTTCCGGGTACAGCCAGTTACTGATCACCGGTTCTAGAAGAAGAAAAGTCAGGCATGCGACAAGCGAAAAAACCACCGCCATCGCCGCAGTAATCAAAGTACGCCGAAGCAGCTTCTTTTTATTGATCGGACGCTGCCTGATCGTTTCCGTTATAAAATCCGAATCTTGTTTTTGAATTTTTACCTCTGAATCTATATCCTTTTTATTTTTTTCACTATTCATAAAAATGCTGATCTTCCTTATATTATATGGAGAATGATGAAAGGGTGCCGATTAACTTTATTAGTATAGCTTGTTTTGGGGGGAATGTAAATGGGGTTTCTTGCGGCAACACAGAAATCATTTTTTGCAGCCATGCGCGCCATGCTGGCTGCAAAAAATGATTTCCATCTTTCGGCAAAGAACAATCCTTCATAGTATTTTCCCCACCCATATGCTATAATAAGTAAGTCAGGCAATCGCGAAGATGGTCGTATCCTCCCCGCCATTCCCCAACTACCCTATAACTCATTTGACAGGAAAAATATTATGAACGAGAAAGTATTGCAAACCTTAGAATATCATAAAATCATTGACATGCTTGTTGAAAAAGCGGATTCAGATCCAGGACGGAAGCTGTGCCGGGATTTGAGTCCTTATAGTGACGTTAATGTCATAAATGAAGCGCAGCGGCAGACTTCCGATGCGCTTTCCCGTCTGTTTAAAAAGGGTTCCACCTCTTTCGGCGGGAATAAAGATCTGGGATATGCGATGAAGTCCCTGGAAGTCGGGGGCGTTTTGTCCGTTACGGAATTGTTAAGCATTGCCGGACTCCTGGAGAATGTGAGCCGGATCAAGACTTATGGACGGCGGGAGCGGGAAGAGGAGGAACGGGATTCCCTGGATGATTTTTTTGATCTCTTAGAACCCCTTTCCCCGCTTTCGCAGGAAATCCGGCGGTGTATTTTATCGGAAGACGAGATCAGCGACGATGCCAGTCCGGCATTAAAACATATCCGCCGGAGCATGCGGATCGCCAACGAAAAAATCCATTCCCAGCTTACGGGCATGTTAAGCGGCTCCTGCCGTACTTATCTGCAAGATGCCGTAATTACAATGCGCAATGACAGATACTGCATTCCCGTGAAAGCGGAGTACAAGAACCAAGTCCCAGGAATGATCCATGACCAGTCCTCTACCGGCTCCACATTATTTATCGAGCCGGCTGCCGTAGTATCGCTGAATAACCAGATCAAGGAACTCGCTCTTCAGGAACAGGAAGAAATCCGGCAGATACTGACTGATTTGAGCGCCCAGGCGACGGGGCATGTCGATGTGATTTCGCAGAACCAGAAGATGATGACGACTTTGGATTTTATTTTTGCCAAAGCCTCCTTAGCGATGGAGCAGAACGCTACCGCTCCTGTTTTTAATACTGACGGTTATGTCAATATACGGAAAGGAAGGCATCCCCTTCTGGATAAAAAGAAAGCTGTCCCTATTGACGTATATCTGGGCAGGGATTTTGACTTGCTTATTGTCACCGGCCCTAATACCGGCGGGAAAACCGTTTCCTTAAAAACGGTCGGACTGTTTGCACTGATGGGACAATCCGGGCTGCATATTCCCGCCCTGGATCGGTCTGAACTGCCGGTTTTTTCGGAAGTATATGCAGATATCGGCGACGAACAGAGCATTGAGCAGAGCCTCAGCACTTTTTCCTCCCATATGACGCGCATCGTCTCGATCCTGAAACATGCGGACTGCAATTCCCTCTGCTTGTTCGATGAACTCGGTGCCGGCACGGACCCGACGGAGGGAGCCGCCCTGGCGATCGCCGTCCTCGACTATCTGCACCAAAGGGGCATCCGTACTATGGCGACTACCCACTATAGCGAGCTGAAAGTATATGCTCTTTCCACGCCCCACGTGGAAAATGCCTGCTGCGAGTTCGATGTGGACACCCTGCAGCCTACTTACCGGCTTTTGATCGGCATCCCCGGCAAGAGCAATGCTTTCGCCATATCCTCCAAACTGGGACTGCCCGATCATATCATCCAGTCCGCAAAGGCCCAGATCAGCCAGGAAAATACCAGTTTTGAGGACTTACTGGCCGATTTGGAGCATAAGAGAACCACGATAGAAAACGAGCGTCTGGAAATCGTTTCTTATAAAGATGAGATTAAACAGTTGAAGGATAAGCTGCAAAAAAGAGAAGAGAAAATCCAGGAGACAAAAGACCGCATCCTGAAAGAAGCCAACGAAAAGGCAAGGGATATCCTTCAGGAAGCAAAGGATGTGGCCGATGAAACCATTCGGGTCTTCCAAAAGGCCGGGCCTGGCGCTTCCATGAAAGATCTGGAAAAAACGCGGGAAAAAATACGGGAAGGGATTTCGGATAAAAATGACAAACTTTCGTTAAAGGCAAAACAGCCTCCGAAAAAGCAGCCCTCTCCCAAGCAGCTGAAGCTGGGGGACAGTGTCAAAATCCTTTCCATGGGGTTAAAAGGCACCGTGAGTTCCCTGCCGGACCATAAAGGCAACTTATTCGTCCAATGCGGCATTATCCGCTCCCAGACGAATATCAGCGAAATCGTCTTTATCGATGACGAGCCGGTGACAAAACCGTCATTTTCTGCCCGCTCCGGCACGGGCAACATGAAAATGTCTAAGTCCTATCATATTTCCCCTGAAATCAATCTTCTGGGAAAAACGGTGGACGAAGCAATTGCAGAACTGGATAAATATTTGGACGATGCCTATCTTTCCCATCTTTCCACTGTCCGCATCGTACACGGCAAAGGAACCGGGGCGCTCCGAAAAGCGGTCCAAGGGCATCTGAAAAAAGTGAAATATATCCAATCCTTCCGGCAGGGGGAACATGGGGAAGGCGACGCAGGCGTCACTATTGCAACTTTTAAATCCTGACAGAAACCAGCGCCGATGTAAGGGCTGAGAGAAAGGCATGGTTATCGATATGGTAAGCAAACAAAAAATATTAATTGTAGACGATGACAACAATATTGCAGAGTTGATTTCTTTATATCTTACCAAAGAATGTTTTGAAACGATGATTGTCAACGACGGGGAATCCGCCCTGGCTGCGGCTGACTCCTTTGCCCCCAGCCTGATCCTCCTGGATCTGATGCTTCCGGGCATTGACGGTTATCAGGTCTGCCGAGAAGTCCGGGCAAAATCCACGATTCCGATCATCATGCTTTCGGCAAAAGGGGAGATTTTTGATAAAGTCCTCGGGCTGGAACTTGGGGCCGACGACTATATGGAAAAACCCTTCGATTCCAAGGAACTGGTGGCCAGGGTCAAAGCGGTATTAAGGCGCTATAAGCCCTCGCCTGCCGCCTCTGCGGCTTCTAATATCAAAAGCGTGGAATATCCGGACCTGATCATTAACCAGACGAATTACTCCGTCATTTATATGGGCCAAACGATCGATATGCCTCCCAAGGAGCTGGAACTTCTTTATTTCCTGGCCTCCTCCCCTAACCACGTATATACCAGGGAGCAGCTTCTCGACCAAATATGGGGCTATGAATATATCGGGGACACGCGTACCGTAGACGTACACATTAAGCGCCTCCGGGAAAAAATCAAGGACCACGCTTCCTGGCGCATCAATACTGTCTGGGGGGTAGGTTATAAGTTTGAGGTAAAGGCAGGGGCGTGACTATGAGAAAAACCCTCTATTTGAAATTTATACTGGGATATTTTATTTTCGGCTTCTTCGGATTTGTCGTAGTCGCTACTTTTGTGTCCAATATGACTCTGGAACACTTGAAAAGAGAAAAGGCAGATGCTCTCTATGAAGAGGCCACTCTGATCGCCATGACCTATGCTTCGGATCTCTATAACAGCGAGACTTCCCTCGACACAGTCAAACGGCAGCTGGACGCGCTGGACACATACCTTTCGTCCACGATATGGATTATCAACCCTTCCGGCCGGATGATCCTGGACTCCTCTTCCCCGGTAAACGTAGAAAACGAAGTGGTTATCGCAAACTTCGACCCTACCATATCCTCTGGTTCCTATTATACCGTAGGTAATTTCTTCGGCTCCTTTGACGAACAGATGCTCAGCGTATTTTCCCCTATCACTTCCAATTTTAAAGTACGGGGATACGTGGTTATCCATACGCCTATGAGCGCCATTCAGGCCTCCTGCAACAGTTTATTGAATATTTCCTATATTATGCTGGTAATCCTGTTCCTGCTTTCTTTGATCATCCTTATCTTTTTTACGGAAATCGTATATCTCCCTCTCCGTAAGATCACCGAAGCCACCGAGCAATATGCCAGCGGCAATATGCACTATGAATTCCAGGTGGACAGCGAGGACGAGATCGGCTACCTCGCCGCCACCCTTTCCTATATGGCCAGCGAAATCGCCCGTTCCGAAGACGACCAGAAAAAGTTTGTGGCCAATGTTTCCCATGACTTCCGCTCTCCCCTGACTTCCATCAAGGGATATCTGGAGGCCATGCTGGACGGCACGATCCCTCCCGAAATGCATGAAAAATATTTGAATATTGTACTCAACGAGACCGAACGTCTTACCAAACTGACGAACGGCCTCCTGACTTTGAACAATATGAATACAAAAGGGATGCTTCTTGACCGGACGGACTTTGAACTGAACCGCATCATCCGCGATACGGCGGCCTCCTTCGAAGGAACCTGCCGCCAGAAATCCATCGCCATCGAACTGCTCCTGACCGGGGATTTCATCTATGTCAATGCGGATATGGGAAGAATCCAGCAGGTTTTCTACAACCTGTTGGATAATGCGATCAAATTCAGCCACAACGACTCCGTCATCCGTATCGAAACAAGCGAGAAAAGTAATAAAGTCTATATTTCCATCAAAGACAGCGGGATCGGCATCCCCAAAGATGATCTGAAACTGATTTGGAACCGTTTTTACAAATCCGACGCTTCCCGGGGCAAGGATAAAAAAGGAACCGGGCTTGGCCTTTCCATTACAAGGGAAATCATCCACGCCCACGGCGAACATATCAATGTCATAAGCACGGAAGGCGTCGGCTCCGAGTTTATTTTTTCCCTTCCTGTTTCCGATATCATCGATGATGAAGATTAACGCTTATCGCTTTTATCCTTATTTCTCAGATGGTCTTCCACTATCTTTTCCACGCTTTCCCTGGAAATCGGATAGTGGAATTCCCTGATAATCCGTTCCGCCGTATATCCCTTGTCCACCAAATGCCGGATAGCCCCTCCATAGGCGAAATCCTTTGCAAAATTGGACAATGCCTCATTAAAATAACTATTCTCCATCTTCTTTCTTCCCTTTTCTCCTCTGCCAGGCAAGCCCCGCCAATAATAGCAGCACTGCCGCCAATCCGTTCCCCATCCCGTCGGCGATTGACCCGATGTCCAGACTATGGATTCCCTGGCAGTCCCCGGTCAGGCATTGGGTCAGATAATTCCCCGGAACCGCCAGAAAAGTAATGACGGACAAAGATATGAGCGCATTCGTATGGAAGCAGCCATGGAAAGCCACCCCGGCCCAAACGATCACCAGCCAAAGCACCGTAACCGGCAGACCGATTTCCCAAAACCACATTTCTCCGATGCCCATCAAATAATACAACACGATCTGCACTGTCCCCACCACCAGAAACACACATATGCTCAAAACCGCCAGCCCCTTTACAAACCTGTGTTTGGAAGCGGTGATCCACACATATACTGGCAAATAAGCAGTGACGATGCCGATTCCCACAATATAAAACCAAGAAAGCCTTTGATCCACTGCCAGATTGACGATGAAACAGGCAACGATCGCAATCAAAGCTGCCGCCCCTGCCATCCAATAAAGCAGGCTCATCTTCGATTTCTTTAAAAACTTCCGAAAGTCTTTTACCTCCGGCGCCGCCTCCACGCGCACGGGACTCCTCATCTGTTCCAGCGCGTCCCTGCATTCCTGGCAGTTTTCCATATGCCCTTCTATCGATTCGTTCGATGCTTCACTCGTCATATGGTCTATATACATCGGCAGCAGATCCCTTACCGTATCGCACACTAATCTTTGTTCCATTCCTCTCTTCCTTTCATTAATTTTTGTTTGCCCCTGTAAAAAGTAACTCTTGCCCAGTTCTCTGTTTTGCCCATAATATCGCCGATTTCAGAAAAACTCAGCTCTCCGGCCAGCCTAAGATACATGACCTCCCTCGTAGTTATGTCGAAGTTATGGAGCATCCGAAACAGCTCCACCTTTTCCACATTCAGCAGGTAATCATTTTCTATACTGCCAAAACCGCCGTTTCCTTCCGCTGCCTCCAAAACTGGTATTTCCCGCTTTCGCTTTTCCAGTTCCTTATACCAAAGCCTTTTCGCAATCTGACACAGCCAGGTTGAGACTTTACATCCGCCCCTGAACCGGTCGATTCCTTTTGCCGCCTGATAAAAGGTCTCCTGCGTCAGTTCTTCCGCAAGATCCGCACTATGGGTTAAGCAGAACAGGTATTTGTAAACAGCCTTCACATTTTGCTCATACACTTCTTCCACCTTCTGCCTGTCCACCTTTTCACCTCCTCTTATCCATATGTGCGGCAAAAGCTTTTTTCGTTACAAACAAAAATTCGGAATTCCACAAAAATTATTTCCAATGCAGCCTGTGAAGCTCACCCTCCAGCTGCATGTTGGAAAAATGGTTTTGCCGCAGCGCCTCATACAACACGATCGCTGCCGCATTGGAAAGGTTCAGAGACCGAATCTGCCCCAGCATCGGAATCCTGATGCATGTTTCCTCATAATCCACCAAAATTTCCTCCGGAATGCCCGCGCTCTCCTTTCCAAACATAATATAATCATTTTCCCCAAACTCCGCCTCCGCGTATGTCTTTTTCGCCTTCGTCGTCGCCATCCATATTTTTGCCCCCGGATTCTTCTCCAGGAACTCTGAAAAATTCACATACCTCTTTACATCCAGATGCTCCCAATAATCCATTCCCGCCCTCTTAATCTCTTTCTCATTCAGCCGAAAGCCAAGGGGTTCTATTAAGTGCAGCGAAGCCCCCGCCGCAACACATGTCCTTCCAATATTTCCCGTATTCGCCGGTATCTCCGGCTGATGCAGCACAATATGCATAGTCGCCCCCATTTCTGCGCGGCTTTATCGCGCAAAACTAATTTCACCATTTTAACCATATTATAACATAACCGAATACCATGCGGAAATCAATTTCAATATTCCTCTTTTCCCCATTCCATGTTATAATGTTACAATAAAAAACGCAACGATGCACAGCAGAAGTCTATTTTGCCAGACAGCAGCGTATGCTAATGAGGAGGAGAATCATATGATCTACAAAAAAGTAAAGCAATACGCACTTAATAACGGATTTACTGCCGAAGACAAAAACGGATTGGTCTACGGCCAGATGAACGGGTTCTTTTTTTCCATACACCAGGATCCTGTTACAGCGGCAAAACATACGGTATACCTCTGGGTAAAAGAAGGATCCATAGCAGCCGTTCCAGCCATTACCGATTTCCTGAACCAATGTACCAGCAAACACCAATATCTGCAGTCGGCTTCCTATAGCGGCACAAGAATCACTGCGGAATTCCAGGGCATCGGCTTTAAATGGGGCAAAAACTATGTTCCCTGCCTGGATGCCTTTTTACGGGATATTACTTCTTACTGTAATTCCAACCAGTTAGTTCCCTGCTGCCAATCCTGCGGTTCCTCTGCCGGGCTGAATCTTTATCAGATAGATGATACCGAACATATGCTTTGTTCCTCCTGCTATGCCAGCACATCGGACAACATCCAGCGGCAGACGGCTGAAAAGTCCAAAAAAGGAAGCGGCAATATCGTAGGCGGCGTGGTAGGCGCGCTGCTCGGTTCCGTGCTGGGCGTTATCGTATGGGTGCTGATTTACCAGCTCGGCTACATATCAGGAATTGCCGGTTTGGTTATGATTATATGCGCATTAAAAGGCTATGAAATGCTGGGCGGGCATCTGAGCAAAGCCGGGATTATCATCAGCTGTATCATCTCCCTGGTCATGGTAATTGTTGCCGAACAGGTATCCGTCGGTATTGAAATCTATAACGTTTATAAAGAATATTATGAAATTACCTTCTTTGATGCTTTCCGCAGCGTACCCTCTTTCCTTGAAGAACCGGATATCAAGATGGCCGTTATCGGGGATCTCATCATGGGATATATTTTGATGGTAGTCGGCGCATGGGGAACCATCCGCCAGGCATATAAGAATAGTTCGGGCAAAGTATCGACAAGAATGGTGACTTCCGTCACCAGCGCTAATTATACAAGCAGCAATGAATAAAGGCCATATGAGGAGAAAGAGAAAAATGAAGCGTAAACCGAAAGCAAAACTGCTGTCACTGGCTCTTGGCTTTTCCGTCTTTTTCGCCGCCTGTGGTTCTGCCGACAATAGTGTCAGTGGAACCACAGGTGCCGGATCGGTTCCGACCACCGTATCTGCGGCTCCTGCTGCCGCCCCGGATTCCACAAGAAACGTCATATCCGTCAACAGCAGTGAAACCGTGACAGTCATCCCGGATATCGCTGAAATCGTTTATGCCGTGCGTACAGAAGCGAAAGATGCCGCATCCTGCCAGCAGAAAAATACAGAAGATACGGCCAAAGTCATCGATTTATTAAAAAGTTTGGGCGTGGAGGAAGCCTCCATTCAGACTTCCGACTATTATATGTATCCCATCTACAATTACAGCGGAAATACCCAGCGGATTACCGGCTATGAAGCTTCCACTTCCCTGACGGTATCGGGGATACCCATAGACGGTCTTGAAAATATCCTTTCCAAATCCGTGGAAGCAGGAATTAACAATATCCAGTCCATTACATATATGTCCAGCAAATATGACGAAGGATATTCCAACGCCTTAAAACTGGCCATGGAATCCGCTAAGGCAAAAGCCCAAGCATTGGCCGAAGCGGGCGGCTGTTCCCTCGGAAACGTCGTAGGAGTCCGCGAAAACAGCAATTACAGCGAAGCGCGCTATACCGACCACGCTTTAAGCGCTAAAATGCGAAATATGGAGGAAAGCCTGGCCGCCGACGCGGAAACCGGTTCAGCCATTATGCCGGGAGAGGTGAGCGTGGAAGTGAATATTACGGTGGAATACCTGATCCAGTAAACTGCATAAACTAAAAACGCCTGAAAAAACTTTTCAGACGGAAAGTTTTTCCAGGCGGAGAGTTGGCCTTCAGGCCAGCTCTTTTTTTAAATTATGCTTCTTTTTCCTTCCGAAGCCTTTCAATAAAATTCTTCAGCTTTCCAATCGCAATTTTCAGGTTTTCCAAAGAATATGCATAGGATATTCGAAGAAATCCTTCCCCGCAGTCCCCGAAAGCCGTCCCCGGCACGACAGCGACTTTTTCCTCTCGTAGGAAACGATCCGCGAACTCTTCGCTGCTCATACCGAATTCCTTAATACATGGAAACACATAAAATGCGCCGAAGGGTTCGAAGCATTCCAGCCCCATCTCCCGGAAAGCGTACATCAAATATCTTCTTCTCTGGTTATACGCCTCCCGCATCTGCCTTACATCTTCATCCCCGTTTTTCAATGCTTCCACCGCCGCATACTGGCTTGTAGTAGGCGCACACATAATAGCAAACTGGTGGATCTTCAACATCTGCCCCAGAATCTCTTTCGGCCCGCAGGCATATCCCAGCCTCCAGCCGGTCATGGCATAAGCCTTGGAAAACCCGTTGATAAGAACCGTACGTTCTCTCATGCCCGGCAGGGAAGCGATCGAAACATGCTTATCCTTATAGGTCAGCTCTGCATAGATCTCGTCTGAAATAACAAAAATATCTTTCTCTATAATTACTTCCGCGATTTTCTCCAGATCTTCCTTTTCCATAATCGCCCCTGTTGGATTATTAGGAAAGGGCAGAATCAAAACCTTCGTCTTATCCGTAATCGCGTCGCGCAGTTCCTGGGCGGTCAGGCGAAATTCATTCTCCGCTTTCAGCTCGATAATAACAGGAACGGCATTCGCCAGAATGGCACAAGGTTCGTATGAAACATAACTTGGCTGCGGAATCAGCACTTCCTCCCCGTCATTGATCATAGCCCGCAGGGCGATATCGATCGCTTCCGATCCTCCCACAGTTACGATAACCTCATCATTATAATGATAATCAATTCCCTGGGATCGCTTCATATAATTGCAAATTTCAATTTTTAAATCCTTCAGCCCCGCATTGGAAGTATAAAAAGTGCGTCCTTTTTCCAATGAATAAATGCCCTCGTCCCTGATATGCCAGGGCGTATCAAAATCAGGCTCGCCGACTCCAAGCGAAATCGCATCCTCCATTTCACTTACAATATCAAAAAATTTGCGGATGCCTGAGGGCTTGATATCTACCACTTTATCAGCTAATGGGTTTCTCATGGCGTAATCTTCTCTCTTTCATCTTCATATTTTTTTGCCAGTATCGTTCCGTGGTCCTTATATTTTTTCAGAATAAAATGCGTCGCCGTGCTGAGTACCGTATCCAAAGCCGACAATTTATCGGAAACGAACGCCGACACCTCCTTCAGCGATTTCCCTTCCAGCGTCACCAGAAGATCATAGCCGCCCGAGATCAGGTATACGCTGTTCACTTCCGGGTACTTATAAATCCTCTCCGCAATATTATCAAATCCCTGCCCCCTCTGCGGTGTCACGCGCACCTCGATTAAAGCAGTCACTTTCTCCACCGAAGTCTTTTCCCAATCAATCATCGTATGATAGCCGCAAATAATCCCCTCTTTTTCCATCGCCGCCATCTCATTGACCACATCTGTTTCTTCCGCCCCGAGAATAACGGCCAGCTCCTTCAGATCAATACGGCTGTTCCTCTCTATAATCGATAATATTTTCTCTCTCATACTTCCTCCATTCTGCTCCTTTTATTTCCATTTGTTTTTTCGTGGCTCTTTTGAGCCTGCCCAAATACTTTATACAACTCATCCGGTTTCGGCATCTCTAAAAAGCGCCGTTCTTCCCCATGAATGACAACCTTGTCATTATTATCCGTTGTTTTTCCGATTACGGACGCGGCAATCCCTTTCTTCTCCAACTCCCTAACCAGATCATATCCTCTTTCCGCCGTCATCAAAAGACATCCCCCCGATGCCAGCTCATAGGGACTAATTTCAAAAAACTCGCAGATCTCCACCGTTTCCTGTTTGATCGGAATCTTCTTCCAGTCAACTTCCAGTCCAACGCCTGCCTCTGCAGCCATTTCCCAAAGGGCGGCGAAAATACCCCCCTCCGCAACACTGTACATAGCGCAAACGCCGGACTTAACGGCGGTGGCGGCCTCCGGGATTACCGACAGAAACCGGTCATATTCCTTCACTTCTTTGAGCAGGCGGGCCGGATATCTTTCCAGCAGCTCCTTTTCCCTGTTCACAGCCAGCAAATAAGTTCCTTCCAGGCCGATCCATTTGCTCGCCACGATATCCTGCCCCGGCTTGATCCCCGCCATGGATATTCTGCCTCCACCCGCCGCCTGTCGGCCGATTCCTGCCGCAGTAACTGCAGGCCGGTTTACTTCTCCTATTACTTTTATATGAAACCCGGCTGCCTGGATTCCCAGCAGCCCGCATTCCCTTCCTGCCTCTGCCGCCATCGCCCGGACATCCTCTTCCTCTGTCCCCTCCGGTAAAAGCACCGAAAAATCCACCGCCATCGGTTCTGCTCCCGAAGCCGCCAGCGCATTCACGCTTCGGTGCATCGCCAGCCTGGCGGCATCCTGCCCGGGCCAGCATTCCGTATCTAATGACATATATGTCATTTCTTTATCCCCAAACGAAAAAACGGCGCAGTTTTCCCCTATCCCTGCGCCGACCGTCACTTCTTCCCGTTTTGTTTGATTGATTTGTCTTAATACTGAACGTTTCCAGACATTCTCTGGCAGTTTTCCTGTTCTCATCTTATCCGTCCTATTCCGCCGGAGGCTGCTGCTCCGGCAGAGGTTGTTGCTCCGCTGGAGGCTGCTGTTCTGCCGGAGGCTGTTGCTCCGCTGGGGGCTGCTGTTCTGCCGGAGGTTGTTGCTCCGCTGGCTGTTGTTCGGCGGGCGGCTGCTGCTCCGCTGCAGGTACCTGCCCTGGCTGGATCGCAAACTGCGCCAAAGCCGCCGCTACATTTTTTACATGGTCAATGCTGTTCGTCGCCACTGCCGCCAGCATCTCATTATACGCATTCACATCGTTCGTGGAAAGTCCTACCGTAGCTGTCCTCGGCACCATCTTATAACTGCTGCTGTTAATCTGCTCGCGGCTTATTTCCGCGCCGTTTTCTTTTACTACTTTCCACAGCTCTGCCTTATAACCAATATGGGCAGACTGCGTCACCACCTGGCCAATCGGCATCGCCACATCCGTATAAATCACTTCGTGATCCGGGTGAATAACGGAAAGCACCTTGCTTTCATACACAACTTCCCTGTTGGACGGTCTCGTCTCCACGCCATAAATAGTAAACGTAATATTTTTATTCTCGCAATGGCCATCGATATAAATCGGATGCCCCGTATTATTTACAAATTTAAAATCTTTGCCCGCAGACTCCGCGATCGCCGCATCGGCAGACGGATCCACATAAGTTACAATCATCGAATGGTTATGCCTCTCCGTCACCTCCAGCTCCGACAGGAGAACCGCGTTATACAATGTAGTAGACACCTGGCATATCCCGCCCCCCAGGCTGTCCACTACCTGGCCGTTCATATAAGAACCCGCCATATAATAACCATTATCTGCCGAAAAAGGAGATACCGCTTCATAAGTCGAGAATTCATCCCCCGGATACAAAGTAGTTCCTGCGATCAGATCACATCCATTGGATACATTGGCGCTTCTCGAAGAACCGGACGTACTGTAACTCGTCGTAAATGTCCCCAGCACATCCCTGACCTGTGCCAGTTCTTCTTCCGACCCCCTCGGTTCCTGTACTTTAACGACCATTTCCACCGAAGCATCGCCGAAATCCCATTCATTCATCATATAATCATAAATCTGGTTCAGGGAAGCCTCTTCATCAACGACTCGCCCGCTCTGTCCCGGCGTAACGGAAAACACTCCGTTTTCCCTTGTCAGCGTCGCATCCTTCGCTTCCGTATTATATTCGCCGCACTTCTCTGACAAAATCTGCCGGATCAATTCTTTGTCAAAATCATAAACCAGGTCGAACACCATATTCTTGTGCCGCAGATCCTGCAAAGCCTTGTAGCGCTGTACGATATTTCCTTTTTTGCCAAGAGCCACCGCATCCTGCACCGCATCAAAGTTCGTCCACCGCAAGCCAAGCTCCCCGGCAGTCACCTCAATCTGGTTCCCGTCCATTATTTGAAAGGCAATAGTCAGCCCTTTCAATTCTTCTACATATGCCTCGACCGCCTGTTTGGCTTCCTGGGCCGTCTTCCCTGACACATCCACGCTGCCGATATAAATTCCTTCGGAAATCGTATTGCTGTTTCCCATGGTTGTCAGCGGGCCTGCCGCTGCACCAGTTTCTTTATCCTCCGTCTGCGCCTCTGCGCTTTCCTGAATCGGAGTCTGCACATTCCCGTCCGCGCTTTCCTCCTGCATTTCCCCGCTTTCCGGCTCCTGCGTTTCCGCCGCCTGGGATTCTGCCTCCAAAGCATCCTCAATAGACTGGGCTTTTGCCGCCTGCACGGGCCATAAAGCTGCCAGCACCGTTAAAACCGCCGCCGCAGCAATCTTCCTTCCTTTCATTTTCATGATCTCTCCTCAAAATATATTGTACTAAAAAATAAAATATGTTAAAGTTGGTATGAACATCGCGATTACAATTAATATAATAATAACGGATGAAATAATTTTTTTCGTTTTACGATTATGTAGATGAAACATATCAGACCCTCCTGTCTCTGAAAGGAATTATATATGAAAATGCCCTTTTTTGCAAGTTTTATCATCTTCCTTATATGGCTCTCTTACGAGATATCCAAAAGCAGGCGGATCGGCGAAAAAGCCCAGGACGCTTACTGGGAAAAAGAAGCCGCCGCCAACAATACGCGGCGGAAGTCTCTCGATCATCTGGACTATATCTCCATCCCTTTTGACTCCCTTCCTATGGAAGTAATGAAGGAAGATGAAAAAGTGATAGAATTCCACAGAATCCTCCATGATCTTGCCGATGCTCCTATCGTGAATTTTACCGGTTTCAGCAATACCGATTTAAAACTGGAATATGGCGCGCCCAACATTGACCTGCTGATGCGCTACGACCAAAGCTATACGACCCTTGTCCGCACCCTGCAGCAATGGGCTGAAAAATTATACCAGGCAGGATACATCACAGAAACCAAGCAGATCCTGGAGTTCTCCCTGTCCACCGATACCGATGTCAGCGGTTCCTACCGTCTCCTTGCCGACATATACTCTAAAGAAGGAAATACCGATAAAATCAGGGAATTAAAAGACAGGGCGCAGCATCTAAAATCGGCAAGCCGCCATATTATCGTCCGTATTTTGCAAGAATTTGATCCATAATCCGGTCAGCCTCGCTCTTTGTCAGTTTGTCCACTTGATATTCTATCACTATTTTATGCCTGTCCAGCAGTTTATATAACCGTTCTTTCTGGTGTTTTGTGGCAGGCGTTTCTTTTTTTGCCGCAAACAGCAGCCGCTTGGGCATAAAATCCTCTTCATTCCCTTCATAAAACAGCTCTGCCAGCTTCTGATACAGCTTGGCAGATGCCTCAGCATCTCCCATCGCCCTGTGGGCCCTATGTTCTATCCCATAATAACTGCATAAAAACCCAAGGTTCCTGCTTTCCAGATCCGGCAGCAGTTTCCTGGCCAGCTTCAACGTATCGATCCCCTCTTTTTCAAAAACAATAGAATGATTCACTGCGGCTTTTTTTACAAAAGAATAATCAAAGAGTATTCTGTGTCCCACCAGGACATCATCCCCAATAAAATCAATCAGCGGCTCCAATACCTCCTCTATTCCCGGCGCATCCAGAAGCATTCCGTCATCTATCCCTGTCAGGAGGCGCACTTCCTCCCCCAGCTTTCTCCATGGATTCACGAAGCTTTGAAAGCGGTCCGCCACATTTCCCTTCCTTATCTTCACAGCCCCTATTTCTATAATCTTATCCCTCTTCGGGTTCAGACCCGTAGTTTCCAGATCCAACGCCGTATATGCTTCTGTCATTTTTTATTCCGTTCCCCATTCTTTTTACAGTATGCCGTCAGAAAACATTCTTCGCACTTCGGTGTCGGCGCTTTGCAGATCTCCCTGCCGAAAGTAATGAGATGGATATTCCAAAGTATCCAGCGATCCTTCGGAAGCGCTTTCATCAGATCACGTTCCACTTTCACAGGATCATCTTCCTTCGTCAATCCCAGTTTCTTCGATATCCTTTTTACATGGGTATCCACCACGATGCTCGGCTCATGATAGATATTCCCCCGTATCACATTGGCCGTTTTCCTGCCGACCCCCGCCAGGGATGTCAATTCCTCCAGACTCCTTGGAACCTCGCCGCCAAACTTTTCCATCAGATCCTTGCAGCATGCGATGATATTCTTGGCCTTATTATGGTAAAATCCTGTGGAATAAATATCCTTTTCCAGCTCTTCCAAGTCCGCAGCCGCAAATGCCTCCACTCCCGGATATTTGCGAAACAGCCCCTCCGTCACGGTATTCACCCTCGCATCCGTGCATTGTGCGCTTAAAATCGTCGCAATCAGCAGCTGCCATGCATTCTCATGGTTCAGATAGCACCGATACTCTGTTCCATATCTTTGGTCCAGCAGATCCAGGATCGCCTTTGTTTTCTTTGTCATAGATTCCGTTCCTCTCCCTTAATCAAGCACAATTGTACGCGCCTCTCTTGTCAAAGCATTTCTTTCCTCATAATCAAAAAGCACTTTTTTCTTTTTGCCCAGCTTATCCATCGTTCCTCCCATTTTCCAGACAGGATAAGCAAATACTTCCATATGGGTCATCCGCGCCATCTGCCTTGCCGAATATTCCCTATACCCCTGCAGAATCTCCCACGTTCCTTCCTCCCTGTCGTAAAAATCCCGGAACTCTTGCTTATATTCCGACAAATCCCGGGCAAAACCAGGGCGATTCTTCATGTTCTCCCTAAGATATATATCGTAAGTCAGCAGCTCCTTATAAAGCTCTCCCTCCCTTTTCCCATAACGAAGGGCAAATTCCAGGAAAATATGATAACGATAAACTCTGGAAGGGCTGTTCAGGATATAGCCATGCTCTTCATAATACTCCGCCAGTTTTTCAAACAAAGCAAACGGACTGGCAAAACTCTCCTCCAAAACAGACAGCGCATGGGTGAACTGATTGCTGTTATAATATATCTCCACCATTTCCTCAATCCGCTTTAACCGGCAGATTTCCCCATAAGACAGCCAATCGGTACACAGCACTTCATAAGGCGGCAGGGAAGCATATTTTATTCCATACCTTTCCGCCCTCCCATGCATCGGGGATCCCTTCAGCACCTTCAAAAATCCCAGCTGCAGCTGTTCCGGCCTCATGGCATACACCCGGTCAAAAGACTTCCCGAAGCTGTCATAGCCTTCAAAGGGAAGCCCGGCGATCAAATCCAGATGTACATGCACATTTCTGCCGCTGCGTATCTGCCCTACGATTCTTTCCAGCTTTTCTATATCCGTATCCCTGTCGATCTCCCGCAGGGTATATGGGTTCACCGATTGTACGCCGATCTCCAGCTGCACCAGCCCCGGCCGCATATGTGACAATACTTCCAGTTCTTCCGCCGTCATCCTGTCTGCCGCTATTTCAAAATGGAAATTCGTGATCCCATTATCATGGGCATCGATATATTTCCATATTTCCATCGTATGCGCCGGAAGGCAGTTAAAGGTCCTGTCCACAAACTTTACTTGCGCTGCCTTCGCATCCAGCAGCTGCTGCAATTCTTTCTTTACTGTTTCGGCATTTTTAAACCGCACCCTCTTGTCCACGCTTGACAGGCAATAGCTGCATCGGAAAGGACAGCCCCGGCTGGACTCATAATAGATGATCCGATTCTGGAAATTTTCCAGTTGGCCATACAAAAACGGAAGCCTGTCCATATCCACCGCTTCCCGTTCCTCGGTCCGAATGATTCGTTCTCCCTGTCTGTAAACAAGCCCCGCTATCTCTTCCAGACATTCCGCTTTCTTCCCGCCGCCCGCCATTTCTTCTTGATCATATTGATAATGGCAGAATAACTCCCGAAACGTTTCTTCCCCTTCGCCAACCATAATTCCCGTTATCCAGCCGCATTCTTTGAGAATCTCTTCCGCGTCAAAAGACACCTCCGGGCCTCCCAGCCAAATGGGCAGCTCCGGCATGACCTTATGGAGTTCTTCCGACAATTCGCGCACAATCCTCCAATTCCATATATAACAGGAAAATGCCGCCGCATCCGGCTTGCGCCCATAAATATCGGACAGAATATATGCCAGGCTGTTATTAATCGTATATTCCGCAATTTCTATTTCCTTTTCATGTTCCTCCCCGGCATATGCCTTCAGACTATATACCGCCGGATTGGAATGAATATATTTCGCGTTCACCGCCGCCAGCAAAAACTTCATACATCCACCCTCTGCATAATCTCTTTCTCTCCTTGAAAGTATAACACATATTAATGTTTAGTCCTATCACTTTTGCTTGCCTGTCTTTTCCATTTATGCCATATTAAATTATACGTTTCGGAAAACATACCTTTTGTAAAAAGGGTACATTTCTATCTTATGAATCCAGAAAGGGGAAACTTTCTTATGAAAACAAGAATCAAAGAACTGAGGCAGGAAAAAAAATATACACAGGAACTGCTTGCCCTGAAGACAGACACCAACCAAACTTTCCTAAGCCGGATCGAATGCGGACTCGCCGTCCCCGATGCCGATCTGGTCGTCCGGCTTTCTGCCGCTTTTCATGTGTCTTCCGATTACCTGCTTTGCCTGTCCGACCAGCGGAATCCGGCCGACAGCGGCAAAAACAAAAAGACCGAATATGCGCCATGGCTCCAAAGGCTCAACCCGACCCAGAGGGCGCATCTGCGAAACTTCTTGGAGAGCATGGACGGCAGCATCTAAAAAACACGGGAAGGCGCCGCACTAAATATTCCGTGCGGCCGTTCCTGCCCATGCTTTTATTTGTATCAATATGATGTCAGATACACTATCTGCCGTTCCTATCCAATTACATCCAAAAATCTTTCGAAGGCCGCCTTTCCCTCTTCCGTACGTTTATAAACTCCGGCATCCTCCAATACCTGCATAAATACATATCCAATTTCCTTATGTAAGATCTGCATCATTTCATCCTTCGTCCTGCTCCCGGCCTCATACTTCGGCAGAAACTCATCCACCCAGTCCGCATGCTTCTCCAGCATTTCGTCCTTGCGGATATCCTCCCCGGCCAAAATCGCATCTGCCAGCTTATCCATTTCCCCTTTCAGCCTGGCAGGCAGTACCGCCAGCCCCATCACCTCAATCAAGCCGATATTTTCCTTCTTAATATGGTGGAGCTTTGCATGGGGGTGGTATACGCCCAAAGGATGTTCCTCCGTCGTAATGTTATTGCGCAGCACCAGATCCAGCTCATACTTATCCCCGCGCTTCCTCGCAATAGGCGTAATCGTATTATGGGGTTCCCCATCCGTATAAGCATAAATAAACGCATCCTCATCCGTATATCCGCGCCATTTCTCCAATATCTTATCCGCCAAAGCGATCAGCCTCCCGCTGTCTTCCGATGCAATACGGATTACCGACATCGGCCATTTGACAATTCCAGCTTCCACATCCTCGAACCCTTTTACCGTAAAAGCCTTTTCCACTTCCGCTTTCGCCATGGCAAATTCATAATGCCCGCCCTGGAAATGGTCATGGCTCAGGATAGAGCCTCCCACAATAGGCAAATCCGCGTTGGATCCCACAAAATAATGAGGAAACTGCTTTACAAAATCAAATAATTTGCAAAAGGTATCATGCTCGATCTTCATCGGAATGTGTTCCGAATTGAACACGATGCAATGTTCGTTATAATATACATACGGCGAATACTGGAATCCCCATTTCGACCCGTTGATTTCTACCGGGATCACCCTATGGTTCTGCCTTGCCGGATGGTTCACGCGCCCGGCATATCCTTCATTTTCCACACATAACAGGCATTTGGGATAGCCGCCCTGCTTTGCGTTCTTAGCCGCCGCGATCGCTTTCGGATCCTTCTCCGGCTTCGACAGATTAATCGTAATATCCAGCTCCCCGTACTGTGTATCCGCCGTCCATTTCTGATCCTTCTTAATCCGGTATCTCCGAATATAATCTGTATCCTGGCTGAACTTATAATAAAAATCCGTCGCTTTCTCCGGGCTTTCTGCATACAGAAGCCGGAACCTGCGGATCACCTCGCTCGGCCTTGGCACCAACATGCTCATGATTTTCGTATCGAACAAGTCTCTGTAAACAATGCCGTCCTCCTTCATAATGCCCTTTTCGACGGCATAATCCATCATCCGGCCGAGCGTTTCCTCCAGTTCCTCTGCTCCCATGGAAATCTCTCCTTCCATGGAAATTTCTTCGCCCTCATCTTCCAATTCGTCCAGCTCAAAAAGCTCCAGCAGCCTGTTGATCGTATAAATCTTATCCTCTTTTTCAATCAGACCCGTTTCCAGCCCGTATGCTGCCAGCCTTTTTATATCCTGCCCTATCTGCTGCGCCATTTCCCCAGCCTCTCCTTTCTTCCTGTCCGTCTGCCGCCGCTCTTACAGCACGACAGGGCCGTCTCCGATCTCTACCACATAAAAATCTGCGGCATATCCGATTTTTTCCTTATATGCTTTGCCGACTTTCTCAATGAAGGAATCGATCGCGTCCGTTTTCACAATGCTTACCGTACAGCCGCCGAAACCCGCCCCTGTCATTCTGGAGCCGATCACGCCTTCCACTTTCCATGCTTCCTCTACCAGCGTATCCAGTTCCACGCCTGTTACTTCATAATCATACTGAAGCGATGTATGGGAAGCATTCATCAGCTTTCCGAACAGCTCCACATCATTATTTTTCAATGCCTCTACTGCCTTTATCGTCCTCTGGTTCTCATATACCGCATGTTTTGCCCTTCTTACACGCGTTTCGTCTTTAATTGCGGATTTATATGTCTCGAACTGCTCCTCGCTCAAGTCTCCTAGACCGTTGATTCCAACGACTGCCTGAAGCTCGGCAAGAGCCGTTTCGCACTCGCTCCTTCTCTCGTTATACTTGGAATCGCCAAGCCCGCGTTTTTTATTGCTGCATGCGATCACGATCTTCGCATTTTCCAGCTTAATCGGCGCATATTCAAAAGACAGATCC
This sequence comes from uncultured Lachnospiraceae bacterium, assembly GCA_910585965.1. GTDB lineage: Bacteria > Bacillota > Clostridia > Lachnospirales > Lachnospiraceae > Kineothrix. The sequence goes on from CAJUHH010000001.1 coordinate 141,590, forward strand.
GCCGTATCCAGGAAAATAGCATGCCCTTCTTTGCCCATAGCGATCGCGAACTGATCCATAATACCGCAGTTCACCCCATTAAAATTATTTTCCGAATATTGTCCGATCAGCGCCAGATCCTGATTGCTTACATCAAACCCAAAGAAATCCCTCAAAATAAACCCGGTCAGCACTTCTACCGATGCGGAAGAAGAAAGCCCTGATCCATTGGGAATATTTCCATTTAACAACAGATCCATGCCGCAAGGAATCTTATAGCCTCTTTCTTCGAATGCCCACATAACTCCCTTTGGATAATTCGTCCATCCCGCTTCTTTCGCCGGTTTCAAATCGTCAAGGCTGGACTCGATCACTCCCAGATGATCGAAGTTCATGGAATAAAAGCGCAGCTTCCTATCCTCTCTTTTTCTCGCCACCCCATAAGTACCGATCGTCAGCGCGCAGGGAAATACATGTCCGCCGTTATAATCGGTATGCTCGCCGATCATATTCACGCGGCCCGGCGCAAAATATGCCTTTGCCCCTTCTTCTCCGAATACCTCCGCAAACTTTTTCAGAATCGTTTCCTTCATTTCTACTGCTGTTTTCTCTGCCATAACCCATCCCTTTCTGTCCGCTCTCTAACGGACACCCATGTTTTTGTTATTTTTAATTATAATGGCTCCAGCCTGGAATTCCATGACCCATTGTTGCCATTAGCTGTCAAAATGTTGACTGGCAGCGGCCTGCCCATGCCGTTTTCACGTAACCCTGCTGATCAATTCCTCCACCTGTTCCAAATGTTTCTTATTTTTCCTCGCTTCCCCCGTTTTCATCTCTTTCCGGTAGGCAGAAGGAGAAATTCCCTTCATCTGACGGAATGCTTTTGTAAAAACGAGAGGATCCTGATATCCGCAGGAAATAGCGATACTTTCCACCGACAAGGCTGTGTGCTGCAGCAGCTCTGCCGCTTTCGTAATCCGAAAAGTCATAAGAAACTGCTGAGGGGACATTCCCAAAGAGTTCTGAAATAAGGTATATAAGTAGCTGCGGTTAATGCAGACATAATCCGCCACATCCGTCACTTTGATCGGGTTGCAGTAATTGCCCTGAATAAACTCCACCGCTTTATTGACGTAAGTATTTGCCCAATCGCCCTGGTTTTTCTCTTTTACCGGCCCGCCCTCGGCAATAATGGAAAGAAAAAGGGAAAGCTGCCCTGTCCGGCGCAACTCATTGGCAATTCCGTACGTATTATGCTCCATCATATCTTTTACTGCTTGGTATAGTTCTTCCGACCGCAGGGAGGCGAATACCGGGCGGTCAATCGAAAGCCCGATCGCTTTCATATATTCCTGCGCCTTTGTCCCGCTGAAACCCACCCATACATATGTCCATGGCTCTTTTTCATCTGCCTGGTAAAAAGCCAGCTCCTCCGGCAGGATCAAAAAACCGTCCCCCGCTTCCAGCGGATATGTCCTGCCTCCGATCATAAATTTCCCTTTTCCGCTCAAAATATAATGAATCAGATAATGAGGCTTCCAAGCCGGGCCAAAACTATGTAATGGTTCTGTTTTCGCGCAGCCGCAGCAATTGACATACAAGCTTCCCGATTTTTCCCCGGAAAATTCCAGCTCATAAGCTTTTTCCATTCTCCCATACCTTTCCTGACACTCTATGGGATAAATTATAGCACAAAATCTTTCCCAGGGAAATTAATTTCCCGGGAAATTCTTTCCCCAGAAATTCTTCCCCCGAAATTAATTTCCCCGGAATTTTTTCCCGGGAATTAACATTTCCACTCCCCTGACGAAAACGCTGCACAGAAAAGAAACCGCAATGGTGGCCAGAGCACTGGCCGCAAACCTCCATGCAATATCCCATTCCAGATAGTTCGCGCACCACATAAAAATATAGGTATGAGTCAGATAAATATACAACGAGTGTCTGCCAAGAAAAGCGAACACTTTCTCTTTTATCCTGCACTTTGAAGTTAGGACAAGCACAAGCAAAATCCATACCACTGTCGCTCCGATCTGGAACCACAGCTGGTATTCTTCCGAATCGCCAGTATTAGCGCCTCTCTCCAGCCCCCCTTTTGCTGCAAAGCCCATCCCTACAGCCAGAGCCAGCGCCAGAGGAACCCATATTCTATCCACTGCCTTTTTGATCCAATCTTCATATTCGCCCGCCGCTACTCCTAAAGCAAAGGCAATATTCGATACGTACCAAAAATCCTGCATCCCTCTCTGGTAAAGAATCCGGGAAAAAATATAAGTAAAAATGGAAAATACAACAACTCTCGGCGTTTTGCCGCCCATTACCGTATAAACAACAATAAATCCTATATAAAAAATAAACAAAACAAACATATACCAATAATCATAACCAATGGCAAAATGCAAAAAGTCCTGTACAGAAACAAATCCCCCCTCAAGCAGTTCGATAGCCCCCACAACCACAAAGTATGGAAAATAAACATTTTTTATCCTTTTCCATATAAATGCCCCATGCATCCTTTCCCTGCCTAAAGATTTTACCATGGCATATCCCGAAAACAGGAAGAAAATATCCACGCCGTACACGCCGAGCTTTGTCAGCGCCTGCCGGAAAACTTCTGCATTTCCTTCCAGCGGAACAAACCACGACCACCACTCCGCATAATGGGATAAAACCACCATAATTGCCGCAGCGCCCCTGAACCAATTCGTTTCCTGTTTTTCCATGAGCTGGCCATTTTTCATAGGTACCCAACCTCCTTGACGGACTTTCCATCCATTGATAACCCTCTGCATCATAGCAATCCCAGAAAACAGGGTCAATGTAGACCGCTTTAAGATTTTCTTAATTTTTCTTTAACAGCCAATTTCTGCTTTTTTTATCTGGTAAATTTTCATGGTATATGTTACTCTGTATAAGGTTGCACATATAACAAACGGGAAACAGAAGGGTACAAAAGATTCATGAACAAATGGAAAAAAACAGCCGCATTGGTTTTATGCCTGTGCTGCCTGTCCGGCGCCGCAGCACAAGCAGCCGCATCATCTTCCGGCAATATAGATTATTCGCCGGTTTTCGATGCCGAATATTATTATAATACTTATCAGGACGTACAGCAGACGATCGGCTTCGATGAGGAAAAGCTGCTGGAACATTTTATCTGCTCCGGCATGAAAGAAGGGCGCATGGGAAAAGCTGACTTTGATGTACGCTCCTATATGAAAAATAATCTGGATCTGCTGCCTGTTTACGGCACCAAGGATCTGAGCGCTTATTATTACCACTATATACAATCAGGAAAAGCCGAAGGTCGGACAGCGGGATACCCCTCCCGCAATGCCGGTGAAATCGCCTCTTTTTCCACCCAGTACAACACGGAAGAAGACCGGGCAACCAACGTAGAACTGGCCGCCCAGCGGATCAACGGCATTGTTGTCCAGCCCGGAACATCCTTTTCCTTCAGCAATTCGATTATGTCGCGGACAACCGAAAACGGATATGTCGTAGCGCCTTCCTTTGCATCGGGCAGAGTCGTTTCCAGCGTCGGCGGGGGAATCTGCCAGGTATCTTCTACCTTATATGTGGCTATGACACTTTCCTCTATTCCAGCCACAGAACGATACGCCCATTCCCTTGCTGTGGACTATGTGCCAAAGGGATTGGATTCGGCCATCGTGGAGGGCGTGAAGGATCTGCGCTTTAAAAACCCTTACGATTATCCCATCCGCATTGATTCCTCTGCGGAAAACGGAACGCTGACAGTCGCCATCAGCAAAGCCGAGTGACAGATTTCCGTATTTGCCGAAAAATAATAGTTGACAAATCCATAAGATGTATGTAAAATAACAAATGTTGATGCAACAAATATCAGCAATGCGCGAGTGGCTCAGTTGGTGGAGCGCGACCTTGCCAAGGTCGAGGCCGCGGGTTCGAGTCCCGTCTCGCGCTCTTTTTATGTCCTGATTTATAAAGGTGCAAAGTCTTGATCATCCAATAGACTTTGCACCTTGTTTGGTGTGGCATTCAGCCAATGCGGGAGTTTGACAGTATCACATCCACAAAATTTCCCAAATATTGTTTTTCCTTTTCTCTCAAAGATTCATATTTTTCTTTTAATGCTTCCGCCTCCTGGTCCGAATAGTCTGCACCGCCATGTTTCAACAGCATTTTCAGCAATAAGTTTCTATTTTTTAATGCTTCTGCCTCTAATTCCAGGACTTCTTTATTTAAATTCCCAAAGTCATCCTTGTCCATTTTTCCATGTCGATGCAGAATATCCAGTTTATATGCAAGAATCCTGATCCTGTCTAAAATGACATGGGCTGACCGCGTATCCACGCGCCTCTGAACAATGTCATCCATAAACTGCCCATAGCATTCTATCCCGAAATAATACAAGCTGTCTCTCTTGCGCCTGCGGTATTTATATTTATTTGATGCATCCTTTCCGCATAGATAGCTTTTTGTCTCCTCCACTATTTTTTCCAATTGAATCGGTTCCGGCACATAAGCGTCATCTAATTTCAGCAAAATAATATTTTCCAGGTATTCCTCCGTTTCATCCTTTGGATATTCGGAATGGCAGTATGCTTCTTTAACCTCGTCAAACGGGATGGAATAATAATCAAATTTTTTCTGGTTAAAAAATTCGCCCGCCAAAAACTCTTTTTTCTCATTATCGTAACCATATATAAATAATGGATGTAAATGATGATTTTTGTTGTATGCCTTTTTATTTGCCGATATATAGAAATTATCCACCGCCACCCGGATATAATATTGGTTATCTATAGATCTGCATAAAAACTCCAATATATTATCGCTTAAATAATTCACCACATCATACTTAATTCTGTTGTATCTGAAAAAATTCAGCTCGGAAAATATAGTTTCCCTATTGCTTGGCTGATCCTCCATAAAAATGCATCTGTTTTCATAATCATTTCGTATAAACAATAGATTGTTAAAATTATTGGCCACCCAATGATCCGCAAAATCCTGGCGGGATATCACGGCAAAAAGCGCGGCAATTGTCGGGCTGGATGTAATTAGTGGTTCGCTGACATTTAATTTCTTCATATTCCTTTCCTTTCTGTTCCGTCAATCTAGATGACATCGCACATTTCATATAATATTTTCAATATATCTTGTATCCTGCTGGTTTGTTTGGGTTCCAGCTTCTCCAGCACACAAATAATTTTTTCTTTGCTATGTCCTCCCGGCTCCTCTCCAAGCATAATGTAATCGCAGCTTACCAAAAGCGCTCTTGATATTCTGCACAAAATATCTGCTGAGAATCCTTTTTTCCCCATTTCTATTTCATATAAAAATTTTGCTGAAATATCAATTTTTTCTGCCAATCCCTCTCTCGTATAATTTTGAATTTCCCGCAGTTCCCGTATCCTTCCTCCAACTTCTTTATTCGACATATTCTACCTCCAGATATAAAAATTCTATATCCTATTGCGGTCAATAATAAACCATCTATAATTCATCTTTCTTACATCTTAAGTTCATAAAATAATTATGATTATTAAGAATAATATAAATATTCAGACATAATAAAAGCATGAAATGCCAAAATAAAACCTCCAGACTGAGTAATCTTATCTTACATCAGTTTGGAGGTCTACAGAAATTCGGTGGCTGCTCCCTCAATACCGCGAATTATATAATTCCACAAAATAAGGGCAATTCGACATCAGTTCATTCAATTTACCCTGTGCAATAATGCTGCCTTCCTTAAAAACAATAATTTTGTCAAATTGCGTAATCGCTCTCATTTTATGTGCAATCGCAATGACAGTACACCCGTTTCCTGTTGCTTCCAGCATCTCTCCCAGCACTTTCTCTTCCGTAATATTGTCCAGCGCGGATGTGGCTTCGTCTAAAATAATCAGGCTTCTTTGCCGCAATAGAATTCGCGCCAATACGATTCTCTGTTTTTCGCCGCCAGACAGTTTCGTTCCCCTTTCCCCTATCATGGTATCCAATCCATCCGGCAGCACATTGACCAGCGGCCCCAGCTGCATTTTTTCCAACATTTCCATAATCTCCGTATCGTCCGTTACACCGTCAAACACCAGATTTTCACGCAAAGTGCCGTCAAATACAGAAGAATCCTGATTCACATAGCTCATATATTCATAGAAATCGTTTAAGCAGCAGTCTTTCAGTTCATTATCGTCTATGAATACGCTTCCCCTGTCATACTTCAGGAATCCTGAGATTATTTTAATTAATGTCGATTTTCCCGAACCGCTTTCGCCCACGAGTACCACTTTTTCCCCTTGGCCTATGCGCAAATTGATATTTTCAAATATATTTCTTTCCCCATATGAAAACGATAAATTTTTTATTTCGATCCGTCCATGGAATCTGTCGATCTTTTTGCCCTGCATTAGCTGGCTGTCTGCCGGAAGATCCAGAAATGCTGCAAACCGGTCATATGCCGCCTTATCCAGTTTATACTGTACATAAAGCACATTAAAAATAGCGATAGGGTTGTACGCGTTGTTCATCAGGCTGATCAGTGCGACCAATGTACCCACCGAAATATCCCTGCTATACCACGCATAGATCAAAATAATAACGTTTAATATCCCTACCAGCAAAGCAAATATAGTAAAAAAAGCTTCATGGATCAAGGCCATTTTCACTTTCGCTTTGACTATCTTATCTTTCGCGCATTCTGCCTTTGTTATTTCTTTTGCGAATTGGCGTTCCACACGGAATACGACCATTTCCATGAAACCTCTTATTAAATAGTGATTCAGCAGCTCCTCATGTCCCATTATTTTTTCTTTGATTTGGTACAAGAACTTTATCAGAATCTTTGTAACAAGAAAGACAAATAAATATCCTATCGCAATCACAATCGTTATTCTCGGATATATCTGCCATATGTAAAATAAGCTGAACCCTGCAGTCGGAATCAATTCCCGGATAAGCCGAAACCAAAAATTATATAGAATATCCCTGCCGGCCAATGCGCCGTTTTCAATCCTTTGGACTAATTTTCCCGTTCCGATATCCTGATATTCCTTATAGTTAATATTCGATATTTTTTCCAGCGCGAAAAGTTTATACTGCAAATAAATGCTATGCTTCAGTTTATTGCTGGGATATTCATCGACATAACATAAGATGCTGTGCAACATTAATATAAAACCGTAAAACAATATGGCCGTCAGCAATATTTCTCCGCTTGTAAAATCATCGATCAGCTCCTGAAAAATCCGAACTTTATAATTCAGCAAAAAGGCATTAGTTATGCCTATGAAAAGATATGCCGCAATATTTATTTTATTTATTTTTATAATTTTTTCTATATATTTATAATTATGTCGCATAAACTGTACTCCTTAATTTCCATTTTACACGAAACGCTTACACTTTAAAATAGAAAATTTGCTTTTTATAAAGATAATCTTTTTTTATTTTAATATTATTTTTTTAATACAATCCTATTATTGAAAACCAGGCAGGTCAGTTTGCTTTTGAAAAAAGCAGTTATGGCATCATCCACGTTGTATATAATCGGAGTTTCGATATTAAACGATGTATTTATAATAGCTGCTTCCCCGCTGGTCTCCTTGATCTTCCTTATTTGCCTATAATATATATCGTTATTTTCTTTTTCTAAAAATTGAGGCCGGTATGTATTGTCGCAATGCACAACGGCCTCATATTTCTCCATATCAGCCCCTGCACGAAATGCGATATTCATATACTTCGCCGACTTTTTCCCTTTCACGTCTTCAAATTCATCGTTATCAAAAAGAATCGTAGGACCTAGCGGTCGTCCAAGCTCCCTCTTCTTGATCTTACTGTTAATATAATCCAACATCGTTTTGGAAGCAGCCGAAGCAATAATTGACCGATTTCCCAAAGCTCTCGGCCCCCACTCATTCCTGCCTTGAAATAATGCGACAATCCCTCCCCTGTTCACTTCATCCGCAATGATCTGTTCCGCATTATCATATACATCGTAATTCATCCCATATTCCTCAATTTTCCCAATGATATAAGAATCCTCGAATTCAATTCCCAAATATTCCAGCCCTCCCCCCGAAAACGGAACCCAGGAACACAGACCCATCTGCTTTGCATATTCCAATGCCGCGCCCATGGAAACCCCCGCATCATTTGCCGCCGGATTGATATAGATATCATCCACCATATCCTGGGACAGGAGCACGCCGTTCATCTTGCAGTTGAGCGCAACCCCGCCCCCCACGCAGACATTACGTATATTTGTTTCCTCTATTACAGGCTTTAATAATTCCATGGCTGCAAACTCCAGGAAAGATTGTACGGAAGCCGCCAGATTCCTGTATTTTTCCTCCACATCATAAAAAGAAGTTATTTTTTTATCCAGCGGCTTTATGCCTAATTTTTCGGCAAAAAATAACTTCCACATAATGATGCACGTCTTTTGCATATCCATGTGCCCGGAAGAAAATCGTTTTGCCGCAGTCTTATATTTTTTCATGCTGTCATTCAAGCAAAAATTATCCCGGATATAAAAGCAGCTTTTTATCCTATCCAAATACTGGTCCGTTCCATATGCGGCCAATCCCATAGTTTTCCCCGACTCATTGACCTTGAATCCCAGTATTTCATTTACCGCCTCATATAAGTATCCGAATGACGAATATATATCGATCGTTTTTATGCGCTGCAAACCATTGTTTTGGCCGATCCACAGGCTTCCTGATTCGTTCTCTCCCTGACCGTCCAAAATCAGGACAATCGCCCTTTCAAAACCGGAGGTCCGAAAAGCACATGCCGCATGCGCCAAATGATGGTCAATATATCCCACCGTTTTATTTTCTATATTATTATTCGGAAAAAGCATTCTTAATATTTGCTTGTCTGAAAATTCCATCAGTCTGTTTTTTCCTTGGAAAAGCATAGGAAGATTCCATCCAAATACAACTTTCTTTATATCACTTACATCAATCTTCAGATACTTGATTAATGCGTCCAGCGATTTGACAGGCAATGTATTATACGCGCACTTATTCTTTGTCACTTTCTCCTCTTCCAACGCGCCCAAAATCTTACAGTTGTCTTCATTCGCATCGATAATTGTTACAGACGCGTCGTGTCCTTCCTCTATCCATCCATTGATACCAACGATAATCTCACCGATTGGTTTATATTTCTGATTCATAGGCAGATCCTTTCTTTTTCTTGTTCATCGCTTTCCTTCATCAAATTCCATAGACTGGGAAAAGAAAAATTGATTCGGCAGACAAAGCTGCATAAAACACCCAAGCTGCATGAGCATTGCCCAAAATGCCAAATAGCCATATTCCAAAAAATTCAGCTTCTCCTTTTTCGCGCTCTTTACCAAGTCCCATACCTCCCGACACGGCTTCCAGTCCTCCTTTGTCCTTTTCGTCCTGATGCCTTTGCCGAAACCGTAATATAAAGCATCTTTTAAATCCTTTTTCAGGCTGATCGCCGGATGCAAGAAATCGCTTTTTATATATTTTACGGGAATTTTTTTCTCTTCAATTCTATTTGCAAAGTCCGCATCAGCGCACCATACCGTATCCACGGCAAACATATACCCGTCATCCAGCTCCTCAAAAATATCCTTCTTCATCAGCAAAACAGGAATATATGCTTTTTTTACTTTTGATGTGGTTACTTTCCTCGTATTGGAGATTAATTTTGTAATGAACCCGTGATGCTTAAACCACACGATACCTTTTACGATTTTGGCGTCTTTCTTCTCCATGCACTGGACCATTTTGCGAATTGCATTGGGCATGCATATTAAATCGGAATCCAAAAACATGATGTTGTCATAAGAAGCATTCTCAATGCCTGCATTATATGCATAGCCCAAATTGCATATTTCGATAAAAACGCTTTTGATATCAAATTTTTCATGATACTTTCTTTTTATTCCGTCAACGAGCCGGAGCAGTTCGGCCGTCGGCCTGTTTAACACCAATACCAATTCCACTTTTTGCTTTTCTGAATTGACGAAATCAATGCTTTCGATCAGCTCCATCAGCCGCAGGTCGTTGTGGTCTGGAATAATTATAGATAAATTCATTTTTTCCCACTTTCCGTTTTCATTTTTTATTTTTATTCATCAAGGCAGATTCTCTGTATTTTAAAAGCTTCCGCATAAGATTTTTTTCCTTTTCCGATCGTTCCCCTATATACATTCAGCCCCCTGGCTGCTTCCGCATAATCCGTAAACATAATCTGGGACTCGTAATACGATATCAGATCCATTTTCTTGTCCATATAATCCGTAATATCTTCATAAAGATCGATTTCCGTCAAAGGAGTCCATACCTCATATTCCAGAACCAATTTGGGGCATTCCCTCTTTTTCCCTTTTTCTATAAAAAAAACATCCGATGCCAGCCAGTTTGCTTCGCAAAAGATCTTATGGACAATTCTATGCTCACGGTCCCCTTCCTTTTTATGAGGCACATAAACGATATCCGGAGAGATTTCTATCAGCAGATCCACTACATTTTTTAGCAATGTTTCATTATACGTCAGCGATCTGTCGTCAATATCCAGCATATGGTATTTCATGCCTAATTCCCCGCATACCCTTTTTGCTTCAGACAGCCGATTCGCCGTTTTCTGCTTCCTTAATTCCATATCACTTACAAAATGAGAACCATTTGTAAAGTATATAACATCGATGGAATCTCCCGCTTCGCTATGCTTAATGAGGCTCCCGCCGCATCCTATTACCTCATCATCCATATGGGGCGCTAAAACCAGCACTTTATGACGCTCTTTCAAAAAATCCATTTCTTTTTCCTCCATAAATGATACGGGCAGTCACGAAAAAAAACGATGCAGCAAATACTTTCCGATCGCAATATCAAACACAGCCATTCCCATCGGGTTAAACATGATCGTCTGTCCCTTTGCCAGCTTATCCATCAGATCTCCGCACACAACATCTATGACAGAGCGGGTATCTTCTTTTTTCAACCCGCAGGACAAATAAAACTGCTCAATATCGGTATTCTCCCTGCATACTTCCTCCCACTGGTCAACAACGATCCCTCCCTTTACGTATTCAAAAACATCTTTTTTATAATCGCGCAGCGATACATTCAATAACAGACTTCCGTCCAATGGTTTTTTATCTATATATCTCTCCCGCGCCGTTGTGCATGTTATGGCGATATCGCAGCTCTCATATGCATCCTCCCATTTGTCGGCAAATCTCATTTTATCTTGCACCCTGCCGGGAAGCCCGTCCTTTTCCGCCCCTTCCACATCGTATACGCAATACTCCGCATCGACGCCACGCAGAATAGAATCGCACATGAGCACATGGTGCCTGCCGATCGGGCCGAATCCTATGACCCCTATCCTTACTTTACTTTTTTTCCTGCTCTTCACATAACGCTTTATCAAGACGCCGCTGACGGCCGCCGTCCGTATAATGCTCGGATACGCCGTATTCATAATCGCTAATGGCTTGCCCGTTCCGGCATCGTTCAATACCAAAACACTGCTGGCCCTCGCATTTCCTGATCTTCGATTGCCCGGGAAACTGGCGATCCATTTGATCCCCGCCATATCAAATTCTTTTCCGATATATGCCGGCATAGCAATGATTCGGTTTTCATCGGACCCAAACCTGAGATATGGCTTTAACGGCTGCACAAAATCACCGCTTTCCATACAGCAAACGGCCTCTTCAATCGTATGCACCGCCTCATCCCAGTCCAATTCCACTGATTCAAAATCTTTGTCTTTTATGTATTCCTTCACCACATTTTCACCCATCATTCCGTAAAAATTACGAGAACATTTTCCTCTTCCTTCCACTGTTTCCTTTTGCACATCTCCAAAAAGCCTGCAAAAGCCGCGCATGCAGTATAGCTTTCCTTCTCATATTCTCTTTCATATAAATGCGCCGCTTTTTTTATTTCATGATCCGAAATTCTGACACAGCCGTCAACCTGGCGCTTTAAAACCGACCATGCATATTCGGATACAATCCCGCAATTCAACCCGCACATCAGCGAATCCTGTCTGCCGTCCGTCGGAATGATCCTCCCGCCCTCCACGCTCCTATACAGGCTGTCCGCTGAATATGGTTCTACGGCGACTATTTTTATGCCTTCGCATCTGCTTTTCAGCGAAATGGCCGCCGCTGCCGCCAGCCCTCCGACCCCCACAGGGACAAAAACCGTGTCAAACCTAATATTGGAAGCATCCATGACTTCGTTAAATAAAGTGGTATAGCCTAAAATAATATTTTCTACATTCTCCCTGTTTGAGCCGGTTTCTATATCCGTAACCTCTTCACCTCCCTTTAATAACACGTCTTCATGGCATTTCTTTACACATTCATCATATGTTCCGTCAATGCAAATGACTTCTGCATGAAACGATTTTATCCGTTTCTTCTTTTCACTTTCCGTATCATTGGGCAAATATATGGTCGCCCGATGCCCCGTGCAGTCGGCAAACCACGCTACCGCTGCTCCGTGGTTTCCGTCCGTCGCCGCCCTGAAATGTATCGGCCCTGTCACATCCGCTATTTTTCTGCTTTGGCCGGTCCTATGCCAGTCAGGCTGCTCTCCGGTAATCTCATAATATTTTTTTGTTAAAATTCTGGACATACTATAGCTTGCGCCTAAAGATTTAAACGACTTCGTTCCTTCCCTGTATTTTTCAAGCTTTGCATATACCGTGCAGCCTATCCCATATTTCTTTAGGTTTTCCAGGCGAACCAGCGGCGTAGGCTGATAGCCTTCCGACATTTTATGAAAATCATATGCCTTGCTTACCGCAAGACTTCTGTCTATTCCATTTTTCTCTTTATGGTCGTTTTGAATATATTCCATCATGCAAATCCTTTTATTGCCCATTTCCCGCAGCAGGCTCGACTTCATACAATAGGGGATCCGTTAATCCGGCTTGCCCGAACGCCCGATGCCTTGACTGACAGTTCCCGCATATTCCACAGGCTTTCGCATCCGGCCCGCAGCACGATTCCGATACGTAATTGTGGCAGGACCAGGTCTTCCCAAAATCAACCCCTAACCGAAGCCCTTCCTCGATCAGTTCTCTTTTTCCTCCGATTTCAAACAGGACGGGATACAATTTTATTTGGGACGGCCCTCTTTCCAAGAGGACAAGCTGCTGGAACACTTCATAATAATCCATCTGGCAGTCGGGCGCATGGATGTCATCTTTATGAGTGCCGGTCGATATCGTATTAATCTTAAAATATTGCGCGTGCATGAATGCAATGTTGAGGAATATCGTATTTCTAAACGGAACGTATTCTTCCGCCGCATTCGACTCTCCTATGATCCGTCCATCATCCAGCAGCGCAGTCCCGCCTATTCGCGTCATTATGGATGTCTCGACTATTATATTTTCCACTTCTCCATTTTTTCTCAGTGCCTTTACATTTTCATCCCTGCAATAGCCTTCTTGGTAACGGCCCGACTGGCCATACTGCATATTCAGCATATACAGCTTTTTATATTTTTTCTGCAACGCATATGCCGCTACGGTGCAATCCAGACCCCCGGAATACAGCAGCAATACTTTGTCGTTCCTTTTCTCCCCGCCGTCGCTTCCTGTTTTTTGATTCATTCGTTTATCTTTTTCGATATCTTTTAGCAGCGGAAAAGCTATTTCCGGCATATATCCTTCCGATGTGCCTATTTCAGCAATTTTTTTGAGCAGTGCGAGATATCTTTTCGGGTGATCCGTAACCTTTTTCATATCCTCTGCTGTAAAAAGAAAAACAATATGCTTGATTTTCAGCGCTTCTGCTCTTGCGATTGCTATCGATGCGGACGTAAACAGGTAATGGGGGCTGTCCTCCAATTTCCCGTAAGCTTCTTCATCCCCGCAAATATTTTCAAAAAGCTCCGCCATATAATAGATGTCGAGGCTATGAACCGAAAACTCCCCTTTGATTCTATTCATATATGCCTCATGGCTCTTTTGGGGGCATATCTTTATCATTAAGGCATCTGTTTGGCATTCTTCCTTCTGTAAACCGGATAAAACCAAACAATCCCGTTCATAATCCCCGCTTAATAATACAAAATACTTTTTCATTCGATGCCCTTCTGTCAATCCCTTATTTTTTCAATATAGTATCTTTGCAGTTCCCGCTTATCCAGCTTTGAATTATGGTTATGGGGAAGTTCTTCCACTTCGACCCATTCATTCGGCACTTTATAATGTTCCAGTTCCCTGGAACACATATCCTTTAAATCTTTGACCGCAAACGGGTGCTTGCTGCTATAGAAGCAAATCAGTCGGTTTATATTATCGTCTTCTATAAAAATAACCGCGCATTCAAGAACACCTTCAAAGGATTCAACCAGCTTCTCTATTTCCAGCAACTCCACCCTATAACCATTGATCTTGATCTGCTCGTCCATTCTTCCGATAAATGTAATATCCCCTTTATCGCCCAGTTTAACAAGATCGCCCGTATAGTATACTTTTTCCTGACTTAATGGAAATTCAGGGTGGTTTCTCATTACCAGCGCCGTATCTCTTTCATTTTTCCAATATCCGTTCATCAGGCTGGTCCCCCTGACCACCAGTTCTCCCACCTCTCCGGCTTTCGCCCTGCGGTTTTCTTTCATGACCAGCAGCTCCGTCCCATCAATCGGATCTCCGATCGGCATATCCGTAATATTTTTATTTTTCAAATCCTCCACGATATGAAACGTACTGCTCGCATATGTCTCCGTTGTTCCATATCCGTTGATGAATTTCGTGCCGGGCATCAATTCCTGCAGCTCTCTTATGACCCATATCGGGCAGTTTTCATATCCAAAATATATTTCCTGCAGGGAAGACACATCATACTTATGAAAGAAATTCCTGTTTTTCAACATTAATCTCAGCAGGGAGGGACCGCATCCAAAATTACTTATCTTTTCTTTTTGTATAATTTTAAAGAAGCTGTTGATGGAATATGTCGAGGAAAAAAGGACGACTCTTCCTCCGCCTATAAAGCTCGGAACAATTTCCGTTAAATACGGGTCAAACGATATCGGGGTTTTGGCCAGCGTACACGTAGATTCATTGTGGTCGAATTTTTTTACTACATAATCCATAAAGGTGCAGACGCTTTCATGTGAGATCATGACTCCTTTAGGTTCCCCCGTTGTTCCCGAAGTAAACATGATATATAGGATGTCTTTGCTTAAAACCCTGCTATTTATCCTGTTTCCCGAAAATGACCTATAATTTCCAAGCACATGGTCGCCGTCCCCATACCGGCCGCTCCCGTTTATGATCATTTTGTATCCCCAATCGGTCATTTCCTGCGTCACATATTTCTCATCACATACGATTAACCGAGGAGTCGTCTGCATGCAGATTTTTTTCACTTTAGCCGGATTTGCCGCAACGGATATCGGGACAAATATAGCTCCCAGCTTCATGACTCCTAAAATCGTTACAAGCGCATTGATTGTGGAATCCATGATCAGGCAGACCCTGTCATATCGTTTCACATTCCATTCTTTTAAATAATTTGCCATTTGGTTTGACATAGTTTCCAGTTCTTCAAACGTATAATTATTCTCTTTTTCCGTGACCAGCGTTCGGTTTCCGTATTTTTCAACATGGTCTGTCAAATATTTGTGGACTAAATTTTCCATGGTTTATCCCCTTTCTTCCATCTTTTCCATCGTATAAAAAGAAGTGGGCGTTTCGTAAAGCTCTATTTTCTTTAATTCCAGCCCGGAATTCTTTCCCTTTAGCATTTCATCGATCATATCCCATATAACCTCGGCAAGGTTTTCTGCTGTCGGGTTCTTCCCTTTTAAACATTCCAATTCATTCAAAAAACTATGGTCAAATACGCTGATTACGCAAGCGTCAATGTTTTCTTTTAATTCGCCGAAATTGATCACCATGTCCGTCTCATCCACATCTCCGCAGACCGAAACGATAAGCTTATATGTATGGCCATGTATATTACTGCACTTGCCATATATTTCTTTATTTCTTTCAGGGCTCATATTTTTATTTTCCAATTTATGAGCGGCATCAAATAAAAATATTTTGGATAGATACTTTTCCTTCATGATTCCTCTCTCCTTCCCGCAAAGGTCTTTTCACACCATTCTTTATTAAAAATAGTATCTATATACCGTTCTCCACGATCCGGGAATATAGCGGCTGCTTTCAGATTTTTACACTTGTTATCTTTAAAATATTCGCATATCGCGTGAAAAACCATTCCCGAAGATCCACCGACCAGTAATTGTTCCTCCTGTAATATTTTTTTACAGCTTTTTACCCCGTCTCTTTCATCCACGATTACCAGATCATCGATTTGGGCATATTTTAAAATCGCCGGAGTAATCGTAGACCCTATTCCAGGAATAAACCGTGCCTTTGGCATGTACCCGAATATTTGCGAGCCCAAAGAATCGACTGCTATTATTTTACAATCCGGCCTTCTCTTTTTTATAGCCGTTGAAACGCCAGCTATTGTCCCGCAGGAGCTCACCCCGATAAATACATAGTTCACATCGGGTACATCATTACAAATTTCATCCCCCAATTGATAATAAGCTTCCATATTTAGTGGATTTTCATACTGGTTTACCCAATACATATTGGGATTCTGCTTTTGCAGTTCTTTTACCGTTCTGATCCGTTCGCCTAATAAGTCTGTTATATCTTTGTCATCGATCTTGATTACGTTTTCCGATAATTCCCGTATCACAATTTCATTTGCCTTGTTTATTTTTTTATCAATGACACACCAAAATCTTAATCCATATCTTTTCGCGCAGGCCGCCAGGGCAATTCCAAAATTTCCGGAGGATGATTCAATAATAACCGCGTCCTCCGTTATTATGCCGCGCCGCATCCCCTCCGTAATAATATAATTGGCGGCTCTGTCCTTCACGCTTCCCGTAGGATTCAACAGCTCTAATTTGGCGTATATTTGAACGCCGTTTACTTTCTCTTTTAATTCAATTAACGGTGTATTTCCAACTAAATCACTTATCTTCATTTTTGTATACTCTGCCCAATTTCCTTTTTATCACATCCGCCAGTTTCCCGCAGCACAGTTCATTGCCAAAAGCGAGCGTTTCATCATCCAGTTCGATGTTAAATTCATTTTCTATCTCAATAATTAACTGAATATAGTCAAGCGATGAAATGCCCATTGCCACAAACGGCGTGTCGCTGTCAAATCCGGCCACAGCCCCATTATTGCTTTCATTGATCTGCGATACTTTATTTAATATCCATTTATCAATAGTTTTCATATCGCGCCTTTCCTACCAAAAGATTTCTTTAACCGACAATTCTTCATTTTTTAATTCGCCCCTTGCAATAACCGTTCTTGTTTTGCTGTCAGCCTTTTCAACGCCTCTCATCATCATACACATGTGTTGTGCCTCTATGCAGACAGCGACTCCTTTTGGCTTCAGCACGCTTTCTACTGCATCCGCAATCTGCTCTGACAGGCGTTCCTGCACCTGTAGCCTTCTGGCATACATATCAACGATTCTTGCCATCTTGCTAAGCCCTATTATTTTTCCATCCGGAATATAGGCAACATGGCATTTCCCCCAAAACGGCAGAATATGGTGTTCGCATAAACTGTAAAACTCGATATCCTTTACGCAGATTACACCTCCGCTCTCCTCCTTAAACACCGCATGATTGACCACTTCATCCAGGCTCTTTTTGTAACCGGACGTTAAATACCGCATTGCTTTTGCCGCCCTCGCCGGTGTTTTTATAAGCCCTTCCCTTTGGCAGTCCTCCCCTGTCGCCAACAAAATTTTTCTATAGCTTTCCTCTAAAACATTTTCCATATGGATACCTCTCTGCCTGATTCTTTCACATTACTCCTATCAACTTATGTACTTGAATGCTTAAGCTGAATTCAGGATTTTTTTCAATTACTTTTAATGCTTTCTCAATATATTTTTTTTCATTGCTTAATGCCTGAAGGCTTATTTCTTTATAAGCCGCATTTTGAACAATCCTCCTGATTTTTAGAAGCAGTTCATCTTCCGGCGTGTCATCCACGAGAAATTTAAATTCACCGACTTCTCTGATCGATGCATGGATTTTGTCCTCCTTCGGGCTGCATGTTATCCAATCGATATTGCCAGGTATAGGCAAAATTCCGTTTGTCTCAATCGCCACATAGAATTTTTCCTTATGCAATGTATCGACCAGCTCCTCCAAATGATCCTGCATAGCAGGTTCGCCGCCTGTAAGAACCACCATGGAAAATGGAAGAAGCTCTTTTAAACGCTTCAAAATTTCTTCCTTTTTATAAATGGAGAACTTGCTTTCGTTTTCATCGCAAAAAAAACATTTTGGCTGTTTGTTGCAGCCAAAAAACCTTATAAACACCGCGCTTTTTCCCGCCAACCTTCCTTCTCCCTGAATCGATTTAAAAATTCCGTTTTCGCATATCTTGTACATGATCCGCGCTCCTTTTTCTTTGAATTGGCTTGTCTCTTGTAAGAATATTATTCTATATTGTCTCTTTGGCATCAATTAACAATACTTCCTCTTCGCATGAAATATTGTTCCTTTTACAGCAGTTGACATTATATTTGTCTTATAAAGGAAAATTATGTTTAAAAATATTGAAAGCCAAAAAAGGCATGGCTGCTTGATCGGCAGCCATGCCTATAAGTAAAATAATGAAACTATTTTATTCTCTCTCTTTATCTCAATGCCGTATGTTTCTGCTCCTCCTGTTCAAAAACCCGGTGGATCCTTTTTAACAGTTCTTCCGAGCCAAAAGGTTTTAATATATAATCGCAAATCCCTAGCTTGGCGCTCTCCAAAACAGCGCTTTTGTCTTCCACCCCCGTAAGCATAATCACCGGTATGTCTTCCCGGTCTTTCATAGCACGTATTTCCCGCAATGTCTCGATGCCGTCTTTTTGCGGCATTTGAATATCCAGCAGAATAAGATCCGGCTTTTCCTGACCCAGATATTTCAATGCCCGTACCCCCGAATTGACCGTAACCACTTTATACTCGTCCCGCAAGGCACTTGAAATCCGCGTTAAAATAATCGCCGTATCGTCTACTACCAGAATACATTTTTTGAAATCCCCGCCCCCTGTTTGGTTCATTTGCCTTCTTCCTCCTTTTCAAGCATGTGCAGAAGCTGATCCAACAGCTCTTCCGCATTATCATCTTCATATAGCTTCAGCTGCTCCTGGATCCGCAAAAGTCTCCGCCCTGCTTCCTCCGGCAGTTCATGAAGCAATATTTTTTCCACTCTTTCCAGGCACTCCTGCGACTGGAAATGCTTCAGCTCTTCCAGCGCTGTCGCCGCCTGTTCCTTTAACTCTTGTATTGTCAGGCAGGGAAGCTTTTCTTTGCCGCCGTCCTTCTGTCCCCGCTGTTCCAAAAACTGCCCGATATTCGCCAGAAGAGTCTCATATTCCGCCAATAACCTTGGAAATTGGCCGTCAATAAATCCCCTGTCGCCCTGCGCGGCAGCATTTTCCTGTTCACGGGCCATAGCCGAAACCTTCATGGCTCCGATATTGGCAGACGCGCTTTTGAGTCCATGCACCTCTATTTGATAGCGTAACATATCTGACTCCACAAGCTCCTGCAAAAGCTCTATCTTGTGCTTGCCGTCCATATAGTATAACTCCAGCAAATCGACAAAGCCTTCCTCATCGCCGGAATAATATTTCATCGCAGCTTCCATATCCACCCCGTCAATCTGGAATACCGCCGGATCCAGAGGTTCTGATTCCTCTTCTGCGCCTTCCGTCTGCCTGTACTTCTCCGGCACCCAGCGCAATAAAAGCTGGTTCAGCTCTTTCCTGTCAAGAGGTTTAGCTATAAAGTCCTGGAAACCGCATTCCATAAAATGCTCCCGCATTCCCTCCATCGCATTGGCGGTCAACGCGACCATAACAGGCGCAGTTCCGTTTTCACCGCAGTCCCTGCGGATAATCTCTGCCGCCTCAATACCGTCCATGCCGGGCATCATATGATCCATAAAAATAATATCATACCGGGCAGAACGCACCAATTCAATCGCCTCCGGCCCGCTTTCCGCCTCAGTCAAGTCAAAAGCATAATTTTTCAGGAAACCTCTGGCCACCTTGCGGTTGATTACATTATCATCAACAATAAGCACTTTCACGCCGGGCGCAGTAAAAATATCCGTCATTTTCTGTTCCGCCTGCGGCATCTTTGGCATCTCCGAAACCGGCCGTCTGTCTACAACCTTCTGAGGGATCATGATCGTAACGGTCGTCCCTTTGCCATAGGTGCTTTTCACCTCAATGGTGCCCTCCATCAGCTCCACCAGCTGCTTCACAATGGCAAGCCCCAGGCCCGTGCCCTCCGCGCTTCGGTTCCGCTTAGAATCCACCTGCCGGAAATCTTCAAAAATCTTGCCCAGATCTTCCTCCCGAATACCGCAGCCAGTATCCTCCACATGGAAAATCAGCGTTTCCTCATCCGCATTCCTCCCGGGCTTCCCTGTAATATAAATACGTACATAACCCTTTTTTGTGAATTTTATAGCATTACTGATAATATTGATCAGAATTTGCTTGATTCTGCCGTCATCGCCGTTATATCTGCAAGGAACCGTTTCATCGCACTCATATTTCAGGATCAGCCCGCGCTGGGATGCCGCCATGTCCATCATCCCTATGATTTCATCCGTCATAACTTTTATGTAATAATCGACACAGACCAGCTCCATCTTGCCCGCCTCTACCTTAGACAGATCCAGGATATCATTGATGATCGCCAACAAGCTTTTTGCCGCCGACTGCACATCTTTGGCATGGGCGTAGATCTCCGTGTCCCCGCATTCTTCCATGATAATATCGTTCAATCCAATGATGGCGTTCATCGGAGTCCGAATCTCATGGGACATATTGGCAAGAAATTCACTTTTGGCAATACTCGCTTTCTCCGCCTGAAGCCTCACGCTCTTGATTTCATTAATATAAGCCTTTATATCTGTCATATCCAGAATCAAAATAACACAGCCTTGTATCCTGCCATTTTCATCTATAATATGCTTGCTATGGCTTTCATAATCCCGTCCGTTGACCGAAAAGCTCTGCGGCTCATCCCCATTGAGCATTTCCTCCCGAAAATCCTCCACTACACGTATATTTTCCCCCAGCCTATGGGCCGACAGGCGGGTAAAAATATTTGCTGCCGCTCTGTTATAGTTGACCAGCCGATCATGGTCATCCAGCGCGATCACTCCATCGCCCAGGCTCTCCAGCACTTTTGCCGCCGCCAAATGGCGAAAATCATAATTGCGGCGGCTCCAGACCACAATGACCACTAACGACATCGATATAGCCAGCGTTATCGGCGTAAAATCGAATACTTTCACCAGCTTGCAGACGTAGGCTATCAGCATAATGACAGGAAAAGTGGAAATTCCAAGAATCGTCCAATACTGTCGGTTGACCTGCCGGTCCGAACGCTCCCGAATAGCGCTTATCAATGTGTATATACAAAGAGTGTAGGGAATAATAATACGGGTGAACATAAAAAATACATACAGCGGGCCGTAAGTAATGCTGACATGGTAAAATCCGTTTGCATCTGCCACCCACTGGACTTCCTTATAGAAAAGACCATACCAGTTAAAGAATACAGAAGGCAGGGTAAAGAAGCTGATGATGCCAAGAGCCCTCAATAATTTTTTCGGCGGGGCAATGTAGCAATAGATATAAATAAACCAGCAATAACACAGCGGTACAAATGCCGAACCCACATTCTCCACCGTCACCGCCGTCATGGCCGCTTCTACCGTAGACGCAGTCAGCTCTAATAAATAGCCCACATTTTGCACCAGCGAGCCGCACATAATAATAATCAGCAGTTTTTGTTCTTTCGCCCCATCCCCGTTCAGCAGAAGAACCAAAGCTACCGCAATCAGACATATGCCAAAACATTCCAATCCAATAACTAAGTTTACCATATTTTTTTCCGCCGTTTTCGGCTTTACCAGCCGACATAATGGCTCTCCGTTTCTTTCCATATACAAAAAGCGGGGTTCAACCGCCCGCTCTCATCATTATACACAAAAAGCCGGGTTCATCACCCGCATAGAAAGCCGGGTTCATCACCCGCATAGAAAGCCGGGTTCATCACCCGCATAGAAAGCCGGGTTCATCACCCGCATAGAAAGCGGGTGATGGGAATCGAACCCACGTGTCCAGCTTGGAAGGCTGGTGTTCTACCATTGAACTACACCCGCATAAATATTCTAACTGTTGCCATCTGTATTTCTATATCTGCCAACAGTTAGGATATTATCATATTTTTCCACGCAATGCAAGACCTAATTTGAAATTCAGCCATAACAGTTCAGCCTTGTCCCTCCGTCTGAACCATTCGGTTCGCGATATGCTCTTCCATCTGTTCCTTCGGCACCCCGAGCGCAATGGATAATTCCGAATACAGGTTGTCCTCTGCCATTCGAAGATATTTCTCATCCATGGCCGTTGTCTTCTTTCCCTGGGCGATTCTTTCCTGCTTGCGCAGATATAACGTTTTAATGATCCTGATCCAATCCCTGCATTCGCAGCTCCGCATCGTTTCCTTGTATTTTTCTTCCCGGAGTTTATCGTTGCTCACCCACAGTTCTTCGATATCCCTGATATTATCAATCAAAATATCCGCTTCTTCTTTTGTCAGAACCGCGCGCATAACCGTCTTGTTGCCTTCGACTGGCGTGAATATCTTGCTGTCTTTATGATGTCTGGGGCTTAAGATATAATAGAGCTTGTTTTTTGCCGCCCCTTTCATATCCAAAGTCGTTATATCCTTTACTTCACATACGCCCGCGTTGCCATACACAATAAATTCGCCTTTCTCAAACATTTTATCCCTTCTTTTCCCAAACCAAACCGACAAGTATCCTTTCTACTATTATTTTACCCCAAAAATTGGGCTTATGCTAATTATTTTTCATTTTTTTCCTAATTTTTGTTGGTTTTTACATATGACAAATGCTTCTTTTTTGTGTATTTTTTAAAATAAGCCCCAAACAGCCCCATTAACGGACTTCAACCCATCCTTCCATGCTGTCGAAACTGAACTTCATGACAATCGTTGCCCCTTTTTCGATTTTCCCGGCAAAATCAATGTCCACAGACTCCATCACCTTTCCCGATTCCTCCAGCGCCTCCAGATGCCAGAGCGTTTCATCCTCCGTCATATAAAGGTTCAGAATATTCAGCGTCTGAAACCCGTTCATATACTCCATATCTTTGAGCAGATTTTCTCCCTTATCCGTATCCGCAGCCTTATACAAATACAGCTCATAAACAGAAATGCCCGTATTATTTTCAATCGTTACCGGAACTTCCAGCACTTCCTTCTCCGTTTCCCCGCTTTTCATCTCCTGCATGGATGCCAGCATCCCTTCATGCTTCTCCTGATATCCTTCCATCTCATCTATAACCGCATCCAGTTCCGCATTCGTCATCCCCTGCGTATCCCGCTGCCCGAGTTCCTCGATTTTTTCCGCCATTTCATCCAATTCCGCGCCGTAAGAATCGTCTTCCAGGCCGGCATATTCTTCCACCACCTCATTATGAAAGCTCACCAGATCCGCGTAAATCCCTTGTACTTTTGCTATTTTTTCGCCGGACGGGCTTCCACAGGCGCATGCTGCCGTCACCGCCAGGCAAATCCCCATTATTTTCCCTTTGTTTTTCATTCCTTTCTTATCCATACTCCCTCTTGTCAGCCCTTTCTCCAAACCATCTCGTATTCCCGCTGTCCCGTATTTTCGTCCAGCCGCTCTCTATCCGCCTGAAAGCCTTCCCGCATATAAAAACTCAAAGCTTTTTTATTCTCATCATATACATGCAGCGATAGTCTTTCGTATTTTCCTTTGCAGAAATTCAGCAAACTCCGGCCAATTCCTTTCGACCGCATCCCCTTTTTTACAAAAATCCCCTGGATATACCCGTTCTCCAGACCGACAAAGCCTTGTATGCCGTCATCCCCCTCATATACATAAACTTCCGATTCCGGCAGCTGCCGCCTTACTTCTTCATAATTCCCCTTCCAATATTTTTCCGGCACAAAACTATGGGCATCCAGATTGCCCTCCAGCCATATCCCGGCCGTTTCCTCCTCTTCCCCTTTTTTCATTCTCCGCACCATGGCAAATTCCCCGGCATCCCTGGGCAACGCATATGTACAGTCCAAATACAGCCTGCTGTTATGCGCCTCTTTTTCATTATAAACATACCCCAGCCTCTCTCCCGTTCGCCTGGCCGTTTCATCAAAAAGATCACACATTTCAAACACAGACTGCCAGACAGCCTCCTCTTTGGCAGAGGGATAAGTTTTCATCAGCCTTTCATAACAATCCTTCGAAAGATACCTCGCCAAATATTTTCCTGACTTTCCCACGCTGCAGGCAAATCCCCTCTCCATCCCTGCCTTCCAGGAAAGCATTTTCATAAGCTCCGGCCGCCCGTGCATATTCAGCATGTCCATCACGTAAGGAATTTCGCCTCTCCACAATCCTTTCCCTATGCTGTTTAAAATCCACCAAAATTCATTGCAGCAATACAGATACTCTTTTTCCTCCGGTCGTTTCACCCAATGGTCTTCATCTGTGGACGGAGGTATGTCAGGCAAAACCATATCTTTATCCATCAAAATCCTGCACAGCCTGTCATGGACGATATCCTTCCGCGCGAATTCCAATGTCACCACATGCAGATCCAGCCGGTTTCCATCCGCAAACTGCATCAAATATCCATAACAGCGTCCGATATCAGCCCCCGGTTCCGGCATATCGTCCGGATACTGCATATACAAACGTTTTCCGAAGACATCAATCCACTCCCTGTCTTTTCGGAAAGACTCTGTTTCGCGCACGATATATACGATATCATAATCCTGGAAAACATCCTTCGGGGCATTCGGATTTGTCCTCGAACCAGTCATATATGCCCCCCGGATACGCTCATCCTTTTCGGCAACTTCCAATATCAGATCCATCATTTCCTTTTCGCTTCTCACAAGCATTCCTCCCCGCCCCAAACCATCTTTTTCCCCTCAGGCTTTCGCCCCGCCGATGCCATGACGAATATCCTTCATGGCAGATACCATGATTATAACAGGAAAACCTAAGATTGAAAAACGTATTTTATGTACTTTTTTCAATACCAAGAAAAAACTTGTGCAAAAAGTGTTTTCATCCGTTAAAAAATCTGATACATTCATACTATAACTTGAAGGAGGTTAAAAATGAGGTATTTCTTTAACGGCAAAATCGAAAAGCTAAACGACATTTATTCGATCCATATCCCTTTTAATGTTTGGGAAGTATGCAAACAGCGCGATGTGATTCAAGCGGCAATCATATTCGATAATAAAATCATTGATTGCGAACTTCTCCCGGAAGATAAAGCGGGCAATTATAAGATTCATTTGCAAAGCGAATCCCTGGTTCATGCGGATCTTACAAAAACACATAAAATCCTTCTGCACATATCCGGCAGCATTATTCAGATGAACCAGAACAGCCCCTACAGCTTTGAAAATCCCATCCGCAAAATCGACAGCATGGAAGTGATCATCCAGCCGGAAGACGGCTTGTGCGGGCAGACCTGCGTCGCCATGCTCGCCGGAGTCACGATTGCAGAAGTCGTCAGCGTAATGGACTGCCGCGAATGGCAGGCAACCATGGGCCGGGTAATCTCTGCCCTGAACTATTACGGCATCGATCATTCCGACATTATTATTTATACGGAAGGGAAGGAAGCGACGCTTCCCAAATGCTGCATTATGATGGAAAGAATGGGACGCTACTGCCACTATCTCGTACATTACGACGGCAAATTCTACGATTCCAACTTAGGCGTTATCAGCCATTACGATATGAGCAAGCTGCTGGGATATCTGGAAGTAAAAGTAGATTGACCCTTAACTCTTTTTTATAAACTCTGTCCCGCACTGCGGGCATCTTACTGCAATTTTTCCTTTTCCGCGCGGTATTCTGATCTTTTGCCTGCATTGGGGACATTTATAAATATGGTGCGTCTTTCTCTGGCGCATCATATTTTTTTGTTTGCCGGCCCATCCTCTGATTTTTGCCGTGTGCTTCATAAATGCCTGGTTTTCCGCATACCGCTTTGTATAATTTCTGGAAAACATTCGGAAATATGCCAGTATAAGGAAAGCCAGCGCTCCCCAGTACACGATCCGCCAGCGTACAAAAAACGACAGCACCATCAGCGCCAACGCTCCCCCCAGAAAAAATCTGTTCAACAGGTCCGGCCCGTATGCGCCGTACCGCCCTTGCATAAAACGTATCAATCTCTCTTTCACAGCAACACCCCGCCTTTTTTTCTTACATTGTAAATCTTATCCGCCCAAATGCAATAAACCCCTTCGCAAAATTTCATTAAAAAACACTAAAATCCGCCTAACGGAGCATAATCCCCCCTAATCCCATCGCATACGCTGCGAGGTAGAGCAGGAGAATATGCGCCGGATAAAAAACATAAAAAAACCACTTCAGATTCCATCCCCTCTTCCCATTATACATATGGATAGGAATCAATGTGAAAAAGGCTGTCAGCTCACTCAACGACATCATTGTCAGAACTGTACATCCAACACCAGCCTCCAGCACCCTGTTTTTCCGAAACAAATACATCGCCGCAATCGTCAGCACCCCCATACCGCTATAATCCGTCATCAGCCAGTTGGCCGCGCACATCCCGGCCAGCAATACCAAAAAGTCAAAGACGATAAGAAAGGCCCTGCCCCACCTTATCCTCTCCTCCCCAAACCGGAAACCGATCAGCACTAGCAGACCGATAAATAATGTAAAAAAGACATTCTGGTACTGCCAGTAAAATGCGCTCCCTATAAAACCAAGGTCAAACGGTATCTCCGACAGGAGCGCAAACAGAAACAGCCGCAGCGCATATTTCTTTACATTCCTCGTGTGGCAGAATCCCTCGATCAGCAAAAAGCAAAAAATGGGAAACCCCAACCGCCCAATTAACCGCATGACCATATAAACAATATATAGATTCATCGTTTCTGCCGAAAGCCCCTGCCCGTACAAAACCCTTTCCAGAATAACGGCCGCCGTATGGTCGATAAACATGGTAATGATCGCTATCATCTTCAGCGAGCTTCCCGTCATCCCCTTTTCCTTTCCTGCTGCTCCTGTTATACTTTCCATATTGTTCCTCCATCGTTGAAGCATTTTCCAATACATTGTACCACGATTTCTTCCACATGGAAACGAACAATTTCCCAACGTCTTCTCTTCTATCAGAAAAAAAGAGTTATGCCATGAAACAAAATACACATGGCGCCGCCCAATACGGCAGGAACCAGAAAAGCAAGAACCGTCCATTTCCAGCTTCCCGTCTCTTTTCGAATAGTCAGGCAGGTCGTAGCGCAGGGCCAATGTACCAGGGTAAAGAGCATCACGCTGACCGCCGTTTTCCAGGTCCACCCGTTTGCAACCAGTAACTGCCTTAAGACATTCATGTCACTTATTTCCGACAGACTTCCCTGGGACAGGTATGCCATAATAATAATCGGCATAACAATCTCGTTTGCTGGCAGCCCCAAAATAAAAGCCAGCAAAATCACGCCGTCCATTCCCATAACCCGCGCCGGCCCGTCAAGAAAACCAGCCAAATATGACAATATTGTCATATCGTGGATTTTCCAATTTGCGAACACCCAAAGAAGAATCCCGGCCGGAGCCGCCGTCATAACTGCCCGCCCAAGCACGAACATCGTTCTGTCCAAAACAGATCGAACCACCACCCGCCCGATCTGGGGCCTTCGGTAAGGCGGCATTTCCAGCGCAAAAAACGAGGGCGTTCCTTTCAAGAAAGTAATGGACAAGAACCAGGATGCCAAAAATGTCAATCCTACGCCCAGCAATATAACTCCCGTCATCATCAGCGCCGCCCCTAAAGAGCCGCCGACCTTTTCTCCCGCGAAGAACATGGCAATCATGGCGATTAAAGCAGGGAATCTGCCGTTGCAGGGCACAAAACTATTGGTAATAATGGCAATCAGCCTCTCCCTCGGAGAATCGATAATACGGCAGCCGACTACGCCTGCGGCATTGCACCCAAATCCCATGCACATCGTCAATGCCTGCTTTCCGCAGGCATTGCATTTTTGGAAGCAGCGATCCAGATTAAATGCCACCCTCGGCAAATAACCCGAATCTTCCAGAATGGTAAACAGCGGAAAAAAAATAGCCATCGGCGGCAGCATGACGGAAACCACCCAGGTCAGCACCCGGTACAAGCCATACACCAGCATTTCCCTTATCCCCTCCGATATGCCTATTCGGCAAAGCCCTCTCATAAACCGTTCTTCCAAAGAAGCAAAAAACACATGCAAAATTTCAGAAGGATAATTCGCCCCTACAATCGTCAGCCAGAAAATGCCAAAAAGCAAGAGCAACATAATTGGAATGCCCGTTGCTCTCCCCGTCAAAAACCTGTCCTTTCTTCTGTCACCCGCCGTGTGTTCTTTGTCCTCATATGTTATAATTCCCCGGCATATCTCTTCTGGCATATTTTGCCCGCCGCTAAGCTTTCTCTTCTCATCACCTTTCGCCCTCTCTTCCTCTTTCGATCCCGCCAGCCCCTTTATCGCCCGGTATAATTCTTCTATTCCAATGCCGCTCCTCGCTGCCGTTCCGACCACAGGAACACCCAGCCTGTTTTCCAGCTCCTTCAGATCAATTCTTACATGCTTTTTTTCTGCCTCGTCCATCAGATTCACACATACCGCTGCTTTTTTTGCCTGTTCCAGAACCTGGAGAGTCAGCTGCATGTTTCGCTCCAGGCACAGAGCATCACATACTACCACTGCCACATCATATTCCCCGGAACATAAAAAATCTCCGGCCACTTCTTCTTCTGCCGAATGAGCATCCAAAGAATAGCAGCCCGGAATATCCACCAGTACATAACCCTGTCCTTCATGACATGCATAGCCCTGGGCGCTCGCTACCGTCTTCCCCGCCCAGTTGCCAGTATGCTGCCTGAGTCCCGTCATCGCATTAAATACCGTGCTCTTGCCCACGTTCGGATTACCCGCCAGCGCCACTACAATATCGTTTTCTCTTTTTTTATGTATCTCCAGCCC
This sequence comes from uncultured Lachnospiraceae bacterium, assembly GCA_910585965.1. GTDB lineage: Bacteria > Bacillota > Clostridia > Lachnospirales > Lachnospiraceae > Kineothrix. The sequence goes on from CAJUHH010000001.1 coordinate 170,735, forward strand.
AACATCTAATGCCCCCATTCCTACCGAAGATTTACTTAACCCCATTTTCCATCCCGCTTTCCATCTCTACCTGAATCTTTTCGGCTTCCCCTCCCCGGATCGCGACCAACGCTCCCATAACATAATAGGCCGCCGGATCGCCCCATGGACTCCGATAGGCGCATTCCACCGGCCTTCCCTGCTGAAAGCCCATGTCTGCCAGCCTCTGCCCTATCCTCTCGTCCAGCGCCATCCCTGTGATCCTTCCTTTTTCCCCGGGTTTTAGCTGATTCAGACTCACCGTCTCCTTTTTTGTTTTCCCCATGTGCCGCCTCCTTTTTAGGATTTTTTGGGCGCTTTCCACCGAACATACCCGTTTCCCTTATAGTAGCTTATGCCAGGAAAAAAATATTGCTATTCTCTTTTCATGCGAACGTAAAAATCCCCAGAACAACTATTCTGAGGATTTTGCAAGCCGCCCAGGAATTAACATAACGAATCCCATTGACAGTCCCCGCAGACTGCCTTTCTTTTTCCCCTGTCCAAAATTCTTTCTTTCACCAGCCCCTCAAAGACCTTCCACTCCAGCTCCGCGCCGGGTTCCAATCCGCACAGTTCAAGCACCTTTCGGTCATAAGCCGCCGTTTTTTCCACGCTCCGACAGACCCCGGCCACACAATGCGGACAACACGAACATATATCATCCGTCCCTGCCGTCAGAAGGATTTTAGGATTTTCCTCCAGTTCCCGCTTTATCCTTCCCATATGTTCCGCGAATCCCTCACTGTATCCCTTTCCCTGAAAAAAAGCAAGGCACATCCCATGATGCGCCCTTATATGATAAATTCCCATATCGTTTCCCTCTATTATTTACTGCACCTTCATCATTGCCGCCATCCTTTTGCTCAAAGCCATCGCCAAAGCAATCTTAATCAGATCCGGAATCACAAACGGAAACACACACCAGCCCAGCGCCGTAGCGACCCCTATAGCCCCTGCATCCTTTGCATATACCATCATAAACCAGGCCGTTCCAAACGTATAGCAGACCGCCAGGCCGACTACCATAGACAATGCCAAAACCCATGTCTTTTTCCCGAACAGCGCCTCCATCGCCCACATCACCAATGCAGAAAAAAGAAACCCTATAATATAACCGCCCGTATTTCTCAGCAATATCCCGATGCCCCCGGTAAACCCGGCAAAAACCGGAACGCCGATCACTCCCAGCAGAATATAAACCAATACCGCCAGACTGCCCCTCTTTCCTCCAAGCACGCCGATTGCAAGGAATACTCCAAAAGTCTGTAGGGTAAAAGGCACTGCGGTCGGAATGGAAATCCACGAGCAGATCGCCATCAATACTGCAAATACCGCTATATGTACCATATCATATGTTTTGCTCTTCTCTGCTGCCATTGTCGTCATAATTATCCTCATTTCTGCGCCGTCTATTTTATCGCGCCTTTTTTTAAACTAGAAGAATCATAACATTATCAGCTTTAATTGTCAACTATTTTTATATATTAGTTAACAATTAAAGCGAATATTTCAGGACACGGCATATATATCCATTAAGGCTAAAACAAAAGGATTGCCGGTCCGTATAGCCTATGATAATATTATAAAAAGGAATAATATTTATCGAAAGAGAGATTTTATTATATGAAAAATGAAGTGGTCTACCAGGACTTGGAGCAATGTAAATCAGAGCTATTAGACCGTTTTGAAACAAGAAACCTTATTATATTCTGCGGAGCGGGGATCTCATTCCAGTCAGGAATTATGACAGTGCATCCCATGATTCAATATCTTCTCAACTTTTTATCTGCGGACGAAAGTGATATTATGGCATATCTGACCGGAGAAAACGGGGAATTCCGGCTGCCCATCCCTTTCGAGGCAATTATCGAGTCTTTGAAGGGGAGTCTTGCCTTTCAAAATTCTTCCCTAAGCTTTATAGAGACATTTGCCGGATTATTTAAAGGAAAAGAAAATATCAACCACCGGCTGCTGGCTCAATTATTGCAAACCGGGAAAGTTTTATCCATAGTGACTACTAACTTTGATACATGTATCGAACAGGCTTTGGGATGGGAAAGCGGAGACCGCAGAATTATCATTCCCTATGCAGAGACCCCGGATATTCTGGAAAATGTGGATATCGCAGGAAAGCTGATCAAACTCCACGGATGCATGAGCCGGCCGGAGTATTTGGGAACAACCGTAGAACAAATTACCAAAACAGAATATTGGACAAAAACAATAACGATATTGGATAAAATATTCTACGCCGATCCATCCAGAACCGTTTTGTTTCTTGGATACAGCTGTTCGGACTTGTGGGACGTAGCCGAATATTTTGACAACGCCAGGCTCTTAAACAAGGAGCTTGCTCCATGCATTTACTGGCAGCATTCGAGTGCGGAAAAAATAACGCCGAACCACAACGCATATCAAATGCTCTGCGGACATTCCTGTTCTTTCTTTGGCGGCGACACCGACCAGCTGGTCAGCCAGTTATGTGGTTATGAAGGGATTCCAGTTCCAGATAAAGTTACTTTTCCCAAATACAATGATTTTGGAGCGTTCATACCTAAAAATCCAGCGTTTGTTCTTGGAAATCTTTTTCAGGATTCTTCTTATTTCGATCTTGCCATTAAATATTTTACAATGGCATTAAATAACGCAGAATCCATAACGGAGGTATACATAAAATCGATCTGCGGCATCAGTAAAATGTACGAAGAAAAAAATAATTTTAATCATGCTTTGGAAGTATTGAAGAAAGCCATACAAACTGTTACGCCTGATGATATACAAAAATACGGCCCGGAATTGATCCATATGATTACGCAATGTGCCGATTTGCTTGCGGATACGAAAGATTATTCGAATGCGAGAAAAATATATGAAAATTTGATTGATGATATCAGTAACGGTGAAAGCAATACCCTGATTCCGCCCCTTGCACATTTATATAATGATTTATCCCTTGTCCTGCAAAAGCAGCAGGATTATAAGGAAGCACAGGAAAATTTTGAAAAAGCCCTGGATATTTTTCGTGAATACGCAAAGGAAAACCCTCAAACATATTTGCCGGATGTGGCAATGGTATTGAGCAACGAGGCAATTATGCTCAATTCCTTGGGGGCATTTAAAGAGGCCGGAAAATTATATGAAGAATCATTGGAAATCAGGAGAAAATTAGCAAAAGCAAATCCTTTTCACCTTCCCTCCCTCGCAACCACCCTGAATAACTTTGCAGTATCCCAAAACTCTATAGGAAATTGCACATCCGCAAATGCATTGCTCCATGAGGCGCTAGAGATACGAAGAACTCTTGCCCGATCCGATGCCAAGGCATACTTGCCCTATGTCGCGACAACACTGATGAATCAGGCCGCATGTTATCGAAATCTTCAGTATTATGAGGAAGCTGAGCAATCATGCATGGAGGCCGTCGACATATATTTGCGTCTTTGGGAAACAGATACCGGCAGCTTTTCCGAAGAGATGGCAAAAGCTCTCATTAATCTGTCTGGCATCCTGGTTAGCGAACACCGGCTGGATGATGCCTTGGCATTTTGTAAAAACGCCGTCGACCTTTGCGAAGAATTGACTCGCCAAAACAGGAATGCTTTTTTGCCCGATCTTGTATTGGGCTACATCATGTTAGCTACCATTTACCAGTATAAAAATTCTTTTGAAGCTGCGGATGAGATATACCAAAAGCTTCTCTGCCTGTCGGATGAGCTGGTCGCATTAAACAGGCCGGCATATATAGAACAGCGTGCTAAGATTTTATTTAATTATGCCAATGCCAATTATGAAAACCGCCGTTTCCAAATAGCAAAGGAACTTTATGAGTCAGCATTGAAGCTTTTTGAAGAATTATCAACGGATTATCCTGATATCTATTTGCACGATGTCCGAAGAGTTTTGAAAATTCTCTCCGATATGGAAGAAAATGACGAGGATAATATTTCCAGATGGGAACGAATTATCTTCATCGACAAAAAAGTGGCGCAAAAGAGCCCTCAAAGATACTTGAAAAACCTGGCATTTGATTTAAGAAAATTTGCAGACGCACAGAGACAATCAGGATATGTCTATGAACCGCAAGAAAAATACGAAGAGGCTTTACAGATCCTGGAGAACATGAATTTGGATGATTCCCCTGAAGTTGTTCAGGCAATCATTGAAATCCTAAACTGCCTCGGTATTGTTTATTATGAGCTTGAACAATATGATGAAGCCATCCGCTCCTATAGAAAAGCATTAAAATATAATGAAGCATACCTTAGCGCGGCGGCTGAGAAATACTATTATAATGTTTATATGACATACCATAATATGTCCATTTCACAATCTTCCAATGAAAATGGAAAACGGCAAATGCTGTGCCTGAAAAAAGGCATTTCCGCAGCAAGAAAATTAGCAGTTTTAAATGCAGAAAAATATACCCCCGCTTTAATAAAAGAACTCCACCACCTGGCCCACGTATGCTACTATAACGGAATGGGGGAAGAAGCAGAAAAATATCTGGAGGAAATGGAGGAACTCAGGAGTTGACCCTGCTCCTACTTTTTTAACTCCTGAAGGATTCCGTTCTGCCTATTATTACTCCCAGACAATCATCCCATCCCCCCGTCTGGCATCCTTTTCCTTCCGCAACTCTCCCCCCTGCCGTATCACATCCAGTATATCCGCCAGCTTACCGAACGCCTCAGCAGTACCCATAATTTCCTCCAATCTCCTGGTTCCAGCTCTTCTGCAAATATAATCCATCAGTATATCATAATTGACTGCTTCCTTGCTTTGCAGAAGAAAATAAGCAAACTGGACATCATCTTTTCCCGCATGCCCGCATTCCAGGACCTTTTGGGCAAAAAGATCCGTAACCTCCTTCGACAAAGTATTTCCACCCGAAGAAGACCATGTAGCATCCGCCAGATTAACAGTATCATATTCCGTCTGTATATCATAAAAATCTTTATAATCTGTCCGAAGCAGCGCTCCCTCCTTTAACTTAAATCGGCATACCTCAATCTCGCCCTGCTTTCGTTCCAAATGGCTGTCCAATACAAACTCCGACTGATACTTTGTATAATCAGCCAGTCTTTCTGTCCGCAGCAGGCGGAACTTTAAGCTCGCATATCTATCAGAAGGCGCATACTCTATATCATTTTCTTCTATAATAAGAAAAAGAAATCCTCCGCATTTTATCATCCCCGGCAAAATGCGAAGCCTTTTTCCATCTATCCGTACCCTGCACCCCGAAATAATACCGTCCGGAAATCCCCCATATTGAAGCTGCAATGCCTCATAGGAATAATCCCGCAGCGCCAGCAGCAGCTCTCTTTTCATAATCCTTCCTTGCTCAAATGCCGGATAAATATGTTCCATCTATTTTCTCCCTCCTCTACCATGTTCCATCAAAGAAATTTTTCACCCAGCCCTCATGCTCAAACGGATAAAACTTTTCTTCCCCCATATAAAGCTTTTCTGCCCTCCTGCATACCGGAACGATTACATAACCCCAGTCCATGCATTTCTTCCATGCAAAAAACCGAATTTCCTGATTCATAATACTGTCCGTTTCTTTTTGTAAAATATTTTTTCCGTACTTCCGGCTGATTTCCTCATATGTCACTTCTTCAAAAAGCCCCGGCTCACAGTCAAAACAGAAATGGTATCTTACCCGTCCCTCCGTGTCTTTCAAATGAAGATACAGCGTTACATCCTCCAAGTTCCGGGAAACATGCCGCGTTTCCTCCTCACGAAGAAAACCGTTCACAAGTTCTACTTCCGCTCCGCTATGTGTATAAGCGCTCACCGTATATGGAAGCACTGGCTTGTCCGAATGAAGTTCTATCTGTGCATAACCAAGCCTTTTATCCCTCATAAACTTCAATGCCCCGTCCACGCAGCTCATCTTTAAATCCATATCATCTCTTCTATCCTTTTTGCTGCGTCTGAATTGAATCATCCTTCCTGGAATAAACTCTTTTAGTGCTTCTTTAAAAATATCTATTTTACATGATTGGCCAGTCAGCTTTAAAAATGAAAAATCCCTTATTTTGTCTTCCCTATACAATGGCTCCATAAATTTACGGATCACGTTATAAATATCCCCCTTCATGACCAGTCTCATTTCATATAGATTGAGTATCAGACAGGGAAATTCCTTTAGCAAATGCAGCTCTCCTTCTTCTTGTACCGACAGTTTCCATTTATCTGCCCGTACCCATACAATATCCTCATTTTTTTCTGCCCCCGAGGAAATTCCTACCCGCAAAACACCTGCCTGTTCATAAAAACTCTTCTTCACCTGCTCTGCCAAAAAGAACAAATGATAAAAGTTGTTCTTCACTTTAAAATATTCCTCCCGGCTCCTGCATTCATATTCCTTAAACTTAGTCGGGATCCACTGTTCCGCTATTTGGTAAGCTTCCTCCATCCCCTCATACAGTTTGTCCGTTCCATGCGTATCTACATGCCGGAAAATATCTATATCCAATTCCCGCAGGATATCTCCTGCCTTCTTTGCCGGATGGAATCCAATTTCTTGTACCAGCAGAACTTTTATATACTGCATAATACGGTAAGTCAAATTATTCCCTCCGAAATCCGTATCCCCATTTTCGTATGCCGTATCAATTCGGATATTATATGCTACCCTGTCATCCCTGATGCCGAAATGGCAGGCGCATAAATCCGTAGTTCCCCCACCGCAGTCAACTATCAATGCCTGATATATCCTGCCCTCTTCCAGCTTTTTCGTTTCCAACATGTTCGAAATCGTATTATACAAGACAGCCACGCCCTCATCCAGCATTTCCTCATCCTGCCGCACATATTCCGGCAGTATTTCGCAAAACAGCTTTTGGAACAGAAACTTCTGCTTTACCGGGCAAGATACATGGATCTGTTTTACCTCACATTTAAACCGATTCTCCGTAACCGCTATAATATGCTCAAAATAAGCTTTTATAATATCCTTTCTAGCTAAAAATGACCGTCTGCCCTCTCTGTCCGTTATTTCCTCTGCCCTATTATAATCGCTGATCCATCTCTTCATATCATAAAAAATACTAAAGCCTTCATCCACATAGCATGCATTGGATAAATCGACAGCCTCCTGGCCAAATACGAAACGGGGAACCCCATGGCTGACTGCCGTCACCCCGACTACCGAAGGCATCAGCTTCTTTCCATCCTCGAAAACCGTGTACTGAATGGCATTTCTCCCAAACCTCTCTGAAAATACGGCCCCCTTGGCGCTTTCAAAATACTGGGTGTCCAGGTAGACTCCCGCCGTCGTATTCGTAGAGCCGAAATCCACCACCAGTGGCATTTTTAAAGAAATCGGCTTCCTTATTTCCACATCCATAAGGGGAATACGTCTTGCTTCCAGTTCCCCTTCCATTTCCGGTCGGCCTCCCTGGTAGAGTGAAAATATCCTGTCGGAATCCTGCTGGGAAAAGCAATACAAATCATAATCCTTGCAATCCGCCTCCCTGCAAGGCATTTTTGCACTTTTCATCACATAAAGATGATTTTCTTCCTCTGCCCTCTTATGCAGATAAAAGATCCCGCAAAGCTTTGTTCCCCCGCTTACCAGAAGGGCATTGGTATTTTCCAGTTCCCTGCGGTAAGGAATCCTGATGCCGTCCGCCTCATCCACCGAACGATTTTCATACAAAACCAACTTGGATGGAATATGCAGCGCCTTATCTTGCTGTACGGATATCCCGCCCCGCGCAAGAAGTTCCTCCACCGCCCGGCTGCCTGTTTCCTTCTCCACCATAATCAGCCGCCGCTCCCTTGTTCCCCGATAACGCATAATGACATGAATCAGCTCCTCTTTATCCAACGGGTTCAGGATGCCCTGCACAATTTTTTCTTGTCGGCATATCTCCCTAAGCTGATGTGTTGTCATCAGCTCCAGCTCTTCTTCCCTATATAACCTTTGTTTTCCTTCCTGCCTGATTCCTTCTCTGTTTAATATGTATCCGCCCATCATTTGTCCCCTTTTTTTCCTATCCCAGCTTTTTATAGCCTTGTCCCTCTCCCAGCGATCCTCTTAAAACACCACCATCTCCCCAATCACCATCGTCTCATCCACCCCGATAATCCCAAAGTGATTCTCGTAAAAAAAATAAACCTTTTCCTGCACCGGAAGAAACATTTCCTTTAAAAACTCCGCCCGTTCCCGCTCTTTTTCCGTCTCTTCCTTTCCAAGATATACCAGCAGTTCATATTGCTTTTCATTATTTTCATAAATAAAAACGCGAGGATACAGCCTGACCATAATCCTTCGAAACTCCCCCAGATAATCCCCCGTCTTTAACAGACCCAGATAAGCTCTCCATATCTCCTTCCGCTCCTTTGTGAAAAACAGTCCAAGCCGCATCCTGGCAATCTCCCCATATCTGCCGTTCTTCATATCCTCTTCAGCCAAACTGTAGTAATAATCCTCTTTTGACAGCCCCTCCCGCAAATCCAACTGTACCATATAGTGCATACAAACATCAAAAAGAATTTCCCTGGTCTTTTTCAGGTCTTCCACATCCCGGTCAAACAGTCTCCCAAACACATCCCCCAGGCGGTAAAACGGATTAATTTCCACTTCGTCCTCCTCCGGGGATTCCGCATTCAAATCGACAACCGATACTTCTATATAGGGGCTTGCCACGGATGCCTCCACAAAACGCAGTTTATCCCGCTTTCCTCCCTCCTTTTCCGCCATCAGAACGGCTTCCCAGGCATAATTCATACCATATCCCCCTCTTTCACCCATTCAACTATCCCCACGCAGCGGTATTCCAGGAATTCCATCTGTAATTGTGACAAAATATATCGGATCTGAGATTGATACAGATATTCCTCTTTCTTCCCCCCACTTTCTCTTAAAAACCGAAACAGTAAAATACTTCTTTTGTCCTGCGGAAATACTTTCGTCCCATAATATCCATCCATATCCCCTTCCAGCATCTCCCCCTCACCCAAATCTCCCCGGTCCGCTCCTGCCATCTGTCTGATTTCATAACTGGAAAGCCGGATGATATAATTGCCGGATAGTTCTTCCACCTTTCGGCGCAGTTCCAAAGGCGTCTGGATGAAATTGCCTGCCCTCTGCAAATATCTGGCTGCCCAATTTTCTTTCTTTTCATTAGACAGAATCGGAAACTTATATCCATAAGAACTCCCGTCATCCCTCTGGTGGAACCTATATAAAAAGGCGCTGCCCAGACTATCTCTGTCTGTTTTTATGATAACTTTATTTTTCTCACATCGTACCGAAAGGACATTCCCCTCCGCTTGCGCAAGATATCCATCCCCGTCCGTTATTTCCTTCCCCAGATAACAGATATGCTCATAAATTACCTCATCCACACATGGATGACGGAATTCCTGCGGATGCACATCCATACGCTGTATATTCCAGAGAGGAATAAAGCCTTCCCGCACATAACTTCCCCACTTCCCCCACAAAATACGGACGCTTTCGCCTTCCGAAATTTTCTCCCCCTCTTCCGGCACCAAATCAAAAAACCGTTCCAGATGTCCCATATGTACTGTCTGCCAGGGAATACTGTTGGCTGAAAAAAGAACGTGCAATTTTTTCATTTGCGCCTCGTAGCGCGCCGCCCTTTTTATCCGAAGCCGAATCTTGTTTCCTGTTTTTTCTGTTATCCCCTCTACACAGCCGTTCTCTACTCCTTTTTCCAAAAACTCCCGGCATAATTCTTCCTCTGCCGCAAGATAAACCGTCTGCAGCAGTCCATTACTTTCCTGCCGAATATCCTCTTCGCAGACCGGATGCCAATAGCTGTTGATCGGGTCATAATTTCCCCGCTCAACGATTGTCGTGCAGATATGGAAATGTTTCCACGGCACATCCAGTTCCTCTTGTATGCGCCTCTCCAAATCGCCATATCTGCTTTCCGTCCATGTGAAAACTTTTTTCAAACTATCCAAAAGCAGTTCCTTCGCATACCGCCGTTCATCCAAATCATCTATTTCCTTTAACCGTTTTTGTATGTAATTCTCATAATCAAAGTATTTCTCTTCCATATTTTATATACCTATTTCCACCTCTTTCAACACAATTCCCCTTATCCCTCTCCGTAATACGCTTTCCACAAAATCCATTCTTCCCACGATACAGTTTTCATCCATCCCTTCTGCCCGAAAAACCACCCTGTTTCCAATTTTATCTCTGCTCAATACCAGTTTTTGAATTCGCTTTCCTACAGAACAAAACTTCGTCTCTTTGGATATGCAATCTGCCTCTTCCAAAACCGGCAGAAAATAGCTGGCATTTATCCCGCTGTTCTTGTCCCATAACTTTACGGCCCTATACACAATATTCCGTTCATACATAAAAACCGTCTTCATAAAAATTTCAGACATCATAATACATGGACTGCATATCAAATCCGGGAAAAAGCCCTCCCTTGGAAAATCCATTTCCAGCACATTCCACACCGGCAGCCTGTCTATCTTTTCCCTCGTCAGCCATCGTATATCCAGCACATGGTTTTTATTGATATGATATGGAATCCTGTTTTTTTCATCCGTTTCCATTAAAAAGTATTTCATCCTTATTCCTTTTCTCACATAAAATCAACGCTTTATCCATATATTTTCCTACAGTTACTATAAACCGGTCAGCAATATCCGCATCGCTTTCCATCACCATTTCCATTACCAGCCCTGTCATACTTTGCAGCATCTGAAATACGGCAAAGTTGTAATATTCCATATAAACCCTTCCCGCTTCCATCCGCTCATAATTTTGTACCCTGATAACCGTTTTTTCCATCTCTCTCTCAAGATAATGCAAATCTTCCAGATATTGCTCCTGCCAAAAATCCAATATAAACTCTGCTGCCGCTTCCTTTTCATCCAAATAAAACCCGCTGTCAAAAGCATCAACCCTGATCTCTACTCTGCCCAACAAGCTGCAATATTCCATAAAGCTAAAACACAAATACCGCAGCTCTCCTTTTCCTTCTTCTTTTTGAAGAACCGCCGCCTCTTGTAACACTCTGTTTACTGCCTTTTTTACGTCATCCCATATTTGGTTCGCCCTGTTATCCACGGCCTCCTGAAAAAACTTACAAGACTTCCGAAAACGTTCTTCCATAATTGGCTGCATTTCCTGGATAATCTGGGCTATACGATTATTCTGCCTCTTCATACGCTTTCTCCAGTATAATCTCCATATCATCAATCTGTCCGTCTTCCAGCTTCATTTCCACCAGATATCTGTACTGCTCATCTGCATGGCCAATTAAACCTTCTGTGCTGGGTGCCAAGATACACTGGCAAATGATTTTCCCGTTCTCCCCAATCCCCCAGAAACGAACCCTAAACTGCCTCATATCCCTTATATTTTCCAAATAGGGAAAGCTATCTATACACTCGTTCAGAAACTTCCCTGTTAAAGGCAGCCTTCCAAGGCGCAAGAAATCCTTCTCATTTTTAATCATCAAAAAGGTTTCCATTACCTCGTCAATATTGTCAGGGGTTAATTCAAGCTTTTCTTTATATGCCATCCTTTGGAGTATCGCTGCCAACATCGCCGGCTTTTTTTCACAGGACAGCGGCTCCCCTTTTTCCACACCGTCCCCTTCTTTCCAGCCTGTTTCATCCCTTCTCACAGACTGATGAATCTCAACTGTGTTTCCCCCAAAAGCCCATACCACATGTCCTATACTGTGTTGTCTATCATCTTTATAAATTTTATATATTTGTACCGTTTCCTTACGTCTTTTCGGTTGGAACCCACCATAATAATAATCAATTTCTACTTCCAGTTTTTCACCGTCATTGACATATTCTGCCAATGCTTCCGGCGAATAGCTTCCCAATGGAGCATCTTTTGGAAGATCAATTTCGTCCAACGTCCAGGAAGGCCGACACCATCTTTTTATATCCAGCATCTCCAGAATCATATTCACTTCATACTCTGCCGCTCTTTGGCGGCTTTCTTTCTCTTCCTCTTTTTCCTTTTCATTCAGTTCCATCGCATAAGACCTCCCTCCATAGACTATCATTATGCAGCATATCACTGTACATAAAATTACTGTCCTTTTGATATATTCCCTAATCATTTTCCAGCCTCCATACTCCACCATCCATGCAGAGAAACCTCTTATTTTTCCTCTTCATACGCTTTCTCCAGTATAATCTCCATATCATCAATCTGTCCGTCTTCCAGCTTCATTTCCACCAGATATCTGTACTGCTCATCTGCATGGCCAATTAAACCTTCTGTGCTGGGTGCCAAGATACACTGGCAAATGATTTTCCCGTTCTCCCCAATCCCCCAGAAACGAACCCTAAACTGCCTCATATCCCTTATATTTTCCAAATAGGGAAAGCTATCTATACACTCGTTCAGAAACTTCCCTGTTAAAGGCAGCCTTCCAAGGCGCAAGAAATCCTTCTCATTTTTAATCATCAAAAAGGTTTCCATTACCTCGTCAATATTGTCAGGGGTTAATTCAAGCTTTTCTTTATATGCCATCCTTTGGAGTATCATCGCCAGCATCGCCGGCTTTTTTTCACAGGACAGCGGCTCCCCTTTTTCCACGCCGTCCCCTTCTTTCCAGCCTGTTTCATCCCTTCTCACAGACTGATAATCCTCAACTGTATTTCCCCCAAAAGCCCATACCACATATCCTATATTATGCTGTCTATCATCTTTATAAATTTTATATATTTGTACAGTTTCCTTGCCCATTTGGGGTTGAAATCCGCCATAATAATAATCAATTTCCACTTCCATTTTTTCACCATCATCGACATATTCTGCCAATGCTTCCGGCGAATAGCTTCCCAATGGAGCATCTTTTGGAAAATATTCGGGAAAATCTATTGCATCTTTTGACCAAGAAGGCCAATTCCATTCTTTGACATCCAGCATATCCAGAATCATATTCATTTCATACTCTGCCGCTCTTTGGCGACTTTCTTCCTCTTCTTTTCTTTCTTCCTCATTCAATTCCATCGCATAAGACCTCCCCCCATAAACCATCATTACACAGCATATCACTGTGCATAAAATTACTGTCCTTTTAATATATTCCCTAATCATTTTCCAGCCTCCATACTCCCTGGTATAATCTGGCCACGGCAGCCTTTGTACTATCCTTTTTCGTTGGCTCTTCTCTATAAACATCCCCCCACGTCCATGCACATTCTATATCCCCTTCAAATTCCTCAAAAACCTCCACATGCCCGTTCCTCACTAAGATATCCCCCTTCTCCAGATTATCCACCCCCAGTTCTGCCATCGGATGCCAGATAAAACCTGCTTCTTCCATTTCCTTCCCTCCGTCCTTGCCCGGCAAATACGCTCCGGAATTAAAGACAGTCGTCGTATCCTCAAAATACCCCGCCTGCACCAGGCATGCCCAGACGAGGCCGGAGCAGTCGTCCGATACATTCAGCCCATTCAGCTCGCCCTCCAGGTCACAGCGGTACCACTTTCTCCCCCGTGCCGTACTCGGCCCCCCATTAGCCTGGATTTCATCCCATGTCATATGGCAGTATGTAGGCACATTCTTCACATACCACTGTGCTACGGTATCTACATCATTTATCCACATCTCCATGGCATCCGGCGCTTCCACATACCCGGAGTCAATCGGGTAAATAAACCCTCCGTGCTTGCAGAATAAAATCGCTTCCATCGTAATCGTCTTGATTTTCTCCAGGTCAACCCCCGGCTCCCCCTCGTAGCCCGTATCCTGGATCAGGTTTTCCCATTCCCCGTTCAGCTCCATCATATAGCGGCAGGTCCCTAATGCGCGCAGCTCTTCCGATTCCTCTGCCAGCCTGACTGCCGCTTTTTCCTTCTCACGGTCGGGGGGATTCTTGCAGTTCCCGAACGGCTCGATGTTTTGAAACTTTTCGCTGTCCTCCAGCGTCGCAAAGCGCTGCCCCATCTCATTCCTGGCCCGTTGGTTCTTCCTGGTCTTCAACACCACCCTGTCGCTGCCCGCCGGCGCCTGGAACTCCTTATCAAACGGCGTCTGGGGTTCTAATGTGCAGCGGGTACACCGCAGTACCGCCCCTTCCACCAGGTAGTGCTTTTTCTCCGCCTTCTTCTTCCTCTGCTGCATATATTCTTTCAGGTATTCTTCCGTACCGGCTAATTCCTCTGCCTGCTGGACATCCTCCCACCATTCCTTTACCGCGGTAAAAGGATTTTCTACCGAATAATTTCCTTCTTTATATTTCAATCCATCGCTGATATCGCCCATATTTCACCTCTTTTTGCCCTACTGTATTCGAAACTCCCCGCCAGTGAATATAATATCTTTATCCAAAGTCATAGGAGTCCCTCCCTGTTTTATCTGCAGCGTATCCTCTGCTGCAATCAGCAACGATGCATTTGCGCTGGCTATCGTAAGATTATCTTCCGCCTCTATCACAATATCCCTGTCGCTGGCTATCGTAATTCCATCCTTATCATCCATTTCCACCATCATCCCCTGATTATTGGTTATCAGTATGGCGCCCGGGGTAAATAATATCTCTTTTCCGTATTTGGTCTTCCACGATTTATAATCCGGGTTTTGTCTGGCGCTGTCCGTTTCCTTATGCACAGCGCTTATGACAAAACTTTCCTCCTCCTTCCCCGGTACATACAGTCTCACACTGTCCCCGACTTCCGGCATACAATACCATCCCGTCCCATCCTCCGACGAATATATAGTAGAAAATAAAAACCACTTCTTCCCATCCCTGCCTCTCCATTCATCCTGATCGATGGCAATCTGCACTTTATCCTGCCTCACATCCGTCACTACCGCATGAAAAGAGCAGCCCGCTGCGTCTTGATGCGTGGAAGGAACTGTCCGAAGCGCCTCCTTTGTCCTAAGATAATAGGTATGGATGCATTCCGCCCTTTTATATTCTGTATCTATCTTCCATACAAAATAATCCTTTCCCTGATACCGCACCGAATCGCCCATTCTCCATATTTCCCTCATGGAAATAATGAATTCCTGCATATCCGCCGCCCGCAATGACCGCATCCCATTACAAACTTTCCGCATATATTCTTCCCTGTCAAACTTTATTTTTATCTTTTCCTCCGATATTTCTCTTGGTATTCCTGCGGGCAGGCCGACCGTATATCCCACTCCTTTTCCTGCCGCATCCGAAACAAGATATCCTCCTGTCTTATTGGCCATACGTTTTAGAAACTCCCAATCGGTTTCCTCATATTGAATCATCACCCCGTCTGTCTTTGTCTGCCCCCCTTCCATATAAGCAGCCCTTCCTTCCGAATAGCCCTCTGCCAACTGTCTGCAGATTCCTCCGCACAAAGAATCTGCATTCTGGAATACCCTGAAATGGGGCATTCGATCCATTTTTATACTTCCACTCGTTACTTCTAGCCTTAGAAGCGTTTCATAACCATCCAGACAAAAAGAAAAATCCGTTACAAGGCCACAGAATATTACCGCATATAAATCGTTATAACCATCCTCGTCCTCTCCCTTTCCTATAATTCTCACCCACGTTTCTTCCAACAGGGTATTCATATACGTATTTTTCCACTCATCTTTTATACGCATGGCAATCCATGCTTTTCCATGTTTATTTATTTCCTGTTCGATCCGCAGTTCCTGCAATGCAATAAATGGGAAGGGATCTATTTTTATTTGATATTCCCTCATGGCTTTCTCCTCGTTTCCGCATCTGTTTCTATTGTTGTTAATAACTTCAATATTACCGGTTTCCACATATCATACTTAGGAAAGCTGCAATGGAAATTCCCAAGCACGGTCAATTCCCCTGCTTCAAATAAAAAAAGCAGACAATAAAGGCTTCCATCCAGGCAAAATGTCCGAAAATCCATCCATGCCACCTGCAATTCCCCCGCCAGCACCTTTCCTGTGTCATAAAATACATTTTGTTTCCAAATACGCCGCATTTTCCCCCTGATTTCTTCCAGCTCTTTCCCTATATCCATTCTGCCTTTTTCTTCTTTTGGGAGCATATGGAAGATTATTGTCGCATCACCCATCTCATCCGTCTTAATCAGCAACGGCTTGTTACGGTTCCTATATTTTACCATTCGCTCCATTTCTCCCATATCTGTCATGCTTTCGGGCAGCAGGATAGAACATTTCCCCTCCAGCAGCGACACCCGGCGGACAGTTGCAATATCTTCCCCAGCACCTCTTTCCTGCTCTATTGCCCTATGCTTATCCCGCTCCTCTTCATATTTCTGCCTAAGCGCCAATATAATACTGTCCTTATATTCTCCTTGTTCCATCATCATCTCTTTTCTCTGTCTGCAAACTCTTTATTATTTTTTTGAAAATACGTTTATCTTCTCCTAAATCTTCCTCTGCCGGAAAATGATAGCTCCCTAATGCCATGTTGCCTTGCACGGATACAACAAACATACAATGCCCATTATCCTTCTTTAATCCCCCCGTAATAAAAGAAAACCAGCCCGCCATTCCTGTCGCCGTCTTTGTTTTCCTTGCCTGGTCTTCTATGCTTTCCGGATAAAGGCGGTTGACCAATATCTGCATCTGCCGGATCGCCGGATAAACCTGTGCCTCCTTCAACTGTTTTCCCAAAAAGTTCACGGTCAGCATCCTTTCCTCGCTTATTTCACCCAATATTTCCTGCGGCTTTCTTTGGTACGGGAATTTTCTCTCTATCCACTCATTGGATGTCGCTATCTTCTCCCATCCCCTGGGGATTCTCAGGATCAATTTCCCATCCAGGCATACCATCTCCTTCCATTCCCCCTCTTCCACGCTCTTTCCATCCTGATCTCTTTTATAACTCTCCATCCGTTTTCCCTTTCCAATCCGCCTGGCTGAAATCCAGCGGCAGCTTTGCGGTAAATATGCTGTTTTCTTCTCCCGGACTATTTTTTACGAGGAGAAGTTCTTCCATTTTTTTCGCTGCATAGTTTTTTACATCCATAACATTTAAACTATTTATTTTATCAATCGCCGGATTTTTACCAATTCCTCCGATTTTTACTTTTTCGCTCATTTTTAACCGACATCCTTTCCCTTTCCTTTTAGTCACCTTACTCCGCTGATGATCGGCATACTGCCTGATATACATTCCATAGCGGCATCTTCCCCTCCGTCCGATGGAATATTAGATAAAATATCGCCAAGAATATCATCTAAAACATATTCCTCCGTTTTCTGCACGGGGACTTTCTTTTTCTTCTTTTCCTCAATCTGAGGCATCGGCGCAAAGTTTGCTTTTCTTCCGATAGCGTCAAAAGCATTGCACAAATTAATCACTGTGGGCGATAGCAAATCCTTTCTCACAACCGTTGCCTCCCTGGGAGTCATTAAAACCACCTTTTTCCCTTTCATCTGCACTTGTCCCTCTGCCTGAATCGATATTTTATTCTTTGTCTTCATATGTAAGCCGACACTATCCCTGATCGCTATCTCTGCATTAGCTTCTTCCATATTCAGCAATCCCATTTCTTTCGGTTTTAAATACAATCGTTTTCCTTTATCCGTAGTAAAATAGCGATCTTCGACATTGGATAATTCTTTGTTTTGCCCGCCATTCTCTCTTATACTATAGATAACAGAGCCTGCCTTTTCTTCCGCTCCCCCAAAATATAACGCCGCCCTTGTTCCCTTCTCCGGCATGCAATACACCATATTCCCCGTGATTGGTTTCCAAAGGAATTCATATGCCTTGGAAACCGGCTGATCCGCATCTATATCAAGATGCATTTTCATATATTCTCCCCGCGTTTCCAGCACTGTCCCATTCAATGTCGCTCCCCTTAATGTTTTTGCCGGTATCGCTTCCTTTTCAAAGCAATCCTTGGGAAACACGCTGCATTCATAAATCCAGGCTCCTTTTTCAAACACCTTTTTCCATTCCATGACATAAAATGTACAGCCTTGTATACGGATCTTTTCTCCTATCCTCATACTGTCCATATTCCTTATGCAATAACCTATTTGCATTTTTCTCTGCCCAACATTCTCTATTTTTCCATGATACGGAAAAGTAGAATAAACATAATGCCTCAAATCGATTTCCCTGTATCCTTCCTGCTCCTGCAGACCTACCGATATACATGGCCGCAATGCCGCGCCTTCCGCAATGATGCCGCTCTTTAAATGACTGGCTATTCGCTTTATAAACTGATAATCGGTTTCCTGATATTGAATAAATGGCCGTTCTATTTGTTTGTCAGGAATATTCCAGACAAGGTCCGCCCCATACTCTTCCGCTATCTTTTTCGCTATTCCACGATATGTCCATGTAATATCCTGAAAAGACCTTGACTTTTTTTCTATATCCATTTTCCATGTATTGGAAACTGCGGATAATGACAGGGAAGCATATCTCCCCTCCAAGGTGATTTCCACCTTGGAAATCATTCCCTTAAAAATCATCCGTTCTTCTGCAAAATCATTTGCAAGACGATGGCTGTCGTATATTTTGATACCTTCTTCCCATATTTTTGCAAAAGATTCTTTTACCTCTTCCGCCTCTGCCACAGCTATGATCTCCGCCTTTACGTGTTCCCCATACGCCGCATCAATGCCACATTTTATGATTGCCAGAATCGGCAGTCCGCTTTTTACCTTTATTTGTTCCGCTGCAAGCCCTTCCATCATCCTATTTCCTCCCCTTTCTGCCGGCCGAAACCTTGTCCATCCATATGCCATACCCTATTCATTGCCGCTCACCGTCTCTCCACCGCCCGAATCTCCATTCTGTCCCGCTGCATTCTGCCCGGCCTGTTCTTTCTCATCCTTTGCTATTTTGGTATCTACAATATCAATCGTTCCCTGCATCTCATTCGCTTTGTTTTCCTTGCCCAGCTCCGTATATACCGCCTTAGCATACTGGTATTGGAGCTTTGCCTGCTCATAATCCTTTTCCTCTTCAAATATGCGCGCTTGTTCTTCCAACGTCTTTGCTTCCTCCATCCGCGCTTCCATCTCCTCCTGTTTCTCATTCAACGCAATGATTTTTTTATTCAGGAACGCGATCTGCGAAGTGTTTTCCAGCTTTGTATATTTTTCCAGCGCGATCAGATAATAAACCATTGCACCGTCGTAATCATTCTGTGCATAAGTTTCATCCCCTTGTTTTACAAGCTCTGCCGCCGCCACTTCATCCGCCGCCTGTTTGGCATCTTTCTCTTCCTGCTCCTCCTTTGCCGCGCTCCACTCGCCGTACAGCTTGTCCAGCGCATCCAAAGCCTGTTGCTTTCCTTCATCAAAATAAATAGAAGCCGCCTTGCTTTTCGCTTCCAGGTACTTTTTCTCTGCCAGCTCATAGTTGTCGCAGTCCAGCAGACGGTCCCCCATTTCAATGCTGTCAAAAACCTGTTCATAATTCCCGATCTGCAAAAGCCGCTTTTCTATATAATCCATCCCTTGATTATCCGCATACCGAATCCGTACTTTTGCCTTCAAATACGCATCCTTTGCCTCTCCATATTTTCCCTCCCCATAACAGTCGTCTGCCCCGATAATAGCCTCCAAACCTATCAAGTAGGCATTATATTTATCTTCCGCTTCCCGGTCATGCAGTTTTTCTGCCAATTCCAGCGCTTTCCCGCATTCCTCCTTGGCACGGATAAAGTTATCGTCTTCCATATACATCCCTGCATTAGAAAAGCTTTTCTCCATGCTTTCCCGTTTCTGCGCTCTGTCCCTGCGCCAGAGAAAAATGACAATGCCTATTATTATTGCTGCCGCCAGCAAAACCACAGCAATCACAATTATCTTCTTTCTTCTCTTTTTCCGTTCAGGATCTGTAAAAATCTTATTCACATATACTGCTGCAAACGTGTAATTATTTAAATCCTCCGGCTGCCTGGAAAGCAGCAAGTCTTCGACCTTGTCGCATTCCTCCATCGGATCATCGCCCGCTTCCGCAAATACATCCTCCAGCTCGCCCTCATCTATGTTTTCCCAAATCCCCCTTGTATATAAAGTGATAATATCCCCGTCCCGCAGCCTGATTTTCTTCGATATCGAAGGCCGGAACTTATTTTTGCCCAAATAGGAAAACAAGTTATTCCGCTCTTCATGCTGGGAAAGTTTATCCTCTTTCAGCTCATGGTCTTTTACCATATCCCGGCTCAAAGACATATCCTTTGTCACAAGAAACGGCTTTCCGTCGCGGTACATGCCAAGGCGGGTATTCCCGGCATAGCCGTACCGAATTTTTTCATAATCCGTCACCAACACTGTAATTGATGCCTTCAGCTTTTCATAGCTTTTTCCCTCCAATAATTCCTTATTGGCCGCGCGCAAATAATTTTTTATCCTTCTTTTGCGGATGCCCGGCGCATTCTGGAAGGCATGAATCACCGCTTCAATAGCCTTTACCGCGCTTTCCGAGTCTCTCATTTCGGTAATTCCATCCGCAATCACATAGCAGGCGTACTTGTCCAGCTCCACAAAACCAAAATAATCATTATTTTTCAGCTTATTTCCTGCTTCAGAAATAAAAGCGGTTTTAAAACTGCTGTTGTATTTTCTCATGAATATCCTCCATGCCATTCATCATACGTACACGAACTGGTCAGCCAATAGATACTTCCACCAACGCGATGCTGGCATTGTCCTTTTCCTTCTGTTTCCCAGCATTGACCGCTTCAATAATCTCATATGCCTTTTGCTGGCATTTTTTCTTCTCCGTCAAAATTTCTTCTATTATTTTCCACTCCACGCCATTATAAAGCCCGTCGCTCATCAGCACGACAATATCTTTTTCTTTTAAAAAAATAGGCGCATCAAACAGTTCCACTTCTTCAAACCGATCCTGCCCAAGGTAATTGTAAACCCTTTTATCCTCCAGCCGTTTCAGGGCTTCCTCCTTGGTTATGGTTCCCTCCACGAATTTATTCTCCACCAGCATATCAATGGTATGCCCGGCAGATACGGGAACCAAATCCCCCTTGCGGAAAACTGCAATCTTTATATTTCCCACCACCGCATAATGCAAGTAATTATCCTTTATAACCACCACGCCCGCACTTGCGCCGCCCCTGCCGTCATCCAGTTTTTCCAGGATTTCCGCGTTTGCCTTATGAAAAGCATTCCGAAAAAAATAAGCCGGATTTTCCACCGATCGGTAATTAATGAACATTTCTTTCATCGTATCCACTACCTGCTGGGAGGATATCTTTCCGCCATAATTTTTCCCCATTCCATCTGCCAGTACGGCCATAAAACCATCCTGTGTCTGGCACATTCCATAATTATCTTCCTGCACTTGGCGGGTTCCTATTGTCATAGCTTTTCCCGTTCGAAATCTCCGTATCACTTTTCCCCTGTCTGCCGGGAAAAAACGCACTACCGCCAGCAGTAATATTAAAAGATAGATTGCCAGAATCATTCCTTCTTCCAATCCCATGCCGCCCTCCATTTATGTCCACTTGAAATGGTCGCCGCAAAACGGGATAAACAAAAACTTGCTGCCCCCTAATTCAATTACATCATATTGCTTCAGTGTCGTTGGCACATATACCGCCTCTTCATTCAGATAGGCAATTCCATTGCTATCCCCTGGAAGCATAACTGTTTTTCCCTGCTTTTCGTCATAAACAATCACACAATGGTTTCTTCTGGAAATTTTATTATCACCCAGGATTTGGATATCCATGTCGTCCGCCCTGCCAACAAAATTCTTTCCCTCCATTACTTTATAATCTTTTCCTCTCCTTGGCCCTTCCACACAGACCAGCCAACCGCATACTGGTTTTTCCTCCTGCAGGAAAAGCGCCTCCTCCACCGAAATCTCCGTCTGCCCCGTTTCTTTTTTTTCTCTGGTTGCAGTCTCGATATTGCAGTAGGGGCATATTGTCCCATATCTCCTCGCTGAAAACATATGCCCGTTCTGGCATCTGATTAAATTACCCATACTCATTTCTCCTATCGTATTTTAATCGGCGCTAGCCCCAAGTAAATCACATCATTTTTTTCTACTCGACAAGGTTCCCTGGAGGATACCTTGTACTGTTTACCCTCCCCGCCCCGCTGTATCCGGGTGCCGTTTTCGCTGTCCAAGTCCTCTATGTACCAATTCCCGCCACTATAATTCATGACGGCATGTTCTCCATCAACGGTTCCTGCATAGTCCGTATGCTTCAGGTTAATATCCGCTTGGAACTCTCCTTCCTCTTTGCCAAAGACAATCGATGTTTTTCCATAAATATCCCATACATCGGTAATGCCTCCGTCTTCTCCCAGCAGCAGGATTTCCGAGATTCCTTTCCTCTTTCCCCCCTCTCCATAAGACTGCCTTTCCATTTTTCCATCCCTAATGGCCAGAACCATGAAACAAACCCCGGTAATGGCAAGGATGAATAGGCTCCCTGCTTTTTCTGCCCTATTATCCAAATATAAATAAGATAGCAGCATCCCTGTGGCACAGGATACGATAATCGCTATATCTATTGTTTGTTTACGGTTCATCATGCATCTGTTCCTTTTCCTTTCTCTTGTTGTATCTTAATCCCGTTTTACTATTCAAGCATCTCCAGAAGTCTTTCTTTCTCCAGCCATACACACCGCCCTCCATATAACGGTCTGTCGTCTTGTATCCAAGTTTCCACTGGAATATATGCCTTTTCTCCTGTTTCCAGCGCCTCTACATACCAGCCCGTCGGGATTTCATTCCATCTGCTACATAATCTGTCGTATTCATCATATTTCTCATCAGAAATTGTATAACATGACTCCAACAATTCAATATTTCCTGTACAATAGACACGGTATTTTTCATCCGGCGAATAAACGGTTCCATACATATACTCCCCAATTTTTTCTACTTTCCCATTTGGATAAGCCATTCTGTAAGTCATATCCCCATTAGAAAAAACAATCCATCCCTCATCTTCTTCCCCTTCGATTTGTGAAATTTCCACAGGCCAGTCCTCATTCCATTTTTCTACTGTTATATAATGCAAAAGTGCATTATCTTCCAATCGATAAATCCGTATTGCCCGGCTGTCTGCCTCTGCCGCTGCCAACAATTTCCCCTTTCCATCTATGCATGTTGTATTGTTTACAAAAGCAGGATAATTGTATCCTCCGAGCTTTTCAGCGATTTCTGCCCTCCTATCCTGAACATTGCTGTCTAGCAAAAAATAACCTCCATTCTCATCTTTTCCAAAATAAAATGATATCTCCCTTGCAAGAGTCCCTTCCCCATTACTTTCTGCCATTAGCTTTCCATCCAACATTACTTTATCTTCATAGCAGGATAAAGAAAGCGCGCTCTCAGGATATTCCCTTGCCACCACCCAGTGCAGATCCGGCGACAGGTTTTGTATATGCGTTTTTCTGTTATCTACCCATTCCTCATGCTTCTCCATGGCAAGTTTTGTTCCCAATAGTTTTTTGCATAAACGGAAATATAGTTTTTCCCCTTCTGCTGCTGTATCTGTAAAATATCCATAAATCCCATATCGATAGTAATTCAACGTCACTCCATATCCCACATTTGTTTCCAAAAAAAGTGCATAATCCATATTTTTAAAGCTTTCCGGCCAATTATTTTTTTCTATATTTGCAACATTTTCCTCCTGATTGCTTTTCATTTCTCCTCCTCTTGCAACACAAAAATTTGTATTGTAAAAAAAAACTATTATATAAAGTATTAATATATATATAAATATTATTTTTTTGTTATTTCCCTTTTTCTTCATAATCTTCTAAAAATCTCTCCCTCTCACTGTCTTCCATATATTCTCTATTGACTACTATGTATCCCCACTTTACTCCATCTTCTTCAACTTTATTAGTAAGTGATTTTATACTGCCATAAGTATTATATAGATTTCCATCATTTCTTTCCTCAATAAATCCTGCTGAGATTCCAAATTGATAATAGTCATCTACAGAAATCGTAAGACAACCCGCTGACCACGGGTGCTGGGCCTTTTCAGCTAACTTGCCCGCTGCATGCATGTTAATTCCACTTGCCTGCCGATAAGCCGCCTCTTTATTTTTACCCATATCATGATAACATGCACCAATTGTTTGATCAGCATCAGATGTCCAGAGTTGCAATGCTTGATATGTACTATTATGCATTTTATATACCCCTCTATAAATCCCATCTTTAATTGTTGCTTTTTCAATATGATCTGGCAAAGTAGAACAATTATCTGTAACTGCAACTAACTCTCCCCTTTTGCAGTAAACAAAAATTGCACCAAATTGACCTTTGGGATGATCACTATTGGTTGGTCCTGAATAACTTCCAAGCCCTTCAAATGCAAATATTACATTCTCTTGTTTCAACTTAGGAACATCCTCATAATATTGCCTTATTTCTTTAAAAACCACCATCTGTTCCCTTGTAAACCCATTTTCATAAGCAAACTCCATTTCGTCCGCTGTCAGCTCTATCAGCTCATTTACACATGATTCCCTTTGACCTGAAGATACCGGATAAATCCATGCCCCGCGCAAACAAAATAATGCTGACTGCATATTCAATTCTGGAAATCCACTATTGCTAAAATATTCACTGCCTTCTCGAGGCATCATATCCCAGCGATCAGATAAACGCATTAAATATTTGCAAGTTCCTTCTTGCCGGGCTCCTAGCTGCCTTTTCAACCAAGCCTTTTCATCTGCGGATAAATCTGCCGTGCAATTCCCAAACGGTAAAATATTGATTCCCATCCTGCAATCCGCCGTATTTGCTTTCGCCTGTCCCCTGGCTACACTATTTCCAAACACCCGCAAATATGACATTCCATTTGCCTTTGCATGAAAGTAGCAATCATCAATTTGCCATACCTTCCCCGTTGCTTTTTGGCATCTCAGCAAAGCACCATTCACAAGATTTTCTTTCATAATTTCTTCTTCCGCATTCGCATATAAATAATCTTCCAAATATTTTTGTTCTTCTTCCAGATTCTCATCCGCAAAAATGCGATCTTTAATTGCCGCTTCTTGTGTTTCTCCAATTTTTGCTTTTTCTTCATAAGCCTTTTTTCGATCGATATCTTTTTCTCGCATATGCCCATTTCGCCTTTCCAAAAAGGGCGTATCCAGCCGCTATAGCTGCATACGCCCTCCCCTTTTCACAAAGGCGCATTTCCTTCTGAAATATTATGCAGAATAGCCACCTTCCACTGTCACCGTACTGATTTTGTCTTTCTTCTGTTTTATCACCAAAGTAAAGGTTCCAATCCCTTCCTCGTCGCCATAATCTTCCTTATAATCCACCACAAACGCATTGGGAAAACAGTATTTCCTCTCCATGATGCCAGCGGCCACATACTCTACCGTCACTTTTCGGTAGCTATCGGCTCTCTCTGCTGGAACCACCGACCAAAGAGCCATTTTTCTTGTACTGTCAAAGGGATCGCCGCCTACTGCTGTCAATATTTTTCCTTTGATTATCATAGTTGCTCCCACATCTTTCGTCCTTGCATTGGAATCCAACGGGATATCCGTCGTCATCTTTACACTTTTTACACATTCCTTGGAAATCTCAAATGCTTCCGTACCTTCTACTTTTACAACAAATGCCATCGTCCTGCTCCTTTCTATTCGCCTGTATATCCGCCTTCAATTTTTACCTTATCGTTTTCATCCTTTTTCTGTTTCATATGCAGATAAAATGTGCCGACCCCTGTTTCATCATCCATCTCTTCCGAATATTCCATGATAAAAGCATTAGGTATCTCATACTTGCGCACTACCTGCCCTGCCGAAACCACTTCCACGGATGCATCCCGGTAACAATCCGCCCTTTCCGAAGGAACTACCGACCACTTGGACAGCCCTATCGTACCATCACTGCCTTCCCCGCCAAGTTTATAAAGCATTTTTCCCCAGACCTTTATGGAAATCCCAAAGTCTGTCGCCCTTGCATTGGAATCCGCTGGTGATTCCGAATCAAAAGCTACGTTCTTAATGCTTTTTTCCCCCAGAACAATTTGCTCTGCTCCTCCTGCTACATTCAACCTAAATCCCATTTTTTCGTCCTCCTTTGTTCCCTATATTGCCCTGTTATTCAAATTGAAACGGTTGATTTCAATTTCAAGGTTCTTAACATTTCCATTAAATGTAATGTTTAATGAGCAATACCCATTCGTCTCGTCGATTTCGTACTCTATATTGTCTCCTGCGCCAATCACCGCATTGACGCATCCCTTCTTCTCCTGCCATCTGCTTTTCTGGCTGGACGGATTATTGGAAAAGAACTGTATAATATTCTCCTGCTTATAATCGCCCGTCGCATGGCGCAGCACTCTTTCAATATAAGTCGTCACCTGTGTTTTATAAATCGGCTCATATACTTTTCCGTCGCTCATCAGGTTCCTCGCCTTGTATACCATAATATTTCTTATATTTTCCAGTCCAAGCATGGCATTTTCCGAAGAAAAAACAAACCCGAAACTACGCCTGTTAATTTCATTCTTTATGGAATTCGTAAATCCCGTAATTTCTTTTGCCATTACCGTATGTACTCTCAACGGATGATCCCCCGCCTCTATATCAAACCGCACGCCCGGCAATTCCTCATCCACGTTTTTCTTAAACATCTCTTTCAGGTATTCCGGGCATTGGTACGCCGCCACAAGCCCTGCCGCAATATAGGCAGCTCCCACATACACCCCGTCTATCCACAGCTTCATAATGTCTTCTTTTTCCTTGGACAATTCTGCCACATCATCCCCGTTCACCAGCATCCGCTTATCTAAAATCACTCCCGACTTTTCCTTCGGAATAATCGTAAAATTAGGAATGCAAGGAATTGCAAATTCGCTGTAAGGCTTTCCCGTCAAGGAACTACAGCGTTCTTCATATTTCCCGGTCCCCTCCGTAGCCATATGGTTAAAAGTCGTCTTATCCCCTGTCTCATAGCTGAAAAAGCATTGGACGGAATAATCTTTTAAAACATCCAGCAGCCTGGCCAACGCCTCTACGCTGTTCACCCCTGTTTTTTCCGTGTTCTCATTTCCCTGAAAGCGCTGCCTTGTCAGTTTCACATTAGAATTCTGATCCAGGGACACCGAGGGTACGATTCCATACCATATCGTATTATCGAAATCATTCTTTCCATTGACCGTATTCAGGAAAGTAATCAGCCTCGGAAGATTGCTGCTCTTTACCAGCATATCATTAGATATATTGGTAATGAACAACGAAGGCTTCATCCCTTTCATATTTGCCGGATACTGCTCGAAAAAAGCCCACACGCCCAATATCTTTTCGATCAACGGCTTTACTGCTTTAATAAAATCATCCTTTGCCGTTTTATAGAATTCCAGATAAGAGTTATAATTGCTCACTTCCTGTTTTACATCAATACTGCTTACCATCGTAGATGCCAGCGGACAGTAGGTCCTTGTCACCAGCGCCTTAACGTATTCGCTGCTTTCCTCGTTTAAAGCCTCGTAGTCCTCTTCCAACGCCGCGATCAGACCAGTATTTATATTGTCGTCCACCACCATCAGCTCCGAAGTTTCCTCTTTAGGTGCTTCCAGGACTTTTAATTCCCCCTTATCATCCATACTTAAAACACCCAGAGCCAAAGGCACATTTTCTTTCTTTTCCTCTGCCTCCCCTAACAACAACCTTGTCTTAATATCCTCGATCGCAAGGGGAAGCATTGCCAACACATTATTATAATTTACGCTGGCTTCCTCAAACATAACATTCAGTTTATC
Organism: uncultured Lachnospiraceae bacterium; assembly: GCA_910585965.1. GTDB lineage: Bacteria > Bacillota > Clostridia > Lachnospirales > Lachnospiraceae > Kineothrix. The sequence continues at coordinate 198,420 of CAJUHH010000001.1, forward strand.
CGCTACGTCCAGTTTGTGCGGGTCCCCGTCCTCCAGTTCTGCATATGTTTTATATGTATACTGAAGCTCCTTGCGGTTCTGCCTGATATCCTCCATTACCTTTTTCGGGGATATCATGTCCGTCAGCTTATCGAATTGAAAATCTACATTAATCATGCTCTGGGAACGCTTTGCTTCCACCAAAGACATCAGCATTTTCAGAAAATCATTTTGCTTATTCAGGGCAATCGGTGTCAGCATCTCCTCCGGAATGGTATCCGGCTTTTTTAAGGTATACATAATTTTCTGACTGTTGGCATTAAAAAACGAGTATACTACCGGCTCAAATTTGGATATAAACTCATCGAAATCCCTTACCAAAAGCGCCTCATTCATTTCTTTGATTTTTTCATCGCTCAAACTGTCAATTCCTCTTACATCACCCACAAGCGTCAGCATATCCTGCTTCTCTGGATTAATTTCTTCAAACAACAGCGCCCTGTTTGTCTGTTTAATGATTCCCATATCAAACTGTTCTCCTTCCTTATCTTTCGTTTGGTTTTAAATCCTTATAATGAATTTCTATTTCCGTATCTTCTTGGTCAAACAAAAATGTTATTTTTTCGTGATAATACAAATGGCAGGAACGCCCTTTAGCCAAAAGCTCCCTCCCCATCAAGGCGCTTGCCTTGCTATTGTTTTTTATGATCAGGCTCCTGTCTGCTCCAGGCTTTATCACAATCCTCTCAGCCCCTTCCAGGCTGAAAGGGAGATTGCATACATCCAGAATCCATTCCAGTGTTATCATTTCCCTGTTACACCTTGCAAAAAGATTTATGCTTTCCGGCGGGTAGTCGATATCTTCCTTATTATGAATTACATATACGACGATTTTTCCACAGAAATCATTTCCCCGAAGTCCTTTCTGCCTTGGAGCCTCCCTGCTTTCATCTATGATTTTTCTCCTGCGCCGGGAAGCCTTCCCTTTTCTATAAGACAGATAAAATATTGCTCCTAAAACAATAACAAACAAACCTATTACGCACCAGAAAAACCAATTTATCTCTTCCGGCTTTTCCTCTATAGCCGGAACGGTAATCATCATTTTTACAATCCGTTCTCCGTAATAGCTGCCATATCCTTTCGGGAACCTGACTTCCAGCTCTGCCATGCCGTCCTCTGCATACCCTCTTTTTATACATGCTTTTCCATCCAAGACCTGGTATTCCTGCTTCTCACCATCTAGATATATTTCCATCCCGCCATTGCCCAGATACCCGTCCAGAAGATTCTGTCCTGAAATGTTCGAAATTGTCAAATAAATTTCTGCCTCTTGTATTTCCGCTTCCATTTCCCCATTTCTTTTCTGGCTATTCCGGCTCTCCCCGCTTTTTTCCTTAAAAGCATAATCAGCAGAAAGAACAAAATCATATTCCGCCATCAGATAGGCATCCACTTCCATTTCTGTATCTGCGAATGTCTGTATTTTTACTTCTTCGGAAATCGGATGCTGCAGTTCCACCACCGTATAGCAGCTTCCTTTCCACACATCAATCTTTTCTGCCTCACAGTTAATTGTCAGATTTTCATTTTGCTGTTTACCCAACAGTACAATTTTGGCAGTTTCCATCAGGCAGTCAGGCAACCGTATTTCCAATACGCCGTTTATTCCGTTCACCTTGCCTATATGGCTTTGGTTCATCTTCCATTTTTCCAGAAGATACTTTCCAACTAGCTGCTGTAATTCTTCCCCCGTCTTCAGTTCGCACAGTTCCCCGCCTGTCTCTGCCGCTGCACCGTAAACAGTATCTCCTTCCTCTATCCGCTCGCCGATAGCCAGCACATCAATCGCTATATTTTTATTCTTTGCCGCCTGAACCGCCCTATGGAATAATTCCACAGAATCCTCCGTCTCTTCCTCCGATTCCATCATGATTTCCCCATCGGATATAAGAATAATATGCTTTTCCGTTTCCCCGTTTCCAAACAGCTCCACCGCACGTTCCAAGCCTGCCCCGGCATTACCGTAGCGCATATACTCCAATCCCTCCATTTCATTTTCCAACGTGGCATAACTTGTTCCCAAAGGCAGACTTATGCATATATCATCGTTATATCCAACAACACCTATTTTATAGTCTCTCAATGCCGCAGCCGACAAACCCTTTGCAAAATCAAATGCCATTTGTCCCCTATCCGCATCTTCCATGGACTTGCTGCAATCCAATACAACGACTATCTCCCCGGCTTTATCCTGCAAACTTTCCTCCGCATGGGTCTTCACACAAGAAAAAAATGCAGCAGACAAAACCATTCCCAAAAGAAAAATACCCTGCCGCCGTCTTTTTACCAATGCGGCAATTTGCAAAAAACTTACCGAACAAATTCCCAAGATCATACTTTGTGCAAATTTTTCACAGGAGAAACCATACAGGCAAAAAGCCAGTCCCCAGGCTGCTATTCCAATAATTCTGCTCATAATGCGAAATTTTTTCCTTTGTCCTTCCTCCATGTTATTTTTCACACTTTCCACAGGAGAACATATCCATATGACCAGCAATGCCGCTGAAAGCATAACCATTCCTGCCCTCCATGGAATATTGATCGCGTAAATTGCCCACATATTGGCTAAAACCAGCAATACAGAATAGCAAAAACACTTTCCTCTGCTGTCCGCATGATATCCTCCTGCATAGCGCCTCAAAAACCAATACATAAAAACAAATATGACATTTTCCCAAAACTGCCCGAACAGCCAGCCGATTATCAGCCAAATAAATAAATTCACCAGTAAAATCATTCCTTCACGGAACCCATATACATATAAATCAAAGTCATTCTCTTTGATTTGCCCACGCTTCAGCATATGTATGCATATACGCTCTGCAAGAATATCTGCCCCTATAGCAAACTTCATTTTTTCCGTTCAGCCTTTTTCTTAAGGCGTTCTGCTCCTGCGGGCAATTCCGGCTCATACATAAAACACAGGCAATAAGAATTTATTGAGGATTTTGTTACAGTTAATGCTGCAGATACTAATGCTTTTTCAAAACTTTTTACTACTTTTTTCAATGCCCTATACCTCACTTCCATGTTTTTCTGTATAAGGCAGAATCCCCAATACAATTCGGATTCTGCCTTTCAATTTGAAGTATAGTTTAGCATAAAATGGATAAAATACACGAAATATGTCATGAACTAAAGAATTTATGTTCTCATCTAAAATTTTTTAAGAAATATCTGACTTATCTTTCAGCCGCAGCAAAATATTTACCATAAATATATTTTCTTTTTCCCCATCTATCTCGCACCACCCGTCATAAGACTCTGCAATTCTTTTCATATGGTACAATCCCATTCCATGATTTTCTTTATCCTCCTTTATCGTTTTCCAATTTTTCCTTTTCCGGCCATCATAAGGGTTCGACTCCTCAATAATAAGACAGCCCTTATCATACCTCATCACCATGTTAATCCACCGCTCTTCCCCGGGCAGCCTCCTGACCGCTTCTATTGCATTGTCAAAGATATTGCCCAGAAGAGCCACCATATCTTTCAATGCTATCGGCAGCTGCTCTGGTATCCGAAATTTTAACGAACATGGAATATTCTCATTTTCCGCGTTTTGCAGTTTAAAGCCTAAAATACTGTCCACAACAATATTCCCCGAATTCACTTTTTTCGCGTCCCATTGTTCCTCCAGTATTTCCTCTATATATTTTGATGCCAGATCTGCCTGGTTCATGTGAAGCATATTTTGTAATACGATAAAGTGATTTTTCAAATCATGCTTTAATGTTTTTATGGATAGGTAAGAGGACTGCATGATTTTCAGCTGTTCCTGATAACTCTTGTTCTGCTCTTCCAGAAGCATTCCTTCGACCTGATCAGACATGGATTTTACGACATAGTTATAAAGCACGGAAATGGAAATGTTCACTATGAACAGCGCAATAATGCTCAAAACCATCTGTACCGTCAATGCATTGCTCGTCAATATTAAAACAAGGACAAAGTATATGGAAAACAGAGGGACGGCAACCAGGCATGCCCAGTAAAGCGCCGGCATGCCTTTTCCTCCCCTTATTTCCCTTATATTTTTGAAGAAAATCACAATAACGAATAACCATAAGTGATTCAGGATAACACCTGAAATAGAAGAATACTGCTGGGAGTTGAAAATACTTGCCTTATCTCCTATATTCCCGGAAAAAACCCAAATAACTGATTCTACCATGATGCCAATTCCATACATTAATATGATAATGAACAAACGTTTTCTTATATCAGCCTCGTAATTATAAGATAACATCCAAAGACTGCAGATATTAAACAGGATATTCAAAATCGGTATATCCACCGCCAGATATAACACGGTGGATACCAGAAAATAAGCGGCAAACGACAGCAGCCTTACATATCTGCCGGTTCTGCTTTTTCCATACAGCATATGCATCATTTGGCTTAAAGCATATGTACCCACTGCGCTTGCCGAGCAATAAACAACTTCATACATTCCCATCCGTATTCCCCCATTACCATCCCTTTTTCATATACTCTTTATGAATCTGCGCCACTTCTTTACGCCTTCCTTGGGAAATGGGGATTTTCTCCCCATTTTCCATTTCCAGTACCTCATACCCCCAAAACTTAATCCGTCTGCTGTTTACAATCTGGGACTTATTTGCATAAAAGAATTGCTTCCCATCCAGTTTTCCAGCAACCTCTTTCAGCTTTCCATAAAATAACTCTTTTTTTAACACAGTATGCATTTCTATCAAGCGACTGTTTATCGTAAAGTATAAAATATCTTTGATATAGGATACAACTTCTTTTCTCCCTTCTCCATACTGAAATACACAAAAATTTCCACCGAAGAACTTCATATATTCTTCTATAACTCCGTTTACCAGTTCTTGTTTCAATGGTTTCACCAAAAAATCAAACGGCCTGAACTGGAATAATTCCATGGCATGTTCTTCATGGGATGAAATATAAACAATCGCCGCATCATAATTCTTCATATCTTCTCTTATGCATCTGCTTACAAATATTCCGTCCATATCCGGCATCTCTATATCCAGAAAAAGCAGATCAAAGCAGATCCCTTTGTGCAGATCGGCACACAGTTTTTCCCCTGTATAATACACTTCTATATCAACGGCTTCCTTGATTGACCAGTAATAAGCCATTAACATTTGTTCCAGCTCAGAGCATACCGACATCATATTATCGCAAATCGCTATTCGCATAGCTCATCCCCTTCTCGACACAATAAATGCTATACAATAATTCTCTTATCAACAACGGCCTTTTTCCCCAATCAGCTGATCACCTCCTGAAACTTCTCCGTCCCGACCCCGCAGATCGGGCACTTATAACCCTCCGGCAAAACCTCCGCTTCCAGCTCAAAACCGCACACCTGGCAGACATATTTCTTCTTTTTTCCGCCCGCCTCCTGCTTGCCCTCTGCCGCTTCGTCCTTCTCCTCCTGCAAATAAGTAGGCGCGTTCTTCGGGCTTTTTCCTTTTACCACCCTATGATAATAAGCATACGTCATGGCATCGCCCATTCCGTCATAAACCTTAGCATCAATTACTTCCCCCAGAAAAACCGTATGCGTATCCGTTTCCATCTTATTGATCACCCTGCATACCACATACCCGCACGTATACTTCACCACCGGAACGCCCTGCACCATTTCATAATCCACATATTGGAACTTGTCCGCATCCTTGCCGGAGCGAAAACCGAAATTCCCGATCAGCCCGGTATCGGAATCCTCTGCCAAAATAGAAAATGAAAACTTCCCCGTTTTTTCTATGCAGCCATTTGTATAATTATCGTGGTTCACGCTGACCGCCACCGTAGCCGGTGAAGACGTGATCTGCATGATACTGTTGGCAATGCAGCCCGTCGGCCTTTCCCCGTCCATTGATGAAACAATATACACCCCGTAAGACATTTTTGTAAAAATATTTGTATCCATTTTTCCTTCCTTTCTTCCTCCATCGGATCTTCTCCCGACATTGCATGATTCCTATGATTCATCGTCTTTATTCTATCACATGCATATCTATAATACTATGAAATATTATTGTAACCAGGATTGATGCCCCTTACGCTGTTGTATATGAAAAACAGGTTGTTAAACTGCCCAAATTTGCTATAATATATAATCATATTTTAATTATCTTGACAGAACATATGTTCTAATATATGATATTAATATAGCCAGAAGGAGGGATATCATGTATTCAGCATTAAATATAGCAAAATATATTATTGATAAATGTACCAGGGAAAAATATCCAATATCCAATCTACAATTACAAAAAATTCTTTACTATATTCAAAGAGAATTTTTGCAACAGGGAATACAAGCTTTTCCAGAGGAAATAGAAGCCTGGCAGTTTGGCCCCGTTGTACCAGAAGTATATAGGCAGTATTGCGGGTTCGGCGCCCTGCCTATTAGAATGCGGTATATGATTAGCATAGAAGCAGATGATGTGAAGATCATTAATCTTATTGTCGAGAAAAAGAGAATGTTAAATCCATGGGATTTGGTAAGCGACACTCACAGTTCTGGCAAAGCGTGGGATTTAATCTATAGAAACGGCTTGGGGGATCATCAAATTATTCCACAAGAATTGATTAAAAACAAAGGATAAAATATGCGGATACTAAATGAACAAGAAAAAAGAGACTCGCTAAACGATGTTCTGATAGAACTATCGCAGTCACAAGATATTTTAAAAGAACGGAAAGACAGAGCTTCTTTTTTCATGCGGCTGGAATCTATATACTATAATTACAATGCGGAAAATTTTCGCCATTATTATTCAGATATCTTCTCAACATTAACTTTAATTGATGGAGATTCCAGTATAGGAAGTTTAGATATTTTAGCGCAAAACATGCAAACTATTAAAGATGGATATATTCCTAAAAACTATGGCAATCATAGAGAAATTATTGATATCAGCAAAGAAATTGTCAAATTATATGATCATACCAATTTAGATATAGCAAGGATCAATTATACAAAGACAATGACAAATGCAACAATGTCAGAATTAGCCAAAAATAAATTACTTATCAACGGTTTAGAAAAAAACATTCAGGAATCAGAAGTTACATTAAAGGAATTATCCGACCAAACAATTAAAGACCTAACGCAATTATCCACAAATGTTCAAAATAAACAAGAGGATATGCAGAAAGAATATATTAGCATTTTGGGAATATTTGCCGCCATTGTTTTGGCATTTACCGGAGGCATCGTTTTTTCAGGTTCTGTTTTAGAAAATATAGATAAATCATCTATATACAGAATTACTTTAATTACTTTCATTATTGGTTTAGTATTTTTCGATTTAATTTGGCTTCTTATTGATTTTATAAGAGATATCAACGGAAAAGTGCTTCGAAAAAAATGGCTTTTCATATTTGTAAATTTGATTCTGATCGGAGGAATTATAGGCGTATGTTTTGCTTTTAAATTTAAATGGTTCTTTCCAATCTAAGCCAGTCTATAACAAGCAATCAAAGATCTATTGAAATACTCTCTTACAAAAAGCTCTTATAATCCTCATAGTTTTTCCTAAGAAGGCCAGGAGTATCCAAGCCATATGGGCATTTTTCCTTACACTTTCCGCAATGGAGGCATTCCTCCACTTTCCTCATCTTTTCCTGCCACTCTTCGCTCAAATAACCTTCCTTTGGAGCGCGCCGCAGCAAAAGGCTCATCCGCGCACAATTATTGATCTCGATTCCGGCAGGACATGGCATACAATAACCGCAGCCCCTGCAGAAATCCCCTGCCAGATCTTCTTTTTCCTTCTCTATTTTCTCCTTTCTCTCCTCCGTCATTTCTGGCAGACAGTTCTGATAAGAAAGGAACTCATCCAATTCTGCCTCCCTCTGGATCCCCCAAATCGGCTCCACATGCGCAAATTCGGATAAATATGCATAGGCCAGCGCCGAATCGGTAATCAGCCCGCCGGACAACGCCTTCATCGCAATAAATCCTATATTCTTTTCCTTGCACATATCCACGATCTTCATTTCCGGCCCGCCCGATAAATAAGAAAACGGAAACTGAACTGTCTCATATAAGCCGGAAGCCGCCGCTTCTTCAGCTACCCAATACCTATGGTTCGTAATCCCGATATGCCTTATTTTTCCCTGCTCTTTCGCCTGAATCATCGCTTCATACAGCCCCGAGCCATCCCCTCGGTGTTTTATTTCCTGCCTTTTATCCTGGCATATACCAGCGCGAAAAAATTCAAGACCAACGAGGTTATGGCAATGATTTTAGCTGGTGTTTATATGTATCCTACTGTACTGGCAGGAGCAGGAACACAGGCATCTTTATTCGGGCTTAACTTTTATTTGGTAAAATATTCTTCCAGCGTATTGCCGATTATTATATCGGTCTGGATCATGAGTTATCTGCATAGGTGGCTCAGCAAACATACGCCGAGTTTTTTGAGAGTAGTCGTGGTTCCCATCGGAACATTATTAGTCATGGCACCGTTAAGCCTTGTCTTAATCGGGCCGCTTGGATACAACGCGGGGATTTATGTCGGTGAATTTTTCAAATGGTTGTTTACCGTAGCTCCTTGGCTGGGCGGCATGATTGACGGCGCGACCCGTCCTTTGGTGGTATTTACCGGAACCCATATGATGCTGTCGCCTGTTATGATTAACAATATAGAAAATCTGGGTTACGATATGCTCGGTCCTGTTCACTGTGTAGCAACCATGGCCGCAGCAGGAATGTGCTTCGGGGCATTTTTAAAAGCAAAAAAAGAAAACAATAAAGCCGCTGTTTTTTCTTCCTTTATTTCCGCATTTATCGGCGTGACGGAACCGGCGCTTTATGGCGTTGCCTTCCGTTTTAAAAAGCCCCTGATCGCTTTATGCATCGGCGGAGGGGTTTCTGGAGCATTTGTTGCGATGATGGGAGGAAAAGCAATCAGCTTTGCCATGCCGTCCATTATTTCTCTTCCGGTTTACGCAGGTTCTATTCCAGTTATGCTTATCGGTCTGGCCATTTCATTTGTGCTGACAGCGGCATTAACCTACATATTAGGCTTTGATGAGAATATTGGAAAAGATGAAAGAGCAATAGAAGCGGAAAAGAAAAATATTATTTAAAAGGAAAGGATACTATTATGAGACAAGGTTTTCCAAAAAATTTTTTATGGGGAGGGGCCACGGCAGCTTCCCAGGTAGAAGGCGGATGGAATGAAGGCGGAAAGGGACTGGATACCCAGGACTGCCGCCCCCAGTTTGCCAATCTGACAAGAGCCCAGAAAAACAGCTGGGAGTATAAGCAAATGACCAATCAGAAGTTTGCCGACGCACAGGCCAGCCAGGATACCGCAATTTATCCGTTTCGTTTCGGAAGCGACCACTATCATCGGTACAAAGAAGATATCGCTTTATTTGCCGAAATGGGCATGAAGATATACCGTATGTCCATAAGCTGGGCGCGCATTTATCCGAATGGAGACGACGAGCAGCCCAATGAAGAGGGCATCCGATTTTATAAAGATATTTTTAATGAATGTCATAAATATGGGATAAAGATTTTTGTGACAATTCTCCATTATTCTGTGCCTGTACATCTGGTGGAAGCCTATGGCGGGTGGAAAAACCGCAAGATGATTGATTTCTATTTAAAATATGCGAAAACATTATTTGAAAATTTTAAAGATGACGTGGACTACTGGCTTCCTTTTAACGAAATGAATGCCGGACGTTTTAATCCGTATAACGGCGTTGCCCTGATTAAGGAAAGGGAAGAAAATTATGATCAGTCCATCCACCAGGCATTGCACCACCAGTTTGTAGCAAATGCTTTAACCGTAAAAATGGCTCACGAAATGATGCCGGGCAGCCAGATAGGATGCATGATTGCCCGTTTCTGCCACTATGGCGCCACATGCGATCCAGCCGACCAGCTGGCGCTAATGCATGATGAGCAATATACCAACTGGTATTATACGGATGTAATGGCAAAAGGTTTTTATCCGGCTTATATCGAAAGATACTTTGAAGCAAAAAATGTGCATTTGGAAATTACGGAGGAAGACCGCAGGATTTTAAAAGAAAATACAGTGGATTTCGTGTCTTTTTCTTACTATTTTACGCAAGTCTCGACCGCCAGTGATAACTGGGAAAAAACAGACGGCAATCTCGTAGTCGGAAATAAAAATCCGTACCTGCCAAGCAGCGAATGGGGATGGCAGAGCGATGCCACGGGACTTCGGATTACTCTAAACCAGTTATATGATCGTTACAACAAACCACTGTTTATTGCAGAAAACGGTCTTGGGGCCGTGGACACGGTGGCAGACGGCAAGATCCACGATGATTACCGTATCAGCTATTTAAGGGATCATATCAAAGCTATGAAGGATGCTATCGAGGACGGAGTTGATTTGTTCGGTTATACGATGTGGGGAATTATTGATCTTGTCAGCTGCGGTTCAATTGAAATGAGCAAACGTTACGGCGTGATTTATGTGGATGCGGACGATGAAGGCAAGGGTACATTTGACCGGCTGAAAAAAGATAGTTTTTATTGGTACAAAAAATGCATCGAAACCAACGGCGAGGATCTGGAACGAATTTGATCATTACACAAGACTATGAAAACATGAGTAAAATAGCGGCAATGGAACTGATGGGTTGGATTACCAGAGCAAAAAATAAGCGAGTGAATCTGGCAGTGACAGGAGGCTCCACCCCTGTTCGAATGTATGAGATCATACAAACGTTTTTAAAAGATAATAAATTTGAAAACGTGCATTATTATAATTTTGACGAAATTCCGATCAAGGGCGAGCCAAGCCTGACAATAGAATCATTACACCGTCTCTTCTTCCATCCCTGTTCTATTGATAAGGCGCAGATTGAAATTTTTAATGAAAAGAACTATATGGATTATGACGCAAAACTGACTGCGGACGGCGGCATTGATATGATTATGCTTGGTTTAGGGCTGGACGGTCATTTCTGCGGAAATCTGTCAGGGACATTGAACGGCTTCGGGGAAGGCTGCCACGCGGTCAGCTGCCGTTTCAATGAACGGATAGAAAAGCGGCTGGCCTTTTTAAGCGGCGGCGAGGATAAAATGGCTGATTATTACGTTACCTTCGGGCCGGCTACGGTTATGGGGTGCAAAAATATTGTTATGATTGTCAGCGGGCAAAAAAAGGCCGAAATCCTGAAAAAAGTATTAGAGGGACCTATATGCGAAGAAGTTCCCAGCTCATTGCTGCGGCTGCATCCTAACTTTACGGTAATTGTTGACAGGGAGGCTGCATCCTATTTGGAACAAGCCATTTAATTTTCCAGATACAATAAAAATGCAAAAACACAAAACCCTTTCTATCATTTAATCACTATAAGCAATTATAAAGGGAAGTGTTTTTGCATTTTTAATTATATATATATAAAACTCAGACCCTCACAAAATAAAGCTGATACGACTGGTATTCGCCGATTTCCCTAGGAAGAAGATATCCTCCCCACATCAGGGCGCTTCCCTGATAAATTTTTCCGCTCCCTTCCTCCTTATAACGGCTTTCCGGATCCAGCCCCTTAAGCCGTATGATATAATCCGGCGCATTAGCCTTGGCGCTTGTCATCACTGCATTCACCAGGCTTTTCTCACGATCCCTGGATACAAACTGCCACACAGTAAAATCCTCCTCCGGCTTCGTCAGGCGATAGTAATCCCCATCCTGAACCAGATCAAAATATTTCTTATAATCTTCGATCTGTTCTTTCACCTCTTCTTTATCCTGATCGGACATCTTGCTGATATCCAGCTCATAACCAAAAGTTCCCGCCATAGCTACCACTCCGCGCGTATGCAAAGGCGTTATACGGCCATTCTGATGGTTCGGGCAGGCAGAAACATGGGATCCCACCGTGCTGACAGGATAGCAGAAGGAAGTGCCGTATTGGATCTTCAGCCGTTCGATCGCATCCGTATCATCGCTGCACCATATTTGGGGCGAATAATAAAGCATCCCGGCATCAAACCGCCCGCCGCCGCCGCTGCAGCCCTCCAGCAGCACGTCCGGGTATCTGGCAGTAATTCTTTCCAGCAGATCATACAAGCCAAGGATATATTTGTGTCCCGCTTCCCCCTGCTGTTCCGGCGGCAGTTCCGGGTTATACACATCGCAAATGCTCCTGTTCATATCCCATTTTACATAAGAAATATCCCCCGTATCCAGTATCTTGCAAATTGCCTGGTAAAGATATTCCCTCACGCATTCCCTTCCCAGATCCAGCACAAGCTGGCATCTGCCTCTTCCCGGCGTCCTTCCCGGCAGGGCAAATGCCCAGTCAGGATGTTCCTGGTAAAGCAGGCTGTCTTCGCTTACCATTTCCGGCTCGATCCATATGCCGAAAGCAAGCCCCTTTTCCCTGACCCTTTCCACCAGCTCCTTCAAGCTCATCCCCAATTTTTCTTCATTAGGAATCCAATCTCCCAGCCCGGATTCATCCAGGTTCCTCTTTCCAAACCATCCGTCATCCATAACTAGCATTTCAATCCCCAGCTTGGCCGCTTCTTCCGCTATGGAAATCAATTTTTCCCCCGTAAAGTCAAAATAAGTTGCCTCCCAGTTATTGATCAGTACCGGCCTTCTGCTATTTTTATACTTTCCTCGGCAGAGATAATTCCTGATCGCCCGGTGGAACTGAATGGAAAGTCTGCCAAGGCCGCTCCCTGAATAACTCATAATCACCTCCGGCATGGCAAAAACCCTTCCCTTTTCCAACAGGATCCGAAACCGGGATGGATGGATCCCCATCGCAAACCGCAGCTGGTCCCGCTGGCTGATCTCTGCTTCTGCCAGAAAATTGCCGCTGTAAACATAAGAGAAACCATAGCACTCCCCATATTCCTCTTCTGTATCCGAACTGCACAGGATGACAAAAGGATTATGCTGATGGCTGGAAGTCCCCCTGAGGGAACCTACGGAAGTGATTCCCCGGCCAAGTTTCCTTCTCTCCACTTCCCGTTCCATCTCATGTCTGCCGTTAAAAGTATAAATATCCATATCCCCCGTCAGAAAATCCATGCTCATAGAAACAGCCTTGTCCATAACGGCGGTTTTTTCCTCTCTGTTTTCGATCAGGCATGCCCTTGTAATAATATCCAGTTCCTCATAAACACCGTATAAAAGCGTAACATAAAATTCCTTTGCCCTGTCTTTCAGCACCACTTTCAGCGTTTCCGCCGTTTCACTGCCGCCGTACATCGCCGGCAGCCCCTTGAGGCTATACTTCCCCCTTGTAATGTCATGGGATACATACCGCAGATCCAAGGCATAACTGCCATCTCCGTGCTGCACCCTGATCCCCTCCGCGCGGTAATCACCCACATTAAAAGACGGCATTTCCTGCGGCATCGTATCCAGGGATACCGTCCGGTCCATGCCCGCATCCCCCATTGCTGTAGAAAAACCAATATCCGAATACCGGAATAAATATGACATATCTTCGCCGGAAATCCTTTTTCCATAATAGGTATGCAGCAGCACTCCGTAAGGCCCAATTTTCATCTGATAAGTCGTATGCTCCGTATCTATTGAAATCGTCTTAGCATTTTCGTCATAACAAATTGCCATATCTTATCCTCCTGGGGCGGAAACCGTCTGTCCCCTCCCACAAACAGCATTCCAGCCTCTTTCTTTTCTTATGACACGGACTGCCGCTATGACCGGCAGTCCGTATCCTATAACCATATTCTTATCTATTTGAATCTTAAACGCGCACAAAATAATATTTTTATTTCCGGCTTCTACCGGCACGGTATTATCCTCTTATTTTACCGCCCCGTTTACAACGCCGTTCAGAATCTGCTTCTGGCAGATAATATAGAAAATCAAAATCGGTATCAACGCAAGCAAGTAAGAAGCAAACGCCAGATTATAATTGGTACCGAACTGGGACTGGAAGTTCAGCTGTGCCAAAGGCAGCGTGTTCTGTCCGGATCCTGCCATAATAACAAGAGGAGTCATAACATCGTTCCATACTGCCAGCGCCGTCAGGACAGCTACCGTTGCATGCATCGGACGCATAATCGGGAAAATAATTTTCCAGTAAGTCCTCCACGTGGAAGCGCCGTCCACCTTCGCCGCTTCTTCCAAAGCCATCGGAATGTTTACCAGATAGCCGGAATACAGCAGCACATTCATCGGCATATAAAATACCACGTATAAGATGATAACGCCGAACCAGTTCGCCAGGCCCATTTCCGCCGTCTGCTTTGCCAAAGGCATCATCAGGATTGCAAAAGGCACGAACATACCGCTGACAATAAACAGATATACAAAACTATAAAATTTATTTTTTGCTTTATTTCTTCCAAGCGCGTAACCCATCAGAGAATGCACTACAATGGATAAGCCGACCGCTACCAAAGTGATCAAAAGGCTGTTGCCAAGGGAATGCCAGAAATCCGTTACTTCCATGGCTTCCCTGAAGTTGCTCAGGCTCCATGACTTCGGCAGAGATAAAATACCGCTGATACTGTTCGTCATTTCAGAAGGCTGTTTAAATGCGATTACAATCGTCAGATACAGCGGGAAGATGATCGTGGAAAGGCCAAGGATCAATAAGACCATTGCAACCTTATTCGTATGCACGTTTGTATTTTTCTTTGTCATAGCTGCTCCTCCTTACTGCTGGAAAATTTCATCTGTGCCACAGAAACAATTACAATTACTATAAAGAATACAACTGCATTGGCGCTCTGGAAGCCGAACTGCCCGCCCGACATACCGTTATTGTAAATCAGGTAGGAAATGGATTCTGTACTCTGCGCCGGGCCGCCTTTTGTCAAAGCCATGATCTGGTCGAATACCATCAGGAAATTTTTTACGCACAAAACCATATTAATTGAGAAAAACGGTATAATCAGCGGGAAAGTCAGATGCCGGAACTGCTTCCAGCCAGTCGCCCCGTCCAGTCCGCCTGCTTCGTATACATCCTCAGGCACCGTCTGAAGCCCGGAGATATAAATGATCGTATTCATCGCGATCGCCTGCCATGCGCATACTACCATGATCCCGATCCATGCAGCGCTAGGATTTGACAAAATACTTGTACTTAATCCCTTGATTCCGATCATCTGCGCTACGGCAGGAAGGATATAAGTGAAAAAGTAATTGAAGATATAGCCGACTACCAATGCGCCCAGGATATTCGGAAGGAAATACGCCCCCCGGAAGAAGCTTTTCGCCCTTATCTTGCTGTTCAGGCCAAGCGCCAGGATCAAGCTGATCACATTGGTGACAACCGTTGATACGATCGCCAGTTTAAACGTAAACCAATAGGATTTGCCGACACGGGCATCCGTAAACAGATCGAGGTAATTCTGGAAGCCGACCCAGTTATATTTTCCAAATCCCTTAAAGTTCGTAAAGCTGTAGATCACGCCGCGAATCAGCGGAATGGTATTAAAGCAGACAAACAATGCCAAAATCGGAATCGTGATCAATAAAAAAGTTCTTTTTCTTTCATTTTTCATCACTTCTTTCATAGCTCTTCTCCTTTCCTAATTCGCATTCCCATGTTGTTTCTCATATTCTTGTACCAGACGGATAATATCCCTGTTATACCTCGGCCAGTCGTTATCGAATTTTGTCAGGAAAGCATCCACGTCCTTGTTCAGCAGGAAGGTCTGTATCTGCGCGTCCACTGCCATTTCAGACGGATAATAATGATCCTGGTAATCCTTCATATTTCCGCTCGTTATGTATTCGCTCATGCCGTCCAGAATGGAAGGCAGTTTGAAATCGCCGCTTTTGCACGGGATCGCCGTCTGCGCATCAATGTATTTCTGGATATTCTCGTCCGCAAAAAGGAAATCCAGCACTTCATAAGCCGCTTCCTTATTCGGGCATTCCGCCATTACGCAGAACTGAAGGTCAACGCCGGAATTCAATGTGTTGCCGTCCTTGGAATCATTTGCCGGCATAACGAAGGAGTCCAGGTTCAGATCCGGGTTTACGGACAGAATCTGAGGAGCCGCATAGCTTCCGATCGGGTACATCGCCGATTCCCCTCTTGCAAAAGCAGTACATGCATCGTTATAAGCATAGGCAAATGGATCTTCCGGCCCATATTTCAAAAGTTCCAGATATTTCTCGGATATTTCCCTATATTCTTTGGAAAATGTAGTTTCCCCCCTATTTACCTGCTTCGTCGTATCTGCCGGCGAAAGGTCTACCGCCATGGAGTTCCAGGGGGCAAGGCAGGTCCATGTATCCTTAAAGCCAAAATAGAACGGAAGAACTCCCTCTGCCTGGATCGTGTCGCATAAAGCGATCAGCTCATCCCAGTTTTCCGGTATCTTCCACCCATGTTCTTCGAACATGTCGCGGTTATACAAAATCCCGGCCGCATTCGCCACATAAGGCACTGCAAATGTTCCTTCTGTCGGAACGAGTTCTAACGCTTCATCAATGTCCAGATATCCCTGATTAATATTCTGAAGCCCGCTGTAATCCGAAATATCCGCCAAAATCTCCGCATCTACAAAATAGGAATAATTAATGTCGCCGCCAATTCCTATGATGTCCGGATAATCCTCTCTGATAAATCTTGTTTTTAAAATCGTCATTGCATCGTTAGGGGAACTGATTTTCAAATGTATATTGTCGTGCGTTGCATTGAATTCGTCTTCCACCGTCTTAAAATAATTTGCCGCTTCCGGCTTATACTGGACGATTTCGATTTCAACTTTTCCGTCGTTGGCAGAAGCCCCGCATCCGCTGACAAACAATGATGCCGCCATACAGCATATTGCAAGTCCCAAGCATTTTATCCTTTTCCCTTTCATAGCATTTCTCCTTCCCTATTTTGATAATCGTATTTTAACATACCAATATGCTACTAATAAATACCATGATTTTGCATGTTATATGTCTTTATGCTATTTTTAAGCTATTTATTTGAAATCAACTAGCATTTTGGTATATAATATATTATACGAATTTAAGGAGCTGCTTATGAGTGAAGTAATTTTTTCCGTTTTTCCGAGTGAGAATTTTATAGATTTAGGATTATACCAATTTGGCTGGGAGCAATGCGACCCTTCCCATTCCTTCGGTCCCGCTGCCAGAAACCATTACCTCTTCCATCTGTGTCTTTCCGGAACAGGAACTCTATTCGCAGAAAACAGCCAGGGGATATCCGTCACTTACCAGATCAAAAGCGGGCAAGGGTTCATGTTGTTTCCCCATCAGATTTCCACTTATATCGCAGACCATGAGATTCCCTGGGAATACGCCTGGCTGGAATTCGACGGCCTGCGGGCAAAAGAAGCCATCGACCTGGCAGGCATCAGCCGCGACCAGCCGATCTATAAAGCACGTTATAAGGACATTGCCGAAACGATGAAATCTGAAATGCTCTATATTGTCAACCATAAGGAAGAATCTTCCTTCCACTTGATCGGGCATCTCCACCTCTTCATCGACAGCTTTATCCGTTCTTCTACCTCTATCCCCAACCGCCAGGGCAACAGCCTCCGGGATTTTTATGTGAAGGAAGCGATATCCTATATCGAACAGAATTTCCAGAATAATATTTCCGTGGAAGACATCGCCGCTTCCTGCGGGCTGAACCGAAGCTATTTTGGAAAAATATTTCATGAAAACATGGGAAAATCCCCCCAGGAATTTCTTATTTCCTACCGCATGTCGAAAGCCGCAGAGCTGTTAAAACTGACGAAACTATCAATTGCGGATATAGGAAATGCAGTCGGCTATCCGAACCAACTGCATTTTTCAAGAGCTTTTAAAAATGTATACAGCATTTCGCCAAGACAATGGCGGAACGAAAACGGCGTAGGTGTTTTACCTGATTTTAACCTTTAAAGGATCCTTCCTCTAAAAGCCTTTCATAGGCAAACCCGAACTTTTTCTTCCGTTCCCCGCTGACCGGGAGCTTCGTTCCGTCGCATAAAGTAACCCCTGTCTTCGATCTGGATCTGATCCAATGATAATTTACCAGATAAGACTGGTGGATCCTCAAAAAAGGAATCTTGCCCATTTCCAGGCTTTCTGCCACATCGGACAGCTTGCCTACAAATATCTCCGTACCTCCTCCCTCTAAATTCACGCGGATCCTTTTCCCCGTGCTTTCAAAATATAAAATTTCCTTGCAGGGAAGTTTATATTCCTCACCTCTATAATGAAATTTAAAATAAAAATTATTCTTACATATCTTCTTATTTGCCTCCAGAAATAATTCATCAAAAATCGCAGAATTGACCGGCCTTTTAATAAACGCAAAAATATCAAAGCGGAACAGCTCGATCATATGCTTATCGTATTCCGATATATAAATAATCAATACATTCTCATCTAACTTCCGTATCTGCCCGGCTTCTGTCACTCCTTTTTTATTTTTTGCAGGAAAATCCAGATACAACAAATCATACCTTGCTCCCTTTTCTATCTCCCTCTTCAAAGTATTTTCGCTATGGAACACTTCGATTTCTGCCGGAATTCCCTTTGTCCGGCAAAGATCAAGTATCAGGCTTTCAATCTGCCCCGCAGCCGCCCCCTTTTCGCCGTATATTGCAACCTTTATCATATCCGCCCTCTTTTCTACCCTGTCCACCCATATTTTTTTATCCTATCTCCATCCCTCTTTTTAAAAATATACATTTGCTAAAAATACAATGTATATTTTAGAATTTAACAGTTATGATATAAAATGTCAATAATTAATTATAATTATTATTGACAAAACAATAGAATACGCTGTATTATTATAAGATATATAAGACACTGGTCGATTTTATAGGGGATATTCATGAAATTTGTACATCTCACTTCAAAAGAATTTGAAATAATGAAAATTTTCTGGCAATACGACAGGCCACTCACCGCTGCCGAAATTATTCATCTTTCTAAGGAGAAAACATGGTCCTATAATTCGCTTTATCCGTTATTGAATAAATTACTTAAAAAACAATTTATAAAAGTGGTTGGCAACATTCGCACTGTCAAAGCGCCCAGCAGAATATTCGCAGCCAATATTTCCCTGCTCGAATATTCCAATATGCAGTTCCAATCCATTTTTACAGACTCGAATAAAAAAATGAATATTGGAAATATGCTGTCTTATTTTTGCAACCATTCCCAAAATTCAGATGCTTTAATGAAAGAAATAGAGGAATGGATCGAAGAGCATTAATCTGATTTCCAAAGGATACCGAGGTGGTTTTTCATGCTCGATATTAATGTTTATTCCGTCATTAACAGCATTATCGGAGCATGCATACTCATTATCCTTTGCCTCTTTTTGGAAAAGCTTGTAGTCAGAAGAAAAATAACGTGTACGGTTTATTTTTTTCTAATTCCTTTCCTTCTGGCAAGGCTGCTCTTCCCGTTTGAAATTGTAAACAAGACAAACTTTATTCAGGTCAGCAAGGTTCTTCCTTCTATCATACAGTTTTTTAGAACAGAACTATTGGGCTTGCCGTTTCCCGCCCAAGGCCTCCATATTTCCATTAATATGATTACTTTGGCTACGTTATTTCTTCCCTTCATATCGGTTTTGAGATGTTTAAAAGTAACCAGCAGATACTACTATTTATACAAACGTTTAAAATATATTTCGCCATCCCATGACGAAAGGATTTTAAAGATACTGGCAGACATACAAGAAAAAAAGAATTTTAAGTTTTCAGTCAGAATTATACAGAATAGATTTGTTGGCAGCCCGTTTGAATTCGGATTTTTTAAACAGACGATATGCCTGCCTTTCGTCGATTATTCGGATGAAGAACTTTATTTCATATTAACACATGAATTATACCATTTTAAAAGCAGATCCAACTGGTTAAAATTTTTGAACAATGTGTTAGCTGCTATTTTCTGGTGGAATCCGTTGATTTCATTTTATCATGCATCTGTCACGTCCATCATTGAGATCAACTGCGACGAATATGCCACTATGGGATTCAGCGATCATTTAAAGGCTAAATATTTGGCTTGTCTTTTAAAAGAACTTGATAAAGGGCAGGAAAAAAAGGAAAGCCAGTTTATCCACTTTTTAAGTTCTGATTCCAATTCGCTTTCCAAACGTTTCCAGTTCCTTACCGGAAAGCACAGGAAATCGAAGATACTTTGTGGTTTATCGGCTTTTGCAATAGTAACGGCGTTCTTTGCTTCTTATTTTTTTATGGTATTGCCGTACTTTGATGTTCCTGCTTCCGAAATTCAGACTCCAAAGTTCACGAAAGAAAATTCTTATATGATACGAAAGGGGGATAGTTATGTAATTTACTTTGATAACGAGCCATATATTTATCTGGACTGCTTTGATGAATTTTTTTCAGACTTGCCAATCATTGAAAAAACAACTAATTAGGAGAAGTATGCTATGAAAAACAAAAAAATATTATTTATTTTAGGCTTCATTGCCCAAGTTACTTTATCGTTAAATATCGCATATGCCAACCCTGCTTATTTTAGCACCCAGGTTATTCCCTTTTCTACAACCGCCGACAGCGAAATAACTCCCCGTGCCAATGTAACCGGGTATCAGTATATGGAAATCAATGGCGTGCTTTATAAGCGTTTATGGTCATATACCTATGGCAGATGGGAAGAGCCTTACTGGACAAAAGCATAGTTGTTTTGCAAATTCGCTTATTGAATTACGAAAGGGGAGAGTTCATCTCCCCTCTTCATTAATACCATGTCTTTTCGCAGGCAATGAATTATTCTGGCTCCAGTTGCTCTTTCATATCTCTTCCACCATACATAACACGAATGACCGTCACAATACCTGTCTTTTCATCAGGAATATACAATACCACAAAATTATCTATAGGCATAATACGCAAACCCCTTGACTGCCATGGTTCCATTTGGTATTTCTTATAACGCATAGGCATCTGATCAAGCCCCATTATTTTTTGTTCAAGACGGTCAAGCTGTCCAACCGCATTCTGAGGCGAAAGCAACGTAGTCGCAATATACTCATAAATTTCCTCCAAATCTGCCTTTGCCTGTTTTGAAATAATCACTTTAAACGTCATATGCCATATTTTTTACGAATATCAGCAAATGCCTTCTCAGCCGACTCCGTATCACCTGCCAACATATCCGCATATCCCTTCCCAATCTCTGCATCAAGTTCTTCTTTTGTGAGCGACTCTATTCCCAAAGGCTTTACTTCGGGGAGTCTTACTGCAAACGGCAATCCTCTCTGCAAAATAATCTGTTTATAAAACATATTAATTGCGTTCGACACAGGAATGCCAAGGCTTGAAAGTATACTCTCTGCCTGTTCCTTTATTTCTGGCTCTATTCTTGCATACAAATTAGCGGTTTTGGCTGCCATCATCATCACTCCTCATATATATAGATCACCTTTTAGTATACATATTTGTCCGCACAAAAGCAATACATTTCCTTATTGAAAACGTAAAAACCTCTTCCCCCCGTCCGCCCGATGCTTCAACACGATCGCCGAAACAGGCGGCATTGTCACTTTCACCCTTCCCGACTCAATGGGATATTCCGCCTCTTCCGTCGTATATCCTTCCCAAGTGGTCAGCATCAGGCGTTTCATCGTTCCCGTCTTCGGTATCCCGAGATACCACACCGACAATTCCTTTGTTATCTCATAATCATTGTTATTCACCAAGATCACGGATTGCTCTTCTTTGTTGAACCTTCCATATCCAATGACGTTATGCCCGCCCTCCATATATTTTAAGGATCCGGCCAAAAACTCCCTGTTCCCCTTGTGAATAGCAATCATATCCTTATGGAAACGAATCAGCTCCTTATCTTCCCTGCCCCATGGATAAGTCCTTCTGTTATCGGGATCGGTAAACCCTGTAACACCGGCCTCATCTCCATAATAAATCGTAGGCGCTCCGGGCCATGTCATCTGGATAACGACAGCCTCCCGCAAAACAGCCTTATTTACATTATTATTTGCCGCTTCCGGCCCATGGGAATTGGTCCTCCCAACAAAATGGTTCGTCCTTGTCAAAAAACGGGAGTGGTCGTGATTGGAAAGTTCATTCATGGCCATATAAAGGGAAGGCATTGTCATGTTCGCCCCGTTATAACGCATGGAATCCCAGAAGCTGTCCGCATTCCCCAGCATATCCTCCCTGAAATCATCGCTGTGTTTCTGCATGCCCGTTAAAAACCACGTAACCGGCTCCATAAAAGCATCGTAATTCATAATGGAATCCCATTCTTTTCCGTTCAGCCATTCCCTGGAATTTCCATAATGCTCCGCCAGCACTATGGCATCCGGGTTCGCCCGTTTTACCGTCTTATAAAATTCTTTCCAAAAATAATGGTTATACTCCGGCGAATGTCCCAGATCCGCCGCCACGTCCAGCCTCCATCCATCTACGTTATAAGGCGGGGATACCCATTTCCTGGCAATATGCATAATATATTCAAACAAGTCCTTGGAACCCTCATAGTTCAGCTTTGGCAGCGTATCGTGTCCCCACCATCCGTCATAGCTCTGGTTATATGGCCAGGAATCCCGATGATGGAAAGAAAAATAATTGTGGTATGGGCTGCCCTCCTCCACATAAGCACCCTTCTCATACCCCTCTTCGTTTTCATAAATCCGCTCCCGGTCCATCCACTTATTAAAGGAACCGCAATGATTGAATACACCGTCCAGAATAACCTTCATTCCTCTTCTGTGGGCTTCTTTTACCACTTCTGCAAATAGCTCGTTGCTCGCTTCCAGGTTCGCCTTATTGCTGACCCGGTTAATGTACCTTGTGGCAAAACGGTTTTCCTGCCCTGGCTGCAGCAATTCCCCCTCATCCATTACAATTTTCCCAAAATGAGGATCAATATAATCATAATCCTGGATATCGTATTTATGGTTCGACGGAGAGACAAATAACGGGTTAAAGTAAATCACGTCGATGCCAAGATCCTGCAAATAGTCCATTTTATCCAGAACCCCTTGCAGATCCCCTCCATAAAACTCGCGTACTCCCATGGCATCCGGATACTTGTTCCAATCCTCCACTTTCACCGTATTAGCGCCGATATACCTATATTCATCCGTTAACACATCATTGGAGGGATCCCCATTATAAAAACGGTCCACATATATTTGATACATGACCGCCCCCTTCGCCCATTCAGGTGTTTTATACCCGGGTATCAGCCGGAAATCGCACTCCCTGACCACTTCTTTCTTCGGGCCGCAATGGTTAAAAAAACAGACCGCCTTTCCCGCATGTATTTCAAAATAATAAATAAGTTCCCTGTTCTCCAGCTGTATCTGCTGGCTATAATAATCGAAAAGGCTATCCGTCTCCGTTTTCAGCATCATATACTTCTCATCGTTACATACCAAATATACTCTATCCACATTATTTTTCTTTGTACGGAACTTGATCGTCACTTCCTCATATGCGCTCGGTTCCGGCGGGCATACATAATCACCTGTCAAATCGCTGAACAGCGCTTTCTTATCCAACAGAGGTTTCATTGTATTCATGTATATCTGGTCATATCCGATTTCCCGAAACTTGTTTATATCCATCCATTACTCTCCTGTTTTTTCACTCTTTGTGAACTATTTTATACTATATGCCTTCATTATTCAAGCAGTTCTGTCAGCGCCGTCCGCAGGGAAATCAATTTTGGCAGACAGTAAAAAAGACAGCCAAACGATCTGCTGTCTTTTTTAGAGAAGGTATTTCTTTCTTATGGGGTATAGCAAAAAACTATATAATGTATTGGGGGGTTACAAGTAGTATAATAGCATAACCTATAGTTTGAGTAAATACCAAGGATTCACAAATATCACAAAAACAGATACCATTTTTTGTATATTTTGCACAATTCCTATGATTCTTTAAAAAAATCCTCCGGTTCATAAGGCTTTTCATCCATCAGCCCTTCGAATTCTTCCCTCGTTATCTTTTCCTTTTCCAGCAATAATTCCGCACATTTATGCAGAACTCCCTCATGCTCCGTAATAATAGCCTTTGCTTTTGTATAGCAGTTATCGATGATCTCTTTCACTTCCCTGTCGATCTCCCCCGATACCAGTTCGCTGTGGCTCTTTGCATGAGCTAAGTCGCGGCCGATAAATACTTCGTCGTCGTCGTCATCATAATTGATCACACCGATATTGTCCGACATGCCGTATCTCGTCACCATCCGCCTCGCCACCTTCGTAGCCTTTTTAATATCGCTGGATGCTCCAGTCGTAATATCATCAAAAATAATTTCTTCCGCAATTCGCCCGCCCAGGGAAACCATGATTTCCTGAAGCATTTTCCCCTTTGTCATAAACATCTCATCTTTTTCCGGCAAAGGCATCGTATAGCCCGCCGCTCCCAGACCCGTAGGAATAATGGAAACGGTATATACTGGCCCAACATCGGGCAGCACATGGAACAGGATCGCATGGCCTGCCTCATGGTATGCCGTGATTTTTTTCTCTTTATCGGAAATGACCCGGCTCTTTTTCTCTGTACCGATCCCCACCTTAATAAAGGACTTTTTAATATCTTCCTGTTTCACAAATGCCCGGTTGCTCATCGCCGCACGGATCGCTGCCTCATTCATCAGATTCTCCAGATCCGCCCCGGTAAACCCTGCCGTTGTCTGGGCGATCTGTTCCAGATTGACATCCTCGGCCAACGGTTTATTTTTGGCGTGTACGGTAAGAATTTCCTTTCTTCCCCTCACGTCAGGAGGACTCACTGTTATCTTTCTGTCAAACCGACCCGGGCGCAGGATCGCAGGATCCAGTATATCCACACGGTTTGTAGCCGCCAATACAATAATTCCCTCATTCACGCCAAAACCGTCCATTTCCACCAAAAGCTGGTTCAGCGTCTGCTCCCTTTCATCGTGTCCGCCGCCCATGCCGGTGCCGCGCCGCCTTGCTACCGCATCGATTTCGTCAATAAACACAATGCAGGGCGAATGTTTTTTCGCATCAGCAAACAAATCCCTCACCCGGGAAGCGCCCACGCCTACGAACATCTCCACGAAATCGGAGCCGGATATGCTGAAAAACGGCACATTCGCCTCTCCGGCAATAGCTTTTGCCAGCAACGTCTTTCCAGTACCCGGAGCCCCTTCCAGCAGTACGCCCTTCGGTATCCTGGCTCCTACTTTGGTAAACTTTCCCGGCTCTTTCAAAAAGTTAATAATTTCATCCAGTTCTTCCTTTTCTTCCTGAAGACCGGCCACATCCTTTAATGTCGTCTTATTATCCAAAGACAGTCTGGCCCGGCTCTTGCCGAAATTCATCATTTTGCCGTTGCTGCCGCCCCCTGCATTCTGGGAATTCATCATAACAAAGAAGAAGACGCCGATCACCAGCACGAGAAGCATCGGGAACATGCTCGTCATAAACCAATTTTCCCTTGGAATATCCCTGATTTCCGGATCCAGGCCGAAAGATGCCAGCTCTGCCTCCACTTCCGTTACGTCCGTTACGTATAATATCTTTTCTTCTCCGCTGCTAAGAGCCACTCTTACGATACCGGTAGGCGTTTCTTTATTCGGCTGAATGACAGCTTCCAATACCTTCCCGGATTCCAGGGCTTCCCGCAGCTCCCCTCTCGTATAATCCGTTTCCTGTCCGTTCAGGCCCCGGAACATCCATGCCGCCAGGAAAAGCAGTACAAAAATCACTACAAAATATGTGTTCAAATTTTTTCTATTATTATTCAACTCTAACCTCCGGTCCGCATGCGTCACATTCCTGCGAACATCCAATGTCCCAATCTTTTAATCTAATTCTACCACGCCTATATAAGGTAAATTCCTATATTTCTGGTCATAGTCAAGGCCATATCCCACGACAAATTCATCGGGAATCTGGAATCCGGTATAATCCACATGGACATCCACCACTCTTCTTTCCGGCTTATCGAGCAATGTACAAAGCCTCAGGCTGCTCGGCCCCCTGTCCCTCAACATTTCCATCAAATAGCTCAGCGTCCTTCCCGAGTCCACAATATCCTCTACCACCAGCACATCCTTATCCTTTAAAGGTTCATCCAGATCCTTCACGATCCTGACAATCCCGCTGGACTTTGTTTCGCTGCCATAACTGGATACCGACATAAAGTCCAGGGACACTGGCACGCTGATTCTTTTGGCAAGCTCGCACATAAAAAAGCTGCCCCCTTTCAACACGCACACGAGATGCACCTGTTTTCCTTCATAATCCTTGCTGATCTGGTCGCCGATCTCCTTGATCCGTTTATCCACTTCCTCTTCGGAAAGCATAATTCTTACTCTCTCTGACATTCAAAGACCTCCTCTTAGCTGTACTCTTAAAATATACTTTGTCTCCCCGGTAATTTTATAATATTCGCTGATACGATAGCCCGGCACCCAGATAATATGGCTTCCATCTGCCAAAACATAAAGATTTTCCCTGTCATCCTTCGGGATTTTCATTTCTATCATATAATCCTTCAGCTTCTTTTTGGAAAATTCTTTATTGATCGTAAGATAATCGCCGGTTTTCCTCGTACGGAATACCAATGACTTAGTTATTCTATCATAATCCAGCCATTTCGTATATGTCTTTTGGGGAATAATTTCCGATTTTTCTCTAAAAAAGGAAATTTCTTCCTTACAAAAAACAGCGAATTCCACCCTTCCCAAACTAGGAATATTCCATTCCTTTGTCTGTCTTCGAAGATCCTTCCATTCAATCGCAATTTCCGGAAGCAGGACATTTTCTCTTCCCTTATGCGGTTCCTTCTCCTTGTATATGATAAAAGATCCATATTCCTTTCTGGCTTTCAGGCCGTATGGCAGAATAACCCGTTTGCTGCCCTGTTTTCCCAGCAAGCCCTCCAGGCTTTCCACATGAACGGAAGTGACATCTTTTCTTCCTTCTGCCAGCCCTTCCAGGCATTGGAGAAATATCTGTTTTCTTATAAAAGGCTCTTCCATTTGCAGCTTTCCCGCATCCAGTACAATTTCTTCCGCATCCGCTCTAATCTTGCAATTTCCATATGCCTTCCCCGCCTGCCTTCGGATATATGCATCTGCCTCCTGGAACAGATCGCCTGCGCCGCACATATGCCTGACAGCCCCCGCGCATATCTCCTTTTCCGCAAAAGGAAGAATATGGCTCCGAATGCGGTTCCTTGTATAAGTATCCTCCGAGTTCGTCTGGTCTATACAGAAGGATATCCCTTTTCTTCCAAGATATTCTTCTATTTCCTCCCGCTGAAGGCACAAAAGAGGCCGGATAATATGCCCCCTTACCGGCCTGATGCCTCCAGCCCCGGTAAGTCCGGTCCCCCGGAAAAGATGGAACAGCATCGTTTCCGCCCTGTCGTTGGCATTATGGGCGACCGCAATTCTGCCACAGCCCTTTCCCTCTTCTCCTGCATCCCGGCCGGATACGCCAACAGGCCCATATTTCCCCAGCGCCTCCTCAAAAGCCTGGTATCTCACTTCCCGGCCGGCTTCCTCTTCCGACAAACGTCTTTCTTTTGCATAAGCTCTTACATCCTCTTCCACCAGAATAAACGGAATCCCTTTATCCTTGCAAAGCGCTTCCACATAAGCGGCATCTGCCGCCGCCTCCGGCCTGATCTTATGATTGACATGCACTACAACCAAACGAAAGTCCATCTCTTCCGCCAGAGCGCAAAGCATCAGAAAAAGACAGACAGAATCAGCGCCTCCGGATACCCCCGCCACAATGGTATCCCCCGGCGCTATCATATGATATTTATTAATATATCTTTTTACCCTTTGAAATATCTTGCCGTCCATTCTATTGTTATCTCATCCTATGACTGTTAGCCCATCTTACTCTAATTAAGGAAAAAAGTCAAATATTACAAGTTTTCCCATATTCCTGTCACCATAACCGTCATGTCGTCCCTCACCCTTCCCTTGCTCTGGTGCAGGCAGAAGTTCAAAATATGGTTGGCCATCTCTGCCGGATTTTTCAGCGTAATATTTCCCAGCATTTCAGGGAGCATCTCCTCCCCGATGCCCTGTGATAAGGCATCCAATATTCCATCGGACAGCATGATAATATAATCCCCGTCCACCAGGCGTCTTTTTACCGTGTCCATATCCATTTCATGAAAAACCCCCAACGGAAGGTTTCTCGCCGATATCTGTTCCACCAGGTTTTCTCTTTTTATGTAGGATGGCGCGGAGCCGATCTTGATAAACTCGCATATGCCGGTATACAAATCCACCTGATATAAATCCAGCGTGGACATATTCTGCGACTCCCCTCCGGCAATCAACGCACCATTTATCATTTGTACCGCCGTTTCTTTCCCGAAACCGGCTTCTAAAAATTTCTCCATAAAATCTATGACAAATTCGCTGTCCTTACATGCCTTTTCCCCGGAACCCATCCCGTCAGAAAGAACTGCTGTCAGCGTTCCTTCCCTGACCTCCAAAAAAGAATAATTATCCCCGGACATGCGTTCCGTTTCTTTTACCGCTTTTGCCACCCCCGTCAGGACATGGAACTTCGGTTCCTCGATATATTGGTAATTCCCCCATTCTTTCCCTACGAATATCGGCGAAGCCTTTGACGGCACCAGCCTCAAATTCAAAAGCACGGAAAGAAGATTTCCCACCTCGTCCACCGCCGGGCTTGTCCCCTTCCCAGAACGCATCACCAGATTGATTTCTTTATGGCCGTTTTCTTTTTCCAGCAGATATACCTCTTTCAGCAGCACATCTTCTCCCTTCAGCGCATGAGCCAGCTGCTTAACTTTCCGCTCGCTCATATGTATAAAACGGTACGCCTCCTCCGCTACCTTCGTCATGATCTGCGCCATCTCATTCAAATGGTCCGCCATCAGATCCCTGTTCTCCACCAGCCTTCTTTTCCATAAATATTCCTGTCTGTCGCCCATCGGCTGCGTCTCTTCCTCTTTTTGTATATCTAGGAATGTATTCGCCAGATCCCTGAAAGAATCCGCATACATCAATAATTTCTTTCTTCCATACTCCGGCAATACGCTGTCAAAAGCCGCATCCCCACCCATAAACTGCCTTTTCATCGCACATCCCTCCATTTCCCTCTCTTGCCTTGATTCCTGTAAGGGAACATTATACAAGACAAAGTCAGCCGTATTTGTCAAAATGAGTAAGGAAAAAAAATTTTTTATGCGACAAAAAATGCAGATACCGGACTACCGCTATCTGCACTTAATCTCCTTCTTTAAAAATAATCTCGTCCTCATGTACCAGGCCAAGTTTATCCTTTGCCACCTCTTCTATATATTTTTTTGTCTGCGTATATTTCTCATATTCTTCGATTTCTTTTGTACGCTCCTGCTCCGCTTCTATTTGTTCCAGCAGCAGCTGTTCCTTTTCCTGATAGGCCTCCAGCTTCTGCTGCAGTTCGATGCTCTTAATAGCGACTACGATCAGCATCATAGCGACTACCATGGTGACAAGAAACATACCAAACTTATTATGCCTTTTTTTGCGGTAAGCTGCCCGCCTCGCCATCATGCCTCACCCCGATCTTCCCAAAAAATCCCCGATTTTATTAGTTTTTATATAATAGTATTCTAAACACTTTCTGAAACGCAGTCAACTTCTTTTTCATATATCTTCCCTTTTTTTTCGCTCCGCCCTTCAAAATGCGGCATAACCCCTTCACTTTTCCTATGAACCATCTCAAGGGCCTGAAAATAAATCCAAGGATCTTGCCCGCAATATGTATCTCTTTCTGGATCAGAACGGATACCAGCTTTACAAAACGGGTTCCCACAATCTTTTTATAAAGCAGCATTCCCAACGCCGCCCCGAATACTGCAAACCATCTTAAAATCCCGTTATTTTCTTTATAAAGCATATAAAATACTGCCACCGCGCAGGCCGCCCAAAACAAAAAATCTTCCAGGGAAATAAAAAATAAATTATGCTTTATGATCTTTCTTCCTATTAATATAAAATCATAAACAAAGGTGATCACGACTCCCATCATCACCGAATAAGCCAGAAAATATACCTCATTTACAATGTCCTGACTCATCCGCCACCTACTTAAACAATCTGGAGAGCAAGGACTCGCCTTTATTGCCGTATCCGGTCGCTTCCGAATAAGTGAAACTGTCTATCTTTCCATCTACATCCACTTCTCCCTTATCCAAAGTCAGCCGGCTTACGTGGAGATCTTCGCCCTTGATCATAAGCATTCCCTGATCCGTTTCCAGAAGCACTTCTTTTACATCAAAGGAAAGCACATCGCATACTCCGCTGATAGTACATGTCCTTCTGTTGGTAAGCATTAGTTTATGCGTGCGCTGTTTCGCAGCATTCAAGTCCTCCATACCAATCCCCCATTTTCGTTCCGTTTATAAGAGATTATATGTCCCCGATGCTTCAAATATACCGAAAAAGGTCTTTTGCCTCCTCCTTTTTTACCGTCTCCTGCACATTGAGTACTTCTACCTTAACTTCTTTATTGCCGAACTGGATGGTAAGAATATCCCCTTGCTTTACATTTGCCGAAGCCTTCGCCGGCTTATCATTGATCATTACCCTTCCTGCATCGCATGCCTCATTGGCAACCGTGCGCCTTTTAATAAGCCGCGATACCTTCAGATACTTGTCTAACCTCATAACTCCTGACTCCTTTTTATCTCACTAAAGTTTCTATAAAGCAAAAAAGAGAACCCGGCAAAAGGTTCTCTTTAGCTTCACATTCAATTATGCGTTTACCATATCCTTTAAAGCCTTGCCAGCCTTAAACTTAGGCGCCTTGGAAGCCGCAATCTCCATAACCTTGCCGCTCTGGGGATTCCTTCCCACTCTAGCTGCCCTCTTGGAAACTTCAAATGTACCAAAGCCTACTAACTGTACCTTACCGTCTTTTTTCAATTCATCTGCCACAACATCTGTAAAAGCCTTTAAAGCCTTCTCTGCATCTTTTTTCGATAAACCAGCCTGTTCTGCCATAGCTGCAACTAATTCTGTTTTGTTCATTTGAACTCCTCCTGTTATATCACATTTTCTGTTATTCGCTAGAAGTCTCCTTTTTTGAAACGTCTATACATATTTATAGACGCTTTCCATATATTTGTCAAGGAAAATCTGCCTTTTTCCGCTATTTCTCAAGGTTTTGGAGCGGTTCATACCGATCTATCATATCCTCTACCCGATCCATAAGAATCTGCTCCTGGGGAATTTTGTATAATCTGGCAATATTTGACAAATGAATCAGGATATCCCCTGCAATTTCCTCTAGTTCCCCGCTATGATTTCCCGGTTCCAGTTCCTGCAGCTTTTCCGCTGCTTCTGCCAGCCGATCCGCGCTTTCCTTATAACTGCAGCCTTTCTGGTACAGCTTGTCCGCTTTTTTTAACACTTTGGCGGCTCGGGTAAGAGACGGAAGTTCTTTCGGGATTTCCCTTAAAGGGGACTCGATCCATTCCTTCCCTTCTTTTTCCCTCTGTTTTATCGCCTCCCAATCGGCAGGGATATCCTCCGCTTTCTTTTCCCCGGCGTTCCCTCCAAATACATGGGGATGCCTCCGTATCATCTTCTCGCTGATCCCGCTGACCACATCCTCCAGCGTAAAAAGCCCCTCCTCTTCGGCAATTTGGGAATGCAGCATCACCTGAAGGAGAATATCCCCCAGTTCTTCCTGCATATTCTCGGCACTCCCGGTATGGTTATAAATGCGGATGGAGGATACCAGCTCCGCTGCCTCCTCCATCATACAAGGTTTCAGGCTTTCATGCGTCTGCTTCCTGTCCCAGGGGCAGCCGTTTTCGCTCCGCAAAACCTTCACAATATCTATCAAATCCTCAAAAGAATATTTTTTATCCATCGTCTTCCTTGTATCTCTTTCGCCGTTCCTTTTAGTTTCCGCTGACCGAACGATTTTCACTGACCGTTTCATGCCCATTCACCGTATTGCCGCTGATCGTATCGCTGTTATTCTTTTCTTTTACCAGGTCGGTAAAGGAATAGGTAACATCTTTTTCCTCATCGTCAATCTGAATCGTATAACTCTTCGTCACATAACCCGGCCTGCGCAGCGTAATCGTATGGGTTCCCGGCTCTTTCTTGAAGTTAACCGGTGACATTCCTATATATATGCCGTCCAGATATACTTCCACATCGGAAGGCGAATCAATATATACTTTATAATTGCTGGCCGCGCTGTTATATTCGTTAGCCGATACGCTGGAAGGAGTCGTATAATCCGCCGGATAATCCTCTTCCTCTTCCAGGGATTTCTCCAAGGTTACGCTGATGCTCGCCAGATCCTGGCTCACTTTAATGTATTGGCTGATCGTATCATAGCCTTCCGCTTCCACTGTCATCCGATGAATACCATATTCAATTTCCACTGGCGCGCTGATATCCACTTCTGTCCCGTCAATACTTACCGTCGCATTGCCAGGCATCACAGCGAACAGTATCCTTCCTGTTTTCGGCTCTTCCATTTCCACGTTGCCTACATCCAGCGTCGTTTCCTGGTTCCTGTACACCGTGACCTTCCTTACCTCATCGATGCCGGAAGCCGTCAAATGAACATCATAAGTCCCTTCCGGCACTACCAACAGCATATCCTCCGTAATCTGCTGGATCACGGACTGGCCAACTTCGATCCAGCCGCCCCTCAGATACTCATCGTTATCTAATTTCAAATATCCATGGCCTTCTTCTACCACGACACTGTAGATGCTGTTCCCTATCCCGCTGACGGAAACCACATCTCCCCGCACGATATCCTCCAGCTGGGAATCCGCTCCGTCCGAGGAAACTACCAGATTATTCCTGAGGCTGTATGTACCGCCTCCAACCTCCGCATTCTTGCCCAGCACATCAAAATTATATTTTTCCACCTTTTCCAGAACCCAGGCATTTTCTGAAAGCTTCATGCTGGCCAGCTTCTTTTTATTTCTTAAAAACGCAACATCCACAATGTCTCCCTCATGGATTTGGGCCATCGACATTCCGCTTCCATATTTATCCTGGATCACAGTAGTTCCGTCGTAATCCAGCGTATAATATTTCCCCGTTTCCACATTCATAAAGGTAATCCTGCCCTTATCCGCGTCCATTTCCTTTACCACGGCTATGTCCACGGAATCATAACTGCCCGGCTGGGCAATCACAAAGCCTGTGTCGTGCTTTTCGTACGTGGATTCATGCGCAAAACCTATGCTGTCGCTGGCCGATAATAATCCGGCCGCCACAAGCCCTGCTGTCAATATGGAAAGTATAGCCACCGCCAAAACCACCGGTTTATGTTTCCCCTCTTTACTGCTTCTACGCATGGATGTTCCTCCTCTTTCGAATGGGTCTGTCCTAGTCATTATATACTAATCTGCCGAAAAAGAAAACCACCCATTAGTACTTTTATAATTTTCCAGAAATCTCGTTTTTTCTGCTTCCTGTTCCAAAAGCCTTTCCAGTTTTTCCAGATTCCTCCCTGGTATCCAGGCCTTTCCTGAATTATAGTAAAAATTCACAATTTTCCAAAACTTTTCAGGATAACGGAAACGGTAATAAAGCTGCACATAATCTTCCCCCTCCATTTCCCTCTCCTTGCAATAAGCCTCCAGCAAAAGATTCCCCAAATCTATCGGCCAGTTTCCTTTTTCCAGAAGTTTCCTCATAAAAAGATAGAGATCCCGGACTGGGTTATCCCGGACGCATTTTTCAAAATTGATCACCGCCATTCCCGTTCCATCCCGTTCTTCCCCATTCCCTTTCGTTATGAGAATATTATGGTATTGATAATCCCCATGGCAGATGATCCCCGCGTTCTTCCCGTTTCCATCTCCGTTCTCCCGGAGATAATGCCCCACTTCTTCCGAAGCCTGGAGCGCCAGCTCTAAAAAATAATCATAATGCTTTAACAGGAAAATTTCAAAATTAGTTTTCTGGCTTTTTTCCTTTAAAAACTTCCTTACCTTCTTCAATTCCCTGTTATGCTTCTCATATTCCTTATCAATCCGAAATTCCGATTTCCACGCTGCCCCTGGAAACAGATCCATTTCCAAAACAGATGCTTTATGGAGCCGCGCCAATGTCTTTACCGCCTGGATGCATTCCCTCGTGTCGCGGACATTGCATTCCCTGCCTTCAAAATACGTCTTTAATATGTAAGGAGTCCTATCTTGGTCATATACGATCAACTCTCCTTCTTTCGTCCTTAAAATGCTCTCTACTGAAGGAAACCCCTGCTTGCTGATCGATTTAAGCAGTGCGTCCTGAAAAATAATCTTATCTTTCGGCCCCGTATATTCCTTCAAAATCAACAAACCTTTATCGGACTCACACAACATCGCGCCCCGTCCTTTCCAGGTACGAAGCACCTCTATTTCATAATTTTCAAGTACGCTGACTGCCCTGTCATTCACATAAATTCCTCCCATATTACGCTTCACAAGCTTAGTCTATCCTATCTTATGAAGCGTTATGGCAAAGTATTCATGCGAACTATGAAGTCATTTCCCTTACATATTCCAACAGCTTTTCCTTCGCATTCTCCTCCGGGTTTTCCAGCACGGTCTGTAAGAGTTTCTCCAATGTCCGTCCTATCTCCTTTCCCGGCTCCATCCCGGCATCGATCAGATCCCGTCCTGTAACGGCCAGCGTGCGCAAGGACACGCATTGCCTGTTTTCCAAAATCTTTTCATATACTTTCCTGGCCTCTTCCAGCGCTGCTGTTTTCTCTTCCCTGCGGTATCCGCTTTGCGCTCCGATGTCCGCCCTTTTTACATCGAACAAACAAGGAAAAATATCCTCCCCTATCCGATTGACCGCCTTGCGCACGCTCCTTGCGGATGCCTCTATCGGATAGTCATGATACCATACCAATCTGGCCGCCTTATCCCTCGTCGCATTGTCAAACCGGAGCCTTTTCATTACCCGCCGGGCAATCTCCTCCCCGGCCCGGGCATGTCCGTGAAAATGATCAATGCCTTCCTCATCCGTAAATTTCGTTTCCGGCTTTCCTATATCATGAAAAAGCATAGCCAGGCGCAGCACTTTATCCGCCTTTATTGTTTCCAGGGAATGCAGGATATGCTCGCCCACCGTATAACAATGGTGGGGATTGTTCTGCTCCGTCTCCATGCATTTATCGAACTCCGGCAGAATCACCCTCGTAATTCCTGTTTCATAACAAACCCGCAAATAATCAGGGTGCGGGGATATCAAAAGTTTTACAAGTTCCGACTGTATCCTCTCCGCGCTGATGCAGCTAAGGTTCCCGGCCATTTCTTTTACTGCCGCTTTTGTTTTTTCCTCAATGGCATACCCGAGCTGGGCAGAAAAACGGACGGCTCTCATCATGCGCA
Source organism: uncultured Lachnospiraceae bacterium (assembly GCA_910585965.1). Classification (GTDB taxonomy): domain Bacteria; phylum Bacillota; class Clostridia; order Lachnospirales; family Lachnospiraceae; genus Kineothrix. The sequence goes on from CAJUHH010000001.1 coordinate 233,758, forward strand.
GGGCATCTTCCCCAAAACGTTCCCTTGGATCGCCTACGCAGCGGATTAATCTGTTTTCTATATCTTCCATCCCGCCAAAAACATCCACCAGTCCTTCCTTTTCATTATATGCCATAGCATTAATGGTAAAATCCCGGCGCTTCAAGTCTTCTATTAAGCTGGAAGTAAATGTCACTTCCTTCGGATGCCTGCCGTCCTCATATTCCCCGTCGATGCGGTAAGTCGTCACTTCAAAGCCCTCCCGCCCTATCATGACCGTCACCGTCCCATGCTGGATACCCGTATCGATCGTACGGCAGAACAATCTTTTTACCTCCTGCGGGCTGGCGGATGTCGTAATATCCCAATCATCCGGGATACGCCCCAGAATGGAATCCCTGATACATCCGCCCACCGCATAAGCCTCATATCCGCCGGCCTCCATCGTTTCTATAATTTTTCTCACTTTATCCGGCAGATCAATGTGCATAATTCCTCCTTGTTTCCCGTCCTCAGCCGACCAGCCTTACCGTTTCCCTCGCAATGGCCAGTTCCTCATTGGTAGGGATAAGCATTACCGTCACCTTTGCTCCTTCATCAGAAAGAATGGTTTCTTCCCCCCGGACCTTATTCTTTTCTTTATTAATATTAGCCCCTAAAAATCCAATATATTCCCCTATCATGCCGCGCACTTCCGCATTGTTTTCGCCGATTCCCGCAGTAAATGCAATCACATCCACGCCGTTCATCGCCGCCGCATAAGCGCCGATATATTTTCCTACCCGATATGCATACGCCTCCAGCGCATCTTCTGCCATTCCATTGCCTTGCGCCGCCGCCTGCCCAAGATCCCTGAAATCGCTGGAAACGCCGCCCGACAGCCCGAGAACGCCCGATTTTTTATTACAGATATTAACGACTTCCTCCGCAGTCAGCTTTTCCTTTTCTGCCAGAAAAGATATGATCGCTGGATCCATATCCCCGCTCCTCGTTCCCATCATCAGCCCTTCCAGCGGCGTCAGCCCCATGGAGGTATCCACCGATTCCCCGTTCTTTACCGCCGATACGCTGGCTCCGTTTCCGAGATGGCAGACGATAATTTTCAGATCCTTCCTGTCTTTTCCCAAAATCTCCGCCGCCCTTTTTGATACGAAATCATGGCTCGTCCCATGGAATCCGTAACGCCTTACCTTATATTTCTCATAATATTCATAAGGCAGCCCGTACATATATGCCTTTTTGGGCATCGTCTGGTGGAAAGCCGTATCGAATACCCCTACCATCGGCACATGCGGCATTACTTCCTTGCAGGAGTTAATCCCCACCAGGTTCGCCGGATTATGCAGCGGCGCCAGGTCGTTGCATTCCTCTACCTGTCTTAATACTTCGTCCGTAATCATCACGGAAGAGGCAAACTTTTCCCCTCCATGCACGATGCGGTGCCCGACTGCCCCGATCTCATCCAGGGAAGCAATCACGCCAACTTCTTGATCCGTCAGTTTTTCAATTACCAGTTTCACCGCTACCGTGTGGTCCGGCATATCGACCTGCTCGGTTCTCTTCTCCCCGCCTTCCGGCTGGTGGGTGATCGCCCCGTTATCAATTCCGATCCTCTCACAAAGCCCCTTGGCCAGCACTTTTTCGCTTTCGCTGTCGATCAGCTGGTATTTCAGGGAAGAACTGCCGCAGTTTATCACTAAAATGTTCATAAGAATACCTCCGATTTTTATATTTTGTTATATTGCATTTTACAATACATGGAAGGAGATTTCCAGATGTAATTGTTTGTATGATAAAAAGCATCTGGATTTTTATTTTCCAAATGCTTTCTAATATCACCATGTTAAATTTATTTGTTATTCTACTTTGATAGAAAAATCCTCATATAATCCAACTGGAATATCCTCCCCAAAAGAATACTGTTCCATTGTTTCTTTTTCAAATCTATACACTGTCACTACTTCTCTTGTAGGATCCACTATCCAATACTCCCTCACTCCAGCACTTCGATATTTAAATAATTTTGTAAAATAATCCATTGGCTTATTTCCCGGCGAAACTATCTCAATAATCCAATCTGGCGCTCCATTACACCCCTTATCTGTTATTTTATCCCTGTCGCAAATAACAGATATATCTGGTTCCACATAATTTATCTCATCCTCATTTAAAAATACAGCAAATGGAGCTGGAAGCACCTCACATTCACCATTATTATTTTGAATATAGTTTCCGATTTCTCTATCAAAAAAATGTACCAGTCTTTGATGTTTTGTATTAGGCGGAGCCATGTAATAAATTTTTCCATCAATCAGTTCTGCCCGTTCTCCATCTGGTAAAGAATAAATGTCATCTATTGTATACGCTTTTTCCTGCCTCAATGTGTCCATATTTTCAGCCTCCACTCTTAATGTTATTATATTCTCTTATATCTGAGAATACAATAAATTTCGAAAACCAAAAGGAATAAAAAACTATAAACCTACAGAAAATCTAATTAACAATCAGGCTATTCAAGTAAATTCAGGAGGAATCTTTCATTATGTTGAAACGGGAGCAAAAAACAATGGACGGGAACCAGGCAGCCGCGCATGTGGCTTATGCTTATAGCGATGTGGCAGCTGTATATCCCATTACGCCTTCTTCCACCATGGCGGAATATGTCGATGAGTGGGCGGCAGAAGGGAGAAAAAATATTTTCGGACAAACCGTGCGGGTGGAGGAAATGCAGTCGGAAGCGGGAGCGGCAGGAGCTGTGCATGGTTCTCTTGCCGCCGGGGCGCTTGCTACTACCTTTACGGCCTCCCAAGGGCTTCTCCTTATGATCCCCAATTTATATAAAATGGCAGGAGAATTGCTGCCCGGAGTATTTCATGTGGCGGCAAGGACGATTGCAACCCATGCTTTGTCGATTTTCGGCGATCATTCGGACATTTATGCTTGCAGGCAGACTGGAGTTGCTATATTAGCAAGCGGCAGCGTGCAGGAAGCGATGGATCTTGCCCCCATTGCTCATTTAGCGGCCATTAAGGGAAAACTTCCGTTTCTTCATTTTTTTGATGGTTTCCGAACATCCCATGAAATGCAGAAAATCGAGATGTGGTCTTATGAAGATTTAAAGGAAATGGCAGATTTTGATGCAATTAGCCAGTTCCGGGATAATGCTTTGAATCCTTGCCATGCAAAGCTTATGGGGTCGGCGCAGAACCCGGATATTTTCTTTCAGGCGAGGGAGGCTTCCAATCTCTATTATGATGCCATGCCTTCGCTGGTAGAATCTTATATGGAGGTTATTAATCAGAAAATAGGGACAGACTACGAGCTTTTCCATTATTATGGAGCCGATGACGCGGACCATGTCATCATTGCCATGGGTTCCGTATGCGAAACGATAAAAGAAACCATCGATTATCTTATGGCCGGCACGGACGATGCGGATGTCAGGCCGGGGCTGGTCGAAGTGCATCTTTATCGGCCGTTCAGCGCTGCCCATCTGCTTTCTGTTTTGCCGGAATCGGTGCGCCGGATCACTGTCCTGGATCGAACGAAAGAACCGGGAGCGGCGGGCGAACCTCTTTATCTGGACGTAGCCGCTGCTCTAAGGAATTCCCGGTTCGCCCATATCCCTATTTTTTCCGGCAGATATGGGCTGAGTTCCAAAGATACGGATCCCAGTCAGATTTATACTGTTTTTTGTCACAAAAAGCCAGCAGGAAGGCCAGTTTTTACTTTGGGCATTACGGACGATGTCACGCACTTGTCGCTGGATATCAAAAAAATGATAAATGCTGCGCCTCCTTCCGTCATCTCCTGCAAATTCTGGGGGCTAGGAGGCGACGGCACGGTCAGCGCCAATAAGAGTTCCATAAAGATCATCGGAAACCATACGAACAAATATGTACAAGCATACTTTGACTATGATTCCAAAAAATCCCGTGGATTGACCGTATCCCATCTCCGATTCAGCGATTCTCCGATCCGGTCCGCTTATCTGGTCCGCCAGGCGGATTTTGTGGCATGCCATAATCCTGCCTATTTACACAAATACAATATGGTGCAGGAAGTAAAGGACGGCGGTACTTTCCTGCTGAATTGTTATTATAAAGAAGAAGACTTAGAGCAGTATCTTCCCGGCCAGGTCAAACGGTATATCGCGCAGCATGATATCCAGCTGTATGTGATTGATGCGATCCGCATTGGCAAAGAGATCGGGCTGAATAATAAAATCAGCACGATTCTGCAAGCCGCCTTTTTCCGCCTTGCCAATATCATTCCTATGGAAGAAGCGAAACGGCTCATGAAAAAAGCGGCCGCCATCAGCTATCAGAAAAAAGGGGAAAAGGTCATTCAGATGAATTATGAAGCCATCGACAGGGGCATCGAAAGCGTTCTGAAAATCCCTGTTCCGCCGGAGTGGAAACAGACCGGGGACGATCCTCTGGATGCCAAGATTCTTCCCGACCGCCCACAAGTTCTTGCTTATGTGGAAAATATACAAAAACCGATTACTTTGCAACAGGGCAATTCCCTTCCGGTTTCTGCCTTTCTCCCTTATGCGGATGGTTCCTTCCCTTCCGGAAGTTCCGCTCATGAACGGCGCAATGTAGCTACGGAAGTTCCTGTGTGGAAGCCGGAAAACTGCATCCAATGTTGCCGCTGCTCTTTTGTCTGCCCCCATGCGGTCATCCGTCCGGCGGCTATGAACGAGGAAGAACAGCGCCGTGCGCCAAAGGACATGAAAACCCTTGACATGCTGGGCATGCCCGGATATTCTTTCTCCATTACCGTGTCGGAAACGGACTGCACCGGCTGCGGCTCCTGCGCCGGGGTATGCCCTGGGAAACAGGGGGAAAAAGCCCTCGCCATGGAGCCGGTCAAAGAGCATGAAGAACGGCAGCAATATTTCGATTATGGAAAGTCCCTGCCTATAAAGGCCGAGGTTGTAGAAAAATTCCATGAAAATACGGTCAAGGGCAGCCAATTCAAACAGCCTATGCTGGAATTCCATGGAGCTTGCGCCGGATGCGGGGAAACGCCTTATGCGATCCTGATCACCCGCCTTTTCGGCGAACGGATGTATATTGCCAATGCCACGGGATGTTCTTCCATCTGGCCCAACTCGTCCCCCACCACCGCCTATACTACAAATACCCTCGGCCAGGGGCCGGCATGGTCCAATTCCTTATTCGAAGACGGCGCGGAGTTCGGTTATGGCATGGCTCTGGCACACAATTCCATCCGAAGCCATATGAAAGAGGCTGCAAAAAGTCTGTTGGAATTATTGGAAAACACATCCAGCGCTTGTATACATTCAGATACTTTACATGGCTCGTTGGAACAATGGCTGGATACTTTTGCCGACGGCCACAGGAACGGGGACGCTTCCCGCGCCCTGGCCGATGCCCTGCAGGACTACATGCCTCATGCCGGACAGGAAAGCAGCCATTTATGCCGCAGGCTTTTGCATGCAAAAGATTTTCTTTCCAAAAAATCGCAATGGATTTTCGGCGGCGACGGATGGGCATATGATATTGGCTTTAGCGGCCTGGATCATGTGCTTGCCAGCGGAGAAGATATTAATATCCTCGTTTTCGATACGGAAGTATACTCCAATACCGGAGGCCAGGCATCCAAAGCAACGCCCGCCGGCTCCACCGCCAAATTTGCCTCCGGGGGAAAATGCAGAAAGAAAAAAGATCTGGCTTCCATGGCTATGACCTATGGTTATGTCTATGTGGCCCAGATTGCCATGGGCGCGGACTACGTCCAAACGCTCAAAGCCATTACCGAAGCGGAAGCTTATCCCGGCCCTTCGCTTATTATTGCGTATTCCCCCTGCATCAGCCACGGAATCCGTTCCGGCATGGGAAGCGCCCAGCACGAAGAGGCCAAGGCGGTACAAGCTGGTTACTGGCATCTTTTCCGTTTCGACCCTTCCCTGAAAGAACAGGGAAAAAATCCTTTTCAGCTGGACAGCAGAGAACCTTCTATGGATTACGGAGAATTCCTGTCCGGCGAAAACCGCTACGATGTCCTTCGGAGAATGCACCCTGAAACCGCCAGGACGCTATTTTCCCAAGCGGCGGAATATGCTGAAGAAAGATACCAATATTTGCATAAACTTATCGACCTATATGGGTCAAATCTGTTATAATGGTCTGTGTGCCGGAGCGCATATAGTTCGCAGCATTAATATGGAGCGGCACAATACCAGAAAAAAAGAAAAGAGGTATCTATGTATGAAAGCAACAAAACTAAAAGAAGGCATTTACTGGGTTGGCGCTGTTGACTGGAATATCCGCAATTTCCACGGCTATAGCACGGAACAGGGAACCTCTTACGGAGCTTACCTGATTGTAGACGAAAAAATCACCCTGATCGACACGGTAAAGGCGCCTTTTGCAGAGGAAATGATCTCCCGCATCAGCGACATCCTTCCGCCGGAAACCATCGATATCATTATATCCAACCATGTAGAAATGGATCATTCCGGCGCTTTGCCCGCCATAAGGAAATATTGCCCCAACGCATCCATCTATACAAGCAGCCCGGCAGGCGCGAAAGGACTTGCCGCCCATTATGGCGATTACGGCTATCTGCCCGTAAAGACCGGCGACTCCATTTCCATCGGGAAAAGAACTCTTTCCTTTGTATCCACGCCCATGCTTCATTGGCCGGATAATATGGTGACATATTGCCCCGAGGAAAAAATCCTTTTTTCCAACGATGCTTTCGGACAGCATTACGCTTCTACCGGACATTTTGATGACGAAGTAGATCTTCCGATTCTTCTGGATGAAGCCAAAAAATATTATGGGAACATCCTTATGTGCTTCGGCAGACAGATACAAAACGTAGGAAACACGCTGAAAGGACTGGACATTGATATTATCGCCCCCAGCCACGGCATTATATGGCGCAGCCACATTGACGAAATTCTCAAAGTTTATGGATTATGGAGCGCCAACGAACCTTCTACAGGAGCGGTAGTAGTCTATGACAGCATGTGGCATTCCACGGAAATTATTGCCAAAACAATATGCGAAGCCTTTGCAGACCAGGATATCCCTGCAAAACTTTATGACTTGAAGACCAACCATATTTCCAATATCGTGCCCGAGGTATTGACCAGCAAATATATCGCTGTCGGTTCTCCCACGCTGAATAACCAGATGATGCCGTCTGTGGCAGCATTTTTATCCTATTTAAAAGGTCTTTCCCCTAAAAACCGGGAAGCCTTCGCTTTCGGTTCCTACGGATGGAGCGGGCAAAGCATCGAATTGGTGGAAAAGGAACTGGAAGCCTGCGGATTCCATATATGCATGGATAGAATACGCATAAACTATATTCCATCCGAAGAAACCCTGCGCGAAATATATAATAATGTGCAAAATATGTCAAAGTAAAAGAAAATAGCTATGCCGCAGATGCCGTCTTATTTCGCAGGCTGGCGCATCGCAATATAAAAAATGCCCGTTTTCCGGGCATTTTTTGTTATTCTTAATAAGCTCTCCCCCAATAAACCATCTTTTTTGCCGGTTTTCCGCAGTATACGCATGTATCCGATAAGCACTCCTGTTCATAAGGCATACAGCGGCTCGTCACGCTCATGTCTTCCTTAATCTTTTCTTCGCACTCCCTGTCTCCGCACCACATCGCCTTCACAAATCCTGACTTTTCGGCAAACAGCCTCACGAATTCATCCTTCGTCTTGGCCACATAAATATGGGATTCCAGATGAGCCTTTGCCTTTCGGAACAGATTCTCCTGAATATCTTCCAGAATCTCCGCCACCGCCTTCTCCAGTTCATCCAGCGCCGCTTCCACCTTTTCCCCGTTATCCCGGCGGCAGATCACGCACTTCCCTGCCTCGATATCCTTTGGCCCGATCTCCACGCGGATCGGAATTCCCCTCATTTCCTGTTCGGAAAATTTCCAGCCCGGACTCTTGTCGGAATCATCCACTTTCACGCGGAAATGGCTCAGTCTGTCTTTTAACTCATATGCCTTCTCCAGCACGCCTTCCTTTTTCTGCTGGATCGGGATAATCATCACCTGCGTAGGCGCAACCTTCGGCGGCAATACAAGTCCGGAATTATCCCCATGCACCATAATAATTGCTCCGATGATTCTCGTAGACATTCCCCAAGAAGTCTGGTGTACATATTTTAGTTTATTATCTTTATCCGTAAACTGGATGCCGAAAGCCTTCGCAAAGCCATCGCCAAAATTATGGCTCGTCCCCGACTGTAATGCTTTGCCGTCATGCATCAAAGCTTCTATCGTATAGGTGGCCTCCGCCCCTGCAAATTTTTCCTTTTCCGTCTTACGCCCCTTCACCACAGGAATCGCCAGCACTTTCTCACAGAATTCCGCATATACATCCAGCATCTGCTCCGTTCTTTCCTGCGCTTCCTCTCCCGTCGCATGAGCCGTATGCCCTTCCTGCCATAAAAACTCCCTGGAACGGAGGAACGGCCTCGTTTCCTTTTCCCAGCGCACTACGCTGCACCATTGGTTATAAACCCTCGGCAAGTCCCTATAAGACTGAATATCCCCTTTATAAAAATCACAAAACAAAGTTTCCGAAGTGGGCCTTACGCACATCCTCTCCTGCAACGGGTTCAAACCGCCGTGCGTCACCCACGCCACCTCGGGCGCAAACCCTTCCACGTGGTCTTTCTCTTTCTGCAATAATCCCTCCGGTATGAACATCGGCATATATACATTTTCCACGCCGACCGCCTTAAACATATCGTCCAGCTGCCTTTGGATCAATTCCCAGATTGCATATCCAGCCGGTTTGATTACCATACAGCCCTTTACATTAGAGTAATCGATCAGTTCTGCCTTCTTCACCACATCCGTATACCATTGGGCAAAATCCTCGTCCATAGATGTAATTGCTTCCACTAATTTCTTATCAGCCATTTTTTCTCTCCTTTTCTCTATCTTAAGCCCCCACCGCATGCTGTTCCTTTAAAAGAGTAAAAAATTCCTCCTCCGGCATAGGTTTGGCATAATAATATCCTTGTACCTGGTCGCACCCTATATTTTCCAGCAGGTCAATCTGTTCCTTCGTCTCAACGCCTTCGGCCAGAAGACCAAGCTCCAGCTTGTCCGCCATCAGAACCACCTGTTCCAGTATCAATTTCCCTTTATTGGACACCATCATATTTTCCATAAACTTCTTGTCCAGCTTTATCACGTCAAAAGGCGTTTCCAGCAGAATATTCAGCGAAGAATAGCCGCTCCCGAAATCATCCATCAGCAGCGTGAACCCAGCCTCCTTCAACTGCAGGGCCTTCATGGATATCTGCTGGTCATCAGCCGACTCCGTGATTTCCAGTTCCAGCAGTTCCTTGGAAATATGATTATCCTGAATCAGCTCAGCAAGCGTCTGTATACACTCATTGTCCTGCAAATGAACTCTCGACACGTTCACCGAAACCGGGCAGGATGTAATCCCGACATCCTCGCATCTCTTGATAAACCGGCAGGCTTCTGCCCAAATATAATAATCCACCTCTTTAATAAAGCCGTTCTCCTCAATGATCGGAATAAACTGGTTCGGATAAATCATCCCCCTTTCAGGATGCCGCCATCTTACCAGAGCCTCCGCCCCGATGATCTCATTCTTTGTAATGCTGTATTTGGGCTGGAGATACATCATAAATTGTCTCTCCTCAATTGCAGACTGCATGTTTTCTTCTATAAATTTCCTGTTATATAAAGATACCTTGAACTGTTCTTTATAAAATACCACATTTGTCAGAATATTATTTTTAGCAGCCTTCCTTGCCATGGCAGACCGGTCTTCCATCTGCCGCAGCTCCATTGTCTTATCTTCCACGGTATAAATTCCATAAGATAATTGAAGCTTGACATCCTTAAAATTGCTGATCCTTTCATCCAAATGACTGACCAGTTCCGTCAGCTCCCCTTCCTCTTCATATTCCGTCACGATCATGAACACATCGCTGCGCAGATTAATAAAAAACTGCTTCTCATGGCAGTATTCTTCCAGCTGCTGGATGATAAAGCTCAGAATTTCATCCCCGAATTTTTCCCCGTACAAATCGTTGATAATTTTAAACTTGCGGATATCGAACTGGACAAATGCAATATCCTTTGGCGAAGAAAATATCAGATTGTATACATTCCTTCTGAAATTACGGACAGCGCTGATATTTTTAATCATGCTCTGCATTTCGTCCATTCTCGCAATATCTTCCAACTCAATGCTGTTCTCCACTGCGCTCTTAAAATATTCCTCCAGCATCTTCTCCAGTATGCTGATGCTTGCATTCAGCGCCCTTGGGCATTTCTTTAAAATCAGCCCTTCCTGGCGGATCGCCGCCATCTCCTCCGGCTTCGATATATCCTTCCCAAGAATATCCCTGCAATTAATCGCTCCGCCCATTCTCTCCGTAAAAAGCCTGATAAATTCATCTGTCTTTTTATTCCCGTATATTTCCAGCTCCCTGTCCTGAGAATCATAGAAGCCAAGGGCAATTCCCAACACCATCAGGGATGCCGTTATACAGCCGCAGACCCCTCCCTGGCGCATACCGCCCCCAAAGCATGTGCTGATTTTCAACGCCATTTTCAGATCCATCCCAAAATCTTCCGCAAACGCCCCGAATAACGCCTGCGAACAATGATACTGCTGATGCAGAAGCTGCTCCGCCTTTTCCTGATGTGTCATACAATCCCCCATTTCCCTTTCCGGCCGCGCCGGAATCCATTAATCGGTTCCAGTCCGCGTTCTTACGTAACCCGAAAAATACCTATGTTGTTATTTTAACAAATTCAAAGGGGATTGTGAAGCAAAGAATGCTTTGGAAGACAGAATTTAATCCTAATTTTTCCTTTTTTTAAAAATTAGTCCCGTTCCATCCCCATTTTCTTGCCTCTTCATATTTGATATAGATCCTGTTCTGTTTTATTCCCAGCTCCTTTTCATAAATCCCGCTTACTATCTCCGTCATTTTTCTTGCAGCGGTATCCCTGATCTCGCCGAATACTTTTACCTCTATAAATGCCGTCGGCTGCTTTTTATCGCCCCGGAAATACAAATCGCAATGATCTTCTATTTCTACCATCAGCCAATCCTCCGTCTTGCCCGGAATAATGGATATATTTTCTCCCAGCCTCTTCCTGATCGTATCTTTCTGTTCCTCTGTCATAACAATATTTACTTTTGAGCTAATAAATGGCATTTCTTCTTCCTCCTGACCTTGATATTCCTTATTATATTGATCCATTTTCTTATACCCATTTTACCATAATCTTTTTTCTTTCCATGCGTTCCGCACATATAGCGCTTTTTACGGCACTATTTGCCTTTTCTTATTTTCCCTTGCCAGAGCCTCCCCCATTCCAAGCATTAGAAAAATAAAAGGCGTACTTAAGATCTGCTGAAAGCTCACGATATTATGTATCGTATAGGCAAACGCGCTCAGCCCAAATATATACAGATATTTCCCTCTGCCGTCCGCCGCTTTTTCTGCCAAACGAACATACCGAAAAACCGCGCTGCAAAATATACCAGCATAACAAAGAAATCCGAATAATCCCTGGTTCACCAGCACCGTCAGCCACTCGTTATGGGCATTCGTCAGCCTCGCCCCGTCAAATTGTTTGATGACTGATTTTGCCAGATCCGGCAATGTATACAGATAGGAAGCAAAGCAATCCGGCCCTGCCCCTGCCAGCTTTCTCCATCCATGCATATTCCTATAAATCTCCATTCCTGCGGACCACGTCGCTCCTCTTGCGCTGCCCCAATGCTCGCTGAACACCAATGGCGACAGCCTCCCCATAAAACGGATGCCGCCTTCTATCCTCGTATTTAACACAAGCAGGAGAATATATACCCCGGCTGCGACCGCAGCCCCCAATACCACGATCTGCCGCGCCATCCGAAAACTCTTCATATCCAACTCTTTTTTCCTTCCAGCCAGGCAGAAAAACAAGTATATGGCACAAAGCGGGACGAGCAAAAATAAAGTAATCCGGGAAAATGTAATCCAGTCGCTCCATGTTCCGCTATAATAGTCAAATGCATCCGGCTGCAATATCCTCCACAGCCTCAGCCCCTGGCAGACCGCGCAAAAGAATACAGCCAATTCCAAAAAACGCTTCATCCTTCCTATACTTTTGAAAGAAAGGCAGAATACAAAAATATACAGCCCGACAAACACAATAAACGCGCTGTTGCTTCCCTGGCTGACCCCGGTGGCAATCCCTATTAAAGTACATAAAAAGCCAGACAGGCGCTGCCATGCCTTCTCCCCGAACCAGTAAAGGACGAACCCGACAGGAAACAGCACGGACCAGAACCCGCAATACCAGTTGATATTCCCCAGAGTGGACAAAAAACTACTGTTTGCCCCTTGTATTTCTATAGGAAAAACAGAAAAACGGTTTAACAAGCCCAAGGAAAAAACAACCGTTGCCGCTGCCATAAACGCCAAAATCAATTTTTCTTCATATTCCCAGAAATGAGCGACCAGAAAATACGAAAGCACAAAAGCAAGCTGCGTCGCAAGCCCCATATTCCATCCCTTTTCCCCCCAAAAAGCTATTTCCTTAAAATCCGAACCTATGTAAGAAACTACTGCGCTGACCCCATAAGCCGCTACAGCCCAATCCGTTGCCGAAAAACAGGCTCCGTCCAATATCCTCTTAATTCCCCCTGCCCTTCCGATATTTTCTTTTGCCCGAAACAAAACACATGCCAATGCAAACGGAAGAATCAATGAAAAACCGCCAATCGTCATCACTTTATAAAAATTAAATTTTTCTCTTCCTACATTCGTATATCCGTCTTTTAGATAAAAAGGATACAAACAGAAAACAATAAACAAATATGCGGTCAAAAGCAAGGGAACCGCCTCTTCGCAAAATCCGCGGAAAGAAAATCCCCCTTCTTCCTCTATCTCTTCCTGCCCGCCATCCTGGCAGATGCTTTCCGTTTCCCTGTCATATTCCTCTCTTTTCTGCTCTTCCGCCATCCCTGTCCACTCCTGTCCTGTCTTTCATAAAACGATAAACCTCATAAATGGTAATTAGCGCCAAAGGTCCCTTCACAATGCCGAATACGCCGAATAATTTCACTCCCGCATACACGGAAAATAAAATCGCCACCGGAAATATCCCCATTCTCTCCCCGATCAGCTTCGGCTCCAAAAACTCCCGCGTCAAGGCGCAAACTACATATAGAATAACACAAATTACCGCCTTTGCATAATATCCATTCAAAATCTGCCAGAATGCCAGGGGCATCAATACCAATCCCGTCCCGATAAAAGGCAGCATGTCCATGAATCCAGTAAACAAACCAATTATAATACCGTCCTCGAACCCTCCCAGGAACAGCGCCGATGCGCACAGCAAACTGATGATCCATAAGATAATGAACTGCGCTTTCAGGAAAGTCCCGATATGGCGGAATACTCTCTTTCCTATCCTTATCACACACCCCAGCTCCTCTTTTTCCCGCACTTTCTTCATAATCTCATTATAATCCTTTGCCAGCAGCACCGCCGCAATAATCATAATTGCAAGAAAACTGGCGAGTCCCACGATATCTTTTACATATCCCATCGACTCATTCATAATTTTCGGCACTACCTGCACCTGGAAATTTTCAATAAATACATCCACTCTCTCCATAATAAAATTCTCAATCTTCGCCCCGTCCATGCCAAACTTTTTCTCTATCCCGTCACAACAGCTTCCAACGAAAACAAAAAATTTTTCTTCAAAAAGATCGATCTGCCCGAATAAATCCCCCAGCTTCTGAAAAATAAAAACAGCCAGGCACCAAATACCCATTCCTGCCGTCACGCAGAAAAGCAAAAGAATACTGGCGGCCAAAACTCCCTTTTTTATATGGTATTTATTTTGCACTTTTTCCAACATAGGATGAAGAAGCGCAACGAATGCAAATGCAAAAAGAAAAGGGGCCGCCAACGGACTTAAAAAGCGAAATCCTATGTATACCCCTGTTACTATTGCAGCAAGCCATGCATATTCTTTTAATTTCACAGCCGTCTTTTCATCCATAACCATCCCGTCCTTATGCTATCTTCCAATACTTTAGTATAAGTCATTTTCGGGAAATTATTGATCATCTGCCTTTCTGTTTTTCAGGTATTAACTGGCAAAAACGGCAAAAAAGCCTTCTCCGACGGCACAATATCAAACCGCATTTCCTTTCCTGTCGCCGGATGGCAAAATTCCAGCCTGTAAGCACACAGAGCCGTATATTTTATCCCTTCCCTGCGGCTATAACTTATCGATCTTTCGTTTCCGTATTTCACATCCCCCAGCAGAGGCATGCCCGCATGCGCCATCTGCACCCTGATCTGATGATGCCTTCCTGTCTTCAGCCATATACGGGCCAGCGCCGTTTCCAGCCCTTCCTCCTCTTCCTTTCTCCTCTCTATGATCTCATAAGAAAGCTCTGCCCGTTTTCCCTTTCCTTTTTCTACCACTCTTGAAACATTCGACTTACCATCCCTTTCCAGGTCATCTGCCAGAATAATTTTCCCTTCCGGCGTCTTTCCCCCTTCGGCCAGAACTACGGCATAATATTGTTTATTCATCGTCTGCCCTTTGCTCTGCCTGCCCAAATCCCCTGCTGCTCTCTTTGTCCTTGCAAAAACCAAGACGCCCTCCACCGGCTGGTCCAAACGATGCACAGCCGCCACATAAGGCGTCCTGAAATACTTTTTTAATTCCGTTTCCATATCCGTTTCACCCAGGCGGGCCGTCTGGACTGCAGCCCCTGCCCTTTTATGGCATACGATAATCTCTTTATCTTCATATAAAATATCTTCTCTTTTGATCCTCATCCAGCCCTCTCTCCCAACTTTGCCTCGATATAGCGGTCCAGCCCTCTCGCCGAACCAATCCCGTATTCCCGGAATACCCCTTCAAAATATTCTTTCATGCTTTCCTTCGATACTACCTTTTGGGAAGGCTCGTCTGCCCCGCATCCTTTTCTTGCATCCATCCACGGCTTTTCATTGTGCGTGATCATTTCCAGAGCCTTTCCGCTATATTTCCCAAAACAGTCAATTACCAGATCGGCCGCTATTCTCTCCTTATCCGACAGCCCGTCCGATCTCCCGGCAAATAATGCAAACCGTTTATCCTCGATCGGATTATATTTAAAATCCCGGAAGAGAAAATACACTTTCTCATATACCGGCCCGTGCTGCCATGCACAGCAGTCTTCCGGGAAAAACTCCGTGCCAAAAAGCGCCATATAAATCCCTTGGATATAATAAAGCAGCTTCTGCAGCGCCAAAGGCGTTACTTCCTCCATCCGCTCAAAAATATAGGCGATGCTGACCAGCATTTTCCCGGATATTCCAAACGCCCCTCCGTCATCCGCCGCTTCCACAGCTTTCTCGCCGCTCTCTTTTTCCGCCCTGCGATACTGCTCCTCCCGTTCTTTGATATTAGCATCTATCAGCCCCGGTATATGCATTCTTTCCCCGCATTCTTTGCATACTGCCTCCGTCAGTATAAATTCATATTCCCTGCCCCTGACCTCCTCTTTATACCTTACTTTTCGCAGCTCATATTCTGTATGCTTTCTGCATTCTATGCAAAAATCCAAATTTCTTTTTTCTGCCACGGCCATCCTCCCGTTCCATGCCACATTCTTTACTTAAAAGCATAAGCCACCGGGCGGCTTTGTTTATGAAAGGAAACCACTATGACAAACCGGCTTTCCAGTTTGTTGAGCTTAATATATAAAGAAACTTTTTCTTTTTCCGTTCCAAACCTCTGCCATAGCTTTACATCTTTTCCGAATATATACAAGATTTCCCGTTCAAATCCCGCATGCCTGTTCCTTACAGCCCCGCAAAAATCATCCGCCGTAAGATTCATCAAAATATCCTTGCTTCCTGCCTCGCCAATTACATAATCCTTATATAAATCAAAATTCGCCTGTCGTTTCCTGCTTACATCTATCCGATATTGATCGGCTCCTATCAGCGCTTTTACTCCTGCCACATATTTTTCTACTTCTTCATAACTCCCGTGCAACCGATCTTCTCCTTTGACTGTCCCCGCCGCAAAAACCCCTTATACTTTAAACCGATATCCGACCCCCCATATCGTTTCAATATATTGCGGCTTGGCGGTATCAAATTCTATTTTTTCCCTGATTTTCTTAATGTGTACCGTCACGGTAGCGATATCGCCGATCGAATCCATATCCCATATTTCCCGGAACAGCTCTTCCTTTGTAAATACATGGTTCGGATTTTCTGCCAGGAAAGTCAGCAGATCAAATTCTTTTGTCGTAAATGTCTTTTCTTCCCCGTCCACATATACGCGCCGCGCCGTCTTATCGATCCGTATTCCCCGTATTTCCACGATATCGTTCGTCTTCTGTGTAGAACCAACCAGCCTGTCATACCGCGCCATATGGGCTTTCACTCTGGCAACCAGCTCGCTGGGGCTGAAAGGCTTCGTCATATAGTCATCCGCGCCCAGGCCCAAGCCTCTGATCTTATCAATATCATCTTTTTTTGCCGATACCATAAGAATCGGAATATTCTTCTCTTCCCTGATTTTTTTGCATACTTCGAAACCGTCCATCCCCGGAAGCATCAGATCAAGAACAACCAAATCGAAGTCTTCCTTCAAAGCCTTTTGCAGCCCCTCGTCACCCGTATGCTCGATCTCCACTTCAAAATCGCTTAATTCCAGGTAATCCTTTTCCAAATCCGCAATCGCCTCTTCATCTTCAATGATCAATATCCTGCTCATATCCACCAGCCCTTTCTGATTCTATCATTTATTACACCTTCTCATTCCCCTCTATTCCATAACCTCCCGGTATTTCCTGAAAACGAAGTGCAGGCACGTGCCCTCCCCCTCTTTACTGGTAGCCCATATATAGCCCCCGTGGTCTTCCACAATTTTCTTTACAATGGACAGGCCGATGCCGCTTCCTCCTTTTGAAGAGTTGCGGGATGCATCCGTACGGTAAAAACGCTCGAATATATTAGGAAGATCCCTGGCGGCAATCCCTCTTCCGTTATCTTCTATTTCCACCCGGATCGAATCCACCTCGTCCAAAATCCGAATATCAATCACCCCTTTTTCCCGTTCCAGATATTTCACACTGTTTCCTATAATATTGTTAATCACCCTTTTCAGCTGCTCCGGATCCGCTATGATCATGGCATCCGGAGAAACCAGATTGGAATAATTCAGCTCGATATTTTTTGATTCCAGATCCAGCCCGACCTCCTCCACGCAGTCCCCAAAATAATCCGCCACATTCAAACGATGAAAATGATAGGGAATCCGATTGGAATCGATGCCCGAATAAATCGTCAGCTCATTGATCAGCCGGTCCATATCGTTTGCTTTATTATATATCGTTTTAATGTACTTATCCATCTTTTCCGGCGTATCGGCCACGCCGTCCATAATCCCTTCCACATACCCTTTAATGGCCGTGATCGGTGTTTTTAAATCGTGGGAAATATTGCTGATCAATTCCCGGTTTTGCTTTTCATGCTCGAATTTCTCATCCGTAGACTCCTTTAAGCGGAGACGCATCTCTTCATAATTTTTATAAAGCTCCCCGATCTCTCCTTTGCTTTCCGTATTCAGCATATATTCCAGATTGCCGTCCGCAATATTTTTCATCGCCGTATTCAGCTCATTCACCGGCAGAAATACTCCCCGCTGTATCCATTGGGTCAGCATCAGGCTTGTAAAAACCAATATAACTACGATGGCAATAAGCATATCGACCAGCAGCTGTCTGGATATCAGGGAATTAATCCGGGTAATGATAAAAAAGCTTCCCTCTTCCCCATCCGAAAACCGAAAATCAAGCTGCTTTACAAGCTTCGACATGCTGTTATAATAATAACCGGGATCCCCGCCCGCGTTCGCATAGCCATATTCCGGCAAAAGATCAAAAATTTTGCTTGCCGCCGCTTCATTGCCCGTATAATAAATATCATTTCCTTTTCTTACCAGGATATAGGAAGCCTTATCCTCTATTTCGCCGTTCAGTCCGGCCAAATACTCTTTGTCTTCCATTAACCCCTCATCTTCCGCTATCTGCTCTTCCACTTCCCTGAAAACCTCTTCGGATATCCGCTCGAAGGTCTGTGCCGGTTCCGACATCATCGTATAATCCATATTGACCAGACCGAATTCCCTCTGCGCGTTCATCAGATATCCTCCGATGCTCATAAACGCTATCATAGTGAGCAGGAGCGGCAAAAGCACAATGGTAAGAAATGTAATCAACAGCCTCGTTTTAAACTTCATCTTCTCTTCCTCGCTAACGCCTATTATATCACATGCCATACCTTTAGATTATAAAAAGAACAAAAGAAACTTATTAAAACTTTGTAAAATGCTATTGACATCGGGTCTTTTTTTGTTATAATGAAAACGATAATGATTACTGATTTTGTATAGGAGGGTTGATATGGCCTTAAAATACAGTCGGCAGCGGGAAGTCATCAAAGATTTTCTCTGTACCAGAAAAGACCATCCTACGGCTGATGTTGTATATATGAATGTCCGGCAGGAATATCCGAATATCAGTCTTGGGACTGTATACCGCAATCTCACCCTGCTTTCTGAAATAGGAGAGATCAGGAGGCTCCGTGTAGGCGACGGCGTGGATCATTTTGATGCCGACACATCCCCGCACCATCATTTCATCTGTTCGCACTGCGGGCGTATAATTGACCTGAAAATGGAAAACATTGATTATATCCAGGAAACTGCCGAAAAGGATTTTAATGGACGCATCGACAGTTATTCCGCCTACTTTTTCGGTCTATGTGAGAACTGCTGCAATTTATTGCAGTCATAATAAAGTTTAATTTAAGAAAAGGAGATTTGAATTATGAAATTTGTATGTCAGGTATGTGGATACGTTCACGAAGGGGATTCCGCGCCGGAAAAATGCCCCGTTTGCAATGCTCCCGCTGAGAAATTCACACAGCAGGGCGAAGACAGGACATGGGCTGCAGAACACGTGGTAGGCGTTGCCCAGGGCGTAAGTGAAGATATCGTTGCTGACTTAAGGGCTAACTTCAACGGCGAATGCTCCGAAGTTGGCATGTATCTTGCCATGGCAAGGGTTGCCCATAGGGAAGGCTATCCTGAAATCGGCCTTTACTGGGAAAAAGCTGCATGGGAAGAAGCAGAACATGCTGCAAAATTTGCTGAATTATTAGGCGAAGTAGTAACCGACTCCACAAAGAAGAACCTTGAAATGAGAGTAGAAGCAGAAAATGGCGCTACCGCTGGCAAATTCGACCTTGCAAAACGCGCAAAAGCTGCAAATCTTGACGCAATCCATGACACCGTTCATGAAATGGCAAGAGATGAGGCAAGACATGGAAAAGCTTTTGAAGGGCTTCTCAAGAGGTACTTCGGCTAAGATCGAAACCGCATAATATAAGATTTATAGAGGAATAGATGCATATGCGCCTATTCCTCTTTTTGTTGAGAATTGAATTGAATCAATACTAAAATGCGGCTGCCTACGTTTTCGGATACTCTGCTTTGATATTGCTTGCGCCTGTAATATAATCCATAGACACATTATAAAATCTGGCAAGAATCAAAAGATTATCAATAGGAATTCTCATTTTACCGCTCTCGTAATCTGCATATGTCCTTTGTCCCAAATGGAGCAGGTCAGCAACTTTCTGTTGGGTCAGGGAGTGATTTTCTCTGATTTCCCGTATTCTTTCATTATATCTCATGGTTTATGCCCTCTAGAATAGTATAAGTGAAAAGAGGGATTCCTATTGACAAATAGAGTCATAAACTCTAAAATATGCTTAAAAAAGAGGTGGGATTATAGAACAGCACAAAGAGAAATACCGTCATGAACTAAAGTACACCATAGATGCAAGAGATGCCGCTTCTGCCATTTTCCAGATCCGGCATTTTATGAAGCCGGATGCCCATTATCCCGAAGGCTGCTACCGGATACGGAGCGTTTATTTTGATGACATATGGAATACCGCTCTCAGGGAAAACCTGGACGGAGTATCCCCCCAGGAGCAAATACAGAATAAGAATCTATAACGAAAGCAAAGAAAGCATCCGTCTGGAACAAAAGATCAAAAATCACGACCTGACAAGAAAAAGAAGCTGCCCCCTATCGTTAGAAGAATGCAGCTGCTTTCTCCGAGGCAATGCAGGAAGAGCCGCAGAAAGAGACAACCGAGAATTATTGGCAGATTTCCGGCAAAAAATGCTTTGGAATTACTTAAGGCCGAAAATTATTATTGCATATGAAAGAACTGCATTTACTTATAAAGAAGGCAACGTAAGAGTAACCTTCGACAGCCACTTGGCATTTTCAGAAACGATACCGGCGTTTTGGGAAAAGGAACTCCCAAAGCAGCCTGTTATGGCGGACGGAGAATATGTAATGGAAGTAAAATTTGATGAATTCCTTCCAGAATGTATCAGGCAAATTCTCAATACGGGAAAAATGCAGCGGGAAAAGTTTTCCAAATATACCCTATGCAGAATGAAAAATACAACAGAAAGATGAGCATGAAATATGAAATCAATTTTGGAAACCATGGAAAACAGCACACTGTCCATACGGGCAATTTACGGTACGTTAGGGGCTGGGATTTTCTTTTCCCTTTATATTTATGGAATCTACTGGTTTTCACAGAAAAAAGGATTCTATAACAAACAGTTCAATATTGTTTTAGGCGTGCTTCCTGTGATTACAGCCGGTATTATTTTGGCTATGCAGTCCAACCTTGTGATTTCTTTGGGAATGGTAGGCGCTTTATCTATTGTCAGGTTTCGGACCGCTATCAAAGAACCGAAAGACCTGCTTTTTCTTTTTTGGTCCATCAGCACAGGAATTATCCTTGGAGCCAGAAATTATGCGCTTGCCTTTGCCGTCTGTATTACCGTGACAATCATGCTCCTGCTTTTGGAGCTGCTGCCAGAAAAAAGGGCATCGGTGCTGCTCGTCATCAATATGGATAAAGACGGAAAGGAAGGGGATATTCTTCCGATCGTTTCCAAATATGCCAAACATCCAAAAGTAAAAACACGCAGCCGAACCATAGACGGAATGGATATGATTATTGAATGCCGAACAAAGAAAGAAGGAGAACTGTTAGAAGAAATCTCAGCAGCTGAACATATTCTCCATGCATCCATGATGGCGCATGACGGCGAAGCGGTTTATTAACGGCAGAGATAAAGCGGTGGGCGTTATGGATAAAAAAACAAAAATCAGCCTATTATTTATTTTTTCCCTTCTTTTCCTGGTTTGCTTTTTTCGGGAATGGAAACGGTCAGAAACAGTATGGATCCGGTTTATGCAGGATGCTTCTCCAGAAACTGCCATAACCGCCGAAATCCAGACAAAGGATGACAGAATAACAACGCATGCTTTTCCATCCGTTGACGGCAATTATTTCCTTTTTTTACCTTCTTGGACAGAAGGAAAATTTCTTTCAGCGGAGGGCTTTGCCGTCTCTCTTCCGGCCAGGACATTGGAATCCGGCATCTGCGTTGCGATAGACCAAGAGCATACACTAACGATTCTGACGGGATCAGAAATCCCTTCCGTTTTTTTAACGCTTGAACACGACCTTTCTTATATCAGTTCGGACAAAACCTTTTCCGATACGGGGCAAGCATTCATCCTAGATGCGGACGGAACCAATGTATATGCAGGAACGTTGAAAAAAATCAAAGGAAGAGGAAATACCAGCTGGGAGCAGGAAAAAAAACCTTATAACATCACTTTAGAGAATACGGCATCCATATCAGAAAACAATAGCAGGACATCGGAATTTACATTAGTTGCATCCAGCGATATCAGTTTTTTGCGCAACCGAATATCCAATGAAATGGCAAGAACAATGGAAGCCCCTTATATGGAGGGCGGATGTATCAATCTATATATCAACGGTTCTTTTCAGGGGGTCTATGAAATGTACCAAAAAATAGCACCCGACAGCTTAGGAATCTGGGATCTGGAATCAGAAACAGAGCAGCTCAACCGTTTCCAAAATTCGATTTCCCAACTCACCACAGGAACAACGTTGGATGATTGGAACCATTCCATTACCGGGAAATGGTGGAACTATGAAAAAAATCCCGATAATATAACCGGCGGTTATCTTTTGGAAATGGACCACGCCGGGCGCTATGCGGACGAAACAAGCGGATTTATACTGGCCAGCGGGGCATATGTGGTTTCCAAATCCCCTTCCCTGCTGTCAGAGGCGCAATACCAATATATTTCTTCTTATATACAGGAATGCGAAAATGCCATGATTCCCGGCGCTGCAAACAATAACGGCCGGGAACTCTCCCAATACATTGACATTCCCAGCTTTGCCGCAAAATATCTGGTAGAAGAAGTCAGCAAAAATATTGACTGCTCATCCACCAGCCAGTATTTTTATAAAGACCGGGACGGCATTCTTTATGCAGGGCCGGTATGGGATTACGACTGGGCGTATGGCGTCGAACGGACGCAGGAAGATATCGACTATCTTGACCCGGAAGGATTTTCTGCGCGGGAAGTGCCTGGAACATTGAAATGGTGGCAGCTCTTATATTACAACGAGGAAGTATACCATACGATTGTCCGTACATACGAGGAAACTTTATATCCTTATCTCAATCAGCTGGCGCAGTCGGAATTCCATCTCTGGAAAGAAGAAATAGAGAAGAGCGCCGTTATGGACTATATTCGTTGGAACCGTTCTGGTACATCGGATATAGAAGAAGCTCGGGATTATTATAACAGCGAGGCTGATGCCGTTCTGGATTTTTTGATGAAAAGGAAAGAATTTCTCCACCGTGAATGGGGATAATCTATGTTCCTGCCCTGCTTTTCTCTTGACGCAAATCTATGGAAATGCTACAATATTCACAGCTTAACCGATACTTTGGCTAAGAAATATTATGATTTTATATATTAAGGAGGACTTGGAAATGAAAAAATATTTTTGTAATCCCTGTGGCTACACATACGATCCTGAAAAAGGCGATCCCGAACACGGCATTGCTCCCGGCACCGCTTTTGAAGATCTTCCCGCTGACTGGGTATGCCCCGTTTGCGGCATTGACAAAAGTATGTTCCAGCCTTGCATAGACAACTATAATTAAGCACGGATATTCTTACGTAAAAAACCGCTGTCCATTAGAAAATATTGGACAGCGGTTTTTTTATTCATCATTTTTTCACTGTTATAAACCCATAAGTCGCTCTTCCATTTTCCCATATACCCACGACTTCGTATACATAATTGCCATCAACGCCTTCGATCACTAGTTCTCCATCCTTTTCCGTCACTGTTACTTTCTCTCCCTCCGGCATTTCCATTCCTTTTCCCAGCAAAGAAGAATCATAACGAACCACTTCTACGTCCAAAGGAGCCTCCGAAAAAAGAAGCGTCAGATCCAGCGGCTCCGATAAGGTAATATCTATCAGAAGCTCTCCCCAGTCCAGTACCGGAACACTGTCTGCCACGACCGCATTGCTCAATCCATCCTTATCCATATAGACCCATTCATATCCGCCCCTTTCCACTGCTACGGATACATTTGCCATCGATGTTACATAATTCACCTGCAATATGGGCGGTTCCGCCGGGTCAGGCTCCGTATAAATCCCATCCACGATCTCTTGGTATTGATCCGCATCCGAAGGATTTCCTTCCGACTCCACCTCGATCCGGGTCACGCCAGGATACTGTCCCGGATAGGATTCCGCCATAATCCCGTTTCCATAAATCTTTACAATGTTCCCTCTCTTCAGTTCAGGGAGAGATATTTTATTTCCATTGATATCCTTTACTTGATAGCTTTCCTCAGATGCCGTTACCGTAAAAACTCCTGCCTGGTCGCTGACAAAAATATATCCGTCTTCCCCATACGGCACATACATCGCCGTAATCGGCTCGCCTTCTTCCTGGCCGCCTTTTCCGGCTCCCATTCCATATATAACTGCAGCCGCTATTCCAACCACGACAGCGCACCCTATGATAATCCATACCCATTTCTTATTTTTCATTGCAATTTCCTTTCCTTCTTATTTCCTGTCTTTCTTATAATTATTATAACTGATTGCCTTTCAAATCATTCAAAATGCATGCATTTTAATCAAACATCCATTATCAGCAGCGCCCTACCGCATTTCTCCTCTCTCCTTCATAAAAAGCCTTAATATTCTTATAAGTTTCCTCCACTACCCTGCTTCTCGCCTCTATGCTCGCCCAAGCCAGATGAGGCGTAATAATCAGCTTATTACTGTCCATAATCCTGCTCAAAGGATTCGTATCCCTCATAGGCTCCGTCCCTGTCACATCCAATCCGGCACCGGCAATCATTCCTTCCGTCAATGCGGTATACAATGCCCCATCGTCCACCACCGGTCCTCTGGCCACATTAATTAATATCGACGTTTTTTTCATTTTCTTTAGTGCATCCAAATCAATCAGGTTTCTTGTCCTGTCGCTCAGCGGACAATGAAGGGAGAGGAAATCCGACTCTTTTAATAAGTCATCCAGCTCCACTCTTTCATATTCTTTACATGTATTCTTCCCGGAAGCCGAATAAAAAATAACCCTGCATCCAAATGCTTCCGCGATCTTCGCCACCCTTCTTCCGATATTCCCCATTCCTACGATTCCCCATACTTTTCCCTCCAGTTCCGTAAACGGAATATCGAAATTGGAAAATCTGCTCTGGGAAGCATACTCCCCGGATTTCACATAATGATCGTAATGATTCAGTTTTTCCAGCACATAAAAGCAGAGGGCGAACGTATGCTGTGCCACTGCTGCGGTAGAATAATCCACCACGTTTGCTACCCGTATTCCCTTTTTATCGCAATATTCCAAATCCACGTTATCATATCCTGTGGCAAACTCGCAGATCAGCTTTACGCAGTCCGCTCCTTTTAGCGCCTCCCCGGTCAACGGCGCTTTATTCGCGATAATGATATCCGCATCCTTTATCCGTTCCTCCACTTCTCCTGCAACCGTATTATGGTATATTTCAAGATCCCCCAGCTCTTTCAGGCAGTCTACCGAAACATCCATGCCTACGCTTCCTCTTTCCAGCACTACTATCTTCATATATTTGACCATACCTTTCCCCGGCCCGCCGCACGGGCCGAAAACATATCTTTATCACATCCGCCTTGGCAGATACCTTTCGGGCAAGCTCAAACCGCCGGATTTTATTATCGCTCAAATCCGGCGGCCTCCCCATAGGAATGTGTTACTCTCTAAATAGCAATATCCATGTTTTCCCTGCAAATGCAAAACTCAATCTTACTCAGGGCTTCCTCTGCCAGCTTCCTGTCATCCGTATGAAGCCGCAGGTCCAGTATCCGATGCAATCCGAATCCTAAGATTCCAAGCATGGACTTCCCGTCTATCACATGCCTTCCACTTCGCAAATCAACATTAAACGGGTAATTTTCAACCGCCAGCACAAATCTCTGGCAGTCTTCCATTGACTGAAATAAAACTCTGATTGGTTCCACTTTACCGTCTCTCCTTTCATGAAAACATTCTCCGTCCATCCATTCCTATAGCCCCGATTAATTATTTGACTTATTCTAACATATGGCCTTTTGCAAAGTCAACAAATCAATGGTATGCCTATTGTATTTTACTGATGCGACCTTAAAATATCCTTTAATTCCGCAAAAACGATCTCTTCCACTTCTTTTATTGTTTTTTTCATCCATCTTATGGAAAGTCCCGCAGCTTTCCCGACCGATACCAATTCTTCCGCTCCCGGATCCTTTCCATTCCCATATACGCTCGTAGCATGTTCTCCGCCTATGGAATGACTGTAAGTCAGATCATAAGCAGGAGAAAGCACCCACCTCTTATCCACACTATGATATAAATAAGAAAAATTCTTAGAATGGTCATCCCTGTTATGGGCAAATACATTAAAACACATCCTTCGGAATAACTCCATCAACTGCTGCTCATCACGAGTCAAAAAGTAGGTCAGCTTCATGAAATCCTGATAATCCAAATTAGGTATCCGATGGGAAGTTTCCAGCAGTCCGCTTGCGGAAACCATGTGAACTTTTTCTTTCCCGATACGGTCAAACCTTCGAACACCAAAAAAACCTTTACACTGTTTCGATGGAAATAATTGTATTTCAGGTATTTCAATTCCGCACCTCTTTGCACAAAGCATATATCGGTATTCTTCTTCCCCAATAGAAGTCCTGTCATAGCCGGAAGGAAATTTTACCATCCAGCCCTCTCCATTTTTTTTAAAAAAGGCTTTGGGTCTGGCTCCGCCGGAAGACCCTCCCATAAAGAACAGTTTGTCCAAAGCTTCGCTGTCCTCTTCTTTCCAAATTTTTACACATTGTAATGAAAGCCAGTCAAAATCAATATCCTTATATTCCTCTTCGCGCATAAGCTGAGGCTTATATTCCAATGCCCCCATTCCTGTACGACCCACAATCCCCAACCGGCAGACTGACGATATTGAAGAAGGGGCAACCCCTTCCTTCTTCAGCATTCGGTCTACCAAAAGTCTTCCCCATCCATCCGGCAAACTATCTGCAAAAACGCCAAATAAACCTTCTAAATGGTCTGTCTTCGGCACAAAAACTCTTTTTTCTAATGGCAGGCTGAACGGGCTGATCGAAAATCCGTCTGCCAGCCATTCCTTATCATATTCAAAAGCTCCTAATCCAGATTTATTCTCTGCTAAAATACCTACCTTACGTCCATGATATTCTACTTCAACGTGATTGATTTCTCTCATCAATGACCTCCTGAATGGACCGATATTCCCCTCCGGCAAACAACTCTGCAAACCGGCTGCTTTCATCCAGCACGAAGGCAATTTTCAATAAGGAAACCAGAGAAATTTCCCCCGTCTGTTCAAACCGCTTAAGAGAAGCAAGGCTGATGCCTGAATATTGGCTTAACTGCCTTTGCGTTAATTTTCTCATTTTCCTCTTTTTCTTCTCATTTTCTGCAATCTCTTTTGCAATTTCTTTTGGAAATTTTAATTGTTCCAACATATTTTTTCTCCATTAAAAAAGAATAAAATATAATTCTTTTTCTTTTATTTTTTCTAAAAAGATTCATATTTTATTCTTATCATACACTCTTATTCAATAGAAAACAACTTCTTTTTCCCGAAACTATCCCTATTCATCTCCATCTCCGATATCATCAAGACATCTGTTAAAATACAAAGAAAATTCCGTCCTTCCGTCACAAAGCGTTTCCACCTTCATATACCCCTTCTCTCCTTCCAGCACCTCCCTGGCAATCGTCAGACCCAATCCAACCCCTTCTTCCTCCCCTGCCTCCTTCCCTCTGTAAAAACGCTGGAAAACCTTGTGATATTCCTCCCGCCTGATCCCTATCCCCTCATTCCGGACCATAACCTGCGCATACCCTGTCAGCTTTGCGATCTCTATTTCAATGCAGCTTCCCCTGTTTCCATATTTCACCGCATTATCCAGCACATTAAAAACCGCTTCCGATGTCCATTTTCCATCAATAACGGCCTGAATATGCCGATCTCCTGCCAGCCTGATATCCATCTCCTTTTGCCCGGCTTTTTCCATCACCTGATTTACCGCATGCAATAGGACAGGCAGAATTTCCTGCTTTTCCGGCCTCTGCCTGATAATGCCAGTTTCCAGCCGGGACATTTTCGAAAAACCTTCCCCCAGCCATCCCAATTTTTCCGCTTGCTCTTCCACGCACTGGGCAAACCGTACTTTTTCCTCCTCCGTCAGATCATCCCTCTTCAAAAAACCAGCATAGATCTTCAGATTCGTAATCGGTGTATTGATCTGATGCACCAGATTGCCAATATTCTCATTCAGCTGCTTTCTGAATTTATGCTCTCTTTCTTCATAAGAACACAGGATATCATAGAGCCTGAAAAGCTGTCCCTGAAGCTTGGACAACATGGTATCTTCCGCTACAGGAAAAGCCGGCGCTTCCCTCCCGTCGATCAGCATCTCCACCATATGGCTGAACTGCCATAAAACATCGTTCACATTTCTGGCAATCATAAAATAAATGATACCAAATACTGCTAGGTTCCCGCCCCCATACAGCAACGCCAAAACCCCCATATGCCGGACGAGGTCAGAGGATGTGCCGAAGATATGCAGCACCCATGCCCCGGTTCCAAGAAACAGCAAAAGCAGTATGAGCAAAATGCCCATACCGCCCTTCCATATCCTGTCCGCGTCCCATTCTTTTTCCTGCCGTCCGTTCTTCATTCCCTATCCTTCCTCCCATTTATATCCGATGCCGAATACCGTCCGTATATGTTTCGGCTTTTCCGGGTCATCCTCTATCTTTTCCCTCAGCCTATGGATATTCACGCTCAATGTCCGATCCTCCACATATTTTTCCTGCGCATCCCATATCCGGTCAAGAAGGCTCTCCCTTGTCAGCACAATTCCTTTATGATCCAGAAATATTTCCAGCAGCTTTACTTCCAGCGCGGTCAGTTCTATTTTTCTGCCATGGTTTTTCAATGTCTTATCTTCAAAATCATAAACCAGCCCGCCGTCCGTATAAAGCCTTCTCGAACTTTCCCCGCTCCGTTTCAGGACTGCCCCGATCTTCATCACAAGAACAGCCATGGAAAATGGTTTGGTGATATAATCATCGCAGCCCATCCGAAAACCTTTCAGCATATCCTCCTCCGAGTCCTTGGCCGTCAGAAAAAGCACAGGAACCCTCTGCCCGGAAAGGATATTTTTAAGAAAATCCCTTCCGTCCCCGTCCGGCAGATTAATATCGAGAAGTATCAGATCCATTTTCTGTACCAGCTTTCTTTCCGCTTCCTTCAGCGACCAAGCTTTATGAACTACATACCCTTCCTTCATCAGGGCAAAAGCAATTCCTTCGTTTAAAGCCCGGTCGTCTTCTACAACCAAAATATGCCTTTCCATTTTCCCTCTCCCTGCTGTTATGCTATGCTTCTTAGTCTTTCCACAACAGATTGTTTATTCATAATGTTGGTAAGAATGCGGGCCATCCATGCACACAGCAGAACGGCAAAGAGAAACAGCATCGCCAGGGCCTGCAGGAACGCTCCTGCCGAAAACCCGGTAAATAAGGGACTCAGGCCAAGCATATAAGCAAGAGCCACGCCGCCCGCTGCCGCCAGGCCGGAAGCCAAAAATACATATCGGGCATATTTGCCGAAAATATCTTTTTCCATCTGCTTCTTCGTCATTCCGATCGACTGCATAGCCGCATATTCCAGTTTACGGGCAAATACGTCCGTTGACACCGTGTTCACTATATTAGAAATACCGATCAGCCCTACGATCCCGGCCAAAAACATCCCAAGAATCCCTATCATTCTCTTTTTCTCTGTAAATTCTATCTCATCTTCATATTTCGACTGAAAATACATCTGCAAGCTGCCCTCTTCTTCCACCACTTCCCGAACCGCCCCATATCTTTCTTTTTCTTCTTTGAAAGCCGCCGCACTGTCTTCTGCCGTCTTGCCTATACCGTCAAAACAGATTCTCCCTATCATATCTTCATAGCCAGAATAAATACTTTTAAACGTCTTATCATCCAATATGATATTTCCATACCGAATATTAGAAGTGCCATACGGATCCTTGCATGAAACCACTGCCATAACAATAAAATCCTTTTTTATATACTGATCCGTCCTGTCATCATAAAAGGTTACTCCCACATGATCGCCCGCATGCACCAGATATTCTTCCCCTTTATCGGCCTCCGGCCTGCGCTGGTAAATCATATATCCGCCTTCCGCAAATTTCTCAGCATCCATTTCCCCCTCTATGACCCGGAAATATTTTTCCTCTGCAGGAAGATATTCTGCCTTCATGCCTATAACTGCCACTCTGTAATTTCCCCTCTCGCTCTCTGTTATCCGATTGTAGCTTCCTTCCCCCAATTTCTCATTATAAGCCGCAAGATCTTCGGCAATTTCCCCTTCTTTTGTAATTTCGCCTCTGGAAGGAAGATAATAGTCGATCTCCCCGTCCCTTTCTACATAATCCGGCTTCACCCTCGCCTCATAGTAAACCCTGAAATTTTCCGCAAAAGGCAGTTCTTCCAGCCTTTTTACCATTTCCCGGCTGACCGGCATATATGCCTCATCCATCGCCCACATGCTCCCCCTGTGCGTCACCCGGAAATCCGTTTCATTATATCTGTTTTTCATCACTTCTATATCGTACCCCATCGACAGGGTATATACAACCAGAAAAAGAATACCGCTTAAAGCAAACGAAACAACAGAAAAAATCCCTTTCTTTTTCTTCCCCCCATACCTGGCCGCTTCCACAGGCGATATAAGGCAAGCGATCTTAAACGGCTTCATCGTGCTGATATATACGGTAAGCCAGGAAAAAGCCGCGCTGAAAAGGAACGTCTCCGCGAATCCGGCCGGCTGGTAGTATCCTGCAACGCCGTCGGCAAATAAAGAGATAATGGTTTCCCCTGAAATACTTCCCACCAAAAATCCGATACAACTGCCTGCAGCAATTCCCACCAAGGCGATCCTGTTCATCTGGACCAACAGCATACGGCGCAGCTGTTCCGAAGTCATTCCAATCGTTTTTACCTCGCCGTAAAAGCGAATATCATTCCGAATGGATATATCAAACACATTACAAATGAAGAAATACCCGCAGAACATTACAATAAGAACAATAAGAAAAACCGGAGCAATAATTATAAAACTTAAATCGCTCATTTTATGTCCTCTGCCGTTTGCCCCCGATAATTCCGCGACTTCATCCATCTTTTCCTCTTTATCATGCCCGAACCTGAAAAATTCCAGATTGTTCAGCTTCACATAAATGATATCCTTATTAGGAGAAAGCTCAGGATTATACGTATGAATAAAGCTTTCATC
This sequence comes from uncultured Lachnospiraceae bacterium, assembly GCA_910585965.1. GTDB lineage: Bacteria > Bacillota > Clostridia > Lachnospirales > Lachnospiraceae > Kineothrix. The sequence continues at coordinate 264,688 of CAJUHH010000001.1, forward strand.
GGTATAAACTTCCGCATACATATTTTTTACATTCGAAATGGGATTTCGATAATAACCGCAGATGGTCATCGGTATTTCCTTTTCCACATCCTCCCCGTTTTCCCTGACCACAACCACAAGCGGATAGATCAGCCCCACTTCCTGTCCAAGCCCCAGCTGCTCCGACATCGTATCCGGGATCAATACTTCATTTGCTTTCTCCGGATATTTCCCTGCGATCAAATCCACCATATTTTTTTCATAATGTGTGCTGTCTGCCGCAAACAGCCTCGTTTCCACGCTCGCAAATTCCTTATTATGAAGATATGTGCTGCTGCATCTTCTCACAAAGGCGGCCCACTCCACCTGCGGAAGCGCCCTGACCTTTTCCAATACCTCACCGTCCCCATATACGCAATTTCCATCCGCCCCGGGGCCGGGGGAAGCAGCCGACGAAAGGGAAACTGTCCGTACCAGGCTAAACCCCACGGTAAAAACAACCGTAAGCAGAACCGTCGTAAGCACGACTGCCAGCACGGCAACCCGATTCCGGACTTTATGCGCCTTATAATCTTCCAGGGCCAATTCTTTTTCCATACCGGCGTTGGAATTCCTGAACATCATCCTCATCATCAGGCTTCACCTCCTACAATCTTCCCGTCCTCCAGATGGATCACCCTGTCCGCCAGCTGGGCAATCGCTTCATTATGGGTAATCATCACGATCGTCTGATGAAATTCCTTCCCCGTCATTTTTAACAATCCCATAACCTCCGCGCTCGTTTTCGAATCTAGGTTCCCGGTCGGCTCGTCTGCCAGAAGCACTGCCGGCTTTGCCGCAATCGCCCGGGCAATCGCCACTCTCTGCTGCTGTCCGCCGGAAAGCTGGTTCGGATAGCAGTCCATTTTCCCTTCTATCCCAAGCACCTTGCCTATATACCCGATATATCCCTCATCCGGCTTATTTCCATCCAGCCGTATGGGCAAGGTAATATTCTTATATACATTCAACACGGATACCAGATTATAATTTTGGAAAACAAACCCAATATTTCTGCGCCGGAACACCGTCAGTTCCTCCTCCTTCATGCGCATAATGGATTGTCCGCCGACCACCACTTCCCCGTCATCCGCATAGTCCAGCCCCCCGACCAGATTTAGTAAAGTAGTCTTTCCGCTCCCGGATGTCCCTACGATAGCGGTAAAACTCCCCTTTTCTACCGAAAAGCTAATATCATCTACCGCCTTTACAATATTTTCCCCGCTTCCATAATATTTTTTTAAATGTATTGTTTTTAATATCTCCATACCGTTCCGCTCCTTATTACATTTTCCGCTTTTTTTTACATTGTAAACGGTAATTATTACATTGGGGTTACATCCACAGCGAAAATATCTCTGTTTTTAACAACGAAAGATACCGGAACAAATCCCAATCGATTCGTTCCGGTATCTCTTTATTTCCATATACAACAAGCAGCTGCCTGAGCGGTCGCCTCTTATTTTACAGCCTCTTCAAAAGCTCTTCCCTCTGCTCTTCATATCCAGGTTTGCCAAGAAGCGCGAACATATTTTTCTTATAGCTCTCTACGCCAGGCTGGTTAAACGGATTTACTCCGAGCAGATACCCGCTGACGCCGCAGGCAAATTCAAAGAAATAGAACAATTCGCCCAAATAAAACTCATTCACTTCCGGCACATGTACCATGAAGTTCGGCACATTTCCGTCCGTATGCGCCAGAATCGTACCATTCATCGCGCTCTTATTGACAAAATCAACCGTTTTGCCCGCCAGATAATTCAATCCATCCAGATCCACAGGCTCCGTACCTAATATAATCTCTTCCCTGCTCGTTTCGATATCGATCACCGTCTCAAACAGCGTCCTCGCCCCGTCCTGGATAAACTGGCCCATGGAATGCAGATCCGTGGTAAGATCCACGCTTGCCGGGAAAATGCCTCTCTGGTCTTTTCCTTCGCTCTCTCCGTAAAGCTGTTTCCACCATTCAGAAACATAATGCACGCTCGGTTCATAATTCGCAAGGATTTCTATTGATTTCCCTTTTCTGAGCAAAATATTTCGCAATGCCGCATACTGTAAAGCGTCATTATCTTCGAAAGAAGCTTCCAGCGCACGTTTTCTTCCGCTCGCCGCGCCTTCCATCAATTTATCGATATCCGCGCCGCTGACTGCGATCGGCAGCAGGCCTACCGCCGTCAGAACAGAGAAACGTCCGCCTACGTCGTCCGGCACCACAAAGCTTTCATAGCCTTCCTCTGTCGCCAGATTCTTCAAAGAGCCTTTCGCCTTATCTGTTGTCGCGTATATCCTCTTCGCCGCTTCTTCTTTTCCGTATTTCTTTTCCATCATTTCCTTAAATACGCGGAACGCAATAGCCGGTTCCGTCGTGGTCCCGGACTTGCTGATCATATTAATGGAGAAATCCCTTTCTCCGATCACATCCATCAGATGCTTGATATACGTGGAACTGATGGAATTTCCTACGAAGTAAATCTCCGGCGTCTTTCTCACCGACTTGTCCACTATATTGTAAAAACTATGCCTCAAAAACTCAATAGCCGCCCTCGCCCCAAGATAGGAGCCTCCGATACCGATAACAAGCAGAACATCTGAATCGCTCTGTATCTTTGCAGCCGCCTTTTTGATCCTGGCAAACTCATCTTTGTCGTAATCCACCGGCAGATCGATCCATCCTAAAAAGTCGTTGCCCGCCCCTGTCTTCGAAACTAATACTTCTTTCGCATCCAAGGCCAGTTTTTTCATGAATTCTACTTCATGCCCGCTGATAAACGATGAAGCTTTGGAATAATCAAACGTTACCTTATTGCTCATTTGTCTCGCTCCTTTGCCTTAATAATATAAATACCTGATACCATATACAGTGTAGCAAAGTTGTATTTCTTTTTCAAGAGTTTTCCATCCCTTGTTTCAAGCATCCACAATTATTCCTCTTATCACTTCAGGCATTCCCCATTGGTGGCAATTACCTTTTTATACCACTCAAAGGACTTCTTCCTGCGGCGCTCCAGCGTTCCGTTCCCGGCATTGTCCTTATCGACATAAACAAAACCATACCTTTTCTTCATCTCCCCGGTGGACGCGCTCACTAGGTCGATCCATCCCCAGGGAGTATAACCGATCAATTCCACGCCGTCCTCTTCCACCGCTTTCATCATTTCCTTAATATGGGCCTCCAGATAAGCAATTCGGTAATCATCCTGGATGCTGCCGTCTTCCTCCACCCGGTCCACCGCGCCCAAACCATTCTCCACAATGAAAAGCGGCTTCTGGTAACGGTCATACAGCGAATTCATCGTAATACGGAGTCCCAGCGGATCAATCTGCCATCCCCACTCGCTGGCTTGTAAATGAGGATTCCTTAAAGATTTAATCACGTTCCCTCCTGTAGAAACCCCTGCATTTGGATCCGCGCTGGTCAAACGGGAAGCGTAATAACTGAACGCGACAAAGTCAACGGTATTCTCCCTTAAAATCCTTTCATCTTCCGGCTCCATCTCCAGAACAATGCCGTTCCGCTCCAGAAACTTCTTCGCGTAAGAAGGATAAGCCCCCCTGGACTGGACATCAATAAAGAAATAATTGTTCCGGTCTTTGGAAAGCGCATCCCACACATCCGCAGGATTGCAAGAATAAGGGTAAAACTGCCCGGCCGCCAGCATACACCCGATCCGAAAATCAGGATTAATCTCATGCGCAAGCTTCGTAGCCATTGCAGATGCCACCAGCTCGTTATGAGCCGCCTGATATTTTACCTGAAGCTCATTCTCGCCTTCCCGGATAGAAATCCCGGCTCCCATAAAAGGAAGGTGCATCAACATATTGATTTCATTAAATGTCATCCAATAAGTGACCTTGTCCCGGAAACGCCGGAAGATCGCCTCGCAGTAATGCAAATAGGCATCGATCAGCTTTCTGTTTTTCCAAGAACCGTATTTCTGTTCCAAATGGAGAGGCACGTCAAAATGACAGATGGTGACAACCGGCTGGATTCCTGCGGCCAGCATTTCGTCAATCATATCCTCATAAAATTTCATCCCCTCTTCATTCGGCTCCTCTTCCTCTCCTGTCGGAAAGATTCTGGACCAGGCAAAGGAAAAGCGGTAGCATCGGAAGCCCATCTCTGCCATCAATGCAACATCCTCTTTCCAATGATGATACATATCAATGGCTTCGTGGGAAGGGTAATAAGCGTCTTCCGGCAACGTTCTATAATCCCTCACCCCCAGCATAACCGCTCTGCGGTCTTCTCCCCAGGGGATTACATCCACCGTTCCGAGTCCTTTTCCTCCTTCCAGATATCCTCCTTCGCACTGGTTCGCGGCCGTAGCGCCGCCCCATAAAAAGTCTTTCGGCAAACTTCCCATAAAACCACCTTTCCTTTACAAAATATGCCTTTATTTTACTACTTTCAGCAAATCGCTCCCTGCCTTTATCTCCTGGCCGGTAACTGCCAGTACATCCCCATAGTCAAAGGAATTGCTTATAATAACAGGCGTAATGACATCATAACCTTCTTCTTTTATCTTTTCAAGGTCAGCCTCCACCAGAAGCGTTCCCACTTCCACTTTATCACCATTTTTTACATGGGCTTTAAAATGTTTCCCTCCAAGCTTTACCGTATCCAGCCCGATATGAATTAAAATCTCCACGCCGTCTTCGGATTTCAAACCAATCGCATGCAACGTATCAAAAACCGTTTCCACCGTGCCTTTTACGGGAGACACCACCCTTCCGTCCGCAGGGATGATAGCTGCGCCTTTTCCCAATATTTCTTCTCCGAACGTGGGGTCGCTTACTTCGCTTAACGCAACCGCTTTTCCCGTTAAAGGCGCACAGATCGTTGCAGAACCTGTTTTTAAAACGCCCTTTGCCGCTGTACCTTCCGTTTTAGGAGCCATCTCCTGTTTTTCATCGTTCTCTGCCCCATCTTTAAATAAAATGTAAGAAAGCGCGAAAGAAATAACAAATGCAATCGCCGCGCCGATACATGCCAAATACAGATCGCGCAGACTGTCCCCTCCGATATAGCTGGGAAGAGTCATAAGTCCCGGTGAACCGCCGGAATAATTGCGTACCCGCATAATACCCATGAAGAGCCCTCCTACAGCGCCTCCTGCCATAGCAGAATAGAGAGGAGTTTTAAACCGCATATTCACACCATACAAAGCAGGTTCTGTAATTCCGCAGACAGCCGTGATGCCGGCAGAAGATGCCAGCTGCTTTACTTCCGACACCTTGCTCTTAACCGCTACCGCAAGAGTCGCCCCGCCCTGGGCAATGTTGGATGCCAGGTTGCCCGGATAAACAATCGTATCATATCCCAAAGTCATACGGTTGTTGATTCCAATCGGTATAATTCCATAATGCGTCCCCGTCATAACGAGAAGCGGGAACAATCCTCCCAGGATAGTAGGTACCAGCCAGCTTGCATAAGTCTCCAGTCCATTGATTCCCGATGCGATGATGTTTGCAATAATATAGCCCACCGGCCCTAATACAACCAGAGCCGCCACTCCGCCGACCAGCACCGTAATCAAAGGCTTGGTAAAGAATTTTACCGCCTTAGGGGAAATCCTGTCCGCAATAGGTTCTACAAAGGAGAGGAACCAGACGGATAAAATGATCGGAATAACCGATGAGGAATAGCTGGCATTATAAACAGGCAGGAAAAAGAGCTTAATCGCCTCCCCGCTTTCCTTGGATGCCGTCACCATATTCACAAAATTAGGATGCAGCAGAATTCCGCCTACCATCATGGCCAGATAAGGGTTGCACTTGAACTTTTTAGCCGCAGAATTTGCCAGCAAGACGGGCAGAAAATAAAATGCGGAATCTGCCATAAAATTGACTACCTGGTATGTCTGGGCATCGGTTGATACCACCTTAAACGCCACCAGAAGAGATAATACCGCCTTTAACATACCTGCTGCCGTAATAGCCGGCAGGATCGGCGTAAAAATTCCTGAAATCGTGTCAATCAGTTTTGCTCCCAGCTTCCGTCCATCCTTTTCCTGGGCGGCTCCTTCTTCCTTCAGGTTAGCCATTTCCGTCAGCGGCCTGTACACGCTCGCCACATCGCTGCCGATAATTACCTGGTACTGGCCGCCGCTGCTTACAACACCCATTACTCCCTTTATTCCCTTTAATACATCCGTTTTCGCCTTGCTTTCATCCTTCAGATTGAATCGAAGGCGTGTCGCGCAATGAGTCAGCCCGGAAATATTGCCCGTACCGCCTACATTCTGCAGAATTTCTTCCGCAAGTTTCTTGTAATCCATACCTCGTTCCTCCTTGTTTCTGTTTCATAGCATCCTGTCAATGTCGCAATTTTGAATACGGAATGCCGATCAAGATTTTGTTGTCACCCTGCGGATATGGATGGTCAGATAAATCAGCTCATCCTCCGAAAGATCCTGTCCGAATTCCTTCCTCATATAATCCCTCACCTTCAATGCACAGCGGTATTCATTCGGATACTGCTCCTTCAGCATCAAAAGAAAACTTTTTTCGTCATCGTTAATCTCCGTCCCGCTGAACACGCGTTGCACAAAAAATTTCAAATGCGTAATAAAACGCTCGTAATGAAGGGAATATTCATCCAGTTCCATTTGGAAATGATATTTCACAATGGTCAGAATCTGCTGGATAATCTTGGTCGCCTCCGCCGTCTGCTCCATCCCCGTAAAATCCATCGTCGCATTCACCAAATGGAGCGCGATAAACCCCGCCTCATCTTCCGGCAATACGACGCCCAGACGTTTTTCAATCATGGCCAAAGCTTCTTTCCCTACCAGATATTCATGATTATAAAAACGCTTAATCTCCCAGAGAAGTGCATTTTTCAGAGTGAGTCCCTGCTGAATACGGCTGATGGCAAAGCTGACATGATCCGTGAGCGTCAAATAAATATTGTCATTCAACTTTTTTCCCAGCGATGCTTTTGCGTAGCTGATAATATCATTCGTCAGCTGGATATGTTCTAAAGGCACCTTTTCCAGCAGCTCAGTCAGTTTGTTAGAAGTGGTTTTGTCAATATTCGTATAAATCTTCTCCACAAGGGAATCGTCCACCTCGTCCCCTGGCTTTTTCTTAAACCCGATGCCGCATCCCATAACCAATACTTCCTGGTTCTTCGCATCATAGGATTTTATAATATTATTGTTGATGACCTTTATGACCTTCATTCCCATCTGTCGCTTCACCGCCGTTTCTTTAGGGGTACAAGAAAAGGCCATACCTTCTCTTGCATTGACTCGTCAATCGTTAAGAGAATGGTATAGCCTGCTTCACCAGTAACAATCCATCTGTAATAACTGTAGAGATTTTATCATATTATAGTTTTTCTGTCAATGGCGTTTTGGCAATAATCAGACAAAAAACTCCCTTAACAGCTCTTCCAGCTCCTCCGCCTCCTGATGGGAAAATACCGCTGCCTTTTCTTCCGTTTCCTCCATACCCCCGCTGTCCTCTTTTTCTTCCGGGCGCACAAAGGCCGTTATTTTAGCCGGATCCGCTTCCCCTCTTTCTGCGGAAAGCCCTATTTCCTCTCTCAGCGACCTTTTTTTATCTTTTTCATCCACCGCTTTCTTTTCCTTTTTCTTACGTTCCTTCTTATCCTTCTTCATTTTGGCTGCGTTTAGCGTCTCGCCCGTCAGTTCCTCCCAGTCGATCTCCGATTGTTTCAGTTTATTGGCCATATGGTTTTCCAGATAATCCACCAAGTTTATTTTCAGCCGTTCTTTTTTTCCTGCAATATCCACCAGTCCCGTTATTGAAAAATATACATATAATCCAAGAAAACTGACAACATAATAAGGAAGTATCTTTCCCACAGTTTCTCCCTGCGTGATTTCATAACATGCCCCTGCGCCGGCGGCGACTACGGAAAGCAGAATAAACTGACCCGCCAGATGATGCAGCCCTATCATGGATATGCCGAGGAACGATATTTTTGATATAGACTTGTCCACAAAAACAGGAATATTGGAAACTTCGCCGCTCACCTGATAGCAATGAATAAATTTTAATTTGCACTGCTTCAGGAATTTGCTTTTCGCAGCGGATATATGATCCGTTTCCTTTATTAGCCGCAAATATATCACGCCGATCGTTATCTGGCATATTATGCTTAATAATAAAAATGCCAGGAAAACACAGCTTAAAACCCTTTGCTCCATAAATACTGTAAAAATATCGTCAAGCATACGCGTACCTCCCATCCCTGATTTTAATATTATAAACAAAACCCGCCTATATCTCAATATTCCAAAGGGTGTAAGGCATTTGCAAATTTCGACAGATTGCACGATACTACTGGTAAAATCATATGGGTTCTGGTATAATATTTGTGCTTCACCCTGAGTTTACAGGTAAGCGGAAATGGAGGATTTTTTATGAAATACCAGCCAAAAGGAGTTTGTTCGACATCGATAGACATAGATTTGGATAACGGCATTATCCGTTCGGTATCTTTTACAGGGGGATGCAACGGCAACTTACAAGGCATCTCCAAACTGGTAGAAGGCATGGATGCAAAAGAAGCCATCCAGAGGCTGAAAGGCATCCGCTGCGGTTTTAAACCCACTTCCTGTCCTGACCAGCTGGCACAGGCATTGGAAACCATGATCTGAAATTTTTTATAAACTTTATAAAAAAGAAATCTGGAGGCAAATGATTAATGGCAAAGAAAATCGTTCTTACCGGTGGTGGGACAGCCGGCCATGTAACTCCCAATATCGCCTTAATACCAAGGTTAAAGGAACTGGATTATGAAATATATTATATAGGCTCCTATGAAGGAATCGAAAAAAAATTGATTTCTGATTACCACATCCCCTATTACGGCATTGCCACCGGCAAATTCCGCAGATATTTCGACCCCAAGAATTTCACGGATCCTTTCCGTGTCATGAAAGGTTATGGGGAAGCGAGAAAATATTTGAAACAAATCAAGCCGGATATCGTCTTTTCCAAAGGCGGTTTTGTCAGCGTCCCTGTCGTACGGGCGGCAGCTTCCCTGGAAATCCCCTGCATTATCCACGAATCGGATATGACTCCCGGGTTAGCCAATAAGCTTTGTATCCCCGTCGCGGAAAAAATATGCTGCAACTTTCCGGAAACTGTCCCTATGCTTCCAGAAGGAAAAGCGGTCCTCACAGGGTCTCCCATCCGGGAAGAACTGTCCAAAGGCAATAAGATCGCCGCTTATGATATGTGTAATTTTACATCCAACAAACCCGTCATTATGGTAATCGGCGGCAGCCTGGGAGCCGAAGCCATTAACAAAACAGTGCGCGACGCCCTGCCCCAGCTCCTAAAAGATTTCCAGGTAGTTCATATCTGCGGCAAGGATAAAGTGGATAACCTCATGTTGCAAATTGAAGGTTATAAACAATTTGAATATTTGAAATCGGAGTTAAAAGATGTATTTGCTATGGCTGATATCGTCATATCGAGGGCCGGCGCTAATTCGATCTGCGAACTGCTCGCCCTGAAAAAGCCCAATCTGCTGATCCCCCTCTCGGCGCACAGCAGCAGGGGAGACCAGATCATGAATGCAAAATCTTTCGAATCCCAGGGGTTCAGCCTGATTATTGATGAAGATTACCTGACAGAAGATCTCTTAGTCGAAAAAGCCCATGAGCTTTATTTTACGAAGCAGACTTATATCGATGCCATGAGCAAAAGCAACCAGCTCAACTCCGTGCGGACGATTACGGATTTGCTGGAAGAAACCCTCAGAAAAGAGGCCGACAGATGAATTTTTTCTTTTCCTTTATCCCCAGGAGGATAAATAACAAAACGATCATTACTGTTTACGAGATGTTGCGCAAGCTTCAAAAACTTAAAAAAGGTCCTTGGCAGGAACACCTTTCCGCCAACCAAAAAGCCTTTGCCAACCATGCAGTATTCCGGCTGTGAGATTTTTGCCGTATATAATACCGTTTACAGCTTGTTAAGCCATCCTCTTATGAGTCTCCCGGAGCTGATTTCCCGCTTTGAAAAAGACGGAATGGCTCTCGGCGGAAAATTCGGCACATCCCCCAAAGCTCTTCGGGATTTCCTGGAGTCCCAGGGATTTGCTACTTCATTCAGCACAAAAGAAAAAGACTTCGATACGCTGGCCGCCGCATATCCAAGTCTTATCTTTACGATGTATAATGATAGAAATGACATCCGAAAAGAAATCCACACCATACATATATCAAAAAATAACGATAAATACCTTGCCCATAATGTATATTGTAATGGCAGAACAGTCGGCCCTTATCCCACTTTTCGCGAATTAATAGAAAACATTAACTCCGGCAAAGCGAAGGGAATCTTTTTAATGGGCATTCAAAAATCTTAATTGCTTTCTGTCTTATATTTCAATCAACTCATATTCCTCATTGCCGATCCCGATTTTCACCGCATGCTCTATCATAGACCTCCAGTTCGTCTGCGGCGCGGAATCTATAAAATGATCGTGGTGTACATGGGGCATACGGTCCAGCTGGCTATTTGCAATAACCGGCTGCTTATTCACCGCATCCGCACAGGCCACGTCCAATGCCACGGGATCGAAAGATGCAAACATGCCTACATCAGGAACAATCGGAATATCGTTTTCCGCGTGGCAGTCGCAATTCGGCGATACATCCACTACCAGGCTGATATGGAAATGGGGCCGTCCCTGGATGACCGCCTTGCTGTATTCCGCAATCTTCCTGTTCAAAATATCATTGGACTCATCGGCCGCCGGTTCCACCGCATCCATCGGGCAGACACCGATGCAGCGCCCGCAGCCCACGCATTTGTCCTGATCAATCCAAGCCTTTTTACCCGATATCGACGGAGCATCATGAGCGCATATCTTTATGCAGCGCCCGCAGCCGATACAAGCCTCTTTGTTTACCTGCGGCTTCCCGGCGCTGTGCATTTCCATTTTGCCGGCCCTGGAACCGCATCCCATGCCGATATTCTTAAGCGCCCCGCCAAAACCAGTGGCTTCATGACCCTTAAAATGGTTCAATGTAATAAAAATATCCGCATCCATCACCGCCCTGCCGATCTTCGCTTCCTTTACATATTCCCCGCCTTCTACCGGAACCAATACATCGTCCGTTCCTTTCAGGCCGTCTGCAATAATCACATGACATCCTGTCGAAAAAGGCGAAAAACCGTTCTCATAAGCGGCATCCATATGATCCAGCGCATTCTTCCTGCCGCCCACATACAGTGTATTGCAGTCTGTCAAAAATGCCTTGCCTCCCAATTCCTGGATCACTCTCACCACAACCGCCGCATAATTGGGCCTGAGATATGCCAAGTTGCCCGGCTCGCCAAAATGGATTTTAATCGCCGCATATTTTTTCTTAAAATCAATCTCCTTGATGCCCGCCGTTTTTATCAGCCTCTCTAACTTTTGAGGAAGATTCTCCGTAAACGACGTTTTCATATTTGCATAGTATACCTTGGATACTGCCATATGTACCTCCATTCCGCCCATCGGGCAATGATATTTTAAGATTTATTCTTATTATGATTTTTTACATAATCCAGCACATCCAACAAGGAATAAAACTTGCCATAAAGCATCGCTTCAATTTCAGGGGTCGGCTCCATCAGATCCGGCACCATCACCGGCTTCATCCCCGCCCGATACGCCGAGCGGATCCCATTGAGGGAATCCTCAATAGCGACAGCATTTGTCGGGGTTACACCCAGTTCTTCACATGCTTTCAGGTAAATATCCGGGTCAGGCTTGCTATGTTCCACCATATCCCCGGTGATCACCGTCCGAAAATACCCGGCCAGCCCTGTCTCCTCCAAATGTTCCATCACACTTTCCTTGCTGCTGGAAGAAGCCATCCCTATAATATAATCATTCTCAGTCAGATACTTTAATATTTCCCTTGCGCCCTCTTTCACAGGAGTTCCTTCCTCCAGCAAACGCTTCTTCATAAGAATATGCGCCATTTCCGTAAATTCATCAAAAGGAAAATCTTCTCCATAAAGGCTATGCATCAAAGCTTCTGCATCATTTTGGTTCAATCCAATGCATCCTTTAATGCCTTCGCTCAAATCGCCAAGCCCCATTGTCTCCCCGATTTCTTCCCAACATTCGTAACTGATCCGTTCCGTATCAAACAATACGCCGTCCATGTCGAATATAATCGTGTTTGTCATAATATGCTCACGCCTTTCCCTTATGTAAGTCATCAAATTGCATATAAGCCCTATACTGACTTTCATCCGTAAAGGGCATAGCATCATTATAACCTATGGAATTCTTGCAGGCAATACTTGTAGAAAAAAAGACTATATTATATAATATCTTCCAGTAAATTTTATATTGAAAACATTTTATTTATATGAAGGAGTGGTTACATGGCAGCACAACCGAAGAAAGAGAAAAAAGACGGCGAATTTATGGTTAAAGTCGCCACTTTTATTGTCGATAGAAGGAATTTATTTTTTCTGCTTTTTGGCATTGCGCTCATTTTTTCTGTTGTATCAATGAACTGGGTAAAAGTGGAAAACGCTATGTCGGCATATTTGCCCGATACAACCGAAACGCGCCAGGGACTGGACTGTATGGAGGAACAGTTCATTACATATGGAACGGCAAAAGTCATGGTGACAAATATACCATATGAACAAGCGGATAAGATCGCAGAAGACATAGAAAATATGGATGCGGTCATTATGCTGGCTTTTGACAGCACGGAGGAACATTATAACAATTTTTCTGCATTATATGATATTACTTTTGGATATAAGGAAACAGATGACAGGGCGCTGGAAGCCCTGGCAGAAGTAGAAGCAATGCTGAAAGGCTATGACATATATGTATCCACATCTATGGGCGATGCATCGGCTGAACAGATCGCGGGGGAAATGCAGATCATCAGCGTATTGGTGGCAATCGTTGTCATTTCCGTGCTGCTTCTGACATCGGAGACATGGGCGGAAGTTCCGGTTCTTCTGCTGACGTTCTGTGCCGCTGCATTAATTACAAAAGGCACAAACTTTATGATGGGAACCATTTCTTTCGTATCAAATTCAGTAACTATTGTACTGCAGCTCGCGTTGTCCATCGATTACGCCGTTATTTTCTGCAACCGTTACAAGGAAGAGCATCAGAAATTGTCCGTAAGGGAAGCGGACATTATGGCATTGAGCAAAGCCATACCCGAGATTTCTTCCAGTTCGCTGACAACGGTAGGCGGACTAATTGCCATGATGTTTATGCAGTTTGGAATCGGAAGCGATATGGCCCTTTGCTTAATCCGCGCCATCGTCCTAAGCCTTTTGGCCGTATTCTTGCTAATGCCCGGATTGATTATGCTTTTCGGAAATGCAATGGATAAGACAAGGCATAAAAACTTCATTCCAAAGATTCCTTTTGTAGGCAAATTCGCATATGCAACAAAGTATATTATGCCCCCGCTTTTTCTTGTATTAATTATTGCAGCATATGTCGTATCATCCAAATGCCCTTATGTGTATGGGTATACCATGCTGGAAACACCAGTGGAAAGCGACACGATGGTAGCAGATGCTATGATCAGGGAAAGTTTTGGGGATTCCAACATGGTTGCCATGATAGTACCCGCTGGAAATTACGAAAAGGAAAAGAGGCTGCTGGAAGAACTGGAGACAAGAGAGGAAATCGATTATACCATGGGACTGGCCAATACCGAAGCGATGGACGGGTATATGCTGACGGACAAGCTGACGGCAAGGGATTTTTCAGAACTTTTGGAATTGGATTATGAAATTGCCGAAGTGCTATATATGGCATATGCAGTAAATGATGAAAACTATGCAAAAATTATCAACGGCCTTTCCACATACAGCGTTCCATTAATTGATATGTTTATGTTCCTATATGACGAAGTAGAAGAAGGCTATGTCACGCTGGATGATGATATGATGGATACTTTGGAAGATGCGCATACCAAAATGCAGATTGCCCTCGACCAGCTGCAGGGAAAGGAATACAACCGTATGCTGGTTTACCTGAATCTGCCGGAAGAAGGCATGGAAACCTTTGCCTTTTTGGATGAGATGCACAAAATTGCAAGTAAGTATTACGAAGGAACGATTCTGATACCGGGAGAAGCAACCAGCCAGTATGATCTTTATAAAACTTTTCAACGGGACAATACCGTTGTCAATGTAGTTTCCATCCTGGCGGTGCTTGTCGTCCTGTTATTTACCTTTATGTCGGCCGGCATGCCGGTACTGCTGATTATGGTAATCCAGGGCGTTATCTGGATTAATTTTTCCGTACCTTCCATACAGCAGAAAAATGTGTTTTTTATGAGCTATCTGATCGTCAGCTCCATCCAGATGGGCGCAAATATCGACTATGCAATCGTCATTTCCGGGCGGTTTTTAGAGCTGAAAGAAAAAATGTCCAAGCGGGATGCCATTATAGAAACAATGAATTTTGCATTTCCCACGATCGTAACATCAGGCTCCATGCTTGCCCTCGCAGGGATACTGATCGGGCAGATGTCGTCGGACGGCGCGATCTGCGGCATTGGGCAGTGCCTTGGGCGCGGAACGATTATGTCGATCATCATTGTTATGTTTGTCCTGCCGCAAATACTCCTGCTGGGTGAAAAAATCATCGACAAAACTTCCTTTGCAGTATCCATTCCCTTAAAGCCGGAAAAGAATTCCGGGCTTATGAGAGTAGACGGCATTGTAAACGGGCAGATCAATGGAACTGTCATTGGCGAAATGCATGGTTTCATACGCGGCGATGCCAATTTATTTGTAAATATGGGAAAAATGGAAATAAGGGAAGATGACGGAAGCGATTTGTCTTTGATCGTACAAAAAGAGAGGGAGGAAGAGATTGAAAATGAAAAATAAAAAGTTTTTCTCTAAAATGGTTCCCTGGTGCGTCATACTGGCACTCCTCTGCAATATATTCCCGGCACAAAGTCTGCGGGCGGCAGAACTGCCAGAGGAGCCGGTGCAGAAAACCATCGAAATTAATACAGCGGATGACTTCCGTGCATTTGCTGCAAATTGTTTTTTAGATTCATGGTCCGCCGACAAAAAATTTGTCCTGAATGCGGATATCGATCTGGAAGGAGCTGAATTCGATGCCGTGCCGGTATTTGCAGGTACCTTTGATGGAAAAAACCACACGATTTCCGGGTTCCGTTATAGCGGGGACGGTTATGTAGCGGGTCTGTTCCGGTATATTGAAAAAGAAGGATTGGTAGAGAACCTGAAATTAAAAGGAGAGGTCATTGCATCGGACGAAAAAGAATGCATCGGCGGTTTTTGCGGCGTGAATTACGGCACTATAAAAAATTGCAGTTTTCAGGGGAATATAAGCGGCAAAACAACCGTCGGCGGTTTTGCCGGGGTTAACGAGGGGACGGGAACCATACGGAACTGCACGATGGGAGGACGTGTAACAGGTTATTATTCGACAGGAGGTTTTGTAGGAAAAAATCACGGAATTCTGTCTTATTGCAGCAATCGTTCTTGTGTAAATAATGACAGTGAATGGGTGGAAGAGGACGATGAAATGGGCATGGGCCTGTTTTTAAGCATTAATATCAGCGGCTCAGGAACCGAACTTTTCAGCGGAGTGGATACGGGAGGCATTGCCGGATATTCGGACGGCACGATCACAGGATGTACCAACTTTGGAAGGATCGGTTATGAGCATACTGGCTACAATATTGGAGGCATTGCCGGCAGGCAATGCGGCATCGTATCTTTATGCACAAATGCAGGAGCGGTATACGGCAGAAAAGATGTAGGCGGTATTGTAGGACAGATGGAACCGTATATTGAAGTGGACGAAGCGGCATCGCTGCGCAATGCAGTCAACAAACTTCATGACCTGATTGAAAAAACCATTAATGATATGGAAGCGGGGAAGAATGCAGTAAAAGGGGATTTGGATGATCTGACGGCATATAGCGACGGCGCGGCGGATGCCAGCGATGCATTAGCCGGACAGATTGCGGATTTTACCGATGAAAATTTAAATCAGGCCCAGTCCATGGCTGACCGCCTGTCCCATGTCATGGATATGCTGCCCGATGTATTTGATGATGTATATGAAGCCGAAGACAGTTTTTCCAATGCAAATAAGGCCTTAATGCTGATTGCCGATGAATTGAAAAATGCGGGCAATATAGAAGGGGAATATATAGAGACAAATTATGGAAGGCTTGCCTTGCTTTCAACTGTCGGCGGAAATATATTAAGTCTGCAGCATTACCCGGCGGCGGGAGAAACCGTTCATATTTTAGTTGAGCCGGATAAGGATTACCAATTAGACCGCATGAATGCCGTTGATGAAAACGGCAGCTCCATTTACATACAGCAAGAGGATGAAAGAAATTATACCTTTACAATGCCGGAACCAAATGTAAGGATAGAGGCTTATTTTTCCTACCAGGGCGAAGAAACGGGAAACGGAACAGCGGAAAGCGGAAAAGATGGCAATATATCAGCCAGTGTCAGTGGGCAAATCCGCATGTCCACTGCCCAAACCGTTATTCGGTTAAGTTCTAACCTCAGCGGCAATGCTTCCTATAACATAGACGACTCCACAGCAACCATAACAGTAGTTCCTGACGAAGCCTATACGGTAGACGGCATCCCTTCCGTAACGGCAGACGGGCAGTCCGTTTCCGCCGCAAAATCCGACAAAGGGGAATATACCTACACCTTTTCCATCCGCAGCGACACGACTTATCAGGTAAATATCACATTTAGAAAAATGGACAAGTCCGAGGCCATCGGCAGCGCAAAAGGAAATATTAATGATGCCATACAGAAACAGCAGACAGCTGCAGAAACAGTAAATGCGATCATCCAGGAAATTCAGGATAGTTCGGACGTGACTTCCGAACAGTTGGGCGAACTTGCAGAAGCGCTTGGCGAAATGCTGAATACATCTTCTGCCGTCCTGGCTAATTTGAACATGGCGGCCAATATTTTAGGGGAACAGGTGTCCGATAAGATAAATAGTATAGGAAGCAGCGTGCCGGAAGTATTGGAACAGCTGCAGAATGCGGTCAACTCCGTGAAATCAGCCACCAGGGATGCCGGAAGCATCGTTGATTACGTGAACGGACAGCCCGATTTGCATTTTTCAAAACTTGGTTCACAGTTTGACACAAACAGAGAGAACTTGCATGACCAGCTGCGGGGAATGTCCGACAGCATAAAAAGCCTGGGCAGTCACGCATCCGATTATTCCGATGTGGTAAACGATGATTTGAGGGCAGTCAATGACCAAATTAACATTATATTTAATCTGCTGGCAGACAATGTAATGAATTATGGGGATATTAGCGTTGAGGAGCTATATGAAGATGTTGATATGGAGGATACTGCGGACATTACCTCAGGCAAAACCGATAATTGCAAAAATCAGGGCGTAATAAAAGGAGATATCAACGTAGGCGGGATTGCAGGGGCGATGTCCATTGACGAGGAAGATCCCGAGGACAGCGCTGCCGGCAGCGTAGATTACCAAATCGGAAGAAGATATTTTACAAAATGCATTATTACGAAATGCGTGAACGAAGGATATATCATAGCCAAGAAAGACGGAGCAGGCGGGATTGCAGGATACATGCGGCACGGCATTGTTGTCGATTCGGAAGGTTACGGCAGCGTGGAAAGCACGGAGGGCGATTATGTCGGAGGCATTTGCGGTGAATCATTTACTGTCATTAAACGCTGCTATGCTTTGTGTTCTGTTTCGGGAGGTAAAAATGTAGGCGGCATAGCCGGTTTTGCGGATACTTTAAAAGACTGCTATGCGATGGCGGACTGTAAGGCAGAGAAAGGAAGAGTGGGAGCTGTCGCGGGACAGACGGTAAATTATGACGATACATTAAACGAGGAAGAAATTAAGGTAAGCGGCAATTATTATGTAGGAGATAATATTTACGGTATTGACAATATTAGTTATATAGGGGTTGCTGAACCCATCAGCTACGAAAAACTGCTGACTGTAGAAAATCTTCCTATGGAATTCCGCCATCTTAAAGTAATTTTCAGAATAGATGACTTATACCTGGGCACACAGGAAGTCCCATTTGGGAAAAAGCTGTCACAGCTGGAATATCCGGAGATCCCGGAAAAGCAAGGGTATTACGGTGTATGGCCGGACTGCTCGGACCAGGTTATGACAGGAAATCTGCTGGTCGAGGGCGAATATAAAGAGGATGTCACCGTTGTCCAAAGCAGCGCCAGACAAACTACAGAGGAAGAAAATAATTGGGAGAAACCATATGCCTTAGTCGAACAGCGTTTTACGGAAGACACTGTATTAAATGCCGAAATCAGCGATAAAGAGCCGCCTGAAGATGCTTCAGGCAAAAAATATACAGCTTATGATATTTCATTGAAACATGCCAATATAACCAATGAAGATACATTTGCCATTCGGCTTTATAATCCTTACAGCAATGTTACGGTATGGGGATATAAAGATGGCGTATGGACGGAGATGGAAAGCAAAAAGAGAGGACAATATGTGCAAGTCTATATGACCGGCCCGGAACAGTCTTTCTGTATTATCGAGCAAACATCAAAGATATGGATTATTATATCCTCTATTGCAGGAGGGATCCTATTCTTTCTGTTATTGACAGCAGGAATCAAAAAAATAAAGCATAAGCATAAAAAATAAAAATAGGGAAACTTGCACCTTCAGGCGCAATAAAAATGGAGTCCGCAGGGACTCTATTTTTATTGGTCTAAAATCGTTTTTTCTATAATATCCACCGCTCTTTCATTTTCCTGCTGGCATAAAGCAATGACCTCTTCATCCCCCTTTTTCACTGCCGCCTCCGTATCTGCCCCTAGCTGCACGAAGCAAATATAGGGTTCGATCACCTCTATCCGGGATGCCTGCACCTTCCCAAGCTCCTGCGGCCTATCCCGGTATTTTACCAACAACGAATCTCGGTACGCATTCAACATCGTTTCTATTTCTGCCAAATATTCTGCTTTTGCTTTCAAAATAATCATAATATCGATGTCCGTTTCTATATTTACCTTTTCTGCCAAAAAATCATCATACATCTCCTCGGTGATCCCGGTTTCCGTCTTTAACTCTGCCACTGTAAGCCGCTTATCCGGCCAGTAATTCTCCCCGAGAATATTGACTACCTCATTTTTAATTTTGTCCATAGGAATATATATGCTGACATTTTCCCCTCCCGCATTACTACTATTTTCGCCGCCGCGCCTTACATTTTCCACGCTGTTCGTATTGGAATCGGATACCAATTCCCTGCCGCAGCCCGTCATAGCCGGCGCTGCTAAAATCCATATGCTCAATACTATTATTAATGTCATAGCCAATGTGCGTATTTTCATAACAATCCTCCATAAAACTTCCTGTCTGTTTTCATTATTTCCCAATCTATAAAATTTATCCCAGATTGTTATGTAATAGATTCTGTCAAAGTTATTCATTTCTTAAATTTTAAATATATGTTATGGATATGCATCAACTATGGTATAATAAGGAAATATATAACTATTACGAAAGGTACCACTTCACCAATGCTTTTTAACTCCTATATATTCATTTTCATCTTCCTCCCCGCCGTCCTTCTCGGATGGTACGGGCTGAACAAACTGAAAAAATACGAACTTGCGAAAGTTTTTTTGACTGGTATGTCTTTATGGTTCTACGCTTATTTTAATACCTATTATCTTTTCATCATTATCGGCAGCATCTTGGCCAATTATCTGATCAGTTATTTTCTGACTTTTTGCAAAACCAGGCGGTCAAACCGATTAGGCCTGTTTGTCGGCATCGGCACCAACCTGGCAATTCTTTTTTATTTTAAGTATTATGATTTTTTTATCGAAAATATTAATTATGTATTCCGAACGGATTTTAACCTGAAGCATATTCTCCTGCCTCTGGGGATCAGTTTTTTTACCTTCCAGCAGCTTTCTTTTATCATCGACCGATGCACGGGAAAGGCCGAGCATTATTCCTTTACAAATTATGCCGCTTTCGTCACCTTTTTTCCCCAGCTGATCGCGGGTCCCATTGTTTTATACAAGGAAATCATTCCCCAGTTTGATGATTTAGCTAACAGAAAATTTCACATTGCCAACTTTGCCAAGGGTATCTCTTTGTTTGTCATGGGATTAGCCAAAAAAGTCCTTTTAGCCGATGTACTTGCCCTTGTTACAAACTTCGGGTTTGAGCAGACTTATTTCCTGGATTCGCCTTCTACTTTGCTTGTGATCCTGTCTTATACTTTTCAAATTTATTTTGACTTCAGCGGATACAGCGACATGGCAATAGGGTTGGGCTATCTATTCAACGTACAGCTTCCAGTCAATTTTAACTCCCCTTATAAGGCATGTTCCGTCAAGGAATTGTGGCAGCGCTGGCATATGACCCTTTCCCGGTTTTTTGTCACTTATGTTTATATTCCTCTGGGCGGCAGCAAAAAAGGGAAGGCGCGGACGATTTTAAATACCATGGTCATTTTTTCTTTAAGCGGCCTTTGGCACGGGGCTAATTGGACTTATGTAGCATGGGGCGTTATGCAGGGACTTTTGGTAGTCTGGGATAACCTGGGCATCATAGGAGTCAGAGGAAGCCAAGAAAAAAATCCTTCCCGCTTTTATATTCCAAGATGGCTGGGATGGTTTTTTACCTTTTCTTTCTTTAATCTATCCCTGTTTTTCTTCCGCAGCGAAAGCATGACCCATGCTTTCCAGATGTTTAAAAACCTGTTTTCCTTCCGCAATACGGGATATATTTATAAACTGGCTGTCAATATGGATATTCCTGAATTTTATATTTTGAAACAGGCCATTACCATGTTCGCCCCGGGAATGCTAAACATCGCTTATATCGTACTGCTCCTGCTGATTCTGGCAGCCAGCGCGTTTATACTGACGAGAAAAAATGCGCTGCAGATCGTGGAAACGGCGGACTACGGCTCCAGATTCTGTTGGTTTATTACGATTCTGTTTATCTGGTCGCTCATTTCCTTTTCACAGGTCAGTACATTTATTTATTTTAATTTTTAAGATGCCAATTACATTGGTTAAGAAAGGACAAGTTATCTCATGGAAAAAACCTCAGAACTTCAAGAATATACAGCGCAAAAATTTGTCATCTGTTTTTTCCGGCGCATTTTTCTTCTTATGGTAGCGATTGGCGCTCTGGTCGTTTTGATCGACCCCTTTTTCCATTACCACAAACCATGGTTCGGCCTGAAGGCAGTTCTCACCGATAAAGAATACCAATGCATCGGTTCTTTGCGGACGTTTGAATATGACAGCCTGATTGTAGGCTCCTCCGTAGCGGAAAATTATAATAACGGCTGGTTTAACGACGGCTTTGACTGCACTGCCATCAAGGCGGTTCGTTCTTACGGCGCTACTGCGGATTTGTGCTATCTTCTGGATGCCGCCTATGAAAAGCATGACCTGAAATATATTTTTTACAGCATGGACACTTCCTCTCTGGCGGCAGACCCTGTCCCTACTTATGAATTGACAGGATGCCCCATGTACCTCTATAACAAAAACTATTTTGACGATGTGGAATACCTTTATAATAAAGGAGTTCTTTTTGAAAAAATACCTTATATGATCGCCAATACTTTTCTGGGGGATTATGATGCTAATGATTCCTATAACTGGGCGCAGTGGAAAGAGTTTAACCAGGATATGGCCCTCGGTCTTTACATCCGCACTCCCGACATCGCCCCTATGAAAGAAAAAGATTATTACCGCGATAAGCTGGATGCCAATATTCGTTTGATCCAAGAACAGGTAGAAAATCACCCGGAAACGGAATTTAAGTTTTTCTTCCCCGCCTATTCCATGCTTTTCTGGGACAACCTTTACCGAACCGGCGACCTGGAAGCCTATCTCTACCATATGGAACAGGCCGTTGCATCCCTGCTTCCCTATGATAATGTGGAAATTTACTACTTCCAGGATGAAAGGGAGATCGTTACTAATCTGGACAATTATATGGACACCTTACATTTCTCGCCGGAGATCAACCAATATATGGCAGAAGCAATCATCCGTGGAAACAATCGGCTCACGGAAAATAATTATAGGCAAAAATTTTCTCTTATGAAGGATTTTGCCTATGAGATTGTGCATGAACTCATCCTTCCCTATGAAGACTCCATTAAGATCGGATAACAGAGCATTTTATCGCGAATTCATTGCTTTTCAGGAAAGTAACCGATATACTATTGTTAAAACCAATTCCAAATCTATAAACGGAGGTGGCGGAAAATGGCAAAAACAATCGGTATAGGAAATCAGGATTTTGAAAAAATCAGGGTAAATGACTATTTTTATATAGACAAAACAAAATTTATAAAGGAATGGTGGGAAGGCGGCGACAGCGTCACATTAATCACCCGCCCCCGGCGTTTCGGAAAAACGCTGAATATGAGCATGGTAGAAAAATTTTTTTCCATTCAATATGCAAACCGGGGAGACCTGTTTGAAGGCCTTTCCATATGGCAGGAAGAAAAATACCGGCAGATACAAGGAACCTATCCCGTGCTGATGCTCAGTTTTGCAGACGTAAAAGAAAATTCTTTTATACAAGCACGAAAAAAAATATGCCGCATTATCAAAGAGCTTTATAAGCAATATACGTTTCTATTGGAAGGCAGCCTCCTGAACGAGGACGAAAAAAAGAACTTTTCCCAAATGTCTGTCGATATGGAAGACAATGAGGCATCCTTTACCATAAAGGCTCTATCCGGCTATCTGGAACGCTACTATAGGAAGAAAGTTATTATTCTTCTGGACGAATACGATACCCCTATGCAGGAAGCCTATGTAAACGGATATTGGAAGGAACTGACCGCATTTACAAGAAGTCTGTTTAATTCTACCTTTAAGACAAATCCCTATTTGGAACGCGCGATTATGACAGGGATCACTCGGGTCAGTAAAGAATCCATCTTTTCCGACCTGAACCATTTAAAAGTAGTAACAACGACATCCGAAAAATATGCTGATTGTTTCGGCTTTACAGAAGAGGAAGCATTTCAAGCACTGGATGAATTTGACTTATCTAGCCAAAAACAACAAGTAAAAGATTGGTATGACGGCTTTTCTTTTGGTAAAGTAACGGACATTTATAATCCTTGGTCCATCATCAGCTTCCTTGATGAAAGAAGAGTAGGAGCCTACTGGGCAAACACCAGCAGCAACAGCCTTGTAGGAAAACTGGTACGTGAAGGAAACCGAAACATTAAGGAAAATTTTGAAAGTCTGCTACGGGGCGAATCCATTCAGGCCGAAATTGATGAGCAGATCGTATATGATCTGTTAAACAGCGATGAGCAGACGGTATGGAGCCTGTTGCTTGCCAGCGGGTATTTAAAAGTAAAAAAATACGAAGCATATACTTCCCAGTTCGGGGAATGGAAGGAAGATTATGAACTGGAACTTACTAATTTTGAAGTCAAATCCATGTTCCGAAGCATGGTTCGGAAATGGTTTAACAGCGCCAGGACAGATTATAATGATTTCATCAAGGCATTAATGGCGGACAATATAAAAGCGATGAATACTTATATGAATAAAGTTGCATTGCAAACCTTCAGTTATTTCGATACGGGAAAAAATCCTTCACAGGCGGAGCCGGAACGGTTTTACCACGGCTTTGTATTAGGGATGATGGTGGAGCTGGCAGACCGCTATATTATCACATCAAATAGGGAAAGCGGTTTTGGACGGTATGATATAATGATGGAAGCAAGAAACAAAGAAGATAATTCCATAATTATAGAATTTAAAGTACAAGAAGAAGATGAAAAAGAATTATCCGATACGGTACTGGAGGCACTGCGGCAGATAGAAGAGAAGGATTACCAATCAAATCTTGCCGCGAAAGGAATTCCAACGAAATCCATCCGTAAATACGGCTTTGCATTCTGCGGTAAAAAGGTGCTGATCGGAAGCGCGGTCCAAGAATAGCTTGAAAATACAGAAAACGGCGGGGTATCAAACCTCGCCGTATTTTCCTCTCCCTATTCTTTCAAAACCAGCCCCACCGGGCAATGGTCCGATCCAAGCACATCCTTATAAATCAGCGCATCCTCCAGCCGTTCTTTTAGCGCCTCCGATACGAGAAAATAATCAATCCGCCACCCAGCGTTTTTCGCTCTGGCGCTGAACCGATATGACCACCAGGAGTAAGCCCCTTCCTTATCCGGGTAAAAATACCGAAAAGTATCCACAAAACCCGCTTCCGTAAGTTCCGTAAACTTTTCCCGCTCTTCATCCGTAAATCCTGCATTTTTCCGATTTGTCTTCGGATTTTTCAAATCGATCTCTTTATGAGCCACATTCAGATCCCCACAGAAGATAACTGGTTTTTTTGCCTCCAGCCCTTTCAGATAAGCAAGAAAATCCCTCTCCCACTGCATACGATAAGAAAGCCTTGCCAAGCCGTCTTGGGAATTCGGCGTATATACTGTTATCATATAAAAATCTTCATATTCCAAAGTAAGAACCCGACCCTCGTGATCGTGTTCCTCCATGCCTATCCCATAAGCGACGGACAAAGGCTCATTCTTTGCAAAAACAGCGGTACCCGAATATCCCTTCTTTTCCGCATAATTCCAATACTGCCAGTATCCCGGAATATCCAGCTCGATCTGCCCTTCTTGCAGTTTCGTCTCTTGTATACAAAATATATCCGCATCCGCTTCCTTAAAAAAATCCAAAAACCCCTTGCCCACACAGGCCCGGAGCCCATTTACATTCCAGGAAATTAATTTCATGCCTCTTCCTGCTCCTTCCCGATCAAACTAACTAGATCTTATATGGAATCTTTGTTCCTGTCAATACATACTTCCTTGGCTTTCCGCTGCCTCCATCGCACTGGCCATCTCTGCCCCTTGCGCCCGCAGCAGCGTTTCTTCCATTTCCGCAGAGCCATCATAATAATGCAGCAGCAGGCCGACTACCCGCGCATAACTGAGCGTCCCATCTTCTACTCCGTTTAAGACCATGGAAGTCTCCGAAAGTTTATCCGAAACTTTATCCACCACATCCGTGCTGATCACCGCCCTGGCTTCCACCTTCTCCCACGCATCTTTCCCTAAAAATATATTTTCCTCCTTTACCTGGGGGGAAATATTCACATGGGAAAAATATACCTCCTGATCTTTTCCAATCGCTTTATAAAACTCATTATCAATATAGTTTAACACGCTCAAGTAACCGCTATACTGGAAAGAAAGATCGGAAGAACGGATACATGCGAGAAATCCTATCATATTTGCTTCTTCTTCATACATGAAGCCCTTCAAATGCGCATATTCATGGCAGATCGTCGCGGGGCGGTTTATTTCATACATCAGCTTATTATAATTGACTTCCATTGAAAAAGGAAAAAAGTAGCCTTTCATCTTCTGCTGACTGAAAAACCCGGAGAATGTAAACTGCTTCGGCCTAGGATAATATCCGGCCAGCTGTCCGCACTCGTCGCCTAGTTCCTGCATACATGCGATAAGCGCCTCTTCCATATCCACCGGATAAATAATATTTCCAGCCCCATCTCTTTCCACCTGTGCGGCCAGTTCATTCGCTTTGATTACTACATAATCCCTTAACTGAGTCAATTCCTCCAATGTATACTCCTTGGACAACAGATCGCCGACCGCAAAACCTTTCTCCGTTCCCTTATATAGTACCCCGTATTTTTCTTCCAGTGCAGAACAATGATACAGGATAAAACAATTCAATGTCATCACCAGAGCCACACCGGTAAAGATCCATCCGTATACGGTAAAATAACCTTTATAAATCTGTTTTACCCTGCTCCTGTTTTTATATTCCGGATTCCTTCCATCCTTCCTGGTCAATCGGGATACATTCCGCGACTTTCCAGAAATCCATCCAATGCCTCCTCCAACCGCCAATAATAGAGCCGCCACCGTCAAAACGGCGCCTGCTGCAACCATTATTTCACCTACGGAAAAAGGAAACATCCCCATGAATCTGCCATATGTATTTACCCACAGGGGATATATGTGTACAACATAAAAATCGCAGAAAACCTTGCTTTTCCACGCCAGAATATTTGATAATATTACAAAAACCCAAAAACCCCACAACAACAAACGTCCTTTTCCCCCGCCTGGCCGCCTCCCCAGCCATAAATCTCTCCGTTGCATTCGTTTATCTCCCATAGAATATCCGAAACCTTCTCGCTTACTATCGTGATAGTATTATTGTGATAGTAATATCATGATATTACTATCATAATAACATACAGATATTACATGGGATTGATTTTTTGTGAACTTTTTGTGAATATTTTATATTTATCTTCTATTTTTCTTTTTATATTTGGTAAATATATACAATATTATCTGTTTCTTTTTCTTGATTTGCATCTAACTTAAAATTCCATATGCATATCGATCTATAATAATTTTTTATCGAATATCAATAAAATATTATTGACTTTCGATTTAAACAGTGATAGGATATACACCAACAGGGAACTTTTTACATAAAAACCTGATTCTATTGACCAAGGGAGGCTTTCTTATGAAAGATAAACTGACGCTGACCACAAAACTGCTTTTAGATTTTATGTTTTATGCAGGAATACTTGTAACCATCACCCTTCCCCTCAGCATTAAATTTTATGGAAGGTACAACAGTTATTTTGCCAATAACTATATTCCGCTTATCCTGCTTTTTTTCTTTTCCGGCACATTTGCCATTCTTATTATTTTCGAACTCAGGAAGATATTCCGCACCGTCCTGGACGATGACTGCTTTATCCGGGAAAATGTCATCAGCCTCCGCCGGATGGGTACTTACAGCCTGATCATCGCCCTTATTACAGCCGGTCGTCTGTTCCTTTATATCACTCCGGCCGTACTTATCGTTATTCTTGTTTTTGTCATAGCCGGTCTTTTCAGCAAAGTTTTATCCCAAGTATTTGACAAGGCAGTTACTTATAAACTGGAAAACGATTTAACCATTTAGGAGGAGATCCCATGGGAATTATTATTAACTTAGATGTGGTGATGGCGCAACGGAAAAAAGGCCTGACCGAACTTGCCAAAGAAGTGGACATCACTCTCGCCAATCTGTCCATTTTAAAAAATAACAAAGCAAAGGCTATACGCCTATCCACGCTGGATGCAATCTGCAAAGCGCTGGACTGTCAGCCCGGCGATATCCTGCAATATATCGAAGAAGAAAAGGAGAAAGGAAAAGAATGAACGAAGAAGAAAAACGAATCCGCCATTTCAGCCTTTTTGGCCTGAACAGCATTATTTATGCCCTTTTTTATACCTTCTGCCTCTATAAAAATGCTTCCGGTATCACATACCCTTTTTTCACAGGCGGAACCCTCTTTTATTTTTTCTCATCTTTGAAAAAGTTAGGGATTTCCGCAAAAAAAGATTCTGTATTTTACGCGGCAGGCATTGAACTTTTGGGCATTTCCACCTTTTGTACCGATAATAAGAACATAATCGCGATGAATAAAGGGGGAATTTTCATCCTGTTTTTTATACTATTTATTCACAACTTTTATCAGGATAATTTGTGGGATATTTTTAAATACCTTCAGGCTGTGCTGCAAACTGTCCTCGGTTCCTTCCAGGCATTTATAAGTCCCATTACTGACTTTAAACTATACCGCAAAGCCGGAAAAGCAAAAGAAAAGGGCAAAATATCCAACGCCTCTTATATTCTGATCGGCGTTCTTATTTCCCTGCCTCTGCTTACCATCGTATTATCGCTGCTTTCATCCGCAGACCTTGTTTTCCGCTCCTTTATCCGGGATTACATTTTTATCGACTGGCTTTCGGAAAACTTTATAGGATTGAGCTTTTCCATCCTTTTTTCCTTTTTTGCCTCTTACTGCATTCTCGTTTCTCTGGAAAAACGATCTGTCAAAGAAGAAGTCACTGACAAGCGCACCGGAGAGCCTCTGGTAGCCGTCACCTTTACCGCCGTATTATCCTTTGTCTACCTTCTGTTCAGCGGCATCCAGATCCTTTATCTTTTTGCGGGCAATATGCAGCTTCCTGAACAATACACCTATGCGGAATATGCGAGGGAAGGTTTTTTCCAGCTTCTCTTTGTCTGTCTGATCAATCTGGTTCTGGTACTCGTCTGCCTTAGCAGATTTAAGGAAAGCAAAGCATTAAAAACCATTTTGACCATCATATCTTTATGCACTTATATTATGATCGCATCCAGCGCCATGCGCATGCTTTTATATATTCAATATTACGACTTGACTTTCCTGCGCTTTTTCGTGCTTTGGGCCCTGATCGTCATATTTTTCCTGATGACCGGCATTCTTATCCATATATACAAGAAAGCCTTTCCGTTGTTCAAATATTGTATAACAACTGTCACTATCCTTTATATTGCTTTTTCCTTCAGCCGCCCCGATTATTTTATCGCCAGATATAATATTGCGCAAATGTTGGAAAAAGAAAATACAACATCCGAACGCCCGGATTATGACACGGAATATCTGCGCAGCCTTTCCGCCGATGCCGCTCCGGCTATCCTCAATGCAAAAACACTGTCCGCCCTTCTTGACGGCCCAGAAAGCTCTGTCCGCTGGACACAAAACGTGAAATCATGGAAATATGCCAACCTGAGCAATTTTTGTTTCGATACCGACCAGCCGATTACATGGATGGAAAGGTATATGCATTATACGCATTATGACAGTATCGTGGTGACAGAACACGAAGGCTCCAGTTGGAGGACATTTAACCTTTCCCGTTATACAATGAAAAGATGTATGAACCCTTTTACGATATCGTTATTTACGAAGAATAAATGCCCTCTTTTTTATTCTCTTTATTAAAATACCTCATGCCTTTATAAACTTTTGTTTTGAACTTTTTGGTTTTTCCGGCAATGTTAATTTTAATTTACCACTGTCAATAAGCGGCTGAACTATCTGCATCATTGTATATGTCCTTGATTTTCCCGTAAAATTTATCAGTTCAGCCCTTGTTCTCGGTATACAGCAAAATTCTACAATAGAATCAGATATGGACAGCGGTTCTTTACTATATCCGTTCTTCATAACAACTTTAAACTCTCCATGAAGAACCGAAAAAATCGGCAGCGGCAAGCCAGCATCTAAAAACTCCCTCCGAATGGTTGGAATTCCTGAATATCTATTTTCTGTTATTTTTAATAACTCCAATATATTTGCCAGCACAGCATTTCTTGTTTCCGGATGTACTTTTCCAAGAGCATCAATAGATATTCTTCCATATAATCCGCCGCTATTTATAATTTCCATACGGTCACGATACATCTCAATGCGTATTGGTATATTTTCCGTATGAATACTGTAATCACGATGAACCAACGCATTAAGAATCGCTTCCCGAACCGCTTTAATTGGATACTCTTCTTTATCGCGGCGACGGCCATCATCATCTATAATAGTTTTTGTACGGCTGTTTTTACGGACAAACTCGACAGCTTCATCCAACATATCAGGAATGGATCCTGTTATTCTTTTATTATCAATAAATCTCTCCCCATCATTTCCAACCACTCCCATCTCTGTCCCTGGAAGCGCCACTGCCGTAATGCATAATTGCGGAAAATAGCTTTGTGGATACTTTGAAAATATCATAAGACCCGCCAGAGTAGGTGTGCCGCTGACAGTCACGCCCATTAATTCCAAAATCTCTTCATGCGACACATTTTCTGCAAGATTCTTTCTTTCAGTCTTTATCGCATTTAAATAGTTCTCCATACGTTTTTCATCCAACAGCTGAAACCTTGAATGATCAATCATACGAATATCATCACGAATTCTCTTGCGGAAAGCCTCATAACTGTAAATCTCATATTCGCTCATAGGCTCATCGGATTCACCCACACGAACATAAGATCCTTTCACTCTTCCAACGCCTTTATAAAAAACCGGCCGCTCTGAAATATCCATTCCAGGAATTTCCGCAGAAACAATTATTTTTCCGCCGACCTCACAAATCGTAAATAATGCTCGAACAGAAGGTTCCATTTGTTTACACTGTTCTGTAACTTTTTTTTGGAGATCTTGCGCATCATATACACCTTTTACTGCAAAATTATTCCTTTCATCCAAACCAAAAACAATAATTCCTCCCTCATCCTGATTGGAGAAAGAAGAAAGCGTATCAAAAAGACGAGTAGGACATCCCTTTTCCGCTGCCTTTACTTCGATATTTTGCGATTCGCATTTTTTATCCTGAATATTTATTACTAATTCTCTCAAAGCTTCTGTCTGCATAATATAGAACCTCATTTTATATAATATGCTTCTATTTTATCCAGAAAGTTTCAATTTGTCAATTTTTGATAACTATTTTTCAAATTTTGTTAAGTAAAAAATTAATTTACATCCCTTTTTCCTGCTCCTCTTTCATCTCCTTCAAAACACTGATACACAAAGGAACCGCCAGCGCAAAAGAAAAGACATCGGACACTGTCTGGCAGACCTCCACGCCAAACAGCCCCCATACTCTCGGCAGAACTAAAATCAAAGGAATAAAAAACAGCCCTTGCCTTGCCGCCGCCAGAATAGAAGCTTTCAATGCCTTCCCGATGGATTGAAGCATCATATTGGACATAATGATCCATCCGGTCAGAGGAAATGCCAGGCATTGCAAGCGCAGCGCCAGCGCCCCGATCGCGATGACCTCTGCATCCCCCTTACGGAACAGGCCCACGATTCCCGGCGCAAAGATAGCCCCTGCAATAGAAATACCCAGCAAAAACAAAGTGGCATACTTCACGCAGAAAGCAAATCCTTCCCTCACACGCCCATATAGCTTCGCGCCATAATTAAACCCGCACACGGGCTGAAATCCCTGTCCAAACCCGATCAGCGCGGAGCTGGCAAACATCGTCACCCTGGACACAATCGACATTGCCGCGATCGCCTCGTCCCCATGGAGCCCCGCCCCATGGTTCAACAGAATCCCGGATATGCTGGCAAGCCCCTGTCTGCACAAAGAAGGAACGCCTCCCCTGCAAATCTCCTTTATATAATGGCCGTTCGGTTTGAAATTACAGAATTGTATCCTTATATTGCCGCCTTTCCTGCTCTGGAACAATAAAAGCAAAAAACTGCAAAACTGGCTGACCACAGTAGCCGCAGCCGCTCCCGCCACTCCCATGCCGCAGCCAAAAATCAACAGCGGATCCAGCACAATGTTAATCACCGCGCCCGTTACAATGCCTACCATGGCATATGCCGCGCTCCCCTGAAAACGGAGCTGGTTATTCAGCACCAGGGAAGAGGTCATAAAAGGCGCTCCCATCAGAATAATTCTTAAATAAGCTTCCGTATACGGCAATATGGTGGGTGTCGAACCAAGAGCCACCGCCAGCGGCTCTAAAAAAGCAAGCCCGCCGACCATCACCGCAATCCCGCAGAGAAAGGCAAGAAAAAAGCCATTCGCCGCCATCGCAGCCGCTTCTTCAAAATCCTTCGCGCCCAAACGCCTCGAAATATAATTCCCGGATCCATGTCCGAAAAAGAATCCTAACGCCTGGATCAGAGCCATCACTGAAAAAACGATGCCAACCGCCGCTGTAGACTGCCTGTCGATTTTTCCCACAAAAAAGGTATCGACCATATTATAAAATGAAGTCACCAGCATACTGATAATCGTAGGCACAGCCAGTTCCCCAACCAGCCTAGGAACTGGTGTTTCCGTCATATACTTATACTTCTCTTCCTGCTGCATTCCATCCACTTCCTTTTTACTCTCCAATCGCCTTTTGTTTCCATTTCCCCCATCGATAACAAATAAATGTAATAACTGCCCCCAGCGTCCACGAAACCAATAAAGAAATAAACACGCTTTCACATCTTCCGCCCGGATACTGCTCGCTTCTCGTCAAATAAGCCAAGCCGTACGCTACCGGCACGCGGATCGCCACCGTCGTCGCCAGAGAGATCCACATAGGGGTCATCGTATCCCCCGCCCCCCGCATAATGCCGGACAGAGACTGGGTAACAGCCATCGCGATATATCCGATAGCAAGAATCTGCATCATACGCATGCTCATATCCACCAGCTCTTTTGTTTTTGTAAAAATACTCATCAGCTGGCTGCCAAAAAGAAGGATCATCAAAGTAATCGCCGCAGACACGCCCATAGCGATCCACGTACCCTGTTTCGCGCCTTTTTCCACCCTATCAAATTCCCTGGCTCCTACATTCTGCCCCGCATAAGTAGTCATAGCCGTTCCAAATGAAAAATTAGGCATCATCGCAAAACCGTCCACTCTCATGACAATAACATTGGCAGCGATGAACATTTCCCCAAAGCTGTTCGTCAATGACTGGACAACAATCATCGCCATGGAAAAGATGGCCTGTGTCAGCCCGGAGGGCAGCCCGAGGCGTATCGTCATCATGGCATATTTTTTATGTAACTTCAAATACTTCTTTTTAAAATCAAATACATCCGACATCCGAAGCAGCTTCCAGAAACAAAGGACTGCGGACAGTGCCTGGGCGATCGCCGTAGCCAGCGCCACGCCTGCCACACCCATATCAAAGCTAGCTACAAACAGAATATCCAGAACGATATTCACGACCGTAGCAACCAATAAATATACAAGCGCCGATACCGAATCGCCAAGTCCTCTAAGTACGCCTCCCAAAATATTATAATATGCCATCCCTACAATACCAATAAAAATAATATTCAAATAGGACTCACACCATCCAAGGATCGTTTCCGGCGTATCGAGCAGTTTCAGCAAAGGGCCGGAAACCAGCGGTCCTATTACCATAATAATCACGGAAGAAATCGCCGTCAGCGTCACACAGCTTCCAATCGTCCCCGACAGATCTTCCCTTTGCCTTGCCCCGAAATACTGGGAAACCATGATCCCTGCTCCTACCGAAATACCAACAAACAATACAAGCAGCAAATTTAAAATCGGCGACGCGCTTCCCACCGCCGCCAGGGCATTATCCCCCACATACTGCCCCACAATGACGCTGTCCGCCGTATTATACAGCTGTTGGGCAATATTACCGATCAGCATAGGAATGGCAAACGCTACGATTTGTTTCCCGGGAGTTCCCACCGTCATATCAATAGGGGCAAATAATTTTTTTAATCCTGATAATTTTTTGTCCTGCATAACAACCTCGTCATTTTATAAATTTTTAAGAAAATATCTTACATTTCTCCGCTGTTCCTGTCATAATATAGCTATGGCGATAAATCATATTCTACAAGATTATAAAAATAATATCAACCATATTAATATGTAAAGAATGGAAATATAGGAACATATGAAAACAATCAAACATAAAAAAATATTACCTCTTTTTTTCGCAGTCTTCGTTTCATTTATATTTTTTTTGGGCGGCTGCACTTCCAATTCCGCACAAGCCCCTGTCGATGAAACTAATATTGATTCATGCCAGATCGTGATTCCCGGCATCTCCAGGGAATATCATCTTTTGTTCCTTACGGACACGCATATCATCCTTCCAGAAACCGATGCCTCCCAAGAAATCATCGATTATGCCAGCCAGCGGCTTGCGCTGTTTACGGAAGAGGGCGGCACGGCTTCTTCCGACCAGTTTTTATCCTGGATTGCGTTGTCAAACGAACAAAAAGTGGATGTCCTGCTTCTCGGAGGAGATATCATCGATTCCCCTTCCCCCGCTAACATCGGCTATCTGAAAGATGCCCTGGAACAACTGGAAATCCCGTACATCTATACTTTAGGAAACCACGATTGGACTTATCCCTGGGAATATATGACGGAAAACGGCAGGGAAGAATATCTCCCTCTTCTTTCTCCCTATATGGTTTCTCCCGAAAATGAGTCTTCCGGCAATACGACGGTTCATACGCTGGAACTGGATGATTTCCTTATTCTAGCGGTCAATAACAGCGATAACCAGATTCCACCCGAAGCTTTGGAAGAATATAAGAAGATTGCGGAAACAGGAAAACCAATCCTTTTACTGCTCCATGTGCCTTTCTATACGCAGCCGCTTCTCGAAAAAACCTCCGTTGTCTGGCCAAACGGCGTTGTATTGGGAGGAGGCATCCATGGAGGAATCTACCCGAACGATGTATCCGCAGAATTCATGGGATTGATTACCGCCAAGGACAGTCCCGTAGCGGCGGTATTAGCCGGGCATGTCCATCTTTCCGATGTTTCTTATATCCAAGGGGAAAAAGAACTTCTTCAAATAACAGGCGATGCCGGATTTAAAGGCAAAGGGACGATGATTCACATCGCTCCGTAAACTTATTTTCCTTTATTATTCACGTCTTTACAAATTTTTTGAGGGAGCACTAAGGCTCCCTCTTACCGAACGTTCCAAATATGTTTTATTGCTCTGTTTCTATTAATTGGTTCCATCCATTTTCCAACATCCATTCGTTCATTTGATTTGAATTCTGAAATGCGCTTTTTATTATTTCCTTTGCAGATTCTATATTATTTCCCGGTATTACTAATAATGCCTGGCTACTCTGCCCCGTTTTTCCACTGCCAACCATAGAAGGAACAATAGAAAAGCTACATACTATAGATCCAAAGTCTTCTGATAACGCAATAATACTGCCGAGAGACTTTCTTTCTACACAACCAAAATTTTCTCCATGAAATTCGGTATAAAAACCAACATATTCATCTCTATGATCTGTATTTCCAAAAATACTATATCCATCAATTAGTATATCCCCTTGTGCTGCTTCCCGATGATTTTTAAAAATATAATACAATTTTTTCCCTTTGACTTCTACATCAACCATTTTCCATTCCTTGCCTTCAGGATTCCATATAACACATCCTTTCGTCATAAAGTTTATTTCTTTCTCAATCGGATTGTTATAATAGTAGATTCCATATTGCAATATTGAAAGCATCAAGGTAACTCCTATTATAAATAGTATTATATAAAAAATATGTTTAATATTTTTAATAAAATGATTATTCAAGTACAAATGTAAAATCACCTATCCTTATACTCATTGGACTTTCCAAATATCCACCTATTCCCGTTCCAGATATAGCTTTTGCATCTGGGAAATTATATGAGCTACTTGTATAGGTTTTATTATATACTTTTGAACCGCTATTCTCTTTGTGGGTTTTATCATAATAAAAATACCATGTAATATTTTCAAGTTTTGCTTTACTAGTCCTTGCACCTAATTGATAATTCCCTCCAACATTAACATATGTAAACTTTGTATCTGATGTAAATTTAACAGCAGCTGATGCTTTATCTCCACTCCCTGCATAAATAGTTGTATTATTTCCAAATATAAATTGTGCTAATGTCAATCCAGCACTACCAAAGGGAACTACAGAATCCAAAAATGCACCACTGCAATACACTGCTAATGAATCTGCAAATTTATTTGCTAAAGTTCCTTTTCTTATATCTTTCATACCCGTTGACGTTTCATTATGTACATTCCAATCTTTTAAAGTATATCCATTATATGAACGCGTATTACTCCAACTGCTTGATGATGCACGTGTACTTAAAATATCAGGAGAATATACTGTAATTTCTGCATTTTTATCTTCCGATAATATTTTTTCAATATAATCTTTTACTTCCTCCGGCATATTATATTTTTGAGCTTTCATATCTAAATCTTCTTCATCAACTTGAAAAGCTGTAATATAATTTTCTTCCTCTCCTGCATGAGAAATAATCACATTAGAAAAACAAATTATAAATGATAATCCCAAAGCCACATATTTTTTCAGATTACTCATAAAATTTACTCCTTCCATTTTAAAAAATTTCTTTCATCAATTTTTTATACTAATTAACAATAAAACTTATGTATTCATGATAATTCCCCCTTTATATCTAAATTATATTGTATATATTTAAATTATAAACGTAATATATCATATATTTATTAAATATTCAATATATACATATTATTTTTACTATTGCTCTTATTCTATTAATATTGTAATGTATTATTAAACACTTTTTGAGAGGTTTTATATGAATAAAAGCAAAGTATTTAACTTAAAGCAAAGTGAGTTAAATGTTTTAAATGTTTTATGGAATGAAAATCAACCACTTATGTCATCAGAAATTGCTAAAAAAGGCGGATTAATTAATAGCACGGTACAACTTGCCCTTCGTAATTTAATGAAAAATGAAATTGTTCGCGTAATTGATGTCGTAATAAATGTAACATCTTTATCAAGAAAATATATTCCTAATCTCACAAAAGAGGAGTATGAAAGTATATTATTAACAAACAAGTTTAAAAAAATAGTAAATGAAAGTATGTCAAATCCCTTTTTTGTTGCAACTTTATTAAAAGATACTGACATAAAAACAGTAAATAGTGAAATAGACATACTCCAAAATTTAATAAATGAGTTAAGAGAAGAAATAAAAAAGAAAGAAGACTTATAATAGGAGCCTTATTATGTCTTTGACATTTAGTTCGATATGCAGCATGATTTTTTTTAATAATATTATAATATTATTTTCTTATTTTCTATTTAAAAACACTAAAATGATTTTAAAAATAGGTGTAAAATGGTTTTTCTTTTTACTATTTTTAATTATAATAAAATTTATTTTACCTTTTGAATTTTTTTTTACAAAAACAATTCCTATTAAAAGAATTTTACCTTCAATATATATTTTTATTTATAAGACTTCCTTTTCCATCTTAAATAGAAATATTTATATTATTGATATACTTTTATTTATTTGGATTAGTGGATTTTTTTTAAAATTATTAAAAGCCTTTTTTTCTTATATCAAATTTTATAATAAAATAAAAACATACGAAAAAGTTACTGATAAAAAAATTTTAAATATATTAAATGATATTAACTCTGGTTATAAAAATAAGATCAATTTTCAAATAATATATAGCGATAAAATTGAAAGTCCTTTTATTTTTAATGTAAGAACCCCTACTATAATTATTCCTCATATGGCATTATCTGAAGAGAATTGGTCTTATATTTTAAAACATGAAATAGCACATTTTTATCATAAAGATTTATATATTAAATTATTTATAGAATTATTAACAATGATTTATTGGTGGAATCCCTTTATTTATCTTTTAAAAAGTCAATTTGTAAATTTATTAGAAATTAACATTGATTTATATATTACAAAAACCCTTAATAATGACCAAAAACTAAACTATTTGGAATGTTTATTACAAATTACCCAAATATGTAATAAAAGTAAAAACATCAATACTATTAATACTTTTTATAGTACTAAAACTATAACTTTATCTCAACGAATTACAATAATTCTAGAATATATCCGCGGCATTAATCCATTATTACAGACTATTACTTTAACTTTATCTGCCATAATTACTTTTTTTATTTGTTCTTTTTGTTTTATCTTTGAACCTTATGACATACCAAAAGAAGATCAAAATAATACATTTGAAATAATTGACTATTCTGCCTATTATTTAATTGATAACCATAATGGTACTTATGATATATTTTATAATTCCGAGTATATTGCAACAGTAAATCAGATATTTGATCCCAATATAAATGTCTATTAAACACTCTTACTAATACTTGAAAAAGTATTCTACACATATAAAAATACGATTATCAAGAAGTCCAAGGCAACCAACTTTTTTTATGGTATTTTATGCCTTAAGCGAAACGAAAGGAATGAATATAGAAATGAAATTTAAAAAAATACTCTATTAGTAATTACACTACTAAATATTATCTTTTATAATGTAACAGTTAATGCATCTGAAATACACATTTCAAATACTTATTATAATAATACTATTGAAATTCAACCAAAATCTGATATCATTGGCTGGAGATATAAAACAATAGACAACAAGCTATATCGACGCCAATATAACTATACAAAACAAATATGGATTGGAGATTGGGAATTGCTTTAGAAAACATTTGCGTACCAATTTCGACATTTAATCATAAGATATAACAAATGAATGATAAAGGATTTTGTTATGTACTTGTTTTTTGGTATTTTTTTCCTGATACTTCTTTTTTTCTTCTGCCTGAATTACTGGCGACGGAAAAAAATCATAAAAAAGATTTGTTGTATGTCCACGGAAGAAAAATGCTGTTTATTAGATGAACTCCTGGAACCTTTCGGTTTTTGTTATGTAGCCTCCCAGGATATTTTTACCTCCCGCATCGATGCCATGCAGCGGGAATTCGGTTATTGCGCCTTATATGACAAAGCCGCTCTTTCCTTTCATATGGTTTTTGACTGTCTGCCCGTTTATTTTAATTATAACGGCAGAACGTGGCTGATAGAGCTGTGGAAAGGGCAATACGGCATCAATACCGGCGGAGAAATAGGGGTTTACTATGCGGACCATATCATACCTGAAACAAAATGGGAAACTACTATTTTCCAGTGTGTAGAAGACAAAGACATGGCAGGGCTTTCCTTTAACCTTTTCCGAAAAGGGATGGGAATTGCCGATGTAGGAGCCAGACACTGGTGGCTGACTGCTTTTTCCGTAGGAAGATTCTCCAATCCGGAAGACCTGTATATGCGAGCCAGCATTACCTTCCCTCATCACGAAATGGCGGAAGCTTTTGCACAAGGACTTGTACGCACAGGCTATTGTCCTGACGACATTTGCATCTCCTGTCATACCGTTACTTTTTCTTTTGCCAAATCATTTGTAAAATACGGCTGTCTGCGCCGTCTGCGAATTCGCCTGGTACAGTGTGCTAACCGTTTCTGGTGCAGGGTATATCTGTCCGTTACCAGGCCGTTCTGTCTTTCTTTAGATAAAATCTTATATCTGTACTATTATCTTCCTTTTGTATTCCGAAAAACACTGCGCATTAAAAAATATAAAAAAATAAGACGAAAAAGAAGGTAAAGAAATGGGTTATTATTCACGTCTTTCCAAATCTTTCGAGGGAGCGCTAAGGCTCCCTCTTACCGAACGTTCCAAATATGTTTTTATCAGCGACTGCCATCGGGGCGTTGGAAACTCCAACGACAATTTCCTGAAAAACCAAAACCTTTATTTCGCCGCATTGCAGCACTATTACAAATCAGGATATACCTATATCGAGCTGGGTGACGGAGATGAATTATGGGAAAACCGTAGTATGAAGCAGATCATGGAAGCCCATGGCAACGTATTTCTTCTTCTTTCCCGTTTCCACGAACAGCATCGGCTTTATATGCTCTACGGCAACCACGATATGGTAAAAAAGAACAGCCGGTATACAGAAAAACATTGCCGGAGCTGCGGCTGCGTCCTGGATAATAGCTTTTACCAGGAACAGGAAATTTCTATCCCCAATATACCCTTTTATTCCGGAA
Organism: uncultured Lachnospiraceae bacterium; assembly: GCA_910585965.1. Lineage (GTDB taxonomy): Bacteria > Bacillota > Clostridia > Lachnospirales > Lachnospiraceae > Kineothrix. The sequence continues at coordinate 304,082 of CAJUHH010000001.1, forward strand.
TCATACTGGAAACCAATTTCCCTATGGATATTTACCTCACCCATGGCCATCAGACGGACCTGTTCAATTCCTCCCTATGGAGATTATCCCGTTTCCTCGTCCGTTATTTATGGAAGCCCCTGGAACATTTCGGCGTTCTCGATCCCACCAGCGCGGCCAAAAACTATACGAGAAAGCATAAAGCGGAAGAACGGCTCCATCACTGGGCCGAACAGGAAAACCATATACTGATTACCGGCCATACCCACCGTCCTGCCCTTTCCGCAGAAGACCGCTTTTACTATAACAGCGGAAGCTGCGTCCATCCCCGCTGCATTACCTGCCTTGAAGTGGAGCGCCAATGCATACGCCTCGTGAAATGGACGCTCGCTACCAGGGCGGATATGTCCTTGTACGTATCAAGAGAAATCATTGCCGGTCCGCTGCCGCTGAACCGGCAAAATTAATCCATACTTTCCTCTTCCTCTTCCCCCTTTGCTTGTCATAAATATTTATACAGCACAAAAGCCTCATACGGTTTCAATTTTACTATTTTATCCTCATAAGAACTCTCTCTGTTCGATATCAGGCAATCCGCCCCGGCAAACTCCTCTGGCATCGCAAACTCCGTTTCTTTATCCGAAAAACTGCATACTACCAACAATTTCTCCTTCTCCAAAGCTCTCGTATAAGCAAAAAGTTCCTCACTGTCCTCCAGCAAAAGCTCATACTTCCCATATACGATCACCGAATACTTCTTCCGCAATTCGATCAATTTTTTATAATAATGAAAAACAGAATTCCTATCTTCCGTCTCTGCCTTGGCGTTGATTTCCTTATAATTGGGATTTACCCCGATCCAGGGCGTTCCCTTGCTGAACCCGGCATTTTCCGCATCTTCCCACTGCATCGGCGTTCTGGCATTATCCCTGCTCTTCGCCGCCAGGCACGGCCAGAACGCTTCATGGGATACATGGCCGCTTTCGCACCACTCCCTGTATGCATTCACGCTCTCGATATCGCGGAAATCCTCCATGCCCTGGAAAGGATAATTCGTCATGCCAAGCTCTTCTCCCTGGTAAATATAAGGAGTCCCCTGCATCATATGCAGACAGGTCGCCAGCATTTTGGCAGAAACCTCCCTATACTCCGTCCTGTCGTCCCCAAAGCGGGAAACCGCCCTTGGCTGGTCGTGGTTATCCCAAAATAAACTGTTCCATGCCTTTCCATACAATTCGGTCTGCCAGCGCGACATAATTTTCTTTAACAAAGGAAGAGCAACTTTTTCATCCGTCCATTTCCCATACTTTCCGTCGCTTTCCACATGCTCGAACTGGAATACCATGTTCAGTTCCTGCGTATCCTCGCCCGCATACTGTTTCGCCAGCTCCGTCGTCACCCCGGCCGTTTCCCCTACCGTCATAATATCATATTTTGACAAAACCTTTTCATTCATTTCCCGCAAATAAACATGGACATTCGGGCCGTTTACGCAATAAGGATTCGCATTCCCATAAAAGCCTTGTACCTCCCCGTCCGGCATTTCTTTTGTTTTGGAAATCATGCTGATCACATCCATGCGGAACCCGTCAATCCCTTTTTCGCACCACCAGGTCATCATATCGAATACTTCCTGGCGTACCTTCGGATTATCCCAGTTCAGATCCGGCTGTTTTTTGGAAAACAGATGAAGATAATACATTTTTGTCTCTTCGTCATATTCCCACGCCGATCCGCCAAAGCAGGCTCCCCAGTTATTCGGCGCTGTCCCGTTGGCTTTGCCTTCCCGCCAAATATAATAATCCCTATAAGGATTTTCTTTTGATTTCCTGCTCTCCACAAACCACTTATGCTCATCCGAAGTATGATTCACCACAAGATCCATCACAATGCGGATTCCCCTTTTATGGGCTTCTGCCAGCATCTCGTCAAAATCCTCTATCGTGCCGAATTCATCCATGATCGCCTGATAATCGCTGATATCATATCCATTGTCATCATTCGGCGACTGGTAGACAGGCGAAAGCCAAATAACATCGATCCCCAAATATTTTAAATAATCCAGTCTGCTCGTGATCCCTTTCAGATCCCCGATCCCGTCCCCGTTGCTGTCCATAAAACTGCGGGGATAAATCTGATAAATAACCGCCTCTTTCCACCATTTTTTAACCATATTTGCGCCTCCGGACATTTTTATTTTCTATCTATGATTTATTATAGCCTATCTTCCGCAAACATCCTACGCTTTTATGATGAAAAGGTACATTATTTTGACTTTTGATTCCACCTGGTCAAACCGTTTCCATCTTCTCGAAATTCACCGTAGCAATCGCCATCATTCCTGCCGTCATGAAAACAATCACTCCGCTCAGCGCAAATAATCCTACCTCAATGGAAACCAGACTGCCCGCTGCACCCCCCATCGCTCCTATGCCTATCACAATCCCTTCAAAAAGAACCCTCGCATATTGTTTTCCTGCCACGCCAAGAATATTCCCCAAAAATGCTTCCACCATAATATCCGCATAGAGCTTGCATGCCTGAACACATATATAGGCTAAAATAACAAGCAAAATCTGCAAAAAAGGAATTCCAAGCACAATCCCTGACGGCAAGGCAATCAGGCATCCATCAATCAATGACCTTATATGCTCCATTAAGGTAGAATACCATAGCTTGCATAATGCCGTATCAGGTATCAAGTACGTATATGGTTTTTTTAATTCCTTCCCCCATTTTCCCTGATAGCCTGAAAAAATAAAAGTAAGGTAAGCCATTACTCCTAAAATAACAAAAACATCATATCCTCCAAAACCATTATTTCTATGGCCAATTACTGCCAAGCCAATGCCAATGATCAAACAAACTAACGTATAAAAACCAAAAATAAAAAATCGGTTCTTTTTATATTCCAAAAGCTGCCTATAAAAAATAGCCTTCGCATATTTTCCTTTATAAGTAATTGTGGCTTTTCCATATTTTTTCTTCCAGCCTACAACAGCTACCTCCCCTGCCTTTCCTTTCTTTCTTGCTGCTTCATAATCTTCGGCAAATTTGATGGCATCCTCAAAAAATTCCCCGGTGCATTTCAGGCGGCAAGCAGCGACAAGCAGCAAAATAACAGAAATAAAATATAAGACGGAACAAATAACATTCACCGTTCCCGGCCCCATAAACAGCAAATGCAGAAAAGCGATATACCATCCCACTACGGGAACCATTTGGATCGCCGGACTATGGAGATAATTCACTACCGGCCAAAAACCGATTCCTTCTTTCAGATATACCCCAATACCGATCAGAATAAAAATACCGACCAGAAGATACATTCCGATTTGTATGACAAACATCTGCTTCTTATCCAGTTTTTCATTCCCATAGCATAAAATCATGATGGAGCCTTCCAATATATTTTCCACTATAAAAGAAAACAAAAAGTATACCGCCATTTTCCAGACAGATATATGGAGCCACAATACAGCCGCTATAACGACGAGGATATTCAAAATCAGCGTTGCTATCACATTCTTTATATGCGCATACAACAAAATTTTTTTCGGGCTGACAGGCGCCGGAAAAAGAAAATGAATATCCGGCTCCCGGAAAACCAGCCCTTTTCTTTTGCTGTAAGAAATCATATTGGAAGGAATAAAAATAAAGACAATCGCCGTCAATACCGCCGTTAAGACAGATGCCCCTTCCACTTCAAACATTCCCAGAAAAACGGGAAAAGAACGGAAAATAAAATAAAAATATAAAATAACAAAAGCAGCATAGATATAAGTCACCGGTTTTTTCAATGCCCTTTTTACACGGTTTTTAAAAGTCTTTCTATAGAGATAAAATATCATATTCATTATACTTCTTCCTTCTCATGGTCCGTCACATGGAAAAACAATTCTTCCAAATCTTCTTCCTTCGTATCGCTCTTTTTATAAGACGCGATAATCCGGCCTTTATCCATTACAAACATAACATCCCAAAGATCCTTCACCATTTCCAGCATATGGGTGCTGATCAATATAGTCGCCCCCATATCCTTTAATTCCATGATCATCTGCTTCAGCTCCTTGATCGCCGCAGGATCCAAGCCGACCATAGGCTCATCCAATAAAATAACCTTTGGACGGATAATCAAGGCGCAGCATATACTTACTTTCTGCATCATTCCTTTCGAAAGCTCATTACCAAGCTTATCCTGTTTATCCGTCAATTCAAACCTTTCAAAAAGCTTCTTTACATCCTCTTCGCTTGCCGGGACATGGTAAGCATTGATAATAAATTCTATATGTTCCCTTACCGTAAGGGCATCATACATTGCAGGAAGTTCCGGCACATAAGCAAAAATCTTTTTTGCTTCCATGCTTTTTGCATCCATGCCCTGAATCAAAATTTTCCCGTCATAGCGCAAAAGCCCGGCAATACTCTTGATTACCGTAGACTTGCCCGCTCCGTTCGGCCCGAGCAATATTCCTATTTCTCCATCCTCAACGGCAAGATTTACATCATTTGCCGCCTTATACTTCCCATACATTTTCGTTAAGTTAAGAATCTCCAGCATCTGTCCATACTCCCTTTCTTATGAAAGCCGCGACAGAAAATACAATTCCTGCTGCGGCTTTATTATATCTCTTATGATACCTTTTGTAAAATTATACTTTTAAAAGATCAAGGCCGATACGCTTTCAAATATCCCTTTAACTCCGTTTCTATTTCATGAAAAGCAGTATCTGATGCCTGTTTTAGTTCCGAAAATGTATACCCTTCATACTCTTTTGTTCTTGGGAAGTTTTCTGCCTGATTCTTTTCATTCCCTGGTTCATCCGCATTCGCCCCTTCTCCCGGAACCACCTCTTGCCCAGTTTCAGGCAGTTCGGAAGAATTATCATAGTCTTCTGCCGCTTCTCCCAGTCCTTCTGCCGCCGCCTCGCTCTGTTCCGCTTTCCTCTTCTCCTCTTCCGCAAGCTCCTCCTGGGTAGGCAGACTCTGGTACCGGCCGGAATTGACAAATTTGACATATTCCTTTTCCATTCCCATTACCCTTCTGAGAATTTTCTCCATCAGCCCTAATTTTTTTCCTTTCGGAATATTGGGATTATTCATCACCGACTTGGCCTCTGCCAGAAAGCTGCTCATCTTATTCATCTTCAGCTTTTCTACGTCTTCCTTTGTCTTGCACGATTCCATCTGCCTTTTATACGCTTCTCTCTCGTTTTTTATCTCCACGTATTCCTTATATTTTTCCGGGCAGTTCCTTTGCAGATAAGTAATTTCTTCAGGAGTAAGAGTCCCGCCTGACTTTAGCTTCGCATCGATGTCCGACATCTGCCTTCCTTCCCGCATCTTTTCCAAATCCTCCTTATACTGCTGGATTTGTCTTTCCTGCGGACTCATCTCTGCCTTCAGAGCTTTCCCGCCGTTTTTCTTCTTCTGCTGCCATTTGCTGTCCATTTCTGCCAATTTCACAGTATTTCGGATCGAACCGACTATCGGTAACATCATATTCTACAACCTCCCTGTTCCCTTACTGCAAATCCATTTGCAGTTTTGCGTTTTTTGCTATATACAACATAAATACCATATTTTCTGTTATGTATTTATATCGGCAGAATATTAAGAATTATCACCCCTTATATCAGCTATTATCGCATAATTTTGTAAATACGAACTCTTCGATAAAACGTCTGCTCTCTTCCTTGTCCAAATGCGCAATATTGGCCACTGGTTTTGATGTATGATCTAAAGAAACAGTTGTAATAATAAAATCATACCGGCTCTCCTCACACAAAGAAAGCTGCTGGGAAGAGCAAATATCTACCACTTTGATCTCCGGCAAATTCTGCTGTATATCACGATATATTTCCATCTGCATCAGGATTCCTGAATTGGAAACGATCAAAGCCCTTTTTTTCTGTGTAATACGTTCCATAGATAATCCAAAATGAAACGTAATGGATATCAATTCTTTCTGGTCAGGAACCACCTGGCCGAATTGCTGGTAAAGATTTGAATTTTTGCATATGCTGGAATAAATATCTTCATAAGTATCCGGCAAAATAGGAAAAGAATGCTTATAGGAACCAAGATTTTCTTTCAACCGGTAAATAGCGCTTCTTAAATGGTAAACAAGGCCAAAAAACAACATTTTATCCCCTGCAAAATTACTTCCCAATTCAACATCGATTGCCTCAATCAAATGCATGGCCAGCATTTCAATATTTTCAGGCATTCGATATTCCCCGTCAGGCTGATCCAGAAATGTATTATAACTCATCAAATGAATACAGATATAAATACATTCCGATTCCGGCAGTTTGATTGAAAAAGTGGATTCCAGACGCTTTGCAATAAATAATGCCGTATTCATTTCCAGCTGCGGAAATTCTTCGTTCGGCGGAAGAAATTCTTTTTTTACCTCGCAGCCATGCCGCAGCCGGAATACGCTGATTGTCATATGGGTGACTAATGCGGTAAAAAAGTCGCTTCCCATAAAAAAATCAAATTCTTTTTCCGCATCCTCTATGATCGCGCAGACATTACGTATATCTTTTTTATCATAGACTTCTTCTAATTTTTGAAGACTTTCTTTTGAAAGGCGCGAAGTTTGTTTCGACTCATAGACAACCGACTTATTTTTCAGTTCTTTTAAGTCAAAAAAGCCTGCAATAGCTGCACGCCTGGATATTTCATCGCCAGCAATGCCTATTCCCCGGCGCTGCGTCTTAAATAATTTCAATTTATACTGGGCAAGCCAGTTTTCCACCCAATCCAAATCCGATAAAATGACAAAACGGCTCACATAAAACTGATCCGCAAGAAACTGGATCGTCAGCTCTTCTTTTGAAAACACAAGGCTTCTGAGAATTTCTATACGGCGTTCCACACTTCCTTCCAACATAGTAAAATAACGGCTTTTAATAAGGGATGACAGCTTCTGGCGTTCGGAAAAATCAGCAGAAATCTGGATCCCATAACCTTGCTTTTTTATAATCTTCACATTTGAGAGATCATGTTCCAAAAGCCAGGAATCCGCCTTGTTCAAATAATTCTGCACTGACCGTTTTGAAATATTCAATATTTGTGATAAATCATCCAAAGTTACGAATCCATCGCTGTCATTTTTTAAAAGCGTTTCTAATATTTTTTGTAAGTTTTCTTCGGAATGCCGCATTTTTCCACTCTCCTACCAATACGGGTCAAGCCCCTGTAACAGAAAAATAAAGTACCTTTCCCCAATCCTCCCCTTTAATTGCTTTCTTTGCCGCTGCGCATGCAGCATCTGCACATGCCATATCCTCATTTCCATCGGAATTCATGTTTTCCGCCTCAAATTCCAGACCAATTCCTTTCTTTCCGATAAATGTAAATCTAATCCCATCTAATTCGGAACCATCCAGCAATTCCTTAATTTCATTATTTTTCAATGGTGTCTGTATTGTAATTTTCATCTTTTACCTCTGCTCCTTTTTTCTATCCACTGTTATTGTTTTTACCGCCATGTCAAACCCCGTATAACATTCTCTATTCGTAAAAATAGTCAAACAACATATAAGAAAAGGGAAACTCTGGAAAAAGTACAAGGACAACATTTTCAAAAAGCTTCTGACACATAAAAGCAATGCATGCACCGCTTTTTTTCTTTCCTCACTCCGGGATATTACTTTCAACCGGCACAGTAATTTTCCAACCGTAGAACCGCCAAAAATAAATTGAGATACCACTTCGTAAAAAAATCCAATTACAAGCATGATACCATATGCACGGTTAAAAGTGGAAAATACCGCTCCAGTTAATACGGCATCCTGCCCTCCTGCCAATTCGGCAGCATCCATTGCTTCTTTTACGCTGAAAAAATCCGGTTCCCCAAAAAGGTGAAAAGCGATAAATGAGAGCATCAATACGATAAATGCATCTATGAAAAAAGCGGCTAAACGTCTGCCTCTCATACCCGATGGCGCATGTGCTGTTTCAAGTCCCATAAATCCCATAATTTCCTCCTGATTGCCGGGCATACAAGGGCGGCGAAACTTCCTGCCGCCCGTCCCGGCTTTTGATTTATATAAAGTTTTGACACGACGTTTGCTTATTACCGTTTACTCTGCCGCTGCCAGCTCTGCTTCCTGTTCCATCTCATAATTGGTCTTATCCCATGCACGGATAAACGGCAGCCAAATGAAGAAAGCAACTACAAAAGATATGATTTGCGCTACTACTCCCATCAAACTCCCAGTCATCAGAAAACCACTGATAAATACCGGAGTCGTCCAAGGCACCATATAATTACAAAGCGGGAACAAACCAATAGCAGTGCCAAAATATTGAACCGTCATAACTGCAACCGGCGTTAAAATAAAAGGTATCATCAAAATCGGATTCAATACAATTGGAAGTCCGAATGTAACCGGCTCATTAATATTGAACAAGCCAGGCCCGATGCCTAATTTTCCTACCTGTTTTAATAATTTGGATTTTGCAAAAACAAGCATGTATACAACTACCGGAAGCGTGCATCCGGAACCGCCGATCCATACGCCGTTCTCATAAAATGGCTGCGTTACAATATGCCCTGCTGCATTTGCAATATTTTCCTGGAGATTCATAACCCACATAGGCTCGAAAATAGGGAAAATAATGATGGAAGAGCCATGAAGCCCGAGAGCCCAAAGGATATGTTCCACAATACATCCCAGAACCGTTCCTATATAAGAAGTTCCCGCACCACGTAACGGAGTGGATATTACCACCGAAACAAATTCAGGAAAACTTCCCCATGGAGTCGCTGCAAACAGGAAATGAAGCACGGTAAACAGAAGAATAATAACTACTCCGGGCAACAAGGCGGTAAACTGCCGGGAAACTGCCCCGGGAACCGATGCCGGAAGCTTGATTGTAAATTTTTTCTGTACCAAAAGGCGGTAAATCTCTCCGCTCGCCAAAGCTACCAAAAGAGCAGTAAACAAAAATTCTGCGGTAAACGTACCCGTCAGCCAGGCTTCTACCGTTCCATCCGCCGTTTCAAACGCCGATACCACATTGATGGTAAAAAAGGCGGATAATGAAATGATTCCTGCAGGAGTTCCGTCGATTCCATAACTGGAAACCAAAGAACTGCATACCCCAAAACAAGCTACAATCGCTACAATTCCATATGTGGCATTCATAATAATGCCTTCAAATGCCAGCCAGTCTTCTCCAAATGTCCTCGCCATAAAATCAAGATACGGCTGAAAAGGAAATTCAGCGATAATCATAGCAAAAGCACCCAAAATCAATAAAGGCATTACCATAACGATACCATCGCGCAACGCGATCAGATGACGCTGGCTGCCGATCCGGGCAGCTACCGGTAAAAATTTTTCTTCAATAAAATTACTTTTCGATTTACTCTGTTCGGATTTTGCCATTTGAACCCTCCTCAATCTTATTTTTATCTTAAGTTTCCATTATTTCTTTTTATTGTACAGATCCATTGCGTCCCTTAGAATATTATCCGCTTTCAGCAAAGCATAATCACTCATATTCATTGCTTCAATTACCGGGATTTTATCCCCGAACTGATCCCTGAACTTGCTTACCAGATATCTGACCTGCGGCCCTAATAACAAAATATCCGTCTGATTTACCGACAAAGCGACTTTATCAAAAGGCACCGCATCCACTTCCGCGTCTATATTCTTCTTTTTTGCTTCCTCTTTAATTTTTTCCACCAATAGACTCGTGGACATACCAAGATTACATGCCAGCAATATTCTCATTCTTTTTTCACTCCTTTCATAACTAATTCATACAGATCCGTAAACTCGATAGCTAAATCCCGCAGCATCTGGGCGGAACAAAGATGATCCTGCGCATGTACCATGAGAAGCGTTGTTTCCCTCGGATTTCCTGTCATCTCATCACGGATTAACTGCGTCTGGATTTCATGAGTTTTTTCCATGGAAGCGGATGCTTTTTCAATCAAATCCCTGGCTGCCTGAAAATCTCCTTTTTTTGCTGCAATAATTGCTTCCATGGAATCGCTTTTCGAATCCCCGGCTCCTGCAATCAAAGACATTGCCAATTCCATTGTTTCCAAACAAAATCACCTCTCTCCGAATTTTTCTTCAAATAACTTTTCCATAGCAACGGCAGCGGCTTCTTCGTCCGGCCCTTCTATTTCCACCGTTACGACATCGCCGTGTTTTGCATTCGCCATCATTACCCCTGTCACGTTCTTCAAATCAAAACTTTGCCCGTTTTTCTTTACATGTACGCTGCTTTGGAATTCTCCCGCTGCCCGGGTAATACGGCATGCTACTCTTGAATGAAAGCCAAGTTCATTCAATACTTCCAGTTCTCTCACAATCATATGGTCTTCTCCTCTCTCATAAATTTTTTAACTTCCTTATCGGAAGAAAGATGCAAAACCTGTTTTACCAATTCCTGGCACTCCTGAAAAGAACAACGGCTGATCGCCCTTCTCACCCTTGGAATGGAAGGTATGCTTACGCTCAAATTATCGATTCCCATCCCTATCCATAAAGGAATCAATTCCTCAACTTCTCCTGCCTGGCCGCATATATCCACTTCAATCCCATTTTCATGGGCACAGCGGCTGATATAATCCATCATCCGCAGCAATGCAGGATGATAATAAGAATTTAACGAAGCTACCTTTTCATTATTCCTGTCCGCTGCAAACAAATATTGCGTCAAATCATTCGTCCCGATACTGAAAAAATCTACGGCCTTTGCAAAACAATCCGCCATAACAGCTGCAGCCGGGGTTTCTACCATCATTCCTACGGCTACATCTCCATATTTTATTCCTTCCCTGTCCAATTCCTGTTTTACTTCATCGATCAGCTCCCTGGCTCTTTCTACCTCTGATAAGTCAGAAACCATTGGAAGCATCATCTGTACTTTTCCATGAATTCCGGCTCTTAAAATCGCGGATAACTGGGATTTGAAAAATTCAGGATGATCCAAACAATAACGAATAGCCCGATAGCCTAAAAACGGATTATCTTCTGCCGGAATATTCAAATAAGAAATATGTTTATCCCCGCCTACATCCAAAGTTCTTATAATAAACGGTACCATTCCTAATTCTTTCGCTATTTTGGAATATATCTGATATTGTGTCTCTTCATCAGGAGCTTCTTTCTTTTCCATGTAGAGCATTTCCGTGCGCATCAGGCCTATCCCTTCGCCTCCCTGGTTTTTCAACTCCTCGATTTCCATTTCTGAGGAAATATTGGCATATACCTTCATACTTTTTCCGTCTTTTGTCCTCGTCTCCTGATGTTTAAACCGCTCCAGGTCAGCTTTTTCTTTATCCATCTTTTGACGATAAAGCAAATATCTTTCAACCGCCTTTTCGTCTGGCGATATTAGCGCTTCTCCATGGATACAGTCCAATAAAACCTGATCCCCTTTCTTTATTTCCCCAAGCGCGCCGCTTGTGCCGATCATACAGGGAATATCCATCGATCTTGCAAGAATCACGCAATGGGAAGATAAACCTCCTTTTTCTAAAATAATGCCCTTTAACCTTTTTTTCCCCAATTCTACAATCTGGGAAGGAGTCAAATCCTCTGCAGCTACAATCCATGATCCGTCTTCCATATCCGTTTTCATATCTCCAGACAGGACATTCAGCAATCTTTTCTCCAGATCCGTAATATCCGCCGTTCTTTCATTCAAATATGGATTATCCAATGCGGCCAATTCTGACCGATAACTTTCTGACCGACTTACAATGGCATACTCACAATTTATTTTCTCTGTTTTTACTATCTCTTTTATTGCACCAAAATAATTGTCATCCTCCAAAAGAAGAAGCTGAAAATCTAAAATTTCCGCGCTTTCTTTATCCGTCTCATTTTGCAATCTCTCGATCAAATGAGTTAAGGATTCGATACATCCTTTTTTTGCCTCTTCCAGCTTTTTCAGTTCCACCTCCACATCTTCCATTTTTTGCGCTTGTATATTCCCTTCTTTTTCATAAATGGGATATGCATCCGCCATTGCCATACCTTTTACCGCTATTGTTCCCTTCATGGTATTCCTCCATATATTTTGCTAAGCAAAATGACATATTTTTTTCAGAAATATGAACTTGAATTTAGTATATCATATACAAAAAATCACTGTAAATATCGTAAAAATATGTTTATTTTCCACATTAAAATGGAAATATGGCAATTATTTTATTTATTTAGAATTTTTGGAATAAAAAAAAGAGTCCCTGACCGGAACTCTTTCATTCATCAACAATTTATTCCACCGCATCTTCTATCGTTAAATATTTTAGTTCTCCTTTATGATCGGTGACAGTATAGCTTTCCATTATATTTTCAATATACTCCGATACTCTTTCGCTGGCTATCGTATTGGAAATATTTTTATCATCCGCTTCATCATAATAACGTTTTACAAATTCCACCACATAATATTGGTTATTGCCCTCATCTTCAAGAACTGCGATATCCCCTTGCGTTCTTCCATCTTCATACAGCCAGTCAGCCATAGCCGCAGGAACACTGGAATGGTATGCGCCCTCCCTTAAAGAAGCATCTGTTTCGCTGTCTTCATACATCGCTTTATTTTCTTCAGAAGCATTTTCCAGGCACAGATCCTTGAATGCAGCTCCTGCTTCCCGCGCCTTTTTCATGGCTTCCGCTTTTTCCCTGGCATCTTCCATAGCTTTCTCAACATCTTCTTGCGAAGCTGCATCTTCTTCCGAAGCTCCTTCCTCCGATTCCGCTCCAAACGCGAAGCTATAATAATCCACCCTGTCGTAATTCAATATGTTTTCGGCATAATAATCTTTGATTTCCTGAGCTTCCGGCGCATTTTGTTCGATCAGGTAATTATAATATTCCCCGGCCAGCAGTCCTTCTTTCGCAAAAGGTTCCAAATTTTCTTCCGTAGCATATTCCCCATAGGACAACTTATAATAATTTTTAACCGTCGTCCCCGCCGCCTCTGCATTTACTGCAACTTCATTTAATATGGCTGCATAATCTTCCGTATCATCATAAACAAAATTGTTAGCCGCCGCATCATCTGCTAAAGCCTTCGTCTGCCTGATCTGTTCCACCGCCAGCTGTTCAAACAAATCTTTATATGTCATCTCGCCGCTGTACTGCTGGTCGTCCAAATCCTGTGTTGCATCTACTCCCATATAGGAAAGCAGGGAACCGTAAGTTGTCATATAGTTATTTTTCATCAGATAATAATAATAATCAAACTCCAGTTTTGTCACGGAATGATCCCCAATTGTTACATAGGCATCGCTGGTTGCCGCCTTTTTACGAAAAACAGAAGCAGCAATAGAACCGACAATCGCTACAGCAATAAGAACGCATACTGCGATAACTCCTATACGCATCATTTTCGCGTCCCGCTTGTCCTTTTCTTCCTGCTTCTTCCTCTCTTCTATCTTTCTTTCATATTTTGTCTGGACTTTCTGCCCGTTATTTTCCTGCTTTTTATTGTCTTTCGCCATAAAATTGTATTCCTCCTGTTATCATTTTATAAACCTAAAAACTATTATCGTTTATTCTAACACAGATAAAGGAGGAATACAAAAAAAGTTTCATTATATGAGTTCATTATTTTATTGCAGATGCCGCAACAGCCCCGTCTTTTAACGCTTCTCCTTCTTCACTTCCGTCCGTCGTAATATTAATATTCCGATTTACTTTCGCATCATATGTTCCGGCCTTAACAATATCCGCAAGATCAATGCCCACTGTCTCTTTCATCGTTTCAAAAAGCTTCGCCATTACCGCCGGCACATTATCCGCTACGGAGCTGACGCCGTTCATCTGTCCGTCGCCGCCGATAATCGTAATCTTATCGATCTGCGTCAGAGGCTCTGCAATCTTGCCCGCAATATCAGGAAGGACTTTGATGAGCATTTCGGCCATAGCCGCATTATTATACTTCTGGTACGCTTCCGCTTTCTTTTCCATTGCTTCTGCTTCCGCAAGGCCCTTCGCCCGGATGGCCTCCGCCTCCGCTTCGCCGACCATACGGATTCCGGCCGCTTCCTGCTCTTTTGAAAACTTCTGGGCTTCCGCTTTCGCCTTCATAGCGTCCGCTTCTCTTTCCTGTTCGAATTTTTCAGCCTCTGCTTTTCTCTGCCTTTCATATAATTCCGCATCCGATTGCTGCTGACGCGCGAACTTATCCGCTTCCGCCCTCTTTCGAACCTCCGCGTCCAAAGCTTTTTCTCTTACTTCCGCTTCTTTCTGCTTCAAAGTTACTTCTTTTTCCTGCTTTGCAATGCTCGCTTCCGCTGTCGCTATTTCTATTGTCTTTCTCTGTTCCTGTTCCTGGATGCGGTAAGCAGCGTCCGCTTCCGCTTTCTTCGTATCCTCCATCTTCTTCAATTCGGATTTCTGAAGGGAAAGTTCATTATTTTTCTTAGCAATCTCTCTTTCCGCATTGATACGGGCATCATTTGCCTGACGGTCCGCATCGGCTTTGGCCACGGCAATTTCTTTCTCAGCTTCCGCTTTGGCAATCGCTGCTTTTTTCTTAATCTGGGAAATATTATCAATACCCAGATCGTCGATCACGCCATTGCCGTCCGCAAAATTCTGTACATTAAAGCTGACAATATCAAGACCCATAGCCGCCAGATCAGGTTCCGCATTTTCTTTTACCAGATTAGCGAATTTCTGTCTGTCGCTGACCATTTCTTCCAGCCTCATCCGGCCGACGATCTCCCTCATATTGCCTTCCAGCACTTCCCTGGCGATGCCGGCTATGTACTGCGTATTCTGATTCAGGAAATTTTCTGCCGCCAATGCGAGCCTTTGCGGTTCGCTGCTGATTTTTACATTTACCGCCGCATCTACCTGAATATTGATATAATCCGCCGTAGGCACCGCATTGGATGTCTTGACATCGATAGCGATCAATTTCAGGCTCAGCTTATCCATACGTTCAAAAAACGGAATTTTTACGCTGGCCTTTCCTATAATAATTTTCTTCCGAAGACCGGAAATAATGAATGCCGTATCCGGCGGCGCCTTTTTATATCCCGTCACTAGAATAATAGCGACCAAAACTACTACTACCAAAATAATCAAAAACCCAAATAAATTCATCCCATACCCTCCATTCTCTCTTTTTGTCTATAATATTACGCATTTTTTCATTAAATGTCAATTTAATCAGAATTTATATTGACAATTACCAAAAAATAGTAGTAAATAGAAACAAAAAAATAATCAGGAGACGATTCATATGAACCAAACAATCCAACAACTATATGACAGGAAATCCGTGCGTGTTTTTACCGATGAACCAATTACCGATGAGGAAAAACAACTGATCCTCACATCCGCCTTACAGGCCCCTACTGCAGGAAATATGGCTTTGTATTCTATTCTGGATATCCAGGAACAAAATTTAAAAGAAGAATTGGCAAAAAGATGCGATAACCAGCCTTTTATTGCCAAAGCTCCACTTGTTCTTATTTTTCTGGCAGACTTTCAGAAATGGTATGATATTTTTCATGCTTGCTGTAAGGAATCCCCTAAAATAGAAGAGGCCGACCTCTTCCTTTCTTCCCAGGACTGCGTCATTGCCGCACAAAACGCCGTGGTCGCCGCACAGTCCATGGGAATCGGCTCCTGCTATATCGGCGATATTATGGAAAATTTTGAAATTAACCGGGAACTGCTCCATCTCCCCAAATACGCCCTTCCTTATTCCATGGTTGTTTTTGGGAAACCCACGCAGCAGCAAAAAGACAGAATCAAACCAAAACGTTTCACATTGGACGATATCGTCCACACCAATACTTACCAGCAAAAATCCATAGAAGAAACCAGGGATATGTTTGAAAAACAATCCGGGAAAACGGGAAAAGAATTTGAAGAATATATCCAGGCTTTTGCCAACCGCAAATTTTACGTGGACTTCAGAAAAGAAATGAACCGTTCTGCTAAGGCAATGTTAAAACAGTGGACGGAAATTTAATCTTTGCCCGGTTATTGCCCGCAAAAATAAAAATACGGCTATTACCGAACAAATTTTATATCCCAGGTAACAGCCGTATTTTATAATCTTATCAGCCTTTTACTGCCTCCACAAGCAGTTTCACGCAAAGATCGATGCCAAGCTTTCCGCTGTCCATGTACAATTCATAGAATTTCGGATTTCCCCATTCCCAGTTTGTCACCGCGCTATAGAAACCGCTTCTTCTCTTATCATTCTTTTTCAGAGCATTTTCTGCCTCCGATTCTTTAATTCCTTCCCTTTCTATCGCCCGCTTTTTCCTTTTTTCATTATCCGAATGAATAAATACCCGCAGGCTGTCAGCCTTTTCCCTGAGTATATACCCGGATGCCCTTCCAACAATCACACATTTTCCTTCTTCCGCCACTTCTTCGATAATACGTTTTTCTTCCAGAAACAGCTTATCTGCCAGAGACAGCTCTTTACTATTGGAAATTCCTCCTAAAGGAGTTTTGGAAAGATTAAAAAGAAATCCACCGGGGTTCCTTTCTTCCAACCCTTCGATCTGCACGGAAGGTATCTTGAGGTTTTTCGCCGCTTCCATAAGAATGTTCCTGTCATACAGCTTATATCCAAGCGCTTCTGCCAGCTTTCTTCCTATCTCGTTCCCGCCGCTGGCATATTGCCGTTCAATCGTTACAATATGATACATGGATACTCCTCCCTTCTATTTTTTATTACCCGCTCAAAAATTCACTCTTTTGTTTCTTACCTTTATTATATACACTCTTTTTGTATCTCTCAATCATTTTTTCAGAAAATTTAATTTTATTTTTATGCTACACCGACTTTCTTATCATCTTTTGCATACAATAACTTCAAAATAATAGGTGTAGCAATCGAAGATATAATAATCAGTAAAATAACAGATGTAAAATATACCGGCGTAAGCAATCCGACAGATAATCCTTTCTGGGATACGATAAGGGCCACCTCTCCTCTTGTCATCATTCCAACGCCAATTTTCAGTGAATCGGACATATTAAACTTACAAAGCTTTGCCATCAATCCACAGCCTATTACTTTAGCAATTAATCCAACCGCTACAAATGCAACAGAAAATATCAAAATACTTGCATTCAAACTTTCCAAATTCGTCTTCAAACCGATGCTGGCAAAAAATACAGGGCCAAATAATATGTAGGAATTGGTGTCCATCTTGCTCGCTATATATTCCGAATCCCTTATGGAGCAAAGAATGATTCCAGCCACATAAGCTCCTGTAATATCCGCGATTCCAAAATATTTTTCCGCAATATAGGCCATGGCAAGACATAAAGCAAGGCCGGCGATCGGAATACGCCTCGTATGGGGATATCTGTTATCCACATACTTAAATATCTTATAGCAGACAAAACCGACCACAATAGAAAATACAAAAAATAAAACTGTATTGACTACAACAGACGATGGATTGGAATCCGGACTCTTGAATCCCATAACAAATGTTAAAACAATAATACCGATCACATCGTCAATAATCGCCGCGCTTAAAATCGTCGTCCCGACTTTTCCTTTCAATTTTCCCATTTCTTTTAACGCTTCTACCGTAATACTTACGGAAGTCGCTGTTAAAATCGTACCGACAAACACTGCCTTATAGAATTCTTCCGATCCCCATGGGGCAAAGCCATAAAAGGCCATATAAAGCAAAGCACCCAGTATAAGAGGAATAAATACCCCGGCACAGGCAATTAAAGCTGCAATCGGCCCTGTTTTCATAAGATCTTTCAGATCTGTTTCCAGCCCTGCGGAAAACATAAGAATAATAACGCCGATCTCCGCCATTTCAATAAGAAAATCGGATTGGTTCACTAATCCTAAAATGCTGGGTCCAATAATAAGCCCTGCAATAATTTCCCCTACTACCTGGGGCGCTTTGCATTTCCTTGCCAGAATTCCAAAAAATTTTGCGGCTATTATAATAATGGCCAAATCTTTAAATACTGCATATGATTCCATAATACCACTCCTCGCTGCCTTATTTATAAATTCAGATTTTTAAATAAATCCCCCAAAGAAGTACCAATATGCTCATTCGAACTATATTTTGCCGTTTCTACTTTTTCCACTTCATCCACCTCTGCATTTTCTTCCACCGCTTTCATGCTGAGGCTTATTTTTCCATTATTCGTATTTAATATTTTTACTTTCACCTTATCCCCTACATTCATAACTTCCGAAGGTTTTTTAATTCTTCTCTGGCTGATCTGTGATATATGAACCAATCCGCTCAATCCATCGGAAAGAGCAATAAATGCACCATAAGGCATCAGCGACTCTACCGTTCCTTCCATAATTGTTCCCGGAGACAACATCGATATTTTATGATGGATCTCTTCTTCCGCCTTTTTCTTTTCCACCGCCTTTGCGGACATTACCAGTTTTTTCTTGCTTTCATCCACAGTAATTACCTGAACAGTTAATTTTTTATTTACCCATTCTTCCAGATTTTCCACATAGCTCAAAGAAAGATGGGAAGCGGGGATAAATCCGCGGATACCTTCCGCATAAGCAATAACGCCGCCGTTTACCACCTCATTTACCCTTACCTCAATTTCTTTTTCTTCTTCCATATACTGATTTAAGATATCCCATGCAAGAACTTCCTTTGCTTCTTTGCAGGATAATTGTATATTCCCGGAACCATCGTCGATCTTTACCACGGTCGCTTTTATGCTATCTCCAACCTTTACTTCATCCAATATATTATATTTCGGATCATTACTCATATCTTCCGCTTTAATAATGCCCTGGGCATAATAATTCAAATCAAGGATCACTTCTTCCTCATTCACAGATATGACTGTCCCTGAAATAATATCGCCTTCTTCAATTTTCTTAAAAGACGCTTCCAGTTCCTTGCTGTAATCTTCCATCGTTTCTTGTTTCATTTCTTCTCCCATTATTTTCTCCTCCATTTATAGATTTTGTAATAAGTTTTACTTATTTTACTACCAACACACATACAGAACGCGGTACCATCCGTAATCTTCCATCTTCCAAAAATGGCATCTTATCTTCTTTTTCAGGAATGGAACCAGGCAAATATCTGTTCCCCGTATCTGCTGCAACATACCATCCCATACCGCAGTTCACAGGAGGAAGGAAGAATTCCTGTTCTTCCCAGAATACATTAATTGCGAGACAGACAATATCATCCCTTGTATTCGTTCTGTTTCTCCCTGCATAAATAATACGAAGTACCTTACAATAATCATTTGCTTCCATAACC
This sequence comes from uncultured Lachnospiraceae bacterium, assembly GCA_910585965.1. Lineage (GTDB taxonomy): Bacteria > Bacillota > Clostridia > Lachnospirales > Lachnospiraceae > Kineothrix. The sequence goes on from CAJUHH010000001.1 coordinate 323,316, forward strand.
TGTATCTCAGGAAAACCTAAAGAACAGCATCCGGTATCTTTCCTTACAATATCGTGTTCTTTCCGAAATCCTATCATATATCGGAAGAATTTAAATATATCTTTATTTTTTTCAAGCAATTTCCAATCCAGCCACGATATTTCATTATCCTGACAATAAGCATTATTGTTTCCGAACTGTGTATTACAGAATTCATCCCCTGCAAGGAACATAGGAATCCCACGGCTCATCATAAGCACTGCCGCTGCATTTTTCACAAGTTTCCGACGAAGATCCAGAATTTCCTGATTATCCGTATCTCCTTCCACGCCGCAGTTCCAGCTGCGGTTATCATTGCTTCCATCGGTATTGTTCCATCCATTATCTTCATTATGTTTCCAATTATAAGAATAAAGATCCCATAAGGTAAACCCGTCATGGCAGGTAATAAAATTAACCGATGCATTATTTCCTCTGTATTCCGGGTCATATAAATCTTTAGAACCAGTAATTCTTTTTGCCGCCAGCCCTGACATGCCGTATTCTCCTTTTAGAAAATCCCGCATATCATCCCTGTATCTCCCGTTCCATTCCGACCATCGGTTCCAGGCAGGAAAACTGCCTACCTGATAAAGACCTCCCGCATCCCAAGCTTCCGCAATTAATTTCACATTTCCAAGAATCGGGTCAAAAGCAAGGCTTTTTAATAATGGAGGATTATTCATCGGAGAACCATCCTCATTTCTCCCAAGAATCGTAGCAAGATCAAACCGAAAACCATCGATACGGTATACCGTCGTCCAATAACGGAGACATTCCATAATCATCTGTTGTACAATAGGATGATTACAATTCAATGTATTGCCGCATCCGCTGAAATTATAATAACTTCCGTCCGGTGTCAGCATATAATAAATATTATTATCAAATCCTTTAAAAGAGAAGCAGGAACCCATTTCGTTTCCCTCCGCCGTATGGTTAAATACCACATCCAGGAAACATTCAATCCCATTCCTATGCAGCTCTTTGATCAATTCCTTTAACTCTGTTCCTTCATGGTTATATTCCGCTTTTGCCGTATAACTCGTATTCGGGGCAAAAAAGCCGACCGTATTATATCCCCAATAATCCAATAACTGTTTACCGTTTACTTCCCTATAATCCTTCATTTCATCAAATTCAAAAACAGGCATAAGTTCTACGGCATTGACACCGAGATCTTTTAAATATCCTATTTTTTCCTGAAGACCACTGAAAGTCCCAGGATATTTCACGCCCGAAGACCCATGCTGGGTAAAACCCCTGACATGCATTTCATAAATAACCAAATCTTCCATCGGTATTAAGAGCTGGTTCATTCCCAGCCAGTCAAAATCTTCCTTAACAACCCTTGCTTTATAACTTACCCCTTCTTTTTTCTTAACGCCCCATATCCTTTGCCCGCTTACCGCTTTTGCATAAATATCTAAAAGATAATTATTTTTGTTAAATAATAAACCCTTTTTCATATCATATGGGCCATCGATCCGATAAGCATATTCAAAATCTTCTATATTCAACCCAAATACAATCATGGAATATACTTTTCCTATCCGATAATTCTCGGGAAAAGGAATAATCGCATAAGGTTCATCTTCCATTCTATGAAAAAGAAGAAGTTCACATCCTGTCGCATGATAAGAATGAACAGTAAAATTAACACCGCATGGAATGGCCGTAGCTCCGTTCACTTCATATATTCCCGGACGTACTTCAAACCCTGATACTTTATCCATGGGAATCATATGAATACTTCTCATAGGAGAAATTACTTTATTATCATCTCTCAAATCCACCTGATTTTCTTTTCTTTCCATCTAAATCTCCTTTCATGCCCATTCTTATCCTTTTATAGCAAAAAGCCTATATATAATTTATTACAATCATATATAGGCTTTCCGTACAAAATATTAATATGCCTTAATGAATTCTTTTACTTCATCTTTTGTCGGCATAACACGCAGCGCTCCTTTTTTCGTTGTAATAAGAGAAGCTGCCGCATTAGCAAATGTCAGCATTTTTTCTAATTTCTCCCGGTCCATACAATCCAGGCCATATTTTAATATAAAGTGCAGGCAGCATCCTCCGAACGTATCCCCTGCCCCCGTTGTCTCTATCGTATTTTTCTGGACAAAAGCTGGTTTTTCCACCCTGAGATCCTTATAATAAGCACGGCTTCCATCCTTGCCCATGGATAATACAATTAACTTTATATGATATTCATCTTGTAACTTTTTAATACCTTTATCGAAATCCTTTTCTCCCGTAAACCATTGTATCTCATTATCCGATATTTTTAAAATATCGCATTGTCCAAGTCCATACGCCACCTGTTTTTTCGCATCATCAAGAGATTCCCAAAGAGGAGGGCGAAGATTCGGGTCAAAAGAAATCAAAGCTCCATTTTCCTTCGCTTTTTTTATTGCTTTTTTTGTTGCTTTTCTGACTCCTTTATGGGTCATGGACAAAGTGCCGAAATGAAAAATTTTGCAATTTTTTATGAGGCTGTTATTAAGATCGCTTTCCTCCAGCATCATATCCGCTCCTGGATTACGGTAAAAAGAAAAATCCCTGTCGCCGCCTTTCAATGTCTGCACAAAAGCTAAGGTAGTCCTTACTTCTTTATCCATAACAAGGCCGGATACATCAATCCCGACTTCCTTTAAAACATCTTTTAACTTAATGCCAAATATATCTTTTCCTACTTTTCCAATAAAAGCCGTCTTATTTCCCAGTTTTTGAAGCATGGCAAGCACATTGCAGGGCGCTCCGCCGGGATTTGCTTCAAATATAGTATTTCCCTGCCCGCTCACTCCATTATCTGTAAAATCAATCAATAACTCACCCAAAGCAACTACATCATATTTTTTCTTCATACTTTTCCTCCTGGCTTTGCTTTTTTTATTTTATTTTATTTTTTAAAAAAATATAATTTTCCCGTAATACGCACAAAAAACGCAAAGAAGCAATATTCCATGGATACGCGATAATTTTTTTCTCCAGAATACAAATAAAAATAAAAGTATAGAAGTTCCGATACACACGACGCTGTCAAAGTTAAAAGAATTATTATAAGGGACATCCGTAATCAGCGACGTAGTTCCTATAACGAACAATATATTAAAAATATTGCTGCCCACTATATTTCCAACGGCAATGTCCGCCTTTTTCTTCATTGCTGCAGTAATAGAAGTGATCAACTCAGGAAGCGATGTCCCGAATGCCACAATAGTAAGTCCGATCAGCCTCTCATTCATTCCAAAAATTCTTGCCAAAGATGTGGCGGCATCTACGGCTATATTGCTTCCCGATACAATAGCAACGATTCCTATTGCTAATAAAAGAAGAAGCATGAATATATTATCATTTACTTTGATCTCCGCTTCTTCCAGGCCTACGCTTATCTTTCCTTTCTTTGCCATAACGATCAGATATACAAAATAAACGATCATAAAAGTCCATAAAATCATTCCATCTATTCTTCCAAGATGGCCTTTCCAATAACCGATCCCGGCCAAAAGGCATGTAATAGCAATCATAAAAGGTATTTCATATTTTATGGTAGATATTTGTACCGGTATAGCTACAATCACGGAAGTAACTCCAAGAATCAGCAATATATTTAATATATTGCTTCCGAGTATATTCCCAATAGCGATTGCCGCGCTGTTGCTCTCCGCCGTATTTTTTAATGCTGCGGATATACTGACAGCGGCTTCCGGCGCGCTGGTTCCCATAGCTACTATAGTAAGGCCGATAATCAGCTGCGGAATGCCAAATCTGTCCGCAATCTTTGATGCCCCTCCTACAAACCAGTCAGCGCCTTTTACCAATAATAAAAATCCAATAACCAATAATCCAAACTGAATTACTATTTCCATAAAAAAACCATCATTCATTATCTTCTTCCTTTGGAAGAGTCACTTCCTCATCATCCAATGCTATTGGATGTTTTTCACTTTCCGGTATATCCTCCAGCGCATCTTCAAAATTTTCAAATTCATGGTCGCCGTCCGACACTTTTTCCCTTACTTTGGCTATCTTCGCTACTTTAGCGCCTTCATCCAAATTGATCAGCTTCACTCCCGACGTGATTCTTCCAAGGGTAGATATATCATCCATTCTTAACTGTATAATTGTTCCCATAGTCGTAATCATCATAATCTCATGGCTGTCGTTCACCGCTTTTACCCCGACCACATATCCTGTTTTTTCCACGATCTTATAACATTTTACGCCTTTCCCTCCGCGTTTTTGGACGCTGAACTCATCCAGATAAGTTCTCTTTCCCATGCCGTTTTCGGAAACGATTAAAAGGGAATCTCCCTGGTGATCCAGCTGCATGCCGACAACCTCATCCCTATCCGAAAGATTCATACCTATTACTCCCATGGAAGCCCTTCCGGTAGCTCTCACATCCGTTTCCATAAACCGGATGCACATACCTTGCTTTGTCACAAGGAATATTTCCGTATTTTCATCGGTAATTTTTACTTCTATCAGTTCATCGTCTTCTCTCAGATTAATCGCTGCAAGCCCATTTTTCCTTACATTGGAATATTCCATAATATGGGTTTTCTTAACAATGCCTTTCTTCGTCGCCATAAAAAGATTCTTATTATTCTCATAATTCTTAATAGGAATAATTGCAGAAATCTTTTCTCCTGGATTCAGCTGTAAGAGATTAATAATAGCGGTTCCCCTCGCCGTCCTGCTCGCTTCCGGTATCTCATAAGCCTTTAACCTATATACTCTTCCAAAATTAGTAAAGAACATAATATAATGGTGGGTCGTCGTCATCAGCAGATCTTCAATATAGTCCTCATCAATGGTCTGCATTCCCTTGATTCCTTTTCCCCCCCTGTTCTGGCTTTTAAAATTATCGATCGTCATCCTTTTAATGTATCCAAGGCTTGTCATAGCTATGACAGTATTGTCCTTAGGAATCAAATCTTCCATGGAAATATCATAAGCATCAAATCCTATCGTACTCTTCCGCTCATCCCCGTATTTTTCAGAAATAATCGTAATTTCATCTCTGATAACGCCCAACAATAATTTTCTGTCAGCAAGAATCGCTTTTAATTCCGCAATTTTAGCCAGAAGTTCCTTATGTTCATTTTCAATCTTATCCCTTTCCAAACCGGTCAGGGTACGAAGCCTCATATCAACGATAGCCTGTGCCTGTGCTTCGCTGAGCTGAAAACGTTCGATTAGTCTTTCTTTTGCCTTCTGCACATTTTCGCTGCTTCTTATAATCTGGATCACTTCATCGATATGATCCAAAGCAATCAGCAGCCCTTGCAAAATATGATCTCTTTCTTCCGCCTTATTCAAATCATATTTTGTTCTTCTTGTCACTACCTCTTCCTGATGGGCAAGATAATGCGTAAGCATATCGAGAAGATTCATAACCTTCGGCTGGTTATTGACAAGGGCAAGCATAATAATCCCAAAAGTATCCTGCATTTGGGTATGTTTATAAAGCTGGTTCATAATCACATTGGCATTGGCATCCCGTCTTAATTCAATAACGATCCTCATGCCTTCCCTGTCGGATTCATCCCTCAAGTCAGTAATTCCATCTATTTTCTTCAGCTTCACCAATTCCGCTATTTTTTGTATGAGATTCGCCTTATTTACCATATAAGGAAGTTCAGTTACTATAATGCGGCTTTTTCCGTTCGGAAGCGTTTCTATATCTGTTACAGCTCTTACCCTTACTTTTCCTCTGCCGGTTCGATATGCTTCTTCGCTCCCCCTTGTTCCGAGTATAATCCCTCCTGTAGGAAAATCAGGAGCTTTCACAATGGAAAGAATTTCTTCCATCTCAGTATCCCTGTCTTCTTCCACCCGGTTATCTATGATCTTTACGACTGCTCCTATGACTTCCTTTAAATTATGAGGAGGAATATTAGTAGCCATTCCTACCGCAATTCCTGTCGTCCCATTTACAAGAAGATTTGGAAAACGGCTGGGAAGAACAGAAGGTTCTTTTTCTGTTTCATCAAAGTTCGGTACAAAATCCACCGTATCTTTATTAATATCGGCAAGCATTTCCATCGATATCTTGGAAAGCCTTGCTTCCGTATAACGCATGGCAGCTGCTCCGTCGCCGTCCACTGACCCGAAATTTCCATGGCCGTCTACCAAAGGATAATGAGTAGACCAGGGCTGAGCCATATTTACTAAAGCCCCGTATATAGAACTGTCTCCATGAGGATGATATTTACCCATGGTATCGCCGACGATACGAGCGCATTTTCTATGCGGCTTGTCAGGACCGTTATTTAATTCTATCATCGAATACAGGACTCTTCTTTGCACGGGCTTCAGACCGTCCCTCACATCAGGCAGTGCCCGGGAAGCGATAACGCTCATGGCGTAATCGATATAAGAATTTTCCATCGTTTTCTTCAAATCCACATCATGAATTTTATCAAAGATATTATCTTCCATTATTTTCCTCATTTCTGCCTTCGTCAAATGTCAAGATTTTTTACAAATCTGGCGTTTTCTTCAATAAATTCCCGTCTTGGCTCTACTTTATCCCCCATCAGAGTAGTAAAAGTCAAATCAATCTCCGATTCCGTTTCCTCATCCATCGTCACTCTTAAAAGAACACGCCTTTCCGGGTCCATTGTCGTTTCCCAAAGCTGTTCCGCATCCATTTCACCAAGCCCTTTATATCTTTGAATTTTATTATTCTGGTCCCTTCCTACTTCCTTTAATATACCATCAAGTTCTTCATCGCTGTAAGCATACCAAACCTTTTTATTCTTCTCCAGTTTATAGAGGGGGGGCTGGGCCAGATAAACATATCCCTCTTTGATCAGATCAGGCATAAAACGATAAAGGAAAGTAAGGAGCAGGGTAGCGATATGGGCGCCATCCACATCGGCATCCGTCATAATAATGATTTTATGGTATCTCAATTTACTGATATCAAAATCTTCATGAATACCCGTCCCAAAAGCCGTTATCATCGCTTTTATTTCCGCATTGGCATAGATTTTATCCAATCTGGCTTTTTCCACATTTAATATTTTTCCCCTGAGCGGAAGAATCGCCTGGGTGGTACGGCTCCTCGCCGTTTTTGCACTTCCTCCCGCAGAATCTCCCTCCACGATATAGATTTCACAGTTCGATGGATCCTTATCGGAACAATCCGCCAGCTTTCCAGGAAGGCTCATTCCTTCCAGCGCCGTTTTCCGCCTCGTCAGTTCCCTCGCCTTTCTTGCCGCATCTCTTGCCCTCTGGGCAAGAATGGATTTTTCACATATAATTTTTGCTATTGCAGGATTCTGCTCCAAGAAATAAGTAAGCTGCTCGCTCACTATATTGTCCACAGCTCCCCTTGCTTCCGAATTTCCCAGCTTCTGTTTCGTCTGTCCTTCAAACTGAGGATCTTCTATTTTTACGCTTATAATAGCAGTCAATCCTTCCCTGATATCCTCGCCGGAAAGATTTGCTTCGCTCTCCTTCAAAAGCTTATTATTTCTGGCATAATCATTAAAAGTTTTTGTCAGGGCATTGCGGAACCCCACCAGATGGGTTCCCCCTTCCGGTGTATTAATATTATTAACAAAGCTATAAGAACTCTCCGTATAGGAATCATTATGCTGCATCGCCACTTCTACATAAACGTTATTCCTCGTTCCTTCAAAATACATAATGTTCCCATATAATGGCGTCTTGCTTTTATTCAGATAGGTGACAAATTCTTTGATACCGCCTTCATAATGGAACTGCCTTTCGATCGGTTTCTGGCCCTCTTCCACTCTTTCATCCCTTAACACGATCTTCAGGTTTTTAGTCAGAAAAGCCATCTCCCTGAGACGCTGTTTCAAAATATCGAATTCATAAACCGTCGTTTCCTGGAAAATAGTTTCATCCGGCTTAAAACTTACTTTCGTTCCCGTTTTTTCTTTCGGACATTCCCCTACTACTTTCAGGGAATAAGCGACATGCCCTTTTTCATATCTCTGCTTATATACTTTTCCTTCCTGGTAAATTTCCACTTCCAGCCAGTTAGAAAGAGCATTGACAACAGAAGCCCCCACCCCGTGGAGACCGCCGGATACTTTATATCCCCCGCCGCCGAATTTTCCGCCCGCATGGAGAATCGTAAACACGACTTCTACTGCAGGAATTCCAGACTTATGGTTAATCCCGACAGGAATTCCCCTTCCGTTGTCGGTGACAGTAATAGAATTATCTTTTTGAATTACCACTTCAATCGTATCACAGAAACCGGCAAGCGCTTCATCGACAGAATTATCTACAATCTCATAAACCAAATGATGAAGCCCTCTTGATGAAGTGCTTCCTATATACATTCCTGGCCTTTTTCTTACGGCTTCCAGCCCTTCCAATATCTGTATCTGGTCCGCACCGTATTCGTTGTTATTACTCATTCTTACCTCTCATTCTGCCTTATTCCGGCCGTTTCTTTATGCCATCTATTTCAACTTTGTATCGTTCCTTCTACTACTTTAAAAACTTTGTTTATTTCAAATCTGTTGTTCACAAATTCATCCAGGCCCGTACATGTGATAATCGTCTGTATATCCCCGATGCTGTTTAACAAATAATTCTGCCTGTTGCTGTCAAGTTCGGATAATACATCATCCAATAAAAGAACCGGCGTATCTTTTGCTATTTTTTTTACTAACTCTATTTCCGAAAGCTTTAACGACAAAGCGGCAGTTCTCTGCTGCCCCTGGGATCCGAACCTGCGGATATCGATATCATCTGCCATAAACGAAAAATCATCTCTATGGGGGCCGACACATGTCTGTTTTAATTTAATATCCCTTTCCTGGCTTTTTCTTAAGCTGCTTTCAAAATCCTCTATTTCTACGTCAGGTTCATACTTTACAACAAGCTCTTCCTTATCGCCGGATAATTTTTTATGTATTGCATAAATAATTTCATTTAACTGCCCCGCAAACATCCTTCTTCTTTCTATAATTTTGCTCCCGAAAGAAACAAGCTGGGAATCCCATATATTGAGAGTATCTTTCAACTGCGGGTTAAAATGCATATCTTTTAAAAGTTTATTCCTCTGGTTCACTATTTTATTATAATGGTTCAGATTATAAAGATAAAAACTGTCCAGCTGGCAAAGTTCCATATCCACAAACCTTCTTCTTTCAGCAGGGCCGTTTTTTATAATACTTAAATCTTCAGGAGAAAAAAAGACAACGTTTAATAAGCCTAAAAGATCTGCCGCTTTTTTTAATTTCTGGCCATCGACAGCAATTCCTTTCGACTTATTTTTACGGAGATGCATATCCACTTTATAACCAATTTCTTCTTTGAACAGATAAGTCCTGATATGAGCTTCTTCCTGGCCAAAGCTTATCACATCCTTATCCTTGCTTCCTTTATGTGACTTTGTTGTGGCGGACAGATAAATAGCTTCCAGTACATTCGTCTTTCCCTGCGCATTATCACCATATAGGATATTGGTTCCTTCGCTGAATTTCAAATCCAAAAAATCATAGTTTCTGAAATTCATCAGTTCCAAAGATTTTATAATCATATATTACACCTGTTAAGCTTTTATTTTTATCTTTTTTCCATCAAATTCCACCATATCACCGTTATAAATTTTTTTTCCTCTTTGCAAGACGCATTCCCCGTTTACTTTCACTTCTCCATGCAGGATTATTTCCTTCGCTTCCACGCCGGAGCCGACAAAGCCCGCTAACTTCAATACCTGTCCAAGCTTGATAAATTCGTCTCTTATTTCGATTATTTCCATACTTTTCCTTTTTTAATCTATTATTTTTTAATTGACCGTTGTAAAGTTTACGGGAAGAATAAGATAAATATATTTTTCTTCCACATCCCTTATAAAACATGGAGCTTTTGGATTTACGAGATAAATATCGATTTCTTCGTCTTCAATCACACGAAGGGCATCGATCAAGAATTTAGGATTAAAACCGATCATAATATCTTTTCCCTTTTTCTCAATATCGATCTCTTCATTCATGCTTCCTACTGCGGAATTAATCTTCAGTTCCATCATTCCATCCGTAATATTGATAATAATAGGTTTTTTATCCCCTTCTTTTACGAGCAAAGTAGCCCTGTCAATACAATTTAAAAATTCTTTTTTGTTGATTCTTACTTTCGTTTCATAATCGCTCGAAAGCATCTGGTCTATTTTAAAATAATCTCCCTCGATCAGGCGGGAAACAACCGTAGTATTATCGAATTCAAAAACAATATGTTTATCCGTAAAGAAAATATGTACTTCACTGTCCATGTCGCCGGATAATATCTTGCTGATTTCATTCAAAGTCTTTCCTGGAACCACTACTTTTTTCGGCATATAAAAATTCTTAAGCCTGATCTTTCGGATCGATATTCTGTGTCCGTCCAAGGAAACGACTTTTAAAATATCTTCATTGATCTCAAATAACTCCCCTGTCATCAATTTATTATTGTCATTATCCGCAATCGAAAAGATCGTCTGCCTTACCACTTCTTTTAAAGTAAATTGGGATACGATAATAGAATCAATCTTCTCAATGGAAGGAAGATAAGAAAAATCCTCCCCTGATTTGCCTATAATATTAAATTTGGATTTTTCGCAGGTAATCGTTGTCTTGTATGTATCATCCGTAACGATCGTTATATCGCTGTCAGGAAGTTTCCTTACAATTTCAAGGAATATCTTTGCATCCAATGCAATCATTCCTTTTTCCACGATATTTCCTTCGATTACCGTTTCTATCCCCAGTTCCATATCATTAGCCATTAATTTGATTTCCGATCCTCTTGCATCTACAAGGATACATTCTAGAATGGACATCGTTGTTTTATTCGGAACTGCTTTTGATACGGTCTGAACACCCGTTAATAAATTTGATTTGGACAATACTAATTTCATTATGATAAAACTCCCTTCTCGAAAAGGCCTATAATATATATAAAGAATTTATTATTATACTTATTATGCATTGTTGATATGTGTATAACATTAATTATTATACTATTTTTCAGGGAAAAAAGAAATCATTATCTATGTGAAAAACAAAATATAACTCATATTTTTTTCATTATTTACCCACATAAATGTTTTTACATACTTAAAATTACTGATTTAAGAAGGATTGATTTTCTTTTTTATGACTTCAATTTTGTTTTTCAACTCTTCATTGGTCTGTAGTTCTTCGGTTATTTTGTTAACTCCGTGGATAATTGTGGTGTGGTCTTTTTTTCCAAGTATTTTTCCTATGCTTTGGTAAGAGGTATCCGTCATATTCCGGCAAAGATACATAACGACCTGCCGCGGTTCCACGAATTCGGAATTTCTTTTTTTGGAAGTGATGTCTTCCGCTCTTACGCCAAAATGTTCCGCTACTATATTAATAATAAGGGAAGGGCTTATTTCTTTTGGCTTGTCCGGGTAAATGATATCTTTCAGCGCTTCTTTTGTCATTTCCAGGTCAATTTCTACATTGTTTAATTTGGAAAAAGCGATAATCTTATTAAAAGCTCCTTCCAGCTCCCTGATATTTGATTTGATATTGGAAGCTACATAAGTGAAAACTTCATCATCTATATGTTTATTGAAATTTTCCGCATTTTTTTGAAGGATGGCCATTCGTGTTTCATAATCCGGCGGCTGTATATCAGCGATCAGCCCCCATTCGAACCGGGAGCGGAACCGTTCTTCCAACGTTTCCATTTCTTTTGGAGGTTTGTCAGAAGATATAATAATTTGTTTTTCTGCTGCATGCAGAACGTTGAATGTATGGAAAAATTCTTCCTGCGTGCTTTCTTTTCCTATTATAAATTGTATATCATCGATCAGCAGCACATCTACCGTCCTGTATTTTTCCCTTAATTTTGTCATATCTGCGGCATTACCGCTTCGGATGGAACTGATTACTTCGTTTGTAAATTGTTCGGAAGTAACATATAATACCTTTTTGTTAGGATTCTGCTTCAGCACGAAATGTCCGATGGAATGCATCAGGTGGGTTTTTCCCAGCCCGGCTCCTCCATATATGTAAAGAGGGTTATAAGTATTGCCGGGAGATTCCGCTACTGCCAAAGAAGCGGAATGGGCAAATTTGTTGTTGCTTCCTACTACAAAAGTATCAAATCGGTATTTCGGATTCAAATTTGCCTTTTCATAATTAATATTGTAATAGGGCTTCGGTTCCATGGAATCTTCGTTATTATGATCGATATCCTTTTCTAATATGAAAGATATATCATAATCATGTTCCATCATTTCAGAAATGGTAACTTGAAAATAACTTTTATATTTATTATTGATATAGCTTAAAGCATGGGATTGTTCGGATGGTATAACAATAGTTACTACATCGTTTTCAGAACTGTGGAACATAAGTTTTGCAATCCATGTATTATAGGATATGTTAGACAGTTCATATTCTTTTTTGATTGTTTGTTTGATCAGTTCCCAATTTTCTTCAATAAAATTCATTGAAATACCTCCGATTTATGCAAGTATTTATATCTTAATATAAAAAAAGTAAAATTTCAAATAGTTAATTTATCAACAAAGTTATGCACATTCAGAGGATAAATGGAAGTATAAGTTCATATTCATGATGAAGTTCATGAAAAATATGTGTATAATTTAATAAAGGGGTTTATAGGAAAAATAACTTGGTAAAATATAGTCTCTTTCATATATTTCCACTTTTTTTTCACATGTTATAGTCATGTTATCCACAGATTATACACAATATGTGTATAATTCTAATTGTGGAAAAATGGAAAAACAATTATTGTGGATAACTTTTTTGGTTCTATATTTTGTGGTTGCTCTTTTGGTTTCATAACAAGATGTTGCGTTAGTAAAAATCACGATTTTTTCGCTGTTTTTTGGGTATTTTTATTTTACAAAATTTGTCCGTATTTACTTGACGTATATGGTTTTATCCTTTATAATCGTAATGATATTTTTCAATACATTTGTTTAAAATATATTTGCCTTTCATGGATAATATAGAAGGTATTATGTATAAAGGCTGGAAAAGGAGGTGCATCGATTATGAAAATGACATTTCAGCCAAACAGAAGAAAGAGAAAAAAGGTTCATGGTTTCAGGGCTAGAATGAGTACAAAAGGCGGAAGAAGAGTATTGGCTGCCAGAAGAGCAAAAGGAAGAAAGAGATTATCAGCATAGGCCGCAGTATTGTGGCCTTTTTATTACGTAGAAAGGGACGCGGCTTTACATGGAATTCTCTGATTCTTTAAAAAAAAATGATGATTTCAAGAATGTGTATAAAAACGGCAAGTCTTATGCCAATAAGTATCTGGTAATGTATGTATTGAAAAATAGCAGTGAATGCAACAGGCTTGGAATATCAGTGAGCAAGAAAGTTGGGAACAGCGTTGTCCGCCATAGGGTGACAAGGCTGGTAAGGGAAAGTTACAGACTACATGAAAATATATTTAATAGTGGTTTAGATATAGTAGTCGTTGCAAGAAACAATGCGGCATCGGCTTCTTATGCCGAGATAGAAAGCGCATTATTACATCTTGGAAAACTTCATCATATTATAAAGATATTTTTTTATGAAGTTTAGTTTTTGTTTTATATGAAAATGATTATGAAAAAATTACTTATTTGCATGATTCAATTCTATAGAAGGTATTTATCGCCTATGAAATCGACAAAATGTCCTTATATACCTACCTGTTCCGAGTACGGATTGGAAGCAGTAAGCAAATATGGCGCTTGGAAGGGCGGGTTGTTGGCTGTTTGGAGAATATTGAGGTGTAATCCTTTTTCTAAGGGAGGATATGATCCTGTGCCTTAGCATGCATGGAATAAAGTAAAAAGATATTTATGGAAAGTAGGAGGAAAAAAATTGCCTGGAATAATTTTAACGCAGAATCAGACCTTTATTATAGGGCCGGTTGCAAAACTTCTCGGATATATAATGGAAGGCATCTTTTTCTGTTTGGACAAGATAGGTATTCCTAATATTGGTTTATCTATTATTTTATTTACAATTGTTATATATCTTCTTATGATGCCTTTGACCGTAAAACAGCAGAAATTTTCCAAACTGTCTGCAAAAATGAATCCGGAGCTTCAGGCTATTCAGGCGAAGTATAAAAATAAAAAAGACAATGAATCGATGATGAAGATGAACGAGGAAACGCAGGCAGTATATGCAAAGTATGGAGTTTCCGCTACTGGCAGCTGCGTTCAGCTTCTGATCCAGATGCCTATATTATTTGCTTTATATCGTGTTATATACGCCATGCCCGCTTATGTTGGAAAGATTAAAGATGCTTTTTTCCCTTTGGTGGACGAGCTGATCGCCCAGCCCGGCAGCGTGGAATTTATACAGACTTTTAAAGATGCTGCCATGTTCACAAAACAGTTTGCCAACGATGCTTTTACAGGCGGCAATATGGATTATATAAGGAATACTTTTATTGATGTGCTGAACCGTGCCTCTACGTTGGAATGGACCAGCCTCGCTGAAAAATTTCCTTCCCTTTCCGCAGATGTCAGTACAACGGTGGAAACACTGGAAAGATATAATAATTTTTTAGGGCTGAATATAGGAAATTCCCCTTCCTTTATTGTAAAGGAAGCTATTGCGACCGGATCTTATCTTATGGTGGCGGCGGCTATTGCTGTTCCTGTTTTATCCGCAGTAACCCAATGGATTAATACGAAGCTTATGCCTCAGCCTGAAAATAATAATTCCCAGGATAATGCAATGGCTTCTTCCATGAAGACAATGAATTATATGATGCCTCTTATGTCCGCGATTTTCTGTTATACGCTTCCCGCAGGTATGGGACTTTACTGGATCGCCGGATCTGTCGTAAGAAGTATCCAGCAGGTGATTATTAATAAACATATTGATAAGATGGATTTGGATGAGCTGATTAAGAAGAATGTGGAAAAAAGAAATAAGAAGCTTGAAAAATCAGGGATTAATCCAAAAACAATCAATAATTATGCCAATATGAGTACGAGGACTATTTCTTCGAAAGCTTCTTCCATGACACAGGAAGAAAAAGACTTGGCTGTTAAAAAATCGACAGAATACTATAATAGAAATGCAAAAGCAGGAAGCCTTGCTTCCAAGGCCAATATGGTGAAGCAGTATAATGAGAAGAACAATAAAAACTGACGGGAGGGTATTGTGATGGAATATATGGAAGTATCAGCAAAAACAGTAAGCGATGCGATTACGGAAGCATGCCAGAAACTGCTTGTAACAAGTGAAAAACTGGATTATATTGTCGTTGAAGAAGGTTCTTCAGGTTTTCTTGGAATAGGGGCTAAGCCTGCTATTATAAAAGCAAGAGTAAAATCTTCTATCAAAGATAGTGCGAAAGATTTCCTTGATAGTGTTTTTGCAGCGATGGGACTTGTTGTTGCGATAGATATTAAATATGATGAGATAGATCATTATATGGACATTGACTTGAGTGGGGATGAAATGGGAGTTTTGATCGGAAAAAGAGGACAGACTCTGGATTCTTTGCAATATTTGGTTTCTCTTGTTATTAATAAGGAATCTGAAAATTATATCCGTGTAAAAGTGGATACGGAAAACTATAGGCAGAGAAGGAAAGAAACTTTGGAAAACCTGGCAAAGAATATTGCATATAAAGTGAAAAGGACAAAACGTTCTGTTTCTTTGGAGCCTATGAATCCTTATGAAAGAAGGATTATTCATTCTGCTTTGCAAAATGATAAATACGTTTCAACTCATAGCGAAGGGGAAGAACCGTTCCGCAGGGTGGTTGTTAATTTGAAAAAATAAAGAAGTACGGAAAACATATGTGAATCATATAAAACCCTTGAATTTTCAGAAGTTCAAGGGTTTTATCAAATGGATATTTTTTGGGAGTTTATTATTGATATGAAAAGTGATACAATTACAGCGGTGGCTACAGGAATGGTTGATTCCGGGATTGCTATAATCAGGATAAGTGGCGAAGATGCAATTCAAATCGTGGATAAAATTTACGAATCAAAATCGGGAAGGTCCTGTTTCCGTGATTTTTCTTCTCACACTATCCATTATGGTTATATTGTAGATAAAAGTAATTATGGAGATATTCCGCAAAGAAATGTTATAGATGAAGTGATGGTAAGCTTGATGAAAGCCCCGAATAGTTATACGGCGGAAGACACTGTGGAAATTAACTGCCATGGCGGCGTTCTTATGGCAAAAAGAATATTGGAAACTGTTATAAGAAACGGAGCCAGGCTTGCAGAACCGGGGGAATTTACGAAAAGGGCATTTTTGAATGGGAGAATTGATTTATCAAAAGCGGAAGCGGTCATGGATATAATCCATTCCAAGAATAAACTTGCTTTAAAAAATTCTGTGGATCAATTGAGAGGCTCTGTTTTTAACCTTATCCAAAAACTTAGAAATGATATCCTTTATGAAATAGCTTATATAGAATCTGCGTTGGATGATCCGGAACATATCAGTCTGGAAGGATACCGGGAAAAATTATCAGAAAAGACGGATGATATTTTAAGTTCTTTAAAAAAATGGATGGATTCTTTTGATAATGGAAAAATAGTAAAAGAAGGAATTCGTACCGTTATCGTAGGAAAACCGAATGTGGGCAAGTCTTCTTTTTTAAATCTTTTTATAGGTGAGGAAAAAGCGATTGTCACGGATATTGCGGGAACAACGAGGGATGTGCTGGAAGAAAGCATTTATTTGAATGGAATTCATTTGAATATGGTAGATACTGCGGGCATTCGGCAGACAGAAGATAAAGTGGAAGAAATCGGAGTAGGAAAAGCAAGAAAATATGCGGATGAAGCGGATTTGATACTTTATGTAATCGATGCTTCTGTTCCTTTGGATGAAAACGATTATGATATTATAGAAATGATATCGGATAAAAAATTTATTATACTTTTAAATAAGACGGATCTGGAACCTTGTGTAACGGAAGAGATGGTAAAGAATGAACTTTTATTAAAAATTCCAGAGGGATTTCCAGCTGGCTTTCCGTTGATCAGAACTTCTGTAAAAGAAAGTAAAGGGATGGATCTCCTGGAAGAAATGATAAAAGATATGTTTTTCCATGGCGATATTTCTTATGATAATGAAGTAGTAATAACAAATTTAAGGCATAAAGAAGCTCTTATGGATGCATATGAAAGTATGTCTCAAGTGAAGATAAGCCTTGAAAACGATATGCCGGAGGATTTTTATTCGATTGATCTGATGAATAGTTATGCTTCTTTGGGTAAGATTATCGGGGAAGAAGTTGGTGAAGATCTGGTAAATGAAATTTTCTCTAAATTCTGTATGGGAAAATAGAGGTTAGGAAGGGTTTTTGATGGCTGTGGAAATGAAAGCAAGAGAAAAAGTGGATGTTTGTGTAATAGGAGCCGGTCATGCCGGATGCGAGGCTGCCCTTGCCTGTGCAAGGCTTGGAATGGAAACGGTTATTTTTACAGTCAGTATAGACAGTATTGCCTTAATGCCGTGCAATCCGAATATAGGAGGTTCTTCGAAAGGACATCTGGTAAGGGAAGTGGATGCACTTGGAGGAGAGATGGGGAAAGTCATCGATCAAACATTTATTCAGTCAAAAATGTTGAATCGGTCAAAAGGACCTGCAGTTCATTCTCTCAGAGCCCAGGCGGATAAATCGGAATATTCCAGGGCAATGCGAAAAGTGTTGGAAAATCAGGATAACCTTACGATAAAACAGGCGGAGGTTTGTGAATTATTAACGGAAAATAAAAAAATTACAGGAGTAAAAACTTTTACCGGTTCCGTTTATGAATGTAAGGCAGTCATTTTATGTACCGGGACATATTTGAAAGCGAGATGTCTTTGTGGAGAAGCTATTACATATACGGGACCGAATGGATTGCAGGCGGCAAATTATCTGACGGATTCCCTGAAGGCCCTTGGAATAGAGATTAGAAGGTTCAAAACAGGAACTCCTGCCAGGATGGATAAGCGGTCGATCGATTTTTCTAAGATGGAAGAACAGTTTGGAGATGAAAGGGTAGTTCCTTTTTCATTTTCTACCAATTCGGAAGATGTACAGATTGACCAGGTTTCCTGCTGGCTTACGTATACAAATGAAAAAACGCATCGGATTATAAGGGATAATTTGGATCGTTCTCCCATTTATGCAGGAATAATAGAAGGAACAGGACCGAGATATTGTCCTTCGATAGAGGATAAGGTAGTAAAGTTTGCCGATAAAGAAAGGCATCAGGTTTTTATTGAACCGGAAGGGCTCTATACAAATGAAATGTATGTTGGAGGAATGTCTTCTTCGCTTCCTGAAGATGTTCAGCTTGCTATGTATCGAACAGTACCGGGACTTGAAAATTGTAAAATTGTAAGAAATGCATATGCCATAGAATATGATTGTATTAGTGCGAAGCAATTATATCCGACTTTGGAATTTAAGGAAATAAGCGGGCTTTTCAGTGCAGGACAGCTGAATGGAAGCAGCGGTTATGAGGAGGCTGCGGCACAGGGATTGATTGCAGGAATAAATGCAGCTCTTTTGATAAAAGGAAAAGATCAGATTATATTGGATCGTTCAGAAGCCTATATAGGAGTCCTTATTGATGATCTTGTGACAAAAGATAATTTTGAACCTTATCGTATGATGACATCCAGGGCAGAATACCGTCTTTTGCTCCGCCAGGATAATGCGGATTTGCGCCTGAGGGAAAAAGGATATCGGGCAGGGCTTATTTCCGAAGAAGATTATCAGGCAATCTTATTAAAAAAAGAAAGAATAGACAGAGAAAAGGAACGTTTAAAGAACTTTGTAATAGGAGGTTCTAAAAATGTACAGGAGTTTCTTTCTTCAAAGGGAAGTTCGGAATTGAAAACAGCAACAAGCATGGCGGAATTGATGTGTCGCCCCGAATTGTCTTATGATATTTTATCTGAAATAGATGTTGACCGGCTGCCTTTGCCTGAAGATGTGATAGAACAGGTAGAAATAGAAATAAAGTATGAGGGCTATATTTCCAGACAGTTAAAACAAGTTGCTCAATTTAAAAAAATGGAAAATAAGAAAATACCTGAGGATTTGGATTATTATGATGTAAAAAGCCTTCGGTTGGAAGCGAGGCAGAAATTGATTGACAGAAAGCCAGTTTCGATCGGGCAGGCTTCCCGTATATCCGGCGTTTCTCCGGCGGATATTTCTGTTTTACTTATTTATTTGGAACAGTTGAAAAAAGATCATTAAGATGGAGGGTTGGATTGGATAATTTAAAGAGTTTTCATTTAGATCAGTTTAAGAAAGATTTGGATGAGCTAGGTATTCATTTGGAAGAAGAGCAGCTGCACCAATTTATGCAGTATTATGAAATTCTTATAGAGTGGAATTCTTTTATGAATTTGACGGCAATTACAAATTTTGATGAAGTTTTAAAAAAACATTTTATCGATAGTTTGTCGCTTGTAAAAGTATATGATATTAATTTACATGGAACAAAGAGTATTTCTATAATTGATGTCGGGACAGGAGCCGGTTTTCCTGGTATTCCAATAAAAATTGTTTTTCCCGGCCTTTCTATTGTTTTGCTGGATTCTTTAAAAAAAAGAGTTCGATTTCTTGAAGAAGTTATTAATAAGCTTGAACTGAAAAATATTTCTGTGATTCATGGAAGGGCAGAAGATTATGCAAGAGAAAATGAAATGAGAGAGAAATTTGATTTATGTGTTTCCAGAGCTGTAGCGAATCTTTCCACTCTTTCAGAATACTGTATTCCTTTTGTAAAAGAAGAAGGAAAGTTTATCTGTTATAAATCGGAAAAATTAAAAGATGAACTTTTTTATGCAGAAAAGGCTATTTCTGTATTAGGGGGAAAAGTGGAAAAACAAACAGATTTTTTTCTTCCTTCTTCAGAAATATATAGAAACTTTCTTGTTATTAATAAAGTAAAAAAGACACCATTAAAATTTCCAAGAAAGGCGGGCCTCCCTTCTAAAGAGCCGATTAAGTAATTCTATTTTTTAACTTTTTTTAGTGTAAAAGATAATGAAAATATTTTTTTGATATGGTATAATTTAATTTGTGTTGATATGTTTTTTATGAGGTTGTATCATGTCGGATGAATTATATGAAAGCCTAATAGAGATATATAAGAGTTTTCTTTTGGAAAAAGAATCTCTTTTAGAAAAAATAGAATTATGTGATAATAGTAATGATAATGAATATCAAATATATAATAAGTATTTATATATTATCGATTCAAGAATAAATACATTAAGCGCCCTTTTAAAACTTTTTGAAGGGTATCTTTTGTCAAAAAAGGCTATTTCTTCAAATGAGTCTGCCTCAAATAATGAAGAAAAGACGATAGATTTAAAAGGCAGTTTTGGGAAGGAAGTTATTAATAAACATCTTCAAATATTGGATATTCAGGAAAAAGAAAGACATCGTATTGCGAGGGATCTGCATGATACCTCTTTGCAGAATTTGACGCATTTAACGCATAAGATAGAATTAAGTTCTTTGTATATTGATAAAGATCCGATAAGGGCAAAACTTGAACTTGAGATTGTAAATAAAAAATTACGCTCTGTTATACAGGAAATTAGAAATACCATATTTGATTTGCATCCTATGACATTTGATGATTTGGGTATGAAGGAATCTTTTGAAAGATTAATTGAAAAATTATCTGAAACGTCAAAAATAAGTATTGATTATAATATTGAAAATATAAATTGTAATAATTCTTTAATATTAATGACTATATTCCGAATAGTAGAGGAGTGTTTGAATAATGCAATCAAACATTCGAAGGGTACTAGAATTTTTTTCGAAATTAGGAAAAATGATGATGATAATTGTTTAATTGTCGTCTCGGATAATGGTATAAGTTTTGACAGTAAGGATATATTATTTTCGAAGGATAGTCATTTTGGGCTTTCTATTCTAAAAGAAAGAGTTGAACTTTTATTGGGAAGCATGGAAATTGATTCTAAACCTGATCACGGAACTACTATTAAAATTATAGTTCCATTGCTAGATTAACTTAGGGAGAAAAACGAACATGAGTATTAAAGTAATGATAGTGGATGATCATGTTTTGATGAGAGAAGGGGTTAGACAGCTTTTAGAATTTGATGGAAGTATTAAGGTTATTGCTGAGGCCGCAGATGGCATAGAGTGTTTAGAATGTTTAAAAACTGTGAGACCGGATGTTTTATTATTAGACATAAATATGCCTAATAAAAATGGAATAGAAGTATTAGAAGAAATAAAAAATAATGATATAAATGTTAAGGTTTTAATTCTTACTGTTCATAATGAAGTAGAGTATTTATTAAAAGCTGTGGATATAGGAGTAGATGGCTATATTTTAAAAGATTCGGAATCTGCTGAATTAAAAAAAGCAATTTTTTCTATTTATAATGGAGAAAGTTATATACAAGCGAGTTTAATTCCTTCATTGAATTATCGACTAGCTAATAGAGATCTTGATAAAGAAAAAATTGATAGTTTAACGAAAAGAGAACTGGAAGTTTTAATCCAAGTAGCTAATGGTATGTTTAACAAGGAAATTGCTATTATTTTGAATATTAGCGAAAGAACAGTAAAAAATCATATATCTAATATTTTTAAAAAAATAGAAGTAAATGATAGAACACAAGCAGCTGTTTTTGCTATAAAAAATAATTTAATAAAGTTATACTGATATATTGTATGATAGATTCTATGTTTCACGTGAAACATAGAATTTGTTTTTTATTAAAATACTATATAATGTTTCACGTGAAACAAATAGACCCAATATATTGTAATAGAAAATGTGAAACATTTTATTGCTAGATAAAATAATAGAATAATGCGTGAAACATACATTTTTATAAAAAAATATTAACATATTATGTGAATAAATGACAAAAATATTTTAATAAAATATGTATGGATTTATATATATGTTTAGTGCTATAATTTTAAAAGTACAAAAAATGGAGGAATTAATATATGGGTAAAGCTATTGCGGTGGCAAATCAGAAAGGCGGTGTAGGAAAGACAACTACATCGATTAATTTATCTTCTGCTTTGGCAGCAAAAAACAAAAAAGTATTGGTAATTGATACAGATCCACAAGGAAATACGACAAGCGGATTTGGAGTAGATAAAAATAATTTAGATAATACAATATATGAATTATTTTTAGGAGAGTGTTCCATAGAGGAATGCATTATTAAAAATGTTATAGAAGGAGTATCTTTAATACCATCCAATGTAAATTTGGCAGCGACAGAAATTGAATTGATAGGAGTAGAAAAAAAGGAATTTATATTAAAAAATGAAGTAGATTGGGTAAAAGATCAATACGATTATATTATTATAGATTGTCCGCCTTCTCTCAATCTGTTGACAATTAATTCAATGACGACTGCGGATTCTGTATTAGTACCTATTCAGTGTGAGTATTATGCTTTGGAAGGATTGAGCCAGTTAATACATACGGTAAATTTAGTAAAGGAAAGATTAAATCCAAAATTAGATATGGAAGGAATTGTATTTACTATGTATGATTCTAGGACAAACCTTTCCTTGCAAGTAGTAGAAAATGTAAAAAGCCATTTGAATCAAAATATATATAAGACTCTCATACCGAGAAATATTCGTTTAGCGGAAGCTCCAAGTTATGGAATGCCAATCAATATATATGATCCAAAATCGGCAGGAGCGGAAGCTTATATGATGTTAGCAGAAGAAATTATTAATAAATAGTTTTGGAGCAGAAAGGAAAAAGTATGGCGGCACGAGGATTAGGAAAAGGATTGGGGAAAGGGCTTGATGCATTAATACCAAATACAGTTGAAACAAAAGAAGAAAAAATAAAGAAAGAAAAAGTTAGCAGCGAACAAAATAAAGAATCTGAAAGAACAGTTAAAATAACAATGGTGGAACCTAACAGGGAACAGCCAAGAAAAAATTTTGATGAGGATTCCTTGATTGAGCTGGCAGAATCTATTAAACAATTTGGCTTATTACAGCCAATTCTGGTGCAGGATCGAAAAACTTATTTTGAAATTGTAGCTGGTGAGAGAAGATGGCGTGCTGCTAAAATAGCAGGTTTAAAAGAAGTTCCTGTTATTGTAAGGGATCTGACAGAACAGGAAATTGTTGAAATTTCATTAATAGAAAACATTCAACGTGAAAATTTAAATCCTATTGAAGAAGCTATGGCATATAAAAGACTTCTTACAGAATTTGATTTAAAGCAGGATGAAGTGGCTGAAAGAGTTTCCAAGAGCAGGACAGCGGTAACAAATTCTATGAGGCTTCTAAAACTTTGTGATGAAGTACAGCAAATGATCATAGATGATATGATAACGACAGGTCATGCCAGAGCCCTTATTTCTATTGAAGATAAAGAACAGCAATATGCAATAGCGCAAAAAATATTTGATGAAAAACTTAGTGTAAGGGATGTAGAAAAATTAGTAAAAGATATTAATAAACCAATAAAAGAAAAAAAGGAAGTAAAAAAAGATAAGAGCTTGGAAATTATATATCGAGATATAGAGGAAAAATTGAAACAAGCTTTAAGTACAAAAGTTGAAATTATATCAAAAGGAGACGGTATAGGAAAAATTGAAATAGAATTTTATAATCACGATGATTTGGAAAAAATAACCGATAAACTTACACAATAAAAAATGATATGATTAACTTATCATATATAAATACATCAGGAGGAAAATGTGAATAGTCAGATATTTAATTATATTGGTTTAGGCGGTATTGATATTGGATACATATTAATAGGAATGACAGCAGTAATATTGATATCTTTCCTATTAATTATTATACAAATGGTGAAATTGTCGAAGTTAAAAAAGAAATATTCAGTCTTCATGCAAGGAAAGGATGCAAAAAGTCTAGAACAGGATATTATAGGTTTATATGAAGACAATAAATTTATGAAAATATCTATAGAAAAAAATAAGAATGATATAAGGGAATTATTCAAAAAACACGAATTATCCTTTCAAAAATTTGGTATTGTCAAATATGATGCTTTTAAGCAAATGGGAGGTCAGCTTAGTTTTAGTCTTGTACTCTTGAATGAAAATGATGATGGATTTATTATTAATTCTGTTCACAGCACAGAGGGGTGCTATTCTTATTCTAAAGAGGTAAAAAATGGACAATGCAGCATTTCATTAGGCGAAGAAGAAAAACAAGCTTTGAATATGGCGTTGGGAATTGATTCTTAGTATAAGATAAAACAGGGGAAATTAATATGAGAATACAAAAAATTACCGAATTGAACGGGGGAGAAATACTTGCGAAAATGGTTATGACTTCTGATTATACAGTATTATTGTCCGAAGGAACAAAACTGAGAAAAGAATACATTGATAAGTTGAAGGAGCTTGGCATTAAAGAAGTTGTTGTTGAGGATAAAATAGATACAGAAGAAGTTAAAATATTAAAAGATGAAACCGGGAAAAATTTCAAAGACAAAGTAAAAGATATTATAGAAAAGCATACTTACAGACACAGCAAAGAATTAGTGGAGTTAAGTAAAACCGCAGATAATATTATTGATAATCTTTTAAAGGAAGAAGAAGTAATCGAAAGAATTTATGATATCAAAGAAAGAAGTTCTGATATTTATGAGCATTCGATTAACATATGTTCATTAGCAATCCTTGTGAGTCTTAAAATGAAAATTCCCCAGAGTAAAATACATGACATTGGAGTAGGCTGCCTTCTTCACGATTTAGGATTAAGATATATTACGGTCAACTATACAAATAGAAGTATAGAAGAATTTTCAGAAGCTGAACTAGCGGAATATAAAAAACATCCTATTTATGGATATTCAGCATTGAAAGATGAAACATGGATATCTGACTTAAGCAAAGATATTATTTTATATCACCACCAGAATATGGATGGTTCAGGATATCCTTTGAAATCCGTGCATATACCCATAGAAGTAAAAATTGTAAATATATGCGAACAATTTGATGAAATGATATGCGGCATAGGTCATAATCGTTTAAAGGTTTATGAAGCAATCCAATATTTAAAAAGGAATAAAGGTATTTTATATGAAAGTTCGATAGTGGATGTATTTCTTGAGTTTACAGCGGTATATCCCGCCGGTTCTTATATTCTTACGAATGAAGGAGAAATAGGAATTGTTTTAAGGCAAAATAAAAATAATCCGGACAGGCCTTTTATAAAAATCATATATGATAAGATGGGAAACAGAGTCCAACATGATTTTGTAAAAGATCTTCTGACAGAAGAAAATATTTTTATAGAAAAAGTAATAGAAAGCATTTAACGATATAGGAGGAAAATAATCGTGATTGATATTAAATTTTTAAGAGAAAATCCAGAGATAGTAAAAGAGAATATAAAAAAGAAATTTCAGGATAACAAACTGGAATTAGTAGATAAAGTAATTGAATTGGATGCAGAAAGCAGGAAAGCAAAGCAGGAAGCGGATGACCTGCGTGCAAATAGAAATAAGATTTCTAAGGAAATCGGCGCTCTTATGGCTCAGAAAAAGAAAGAAGAAGCGGAAGCAAAGAAAGCGGAAGTTGCAGCAGGGGCTAAAAGATTGGCTGAATTAGAAGAAAAGGAAAAACAGCTGGAAGAAGAAATTAATAAAATTATGATGGTAATTCCGAATATAATCGATCCTACTGTTCCAATAGGAAAAGATGATACGGAAAATGTAGAAATTAAAAAATATGGAGATCCTATCGTTCCTGATTTTGAAATACCTTATCATACAGAGATTATGGAAAAATTAAATGGTATTGATTTGGACAGCGCAAGAAAAGTTGCCGGCAATGGATTTTATTATTTAATGGGCGACATTGCCAGACTTCATTCCGCAGTAATTTCCTATGCCAGGGATTTTATGATTCAAAGAGGATTTACTTATTGTGTGCCTCCTTTTATGATTCGAAGCAATGTTGTCACTGGTGTTATGAGTTTTGCGGAAATGGATGCAATGATGTATAAAATCGAAGGGGAGGATTTATATTTAATTGGTACTTCGGAACATTCGATGATTGGAAAGTTTATTGATACGATTCTTCAGGAAGAAGAACTTCCGAAAACTCTTACCAGTTATTCTCCTTGTTTCAGGAAAGAAAAAGGAGCGCATGGATTAGAGGAAAGAGGAGTATATCGTATTCACCAGTTTGAAAAACAGGAAATGATAGTAGTTTGTAAACCAGAGGAATCTCCTATATGGTTTGAAAAATTATGGCAGAATACGGTAGATTTATTCCGCTCCATGGATATTCCTGTCAGGACGATCGAATGTTGTTCCGGCGATCTGGCTGATTTGAAAGTGAAATCCTATGATGTGGAAGCTTGGTCTCCAAGGCAGAAAAAATATTTTGAAGTTGGAAGCTGTTCTAATCTGGGTGATGCACAGGCAAGAAGATTAAAAATACGTGTAAACGGCGAAAAGGGTAAATATTTTGCTCATACATTAAATAATACGGTAGTAGCTCCTCCAAGAATGCTTATTGCGTTTCTGGAAAATAATTTGAATGAAGACGGATCCATCCGAATTCCCGAAGTGCTTCGTCCATATATGGGAGGCCAGGAAGTTATAAAATAAGGTTTTTAGGAAGAAATATGCTTTTGAAAAGAGGTGAAATCTTTGCATAGATATATGAGGGCAATAGGATTTAGCAAACTGAAAAACAGGAAGGAATTGCAGAATCTGATTACGGATATTATTGTAAATGCAGATGAAAGAGCATATACTTCAAAAGAGGATGACATAATAATAGCGGAATTTTGTAAAGATTTTGCTGAAAATATTGGTATAGCAGTTTGTGGGGAATTTGATTCTGAGGATAAGTTTTCATTCGATTATTATTATCCTTATTTAAAGGGAACTGAAATCAGTTCGGAAGAAGATGTATCTGTAGAACGCCATGCAGGTACAGAATCATATGCCGGTATATGTGATGATATTAAAGTTGGCGTCTCTCTTATTTTTTATTTGCAGAATATGATTCCGTATATAAAAGCGCATAACAGTAAAAAACTTCCGGTTATAGGAACAACGGTTACTTTATCCGCACTTTCTTTGCAGGGCAAAATAATGATGCCTATTATTAAAAATGAAAAGGATAAAAAGAGGATAAAAAAAGCATCGAATAATAGAAATTCATTAATTGCAGCAGCAAGAAAAGGGGATGAGGAAGCCATTGAAAGTCTGACGCTGGAAGATATGGATACTTATACTGTCATATCAAAGAAAATCCAGAAGGAAGATGTTTTTACTTTAGTGGATACTTATTTTATGCCTTATGGAGTGGAATGTGATCATTATTCCATATTAGGAGAAATATTGGATTGTAATAAAGTAATAAATAAAATGACTTCCGAAGAAGTATATCAAATGACTGTCAGCTGCAATGATTTAGTGTTTAATATATGTATTAATGAAAAAGATTTGTATGGAGAACCTTTGGCAGGACGCAGATTCAAGGGATCTATATGGATGCAGGGGTATATTAACTTTCCAGAAGGAGTTTGATTTTTGTAAGAGTATTTTATCAAAATGCGGTTGATATTGTCTTCAATTTATGATAGAATACTCTTCGGTAGAAATACACGTTTCCGTAGCTCAGATGGATAGAGCGACCGCCTCCTAAGCGGTAGGTCGGGTGTTCGAGTCACCTCGGGAACGCTGGGAATATAGTCGAAAACCTGGTTTTAGCAGGTTTTCGACTTTCTTCATTTTAGCATCAATTAGCATCAAAACTTGGATAAGATAGACAATAATATGCAATGAGTTTCAAAAATCATGTCACAAAGAGAAAAAAATATTGTCTAATAAAATATACGGGAAAAATTCTGACAGGGAGTGCAGCAGAGTTTGTTATCAGGAATAAACAGATTCCTTATAGCTTTCCGTATCAAATACAATTCGCACTTCAGGAAAGAGGAATCATGAATTCATTCACAAATGAAGAATTACTGGATTTGATTAAAAAAGCTACTGCCGGAGATAAGGCATCGTTAGAAACTGTGATGCTCAGCGTGCAGGATCTGGTATTTAATTTGTCTCTGCGTATGTTGGGAACTTTCCCGGACGCAGAAGATGCATCCCAGGATATTTTATTAAAGGTTATGACACATTTGTCATCATTTAAAGGAGAGAGTTCGTTTTCCACCTGGGTATTCCGTATTGCGGTAAACCATTTGAAGGACTATAAAAAGCATATGTTCGCCCAGTTTCCTTTAAGCTTTGAATTTTACGGAGATGATATCCAAAATGCCAGGATAGAAGATGTACCGGATATGACGCAGAATGTGGAACGGGCAATTTTAGCAGAAGAACTAAAGATGTCATGTACTAATGTAATGTTGCAGTGCCTGGATACGGAAAGCAGATGTATTTTCATTCTTGGAACTATGTTTAAGGTAGACAGCCGGATTGCCGGTGATATTCTGGGCATCACGCCAGAGGCCTATCGCCAGCGTTTGTCGAGAATTCGAAAAAAGATGGCAGATTTTCTGACAGAATATTGCGGAGAATATGGAAAAGGAAAGTGCCGCTGTATGGAAAGAGTGAACTATGCGATCCAAAACCATAGAATTCATCCTTCGCAGCTCTATTTCCATACGGCGGTACCCGCTCAAATTATACTGGATGTCAAAGAAGCTATGGAAGAGACGGATGACTTATCACAAAAATTTTCTTTTTGTAAGACATATCAATCATCGGAAAATCTGAAACAGTTTATTCAAGAATTTTTAAATGGAAGTTCTTTTTCTGTCATCAGAAACGGGTAAAAAATATCAATACCGTTAATAAAAAGGAAAAAAGGAGAAGTATATGGATACGAGATTAATATTAAATTATTTGACAAACTTAAACGAAAATAATAACAGGGAATGGTATCATGCCCACAAGGGGGAATATAAAGAAGCAAATGCCCAGTTTGAAGCGCTGGTGCAGGAATTGATCTTTCAGATCGGGAAATTTGATAGCAGCATCCTGCACAGAGAGGCAAAGGAGCTGACTTTCAAGTTGGTGAGGGATACTAGGTTCAGTCATGACAAATCTCCTTATAATCCGGCATTCCGGGCGCATATCGGGCCAAAAGGAAAACTACCTGTGCCAGTTGGATATTATCTGATGATCAAACCAGGCGGACAATCCTTTCTTGGAGGGGGATTGTTTGCAGATATGTTTAAAGATGCCACCTCCATGATCCGGGACTATATTGCGGCGAATGGAGGAGAGTGGGAGAAAATTCTTCATGCCCCGGATTTTCAGAAAGATTTTACTGTACAAGGAACGGCTTTGAAAAATGTGCCTGTCGGTTATGACAGAGAGCATCCGCAAGCAGAGTTTTTAAAGTTGAAGAGCTGGTATTTGGAATATTCGGTCATGGATGATGTCGTTGCTGACGGAGATCTGTTTTTGGCGGAGGCTGTAAGGCTGTTTCAGGCCATGAAGCCTTTCAACGATTTTCTGAACCGGGCGCTGGAAGGATTTGAAATGCCGTCGAGGTAGAATCTTTTGCAATAGTTCGTGTAAAAACATGTAAGTTTAGTCGAAAGGTTTTTTGGGAAAAGTAGGAGAATATAAAGACAAAACAAGAAGAATATGGTATGATTCTGTAAATAGCAAGCATATGTTTGTATCCAATTTGCGGGCCGGAAAGGATGGAAAACGATATGGAAAGACAAATAGTGGTTACGATAGGAAGAAGCTTTGGCAGTAACGGGCGGCGGATCGGAGAAGGACTGGCGAACGAGCTTGGAATCAAATGCTATGACAGGAATCTGATTGAAATGGCGGCAAAGGAAAGCGGAATGGATTGGAAAGTGGCCGGCAATGCGGATGAAAAACTGGTGGGAAGGATCTTGAAATTTAAAGGGGGATTTGATTTTATACAAGAAAATCCTAACGATAAGATATATAGGGCGCAGGCAGAAATAATCCGTTCCATCGTAAAAAGAGGTGAATCTTGCGTAATCGTCGGCAGAGGAGCGGATTACGTATTAAGAAACCGGCATGAAGTTCTTAAAGTCTTTATTTACGCTCCTTACAGTACCCGCCTGGAGACAGTGATGGAAAGATATGGTTTTACAAAAGAAGAGGCCGAACGGGCCATTCGTCATATGGACAAGACGAGAAGGAATTATTATGAGTATTTTACAGATAATAATTGGGACCAAAAAGAAGGAAAGGATATGCTGATTGACAGCAGCGAGTTTGGGATCGAAGGAACGGTGCATTTGATCAAATCGGCAGTAGAATGCAAATTAAAAAGAGATTGGGATGATTTATAATGATGAAAGATAATAGAAAAAGATTTTATATCTCATTTTTAGGATTGGCCATTTTCCTTCTTTTTATGGCCGGATGCGGAAGTAAAAAGGAAGAAACAGCTGGTATCCGCATTACCGCTCTGAAAGGGCCTACGGCGATGGGGATGGTAAAATTAATGAAAGAGTCGGAAGGAAATATCCAAAACGGCAGCGGTTATCAGTTTACGATAGCGGCTTCCGTGGATGAAGTCATGCCGAAGCTCTTGCAAGGAGAAACGGATATCGCCGCTATTCCCGCGAATCTGGCTTCCGTACTCTATCATAATACGGAAGGGCAGATACAAGTATTGGCGGTGAATACATTGGGTGTTCTATATATCGTGGATATGGATGGTTCTGTTCAATCGGCGGAGGATTTGAAAGGAAGGACGATTTATGCCAGCGGAAAAGGCGCTACGCCGGAATATGGACTTCAGTATATTCTTTCGGCTAATGGCATAGACAGCGAAAAAGATCTTACGATAGAATGGAAATCGGAACATTCGGAATGTGTATCGGCTTTGGCAGGATTTTCGCCGGAAGGTTCCGAAAGCAGTGCTGTCGCCCTGTTGCCGCAGCCTTTTGTGGCCGCCGCACAGGCAAAAAATGAAAAGATCAGGATTGCCCTTGATCTGACGAAAGAGTGGGACAAGCTTCAGGAAGAAGAAAATGGGAGCGCGATGATCACAGGAGTCATCGTTGGAAGAAAAGAATTTATAGAAGAGAATACAGAAGCAGTAAGAAGGTTTATGGATGCCTATAAAGAATCCGTGGAATATGTGAACCAGCATATAGAAGAAGCATCCGCTCTCATTGAAGAATATAATATCATTTCGGCTGACGTGGCCCAAAAAGCATTGCCTTACTGTAATATTGTTTTTATCGAGGGAGAGGAAATGAGAGATAAATTGTCCGGTTATTTGAATGTTTTAGCAGGACAGAATCCGAAATCCGTAGGAGGAAGCGTTCCGGAAGATGAATTCTACTATATCAGGTAGCGATAAAAAAATAAAAATATGGGCAGTCCTTATATGGTTGTTTGTTTGGGAAATAACTGCCCGTGCGATAGGCCAGGAGATACTGCTCGTATCTCCTGTCACTGTCATAGGAAAACTTTTTGGAATGGCAGAAGAAAGGGATTTCTGGTCATCGGTATTATTTACCGTATGCAGGATTGCCAGTGGTTTTTTAACGGCTTTTTTTACAGGCGTTGTTCTTGCCTGGATCGGATCCTTCCATCCTTTTATAAAAGAACTGGCGGCGCCTTTGATGGCTGCCATAAAGGCGGCCCCGGTCGCATCTTTTATCATATTAATCCTAATATGGGTACCTTCTCGTAATTTATCTTTCATTATTTCCTTTTTGATCGCTTTACCTGTTATTTATACAAATGTACTATATGGAATAGAAAATACAAATCAGGATCTTCTGGAAATGGCTGATGTTTTCAAGGTTCCCCTGGGAAAACGGATATGGTATATTTATTTGTCGGAAACTATGCCTTATTTACGGGCTGCCTGTTCCATTTCCCTTGGCTTATGCTGGAAAGCGGGAGTTGCGGCAGAAGTGATAGGTATTCCTGCTGGTTCGATCGGGGAAAGGCTTTATGAAGCAAAAATATATCTTCAGACACCGGATTTATTCGCATGGACGCTTGCCATTATCCTTTTTAGCATAGGTTTTGAAAAAATATTTCTCTTTATTATAGATAGAGTGATAAAAGTGGAGTAAGATATGGATATCATAATTAACCATTTATCGAAAAGATTTGGCAAAAAAGAAGTAATATCAAATTTTTCTGCCCGGATAAAGGAAGGCCGTGTCACTTCCCTTATGGCTCCTTCCGGCTGGGGGAAATCGACTTTGCTAAGGATAATGGCCGGTTTGGAAAAGTTGGACGAAGGGCGGATTGAAGGCTTGGAAAAGAAAAGAATAAGCATGGTTTTCCAAGAGGACAGATTATGCGGCAATCTCAGCCCGGTATCAAATATACGTCTGGTATGCAGCGGAAAAGTTCAGGAAAGCCGGATATATGAAGAATTGGAGAGGGCAGGGCTAAAAGGAGAGGAACTGGTTCCAGCCAAAAACCTGTCAGGAGGGATGAGAAAGAGAGTGGCGCTGGTAAGGGCGTTGATCGTTCCCTTTGATCTTTTAATATTGGATGAGCCTTTCGATGGATTGGACGATGAAAATAAAATGAGAATGATAGATTATGTAAAAGAAAGAAGCGAAGGAAAGACTGTTATTTTAGTAACCCATGAGAAGAAGGAAGCGGAAGCAATGGGGGGAGAGATGATAAATGGATTATATTGTATTCGATCTGGAATGGAACCAAAGCAGTAACGGAAAAGAAAAGGAAGTAAAAGAAATTCCTTTTGAAATCATAGAGATAGGCGCTGTCAAAATGGATGAAGATTTTCGGTTGAAGGGCAGATTCAATCGTTTGGTTAAGCCGAGAATTTATCATGAGATGCATGATTTTACTAAAAAACTGATTCACATTAAAATGGAAGAACTGGAAAATGAAGACTACTTTCCTGAGGTGATGGAGGAATTTTTAAAATGGTGCGGGGAAGATTATATTTTCTGCACCTGGGGGCCTCTTGACTTGACGGAACTGCAGAGAAATATGCGCTTTTACCATATGCCTCTTCTGGCCGACGGGCCGATTCCATTTTATGACGTGCAGAAATTATTCAGTATAGGATTTGAAGACCGAAAAACGAGAAGGGCTTTGGAACATGCAGTGGATGTTCTTCAGATTGAAAAAGACATTCCTTTTCACCGAGCATTCAGCGATGCCTATTATACGGCGAAAGTTTTATCAAGGATTGAAGAGCCGGTATTGAAAAATTATTCTTTTGATGTATTTACTGCCCCAAAATCAAAGAAAGAAGAAGTAAAAATAATTTTTGACAATTATATGAAATACATTACAAGGGAATTTGACAGCAGAGAAGAGATTCTTTCCAACAGGGAAGTCATGAGCATTAAGTGTTATATTTGCAGGAAAAATGTAAAGCGAAAAATGAGATGGTTTTCCGCAAATGGAAAATATTATTACAGTGCGGGTTATTGTGATAAACATGGTTATATAAAGGCGAAGGTAAGAATAAGGAAATCGGAAAACCAAAAAATGTTTGCAATTAAAACTTTAAAATTTATTTCGGAAGAGGAAATGGATGCATTAAAAGAAAAAAGAAACAAATCAAAATAATAGGTTGTTATTTCCTGAAATTCGGCCCTCTTCTTTTCAGCCATTTTTTCCGGCGGCGCTTTTCGAATAATCTATTTCGGCTACGTTTGGAAAAGCTGTAGTTCTGGATAAGAGATTTGGTAATAAACAGCAGAATCAGTATTCCTGCACCGATCAGGACAAAGAGGAGCAGTTTTTTGATATTAACAAAAATAATATTCCCATCGGTATTTTCTTCTTCCTCTTGTATATCGTTCGTGGGAGAATCGAAATCGTAGAAAGAAACCGCTTCTGTGGAAATATCCACGGAGGCGTTTCCTACATATACACCATTATAAGTATAGTCAATGCGGGCAATCTGGTTTTCATCTTCCGTATCATACGATATGGAAGATATGGTATCTTTAAAAACAGCTGTTTTAGGCAATATAAGATAGCTGCTTTTATTTAAAGAAAGAATAGGCTTGGAGCTGCCGAAAATATCGTTGTTGGACTGGAAAAAATCCGCATTATTAATATTAAATTTTGTTTCATTTTCCGAAACATTTACAATTTCAAAGTTATTAAATCCATAATTAAGCAAATCTATCGTATCGGTAAACTGATAGGGCGATTCATCCTTCATAACGACGCAGATCAGTTTCATCCCGTTTCGTTCCGCGCAGGTGACAAGAGTCTGCCGTGCCGTGTTCGTATAACCTGTCTTTCCCCCTATTAACCCTTCGTAGGAATATTCATGAGTCACTAATTTATTGTGGGTGCTGAGTATAAAGTCGTCCGGCTGGGTTTCGGTAGCTTCAAAATGGTGGGTGGGCGTTCCTGAGATTTTCGTAAGCAGCTCATTCTGGAAAAACTTCCTTGCGATAACGGAAAGATCATAGGCAGAAGTATAGTGGTCATCGTTATGGAGGCCATGGGCGTTGGCAAAATGGGAATCCACGCATCCCAGTTCCCGTGCTTTTTCGTTCATAAGCCGGGCAAATTCGTCCATGCTGCCGCCGACATGTTCCGCGACCGCATTGGAAACTTCATTGGCTGATACTAAGAGGATGCCGTAAAGGCACTCCTCCATAGGAAGGGATTCCCCCACATCAATCCCCATGTTAGAGCTTCCTCGTTCGATGGAAAATACAGCATCAGTAGAAAAAGTAACCATTTCATCCAGCGTGGAATTTTCCGCAGCAATCAAAGCGGTAAGAATTTTTGTGGTACTTGCCGGATATAATTTTTCATGGATATTTTTGCTGTAGAGGATAACGCCGGTGTTGGCTTCCACAACAATCGCCGATTGGGCGCCGACGGCAGGGCCGGTCGGCCAGTTTTCGATTTCGTTGGACTGGATGGGCAGCAACTTCCTGTTTTCCATAGCTTCTGCCAGTTCTTCCGGCTCGGAAGCCTGGGCGGACATGGAGCCTGCATAAAAAATGAAAAGGGGCAGACATAAAGAAAGTGCTAAGAATTTCAGTTTGTTCTTGAATTTATAGAAAGAAAGGGATAATTTCATTATTGTAATACTCCGAATAAAATGAAAAAATAAACAGCAACATAAAAGCATAATATATCATACACTATTTCTTTAGGAAAACCAACTCTTTTCTTTTCTGCATAAAAGGTGTAAAATAGGCAAGATGGAAGAAAAGGAGCGGAAGGGATGCGGTTAAGGAATATATCAGGATCCAGGGAAATCATAGGGGAAAGCGTGTTCGTAGTCCATAATCCGGAGGCAGGGAAAGGGAATTGGCAGAAGATTTTTGGGAATAATAATCCTATACACATTGAAATAGGAATGGGAAAAGGCCGGTTTCTGATGGATATGGCAAAAGCGTTTCCTTTGGTTAATTATGTGGGAATCGAAAAATATTCCAGCGTATTGCTCAGAGCGATCCAAAAGATGGAAAGGGAAGAGAAACCTCTTTCCAATGTCCGGTTTGTCAGAATGGATGCGGAAGCGATAGGAAGTGTATTCGGGGAAGGAGAAGTGGACAGGATTTATCTGAATTTTTCAGATCCCTGGCCAAAAGACAGGCATGCAAAACGGAGGCTTCCTTCCAGGGAGTTTCTTGCCCGGTATGCTGGAATATTGAAAGAAAGCGGACAGATCGAGTTCAAAACGGACAATAAGGATCTGTTCCAGTTTGCCTTAGGGGAGCTGGAACCGGCAGGCTGGGAGGCGCAAAAGGTCAGCTATGACCTGCATCGCGACGAGGACATGAAAAAGGGCAATATTATGACGGAATACGAGGAAAGATTTTCTTCCATGGGAAATCCAATTTATAAATATATTATTGTGAAACGGCGCTGAAAAGCGGCAAGCAGAAAGAGAGGTATGAATTATGGAATACAAGTTTACATCGGCGAATTTTGAGGCGGAAGTGCTGAAATCGGAACTGCCGGTATTGGTAGATTTTTTTGCGGACTGGTGCGGCCCTTGCAAGATGATGGCTCCGATCGTGGAGAGCCTGGCGGGAAGCTATGAGGGCAAAGTAAAGGTTGGAAAGCTCAATATTGACGATGAAATGGAAATCGCGCAAAGGTACCGCGTTATGTCGATTCCTACTTTTATTATTTTTAAGGATGGGCAGGCGGTGGATGTCAGCGTGGGGGCAATGTCGAAAGAAGAGCTGGAAAAGAAGTTACAGAAAGTATGTTAAGTGGATAGAAGCATCTGCAAACACTCGCCGGGCGGGTGTTTGTTGCTGTCATGATACGGTTTTATAACGGAGAGGCGCATTTGTATGTTTTTCTTATTTTTTCTTGTTTGGATCATTTTTAATGGGGCGGTGACAACAGAAATTGTTCTGTTCGGCTTGGCAATATCTTTGGCAATGTATGCTTTTATCTGTAAGTTTATGAATTACAGCATATCCAGGGATATCGCGTATGGGAAAAGAGGGTTCCGCATTATACAGTATATTTGCGTATTGGTGTGGGAGATTGTAAAAGCTAATTTTGCGGTAATCAAATTGATTACTTCTTCCAAATATGACTTGGAGCCTGTACTCGTTCGGTTTAAAACGGACTTGAAGACGAAACAGGCGCGGGTCATACTTGCCAATTCCATTACGCTGACTCCGGGCACGATTACGGTGACGTTGGAGGAGGATGAATACGTGGTGCATTGCTTAGATAAAGAACTGGCGGAGGGAATGAACCATTCTATATTTGTAGAACTTTTGGAGAAGCTGGAAAGGATGTAAAAAGATGGTAGTTACAGATACATTGACGACATTGGAGACGGCATACCGGGCAGTTTATGTGGGCGCGCTGGTATTTCTCGCCCTTATGACCTTTCTTTGCCTGATACGCGCCGTAAAAGGACCGAGGGTGGCGGACAGGATTGTAGCAGTGAATATGATGGGGACGATGGTTATGGTAATGATAGCGATTCTTGCGCTTCTGTTAAAGGAGGGGTATCTGGTGGATATCTGCCTGATTTATGCCATGATCAGTTTTCTTGCCGTTATTGTATTGACGAAAGTATACATGGGGGTACATAGCGAGAAGAAGAACGCAAAGGAGGGAAGGCAGAATGGAAGTTTTTGAATGGCTTCGTTTCATCATAGGAACTGCCGTGCTGCTGTGCGGCCTTGCTATATTTGTCATTGAGATTTACGGTATCTTTCATTTGAAATATGTTTTAAACAGGATGCATGCGGCGGCCATGGGGGATACTCTTGGTATCAGCATATCTCTGATCGGGCTTATGATATTTTCCGGCCTTAACTTTACCACTTTGAAAATGGCCCTGATTATCGTATTTTTATGGTGCGCGTCGCCGGTATCGTCCCATTTGATTGCAAGGCTTGAAGTTTTTACCAACGACAGGCTGAAAAAATATTGTGAAACGGGGGCAGGGCTTTCGGAAGAAGGAAAGATTGTGCCGCTGCCGGAAAAAGACAGGGAGGATGGGAAATGAAGGTTTTTCAGTATATCTTACTCAGTTTTTTGATTGTATGTGCTATATCGGTCAGCTTTTCCAAAAAGCTGTTGAATTCTATTTTGATTTTTATGTCTTACAGCCTTGTTATGTCTATCATATGGATCTGCCTGGAATCGCCGGATCTTGCAATTACCGAGGCCGCAGTAGGGGCGGGGATAACGAGCGTGCTCTTTTTTGTCACGTTAAAAAAGATCCATGCCATTGAGGAAGAAAATAAGAAGGATGAAAAGGAAAGCATGATAGAACGCAGAAGGAGGTAAGGCTGAAAATGAGCAGAATAAAATCGGAGGATGAATATAAAAAGACAAAAGCCTTCCACTTTTTCCGTTGGCTTTCCGGGGAGAAAGATCCGTATATCGGGAATCTGGAAATGAAGCCCCAGGAGGAGTACATAACAGAGGAGGCATCGATCCGGGAGAGAATGCGGGAAAGCCAGATGGTGATGGATAAAGTATACAATACCAAATATAACAAATGGCAGATACTTTTCCGCCGTTTCTACCGGATCATGGCAGTCATGTTCTGCATCATGCTGGCCGGGCTGCTGTTATTTACGGTTTCTTATCTGCCGCCTACGGGCAATGCATCCAATCCGGATAATAACGAAGTGGCCGAACGGTATATAGAAAAAGGCCTTCAGGAAACAGGGGCTGTCAATATCGTCACGGGAATGATATTGACTTACCGGGCGTTCGATACTTTTGGGGAAACAAATGTCCTTTTCATTGCAACTTGCTGCGTCATGATTATGTTGATGATAGAAGATGCGGAATTGAAAAAAGAAGAAGTCCTCGGCGACCGGCGTTTTGAGCCGAAAAACGATGCTATCCTTCAGGCAGCGGCTATGATCCTTGTGCCGGTGATCTTTATTTTCGGTATTTATATTATATTGAACGGACATTTGTCTCCGGGCGGGGGATTTTCCGGGGGAGCGACGATAGGAGCGGGCATGATTCTGTATACCAGCGCTTTCGGCTTTAAGAAAACGCAGCGTTTTTTTAATGAGAATATTTATAAGGTGACGAAGGTTTCCGCTTTATGTACTTATGGGCTGGTCGGGATCTATTATTATGTGACGGGCGCTAACGGGATGGAAAACCATATCCCCTTGGGGATTCCCGGCCATATTGTCAGCGCGGGCATTATTTTTCCGATCAATATATGCGTAGGCATCGAAGTGGCATGTACGATGTATGCCTTTTATGCATTATTCCGAAGAGGAGGGCTGTAAAGATGGGAGCGAATTTATTCAATAATTACGGGGAAGCAGTGGCAATGATTTTGTTCGTGATCGGATGCGGCAATTTGATGCTGCAAAGTAATTTGATTAAAAAAATCATCGGATTGAATATTATGGATACGGCGGTATACCTGTTTTTGGCAGAAAAAGGTTATATTTCCGGGAGGGTGGCTCCCATCGTAGTGGATGGGATACAGAGCGTGGAAGCATATATTAACCCGGTGCCCAGCGGACTCGTATTGACAGGAATCGTAGTATCTGTGTCCGTATCCGCCCTGATGCTGTCTCTGACCATCCGACTGTACCAAAGGTATCATACCTTGGATCTGGATGAGATATCCCTTCAATTAAAAAAGGAGGGTTTATAAAAAATGCAGGGACAAATAGAATCATTTGTTCAGAACTTTCCCTGCTTTTCCATTATGCTTTGTATGTTTGCCGGGATTATCAGTTCTGCTTTTAAGGAAAAAATTGCAAGATTATTGAATATTATCGTGCTTGTTTTGAATATCGGCTTATCGGCGGCTGTTCTTTTGTATACGGTCGGGACGGGCGAATCTTATGTCTATGTCATGGGACGTTTTCCTGCCCCGTGGGGCAATGAACTGCGGGTAGGTATGCTGGAAACGGGACTTGCTTTGTTTTTCTGCGTGATTATGCTTTTCTGTCTGCTGGGAGGAAGACATAAACTGGTGCAGGAAGTGGAAGAAGGGAAACAGGGACTATATTATGTTCTGGCGGATTTAATGTTAAGCTCGCTGCTGGCGCTGATTTATACCAATGACTTATTTACGGCCTATGTATTTGTGGAGATCAATACGATTTCGGCATGCGGTCTGATTATGATCCGGCAGAACGGGCGAACCATTGAGGCAGCGGTTCGTTATATGATTATGAGCCTGCTCGGTTCCGGCTTGTTTTTGGTAGGAATCTGTATGTTGTATGACCTGACCGGGCATCTGCTGATGTCCAATATTAAAATAGAAATTGCCCGCATTGTGGCAGAAGGCGCTTATCATCCGCCGCTGCTTGTGACGATCGCCATTATATCCGTAGGGCTGGCGATTAAGAGCGCGTTATTTCCTTTTCATGCGTGGCTGCCGGATGCTTATGGATATTCCACAGTATCCTCTGCGGCAATTTTGTCCAGTCTGGTATCGAAGGGGTATATCTTTTTATTGTTTAAGATTATTTACAGGGTGATTGGGTTTGAGGTATTCCATGACAGCAAGATTGTCGATATTCTTTTTCTTTTTGGCCTGATGGGAATGGTATTCGGTTCCCTGAGCGCGATTAAGGAAAATGATATCCGCAGAATGATTGCTTTTTCTTCGGTGGCGCAGGTAGGGTATATTTATATGGGCATCGGCATGGGAACACAGGCGGGAATGGTAGCATCGGTTTTCCATGTCATTTCCCATGTGGCCACAAAATCCCTGCTCTTTATTTCAGCGATCGGTCTGACGGATGTGTCAGGAGGCAGCAGAAAATTTATTGAGCTGACAGGATCCGGTTATCGGAATAAATGCGCCGGCGTGGCATTTTCGGTAGGGTCTTTATCCATGGTAGGCGTTCCTATGTTTTCCGGTTTTATCAGCAAGCTGCTGTTTTCCCAGGCGGCCGTGCAAAACGATGGAAAGATGCTCCCGACGTTGATCGTGCTCGGCATCAGCACGATATTGAATGCCATTTATTTTATGAAGACAGTGATCCGCATTTATACCCCGGTGGAAGAAGGGGAATATCCTACAGTACAGTGGCAGGATAATAAAATATATACGGCGGTTCTGATTTGTTTTGTGGTTTTAAATATATTGCTGGGCGTATGTTCCCAGCCGATTGTGGACCTGATAGAGTCGGGGCTTAATATTTTTGCGTAGCGGATCGCGGAAAAGAGGCAGATATGATTTATACAATGGTATTTCCAATCCTTTTTCCGATCATTGCCGGCCTTTTTCTGCTGGTAATGAAGGAACCTGAAAATAGAAAGATTTTGACTGGAATGACGGGGGCGGCTCTGCTTATAAGCGGCGGTTCCATGGTTTATGCCCTGTTGCGTATCCGGGGAGAAGCGGTTATTCTGTTCCACCTTACGTCGACGCTTCCGATTTATTTAAAGCCGGATGAATTGGGGCTTTTGTTTGCGGCGGTTGTCACCATTGTCTGGGTTTTGGCCGGTTTCTTTTCTTTTTCTTATATGAGACCCCATAAGGGCGGAAGAGAAAAGGGGGAGAAGAGATTTTATGGATTTTATTTAATGGTATTCGGCATTTTGACAGGTTTGAATTTTGCAGGAAATCTGATCACCTTTTATTTGTTTTATGAGTTGATGACGCTGCTGTCTATGCCATTAGTGATTCATACAAAAAGCAGGGAAGCAATTATGGCTGCTTTAAAATATATGTTTTATTCTTTTTCCGGGGCTTACATGGCGCTGTTCGGCTTATATTTTTTATATCGTTTTGGAAATACTCTTACGTTTACGGCGGGAGGGGTATTGGATCAGAGCATGGTTGCCGGAAATGAAGGTTTATTGTTGATGACGGCATTTATTATGATTATTGGGTTTGGCGTGAAGGCTGGCATGTTCCCTTTGCATGCCTGGCTGCCCACCGCCCATCCGGTAGCTCCGGCTCCGGCCAGCGCCTTGTTGTCCGCAGTCATCGTAAAAGGCGGCGTGCTCGGTATCATACGGGTAGTCTATTATATGTTCGGGGCGGATTTTATACGGGGGACATGGGTGCAGACAGCCTGGCTCACATTGACATTGGTGACAATATTTATGGGTTCTATGCTGGCATATAGAGAAAAAGTGTTGAAGAAAAGGCTGGCTTATTCTACAGTGAGTCAGGTATCCTATATTTTATTCGGGCTGGCGCTGCTGGAACCGGCTGCTTTGGAGGGCGGCATACTGCATGTGGTATGCCATGCGTTCATTAAATGCGCATTGTTCTTGATTGCAGGAGCGGTGATCCATAAGACCGGCAGGGAGAGGGCAGATGAATGGACGGGAATCGGAAAGGAAATGCCGGTGACGATGTGGTGTTTTGTTTTTCTGTCGCTGGCATTGACGGGCATACCGCCGACTGGCGGTTTTATCAGCAAATGGTATCTCATCTTAGGGGCATTGCATTCGGAAACTGGTATATTTTCCTGGCTGGGACCCGTGGTTTTGCTGGTGAGCGCATTGTTGACGGCAGGGTATTTGCTTCCCATTGCTATGAAAGGCTTTTTCCCGGGGGAGGATTATAAATACAAGAAAAATGCTGAAAACAGGAGAAAAAAACTTTCGGCAGAAGAAATACCTATTGTTGTACTTACGGTTTTAGCGGTAGGACTCGGTATTTGGCCGAACCCGCTGATAAAGTATATTTTGGGTATTGTATCGTTTGTTTTGCAGGAGGGGGTCGGAATATGAGCAAAATAATGCTGATGGCTGTTATTTTAATACCTATTTTTATTGGTGTGCTGGTATTTGTCATTCCCATTAAAAAGCGGCGGTATATGGAAATTTTTCTGGAGGCCGGAGTGATACTGAATACTTTGCTTGTATGGTCGTTGCTTTACCACAGGCCAACGGACAGCTTTGTTCTTGCAAAGTTCACGGGCAATCTGGCGATTGCCTTCCGCGTGGACGGCATGGGCATGGTTTTCGCAGGGCTGGTTTCCTTTCTTTGGCCGCTGGCCACCTTGTTTGCTTTTGAATATATGACAAAGGAAAAACATGAAAAAGTATTTTTTTTGTTTTATACGATCACTTACGGGGTGACGCTGGGCA
This sequence comes from uncultured Lachnospiraceae bacterium, assembly GCA_910585965.1. Taxonomy (GTDB): domain Bacteria; phylum Bacillota; class Clostridia; order Lachnospirales; family Lachnospiraceae; genus Kineothrix. Next base: position 365,833 of record CAJUHH010000001.1, read on the forward strand.
TTGCGCTGGCGGATAATATTCTTACCATGTATTTCTTTTATGAACTTCTTACTTTGGTGACGGTTCCGCTTGTGATGCATACGCTGACCAGGGAGGCGATTCTGGCAAGCCGTAAATATCTCTATTATTCCCTGGGAGGGGCGGCATTTGCTTTTATTGGAATGATATTCGTTATTATATACGGGAATACGACGGAATTCGTGCTTGGCGGCGTGCTGGATATGGCAAAAATCGGGGACAGGACCAATATTCTTCTGCTGATCTATGTAATTGCGTTTATGGGGTTCGGGGTCAAGGCAGCGGTCTGTCCGTTTAACTCCTGGCTGCCCCAGGCGGGCGTTGCCCCAACGCCGGTTACTGCCCTTCTGCACGCGGTGGCGGTAGTAAAAGCGGGCGCATTTGCGATTATCAGGCTGACCTTTTACAGTTTCGGCACGGATTTTCTAAGAGGGACCTGGGCGCAGTATACGGTGATGGCAATCGTTATGTTTACGATTGTATATGGATGCAGCCGGGCGGTGAAAGAAACTCATTTGAAAAGAAGGCTGGCTTATTCCACAATCAGCAATTTATCTTATATTTTATTCGGCGTGACGATCATGACGCCCCTTGGCATGACAGGGGCTTTAACCCATATGGTGTTCCATGCATTTATGAAGATTTGTTCCTTTTTCTGTGCAGGAGCAATTATGCACCAGACCGGAAAACATTATGTACATGAACTGGACGGGCTGGGGCGGAGGATGCCCTGGGTCTTCGGGATATTTACGATATCCTCGCTGGCGTTGATGGGAGTGCCGGGACTGGCTGGTTTTATCAGCAAATGGAATCTTGCTTATGCGGCGGTGGAAAGCGGCAATGCGCTGGCCTATGGCGGTATAGCCTGCTTGCTTGTTTCGGCCCTGCTGACGGCTATTTATATGCTGTCCATTGTAATAAGGGCATTCTTTCCTCCGGCGGATTTTGATGAAAATGCTGGAAAAGAATTTTCCGATCCCAACTGGAAGATGCTGGTTCCACTTATTATCTTTGCAATAGCGATTGTTTGTTTTGGGTTGTTTTCGTCGCCGATCGTCGATTTTTTCCGGGATGTGGCGGACGGTTATTATATCGTTGTGTAGAACAGGAGGTTAGGCATGGAAGGAAATTATATGCTGCCTTGTCTCGTAGTTTTTCCTATGATCGGGGCGTTGGTATCTTATAGCGTGGGGCGGAAAAATAAAACGGCAAGGGATCATGTGGCGAATGCGATTGTCATACTGGAATTTATGGCGATGTTGTATGTATTTTGTATGCATCATATGGCCTGGCAGCTGGCTGGCGATGTGGCGAATTCTTTTGGATATCCTTCTTCTTTCCGTATTCCGGGATTTTGCGGGATGGGGCTTCACTTTGCTATAGACGGGTTTCGAGCGCTGTATGGCCTGATCGCGGCGTTTATGTGGATGATGTCAACGATATTCTCCAAAGAATATTTTATCCATTATAGGAATCGGAACAGATATTATTTTTTTCTTTTGCTGACATTAGGCGCGACGATGGGGGTATTTTTGTCGTCGGATCTGTATACGACATTTCTTTTCTTTGAGATGATGTCATTCACTTCCTATGTATGGGTAGCCCATGATGAGAAGGCAGAATCGCTGCGGGCGGCGGAAACTTATCTGGCAGTGGCGGTAACGGGCGGCTTGGTAATGCTTATGGGGCTTTTGCTGCTCTACCGGGAAGCGGGTACTTTGGAAATCGATGAGATTTATGAAGCTTGCCGGCATGTGATGGAAGGATCGGAGGCAGGAAGGAAAACAATATATATAGCGGGCGCGTGCATGCTTTTCGGGTTTGGGGCGAAGGCGGGAGCTTTTCCGCTGCATATATGGCTGCCCAAGGCTCATCCCGTGGCTCCGGCTCCGGCCAGCGCCCTTTTGTCGGGTATATTGACAAAAGCCGGTATTTTTGGGATTCTCGTGATCAGCTGCCGGATTTTTTTATACGATGCGAAATGGGGTACGTTGATTCTGCTTATAGGCATGGCGACTATGCTGCTGGGGGCGGTGCTGGCATTATTTTCTATAAACCTGAAACGCACCCTGGCATGCTCGTCCGTGTCCCAGATCGGTTTTATCCTTGTGGGGATCGGCATGGAGGGGCTGCTTGGGGGTGAAAATGCCCTGGCGGTTCGAGGGTCCCTGCTTCATATGGTGAACCACTCCCTGTTTAAGCTGGTTCTCTTTATGGCGGCGGGCGTGGTATATATGAATATTCATAAACTGGATTTGAATGAGATACGAGGGTTCGGACGCAGGAAACCGCTTCTTCAATTTATCTTCCTGATGGGGGCGCTCGGCATCGGCGGTATTCCTTTATGGAGCGGATATGTGAGCAAGACGCTGATTCATGAAGGCATTGTGGAATATATCGAGGCGCTGCATATCGGGCATCTACAGCCGAGATTTTTAAGCGCCGGGGCGATGAAGGGCATAGAATGGATCTTTTTAATCAGCGGCGGATGTACGGTGGCCTATATGCTGAAATTATATGTGGCCTTGTTTGTCGAAAAGAACCGGGACGATGCGGTACAGAAAAAATACGACGGGCTTTGCAGAACATATATGAATAAAACAAGCGCTTTTGTTTTGACGGCCAGCGCACTGCTGTTTCCCATTATGGGGATGTTTCCGGGGACGGTAATGGATTCTATTGCGAATTTCGGGGAAGGATTTATGACCCCGGAAAAATTTACGGGAAGTGTTTCCTATTTCAGCGCGGCTAATTTAAAGGGTGGATTGATTTCCATAGCGATGGGTGTTTTCCTTTATTTTGTGTTGGTGAGAAAATGGATGATGAAAGCAGAGGAAGGAAGACGGGTATATGTGGATCGATGGAATCCATACTGGGATTTGGAGAATGCGGTTTATCGTCCGTTGATGCTGAAAATCCTTCCTATGGTATTCGGTGTAGTCTGCCGGGTTTTTGACAGTTTGGTGGACGGTTTGGTAGTGCTTCTGCGCAAGACAGTTTACAGGGACAGTAAGCTGCCCCATGAACTGGAAGAGGGTACTTACCTGACTCATGTACTCGGAATGGAAATGGACGGCTTTGTACATTTGATGAACCGTACTTTCTGGAAAAAGATACCCCGCAGGGAAGGCTACGAGCATAGATTGGCTTTGAAACACGAGGAAATGCAGGAAAACAGCACGATCATAAGAAGAAGTCTTTCTTTTGGCCTGCTTCTGTTCTGCGCCGGGCTGATTCTGACATTGGTCTACCTGCTTTGGCTGTAAGGGGATATTTTATAAAAAAGGGCGGTGCATGCGCCTATGGCTAATAGAAAATAAAAACTGAGCCCTCTTGTCACGCACATGGAAGAAGCCAGAAGGGTATCCGTAAAAACAGGGGCGAACACGGAAATATACATGAGTTCGGATATTCCCTGGGATCCGGGAAGGGGAAGCATATCCACAGAGATATAAACGGAAGCTTGTAATGCCATGACAAGCAGGGGGCCGCAGCCGGAAAGCCCGAAGCCCCGGTAGATAAACCAGGTCAGCAAAAAAAGGCTGCATCTTTGGAAAAAGGTGCATAAAGCCGTAAAAAGAATTATTCCTTTATGTGCCAGTAAAAAATGAAGCGTTTCCTGATAATCTGAGACGAGATGATGGAACGCTTCTTTTCTTTGTTCGGAAGGCTGGCACAAACGGATTTTGATACAAAAGGCTTCAATCCGTGAAAGAAGGTTTTCCATCCAGTTCCCATGTACCATAAAAAGAAGAAGGAGGACGACGAGAAGTCCGTTCAGGAAAATACCCAGGTAATAAAAGGCCATATAATTTCCAAGGTAGGCTGACAGCCCTTTTTTCCAGAAAAGCAAAAGGCCAAAACTGATCAGGACAAGAACCAGTTTATAGAGAACGGCGACGGCCATCAGGGAGAGCGTGGCGCTCCCCATAGGAATATGGTCTTTTCTCATCGCCAGCAGCTGGGCGGGCTGTCCCCCTGTGGCTGACGGCGTGATGCCGGAAAAGAAAAAGCCGATGAAGGAATAGGAAAAACAGCGGAGAAGGGAAATTTGTTTTTCGGTAAGACGGAGAAGATACCATATCATAAATCCTTCCATACAGACGAAAAAAACAGCGGAGAAAACGGCGCATAAGAGGTAAAAAGGATTCAGGCGGCGGACGGAAGAAATGATTTCTGATAAGTCATTGCGGCTGAAAACAGCATAAAATGTCAGCGCCATGATGAGCAGAAAGAAAAGTATTTCCAGTATTTTAGATAGTTTCGGCTTTGCAAATTTCATAAATGACTCCCTGAAGCGGTCCTTCGTATATTATTTTTTTCTGTTCGTATTCATAAAAGTCTCTCGGCGTTACGAGCGAGAAGTGTTTGGAAAAAGAAAGAACGCCGTTGTCTTCCAGCAGCCTTGCAATGAAAGAGGAACAGGTATAGTGGTTGTGCTGGTAAAAAGGTTTCCCCATCAATAAGAAAAAAAGGCCGATCAAGCAATAATGGTATTGAAACCGCCGCTGATGATATTGCCTTAATTGGAAGGCGATTTTCTTTTTTTGCTTTTCGGTGCATGCGATCGCATATATTTGATAGCGTGCGGTGGGAAACGCCTGGTATATACGGCCTATGTCTTCCTTTTCAAAACCGGCAAAAAAAGGAATAAAGGGGTTCCGTCTTCCGAAGCTGTACGCTTCCTGAAAACTGTCATCCAGGGAAAGGACAACATGGATATAGTTGATTTTAATGACGCGGCGTATCATCCAGGCAAATAAGCCGGGGGTGTCCACCAAGGCAATGTACAATTTCTGCATGGCAGGAATCACGTCCTTTCTATAAAATAGCTTAATTGAACTGGTAAATTCTCCTTGCAGCCCGGTATCCGGCTACGGTTACAAAACGGCCTGTTTTTCCAGGCAGGTTTGTAAAGCTGCTCAGGGTCGTATAACGCAGTCTGTGGTATAGGCTTTTATGATGAGCCTTGATATAGTTCCATAATTCGGCCCGTTTTTTCCAGGCATCCTCCGAACCGATCAGAAGAAGATGGATGGAGGAGATGGCCATCATAATGGATACATTTCTTGTCATATATCTGGCGAGTTTGGGATAGGTTTCCTTTACCTCTTCCAGATCCACGCAGTCGGCGACTATTTTGGTGACAAAGATCTGCTGGTCGATCCGTTGCTTCAGAATTTCTTCATTGACAGATTGGTCCTCTCTGCCAATAAAATAGTGATATAGATCGGTATTGATATAATAAATATTTTCCACATAGGGCAGCGGCCGGTATGCGAAGATATTATCCACATAAAAAGTATGTTCCGGCAAAGTAACGCCGCTCTTTTTTAATATCTCCGTACGGAAAATGAGGGAATGCATAACAAGATATTGGGAGGGGGAGAACATACCGATATCGTTCCAGGTAAGCATCCGGCCTTCTTTAAATACATTCTTGTAGGACATGGATTTTTTTCTGCTTTCGTGCAGATGATCATAGACGTAATTACAGACAATCATATCCGCTTCTTTTCCCTGCTTTTCCCAATGCATCATGCGAAACAGGACTTTCTGGAGGGAGCTGCGGTCCAGCCAGTCGTCGGAGTCCACCACTTTAAAATATTTGCAGGAGGCGCGGGCGAGTCCCGCATTGACCCCGGAGCCATGGCCGCCGTTTGCTTTGTGGATGACTTGGACGGCATCGGGAAAACGGTGGGCATATTCATCCGCGATTTCCGGCGTTGCATCGGTGGAACCGTCATTGACAATAATAATTTCTACATAGTCCTTGAAAGGCAGGAGGGAATCTATGCATCTTCTCATATAGGGGGCTGAATTGTAACAAGGTACGGTAAATGTGATATATTTCATAATTTTCAATCTTTTTCCTCCATTCTTATTATGCGTATTTGTTATGTATAACGCGGAAGGCCAATAAAAGTCTTCAAAAAAAGAATAAAGGAAAAAAAGAAACAGAAGGCAGATGGAATTTTTAAATATTTTGGAATGATTTCTTAAGAAAAGTGTGCGTCCCGCATGCTGTGTCAACAGCAAATTTCCATATGCGGGTCTGTAAATAAAAAAAAGCCCATATTCCATGAGCTTTTTTCTTATCGGCGCGACAGGATTTGAACCTGCGACCTCTGCGTCCCGAACGCAGCGCTCTACCAAACTGAGCCACGCGCCGTCTTGCATTGTGCTGCAACAAATAAAATAATACAATATTTTATACCCATTTGTCAATGTTTGTACTATACATTTTTTCAGAATTTGATATAATTCCTTTGCATAGGTGTTTATTGGAATGGATGGTGGTGGCAGAATGACCGGAAATATAAAAACGATGACGGATGGGAAGCCTCTTAAGCTGATTTTTTCTTTCGCGCTTCCTTTAATGATAGGGAATGTATTCCAGCAGATGTATACGGTAGTGGATACAATGGTAGTAGGACAGGTGCTGGGGGTCAATGCGCTGGCCGCGCTGGGGGCGTCCGATTGGCTGAATTGGATGATGCTCAGTGTGATCCAGGGATTCGCGCAGGGTTTTTCTATTTTAATGGCGCAGGAATTCGGCGCGGGACATAATAAAAGGTTAAGAAAAGTGGTGGGAAATGCGATCGGCCTGTCCATTGTATGTGCGGCAGTTCTTTTGGTTTTCGGAGAGGCTATCGTTTTTCCCGTTCTGAGGCTGCTGCAGACGCCGGATGCGATTATAGGGCAGTCGGTGTTATACTTGCGGATTATGTTTGCCGGAATTCCAGTGGTGATGGCCTATAATCTGCTGGCTTCCATACTGCGGGCGCTGGGAGACGGAAAAGCGCCTTTGCACGCGATGATCGTGGCCGCAGTGATCAATATTGTGCTGGATCTTTTGTTTGTGGTAGGATTTCGGTGGGGGATCGCCGGTGCGGCGGCGGCTACGGTCATCGCCCAGCTCAGTTCCAGTATCTATTGCTATATGCATATAAGGAAAATAGAGATTCTTTCTTTGGACAGGGAGGATTTCCGCTGGGAAAAGGAGCTGGACTGGAAATTGATTGTTCTGGGGCTTCCTATGGCATTTCAAAATGCCATTATCTCGGTAGGCGGCATGATCGTACAGACGGTGGTGAACGGCTTCGGGGTTATTTTCATTGCCGGGTTTACGGCTACCAATAAGCTATACGGGGTTTTGGAAGTGGCGGCCACATCTTATGGATATGCGATGATTACTTATGCGGGGCAGAACCTTGGAGCCGGGAAAATAGACCGAATAAAGAAAGGCATGAAATCCGCAGTTTTGATCGCAGTGATAACGGCGGCAATGATCGCCGCTTGCATGTTGGTTTTCGGGCATGGGATATTGGGATGTTTTATTTCAGGGACACCGGAAGAGGTGGAAATGACGATGAAAATCGCTTATCATTATCTTGCCATTATGAGCGTCTGCCTTCCTGTTTTGTATATTCTGCATGTGGTGCGTTCCGCTTTGCAGGGGATGGGAGACACATTGCTGCCGATGGTTTCCGGGATCGCTGAATTTGTGATGCGGACGGGGACGGCCATATTGCTGCCGATGGCTATAGGAGAAGAAGGGATATTTTATGCGGAGATTCTTGCATGGATCGGGGCGGATGTGATTCTGGTGAGCAGTTACTGGATTCGTATGAAAAAACTGGAGTTTAGGAACGGAGGAAATGAAAATTGAACAATGCAGCAGTCATTTTGAAAAAGGGAGAAGGGAGAACGATCAAAGCCGGGGGAATGTGGGTGTTTGATAATGAGATCGATAGAATCTCCGGCTCTTTTGAAAACGGGGATATCGTGGAAGTGCATGATTTCGATGGTTATTTTATGGGTTATGGATTTATGAATACGAAATCAAAAATTACCGTAAGGATGATGTCGAGGCGCAAAGAAAACCCGGTAACGGAAGATTTGATCGAACGGAGAGTAAGGGCGGCATGGAATTACCGAAAACAGACGGTGGATACGGCCTGCTGCCGCGTAGTTTTCGGGGAAGCTGATTTTCTGCCGGGTATCGTAATTGATAAATTCTCGGATATTTTGGTAGTGGAATCGCTGGCGCTTGGAATCGATCGATGGAAACCGGTGATTTTGGATCAGTTAAAGAAGGTGCTTGCCGAAGACGGTATCGAAATCAGGGGGATTTATGAAAGAAGCGATGCCAAGGTGAGGGAAAACGAGGGGATGGAGCGATGGAAAGGGTTTATAGGGGAACCTTTTGACACAAAAGTAAAAATCACCGAAAACGGCGTAAAATATATTGTGGATGTGGAGGACGGGCAGAAGACAGGTTTTTTTCTGGATCAAAAAAATAACCGGGCAGCGGTCGGGAGGCTGTGCCATGGAAAAAAAGTGCTGGACTGCTTTACCCATACCGGTTCTTTTGCTCTCAATGCAGGAAAGGCCGGAGCATCTTCCGTCCTTGGCGTGGATGCTTCTATGACCGGGATACGGCAGGCGGAGGAAAATGCCAGGTTAAATCATCTGGAAGACAGGGTAAGGTTCTTGTGTGCGGATGTGTTCGACCTACTGCCGGAATTGGAGGAAAAAGGGGAAAGATTTGATGTCGTGATCTTAGACCCGCCCGCATTTACGAAGTCCAGGGGATCCGTAAAAAACGCGGTGAAAGGCTACAGGGAGATTAACATGAGGGGATTAAGGCTGGTGGAAGAAGGAGGTTTTCTGGCGACTTGTTCCTGCTCCCATTTCATGGAACCGGAACTGTTTGCAAAAACGATCAGAGAGGCAGCAAAAAGCGCCCATAAGAGGTTAAAGCAGGTGGAATTCCGTACACAGGCGCCGGATCACCCGATTTTATGGGCGGCAAATGAATCTTACTATTTGAAGTTTTATATTTTCCAGGTATGCAGTGAATTATAAAGGCATGCCTATTGCGGAGTCCCAGATAATATCCCATATGGCATTGGAAATAAAAGGCGTAATCAAAAAAGTAACCAGCCAGGGAGTGAAGAAATAAATATAAATTTCCTCTCTGGCAAGTTTTTTACGCTGAGGATTATTCGTCTGGGAATGCATGCGTTTCATGAAATGCATGTTTTTGATCAGAAGGAAAAGGCAATAACCGACCATAGCTCCCAGAAGATTCATGATAATGTCCGTAATGTCCGTAACGGCCGTAGTGGCAAGGCAGAAAACCTGGGACATTTCGATCAGGACGGAAAACAGCAGGATATAAAGAAAAACTTTTTTAGGCGGCTGGAACTGTTTCCATAGGGTCGGGAGCAGCAGCCCAAGGGGCATAAAAAGAAAAAAGCTCTGGATATAATGGTTAAGATCGTCCATAAATCCATAAAAAGGAATAAAATTAAACTGTGGGTCAAAATTAATCTGATACAAAGAAGGGGTATCTGTAGACATCAGTATGGAACAAATGGCCAAAGCATACAAATATAAGCCAAACTGATGCCGTTTGGGCAGTTTATATTTTCTGAAAATGATCTGCAAGATGATCATAAAAGGTATCACACCTATATATGCGGCAAATGTGTTGACACACAATACAGTGAAATCAGACATTTTTATCCTCCCGGTATATACTACTGATAGTAAAGTCTAATTCAGTATAATACAGTGATATTATTTCTTTGTAAATAAAAATTAGAAATTTTTCTTAATATATTACATTATACACCTTTTTCCGTAAAGCACAATTACAAGATTTTTCAAAATTACTGGAGCATTCAATCAGATTTCACTAATGAAATGGAGAATGCTTATGAACTCGATCGGGTCGGAAACAACGGACATCCTGTCCTATGTTTCCTGACATTGCCATCTATGGCAATGTCACCCTGGTTTTGTGAGCATTTCATAAGTGAAATTGCTGATTGAATGCAACAGTAAAAAATGCCATTCCCTGCCAGGCTCTATCTCCAACCGATACGACTCCCTCTCCCCATGCAGCATACCATCTGCAAGAATTGGTTTTTATACTTTAAAAAAGGGGAATGGAATAAAGTGGCTGACTGATATATCTCTTTAAGCTAAATAATAAGAAAGAGAACAGGCAGCTATGTTTCAGAAAAGTGTTGTCTGGGAAATATTAAGAAAGAGGTGGAAAGATGGATAATAATCAGCTTCCGATTGGGCTGGGGCTTTCTCTGGCAATGAACCAGAAGGCGATGGATAGATTTGCCAATATGACTGAAGCGGAAAAAGAGCAGGCGATTGCAAAAAGCAGAGGCGTAAAGTCAAAAAGGGAAATGGACCGTATCGTCAGTTCGCTGGCTGAAGACGATGATGAGGATCTGAAAGGGTTTTTCAGCGGGACAAAGATATAATAAGATGTATAGGAGAGAGGATTCAAAACCAAAAACGGCTATGTCCTGAAAAAGGAGGCCGTTTTTTGGCATTTAAAGTTGGACTGTGAAAAGTTCTTTGTCCGGCTTCTTGAAAGAAATGGTTATGTTTATTCTTCCTTTGCTGCATATTTATTATGTTTTTCGTAAGTATCAAAAGTGAATTATAAAACGAAAAAATAAGATTCTATTTGCTGTCGCATCTTGTAAAACGCTGTCACTATGATAGAATAGATACGGGTGTTACCAAAACGGATAGCGGTTCGCCTTTTGCCAAAATGAGTACATTTTGAGAGCTTCCAGTACCGGAGGAGGGGATACATATGGAAAATAAAGCGGAAGGTAAGCACTATTGGTGTTCGGAATGATTTTGGAATTAGTCGGTATTGTAGTGACGGTCATCAGCATCATTGTCACGATAATCAGTATCTGGCAGACCAGAAGAAATAAAAGACATCAAAAAAGCAACCGCCCAGACCAAAGTTAGGTTGCCTTTTTGAGCTACTATAACTAAGGCGAACCGTTGCTTCACGGTAACACCTTTTTCTATAAGATTATGCTAGCACTTATCAATGCTTCCGTCAACAACTTTTCACATCATGGAATTTTAAGCGCATTGTTGACATTAAAACTATGGTCGATGGCATGGACGCATTTTGTGAAAATGGGGAAATAGAAATTTATAAGTAAAATAATACTTGACAAATGCTTTTAAGATGATTAAGATTTTATTAAAGTGTTACTGGTGAAGCAGGCATGACTGGAAGAATGTACAAAGTACATTTTTTAAGTCGTGCCTTTTTTGCGTAACCCCATGCAGAAAAAAATCACTGTAAAGCAAAATGCAGGGAATGAATGAAAGGAGAGAAAATATCCGTGAAATTAATGAAAGCACTGAACAACAATGTAGCATTGGTGCAGGATAAGAATGGGCAGGAGGCGGTTGTCATGGGTAAAGGCGTTGCTTTCAATGCAAAGCCTGGCGATCCGGTTCGTGAATTCCTTATTGAAAAGCATTTTGTACTGAACGGGGACGGCGGAAAGAAAGATTTTGACAGCCTCTTAAAGCGTATTACTGTGGATGATATCGAACTGGCCAGCGGTATTATCCGGGAAGGCGAGGAGCTGTTGGGATACCGCTGTAATGATAGTATTCTGCTGACATTATCAGATCACTTAGGGATGCTGCTGGAACGCATGAAGAAAGGAATTCATTTCGGGACGCCTCTGGAATGGGACATCAAATTGATTTATCCGAAAGAATACCAGTTTGCGAAGAAAGCTGTGGCAGATTTAAGCAAAAAAACAGGTTATGAAATCCCGGAGCAGGAAGCTGCCTTTATTGTCCTGCATTTCATCAATGCGAATTCCAGCGGGAAGGGCATGGAAGAGACCATGATGTACACGAAGATTATTCAGAATATTCTGAATATCAGTAAGCTGCATTATGGACGGGAGTTTCGGGAGGATAATTTTGATGTAAGCCGTTTTGTCACTCATGTGCGTTATTTTGTAAAGCGGCAGATGAAAGGGGAACGGCTTGAAGTTGATGAATCGATTGCAGCGGTGATTGCGGAGAAATGTCCCGAAGACCATAAGTGCGCCATGAAGATATCCCGGTTCTTGCATACCGCCTATGGATGGGAAGTCAGCGAAGGCGAGGAGCTTTATCTGACGCTTCATTTAAATCGGATGAATGTGCATAGTTAAAGGGTGAATAAGTAAATGAAAAAATAAGGAGTGTGCCGTATGAAATATTTAGAGGAAGCAAAACAGATTGTTGCCTTAGTGGGCGGGGAAAATAATATCAGCAGTCTGGTGCATTGCGCCACAAGGCTGCGCTTTGAGTTGAAAGATGAAGGAAAGGCAGATAAGGATGGCTTAAACAAGCTTTCCTATGTATTGCAGGTTGTGATAAGCGGCGGCCAGTACCAGGTTGTAATCGGCCCTGCGGTTCATGATTATTATGAAGCGATCTTGTCTGTTGCCAAAGTGGGCGGCAGAAACGGAAGCGCCGAAAAGGAGGAAGGAAAGAAACAAAATCTTATGAACCGGGCTATGAAGGTGATTTCAGGAGCTTTCTCGCCTTTGATTCCGGCATTGGCAGGAGCCGGTATGGTGAAGGCTCTTTTAACCCTTTTTACCGAGTTTGGGATTATGGGTTATGAAGATTCCACTTATCTTATTTTGTCAGCTGCCGGGAATGCAGTCTTTTATTTCCTGCCAGTTTTCCTTGGAATTACCCTTTCCAAGCAGTTCGGGGCGAATCCTTATGTGGGAGGGACGATCGGGGCTGCTCTTTTAGAACCTAATTTTACAGGGCTTTTAAGCGCCGAAGGAACAAATTTCCTCGGGATTCCGGTAACGCCTATTGACTATGCCGCAACTATTTTCCCGATTTTTATTGCGGTAATGATCTATAGCCTGTTGGAGAAAGGATTGAAAAAGATTATTAAGCAGGAACTTCAGCTCTTTTTGGTTCCGATGCTTTCTATGATGGTTATGGTTCCCTTTACAGTGATACTTTTTGGTCCTTTTGGAACCACCGTCGGCAATGCGGTATCGGATGTGGTCGTAGCGCTCTTCAATTTTAACAGCCTGATCGCAGGGCTTCTTTTGGGCGCGGCTTATCCTTTCCTCACCATGCTCGGGCTCCACTGGGGCTTTACGCCGGTGACGTTGCAGAATCTGGAGCTTTTTGGCGGCGATGTGCTGGAGGGGGCGGCTGTCTGTGCGGTATTTGCGCAGATCGGCATTGCTATCGGTGTTTACCTGAAAGGAAAGAAGCATTCGAAAATCCGCGAAGTTGCAGGTCCCACAATTATTACAGGAATTTGTGCTGGTGTGACGGAACCAATTCTTTATGGTATTGTAATGAATTATAAAAGACTGATGGCGGTGGTGGCGATTGCCGGAGGTTTGGGCGGGGCGATCAATGGTGCGTTTCATGTAACCTGCGATGCCTATGTGTTCCATAATATTTTTGCGCTTGCCATGCAGACCTATTCTCCTTTTGCAGGATATCTTGCGGGAATTACAGCAGCTCTTGCGGCTGGCCTTGTCCTTACTTATTTCTGGGGAATAACAGAGAATGATAAAGCGGATTTCGAAGTCGCTGTTCCTGACGGACAGAAGGACGGAGGGAAGAACGTCGCACAGGAAACGGCGAAGTCTGGAAAAAGTGGGCAGGTTATGGAGATCCATTCCCCGTTGTCAGGAGAAGTGATGGAATTAAAGGATGTACCCGATGAAGTATTTGCAAGCGGCGTGGCCGGACAGGGCATTGCGGTAAACCCTTCCGCCGGTGAAGTAAAGGCTCCCTGTAATGGTGTGGTTTCTGTGCTTTTCCCTTCAAAACATGCGATTGGAATTGCGGCAGAGGATGGCACGGAGCGATTGATCCATGTCGGGCTCAATACGGTCATGTTAGATGGAGCTGGCTTTGAAGCGCTGGTGGAACAGGGCGATAAGGTACGGGAAGGACAGCCGCTTTTAAGATTTGATATGGATTTTATCAGGAAACAGGGCTATTCTTTGGTTTCTCCCATTTTGGTGACGAATGCGGATGATTTCCAGCAAATACGGCTTCTGGGCAAAAAACAGGTGGAAGCAGGGGAAGCGGTTTATGAGGTGATCGGATAACGGGAAAGGAGATGGCCATGAGAAAGGATTTTCTTTGGGGCGGCGCAGTGGCTGCCCATCAAGTGGAAGGCGCTTACCAGACAGGAAATAAGGGCTTAAGCATTGCGGATGTCATGACTGCCGGAAGCAGGACGAAAGCCAGGGAAATTACGGAAGGAATCGTGGAAGGGAAGTATTATCCCAATCATGAAGGCATTCGCTTTTATGATTTTTATAAGGATGATATTGCCTTGTTTGCGGAGATGGGTTTTAAATGTTTCAGAACCAGTATTGCATGGAGCAGGATTTTTCCTGAAGGGGATGAGGAAATGCCCAACGAAGAAGGGCTTCGGTTCTATGACGAGTTGTTTGACGAACTCCTTGCCTATGGGATAGAGCCTGTGGTGACATTGTCCCATTTTGAAATGCCGTATAACCTGGTAAAACGTTATGGAGGCTGGAGGAGCCGGGATATGATTTCCCTTTTCGTGCGGTTTGCGCGGACCGTTATGGAACGCTATCGGAATAAAGTGAAATATTGGATGACTTTCAATGAAATCAATAACCAGATGATCCTTACAAATGGAATTTATGCTTTTACCAATTCCGGTATTTTGTTTGAAGAGGGAGAGGATCGGCTAAAAACAGTTTATCAGGCGGCACATTACGAATTCGTGGCCAGTGCCATGGCAGTGAAGCTGGGACATGAAATTAATCCCGAATTCAAGATTGGGTGTATGGTTGCGGCAACGCCGGTTTATCCGCTGACTTGCAACCCGGATGACGTGCTGCTTGCATTGCAGGAGGATCGGAAGAACCTGTTTTTTACAGATGTGCATGTCCGGGGTCATTATCCTGCCTATATAAAAAAGGACTGGGAGCAGCGCGGTTATTCCTTGGATATCATGGAAGAAGACCTGAAAATAATGAAAGAGGGATGCGTGGATTATATTGGCTTCAGCTATTACCTGAGCAGCGCAGTAAGTTCAGATCCGAAAGTGAAAAAACTCGGGAATGATCTGGCGGCTGGTTCGGATACGGTGGAGAATCCATATCTGGAAATGACGCCATGGGGGTGGACTATTGATCCAAAGGGGCTTCGATATGTGCTGAATCAGTATTATGACAGGTATCAGATTCCTCTGTTTGTGGTAGAGAACGGTTTTGGCTATGAAGACCAGCTGGAAGAGGGGCAGATCCATGACCAGAATCGAATCGAGTATTTAGGAAACCATATCAGGGAAATGGTAAAAGCAGTAGATGAAGACGGCGTGGATCTGTTAGGTTATACTGTTTGGGGCTGCATTGATCCGGTTTCCTTTACCACAGGAGAGATGAGGAAGAGATATGGATTTATTTATGTGGATCGGGATGACGAGGGGAAAGGGAGCTATCAAAGGATCCGTAAAGACAGTTTCTACTGGTATCGGGATGTAATTGCCCGGAATGGATGTTAGTGTGAAGAGAAGTTCGAATTGCTTTAGCAATTTAAGCTCGCACCAGTGGGTGCTTCGCCAAGAACTTCTAAGACTTCACACCGAAAAATGCCTGAAATACGGCATTTTTCATCTGGATTTGAGTCGCAGCGAAGCTGCGGCATGGATGTTAGAGTGACATAAAGGAAACATGCTTAAAATCAAAAAACGGCTGTGCCTTGTATAAGGAGGCCGTTTTTTGATTTCCGTGACAGTTATGATTTATATATTGACAATTCGTGGATAAAATGAAAAAATGGGGGAATATAGAAAGAGAGGAACGGAAAATGAAGCTGAGTGCGATGTGTATACGGTGCCTGATGGACAGGCAGGAAGAAAGGGTAAGGGAATACGGAGACGAAGAAAAGAAGGCGGCTTATTTGAAAGAGGCGGCAGGAATTATCGCTTCTTCCAAAGAAGGGGATTCCGCCCCCTATCTGGTGTTTCGGATGAATCAGGCATATGAGCGTTTTTTTGGGAAATTAATGGATTACAAAAAAGAAAAGAAAGAATTCAATTCGCTGATGCTGGATTTGGAAGAGGAGTTGGAGAAGAAGATTCGCTCGGGCAAGGGCGGGGAAGAAATATTGAAAAACGCCATGAATTATGCCAGATCCGGCAATTACATAGATTTTGGGGCATTAAGCCATGTGGAAAAGGAGGAATTGTTGGAATTGTTAAAAAAGGCAGGGGAAGAAGAGGTGGACGGGCATACATTTGATGCATTTTTAAAAGATCTGGACAAGGCGAAAGAGCTGGTTTATCTTACGGACAACTGCGGGGAAATCGTGGCGGACAAGCTGCTGGTTAAAATATTGAAGGAGCAGTATCCCGGTTTGAATATAACGGTTATCGTACGGGGGATGGAGGTTCTTAACGATGCGGTGATGGAAGATGCGGAAGAAGTGGGGCTGACAAAGCTTGTAAAAGTAATCGGCAACGGCAACGGGGTGGCCGGAACGCAGATAGACCTGCTGTCCGAAGAAGCCAGGGGGGCTATCGAAAAGGCAGATCTCATTATTTCCAAAGGCCAGGGGAATTTTGAAACCATATATGGGGGCGGATGGAACATTTATTACTTATTTTTATGTAAATGCGCATGGTTTTCCGAAAGATTCGGCATGGAGCGGCTGAAAGGCGTATTTATAAATGAAAAAGATGTCAGGGTGTAGAAAGGCAAGGATGATTTCATGTTGGACGTGATTACGGATACGCTTATAGACGCAGTAAAGCTGCTTCCCTTTTTATTTGCGGCATATTTGGCGATGGAATATATGGAGCATAAGATGGGAGAAAAAGCGAAGCGGAGCATGGAAAGGGCCGGAAGGCTGGGGCCTGCCTGGGGAGGAATCATGGGGGCTTTCCCTCAATGCGGTTTTTCCGCTGCTGCGGCTAATTTATATGCCGGAAGGATCATTACGCTGGGGACTCTGGTGGCTGTTTTTTTGTCCACTTCGGATGAAATGCTGCCGATATTGATTTCAGAAAAAATGGATATTGCCGTGATCGGCAAACTCCTTGGAATGAAAGTATTGATCGGGGCGGCGGCTGGTTTTTTGGTGGATCTGGCAGTGAAAAAAAAGTATAGGGGCGGGCATGTCCATGAAAGCGAGAATGATTCTGGATATGGGGAGATCGGCCACATATGCGAACATGAAAACTGCCATTGCGAAGAAGGGATTGTGAAGTCGGCATTCCGCCATACGGCCAATATTTTTCTGTTTTTACTGTTGGTTATGTTGGTGCTTAACGGAACCGTCCATTATATAGGCGAGGATTTTCTTGCGAATCTTATTTCAAACCGGCCGTTTTTCGGCCATATGATAGCAGGGCTGGTCGGCTTGATTCCGAACTGTGCTTCTTCGGTTATTCTTACCCAGCTTTATCTGAACCAGGTAGCAGGGCTTGGCATGATGATGTCCGGGCTGCTGGCGGGGAGCGGCGTGGGATTGGCCGTGCTGTTTCGAATCAATGATAATGCAGCAGAAAATATTAAAATTACATTTTTATTATATGCCATTGGAGTGGCGGCAGGGATGTTGATCGATTTCTTCGGAATTATTATCTGAATTGTATACTTTTAGCTTTCTTTTGGGAAGGTTTTATTATATGATCTTATCATACATGATAAAATCATATATTTTATAGAGCGAGGGCAGGGAATTATGGGAAAAGAATTAAAATTAGCAGTACTTATCGATGCCGATAATATTTCGGATAAATATGTGAAGATTATTTTGGATGAGACGGCGAAAAGCGGAGTGGCGACGTATAAGAGAATTTATGGGGATTGGACAAATCCAAGGCTTGTATCGTGGAAGAACGTGCTTCTGGATAATTCCATTTCCCCGATCCAGCAATACAGCTATACGACGGGGAAAAATGCGACGGATTCCGCCATGATCATAGATGCGATGGATATTTTATATTCAGGAACGGTAGACGGATTTTGTATCGCCTCTTCGGACAGCGATTTTACAAGGCTGGTTGCAAGGCTCAGGGAGTCCGGGATGTATGTGACGGGTATGGGGGAAAGCAAAACGCCGAAGCCGTTTATTTCCGCATGCAATCAATTCAAATATCTGGATATCCTTTTATCCAACCAGCGTAATGAAGAAAATGCGGCTCGGAAAGAAGAGACGGCAGAAACCAAAACGGCGACAAAGGCGACCCGGATCAAGAGAGGGACGAAGGCAGCGGCTTTGCCTTTGAAAAAATCCAAAGAAGAACTGCGTCCGCAGACGGATTTGAAAATGATAAAAAGAGCGATTATTTCTTTGGTGGAGGAATGTTCGGATGATGATGAATGGATTTTGTCGGCAGAACTAAGGAACCAGCTGGGTAAGCGCTTCCCTGATTTTGATGTGCGTAATTTTGGGCATTCAAAATTCTCTTCTTTTATTAAATCGTTGAATATCCTGGATTGCGAACAGGAACAGAATATCGTGAAATTCCGGATCAAACGGTAAAAAAGAAAAGAAAAAAGTACCGACCCCATGGCGCTAAGGCCACAAAACCAGTACTTTCATGCGCCGCCAGGGGCTCGAACCCTGGACACCCTGATTAAGAGTCAGGTGCTCTACCAACTGAGCTAGCAGCGCATCTATCAATACATGCAAATTAGCAATTCAGATAAAGGATTGCTCCATTTGCAACGCAAGTGTTATTATAGTATAATGTGTTTTAGTTTGCAAGTATTTTTTTAAAAAAAATTAATTTTTGTTTTTGGGAGGCAGGATATGATTTTTGAGAGCCATGCGCATTATGATGATAAGGCGTTTGACGGAGATAGAGAGGCGCTGCTGGGCAGTCTCAAAGAAAATGGAATTGGTTATGTGGTCAATATCGGGGCGAATATAGAAACGACGAAACATACGATCAGGCTGGCAGAGAAATACCCTTTCATTTATGGTGCGGCGGGGGTGCATCCTTCGGATACAGATGAGTTGAATGAAGAGAAGTTCATATGGTTGAAAGAGCAGTGTTCCCATCCTAAAATCGTGGCAGTAGGGGAGATCGGCCTCGACTATTATTGGGACGAGCCGGACAGGAAAATCCAGAAGGAATGGTTTGACAGACAGCTGGATATGGCAAAGGAAGTGAAGCTTCCCGTGGTGATTCATTCGAGGGACGCGGCGGAAGATACGCTGCATATGATGAAGGCAAAACACGCCGGGGATATCGGAGGAGTCATCCATTGCTTTTCCTACACGAAGGAAATAGCCAGGGAATATTTGAACATGGATTATTATTTCGGAATAGGGGGCGTGGTGACTTTCCAAAATGCGAAGAAACTGAAAGAAGCGGTGGAATATATTCCCTTGGAAAAAATATTGCTGGAGACCGACAGCCCTTACCTGGCTCCGGCCCCTTATAGGGGGAAACGCAATTCTTCCCTAAATCTGCCTTATATAGCGGAAGGGATTGCCGCAATTAAGGGCATGGATTATGAAGATGTGGTAAGGGTGACAGAAGAAAATGCAAAAAAACTGTTTGGCATTCATGAAAACAAGGAATGAGGGAAAATATGGCGGCATTGGGAACTCCGGGAGGCACGATTGAAATCCTGAAAAAGTATGATTTTAGTTTCCAGAAAAAATATGGACAAAATTTTTTGATCGATACCAATATTTTAAAGAAAA
This sequence comes from uncultured Lachnospiraceae bacterium, assembly GCA_910585965.1. GTDB lineage: Bacteria > Bacillota > Clostridia > Lachnospirales > Lachnospiraceae > Kineothrix. The sequence continues at coordinate 385,399 of CAJUHH010000001.1, forward strand.
TAGTGGACGCTTCTTCGATTACAGACAAGGACTGTGTCCTTGAAATCGGCCCGGGGATTGGAACGATGACGCAGTATCTGGCAGAAAGCGCAAAGGAAGTCATTGCAGTGGAGATTGATAAAGCGCTGATACCTATTTTGGAAGACACGCTTTCGGAATATGATAATGTGACGATTATGAATGGGGATATTTTAAAGCTGGATATAGGACGGATTGTGGAGGAAAGGAATGAAGGGAAAGCTATAAAAGTAGTGGCGAACCTTCCCTATTATATTACAACGCCTATTATTATGGGGCTGCTGGAAGGGCATGTGCCGGTAAAGAGCATTACCGTCATGGTGCAGAAAGAGGTGGCCGACCGGATGCAGACGGGGCCTGGGACAAAGGATTACGGAGCGTTGTCCCTGGCCGTGCAATATTACACCAGGCCGGAAATCGTGGCACAGGTAGCGCCTTCCTGCTTTATGCCGAAGCCGAAGGTGGGAAGCGCTGTTATCCGGCTGGACAGGCATGAAACGCCCCCCGTCGATGCAGACAATGAAAAGTTTATGTTTTCTATTATACGGGCTGCTTTTAACCAAAGGCGTAAAACGCTGGTGAACGGACTGGCCAACGATGCGAAGCTTGGAGTTTCAAAAGAAAAGGTATCGGAAGCCCTGGAAACGATGGGGCTGCCTTTGACGGTGAGAGGGGAGGCCCTTACCTTAGAAGAATTTGCGCAATTAAGCAACCTATTGTTTTGACAATACACTTTTCCTATGGTAAACTTAGAGGATAAAAATGGGGATATTGTATATTGCAGACACATATTTAGAGAAAACATAGATTTATGAGGTGAGTACCTTGGATAAGTACGAATATAAAGTACGCGCGGAAGAAATAAAAGCCTTAATTGCGGAAGGAGAGTTTGCGGAGGCCGTTAAGATTGCGGATACGATCGATTGGCGCAGAGTAAAAAGCGTAATGATGCTTTGCACGATCAGCGATTTGTACAAAATCAACCGCAGATTTCAGGAAAGTAAAGATATTTTGTTAATGGCATACGAGCGCCATCCCGGCGGTCGTCTTATTGTGTATTCTCTTTGTGAATTATCGATTAAAATGGGCGAGTTTGTCCAAGCCATAGAATACTATAAGGAATTCGTCCAGATTGCCCCAAAGGATACCGGAAGGTATATTTTGCAGTATAGGCTGTATGAAGCGCAGGACGTAAGTCTGGAAGAGCGTATTGCGGTGCTGGAAGAGTTTAAAAAGCGGGATTACCGCGAGAAATGGGCGTATGAACTGGCATATTTGTACCACAGGGTAGGGCTGGAAACGAAGTGCGTGGAAGAATGCGATGAAATGTTTCTTTGGTTCGGCGATGGCAGATATGTGATGAAGGCGCTGGAGTTAAAAATGCTGCACCAGCCGCTGACCGCCCCTCAGCAGGAAAAATATGACTGGATGAAAAGGGAAAAAGACCGGCAGCTGGCCGGATTGGAAGAAGAGGGCGTGGAGGAAGTGGTGCTGGAAGAAACCAGCCCGGAGGAAAGCGAGCCGGAAGAAGATAGGGGCGAAGAAGAGGATCTGGAAACAGGATATGGAGAAATAGAAGGTTCTCCCGAGGATGTACGGCAGGATGAGGAATTTAAAGTAAAAACGATCGATATGGGGCAGTATAATACGATCAATCTCCAGAAAGAACTGGCGGAAAGCATGAAGGAAATCCTCGGGGAAGAGCAGGATAAAGAAACTTCATCCATGAACCCGGTTACAGAATCTATTGTAGCCCCTCTGCTACAGGAAACGGGAGATATCACTTCAACGGAAGAAGAAGAGGAAACCAGCCAGGCGGCCAGGGAAGAGGTGTTTTTTGAAGAGGATGCGAGGGATATCCTTTCGGAAGATACGAAGGAGATGAAAATCAAAAAGCCGGAGAAGGAGGAACTTGAGGCTACGAAGGAAATAATACCGAAACGCAGGCCTGTTTCCAAAATTCCAGTACAGCTGGTGAAAGCTGCGGCAGAGAAAGAAGCGGCATCGGAAGCAGCTCCGCCCCCGGAGATACCGCAAACCTTCCCTATACAGGCAGGCCCTCATCTGATGAGGTCGGTAAAGCCTTCCGGTTTTGAACAAATGCTTTCCCAGGAATATGACGGGCAGATCAGCCTTGTGGTACCGAATAAAAGCAATGTTGAAAAACAGATCACAGGCCAGTTGAATATTACGGATATTATGGCGGAATGGGAACGGATGAAGCGGGAGAACGAAGAAAAGCGCAAAGAAGATGTGCGCAAGCGCGTTCAGCAGCATACGGGCAATATGTTTTCCGAGTTCGACGAGGCGACAAAAACGGGGCTTCTGGAACAGCTGGAAAAAGCTGTGATCGAAGCGATCTTAAAGGAATCCGGTGAAAAGGAAATCAGCCCGGAAGATATAACGGAAGAGAAATTGACGGATCTTGTCAAAATGGCAGGAAAGAAGAGGGCGGAAAATAAAGAAGAAATAAAAGAAGAAACAACGGAAGAAGAAAATGCCGGAACGCCAGAAACGGCAGAAGGCGATAAGCAGGAAGAAGCAGAAGCCGATAACAGGGAAGAAGAGAACCCGGCTGGAGAAGAGAAGATTTCCGGGGAGGCGGAAGAGAAAAAGAACACTGCCTGGGAAACAGGCATTATGGATCTGGAGAAGCTCCTGGCAGAAACGGCAGAAACTGAAGCGAAGAAGGAAGTAAAAACCCAGGCGGCGACAGGCGGCAAACTGAGAGCGTTGTCTGAAGAGGAGAAAGAACTCTTCGGGCGGTTTGTACATAACAAGAAGACAAAAGAACAGATTATCCACGCAGTGGATACGATGAATATGGATTCCTACAGCGGCAATGTAATCGTAACCGGGGAAGATGGAGCGGGTACGCTCGACCTGGCAAAGGGTCTCGTGCGCATGCTGCAAATTACAGACCGTAATTTTTCCGGGAAGGTTGCCAAGATATCGGGGAAGACGTTCAATAAGAAAGATGTGGAAGGAACGCTGGCAAAGCTGGCGGACGGGGCTCTTATTATAGAGCATGCTTTCCAGATGTCGAGCGAGACCGCAGGGGATTTACATAAGGCTCTGAAAAAAGAAGGCAGAGGGCTGTTTGCAGTCATGGAAGGGAGAAAGGATGAAATGAACCTTTTCCTTCGGAAAAATGGCGAGCTAATGGATAATTTTGATACGCGCATCGACATAGAATCGCTGGATGACCATTCCCTTGTGGAATATGCGAGGCAGTATGCGGAGGAGCAGGAATACTCTATCGATGAACTGGGGATCCTGGCGCTTCATACAAGGATCGCGGATATGCAGACGAGCGACCATGAGGTGACAGTGGCAGAGGTAAAGGATTTGGTAGACGATGCCATTTATTTTGCGGATAAGAAAAATCCGAAGCATTTTTTCGATATTTTATTTGGCAAGCGGTATGATGAGGAGGATATGGTCATTCTCAGGGAGAAGGACTTTATGCATTATTAAAATTTCAATGATTTTATTATAATATAGGGGGTATGCTTATGGCAGCAGCAAAAAAGAAAACGAAAACGCCGGAACCTGTGTTGGAGCAAAAAGTATTTATTTCTGAGGCAGATCAATATCTTTTCGCCCAAGGGACACATTATGATATTTATAAGAAGCTCGGCGCGCATCCGTCCGTGGAAGACGGAGTGGAGGGGATGTTTTTTGGCGTATGGGCGCCGAATGCGGCAAGCGTCCATGTGATCGGCACATTCAACGGATGGAATGAAGAAATGCACCAAATGGAACGGCTGGGGCCGGGAGGAATCCATGCGCTTTTCATACCGGGAGTCGGAGTCAATGAACTTTATAAATTTTTGATTCGGACGCCGGACGGAAGAAAGCTTTACAAGGCTGACCCGTTTGCCAATTATTCGGAATTCAGGCCGGGCAATGCATCGAAGACGACGGACTTGTCCAAGTTTGAATGGACGGACGACGCATGGATGGAAGCAAGACAGGGCAAAGACTATAATAAGGAGCCGCTGGCTATTTATGAATGCCATATAGGATCCTGGATGAAACATCCGAATGGAACGCCGGACGGCTTTTATAATTACCGGGAGTTTGCGGACAGGGTTGTGGAATATTTAAAGGAAATGAAATATACCCATATAGAGCTGATGGGCATTGCGGAGTTTCCCTTCGACGGTTCCTGGGGATACCAGGTGACAGGATATTACGCGCCCACTTCCAGATATGGGGAACCCACGGATTTTATGTATTTGATCAATAAACTGCATAAAAATAAAATCGGAGTGATCCTCGACTGGGTGCCGGCTCATTTTGCTACGGATGCCCATGGGCTGGCGGAATTTGACGGCCAGTGTATTTTTGAGCATCCCGATAAACGCCTTGGGGAGCATCCTGACTGGGGAACGAAGATATTTAATTATGGAAAAACGGAAGTGAAGAATTTCCTGATCGCGAACGCCCTTTTCTGGCTGAAAGAGTTCCATGTGGACGGAATCCGCGTGGATGCAGTGGCTTCCATGCTGTATCTGGACTACGGCAAAAAAGAAGGGCAGTGGCTGCCGAACAAATATGGCGGAAACAAGAACCTGGAGGCAATAGAATTTTTCAAGCACTTGAATTCTGTTATCCTCGGTACATATCCGGGCTTTTTGACGATTGCGGAAGAATCTACGGCATGGCCGAAAGTGACGGGCGATATTGAGGATGAGGGACTGGGCTTCAGCTTTAAGTGGAATATGGGATGGATGCATGATTTCTGCGAGTATATGAAATTGGATCCCCTGTTCCGCAAGAACAATCATTATTCGATGACTTTTGCTATGAGTTATAATAATGCGGAAAATTATATCCTGCCTTTATCCCATGATGAAGTGGTTCATCTGAAATGCTCCATGCTGAATAAGATGCCAGGGTATGAAGTGGATAAATATGCGAATTTAAGAGTGGGATATACATACATGTTCGGCCATTCCGGCAAAAAGCTGCTTTTTATGGGGCAGGATTTTGCGCAGGAAAGGGAATGGAGCGAAGAGAGGGAGCTGGATTGGTATCTGCTGGAAAGGCCTTTGAACAGAGGAATGCATGAATATGTAAAAGAGCTGTTAAATTTATATAGAAAATATCCCTGCCTTTATGAGATCGACAATGAATGGGCCGGCTTTGAATGGCTGAATGCGGATGACAGCGATCACAGCGTCTACAGTTTTTACAGAAAGGCTGAAAACGGCAAGAACAACTTGTTATTTGTGCTTAATATGACTCCTATGATGTGGGAAAGCTATAAGGTAGGGGTGCCGAAAAAGAAAAAATATAAATTGCTGCTTAACAGCGATGAAAAACGGTTCGGAGGGAATGGAAATGTAATCCCTGCGGAGCTGAATGCGGTAAAAGAAAAAGAGCAGGTAAATTATAAGGATTACAGCATCACTTTTGACCTGGCTCCTTATATGGCCGCCGTTTTCGTATTCTGAAAAGGGAAAGGTTAAGGAATCAAAATAATATGCCGAAATAAAGGGTGAACACAGAAATGTGTTCCCCTTTTTATGTGTAGGTCTATATATGGAAGTTTGCTGCTGTCGCAGCATACGGGCCGCGTGACAAATAGAGGAAAAGATTTTCCTCTATTTGATTTATGGAGGAAAAGCATGAATACTATCTTGGAAAATAACAGGGCAGAAAACGAGGGCAGAAGAGCAGCCGCTTACGCTGCCTACGGAAATGTAAATAAAGCAGGGGGAGCCTCTGATGGTTCCCGGGCCGGGGCGGCATCCGGCAGAGGGGCGTTTGCATGGGATGTTTCCGGCATGGCAGCGGATAATACGGCTTATGGAAACCGTGGGAAAAGCATGGAAGATATTATGCTGGATGCGGGGCAGATGGATGTCGCGGCCCAGAGAAACTATATGGCAGTCATGTCTAATACGATGTCCGACGAGGATCTGGCAAAGCTGCAGGAGGAGGGCCATCATCCGGGAAGCACGGAGATCGGCACAGTAGTTACGATTCTGGATGAGATCAAGGCGGCGCTGGTAAAAGGCGGGAAAAATATTGATGGTTATACCGACGATCTGGATGTGGAGACGTTAACGGAAATTACGGGCAGCGCGGCCATGGCGGAAGAGATCGTGAAGCAGTTTGCATCTTATGATATCCCCGTTACGAAAGAAAATGTGGAGGATGTATTGCAGATGTGTTCCACTGCGGCAAAGCTTTTACCGCCCGGGGAGGGTACGGTAAAGTATATGGTGCAGAACCATATGGATCCGACGGTGGACAATATTTATAAAGCCCAGTACAGCGCGGCGGCGGACGCGAATAAGCAAGGGCGCGGTTATTACCAGGATGATGCCGGTTATTATGCGAAAAAGGCGGAAGAATATAATTGGCAGCAGCTTGGCCCCCAGATGGAAAAGGTGATTGAAAACGCCGGGCTGGAGGTTTCCGAAGAAACGCTGGCCGATGCCAAATGGCTGCTGGAAAAGGGTATGCCGCTGACGGAAGAGGGATTGAATATTTTATACGAGCTGCGCAATATGGAAATTCCTGGCTTCATGGAAGGAAAAATTTCCATGGAGAAAATGATTGCCCCTGCGGCGGCAGCTCTTGCGGATGGAAAAAGCGCCGGGGCGGCCAATCTGGCAGACGGGCGGACAGCGGTGGAAAAGGCGGCGGCGTATATGGAAGATGTCAATTCCATCAGCGACGAAGCCGTGGATATGGTCGCAGGGGAGGGGAAAAAACTGAATCTCCGTAACCTGAAAGCGGCGCAGATACAGATCAGCCTGAATATAAGCGTGAAGTCCTATTCGGTAAGCCTGGGCGGAAGAAGGCTGATGGAAGAAGTCAGATTACAGATGACGGTGGAAGCGAATATCCATTTGATAAAAAGCGGCTTTTCTGTGGATACGGCTGAACTGGAGCAGCTGGTAGAATCATTGAAAGCGGCGCAGAAACAGGCAGAAGAGGCATTGTTTGGGAAGACGGAATGGAAAGAGGCAGGAAGCGCATCCGGCATCTTCAGAAATACAATGGCCGCAGTAAAAGGATTGGGGGGCATGCCGGCAGCGCTGGTCGGCAAATTCGCTTTTCAAGGGCGGGCGCAGCTGGAAGTAAGGACATCCGCTTTTTATGCGGGAAGTTCCGAAAGCTTTACTTTGGAAAGCGCATACAGAGAAGGCGCTGTTTTACAGGCAGCTTATGAAAAAGCAGGAGAGAGCTATGAAGCGCTGATGACGGCGCCGAGGGCGGATCTTGGGGATTCTATAAAAAAGGCATTTCGGAATGTAGATGACATTTTGAAGGATATGTCTTTGGAAACTTCGGAGGATAACAGAAGGGCGGTAAGGATCCTTGGCTATAACCGCATGGAGATATCGCCGGAAAATATGGAGGCGGTAAAAGAGGCAGATACGACGATTCGCCGTGTATTAAGCAAGATGACGCCGGCTGCGGTTATGCAGATGATACGGGAAGGAAAAAATCCTCTCTCCATGGATATGCAGGAATTGGAAACCTATTTGGACGACAGGGAAAGAAGCCCTCAGGAAGAAATACAAAAATATAGCGAATATTTATACAAACTGGAAAGGAACCATGCCGTTACAAAAGAAGAGAGAGACGCTTATATCGGAATATACCGTCTTTTCCGGCAGCTGGAAAAAACGGACGGAGCGGCGATCGGCACTTTGATCCACCAAGGGGCGGAGCCTACGGTGAGAAATCTGCTCTCAGCCATGAGAAGCAATAAAAAGCATGGCATGGATAGGAAAGTGGACGATGGATTCGGCGGCATGACCTCTTCTTATATCGGAAAAAGCATATCGGAACAAATAGAAGGCGGTTATTACAAGAAGCTGGCATCGGATATTTTTGATTATTTGGATGGCGGAAAGATGAATGCGGTTCCTTCCGATGGCGGCATCGGGCTGGAAGAAATGGCGGAAGTCCTTAGAAATACAGAGCCTGACAAGAAGGCAGACCAGGAGTATATTAAGGAACAGGCTGGAGAAATAAGAAATGCGATGACCGCAGAAGATACTGTGATTAAGGAACTCCTCAGTTTTGGGCAGCCGGTAACGGCAGATAACCTTCTGGCGGCTGGGCTATTGATGAAGGAACGGGGAAAGGCGGCAGGGCGTTTTCATGAGCTGGCCGGGGAAACCGGAGACAGGGCGGAGCTGGAGAAGGCTGTCCAGGATCTGTATGAATCTATGACCGACGGGGAGCCGATGAAGGAAGCTTATGTAAAATTAAGCGAAACCTATTCGAATATATTAGAAAAAGCAGCATTCGGGCAGGCTGGCACAGGAAAAATTGATTTAAAGGAAATCGGCAGTTTATATAAGCAGGTCGCTTTAAATGCCGGCATGGCAAAGGAAGAAAGTTATGAAGTGCCGGTCAGCATCGATGGGGAAATTACATCCGTCAACCTGAAAATTATCCACGGCAAAGGGGAAAGCGGAAAAGTCATGGTGTCTATGGAAACGGCAGCTTATGGAAAAGCGGCGGCACAATTCGGCATTTCCGTCAGCCGTTCGGGAGAGTATCATCTATCGGGATACGTATCATGCGGGAACAAAGACGGACTGGCAAGCTTGGAGAAAATGGGGGAAGGGTTAAAGAAAGCGCTGGAACAGTCCGATATAAAGATTATAAGTTTAAGTTTCGTATATAATAGCGGTCTGGATCTGTCCACAGTATCCGAAGCGGCGGCGCAGGCAAGAGAAGAAACAGCAGCCGGGGATGGAAGGCAGGGCGTATCCACGAAGAAGTTATATGACGCGGCAAAAATATTTATCGGCTATATACAGAAAGGTGAAGGAGCAAGCTATGAGGATAAGTTATAACGCACCGGCAATGGTGGCGCACAATGCATTGACAAGAAATGATAACCGGTTGACAGAATCTTTGAAGAGGCTTTCGTCCGGCCTGAAGGTAGTAGAGGCGAAGGATAACCCGGCGGGAATGGCTATGGGAAAAAGAATGAATACCCAGCTGAAAGGCCTTTCCGTGGCGACACAGAATAGCAGCGATGCAATTTCGGCAATAGAGACGGCGGACGGCGCTCTTACGGAAGTCCATGATATCCTGCAGAGGATGAACCAGCTGGCAGTGAAAGCGAGCACCGGCACGATCAGCGATGCCGACAGGGCGACGATTGAAGATGAGATCGTACAGCTGAAAGACGAGATTACCCGTATTGCGGATACGACTCAGTTTAACGGGGAGACTTTGCTGAATGGGAATTTTGACTTGAGGGGATATACCAGCGATAAGAATGTAAAGGTGGGGTACTATTCGGATTCGGTGACGCCGGGGACGTATGTGATTGATAGTATACAAGTTGAGTTCAAGGATGGGGAGATTAATCCAGCTAATGTGAACTGTGTTTTGAACACAACGATTGGCATGCCGAATATGAAATTTCCAGATGATGCGGCAGTTGCAGTATCTGGAAACAAATTAGTTATTACAAGCCAGAAGAATGCGGATTTTGAAATGACAATAAAATTCGATCCTCCAAAAGATGCGAATGGAAATATTGCGGACGGGTTTGTTCCCGCCGCTGGTGCTGCTACGAATGTAAGCGTGGATATCACAGGAATCGGCGCAATGACCATGCAGATCGGCTCGAATGAGGGCCAGGTGTTGGATATCCGTATCGCTACAATCTCTCTGGATGAATTAGGACTTGAGTATACGTCGGTGGCAACGATGGATGATGCCCGTAAGGCGATCGACAGCGTGGCAGGAGCTATTGCATATGTATCCGAAGCGAGAAGTCGCCTCGGCGCGTACCAGAACCGTTTGGAGCATTGCGTGAGCAACCTGGATATTATCAGTGAAAATATGACGGCGGCTTATTCCCGGATCATGGATGCGGACATGGCGGAAGAAATGACGGAATATACGACTGTCCAGGTAATTTCACAGGCGAGCATGTCCATGCTGGCACAGGCAAACGAAAGGCCGGCGCAGGTGCTTCAGCTCTTACAGTAAAGGATTGCAAATAGTTAAGAAAGGTTCTGGAATATGACGAAGGAATTGAAACAGGAGTATACGCGGAGAATTACACAGGCGAATAAAACTCAGCTGATCACTATTTTGTACGAAATGCTTTTGATTTATGTGGAAGAGGCCATGGACGCGCATGAGAAGAATGACCGGGGAGGATTCCGGGAAGGCATAAGAAAAGCAAGGGGATGCATCGACGAATTGATGGCATCTTTGAACTTTGACTATGAACTGGCGATGAACTTCTTACAGCTCTATCTGTATGTCAACAGGGAACTGGTAAGGGCGGAGGTCCGGAATGCCGAAGAACCTTTGGAAAATGTCAATAAAGTGATCAAAGGCCTTCATGAGGCTTATGTGAAACTGGATGACATGGATGCTTCCGGACCAGTGATGGAAAATGTACAAACGGTTTATGCCGGCCTTACTTACGGCAGAAACGATTTAAATGAAAACTTAGCCGATCAGGGCATTAATCGGGGATTCCGAGTTTAGTTTTTCTTCAGGCAGCAAATTGATTTTTGCTGCCTGTTCTAATAAGAATTTATACCGTTTTAGGACGGAATTTACCTCATAGATATAGCAGTCGATCAAATCGGGGTCGGTTACGCTGTCAAATCCGGCGTAGGCATCTTCCAGGGCGCGCCGGGTTTTATCCAGGTCGGCTAGAATATGGTTTCTTTGCAGTTCTTTTTCGCTTACCGTCTGATGGTTGTAAATGGTCTGTCTAAAACATATTTTCATACATACACCTCTCTTCCGATCATCCAGAAATTTCCTCTTTTTCTAAGTATAGACGGGAAGGCTGTAAATATTCATGTAATATAAAAAAAGTACAGGTCATATATTGTAGTGGAGTAGGGGAAAACGGAGGATCGTTATGGATAAATACATTGGCGGGATCATGATAGCGGGAGTCTGTATTTTTGTGCTTATGATAGGTGCATTCCGAAGAAAAACGGAGTGGATCATCAACTTTATTTTCCGTTCGGTAATCGGAACGGTGGCGGTTTTCTTTTTTAACGGGTTCCTGGTTTCCCAGGGGCTTTCCATCGCGATCGGAATCAATCTGATTACCGTGTTGACATCGGGCATCCTGGGTTTTCCCGGTCTGCTTATGCTGTATGGCATAAATTTATATAAATTCTTATAAGATGTTCACAAAGTTTTATTTGCCCGCAGAAAAGGATGGACAAGAAAAAATTTTCATTTTATAATTCATTTAACAGTTCAAAACGTTCAAGTGCCTGGCAGAGAAAATGCCGGGTAGTCACAGGAACAGGATCGTTCCAATTTTCAAACAGATATACTTATAAAATATGCGATGGAAAGGGTGATGTGTATTATTATTTTATTTCTTGTATTGGCAGTGGCGGCAATTACGGATCTGCTGTTTGATAAAATTTATAACGAATGGATCTTGGGAGCAATGGCGGCAGGCTTATGTTATGCTGTCTGGCAAAATGGGGCAGAGGGGCTGGCAAGAGCGCTGCTATCGATGGTGATACCGTTCGCTTTGCTTTATCCGCTGTTTCTCATAGGAGGGCTGGGGGCTGGCGACGTAAAGCTCCTCTCCGTGGCGGGATGCTTCCTGACAGCTAAGGAAACAATCCTATGTCTTGGCCTGTCCTTTGCCCTAGGAGCCGTATTGTCTTTGGCGAAAATGATTGCGGAAAAAAATTTTCTGGAAAGAATGAAATACCTTTTGTGGTATATAGCGGATGTTTTTACCAGCGGAGAATGGAAATTCTATGAGGAGGACCGAAATGACAGGCAAAGGAGAAAGAAAGGAAAAATACATTTTTCGATACCCGTGTTATTGGGCATGGTGGTATATAAGGGAGGGATATATTGGTAAAAAAGGTTTTGGCGCTTTGTGACAAAGAAGAAAATTATCTTCGGCATATGGCGGATTATTTGGAAAAAAAGAATATGCAGCCTTTTATGATACGGGCATTTACAGACGCGAGCCAGTTGAAAAAATTTACAGAAAAATACAGTGCGGAAATATTGCTGATTGCGGAAAATGCCTATAAAGATGAAATAAAGGATTGGCCTGTCAAACATATTTTGATCCTGAACGAAAGCGGAAACCAGGCCGGGAGAGATATAGAAAACATTAACAAATACCAGTCGTCCGAAAATGTATTTCGGATCATTATGAATCATCTGGGGGAAAATGGGCTTTCCGGCAGATTGGCTACTGGAAACAGGATGAAAATTATCGGTAATTATACGCCGATAGGAAGGTGTATGCAGACGACTTTCGCGCTTAGCATGGGACAGATCTTGGCAAAAAAACATAAGACGTTATACTTGAATTTTGAAAGTTATTCGGGTTTTGGACATTTGCTGAACAGAGAATTTGCGGCAGATATTACGGATGTCTTGTATTACTTTAACTGTGAAAGGGAAAAACTGCCCTATCGGCTGGAAGGGATGATACAGACGATAAACGGCCTGGACTATATTCCCCCTGTGGTGTCCTATAAAGATTTGGAGGAGACGGAAGGAAAGGAATGGATCGAGTTGTTCCGGGAGATCGAAAGGACATCGGAGTACGAATACTTGATTTTGGATTTGTCGGATCAGCTTAAGGGATTGTTCGATGTGCTGCGGGAGTGTTTTCGGGTATTTACGATCATAAAGGAAGATGGGTTTGCAGAGGCGAAGGTGCGGCAATATGAAGAAGTAATGAAGATGATGGATTATGGGGATATCGCTGCGAAAACAAAGAAATGGGCTTTGCCTGAATTCCGCAGGCTTCCGCCGGGGCTGGAACAGCTGACCCATGGTGAAATGGCAGTTTATGTAAGGGAAGTTATTGAGAAAGATATTTATGCATATGAAGGATAAAAATAAAAAAGAAGAACTTCAGGCAATGATTTTTGACAGGCTGGATTTCTCAAGAGAGATGCCGGACGAAGAAATAAAGGATATTATTGACGAATTAATCATCGCCCAAAGCAAGGAATCCTATATAAAGTTAAAAGAAAGAGAAAGATTAAGACAGGAACTTTTTTATTCCATACGAAAGCTGGATGTTTTACAAGAGCTGATCGATGATGCCGATATAACGGAAATCATGGTCAACGGAACGGATGATATTTTTATCGAAAAAGCCGGGCAGATCATGAACTATGGGATGGGATTCGAGTCGAAGGAGAAGCTGGAAGATGTGATACAGCGCATCGTGGCAGGATGCAACCGTGTAGTAAACGAAGCGTCCCCTATTGTGGATGCCAGGCTGGAAAATGGCTCCCGCGTGAATGTCGTTCTTGGCCCTGTGGCTTTAAATGGCCCCATATTGACGATACGTCGGTTTCCAGAGAATCCGATAGGAATGGAGGAATTAAGGAAACTTGGCAGTATTACGGAGGAGGCAGAGCTGTTTTTATCCAAGCTGGTAAAGGCAAAATATAATATCTTTATAAGCGGCGGTACGGGATCTGGAAAAACTACTTTTCTAAATGCGCTTTCTGCATACATTCCCAGAGAGGAAAGAATTATAACAATTGAAGATAACGCGGAGCTTCAAATCAGGAATATTCCTAATTTAGTCCGTATGGAGACAAGAAATGCCAATGTGGAAGGATGCCGTCCGATTAATATCCGTGACTTGATCAGGACAAGCCTGCGGATGCGGCCGGACAGGATTATCGTAGGCGAAGTGAGAGGAGGCGAAGCAATCGATATGATGCAGTGTCTGAATACGGGGCATTGATGATGAACAACCTCTCGACATAACGAAAATTTCTATTTTTCCAATGTTTGAGTTCATTTATTCCGCAGAGAATGAAAAATGCTCAAATAGATCAGAAAGCTGGTATATGAATCAAAAAAGGATGGATGTTTTTGTTAAAGTTTTATTAATTGTATCATGAAGAAAAATGAACTTTACTATATTAAATAATATATTTATTATTTACAAATATTGTCAAAATAAGTTATAATTTTAATAAAGTTATAGATAAAAATATAAACAAATCTATAATTGCGATAAATTATAGTTATAATAGCTCATATTTCTTTCCTTTTTGATATTTTTTTTGGTACATTAACTGGTAAAATATTTTTAGGAAGGAGGTATGATATGTATTTTTGTAATCAAACTTTGAATAATTATTTGGTAAGAACTAAAGAAGAGGATGGTATTATGTGTACAAGTTTAAGAAAAATTATCGGGAAATCGCCTGAAGAAATATTATCAATAACTGGGCAAACGACAAGTATACCAGTAGATATTAGTGCGATACTGCATAAATTAGAGATTTCAGAAATTGAAATGGACTTTACAGAAATGGAGCAGGCACTATTTTCACAATATGAGAACACAGATAGCATTTCAGGAATGGTATTATTTTCAGAAGATAATATAGGAATTTTTTATAATAAAAAAGATGGAATAAATAGGCAACGATTTACAATTGCACATGAATTAGCGCATTGCTGTTTAAATGGGAATGAATTAGAAGATAATTATATCGAATTTCGACAAAAGATAATTTCAGATGATAAAAGAGAAGTGGCAGCCAATACATTTGCAGGTAGATTGCTTATTCCCGAGCAATCATTAAAAAAAGTTTATGAGCAATTGACAATACCAGTAGTAGATTCTTTGGCAAAAATATTTCTGGTTTCAAGATCAGTGATGAAAGAACGATTAAAAATGTTAAATATGGATTATTTTGATACAGAATTAAATAGAATGATTATATTTGGGGAAGATTGGTATGCCTAATATTGAAGATAATAATGAAAAAGTTAAACATATTACAGAAACTTATAAACAAAAGATAGGTAAAATTGATAATGGTATAGGAATAACCAGTTATAGTAGTCAAGAATTGGAACGAATTATAAGATCAGAAAATGAAAAAATAATAAAAGCAATAAAATTAAATGGTTATTTGGGAATAGAATCTAATAATTTTGAAGATGTTCAAATTGAATATCATAAAAGTGAAATATCCAATAATAAACGAATTAATATTCTGACGATTGCTATTATGAGTTTTGGAATGATTCTTTTTGCAATAGGGATAATAGGGAGATTATTAGGATTGGCGCAAGATGGATTTATTACAATAATTGGTGGTGCGATATCAGAAATAGTTGGAGTGTTAATTAAAGCTTTACAAACTGCTTCGGATAAGAGTAAACATAAATATTTTGAGGCATTAATCGAACAAAAACGTAGAGATAATATTATTAATCTTGTAAAAGGCATGAATGAAGGAAAAGACAAAAATAAAATGATTGAAAAAGTTATTGAAGGATATTTCAATAGTTTATTAAAGAAATAAAATAAAATTGTTATTATTAGTTTAATTTTATTTCTATATTTATATCTAATATAGTTTGTAGTACATAATTTGACATATGTATAAAAGGAGTATTAAAATCTTCTTCATTAAATAATAAAGAGACAGCAAAAAGATTTGCTTGATATTCATGGTTTAAATTCTTATCTTTGTAATTACTTTTAGCAGGATGATCAAGTATCGCATGTCCAAGTTCATGCGCACAGAGAATATTTCTCGATTTATCATTGTAACGAGAATTAATAAGTATTGCTTTTTTGCCGTTGTTATAACGATATGTATTGGCTATTAAAAATTTTAGATCTGAATCCAAAAAGGCAACATTATATGATAATATTTTAGCTATTTCAATAACATTTTGATAAGGAAATACCTTCTTTAAAATTTTTGCATATAATATAATGGATTCATTTTTCATAGTATCATACTCCCTTCTAATCATGATACTTTCTTTTAATTATAATGTTTTCTTCTAATTTATAATATAATATACAAGAACTTGTGTCAATATGTAAAAAAAAAACAATATATAGATTAAAATCATGTTGATAGTTCTATATGGTTAGAAAAAGAAATAATTTCTTATCTGATTTATAAACTGTTAAGGTGAATGAAATATCTTGCCTTATAGGGGAAACATATCCCTGCAGATTATATTCTAATGTATGCAGGATAGAACTATTTGTAATTTTCCTTTCATTAAAAATTTGTTTAAAAAAGCAGTCTTGTTTTAAGGCTGCTTTTTTGCATGCTTCAAAGTTATGGATAAACAATTAAGGATTTCTGATGCGTAAGTAGTTAATATAGAACAGAGAATACGAATTGTTATAAATTTTTCTTTCTCGTATAAAATTAAAGGTAAAAGATATAGGAAACTATAAAATAGTTCATAGTAAAAGAAAGGATATAGAATGGGAAAAAAATTTCAAGAAGGTACAATTATAAAAGGAAAAGATTTAAAAAACTACATATTATGCCAGATTCTTCCAGAGGATATGGAAATAGATGGATACTGTTATAGGATGGGCATGAATGAGGAGATAAGATCTTTGGTAACAAAAGGGTATTGCCAAACGAGGCTTTATTGTCATTTTATAGAGGATATTGAAAAATACCTTGATTTTTGTACAAACTTGGCAGTAGTTTGTATTCCTGATGATGAGGATGTTTATGTGGATGATGACAAATTTTATACATGCAGACTTGTCATCAAAAGAATAATGCCATTTTGTAAAGCTAAAACATGGAAGTATTTGTATGAAAATGGGGTGGATGTAGTGGCTGTGCTGATGAAGGAATACGGGCATGCAGAAATAGTGAAATATCTAAAAGGAAGCAGGAAATAAATTTCCTATGAATCAAGAGAAGATATGCAGGTCTTGATGTCTTTGGAAATTGGATGGGGTGAAGATGCTAAAGAGATATAAGTACCTTCGACAAGGCTAAATATAGAAACTAACAAAAAGGCTCCATTTCTTGGAGCCTTTTTCGATTCCGCTTATCAGGTTTGCCTTATAGGTTGTATTTTTCCCGCAGCGGGTAATAGAAATAATCCACTTGGATGTCCTCCCAATGCTGTCTTGGAATGCCCATGTTAAGGAAAAAACTTTCCCGTTTGGTAAAGCCTGATGCTTCCTGCTTTGAGTAGTCAAACCCGTGTTCTTTTTCTTTATAACATAAATGGCTCATATTGTCGGCATCAGACATATAGACTTGGAGGGTAATCTTTGGATAGAACCCCAGATACCTTTCAAGCATAAGATAGATGAAGATAATGTTCTCGTAGATTTTCTTTAAATACATATTGTTGCATTTGTCAAATGTGCCGATAATGATATGTCTGTCAACAGGTATGCCGATAAAGAAAAATCCAGCCGCTGCCATATTGAAAAGGGAATAGTAGTTCTTCCTATACTCTTTAAGGGAGGAAGTAAGGTCTTTTTCCCTTTCCAGTTTGTTTTTGATACCAAGATAACCAGAATAATCATCATCTATCCTATATCCAAGAAAATTGCGCTGGTGGCAGTATAGGTCTGCAGTGACTTTATAATAGTCATCCATAAAATCAGATCTGCGTGGACAGCCAGACTGGAGCAACTCTTTATCTTTGATCGGAAATTTCTCATAAAGGTTCCCGTATAATTGGTAGACGGACATTTGGTTTTCTGTTGTAAAAATAGAAATGCAGTAATCCGTCAGAAAGCCCAGCAAATTTTCTAATGTCAACTCTATGCCAAGCTGTTCCATAAAAGGAACTGCCTGTCGGATAAGGAATTCCGTCCGATAGATGTTGTTCCAGATCTTCCTGTTGTTTAGCTTGACGGAGCAGGAATCCCTGGTGCTGCATTCATGGTATATGGCAAGCGGGAACTTGGTCATGACATAAATGCATGTTCTTGTGCTTGTGGCTTGTTTCTTGATCAGAAGGCCATAAGAGAGCAGATCCAATGTCATGTCATTTGCCCTATGCTCGTTTATGCCATAGAAGATCCTGAGCAGCGCGGACATCTGCTTTTTCAGCATAAATCCGTTGCCAAGATAAAAGAGTATATTCAAAAGAGGGATATTCCTTTGGAAGCATTCTTCTTTTGCCTGTCTGCTTTTGGTTCTGGCAGAAATATTTTCGTTCCTGTACATATGTGTAATTCACACTCCTTTTTATCTTTCTGCAAGCTTGTAAAGAAGCTTGCTTTACAATCATAGATAAAAAGAGAGGAAAGATAAGAGAGAGGGCAGATAGGGCTTTAGGGAAAGGGGCACTATGCAGGATTGGAATGCATAAAGAAAGTAAAAAAGCCCCTCCAAAGAGGGGCTGGGGATAATGGATGCCATTTATATCGTCTGCTTTGAAAACATTTCAAAATATTCCTGTGCTTTTTGCAAGGGAACATTCAGCTTATGCTGCAGCCTTTCCAAAATGTCATGTTCGGAAAGCCCAAAGTCAAATCCTGCTTCAATAATTCCTTTTGCTTCACCTTTTATTTCGCCTTCTTTTGTAAATTCATCAAACAAAGTACACATAGTAACATCTCCCTTCTTGGATAATGCATTGTAATCAATTTTACGGTTTGCCGCGCCTGCTACTGTCATAACAACAGTTTTGTCAACATCATGCTCCATAGCATATTCTGTGACTTTTTTCCTTGCTTCATTCGTTGTAATATCTTTGCTGAGGACTATTTTCAGCATATCAAAAAAGGCAATATTATTTACATTATGGAATATCAGGTCATTTTGTCTTGCTTCTACGAGAAGCATTTTGTAATCATTGACAAACGGCTTCATTCTGTCTGGGATATTTAGCATCGCGTGCAGGGTGGTGGCTCCGTCCCATGGATTATCCCCGTAATAGATAACAACAGTAATGACGGGAGTAAATTTGTCCGTCTTTTTCATTCTTGACAGATATTCATCTTCTTTGAGCCCGTTTGCTGTTCGGTAGCTTTTTGCATTGCTGTCATATTGTTTTTTGTATGTGCCATAATCATAACCCATGACGCGCATCGGCATAGCATAGTGTATATGCTCCTGTGACTCTATTCCAAGCATAACTAATTCCACGCCGTATGCTGTGGATTTTTTGCATATTTTTATGTTGTCCCTGGCTGCCTTGATACTTTCGGAATAGTCCCTGTGTTCTAGTAAAGAGGATTCTTCCGTATCCATATCTTTCAGTTCATCAGGGAGGATTACCTGTTCCCCGTCAAACAGGGCTGCATTAAAGAAGTCGGCAAACTGCCCGTTATGGCTCCAATAATTCTTTAAAACGGTATCTGGCTTTAAATCCTGTGTTTTCCTTGCCATTTTGAAGTGCCTTTCTTTTGTGTAATTGTAGTATACTATTAAACTATAGTGGTTTCAAACAAGCTTAAGTTGTAAGAAATAAGCTTATATACTTAAAATCGGCTATTTTTACTGTCCTGTATAATAGAATTCTTCAAAAATTTTTTCGCATTCCTCAATGGTCTGCAGATTATAATGCCCATAGTGGAGGCCTTGGCTGGATTCATTCCATGCCGTCCATACGGCAAAGGTTCCGTCCGATTTTTTAGCCGATACCATCCAAAGGTAGCCATCTTTAGGATGGAAGGATTTTGGCCTGATTTCCAGTACGGTGTAATCAGGCAGGTATTTTTTAAAATAAAGCTCTATATGTTCTCTGATTTTTGATATATCCTTGCTCATAGATGTTCGATCCTCCTGTTTTTTTCTTTTTGCTCGTTAGCTTTAAATGTCACTTCCATAGAGCCGTATTTTGCTCGTATATGGGCCATAGATGTAGGCTGTGAAGAAAATCTGTGGTAATCGTCAAAATGCTTGTACCACATCCGTTTCTGCCTTGCCCAGCGGAAGCCTAAGGTTTTTAATTTCCTGCGGTAGTCGTAGCAGTCGGATACCCATATCCATACGCCGATGACTTCAACAGTGATATTTTTAAATCTGGAAAGCTGGAGGATGGTATCCCTGATTTGGGCATCCTTCTGCCAGTCATACTGCTGTTTTTGTTTGGCGGTGGCATTGCCGTATGTGTCTTTATGTTCAAAATTATTTTTTATCTTTTTGAACAGTGTGTCATATTCTGCATTGATTTCTTTGATGGCCTCTTCCAAGCCGCCGTTGTCTGGGTGGTGCATGGTAGCAAGCTTCCTGTATTCCTTCCGCAGATCCTGCAATGTTTCTATATTCTGGAACCATTTCATAGTTTCTCATCCTTTTCTTGTTCCTTGAAGCTGTAATAGCTGCTCCCGCCGATAATAATATGGTCTGTCAGGGGGATGCTTCTGCTGGCTATGCTTTCCAGTTTTCCAGCGTGTTCAGGAACTGTATCCTGCTAAAAATGGCATCCAACTGCCTGTTTGCCATGGAGCGGAGTTCATGGACAACATTCTGCTCTGCCTGTGCTTTGACTTTCTTCCAGTTGGTTATCAGGTATTCCAGCGTATCTGTCTGGATAAAAGTTGTTATCTCATCTCCGTAGCCGAAAATGAGGCCTTCGTATTTCCTGTCTAAGACAGAATGCTTTTGGAATGCGAGTCTGTCTTCCAACAGGACGAGGGGTATGGTGTTGTTTTTGCTGTCCTTGGTGTCATAATAAAATTCTTTTTCAAGCTTAATTTGGAGCCTCCCGCTTATGTAAAGGGAAATATCCTTTGGGATGATTTCTAACAGGCTGTCAAAATAGCCTTTTATAGAGCAGAGGGTGGCATTCAGCTGGCCAAGCTCCAGGCTTGCATATTCTGTTTTTATGTTATGGAATTCTTTTTTTGTTTTTTGGTAAAGTCTGCTTAAAGCAATGATTTCTTCTGTCATGTCGTTCCTTCCTAAAAGAGGGATGCGGCGGTTTTGCGGCATCCCTGGGTATAGTTATGCTGTTTCTGCATTTTCCATCGGAAAGTTTTCGGGGTCTTCTGGATTCTTTTCCAAAAGCGCGGGTTCTTCGGAGGGCATATTTCCTTCCGACATAGAATCTGCCCCTTCCTTTTGCACAGGGGTTTCTTCCAGCTCAAAATACTGCCTGAGGCTGCCCTCCATGATCTCAATCCTTTTTAGGGTCTTCTCCTTCTTGATGCTTCCTGAGGAGCAGTATTCCTTGTATTCCCCGTAGCATTCTGCAAAGAAGTAGGAGAACCAATGCCTGAAATACATGGGTCCAACGCGGTAGATGCCCTTTGCCGTATCGTAATTGTCTCCCATGGCGGTATCGGCCGCGAGGAAGACAATGGGAATGTTGATCTTTTTCAGCATATTTTCCTTTTCAGGGAATGCCTTCTCCAAGTAGTCGATGATATCAAACAGCCGCTCCTTCTGTTCCTCCGAATAATTGTTTTTGATGGATGCGGCATACTGCATGGTTTCATCAGCAGAAATGGATGCGTATTCATACCCTGAATATCTGCTGTCTATGAGCATCATTGCCTGCAGCAGGGTGCATAGGTCATCGGACTTCCTCCGCTGTAAGGCGGAAAATTTGCAGATTTCCGAAAAGAACTTGTCCGACAGGATGGATTTGATGAAGGCTGCGTTTTTTACCCCGCATAAGGGCATTGCTTTCTGGGGCTTGGATAATGGGGTGCTGTTGTTTAAACGGAAGAAGATTTCTTCTGTCTGCTCATCATCCGCATCTTCAAAGCCATAGACGGTAAATCGGAAGCGAAGTATATCCTGCTGGCATTCCATGTCAAGATCCGTGAAATATTTGCCTGCCAGTTCATAGGAGGTGCCGTCAATAACGACAGGCGGCGTTTCTTTGTCCAGCGGGTATCTCCCGTCTATATAATCAAAGACAGTGGTAAGCCGCTGTTTCCCGTCCAGAATGGAATAGGAGTAATCCTTTTCATTTATGGGTTCCTTCAGGCAGTAGATGGGAGGCACAGGGATGTAGCCTGTGAGTATGCTGTGTATCAGCAGACTCTTTTTCAGTTTGTCGCCATCCCATTGTCCGCTTTGGCGTTGGATGGGGTTGGAAAAATCCAGTGTATGTTTGTCATCATTCATGCTCTTTAAGTTTTTGGCTGTCCATTTTAAGGTTGTAATAATCATAGTATTTCTCCTTTGCAAAATAATTGTTTATGTTTTCTAAAATGGTTCCATCAATACAACGATGTGCATTCAGGTTATAAAGATGCCGCATTCACGGGCAGTCTCATGAATCATTTCTATGCAGTCCTGTATGACAGATGCAGAATCAGCAAACAGAAGCCTTAAAAGATAATCTTCCGTATCATCCAGATTTTCCAAGGCAGAAAGGTAGTCGCTTTGCTTGCTGGTTAGCGCGGTGATAGATTTTAGCAGAATCCCGTTGGCATCTGCTGTTCATCCGTTCTGCTTTTTTGGTTCCAGAAATTCCAGTGAATCCATTACGATTTCATTAGAATAGACTTTCTGGCCGTTCTTTTCATAATTGTTGTTTTTAAGCCTGCCGACAATCAGAAGCTTTGTTCCTTTGTTGCAATGCTTTTCTACGGCTTCTGCCAGCTTCCCCCAGCAGGAGCAGCGGAAGAAATCCGTTGGGTAGTTGCCCTGTTCATCCCTTCTCATAGACATGTCTGGAACGGCAAAATTAAATACTGCATGTGCTGCGGGTTCGCTCCCCATGCTGAAAGTAGTTTTCGGCTCTTCGGTGAGCCTTCCTGTAACTGTAATTTGGTTCATGTGTAATACCATCCTTTCTTATCATTTTGCTTTGTTGCAAAAGCTTTCTAAAATTCCTTGTTAGAAGTTTTTCCGTAGGCGGCATCCAGCCTATAAGATAAAGCCCGTGTCTTTACTGTAGTAATAGGCTTTTGTGCCAAGTATTTCTCCTTCCTGCACCTGTGTTGCATTAACCTGCTGGTTTATCTGCGTAATGGTGTCTATGTCGGAGCTGTCAGGGGTCGGAACCAGCAGGGCTTCATGCACGGATGAGAATATGACATAAAAATTGCCGTGCTTTTCTGCAAAATCTTCCAGAATATCGCTGAACAATACTGTGGATGCCCCCGACAGTTTCTGCTTGTTCGTCATTACCCACATCGGCATATCTGCCGTCCTGCTTGCTCTAGGGGAGGGGCAAAGCCCTGCTAAGACTTCCCTCATGTTCCGAAGGTCTATGCCAAGCAGTTCCCTTGTATTCTGAAGCGCAAGGGACAGCAGGGCATCCTTTTCAATGTGCCACATATCCAGAAGGCTGTTGTGGACTAAGAAGCTTGCCGTTTCCGCCCCCTGTGTTCCGACAAGGCATCGCACAGTGACGGCGAAATCATCAAGGAACATGGAATGAGGGATATCTTGCAGCAGTTCCATGTTAAGGTGCCTGTTAATCAGCTCCACATAAAGGCGGCCTTTGGTATAGGAAAAATTTTTGACAGCAGCAGCGTTAAAATGGTTTGGGTGCATTTTTATGCTGTCATAACCCCGCAGGATTTCATTGATAACATCATCAAATGATGCACCGTTTTCCAGATCCGCATAAAAGGGATCCAGATAAATTGAGGGCGAGATACAGCTTCCATCCCGTAAGATGGTTAAGCCGTCCAGCTTCTGGTTGGTCTTTAGGACCTGTCGGAAGGAGATATGGTATCCATCCCCTAATTTTCTGGAAAGTGCTTCCATAATCGATTGTTTCATTGCTTTTCTGTCCATATGTGTTTCTCCCTTCAGATATGTTCGGACGAAAAAAGCAGCCATCTTTTCTGATGTCTGCCAGTTCCATAGTTTTTAGGCATCATATGTGCTTGTGCTGGTTCTGTCCAGCGGTTACAGTTGTGGTATTTCTTTAAAACCTGCTATTCGCCAAAATAGTCTTACACTGTATATTATAGAAAAAGTGGGGAGGAAAATAAGAAGAGATGCAGATAGGATCTTGTATGGAGGGATATTATCTCAATATAAAGGAATTTATTAAAATGCTTTTTTTATAATGACAGTGTATAGAGAGAAGGAATCATCAACCTCTTAGCAGGCTAAGAGGTTTGAATGCTAAAAGCATTCTGTTTTGGTCTTCTTACGAAGACTCAAATCATTTTTGATTATTTGAAAAGGAGCCTCCAAGCAGGGCATTCATCCACTATCTATACGCTTTTTAGAATATCAGGGTGCTGTTTAGCAATGTTTAAAAGGAGATGTTTTCACAGTTCCATACAGGGTACGGGATACATGGTATCCTGCAGACCTGCTTACCGCCGACTTAGTTGACATCAGGATGCTTTGTTCGCAGAGCAGCATTACGAGGAAAGTGGATATATAGGGAAAGAAATAGTTAGGATAGATGATAAAAAAGGGTTTGCCTGAAGGAATCAGGTAAAGAGCAAAAATGAAAATTTTTGGCGGGGATGTCTTTTATTGATATTCCTGCTTTTTTATATACATAAAAATGTTCTGGAATAGGAGGTGAAGCAAATGAAGGAACATATTAAACACTGGTATCCAAAGGATGGGAGATTTTTTAAGGTGCTTTCCATAGCAGGAAATATCAGGCAGGAGGATGCCGCTAAAATAGACATTTCTGCAAGTAGGCTCAAAAACATGGAGAAGGACAAGCTGATTGAGAAAGTGACTTACCCATCAAGATATAATAAGAATCCAAGAAGCAATGTAAGCTATGCGCTGACAAAAAAGGGAAAGGATTTCGTCAATAAAAAATATGGGATAGACAGATGTCAGAATGCCCATGCTGTGGAGCATAACTGCAAGGTGGCAGAAGTTATATGCAATCTGGACAAAAGGGAAATTGACACGGTACAGGCAGAATGGCAGACAAGGAATCAGATGAAAGAGACACTGAAGCAGATGAGGCAGGAGGGCGATTATGACCAATATGATTATTACATGGATCTGTGGAAAGCAGGGCTTGTCAGTGCCGCGGATATGGCATACATTTCCGTCAAGACAGGGGAGATGGTATGTTGTGAGGTGGTAACAAACAGTTATAAAGATTCAGATATACAGGCAAAAGAGTATTGCGGGGAAATCCTGCAGACGGAGATTGAGTATGTGAGGGTGTGAAATAAAGTTTATATATCCAAATATGGATGAAAGGATAAAATGAATGATAAAAGAATTTGAAGGAAGTAAAAAAATAATAGACGACATAAAATTAATATATGGTAATTGCTTGGAAGTAATGCAGGGTATGTCTGATAAAAGTGTAGATCTGATTGTTACAGACCCGCCATATTTGATAAATTATAAGAGTGCTATGGGATTAAACTGCAGGAATAGCAAGCCAATTTTAGGTGATAACGATTATAGTCTAATAAAAAGCTCTATAAAAGAAATGTACCGACTTTTAAAAGATAATTCAGCGGCCTATGTTTTTTGCAGCCCTAAAAAGATTGACTATTTTATAAGGTATTGCAGGGATGCTGGGTTTATTATAAAGAACAGCATAATCTGGGTAAAAAATAATTGGAGTGCGGGAGATCTGAAAGCAGCTTATGGAGGTCAATATGAAGTAATTCTTTTGCTAAATAAAGGCAGAAGATACATAAATGGGAACAGGCTGCCCGATGTTTGGTTCTTTGACAGGGTTGCCTTTCAAAATCAGTATCATCAAAATGAAAAACCTGTCAGACTTCTTGAACAGTGTATCGTAAAGCATTCGGACAGGGGAAATATTATTTTAGATCCCTTTATGGGTTCAGGCAGTACGGGAATAGCCTGTCTGTATACTGGCAGAAAATTCATAGGCATAGAAAAAGATGTAGATTATTTTGAAATTGTAAGAGAAAGGATAGAAAATGGGCAGTTTTAAAACAGAAGAATATTATGATTTTCAAGAATTTGTGGGAGGCAGAATTTATTAGTACTGTGGATATAACAAATTCTTCTATGAAAACAAGGGAAAGGCATCGGAACATAGTTTTCTAGTGCCTTTTTATTGTATGGAAAATAATAGAAGAAAATGTTGGAATTAGTTGACGAGGATATTAAGAAAATATAAAATAAGTATAAATATAGGGGAATTGATAAATCTTATATTTCTAAACAGTTAGAAAATAATTCTAGTACACTCTTTGATTCTTCATTTCCCAAATATAGTGAATGAGAAAATATGAAAGGATTTATAAGTTCTGATAGAGAGGAAATTTTTCTTCTGCTATTTATCAGATATAACTTTGCAACTTATTAATTATGCAACTTTTGTGTCGAAATCATTATTATGTCAGGAGGCACTTTTATGTCTAATATTACAGAGGCAATAAATTTTATTATAGAAGAAGTTCGTCATGCTGTTCCTGAAACATCTGAAAAAAATGTAGAAAAGATAGAAATCATGTTACGGAAAGCAACACCTGATGAAGTTTATAGAGTCGCAGATATGTTTTATCGTTTTGATGCAAAAACCACATTTGAAATCATAGGGGAAAGATATGGGAATATGGGCTATGTAACCAATTAGAGTGTGGGAAGAACTTAAGGGATTGTAAACATGGAATACATATGCGTCAGGAATGGACATACAACTAAAGTAATGTATGATTTCCAGAAATTCAACAGTATAAGAGCAATTTATGAAGATGATGCACAGACTGGATTGCTGGCACTTTATGATGGAAATGACACATTATATGATTTACAAATAGAGTCCAGACAAAGCGGAGGCGGAACAAATCTGCTCTTTGCATTGATTGAATTTTGCTTTGCAATAAGAAAAACAGAGGGAATAAAAATCCATAAGATAAGGGGGGATATGGTTCCAACAGACAGGGATATCAATAGAGAAATTTATAGGGCGATATATGATAAATTGGTAAGGGAATTGAATTCCGACATCAAACTAAAATATTATAATGTCAATTACGAAGAACTGCCGTTTGACCAGGCATCGTATTCTCAAAAGTATAAAGGGAAAGTAAGACATCTGGAATTTATACGTCCATAGGACAGCCTATTATAGGCTGCCTAAATAAGAGTAAAATGTTCGTTTGGATTTTCCAGCGGATGCTGAATGAAAAATTCCTTTTCAGAAGGGCAACTGTTTGAACGGATCAGAGACCAATAGGCACTGGAATAGACGGCATGGTTGTATGCGGTACAGCTTCTGAATTCACCTAACGGATGACCAGGGAGAGCACCAATCTAATCAGGATCTGTTTTACCTAGCTGTTCATCATTTAATATCTGATACAGCCTGATTAATTCCGCAAGGCCGAAAGAAAAATCAGAATGTGCTAAAAATTCATTACCAAGATGCTGTCTGCATGATATAAAGCTGTTATCTTTATGGACTGGGATGCCTTTGTCTTCCATATAGGATTTTAATATCTCTGTTGTGAGCTTTAGTATGTAATAGAGGGAACTTTCTATTTCAGTAGGAAGTTGGCCTGCATCTATCATTTGCTGTATTTTGATAGAAGGGAAATAAGTCATTTTTTCAAGATGCTGGTAAAGAAGGAAAAGTTTTATATTTTCTTGGATTAGTTTGTCTTCATTTGTCATAGTGGATCTCCTTTTTGTTTTATGTTATGCGGTTACGATAGAGGAAATTTAATAAAAAGGAATGAACAAAATATAAAGCTTCGGAGAAATATCTTATGAATATACTTGTAATCGGGAATGGGTTTGATTTGATCCATGGGTTGCTTACGAAGTATACAGATAAAATATGTTAAATTGACTAAAGTAATTAATTGAAATAAACTGATATGAAAAAACAAAAGTAATAATAAGCAAATTTAGAATAAAGTGATGGGTGTAATAAACTAAGTTGGGAGAAAAGATACGGATGAAAAGAATAAAAATAAGTCAAGGAATGTTAGTTTCTATATTTCTAATTGTGGCATTAGGTTTGTTATTCATTAATGAAAGATGGATAACAGATGAATTTATAAGTAGTTTGCTCACGACAATAGCGGTTTCTGGTATTACAACAGGGATATTTTCAATAGTTTCTTCGTGGATTGACAAGCAAAATATGGAGGAAAAAGTGTATTCGGCTTTTCCAATGATAAATGTATGCAATAAATATGGATTAGTTGAGATTAGCGATAAATTTCCATTTGATAATGATGAAATAAAAAAGGATTTTATTAATAGTAAAAAAGTATACATTGTAATGAATGATGGGAAAAATTTTATTACAAATAATACAAATATGATAGATGAACGATTTCATCAAGATAAAAAGGAAACAAATATAGTTTTGCTTGATTATGAGCAAAATGATGTAATGGCTGTTTTAACAAGACAACATGGCCATGATTCAACGCCTGATTACTATGTGAAAAAGATTAAAGAAGTGATTAGTTATCATTTTAAAAAAGAGAAAAGAAGCAAAAATCATAAGTTAAAGGTTTATTTGAACAGTAATTTTAATACTTTAGCAATAATTGTATCAGATAACTATGCAATGATAAGTTTATTTCGGGTTTCTTCTGGTAAGGATATAGTACCTCATATGATTTTTAATAAAAATGGAACTGAGTATGAAAAAATAAGAAAAGATGTAATGAAAGTCTGTGCCGAATCTAGAGAAATTGACGTTTGATTTCTGTTATTGCTTATTTGGCAATCTTAGGAATGTTTGGTGAAAAGTATGTATTAAATATAATATTAATCATAATTCTTGGGAAGTAAAAGCTAGGTCTATTGCCCTTATTCATTCTAACAGTTTAAGTAACAAGAGGGATAATTTCATACTGGCTGTAAGGGGTATTAACCATAAATACATTGTAGTAGAAAGGAATAAAAAAGAATATGACACAGAATCTGAAAGTATTGGGAACATTAGAGGATGGAAATAAATTTGCTATTGCTGAAGAATTGGTACAAACTTTTATAGCAGCGTATCCAGATATTGTTGGTGAATTATATTTGGGTTATCCTATTTACGTTGATGAAATTGCTAATCGAAAAATTTGTGTAGATATGGCCTTGATAACTAAAATAGGTGTATATATATTTAATATTCTCACGGAGCCAGTAATAGATTATGGAGAAATTCAAGATGATATATATGCTAAAGTGGAATCGAAATTCAAAAAACAATTATTTTTATTTAAACGTAAGCGTCTAATTTTTGATTTTTATACTGTTACTTATACATTGAAGGCATTAAGAGAAATGGAAGACTATCCCTTAGTAAGTAATATAAATGAATTAATGGAGTTTATTGCTAATACAAAGGAACATGAAGAGTTTTCAGATGATCTATACAGAAAAATTCTATCAGGGATACAAGAAGCCTATGGAATTAATACACATAAAGAACGTGGTGATGTAAAAAAAGGTACGAAAGCGTATTCGATTAGTCAAATGACTGCATTAATAGAAAAATATGACAATGCTCAAATGGAGGCGATACTTTCAGATACTGTTGGTATTCAACGAATTAGAGGAATGGCAGGGAGTGGAAAAACTGTTATTTTAGCAAGAAAGGCAGTAGAACTTCATACAGCACATCCTGAATGGGATATTGTTGTAACATATTCAACTCGTTCTCTTCGTGAGCAATTAATATCTTTAATTAGTAGATTTTATGCTGCTAAAAATGATGGGGCTAAGTACAATGAGAAGAAGTTAAAAATTATGCAAGCATGGGGTTCTGCTACTTCTAATGGAGTATATTATGAGATATGCTTGCGTCATGGTATTTCACCAATGAATTTAACGGAGGCAAGAGCCAAATATGGTCGCAATGCTAATCATTTTTCAAGGATGTGTGGGGATTTATTAAAATTAATAAGAAGTTTTCAGAAAATGTATGACTGTATTTTAATAGATGAAGCGCAAGATTTTGATAAAAATTATTTGCAATTATGTTTGAAAGTACTTGATAAAAATCAAAGATTAGTATATGCGTATGATGAACTGCAAAAATTGAATGAAGAGGCAATGCCAAATCCAGAGCAAATTTTTGGAAAGAATATTGATCATGACACGCCTTTAACTGTTTGTTATAGAAATCAAGGGAAAGCAATTGTAACAGCACATGCCATAGGTATGGGATTATATAGAAAGGAAGGGTTGTTACAACTTCCGAGTTCATCATCTGTTTGGGAAGCGATAGGCTATGTTGCCGACTCACCTATTATTGAAGGAAAAGAGGTGACATTATATAGAACCAAAGAAACAAGTCCAGAATTATTGAAAACTAATTCAGAAGATATTATTCAGTTTTCAAAATATACAAATGCAAAAGACATGCGTAAGGCATTATTAGATATGCTAAAAAAAGATATGGAAGATGAACAGTTAATACCAAGTGATATTATGATTATTGATATGGATACATTTGATTATAATAAGAATCATAAAAAGCTAATAACTGAACAAGCTGCTTATAACGGTGAAGTGGCTTGGGATGAGGATTTTAATTATTATGACGAAAAAGAAATTTATAAATTTAATGTTCATACAGCAGGTGCTGCTAGTCCAGAAGATTTTTTTAGAGAAGACTCAGTAGTTTATTCCAGTGTACGTAGGGCGAAAGGGAATGAAACGTATATGGTTTATATCGTTAATGCTCAAAGTTGTGTCAATTCATTAAGAAGAAGAACGGATAGAAATGGTTTATTTACTGCTATTACAAGATCGAAAGGATGGGTGAGGGTTCTTGGGTATGGTGAAGATATGGAGGCATTACAAGAAGAATTTGAAGAAATAAAGAAACAACATTTTAAGTTGTATTTTAATAGATACCCAACAAAAGAAGAGCAGGAACAAATATTTCTTAATAATCAAGATGTACAAGATAAAGATATTAAAACTATTGATAAGACTAAAAATTTAATTGATAAATTAACAGAGAGCGGAAATGTTACTAAAATTCAACTTATGCAAGAACTGTTTGGCATGAGTAAAGATGAATTAGCGAAATTACTTGAAGAGGGAGAATAATGTGGCAGTATCTAAGATTGTAAGAAGTATCATAGATGATATAGATAAAACAATTACGGAACTTCATAATAAAGGTTTAATCCGTGATGATAGAAGATATTCACAAAAGGTTGTAAAAGATGGAGTACATGAAATTTCCTTTCCTGGGAAAAATGGCAAAGGAAGTATTGTGTATGATAAGCATATTACTAGCGCTCAAATTATAAATGCTTTATTAAAGGAAAAACAATATAATATACTTTTTTATGATAAAAGTCTTATTCAAGCAGAATTTAAAATTAGGGAGAATAATATTATAAAAGAGCGTTTAGTGTTTATGAAAAAACATAATAAAATATGGGATATCAATGAAATTGAGGAGTGTGAAATTCTGGAAGAGGATTGGTTTGCAGAAGAAAGTGGTATTCCTATTATTCTTAGGGTGGATCATGATTCTGAAAATCATATAGAATGTGATCATGCAATTACTCATTTAACTCTTTCTAATCATGAAAGTTGTAGAATACCAATAAAAGGAGTAGTTACATTTTCTGAATTTGTTAGATTTGTTCTATTCCATTTTTATAATATAAAAATGGATATGAAAACTTTTCGTTCAATTATTGGAGATACAATAACGGAGGCAGAAAAAGAAATGCTACATATTAGTTGGAAATAATATTAGAACAATTATATAATTTCAGATGAACTTGCGGAGTACGCATTGAATTTAGCTACGACAAATATTGTGTTGCTGGTGGGGATATATAAGAGGGGCGTAAATGATAAAAGTTTCGTTTTAAAAGTAATTTAAAGAAATAAAAATATTGTTATTGAGTTTTTAAAGACAATGAAATTTGTTTGTGGAGGAATGTATTATGAAATTCGCACCAACATGTGCCGAATGCGGAGCAAATTTAGAGATGGATTTAAAGAGGCATGAGGCATTTTGTCCCTACTGTGGCAAACGATTTATAGTCAGAGGTGCTATTAAATATTATAATTCTAAGAACGTAAATATATTATCAAATGAAGAAGAAAGAAAAGTTTTTATCTCATATTCAAGGACTCCTGATTATAATAAGAAATGGGTTGAGCGATTAGTACATAGATTGGAATCAGATGGAATTGAGGTGGTTATAGACTTTAAGGATTTAAAACTTGGACATGATAAGTATGCGTTTATGGAAAGAACTGTGAATGATAATACTATTAAAAAAGTTTTAATAATTTGCAATCGAACATATAAGGAAAAAGCAGATGGTAGAATTGGTGGAGTGGGAGATGAGTCGGCAATAATAACATCTCAGCTGTATGGGAATGTAAGACAAGAAAAGTTTATTCCAGTGGTTAATGAATATGATGAGAATGGACAGCCGTTCCTTCCTAACTATTTAGCTTCGAGAATATATGCAGATTTAACGAATTTTGAAGCTGGATATAAACAGCTTTTAGATAATATTAGTGAAGTAGATGAAATGGATGTGTCTACAATGGAAAAAGTTGAAGATAGTGATATTAAAATGTTTGAGGAACCAACTCTCTTTTTTGCACATCGGCTGGGGAAAGCGTTTCCAGGAGTTCGTGGAATAAGAGAATTTACAGATCCAAAAGAATGTGTTGATAGGTTGGAAATTTTGCTAAAACATCCATTAAACAAAAATGCACAAAGGATGACAGATCCAATCTGGTGGTTTAGAGGTGGAAGCAATTTGGATATTGAAAAATTTAGGAGAATTTCACCTACTAAATTCTTAATGGATTCTGATGAAATAGAGGTAAAAAGAATAATTGTATATATATCCCCACATTATTTTAGAAGATTTGTATATGTGGAGACATATCCAGAAAAATCTGTAGGAATATATGGAAAAATCGATCAACAGTATGTGGATGAGATGGTAAGATTATATGGTGAATATTATGAAGAATATGCAGTGTACGAAGGACATGCAATAACGAGAGCAGAATTTGATGATGGTGCAGCAGAGATTGATGGAAAGATAATTGATATAACAGGAAAAGCAGAAACAAGAGTAAGATATTTGACACCATATAATTTTATTATTTGTGCAAAATGGAATCCTTTGAATGAAAACAAGTATGATGAGGTGGTAGAAAATATTTTAAATGGCATATTAAAAGGTATTAGAACAGTAGATGATCTTGTGACGCTTGTAGAGAAAGCCCCTCGGCATGAAATGGATATGTAGATTATGATTTTTTAGTATACTGAAAAGGACATTGGAACTGAATTTCCAGTGTCTTTTTTATTAAATAATGAGAATAAAATTATTCAGATAAAGAAACTAGATGGAAACTTTGATAAAATAAAATTCTGTATTTGCAGAAAAAAATTGTGTACTCATGCATAAAATCAAAATAATATGTTCCTGAACCCCATATTATAATATAGATAAGATACATGATGGATAGAAATCATCCTATATTGGATATTTCTTTTACATATTATAGGAGTATCATAGATGCCTGAGTAGCTGTAAACTGTATCAGGGTTGTCATTCATAAATACATTAGAACCTGTTACAAAGTTTACTGCTAATCTGTCTGAGATGCTGTTACTGATGATATATGCTCTTTCAGTATCTTTGTAGTATGGAGAAGTTCTCCAAAAAATTTTTACTTGTCAAAGAACTAATATTCAAAAGCTGCCTGATTTTTCTGTTGTACTTGTCAGGCAGTTTTTTATTCTATTAAAAGCGTTAAGTGAATATCATACAGAAAAAAGAAATATATTTTTCAAATATACATATTATTATATAAGGTGGGAGAAATGCCATGTATATGGATGTTTTGTAACCACCATCTCCTAAAATAAAATATTGAGAAGCAGCCTTGATTTTGGGGCTGCTTTTTTGCAGTTAAGGTTGCATATTTCTTTATTGTATAAAGCATTTCTAATGTAGGATCGTGCAAAAAATGTAAATGATCCATTTTAAATTCAATATAATGTATTCAGATAGGATACAGATAAACAGAAATCTATTTCAGACTGTGTTGTATTTTAAGATAAGCAATAGAAAATGTGGAAGAAAAGAGCAGAAAACATTATTTTACTTGAAATCATTGTAAATAGAGGGATTAAAGGCATTTCTACCAAGATTTGTACTAAAAGATAATAATAAATATGCCTTTATATAACCACATAAACAATTAAATAATAAATTAATTTTTATCATTTATTCTTTGTATTTTTCTGCTATTTGTATATTATCTATTAACAAAGAAAGGAACAGACAAAAGAACCATGAACACAGATAATTACATATTTTCCAAACAGATATATAAATCCATAAACAAAGATGGAAGTGTCAGGCAGTTGGTGTCCATTGATATCAGGATAAAAGATACAGGGATCTCCATCCCGACACCATTTACTACATTTCTTTTAGAATATCAGAGTAGAAAAGCATCCACAGTATCTATAGTAGCCAGCCTGATTGTAAGATTTTTAAACTATCTCTTTTTTGAAATGGCTTCCCCGATTACATCAATAGCGGAACTGACATTCCAAAATGGGATAGACTTTCTGTCTGCTCTGCCATGCCAGAGTGGCGGAAAAACACAGTATGCGGAATATCTCACAAAATTCTATTATTTCTGCAAGAATCGGAAAATGGCTGAAATTGAAGATCTGAAAAAAAATCCCCATTCCAAATATAAAACATATACAGAAAATATCTTTAAAGGAAGATACAAAGCAGAATCAAAGCAAAAAGTGGATGCCATCCATGAAATTGATACGGCCTACCTTCCGATGTTCTTCGATACGGCAAGAGACATTGCGCCTGATATTTATCTCGGACTGTTCTTCCAGTTTGCGGGAGGGCTCAGGGCAAGTGAAGTGGTTTCTGTGGAATACAGCAGCATCAGGATTATCAGGGAAAGTGGCGGCATGGCCTTGTCATTAAAGCTGGAGGATAAGGATTTAAGGCCAGATTTATCCAGTGCATTCATCGCTAAAGTAAAAAGGAACAGAACACAGACAGTGCTTTCCATATTCGGGAATAAATTAGAAGAAGCATATGAGACACATATGAAACAATATAGAAGAGAAAATGTGTCAGCAGTATTTATAGATAAAAATGGGAACCCAATGACGGTAAATACATATTGGAAAAGATTCAACCATGTAAGAAGGGAATTTATTAAAAGACTGTATGACTGCCCGAACATGGAGACACAGATGTATGCAGTATTTTTAGAAAGCTATAAATGGTCTACCCATATCGGCAGGGGGACTTACTCCAACATTGTCGCACAAAATGCAAATAATATCGGTGAAATTGCAGTCATGAGAGGGGATTCCAGTCTGTCATCATCGCTGCCATATTTAAACGATAACAGATCAGTAGAGAAAAAGGTACAGGATACTTTTGACTTCTTTTATAGGGGAGAAATATTATGAGCAGGATGACTACGGCGGCAGAGGTTGAGCGGGAGTATGGAGTACCTGCAAAGACTGTCTATTATGCTGTCAAAAGATTTCATATCAAATATCAGATGCTGGGTGGAGCTGTATCTATTGCATTGCAGGATGCGGAGCCAATCGTGTTTGATTACCATGCAAAACAGGACAGCTATACATGGCAGGAGGTAGCAAAGAAATTTTATGTTTCCCCAAGTAACCAGCAGTTAAAAAAGATAATTGATTCCATCCTTCCGCATTACTGTCTGGCCAGTGGAACTTATTATCCGATAAGGGATGTGGAGGAGGTGATAAACCATTTGGAGTATTACCATATTAAAAAATATAAAGATAAATATTACTATCTGGAAGGTGGCAGGGAAGATTTTTATATTACAAATTATTTTACCATTTCTGAACTTAAGCAAGCATTCAGACAAAAGTATGAAATGGAAATGAAACTTTGTAATTTCAGAAAAATCGAAAGCCAGCTAAAGAAAGAATATCCCGTGGAAAAAGTAAGTTTGTTCGGATTCCCTGAATATATGATTTCATTAGAGTATATGGGACAGCTCATGGAAGATTACCATCGTTATTATACAGTAAAAGAAATAGAAGATCCTTATGACAGGTATGAACAGGAAATAAATAATCTTGGCAGCGGAAAAAGAATGCTTGTCGGGACGTTAAAGCTTTTCGATACATTTGCAAACTGTCAGTTGGGAAATACAAAAAATCAGATGCAGAAGGTGAAAACATTAACGGCGTTATGGAAATACCTGCTGAATACATTGGATAAAGAAATTTATCTATATCAAAATGAGGAAATATGCGGGCTGATAAAGAGTGCCAGTATCGGACAGCGGGAATATGCGGAACTGTGCCTGTTCCTGAAATATGTTGTTGGTGGAGAGGAGAATTGTGCTTTTGATATAAGATTATCCCCTAAAAGGGAAGCAAAGGTAAAAACAAAAGAGGATTTTTATACGGAAGATGAATGGGAAGGATATGTGAATTTCATCTTTGATATAGATCTGCATATTGAAAAGGCATTTGATAGCCCTCTTTATGCTAAATACTGGCTGTACTGCATGCTGCAGTGTTCCCTTGCATGGAGAGTAGGGGACATTTTAAATATGCCCGCCCTGCAGATACAAGATATCGAAAAATACACACTGGAATGGTTTAGCCTGAACGAGTTTACTTATGCTTCTGCCTGGAAGATCATCAATACTGCAAAAAAATTCATAGAGCAGGACAGAGTGGGGAAAACAGGAGCAAAAAGGCACTTTATCATCCTAAACAGTTTTGCGGTTGCTACGGCAATAGGATTTATTATCTGCGAGAGGCACAGGCAAGATGCAGGAGATATATGCCTGTTCGAGAAGTTCTGGCTGAATTATAAAACAATGGTAAATCAGCTTGGCTCTGAAATAAAAGGTTTTTCCAACCTGAAAGCAACAAGGACGATCCTTTCTTTTGCAAACGAGACGGCTTCCCGCATGGATTATTCGGGAAGGGCAGTAAATATTGCTTCTTATATGCGGTCCCATATGGCAGATAAAAGTGGTTTTTCTGATATGACAGTAACTTATTTGAAAAGTTCTTTTGATGAAAGGGAACTGCTTTCCCTGCCAGCAAGGATGGGGGAACTTGGCCTGTTCGGATGGCTCTATAATGAAATCCTGACGGCCATGGACGAAAAATCGAAACCCCATAGGGAAGAAATGATCGGAGTTATCAGGGAAGATATTGCGCCTGCCAGACTGGAAGGATATTCTGGATATTTACTGCAGGAGCAGAAAAAGAGGTCGGAGATTGTAGCAGAAATTATGGGGTATGAAAAGGACAGTTTAAGGGAACTGTGTGCGGGGCTGAAAAACGGGAAGAAGCAGGGGAAAAAAGAGGATATTTACTGTATAAGGCCGAACTGCCCATATCCGACATCACAGAACTGTGAGCTGTGCGGATATGCTGTTCCGTCTGTCCATGCAATACATGTGGTAGGGCAGGAAGCATCAGGCCTGCTGGACAGGCTGATAAGCGGGAAGGGGACTGGGAGGGACAGGGAAAGATATTCTTTCCAGCTGTTTAAGCTGCTGACAATCCTAAAAGAAGCAAAGGATGAATTCGGAAGGGAATTTGTATCTGTATTTGCGGATTATGGAGCAATTGGGAAGAAACTGGAAGAGCTGCAGAACATAAAGAAAGGGGTGGAGGAATGGGAGCAGTAACGGACGGAATGAACATTATAAATTATATGGAGAATGGCGGCCAGGATTATCTGCTGGTGCATTATAAAATAGCGGATGGCCTTTCGGATGAAAAATATAGGGAAATATTCCAGAACCTGAAAGAAGAGGGGGTTCTCATAAACAGCCATTATGATGATGTGGAATGGGTGTTAAAGGGAAATGATGGGAGAAAGTTTTATGTGAGATTTGATACGGATAGCGGCGCTGTATGGAACGATAGGTTAAAGCACTTTGCCCTGCTGAAACTGGATATGCAGAAGGCAGATATCCATTCCACAAGTGTTAATATAAAGAGAATTATGAACGAACTGTCTGAAACAGATTACCTGAATGCTGACCTGATTCCCGCATACAGGGAGAAGATTGGAAAATATGACAGGAGCAGAAGAATATATCTGTCCGCTTTAGGGGAATTTCTGGCATTTATCGGCGGGGAAGATGCGAAAAAATATTTAAATGTAATCAGTGGCGTTCCGCAGATATATTCAGTAAGGCCAAGGGATCTTCCATGTTATCAGAGTATTCTTCTTTTTGATTATGTAATTAATGATTTCATACAACGGACAGGCATAAAAGAAAAAGCAAGGTATTATCCAGTGCTGATATGGTGGAAGATATCCAGTGTGATACCGCTGCGCCCAGGCGAGGTGTATCAGCTTCCAAGGGCTTGCATTTGCGAGAAAAATGGAAAATGCTATATCCATATTGAAAGGGTAAAAAATAAGTATAAACGGAAACAGTATTCAAGCCCTATTGTCAAAGATTTTGAAATCGGCAGGGATATTTATTCTATGATCAGGGATTACATAGATTATGCAGACAAGATTGCAGGTGACAAAACGGAATACCTTTTTTCCATCCAGACATTAAGAGAAACGGCGGGTTTAAAGCCAAAGGACGATGATGTGGAAAGGCTTACCCATGTCACGATGCAGACCATCTACAGCCATTTCAAAAAAGAAGTCATTGAACAGGAATATGGCTATCATGTTGTCCCGTTGGGGCAGAGGCAGGGTGAAAACGACATTGAAGATGTAAAGATGGGAGATGTGCGTCACCTTGCTATTATTAACCTGATGATGATGGGATACAATCCTCTCTACATCATGGAGCTTGCAGGGCACCATAAACTGAATACGCAGATGGGATATTACAACCATGTGGATACGTTTGCAACTGCGAAATCACATGTATTAAAAGAAATGATAAAGAAAGCAAAGAATAACCTGAATTTTGAAGATTATGGAGGCGGTGAGTATGTGCTACAGAAAAATAAGTTAGGAGCTTCCTATTATGAGCTGCCGTTAGTTTTTGACGGGAAGGGCAGATGCAGGAGCAGAAATTTCCCTTATGAGTGTGTTTATACAGAATGTATTTTCTGCCCGCATTTTATTCCAGAAAGGAATTTAAGCAGGGAATACTATGATGCACTGAGAGAAGAAAATGAAAAAGATCTGGAAGCACTGCAGATGGAACTGAAGCTGCTTATGGCAGACAGTATTGATAACAGAAAATTTGAAAAAGTGGGAAAGAAAATCGGAGTCACCTTAAACCAGAAAATATTGATTCATGCGTACCAGCATTTACGGGAGGAAATGGAATGAATGGAAGACCGCAGATATATACAGATGAATATCTGGATGAAAAACTGAATGATTTTATAAAAAAATATCCAGACAGGACGATCAGCTACCCTGAACTGGAAAAGCATACGGGAGTGCCGAAGCATATCTGGAAATACAGAAAAGCTGATATTATCAGGAGTTATAACAAAAATAGGAATAATAAAGCACCTGAACCATCAGGGAGAACTGTGCTTCCGTCAGCAGACGATGTCATGGCAAAATACGGGGACAGGCCTGAACTTTTAAGAACCTATATTGGAAGGCTGCTGGAACTTCTGGCAAAGGCAGACAGCTATAAAAATGAAGAAAGAACCATACAGGAGCTGGAGCAGGAATACCAGTCCCAGATAGAAGAACTGGCTGTAAAAAACAGACAGCAGGAAAAGACAATAAAACAGCTGAATAAGACATTGGGGCAGATGATGCTGGATTCACAGTACCCTGACAGACGAAAAGCAGAAGGGATTAAAGAGAATGTCCTCGAATTTTCGCCTGAAAACAGAAAGAAATATAGGGACCTGCTGGACGGGTTCTCGCTTTAAGGAAATTTGGGCAAAAAATAAAATAATAAGCTACAAAATAAAATGAAAACAACAGAAAATAAAATATTATGACATAATATGCCACAGATTAAAATAAATGAACAGGCAGCTGCAGGGTAAGGCAGCTGCCACAATATCAAAAGAGAAAGGAAGGATAGATTGCAAATGCAGTTTAATATAAAAGATGCGAAACAGAGGGAGAAACTGCTCTGTGAAATCGTGTATTACATAATGACCATAGGGTATAAGGATATGAGGAAGTTCCTGCATATCCCCGCCGACTATGTGACGGAGGGAGGCTTTGAACTTGGCAGGATATGGGCGGAGCTGCAGGATTTATATAACCAGAACCAGTTGACAGAGGAAGAAATAAGGTTCCTTTTAAAGATAAGGATGCAGCTTACCGATTCCCCGCAGAAGGATTTAGGGATATGGCTTGACAGGGCAGATGAAGTGGAAAAGTATTTTAAAGCACACGGTACGTTGTCCATGCCGAACACTACTTTATTCCGTGATGGGGCAAGCATGTTCCAGTGGGTGCATCAGCAGAAGAAGGTGCAGAAGCAGTGTGGGCTTTCCAAATACCAGAAGGAACGCTTAGAAAGCATGGGAATTCAGTGGATAAAGCCAAAGAAAGTGACGGGATGGGAGGAAGGATACCAGTATGCGAAGCAGTTTTTTGAAGAAAACGGGCATCTGTTTGTTCCTAATAAATATTCTGCCCCTGACGGGTTTGCGCTTGGGAAATG
The DNA here is from genome assembly GCA_910585965.1 of uncultured Lachnospiraceae bacterium. Taxonomy (GTDB): domain Bacteria; phylum Bacillota; class Clostridia; order Lachnospirales; family Lachnospiraceae; genus Kineothrix. The sequence continues at coordinate 425,643 of CAJUHH010000001.1, forward strand.
GATTCAGGAGCAGCGGAATAGATACCTTGGGCTGTCCAGATGGGAAATCAGCGATGAAAAAATCGACATGCTGGAAGATATAGGGATGTTTTGGGAAGACATCCAGAATGCAGAATGGGACTGGTTTGTCGGGCTGCTTAGGGAGTGCATCAGGAAGACAAAGAAGCCGTTTACGATTCATAGAAATTATAGGTATAAAAATTACCCGCTTGGGGAGAAAGTGGGTAATGCCATTGAACAGTACGGGAACGGAAGGCTGACAAAGGAACAGGAGAAAGATATTAGGAAGGCAGGGTTTCAGTTTAATATACACATTAGATAATATTATTTAAATTATATTTTACAATAATGTGTCTGCATACTCGATAAAAAAGAGAAGATTATCTATATTCTCTTTTTTATTATGTAGTGTTTATTTAAAAATAAATTGTTGCGTATTTTCTGCTTTTATGATACTAGTTGACAGTAAACTTATGTATGTTAACATTGATGCAAGTACAAAGATAGCCATTATTAAAGTTATAAGCTTGTATGAAAGAATACATAATCCACTTGCTTTTTTCGGCCTCATCATTATTGAAAGTACGCTTAAAAAAGAGAAAACTGTTATTAATATAGGTAAAAAAAATTCATAATTGTATAGCATAAGTTCTTTTTTTGTATTACTTATTCCAACTAGTCTAAAATCATAGAATATATCACTTGCTTGGTTTGTTATTAATGTGAGTGTAAAAAATTCATCTGCATTTATTAAAAAGGGGCTTATTAATAGACGGTTATCTTTAATTTCTAATTTTGATGCAATTTCTTCCCGCACATTTTTAGAGGTTGCATTAGGAATAGAAGCATCATATAAAATAGTATTTTCACTAAACGATATTTCAAACATATCGCTTTTGAAACTGTCTTCTGTTATTTCCTGATTACCAGTATTTGAAATTGTTATTTTTATGACATGCGGGTTAAGTATCTCTTTGTCATTATAATATACTGTAATATGTTGATTAATATCTAATTTATCTATTCCATTTTTAGTAAAAAAATCATATTGTGATTCTTGTATAGTTATTTCTGTTCTATCTTGAAAATAGGATGTAATACAAATGGTAGCAATAATGGTAATTATAAGGATAATTATAGTCATATAACCTGAAGGTTTTTTTAAATAATCTAAAAGAGATTCATGTCTTTCGTTCATATTTTCCCCTTGCAAATGCAGTATTCTATATATATATTATATTTTTTATAAATAATTGTCAAATTTTCCTTTTTAAAAATATAATGAAATAATTTGTAGATTTTAATGTGGATTAGAAAATAGAAAAGTGTATTTTATTAATATAGCATTTTGCCTAGATAGGATTAAAAAGTTAAAACTCCATATAAGTTCCCAAACGGGTCGAGCGTATCTCAAATAAAAAATGTGGGGATTGTCCAGCGGACGATTCCCATATTTTTTATGGCCCTGACCAAGGTTGTCCGCTTGCGGGCAAATTGTTTCTGTTTACAGAAACAATTTCCTTGGTAGTGGAGCAGTGCGGAACGGAAAGGGTGAGACAATCTGTCCATGATTTTCCCGCTTGCGGGGAAAGCATAGATTGGCGAGACCCGTTCCCTAACGTAGAGCTATAAGGTCAGGCTTTATAAGAAAAGGGATTGGAATTACTTCATCAGAAGTGGATACCCTTTTCTTGATTCGGCAATAGACAAAAAATATTGAATTATTGGTAAAGAAAGACTAACATATGATACATTTTTGATGATTATTAAAATTATAAATACATATATTATTATATAAGCAGAACTGCATATAAGGAAGGCAGCAGTGCCTGCCTTCCAAGTGGCCAGCTTATCTAAAAGCTGTTTAAATATAATTGTATAAGCACTTCATAGGACCTGCATCCGATGAAGTATTTAACTCTATTCAATGGGGTCGCAAGCGAACTATTAACCTCAAATTCTAGAGCTTTGCATTGCAGATACAATGCAAAATACAATTTATCATTTACTTGCTTCAAGCTCATGACAAATGCCCCCTTCTTTCACGCTGCCTATTGGCAGGCTAAGCAAAGATGTTCTTGTTTAAACAATTTAGCACTGTCCATGCATATACTCAAACATCAGTTGTTAAGAGTTACCAAAACTGTTAACAAAAGAAGGCAGATATATTTTATCATACCGAAGGCAGATTGCAATATAACAGATTTGCTTTTAACTTTAATATTAGGAAACATTTCGTGATATGGTTAGCCAGATATTGGAACTGGAACATAAAAAATATGTCAGGAGGCGGTTGCCTTTGCAACTGCAAAATACAATAAAAGAAACAGAAATTAATATGCTGATGGAAATGAAAACAGAGGGGATGCCAAGGCAGGCTATTATCAGGATAGCAAAAAAACATAACATACCAGAAGAAGAAATAGATAGGATTTTGGTGGGACAAGGGTAACAGGACAGTTTTATCCGCGTCATCTGGTGCAATGCGGAAACCATAATTAATTTGGGCAGGGATATTTCCCTGCTTTTTGTGTTTTTGTATATCTTGTGTCGATATGCCTTTGGAATTGCTTTTGGGACAGCGGTATGAAACAGACATATCCGAAAAAAGCGGAGTACCGTCCGTAACATATAAGTAAAAACAGATTTCAGGGCGGAAACCCCGCATGTTTTCTGTTAAAAAATATTTTTAGGGTAGTGCATAAAAATGTGATAATTCATGATAAGCAGTGTATGATACATTATCCTGCAAAAAGCAGGCAGAAAAGGAGATTAAGTAAATATGAAAAATAGAAAACTGATAACAAAATTGACAGCGGCAGGAAGCATGGCGATGATGCTTATGCCTATGACAGCATTTGCAGGGGTGTCCGAGACACAGGGTGTGACACAAGAGGAAGCAGATGCTGGAACTACAAAGGATACGGATGTTTTATATTCACAGAGTTCCACTTATTCCGTAATCATTCCCAAGCTGATTGTGCTTGACGGGCAGACAAAAGATTCTGACTATACAGTCAATGTAAAAGGGGATATTTCCTCTGACAAGCAGGTATCCGTAGCACCCCAGGATTCCATTGATTCCATAGAAGGCATCAATTTTTATATGAAGGACCAGGCAACTGCTGGAACAAAGAAAGCAGATGTGGAAGCAAACGTAACACAGGATGCAACTGTATGGTCCAGCGCGGAGGTATGCGTTGCCGACACAGGAACAACAAAGAATGGGAATGTGGCAGCACCGACTATTACAGCTGGTTCTTGGAAGGGGACATTTACATTCAATGTTGCATTGCAGGATGCACAGTAATTTAAAAAACAGACAATTTTATATAGACTTAAACAAGGGACGTTGGCATTTTGCAATGTCCCTTAATTTGAAGGAGGAAACAAGGTATGAAAACAAGCCAAACTATAAATATAACAGCCTGTGCCTTCCTGCTCTTCCTGCTCGGCAGTGTTCCGCTGTCTGCATATGCATCGGTGGCAGAGTATCAGCATCCAGACACCAGCATAGAGGAATCCAGCGCCGACTGTGACGTGATATATAAAACAACCTATGATTTTTCGGAAGATATACCTAAATACCCCAGACTGGAGGTTTCCGCTTCAGGCTATGACGGGGTTTATGACGGGAATGCCCATGGAATCAAAGTAGATTGCGGAATCATAGATGCGAAAATTACCTACAGCATAGACGGGAAGAAATACGGGGAAAAGAAACCCGTGTATACGGATGTTGGTACATATATTACCTATTACAAAGCTGAAAAGAACGGATATACGGCGGTCCTTGGCTCTGAAACTGTCAGGATAAGGGAAGCCTTTATTGACTATTCTGCCAGCGATTACAGCGGGATGTATGACGGTAGGATGCACGGCATCCATCTGTTTGTCCTAACAGACGGGTGCAAAATCCTATACAGCAGGGATGGGGTAAATTATTCATCTGCAAAGCCAGAATATAAGGATGCGGGAGTTTACACCACCTATTATAGGATAACAAAAAATAATTATGTGTCCGTGGAAGGAAGCAATAGGGTCATAATCGGGAAGCAGACGATTCAGTACAGTTCTAGCGATTATAACGGAATATATGACGGAAAACCCCATGGAATCACAGTATCCGTTTTCACGGAAGGGTGTGAAATCCAGTACAGCGAAGACGGTATAAATTACTCGTTAAGAAAACCAGAATACAAGGAAACAGGAACCTATGTCACTTATTTCAAAATCAGCAGAAACGGGTATGAAACAGTAACTGGAAGAGACATGGTTGTTATTGAACCTGAGAAGGGTTTGAACAGCAATGCAGGGGGCAGCGACTTGGACGGCAGTTCAGGTGGCGGTATTTTTAATGTGCAGACAGGCGATGACAGTAGCATTTCATTCTTTGCTGTTATGTGTGCCGCATCTGGGTTTGCCCTAGTAAAATTGAATAGAAGAAGCAAAGGAGGAAGAAAAAATTATGAATATAAATAAGCATAAATTAAAAGCAGTATCGGTAGTGCTTTGCATGGCAATAATAATCGGCAGTTTCTGGTCGGCTAATGCAACGGAAGCAACGGTTAGCGGCAATGTTGTATATGTTGAGGAAACAGGAAATAGTGCGGAATGGACGGAAGGGGAGAGCAGATATGAAGATATAGAGGTTACTTACAATCAGGCTTCCAGCTACCGTGTTACCATTCCTAAAACAATAGTGCTGGGTGCAGACAAAAGCTCCTCTTATTCGATCAAGGTGGAAGGGGATATAGCCGCCAATGAGCAGGTATGCGTAGTTCCTGTTGACGGGATCGGCGATACGGAAGTTTTGGATTTTTATATGCATGACCAGACAGAAGGAAGCACAAAGGATGCAGTTCCAGCGGAAATAAACCAGAGCAAGTTTTATTGGGATTCCAGCGAGGCGACTGCTTCCTATGAAGAAACGGATAACCATATCGTGGCAGAGGGGCTTTCGGCTGGAAGCTGGAAAGGAATCTTCCAGATGGAGATAAGCTTAAGGACAGATACTTCCCATATCCATAATTATGTAGGAACAGTTACAAAAGAGCCGACCTGCACGGAAGCAGGGGAGAAAACATATACCTGCGACTGCGGTGATTCTTATACGGAAGCTATAGATCCGAAAGGGCATAATTATAAAGACGGCGAATGTACTGATTGCGGGGACAAGGATCCAGACCATGTACATAGTTATGTAGAAAGCATAACGAAAGAGCCGACTTGCACGGAAGAGGGAGAAAAGACTTATACCTGTGGCTGTGGCGACAGCTATACGGAAGTGGTTCCAGCAAAAGGACATCACTACGAAAATGGCGAATGCACAGACTGTGGGGATAAAGATCCAGACCATGTACATAGCTATACGGAAAGCATTACCAAAGAGCCGACCTGCACAGAAGCAGGGGAAAAGACCTATACCTGCGTCTGCGGAGATTCATATACGGAAGAAATTCCTGCAACGGGAAAACACAATTATGTGGATGGAACCTGCACGGATTGCGGGGCAGTAGAAGATCCGTATGCGGTTGCTCCAGTTGGAATGCATACTCAATGGAATTATACTTTAAATGAAGATGACAATACTATTACTTTAAATTATTTTATAAATCGTGCTGGCTTCTCTAAAGATGTAATTGTATATAGCAGCTATGAATTAAATGGAAAAAGGTATCAAACAAAGATAGCAAATCATACCAGTGATATGAATGATTATATGTTTACAGGTAAATATTCAGGCAAACCAGTGACTTCAGTAACCTTTGGAAATAATATTGATTTATCTGATACAACAGATATAAATAGAATGTTTTTTTACTGCACTAACTTAATAAGTGTAGACTTTGGAGATAATTTCAATACAAGTAATGTCAAGAATATGGAAAAGATGTTTCAATACTGTTCAAAATTGACAAAGATAAATTTTGGCAATGGTTTTAATACAAGTAATGTAACTAATATGAACAATATGTTTAGCGGCTGCGGAGTTTTGGAATTAGATTTAAGAAGTTTTGATACAGGTAATGTGACGGATATGAGTAGCCTGTTTGAAGGTTGCTCTCAATTAATAGATATAGACTTTGGGGATAATTTCAATACAAGTAATGTCAAGAATATGGAAAAGATGTTTTCCTATGACAAAGCATTAATACGATTAAACTTAAATGGTTTTGATACGAGTAATGTGATTAATATGAATTACATGTTTGCACGATGTTCAGAGCTGTTGGAATTAGATTTAAGTAATTTTGACACAAGAAGCGTAGAGAATATGAATGGCTTGTTTTCGAATTGTTCAAAATTGAACAAGATTGAATTTGGAAATAATTTTGCTATCAATGCAGATAATGTAGACAGCATGTTTTCTTATTGTACCTCGTTACAGAGCATCAATTTAAGTAATTTTAATACTTGTAAAGCAAATAATATGTCGTCAATGTTTACTCAATGCAGCTCGTTAGCTGAAATCAACTTTGGAGATAATTTTGATACGAGCAGTGTAACAAATATGAAAGACATGTTTTCTTACTGCCCTGCGTTGACAACTTTGGATTTAAGTGGGTTTAACACCTCAAATGTAACTACTATGGAGCATATGTTTGGCAGTTGCAACAATTTAAAGACAATTTATGTGGACAAAAATCTTTGGAAAGGAGCTTCTGGTACTGCAATAAATATGTTTTATAATTGTGGCACGAACACTGTTACATATAAATAAATTTAAAAATCTCATGTGGGGTATCCCCATATGGGATTTTTATTGTGATAAAGACGATTATATTGGCATGGTAAATTTTGAATACCAAGCATAATTTCAAGTATAACAAATACTATTATATTCTGATTTTCTTCTGGAATCTATTAACGGGAGAATTTATCACTTTTTCTTTTTTTCTGCAACTTCCAGTTCCCGCTTTGCTTGGAATGCCTTTTCCTCCTCTGTGACTTCAAAAGATAGGATATCCTGTGGCAGGCAGTGCAAAATCAGGCATAGGTCATTGACAGTGGATGTGGTGATCGGTTCCCCATGTGACATACGGCGGAGCGTGTTGCTGCTGATGCCATAATGGTAGATCAAAGAATATTTTGTAATCCCCTTTTTTGCCATTGTTTCCCAGCAGTTGTCATAATTAATCATGGAAGTTCCTCCTATGTCCTTATTGTAGGCTGTATGTAACATATTAAACATATGTAAATAATTGCTATTAGTAATAAAGTGAACATATTTGCCTTGAAAGAACATATGGAATATGATAGTATGTGTAATATATTGCACATAGACAGATAAGAAATAGGGGGATTTATGGATACAAAAGAAGCAGATAAAAAGAAGTTTGTGAAATGGGCTACGCTGGGCGGATTTATTTGTTTTCTGCTTATGGGTATGGCAGCAGCATTTCCTGCCTATTATATTGTTACAGAATGGGGTTCTTGGCCAGAGGGGATGGACACCGTATGCTTTTTGCTTTATATAGGTATTTTTATTGGGGAAGGTATCTGGCTTCTGTGCTGTCTCGTATGCAGGAATGGGGATGGTGAAGCCATCCTGATGATGATACAGCCGTTTGTTCTAGTTGTTACGCTCTGGGGATATTATGCTGACGAATTTGAGAATTACAAGGGCTGGATAACAGCAATAGCAGCAGCTGTCCTAGTGCTTGCTTTTCTGGTTAATCTGATGGTCTATAACGACAAGCAGAAAAAGAGAACAGCTGATGTCACAATAGAAAAAACCGCAGCTGTTTATAAAGTGGTTTTAATCAATGGGAAAGGAACAGAAAACCATTATCGGATAACGGTAAGGAAATAACAGCGGCGGTATATTCAGCACCGAAAGCTTGGCACATGCCATATCTGGGAACAAAAAATTTACATATAATCTGTCTTTTCCATGGAGCAGTAATGCCTGCTCATGCAGTTTTTCCCTTGTATTTATGCATATTTGTTATATAATAAAGAAACTCATCAAAAAATAGATTTTTAGGATATAAAAAGGCAGGTATCCGCATACCTGCCATGGCCATAAATTCTATTGCGAAATGAAGCTGTGTATTGAGTAGTACCATGATTCATTTCTGATTTCCTTATTATTATAACATATTGTTTCCCAAATATTACTTAAAAATGGAAGGATCAAGAAAGTTATACAAATAGTATTGCAGATTAAGAAAGAGCTTCATTTCGGCAGGAGTTTTAGCGGTATAATTCCAGCAGAAGGAGGCTTATTTTAATGGAAAAAGCAAGGAAAACATATCTTCAAGATTTACAGCAAATATTTGATGCAGCCAATATTGGAAGAATGGGTGCTAATATAGCAGATGTCCTGCCCATACTGGAACAGTTGGTTGCAGACAGGAATATAAAAGGCATCCAGAGATTTTATCAGGAAGTCTGTACGGATACCGTGGATATGAATGATGACAGGGATCCTTTCTTCCATCAATTTTTGATGCAGTTCTGCAACATGAAACCCTGTCTGGGGGTAAAGGGGGAAGAAGAAAGGGAGCCAGTGACCAGAAACCATTATCTCTGCTTCAAGTGCATCTACCATAGGGGGGAAGCAGATGAATTTTCTGTTATAACATTCTTTAAAAAGCAGGATTTGCTCCTTATGGATTATAAATACCAGTGTTTCCTGATGTACAATAACCTTGTAGGGATGGAAACATATCTGCATGTTTATGAGTTCAAGGAGCCAGTTTTTGAGGAAAAGCAGATGGTTCAGTGCAACAATTTGGTATTGTCCTTCAAACTGGAGGGGACGGAACAGGAAGCTCTTCTGCATCCTGCCATACAGTATAGCGAAGATTGGACTGGATTCATTTATAGCAGGTTGGAAGAGCTGGGGTTGGCTGTAAGGAATGTCCTTGTCAATGGGGAGGATTTAATAGTAGTTATCGATCTTTGCAGGACTGTCACTTTAAAAAGCAGTTCCTTAAAATACATCCTCGGCAAAGTGGAGGAACAGCTATTGCTTCGTTTGCAGGACTGCCATATTTACGACAACGGGCATTTTTTCATGGTGCCTGGGAGCATTAATACAAGGAAGCATATATCTATTAATAGAAAGAATGCATTGATGTTTTCCAATAAGAGGATAGAAGGAAATTCATTTTTAAGAAGGGAAGATGGGTATTATAGGTGCTATTATGTGGGCATGGATTATTATCCGTTTCCAATGGTGAGCCTGACTAAGTTAGCTGAAACTGTGGGGTTTCCAAGGAAGGAAGCAGAAAGCTATGCTGGAGGTAAAAAGGCAGACGGTAAATGGGCAGAAAACAGGAAGCGTTATACCCATGTTGGTGTAGAGCGTCTGGAAGATCTGGATAAACTGATCAGCATACGGCAGGAGGAAATCAGCGAGCGGTTCCATTTTTTTAGAATCATGGGAAATATTTTATTCTATTTGGGAAAAGAAGTTGCGGAAATATTGCAGTATATGGATGAAAGGAATAAAATGCTTTATGGGCCAGTCAGAATCAGTGAGAATTGTCTGTTAAGGATATTTATATTCTGCAAAGAGGATTATGAAAAGTATCTTAATAATCCTGCACTTGGAATAAAATATACGAATGAAAAAATAGTGGAACTGCTGCAGATCAGGCCGTATGAGCAGCATGAAATGAAGCAGCTAATCGGCAGGCATGAAGCAGGGCAGAGAGTCTGGGTTTCCCATATTGTTTCCGCAAGGAAGGCATATGAGCCTATAAAACAGGAAAATCAGGCGAATAGAAAGAAAGCGGAGGATGTATTAAGGCAGGAACTTCTGCAGATGAGGCAGGACGGCATGAGCAACAATAGGATTGCCAAAAAGAAAAAACTTGACTTAAGAAGAGTGGATAAGCTGATAGGAAAAAATACAGAGAAAGCCGAAAAAAGAGAGTTTTTAAAGCAGCAGGTAATAGATATGACAGAGGCGGGAGGAACTGCCTCTGAAATTAGCAAAAATTTGGATATTTCCATAAGCACAGTGCGGAGAATCAGGGCTAAAGGGCAGTAACAGGGAGAATTTTCTCCCTATTTTGATGCCAGAAAAGAAGCGGCCAGTTAATGATAAGAAGAATCTGATAAGGCGATTGATCTTGTAGGAGTAGTCTGTCTTTTAAATGAGCAAGAATTTGTTTCCCTGCATATAGATTCAAATTTTTTTCCTTCAGGGTTTATTAGAATATATAGTATTAGTATCTTAAATACACAGTAAATACTTTGGCGGTAAGAATTTTTGACGATCTGTGACACCCATATTATCAAAAATATAATAAGTGTTTGTGGAACAATATGATATGGCTAAGTAGTATTGGTGCAGAAAAAAGGAGATTGTGCATATTTTTGTGTGATATGATATTCTGAATCTGTATAATAAGGTTAAGAGGCAGATACAAAACTCCTGCATCAAGGATGGAAATTATGATGCAGGAGACACTAATCCATAGGTGCCATTTGTTTCGTGTTTTGTCTTGTATGCCAAAGGTTTTAACCCTTAGCAGTTAAACAGTGGATAACCACTTCATAGGCTCTGCAGCCTAAGAAGTAAATTGCTCTGCCTTTGCGAGTATTCCTTGGAAAGTTCAACTCGAAATCCAGAGCTCTACAGTAAATGTAGGAATACCACCATAACTTATCGTTTACAGTTTGTAAATCCATAAGCGAGTGTCTCCTTTCTAAAAAGCAATGGCAATCTTCTGGTGATGCATACTGGCACCATTTGTATCACAGTGAATATGCCACGTTGACGGGTTGCAAAAGACCCATTTGAAAAAGGAGATAGTGACAGTATAGCATGTGACACATTATATGTCATGTGCTATTTCTTTATGTTTTGGATCATTAAGAGCCAGTTAATGACTAAGAAGCATCCTGCTGGATGGATTCCTTGATCTTGCTGAAACAGCTTATCCGCCAAGAGGATGGAATCCAGTTCCCTATATAGAGATTCAAATTTCTTTCCTTCAGGGTTAATTTAGAATATATAGTATTAGTATCTTAAATACACAGTAAATACTTTGGTGGTAAGAAAGTTTGACGATCTGTGACACCCATATTATCAAAAATATAATAAGTGTTTATGGAACAATATGATATAGGAATATTCTTCATATATGCGGGGGTCATGCATAAATTAGTAAATTGCCAGAATATAAGGACATATATTATTATATAAAGAAGGCCAGCAGTGTCTGACCTTCCCATCTCCTAGCAAGCTAGAAAGTTTTTAAATAGAAGTGGAAGAACACTTCGTATGCTCTGCAGCCTAAACAGTAGGTTACTCTGTCTCTGAGTGTCACACGGGGGTGATTTAACTCAAAATCCAGAGCCTTATAATAAATATAAGAGCTAAGCAGTAATTTATCATTTACTTGTTTTAAGTTCATGACAAATACCTCCTTCTTTCACACTGCCTATTGGCAGGCTAAGCAAAGATGCCCTTGTTTCTGCATTTTAGCACTGTCCGTACATACCTCGGACACCAGTTGTCTCAGGTTCAAACACCATTAACAAAAGAAGGTATGCCTATTTTATCAGATAGCGGATAATTTGTCATGAGAAAAGGACTTCGTTAGATGAAGTTCTTTTTTTATGCAGTTAAATTTTTCCCTTCAGGGTTTATTTAGAATACATAGTATTAGTATCTTAAATACACAGTAAATACTTTGGTGGTAAGAAACTTTGACGATCCGTGACACCCTTGTTATCAAAAATATAATAAGTGTTTATGGAACAGTTTTTATAGCCATTTAATATTTGAGAAATTTCCCTCAAAACCGTTCCAATCTCCCCGATATTGACTAATATTTGGATATGCGCTACAATTTAATAGGGGTAAAATATTGAACATATATAACAAATTGCACATATTACAATGTTTTGATTATGTTTTTTGATTCCCTGTCTATAATAGAATAACTTGCCTATAAAAAGGGTAGAAAAATTTAATGTTGGAAGGAGAAATAACATGATGAAAAAAAGAATAATAAGCATTGCAGCAGTATTTCTTGCTATGGCTATGGCGGGGACATCACTGACAGGATGCGGAACACAGGCAAAAGCTACGGATGCAGTAGTGGAAGATGGGGATACTATTGTTGTGAATGAAGGAGAAAAAGAAGCTGTTTCAGAGGAAGCAGTTATCGAAGCGGAAGATGAAATCAAAGATACAGAAATGGTCGGTGGAGAAGAAACGGCTCCTGCCTTTGCGGGGGCTGAAAACGACAGCATAGTTCTATATGCAGAAATTGCTGAATATGGGGAATATGGTCCTCAAAAAGATAAGGCTTTTGAAGCTGTAAACAATACATTTACAGCATATGACGATCTCCCTGTTTTCAACGGGGATGGAATTGAGGTTGGATACATTAAAAATGGTTCTACTGTAACTTTTACAGGATATGCATCTAATGCATGGGCAAGGTTTGAAAACCCTATTGCTGGCACAGATTATGATTATCTTTATGCCTTTAAAGAATATGCAGAAAATAGCAATTATATTGAAACAAGGCTTTCCTCAGACGAAATGAGGCAGCTTATCATTGATGATCTCAATAAGAGGGACGAAAATGAATTTCCTGTTATTTTGGATGCACCTGATGCGGATATGGAAGTATATGAATGCAGGATTTCAAGAGAAAACGATCCTACACTGTTGGATTATAGGCTGCGGGAGGCATTGCATATGGATGCATCCTATGTATCGAATTATATGACTTATTATGTTGAGTGTGAGGAAGACGAGGATTACATCAACTGCAAAATTTATTATAAGGATTCTTATGATGAATGGGCAGGCCAGAACAACTAAATAATGACAAGGGCAACCCTTAAACGGGTTGTTCTTTTATTATTTTTATAAAAATTGAAAAGGCATCTATAATATATAAGCTAAAAATAAAAGGCTGTTTTAGTTTATAAAAATATTGTTTGGAAGGAGACTGTAATTATGAAGAAAAAAATGATTGCACTGATGATAATACTGGCAATGTTGACGGCTGGATGTGGTAATAAAGTTCCTGCTTCTGTGGATAAAGAAACAGCAACAGAATCCATTGCTATGGATGAAACCGATGACAAAACAGAATGTCCAAAGAAAACAGAGGAAAGTAAAGAATCTGAAAAAGACGTTGATTCCTTGGTTCAGAATCCGAACGAAGCTGATTTGAACTTGAAAGAGTATGAATATAGTTTTGAGGACAGAAATGTTGACAGCAGTGGTACTCCAGTCATTCCGTTTGGGGATTTTAAAGGATGTGGGGACATATTCTATCTGACAGACAGTGTTGATCTTTATATTGACAATGGCTCTTGCATTGGTTATATGAAGCCAGACATAGAAATCGTAGCTATTATGGAGTATGAGGATTGGTACTACATTGATTTGGCAGGGAAAGCCCGTTTTGTAAAAGCATCCGATGTGGAAGCAAATGGTTTTGCAGGGACAAAGCAGGAATATAACGATTTTGTTAATCCCCCTGCTGTAGAGGAAACTCCTGAGGAAGACCTACCTCCTACAGTTCCTGAAACTCCTCCAGTTGATGTTCCTCCTGCCGAAGAGCCAACAGAGCAGATTCAGGCAAGCAGCAAGTATACACCTGATGAAGCTATTGCTGTATATCGATCGATGATGGAAGCAGGTGGAATTACTTGGAATCCTTCATTAAAAGATGGTGGTAGTTGGGGTACAGGCTGGATTTATCTTGAAAAAGGGCAGCCTGAATGGTTAGCATCTACTGATTTGGAATCTTTTGCAATGGGTGATAGTGTTGGAAACCCGTGGACATCCTATTATCTCGAAGTAACAAGTTCTGATGAAAATGCTGTATATATTACAATGTGGGCAGATTAATTAAAATTAGAGGTCTCAGAGAAATCTGGGATCTTTTTTATGAGATTTAAAAAATTTTGTATTTATGAAGAAAATATTCAAACATTCCATTTTTGATAATAAAAGCAATTTCATTTATTTATAATAAAGAGTAAAAATAAATATTAAAATTTGAAATATTTGAAAGGAGGAAACACTAAGAGATACCACTCTTTAAAAAAAATATATGAAAAATACATTATTAAATAAAATCAGACAAATTATATTCGTTCTTCTGTTTGGAACATTCGCTTCTGTTCCTCTTGCAGCGAATGCTTCAGAGATTCCAGTTCAATTTCTTGGGGCATATAATTTTCAAGACCACAGAGGAATGATTACAAAAATAAATGGAAAATATGTTTATTGTATTGAAAGGGGAAACCCGTTCCGAAGTGCGTGTTCTGATATGCAGATGATTTATGTCGATAAGATTACATCAGGAGGAGGATGGGGCGGTACGTATGAGCATGAAGGTTATCTGTCCGAAACAGCTCCTTATTTATATGCATTTGGAGAAGATTCAGATGAATATTATGTGTGGCGCGGATGGGGTCAGTGGGAGATAAACAGCGACCATACGGATGCCGTCCAAGTCGGAACTGACGGGGCGCCTTCTTCCACTGTTTGGTATGAAGAATTTGACGAGGATAAGCTGGATGATGAAGATCCAAAATGGGAGAATAGATATCCGTCAGGCCTAAATGGAATTATACCCATAAGGAAATTTTTTACAGAAGTAAAAATGGCTTTTAATGATGGCAGCAAGTTGACAGGGCACGAAGGCGCAGTTGAACCATATCCGACAAATGTAAAGAGAATTGCATATTCGGATGCAGGATTTTCAATGCCACAAGTATATGCACAGGCAATTACCAATTATTATATTTGGGAGGATGCAGATGCAGCAGGATATTCGGAAATTGTAAAATATGGCGTGAAACAGGCATTGGATTGGGGGATCGAATTTGATTTTGTAACTACTATGGGAGGTCAAGGCAGGACTTTAAGGCTTTTATATCAAAACTCCACTGGTAATTACGGAATACATAAAGCTTATACCTATTCGGGTACTTGTGATGGCTACATAAAAACGACCATTGGTACATATGAGGAATTAAAACTCTATCGCCAAGTTGTTTGGAAAACTACGAATATGAGGGCAATTCCAAGTTTTGCAAGTAAAATAGATGATATTGGTTCAGCTATGCCAATAAAACTTTATTGGGATGAAAATCAGCATCTTTATACGGCAACAGTATCCGACCATAATGCTATTTTAAACTATTTTGATTTTTCTGTTCCTGGATGCAGTGTTACAAACAACGGGGATGGAACTTTGACAATCAGTACACCAAACCAGATTGGAATAGCAACAAGCTCTGCATCCCAAAGTAGGCTAGAACCTGCTGACGGAGTATTTAAACTGCCCAGTTTTTTCAGGTGGGTAAAAGAAGGAACTGTTGCAACATTTAAATATACAATGTTATCTGCGGATAGAAACGGAAGAGACGATGGACAGTTTGAAGAAGCGGGCGATAACGGCGAAGGCCCAGGAAGAAGGAGATTGACAGGGTTTGTATATAACCATAGTCATGATTATTCTCCTGCATGTAATTGGTTTTGTAACAGGAACCCAAAAGATGTAACCCATTGCACTCTTGAGACCAGAGAGGATTATAACAACTGTCAAGAGGAGGATAATGCAGGCTGGAATGATCCGACATGGACTGATGAGGAAGGAAATGTGCATGGAGGAGACCATCATTATAGACACGAACATCATTCGGGATGCCATACCCACCATGAGGAATGCTGGCATATGTATACATGCCCTTATTATAAAAACAATGAAGCAACAGGATTTGAGTTCCTGAATAGTGCAATGCCTAATATAGGAAGGGATGCTTGTGAAAGAATCTGGTGCTGTGGAAAGCAGCATTTCAATATTGAACCAGCAGACATTTCAGGGACATATATTGACTGGCAGGACTTGGCAGGGGAGTATGTGGACGAACAAAAACTGATTGATCCTGAAATCTGCTATATCAAAGTGGAAACTGTTCCGCATGAATTCCCTGCTGAAACGGATACGGAAATCTTGTTAATTGCAGACCATGATGAATGGAATAATCTGACTTATACTGCTCCGAATGGAAAAGTGATTAAACATGCCGACCATTTAAGAGTGGGTGAAAAGTATTATCTAAAATACATTTATTCCTATAGAGGTGCATCCAAAGGATTCAGGATTGAATTTTCTCTAGAAAATAAACCATATTACCAATATAATTATCTGGCAAGGATGCAGAAACCTGAAAATAATAAATCTATTTATGAACTTAGAACGGGGCTTTCGGGGGACAGGTTCTCTCAGGGTTCCATATCTGTTCCGCATGCGAAACTGGTGCAGGATTTAACCGACATAAAGATTAGGGGACTATACCAGACTCCTGAAACTGCTTATACACTAAACGGGACATATTCTTGGGACAGTGGTTCTTCTTGGAATGACAGGATTTATTTAGATGCATTGGTTATTGACCAATTTGATGATAATTATGACAATAAAGAAACAGGAAGCATTGCATCAAATAATGCATCCCCATTAAGAACTGATTTCACGGTATCCAAGCCCAGTCACAATAACATGCTTGTGGTTTGGGAGTTTGACACAGAGCCAGAGGTATTCAGCTCCGCGCTTGTTTATGGCACGGCATACATAGAAGTTGCTGAAAATGACAATTTTACAAAGAATTATTTTGATGAAGCCTACAGCTATGCGAAGGACAAGATGGCTGCAACACAGTATACAAATTGGTTCTATAATTTTGAAGACCATAATAATGTTGGCGGGGTTGGCTATTTCAGTTCTGAATATATTGGTCCAGGTGGACCGCAATCCAACAATCCTGTTCCAAACCATACTGTATATACACAGAATAACGAATATAGGACTTATGCAATCAAAAATAAGGTTTGGCAGTCAGATGTTGATATTAAGGTATCAAATTTTGTACAGAATACGGGCGCGGGCATCACGGAGCATATCTATCAGGAAAGAGGCAGGGACAGCCACGATCTCAACTATAATCTGTATTATACGATTGATGTGGAGAACCCGAAAGCTACCATCTATGAGAACAAGCAGAAGTCACATGATGGAAAGACAGAAAATGATGTAAAGACAACTCCATATGATACAGCTTCGGATGTAAATGAATTCGATGTAAACACTATGGTTTCATGGGGAGCAACGGGAGCGGCGCAGACAGGAGCATCTTATGGAAATACAGTTGTTGTAGACCATATAAAAACAGGAAGAACTTATATCCAAAGGGAAATTCCCACAGTACTTGCGGCTATGACAAGTCATCCAAAGGAAACCATGGGATTTAAGATTTATCCAAACCATGACAGATTGATTTATGAAGATCATTATACAGGAGTGAATATAAGCGGCGGGGATATCAATAGAAAGGTAACGGTAAGCGTGAAAGATGGATATTATCCACCAAATGAGCAGACGGCAGTTTCTGATATTTTCCCTGCTATGAATCCGAATATAAAGGAAATGCAGCCACAGAATATCAGCGGCTCCGATAATGTGCCTGACCAGTACCAGCAGGATGACAATACTTTGCACCATATGAACCCGACAACTGCATTCCAGATAAAATTGAGCAATGGGGATACAAAAACTATTGTGGACAGCCATACAAAGAGCTACACACAATATGACTTTGAATACAATCCTAACAACAGAAGCAATAAGGCAACATTCCCTGGCAACAGACATTCTATTATGTTCTTCAAGTATTCAAAGACAAATTATGGCTATAATGGAAACAGTATTCAGTCTGCTGTTGGCGAATTTAGGAATTCCAATAAGACGCAGACGGAAAGCTATTACATTAGCCAGGTGCTGTTCAAGAGCAACTATACTTCCAAATATAAGAAGGAACTCGAGCACCAAGGGGCAGATTATATTGAAGATTTTGATGCACACGGCAACCTTACAGATGCTTGGATTGATATGGTGAACCAAAACAAGTTTGCCATTGTATCTGCAGGACAGGGCTTTGAACTTAGAGTAACACTGAAATATGAAAACAGCTACTTGACACAGTATTTGTCAAGATATTTTGGCCAAGATGACGGACAAAATGATATCATCGGTACTTCAAACAGGGTGCAGAAGAACTACCTCACAAGTACAACTGAAAAAGGCAGACAGTTCGCTAATATCAGTTCCTTAACGGGCAAGGATGGAAGAACTGTTCCGTATTACAAAGATACGGAGAGAGCTTATATCAGCAGCAACAGTATTTTGGACAGATTGGCAGTAAACCTTGTGACTGGCTCCAATGTCTTTAATGACTTGTATGTATTTATGAGCGACAATCCTGATACAGTTTACAGTTATTCAGGTCTCTATGATACCCCTGTTGTATTTGAAAGAAATATCAAATACAGCGATGATTTTTCAGTAACAACAGTAACTTATACTATGTGTGCAAGTCAAGAAAATGGCATAGCAAGCAGGATGCAGGACATGAAGTTCTATACCAATCAGCTTGCTCCTGATAAGAGGACACCTGGCATCGTAGAGGGCTCTTATGATGTAAGTGCCAATGGAGAACACAGCATTACAATCTGGACTCCGATTGTTGCGGCTACTCCGTTTGACTATCCGAATGCGGTGCAGGAAAGATATATCGGCGATGCAATAGAGCTTGGCTATACCATCAAGACCACAGGCGCGGATGATAGCATTGTGCATATTGTGCAGTAAAAATAAAGGACTTCTCTTAATTGGGGAGTTCTTTTTATGAGACGGAATATTTGCCAGTGAAGCATCTAAAATAGGATAACTATATTTAGATGAAAGGATATGCATAATGCATGGATGGTGGAGAAAATGAAAGGTTATAAAGCGCTGGATAAAGACATGAGGGCAGTTTATGGAAACGGGATGCAGTTTGAATTGGGAAAAGAATATATGGTAACAGGAAAAATAATTCTTTACAAAAATGGATTCCATTTCTGCAAAAGGATTGAATATTTAAACTGTTGTTATGACATTAAAGAGAGCAGGATATTTGAAGTAGAAGCATATGGGGATATTATCATTGACCATCAAATATATGTTTCGGGTAATATATACTTAAAAAGAGAACTGCCAAAAGAAGAAATAAAAAATTATTTTGAGCAGAATCAGCAGCTTATTTATAGTGAGCAAGATGATGTCAGGTTGGCAGTAGCGGAACAAGGTTATGGCTTGGATGTGCTTGTTCGTGATAAAAGTTTGCTGGTCAGGGCTGCAGTAGCAAAGCAGGGCTATGGCTTGGATATACTTATCCGTGATGAGGATTGGCAAGTCAGGGCTACAGTAGCTAAACAAGGTTATGGTCTGGATGTGCTTGTCCATGATGAGGACTGGTATGTTAGGTTGGCAGTAGCAGAACAGGGTTATGGATTGAATGAACTTGTTCATGATCAGAATTTTTATGTAAGCGAGGCAGCTAAAGAAATGGCTGTTAGGAGCAAAGCTGATGATACGGGGCAGTAAAAAATAAAGAACTTCTCTTAATTGGGAAGTTCTTTTTAGTATACGGAATATTTGTCGGCGAAGCATCTAAAATAGGATAACTATATTTAAATGGAAGGATATGCATAATGCATGGATGGTGAAGAAAATGAAAGGTTATAAAGCGTTGGATAAAGACATGAGGGCAGTTTATGGAAACGGAATGCAGTTTGAGTTGAGAAACTGGTATACAGTAGCAGGGGATGTAGTCCCCTGTGAGAATGGCTTTCATTTCTGTGAAAAAATCGAACATCTAAACTGCTACTATGATATAAAAGACAGCAGGGTGTTTGAAGTAGAGGCAGACGGCAATATCAAAAGAAACGGCCAGAAGTATGCAGCAGAAAGCATATGCCTTGTAAGGGAACTGTCAAAAGAGGAAATAAGAAATTATTTTCAGCAGAACTATCAGACCATGATTGGTGATGAGGATTGGCTGGTCAGATGTGCAGCAGCGGAACAGGGTTATGGGTTAGATATTCTTATTAGTGATAAAAATTGGAATGTCAGGGCTACGGTAGCAAAGCAGGGATACGGTTTGGATATTCTTGTTTATGACGATGATTCAGATGTCAGGCTTGCAGTAGCAAAACAAGGCTATGGGCTGGATATGCTTGTTTATGATAAAGACTGGCGCATTAGAAAGGTAGTAGCAAAACAAGGCTATGGTTTGGACATTCTTGTTTATGACGATGATTCAGATGTTAGGTATGCAGTAGCAGAACAGGGTTACGGCTTGGATGTGCTTGTTCATGATGAAAATTGGAAGGTTAGAGCTGCAGTGGTGGAACAAGGTTATGGTTTGGATGTGCTTGTCCATGATGAGGACTGGTATGTCAGAGGTACGGTAGCAAGACAGGGTTATGGACTGGATGTTCTTGTTCATGATCAGGATTACTGTGTAAGAGAGATAGTTAATGAAATGGAAGCTGGGAACAAAGTCGGTGATGTAGAGCAGTAAAAATAAGGAACTTCTCTTAAATGGGGAGTTCTTTTTATGGTATGGAATATTTTTCGGTGCAACATCTAAAATAGGATAACTATATTTAGAAGAAAGGGCATACATAACGTATGATGGTAAAAGACGATGAAAGGTTATAAAGCACTAAGTAAAGATATGAGGGCAGTCTATGGAAATGGAATGCAGTTTGAGTTGGGAAAAGAATATACGGTCACAGGAAAAGTACTCATCTGCAAAAATGGGTTCCATTTCTGTAAAAATATGGAATATTTAAACTGTGGATATAGGATTAGGAACAGCAGGATATTTGAGGTTGAGGCACATGGTGATATCAGGTTTGGTCGTAAGATATATGTGGCCGAAAGCATGCGCCTTGTGCGAGAACTGACGGAAAAAGAAATCAGTGATTATTTTGAACAGAACCAACAATGGATGCTTAAAAGCACCGATTGGGAGATCAGAAGAGCATTAGCAGATCAAGGGTACGGACTGGATATACTGGTTTATGATGATGACTTTCGGGTCAGGACTGCAGTAGCAAGGCAGGGTTATAGGCTGGATATTCTTCTTCATGATGTAGGTTGGGAGGTAAGACAAGCGGCGGAAGAACAGAAACGCAGAATGGATATGCTTTCCCATAATAAGTATTTTGACCTAAAAGTACCAAACACTGACAACTCTAAAAGTATTGTATAGTAAAAATAAGGAAATTCTTTCTTGATAGAAGAGTTTCCTTTCTTCGTTTGCGGGGTTATAGGTTGAACAAATGATAGAACAAATATATAATGAAGATAGATATATTTGATTACTATCAGATGAAAGGGGAGCCTTATGAACGAAAGAATAGATTTGCTGAACCGTGAATATTTTATTGAAAATGTTGTAAAAGTAGTAAACCAGTTGTCGGATATACGAAAGGGATGCTGTTTTTCTATTGAAGGGAGCTGGGGGATTGGGAAGACTTTTGTAATTGAGAATATTGAGGAAAAACTAAAGGAAATTCAATTAGAAAAAACGAACGATGACAGGTATTTTGTATTCCATTATAACTGCTGGCAACATGATTATTATGAGGAACCCGCCGTGGCAATTATATCGGCAATGCTGGCTTCAATTAATGAGGATGAGGACTTGATTAATGAAGATGCAGATAATTTTGTAAAGGCTGGTTATGGATTTGCCAAGGAAAAGTTTAAGGAGATTGCTGGCTTATATATAGAGAATAAAATTGGGATTAACTTAATCAGTCTGGCAGATGATATAAATAGTAAAAAGCAGAAAGCAGAAAAAGCCGAATGGGAATTTGACAAGATGTTTAATTTTAGCCAGACAATCGAAAAAGTCAGGAAGGAATTGCAGGAAATAGCAAAAGAGCGGACGATAGTTCTTTTCGTAGATGAGTTGGATCGGTGTATCCCGCAGTATGCGATAAAGGTGCTGGAAAGACTGCATCATATTTTTTATGGCTTGGAAAATATCGTAGTAGTTTTGGCTATAGACAGGGGGCAATTAGAGCATTCCGTAGAAGAGATGTTTGGCATGAAAAAAGATGATTCATCTATAGATGTTGAAAAATATTTAAAGAAGTTTATAGATTTTTCATTGGTGCTGGATAATGGAACAATGAATGCGTCATATTGGGAAAAATATGATTTTTATTTTAATAAATTTATAGTGGAAAGTAATTACGATATTGAGGAGATAAATTTTATCTTGCCTAAGCTTTTTAAGGGAACTGATATTAGAAAACTGGAGAAGATTATAGAGAAAGTTAGTATGGTGCATTCGCTTATATGTAGTAAAGAGATGGACATTTCTCTTTTGGTTTTTGAAATAATGTTTGAGGTGATTAAGTCGTGGGGATTGGAAGAATTGCAGGCTATAGCATTAATAAATGAAGGACATTATATAGGTATAGAAGAAAAAGTAGGTAAAGAAAAAGTAAAAATTTTGAAATTATTTGCGGATGGGGCAAATGATATTACTGCAATGGGTAATTCTCTAATGGGGAGAAAAAGGATGGTATATAACAATTTGTATGGAAGGGTGTTTTGGTATTTTGCGAATATATTTTATGATAATCAGATTCCATATATGGATTTGGGTGGAAGTATGAATAGGATAAATAATGAATTAGAAATAGCAAAAAAATACTGTGAGTTTTGTGAAATAGTTAAGTAGAAATAAAGGAAAATAAGAAATTATATTATAGGAGAGAAAATATATGAGCCGTAAAAATATATTTGAGATTTTAAATGAACAAATAAGCATTAAATCCCAAATTCAAAAAGTGGAGAGGCTAATGTCAGAAGCATCGGTTGCGAAAGATACTCCTGAGGATATTGTGGATATGGAATGTATGCGTGATTGGAAAGCAAGAGGCAGATATACAAGTTGTGAAGAAATCAGAGAACAGCTTCATATTACATGTACTGATATCAGAAAAGGATTATCAGATGAGCAAATATTGAATTACTTGGAGTATGTAGCTAATATTATTTGGCTTTGTAATGAAAAATTCTTGGAAGGAGAGGAAAATTATGATGATGAGTATGTATATTTACAAGAAAATGTTATTAGGATTTTAGATGATTTAGGGTATGCGGCGAAAATTTTTGAAGAAGAGGAAAAAGTATTATTAGTGGAAAAGAACGCGGCGATGACAGCGGTGGCAGAAATGGCCGATCCCAAAACAGCTTATGCGGTTATAGAGTACAACCATCATCTGCTAAAAGGGAATACAGCGGAGAAGCAGAGGATATTGAAAATGCTGGCAGACAAGTTTGAACCTATACGGGGAGAATTGAAAAAAGTAAATAAGGATCTGGAAAGCAACACGGGATATCTCCTGAATAAAATGAACATCAGGCATAACAATATAGAGGGCAAAAATGCTATTGAATATGTCAGGAACCTTTCCGATGAAGAACTGGAAGAATGGTATGATGAAATATACCAGATGCTCCTGCTTTGTTTTTTGGAGCATGATAACATCGGGAGAAATAAAAGGATAAAGGAATTGAAAGAAAGGCTGGAAAATTGAAGGATAAAATAAGAAGAAATTTTTTGGTACTGGTACTGATTTTTATGGTATGGGTAGCATACATATTTAAAACTTTTTTGGATATGGACAGTCATAATCTGCTATTTATAAATGTTATTATTGCAGTTTTAAATCTGCTTGTGTTCTTTAAGATCGGGATATGCAAAAATAATGACAATTATTTATATGGTGCAATCATTGCTGGCACAATAGTTTTCCTGATAGTCTGGTTTAATGGAACAGTTATGCCAGATTTGATTTTGAATTTAATATCCATGGTAACTCTTACATGGAGCATATTAGATATTAATATCGAATAATAGTCTGCTGATGTCTATAGGTATTGTTATTTTATGGTTGCTGTTGTAAAAGAGATTATTTTACAAGTGCTGTTCTGGAATAATATTTCTTTTAAGCAGTTCCTGTGGCAAATAATCAAATTGTTATTAAGGCTGGTTGACATACTGTACTGTCCATCCTTTTGTTGTCTGTAAGAAGTTAAACTGCATATTTCAGTAAGATAGCGGCCGTTGGCAATGTCAGACATTAATTGCCTGTAATTCAACTTGCAGATATCATTCCATACAAGAAGTATTTTGAAAAGGGTAAAGAGAATGATAAATGATCCAAGGAAATTTAGAGCTATTAACTTAATTGTATCTGGAACAAAGAATTTGGAAAGCAGCATGGTTATACCAGGCATAAAAAATGCAGAATATTTCATGATCTTCAATAGATAGCTGTAGTATATTTTATTCAGTTCATGGCATAGCAGTATTTGTTCGGGATTGAGTTTCTTTTTCATAAATTTTTCTCCTCATATGCTTTAGGTGTTTATATATTCTATTTATATTTGCAACAGAAATTACAAGGGAATGCATTATAAAAAAGAATTCTGAAAGAGGAAAGAAAATTCTCTTGTTTGATTATGTACATGCTTTTTTGATAAAAAATGTAAATTAATCTTAGACTGTCAGTTCTCCCATCTTATCTTTTTGCTTAGGGTTCACAATTTTAGCACAGTAGAAATAAAATATCTTTGTTATAAAAGGCAAAGTAAAATCTATAATAGTAATGCCAAAGATAAAAAGGATATATTTAAAATGCTAATTGATAGGAGGATACTAAGAATGTTGATTGATATGGATAATGGGAAAATATATGAAGACAGTGATGCAAGAAGTTGCGCGTGATGCATCTGTTTGTTTTGCAGGGATGACTGGCATATGAAATGTGGAAACTGTGAGACCTGCCATTCCCAAAGACATTGGACAAGGGAATGCAGAAATAAAGATTGATCTGCCATAGGAATTAGATATGGCAGGAAGAATAGGAGCTGATATTTTGTCAGTTCCTTTTATATTATAAAATTAATGTGCAGGAATATAGGGAAATAGTGTTGTTCTAATATTTAAAAAAACAAGTTGACAGGGGCTTGGAGGTCTGATATAGTAACTACATGCTCCAAAAAATTGAGTGATAATTTAATATATCAATCAGATAAATAGTGGTCAGGACATTATTGTTTCGGTTGGTAAGATGTTTCATAAAACATGTAACATGTGCGCATTGGGATATGAGGACGTTTATGCCCTTAGAAATATCTCATGTATTATGAAAATCATTTTACTGATGGAAACTTTTTTATTGTCCTGACCGTTATTTTTTTGCTGTAGAGCCTGTTGCTGGCATTGCCAGCATAGAACTATACAGCAGCAGAAGCATTGAACTTTGACAAATTCATAAAGGGTATGTAAGAACCTAGAAAATACTTGCTCTGCCAATAGTTGGGCAGCAGAAAAATATACTTGAAAAGAAAAAGATTGAAACTTATAACAGTGCAGGCTGTTTGATTATAGATTGAGAAAATGGAAGGAGATTTTGGTTATGTGTAAAATGATTAATTTTAATGAATACAGAGGAAACAAGGAAGTTCAGGTGAGAAAGCGGACTGTAAATAGGGCTGCTGCAGATAGAAAACTTACTGTGCAGGAACTGGTGACAATGGATTGGCTGAAGGAATATATAAAGAATGGATGGAGTATATCCAAGATGCTCTTCCATATCATAGAGCAGTATGGATATATCCGCTGCAGGGATGGAAAGAAATATGTTTTTGAAGAGATAAGAAGGGATGCAAGATACAGTGAGATGTATCCAGAGGTAGGAAATAAAAGATATAGGGCGCCCCTCTGGATAAAAGCCAATGGGGAATGGTATTTTGTGGAGCTGTATAATGATACTGCAAAAGAGAGGGCATTTGATAATAAATGGATCGAGCTAGGAAATTACAATGTGAAAGGATTCCTTATCAGTTCATGTGAGCTAAAGATGGGGGAACTGAAAAGGATGTGGGAGAAACTTGATCTGATAGGCCTTGTAAAAAAACTGAATGATTATTATTATGATGATCCTTTTAATATCGTGATAGATGAATCAAGGTGTGAGCAGTCAGTTGTTTTTGGCACAGAAAAAGCCAGCAGGGACTGTACTTATAAACTGATGGAATTGGAGCAGTACGGATATGCCATTCTGGAAGGTACAGAATTGAAAACGGGAAGCAAGCACATGGTACTGCTGTATGGGAAGACAGGAGCAAAGGAATATGCAAAATACTTTAAAGAACTGTATGGAAATGCAGGATTGCCTCTTTTATACAGGCCATGGAATCCGATGGAGGCAAACTGGAAAGTATGCATCGGGAGAAATAATAGGCTGTATAAACGTCTTGTGGTGGAGGATTGAGACGGATATTATACAACAGGGGAATCTGATTGTTAAGAATAACAAATGTTAAAATGTTATATTTGTACCTTATAAAAAGAATGGAGGCAGATTTATGACAAGGAAAGAGAATTTAATATTTGAAATGGGGAATTTAAGGGGGATATTAGAGAAGTACCTAGAAGTGCTAGAGAAAGGGGAAATTGACGAAATGGCCTACCAGCAGCTGGATGAAAGTATGTTTTCTGTACAACTGGCATTACGGTATTATTTTGACGAGGATTACTTTAATATTCCGAAAAGAATTACCATGCTGATTCCTGATAAAGGGTAGCAGAGCTGGTATTTTATAAACGATAAAAAGGAAACTGTTGGTGATACAGAGCCAGCGGCCGCATATAGATAATCTTTAAACTTTACGGAGGAGGAAGTCTCCATTTATTCTGTATTGGAGCAAATTTGGGTAAAGGAGATTGTTTATGTGGAAGAGAAAGAAATTATGATTGCAGTGCTTAGGATTTTGTTGCAGAGGGGAACCATTAATGAGGAAATATTCAGCGAATCAGTAAGAAAAATAGAAGGAAAGCTGATTGAAAATAGAGCATAAAGGAATGTTTTTCAGCCGCTTGATTGCAACAGAGCTTCTTCATAGATCTGTTGTAATCAAGTGGAACAAAGGGGCTTGTCCCTTTGGGGATGGAAATGCTTTCATAAAGATGTTTCTAATCAGGAATGGTTAGGAACATTTTTTAGTTTGGGACAAGAAAAATTTTATATAGATAAAAATAATCAAAAAGGCCAATTTTTTTAGGCAAGACCATGGGAATTGGCGGCCGACAGGAGGTATGGATCGCGCTATAATATCAGTAGGAGATATAGGCATAAATTCCGTATTTAAGCGGTTTTGGGAGCATTTAGGATAAAAAGGAAGGAGTGATTTTAGGTGAATAAAGTTGCAATTTATCATTTTACGGACGACTCTGGAAAGAGGCCTATTATAAATGAAAAGCAGATGGTTATTTTAAGGAGATTTGCATCTGGCTATGGAACCATTATGAAAGAGTATTTGGATAAATCATTAAAGAAGTGCGAGCAGAAGCAAAAACAGGAATTAATGGAAGAAATTGCTGATTATGATGTGCTTGTTACGAAGGACTTTTACCATATAGCGGTAAACACAGGAGCTTGCATTAGCTTAATGCAGAAATTTTTAACGATGGGGATAAAAACGTATTCTATAGAAGATGGAAAGTTCACTTTCTCAGATACTCCATTTGATAGGGAATTAAATATTGCGATTTACCATGCAAAATATGAGGACAATACCCCGTCAGCACAGATGCAGAAAAAAGGGAACAGCATTACAGCCCATACACAGGTAGATGTATTGCGGCTGTTTGCAAAGAAGAAAACAAATTGGAAGGTGGTTGATGCATATATAGATGAAGCAAAAGGCCAGTCAGATGATAAGCAGAAAAATCTTTTGAAATTAATTGAAAACAGGAAAAAGTATGATTTGGTTTTATGCAAAGATTTTAATACAATTCATTGGCGTACTGCAAAGTTTTGCAAAAGAAGGAATGAGCTGAAGTTAGATATTTACAGCATGAAAGAGGGTTATTTGAAGTATGAAAGGAGAGATTCTTATGAGGAGGAATAATATTGCCCAGTCCATCAGAACAAAAATGGAAACAGGGGAAACCGTATTCGCGCTTAATTATGCGAGGACATCTACGGATTCCGATGAACAAAAGGATAGCTGTGACAACCAGGTTGCCATGTGCAGTATCTATCTGAAAAGATATCCTAATGTTAAATTAGCGGAAAAACCATATGTAGATAAAGGAATTTCTGGGAAAAGTAATATAGGAAGGGATGCCTTTGCTGAAATGCTGGAAAGAGTAAAGCAGGGGGATATAGATCTTCTTATTGTCAAAACAAAAGCAAGGTTATGCAGGAGCAAGGCATTAGCAACTATGTTGGAAGAAATGATGCGGGATTACAGGTTTTCAATTCTCACTTTGTCAGACGGGCAGATTTACGACAGCGCGAATAGAAGTTCGAGGCTTATTAGTGGCATTAGGGATGTGATTGATGAGGATTATGTATGGGGGCAGTCGGAGTATGGGAAAATGACGCACCAGCTTAGATGCGAAAGAAAAATCCTTACCAATAATAATGTTGTTTTCGGGTATAGCTGGAATAAGGAAACAAAAAACATTGAAATCAATGAGGAAGAGGCGAAAGTTGTCAATCAGATATTTGAATGGTATGTATATTTTGGTTATGGTTTGAGGGAAATTGCCAGTAAATTAGCTGATATGGGAATATACGGAAAGAACAGCAAGAAACTTGTGACGGCAGGAACGCTTTCCCAATGGTTAAGCAATGAAGCATATGCAGGAGTATTCCATATTAATAAGAGAGGTTCTATTTTGGATTTGGGGGCAGACAGGGAAACGAAGAGATTTGATAATCCGAAAGAAGAATGGGTTGCAGTGCCAAAACCAGAGCTGGCAATTATTGACAGAGAATTATTTGATATAGCGCAAAAAATCAGGGAGGAGAAGAAGTCGGTTTATGATAAACCCGCAAAAGAATATATGCAGGCAAGGTATAAAGGCTTTCATTTATTTGCTTCAAAAGTTTTTTGCGGTTCCTGCAATACCCAATTCATTCATTATTATACAGATAGGGCAGGAAAAATTGCGGCTTATAAGGATTCTTTCTTTAAGAAGGCAAAGCAGCCAGGGGAGCATTGCGGGAATAAGAAGTACAATAAAATTCATGAGGCAGTATTATCAGATATTACAAAAAAAGCAATTAATCTTACCTTAGAGAATAGGGAGAAGATTTTTGTGAATCTTTACAATATTATAGAGGAATCAATGAACTCGGCAACGGATAATTCAGCCAAAATAAATGCTTTGGAGAAAAAATTGGATAATCTGGAATCGGAAAAGATATCTTATCTTGAAGGATGGAGAACCGCGCCAGACAATGAAATGAGGGAATATTTTTATGAGAAGCTTTCTGTCATCAGAGAACAGATAAAAGAAATAAAAACAGAATTATCCAAGTATGAAGGTGGTGCCAAGGATGATAAGCAGATAAAAGAGCAATTAGAAGAGGTTAAAAAGCAGTTATCATCATTGCAGCATATTGAAGCACTGGATAGAAGCATTGTAGAAAATTTTGTAGACAGGATTGTTATTAACTCGGATGGCAGTCTGTATTTGACCTTAAAGGCTGGAGCAAAGTTTAGGGCAACTGTAGCAGAATATAATGAAGTAGCAACTTCTCTCCGAAAGGGGGAGGTTGTGAAATACATAAGGAACCTGAAAGATTGCTTTGATATTTGGAAAAATGTTGGGAAGTTGTACATCAGGGGCATGACGGCTCTATGTCCACCGGGCATGCGAACAGTTCCAGGGATATGCTGAGCCGTCTGGAAACCATGATTTTAATGGGAATGGAACTGCCGCTGGCGGCGGTTCGGCAGCAGATTGCCGCTGGATTGGACATTATCGTCCATTTGGGACGTCTTAGGGATAAAAGCAGAAAGGTTTTGGAAATTGCAGAAGTGGAAGGAGTGGAAGAGAACGAAATAAAAATCAGGCCGCTCTATGTGTTCCAGGAAGAGGGGGAAGAAAATGGAAAAGTAAAAGGAAGATTGGTAAAAAAGGGGGAACTGAAATATGACGGCAAGCTCAAAACGGCAGGAATCACTGTCTAAGCTGTTGTTTTGGAAAAAAAGGACCGCAGCTGTTAGCCTTCTAAGCAAAAAAGACTATATGCAATGCACAATAGAAGGCGTTATGGTAATCGTTCTTTTCGCATGGTTTTTTTACCGCTCGGTTTTGGCTCTGCCCTTTTTGATGCCGGTTTACCTGCTGTATCAGAGCGAAAGGCGAAAAGCGCTGGCAAAAAGGAGGAAAAAAGAAGCTGCGGTTCAGTTCAAAGACGCCATTTTATCGGCATCGGCCAATCAAAAAGCTGGATATTCCATTGAAAATGCTTTTCAACAGGCATATGAGGATATGGAGCTGTTATATGGAAAAGATAGTATGATTTGCCAGGAATTGTATGTTATCGTAACAGGGCTGAAAAATAATGTGCCGATAGAAAATTTACTGTACGACTTGGGAAGGCGCAGCGGAGTGGAAGATATTATGGAATTTTCCCAGATATTCGCTGTAGCAAAAAGAAGCGGGGGGAATTTGACGGAAATTATAGAACGAAGCGCGTCAGTGATAGAAGATAAAGTGGAAACGGAAAAGGAAATACAAGTGGTGATCAGTGCAAGGCAGATGGAACAAAGGATTATGAATATAGTGCCTTTTGGAATTTTGCTGTATATCAGCGCGGCATCAAAGGGATTTTTCGATGTGCTTTATAAAAATGCGGCAGGAGTAATCATTATGAGCGTTTGCATGGCAACTTATGTCGGGGCAGTTTTCCTGTCAGGAAAAATTACGGATATTGAGGTGTGATGTGGTTATTGTGTATGGAATTGTGTTGGTATTGTATTTATGGCTGCTCTTTCTGGCATTAAGGAGGAGGACTACTCTTGCAGAGGTTGTCTATCATTTTTGCATGAGGAGAAAAGTATTCCGAACAAAGAGTGCCGGAGAAAAACTGCCCATTCTGCATCCCGAAATCAGGGGGAAAAAAGAAAGGGAAAAGAGTTGTCTACGTCAGTTTTATATTGGCAAACTCCGATTATTGCTTTTATTGGTTTTTATAGGGGATGTGTTGGCAATCGGTTTATTTGTCGGAGGGAGAATGGAAAATGCAGTCGTGGATGGGAAATATATGAAAAGAAACGGCTATGGGATGGGAAGCAGGGAAGCCGGCTTGGAAGCAAGAGTGGAAAGAAGCCAGGGAACGACTCGACAGGATTTCGTCATTGCGGTGGAGGAACAAAGATATGAGGATGCGCTGGTGAAGCAGTTATCGGAAGAGCTGTCGGAGGCTTTGCCGGATATGATTAAGGGAGCAAATGCATCGATAGGGAAGGTGAAAAGCGATTTGGACCTAGTAAGGGAAGTGGAAGGCTATCCTTTTCAAATAGCTTGGGAAAGCGACGATTATTCTTTGATGGATTCCGATGGGAGTATACATAATGAATCGGTCGGAGAGGCCGGGGAAGCTTTCTATTTGACAGCTATATTTACTTATGGGGATTACAAGGAAGAGCATAGGTTTCCCATTTGTATATTTCCGCCGGAATATTCCGAAGACGAACTTCTGAAGAAAAAAATATACGAGTTGCTTGCCAGCAGCGAAGAGCGGGATCGGTATAAGGATAAAGTGGAACTGCCAGAGACGGTGAACGGGGAAAGGATTTTATGGAGCGAGAAAGCGGATGATGGCAGCGGATATATATTTTTTCTGTTATGTATCGGCGCAGGAATGGTTTATTTTTTGCAGGACAGAAAACTAAAGGAGGAAATCGACCGAAGAAACCGGCAAATGCTATTGGATCATCCCCAGCTGATCAGCAAACTTATGCTTTATCTGGGGGCGGGAATGACAATCAGGAATTCGTTCAGAAAAATAGCTTCCCGTTATGCGGCCGAAAGACAGGAAGGAGGAAAATTTCATTATGTATATGAGGAAATGCTTTTGATATGCCATGAACTGGACAGCGGGGTTTCCGAAGCAGCGGCTTATGAACATTTTGCAAAGAGATGTCGCCTGCCTCAATATACGAAACTGTCAAATATTTTAGTACAGAATATGAGGAAAGGCAGTAACAGCATATTGGATGCGTTGCGGCAGGAAGCGGAAAATGCGTTTGAAGAACGCAAAAATATGGCAAGAAAGCTGGGAGAGGAGGCGGGGACAAAATTATTGCTGCCGATGATGCTGATGCTGGGTATTGTTATGGTATTGATTCTTATACCAGCATATTATTCCTTTTCTGTTTAAAATAAAAAAGTCACATAAAAATCAGCAAAAATAGAATTGCGTTGGCTTTATGCCGTAAAAGAGCGCAGAAATGAGGTTAAAAATGAAAAATAGGTTAAAAAATTTCAAGGAATTTATTTTGGAAGAGGACGGAATGGGAACCGTGGAAATTATTCTAATTATCGTTGTCCTGATCGGGCTTGTCATTATATTCAAAAACCAGCTCCGCACATTGGTGACAAACGTCTTTAAAAAGATTACACAGGACAGTAATACGGTAATGTCATGAATAAGGCTTCCCTTACCGTGTATCTGTCGCTTTCCCTCTCTCTTATCCTGGCGTTTGTCCTGACTGTCCTGGAAGGAGCCAGGATGAGCGTGGTCAGGATGGAAGCGGAATGCGTAGCAGATATTGGAATGAACAGTGTGCTTGCAGAATTTCATAGGGAGCTTTTGGAACAATATGATCTGCTGTTTGTCGATATGTCTTATGGATCGGCGAGCTGCAGGCCGGAAAATTCGGCTGAACATCTCAGACAATATATGGAAAATAATTTTATTACAGGCAGAAATGGAATGAAACCTGTCAAAAATTGGCTCTCGCTTTCAGTAGACAGAGCAAACATAAAAGAAATGTCCATCGCTTCCGACGAAGGAGGGAATGTTATGAAAAGGCAAGCCATCGCATATATGCAGGAAAATTCGATGGAAGGAATCATAGCTAAAACGATAGGACAAGCGGAAGAATTGCATGAATGGGGACTGGAAACCAGAGATATTGCAGGAGAACGAGAGAGTATACAGGAACAGATCAATGCCGTTGAACTTCCAAAAGAAGAGGATGAGGAGGGAAATCGAAAAGAAATTTCTTTTGATAATCCTGCGGACAAAGTGAATGCATGGAGAGGTGGATTGGCCTTCCGCTTGGTTTTAGGAGACACAAGCCATATATCTGGAACCGTCCGCTCGGAGGATTGCCTGTCCCAAAGGAAAAGGTTGAGGGGCGCAGGAATGCGCCCGGGCCTGAGAAAGCCGGAAAATCTATCGGATCATGTATTGTTTGACTGCTATCTGTTTGATAAATGCGGGTGGTACGGAAATGAATTAGAAAAATCATTCATGAAATATCAAATAGAGTACATAGTCGCTGGAGAGAAGTCGGATATGGAAAATCTGGAAAAGGTAATAAAGCGTCTGATTCGGTGGAGAGAAACAGCAAATTTGATTTATCTGTTATCCGACACAGGAAAATGCGCAGAGGCAGAACTGCTGGCGCTTACGCTAACCTCTATCTTCCAGATCCCCGCATTGGTAAAGCTGGTGCAGGCATCTATTTTGTTTGCCTGGGCGTATTTAGAGAGTCTGGCGGATGTGAAATGTCTTTTAAAAGGAGGAAAAGTTCCATTGATGAAAACATCTGCGGACTGGAAAACAGGCATATCCAATCTCAAAGATTTCTCAGGCAATATACCAGATGGAGAAAATCAGGGACGTGGCCTGAATTACCAGGACTATTTGAGAATCATGCTGTTTTTGGAAGACAGCGAAGAAAAAAATATGCGGGCGATGGATATTATGGAAATGGATATACGTATGACCGAAGGCAACGCTCATTTTCGGATGGATGCTTGCTTTGACAGTTATTTATCCGACATATCCATATCCAGTGCTTTTGGCTATCATTGTAATATTCAGAAAAGATATGGCTATGACTAATTGGTTTTATCATTTATATGCATAAGCAGCTGATAAAAAATATGAAGGGGGGAAGCAAACGATGTCCTTTTTCCGGTATCTAAATGGCAACTATAAACATAACAAAAAAAATATTGTTTCTCCGGGCAGGAATCTATTCAATCAAGACAACACATCTCAATTCTTTTCTATTATTGCCGGAAAAAGGATGTCGTTTACTTCCCCCCTTCATAAGAAAAATATAAAGGCAGGCATGACGGTAGAGGCTTCTATCATTCTTCCTCTATTTTTCCTCTTTTTCATGAATATCTTATTTGCTTTTGATGTATTGCGGCTTCATGGGAACCTGATGGGGGCAATGCACCAAACAGGAAATAAAATGGCATTTTATGGATATGCCTATAGGAAAGGAATTGGAGAAGAGGATCTGCTTTGGAGCGAGTTTGGTTCGCTTGTGCTGTCAGAAGGCTATGCAAAAAGAAAAATAATTGATATTTTAGGAAAAGACTATTTGGATCATACTTGTCTGGTTGCCGGGAGCCAGGGGCTGAGTTTTGCCAAGTCGTCGATTATGAAGGAAGGAGACAGAATAGAGCTTGTTGTTTCCTATAAAGTGCGACCTCTGGCAGGGTTAATAGGGTTTCCTGATATTTCTATGGAGAACCGATATTTTGGA
The DNA here is from genome assembly GCA_910585965.1 of uncultured Lachnospiraceae bacterium. Taxonomy (GTDB): domain Bacteria; phylum Bacillota; class Clostridia; order Lachnospirales; family Lachnospiraceae; genus Kineothrix. The sequence goes on from CAJUHH010000001.1 coordinate 460,103, forward strand.
CGGGCATGGACAGGTTATGACGTGGCAAATAAGACGAATGAAGAAAAGAGCGAAGAACCAATGGTATATGTGGCGGAAAATGGCACGGTATATCATATGGCCCGCAACTGCGTGTATTTAAATCCCTCAATTAAAGCAGTTTTATCGTCATCAGTAAAAGAGATGAGAAATGAAGACGGTGAAAAATACCGTATGTGCGGCGGATGCAAAGGAAATCTTTATCAGGCATTGGTTTATGTCACTTCTTATGGAAATAAAGCACATAGTTCGTTAAGCTGTCCTGGTTTGAAAAGAACAATTTATACCGTACATTTATCGGAAACGGAAGGGAAAGGAAAATGCCCGAAATGCGGCGGATAGGAGAAAGGATGCCGAATGAAAATAGAAATAGAATGGATCATTTGTCTGATTTTTATAGTGATATGCGCAGTAATAGATATAAGAAAAAAGGAAATACCAGTTATTGTTCTTGCATTGTTTGGAGGCTGTGCGCTTTTCTATACAATGATTTGGGGAGAAAGGGCATGGGTTGAAATATTATATTCTCTTATGCCAGGATTCTTTTTACTATTGCTGGGTCTTTGTACACGAGAAAGTATTGGATATGGGGATGGGCTGGCAGTTATGCCTGTCGGTATGCTAATAGGGTGGAAAGGATGCATAGCGGCGGTTGTTGGCGGTTTTTTATTTTCCGCTGTATTTTCGCTGGTTTTGTTAGTCGGCAGAAAAGCGAAAGGGAAAAGCCGCATACCTTTTCTTCCATTTCTGACGGTTGGATTGGGGGTGCTTTATATTGCGTGGAAAAGAGTATAAGAATGCAGGAGGCTATTTGACGGTAGAAGCAAGTTTGGTGATACCGTCAGCAGTTTTCCTGATAGGGTTTCTTTTTTATATGACTTTCTATTTGTATGACCGTTGCGTGGCGGCTCAGGATACCTATTTGTTAGCATTTCGTGGAAGCGCCTGCGGCTATTTTGGCAGCGGACAAAGCGGAATTTATGGATGTGATAAAAATCCGAAGGAAATAAAAGAATTAATTATAAGCCAATGCAATAAACAGTTTGGGAATAAATATCTGGGAATAGACAGGCTGGTCAGCACTGTGCAGACGGATAAAAAGACAGTTTTGGTAAACGCTTCTGGAAGGGTGACGACAGCTTTTACGGGACAGCTATTGCCACAGCGGCATTGGGACTTTAGCGCCAGGGGATGGGCAGAAAGAATTTGTCCTACAGATTGTATTCGTAAAGTCAGGCTGGCAAAGAAGATAGCCGATGGATTAAATAGAAAGATTGGAATGGAATAGGGGGAAAGTATGCAGAACATAAGATATCATAAAGATTTAAACCATAATTTTTTAATTATAAATGAAAAATTAGAGGAAGAGAGCCATGGCTATCAATATAGGATGATAAGCGGAAACAAAATTGAACATTTGCTGGACTGCAAGATAAGGTATGTGAATGAGGAGTGTAGTTTTTATTATGAAATAAGCTCTAAACAAAATTTAAAAAGCCTGTTTGAAAAAAAACAAATGGAATATGAGCATATATATAATTTATTGGAAAACATAAGGGAAGCTTTGGAAAAGCTGGATGCTTTTTTGCTGGACAGTCGATGCCTGGTGCTGGCACCAGAATACATTTTTGCGGAACCGGAAAGCAGAGAATATTTTTTTCTATACTATCCTTGCGCAGAGGATACAGATAGACAGTCGGCATTGATGTCTCTGGCAGAGTTTTTGCTTGACAGGGTGAACCGGGAACAGGAAGAGGCAACGGAAATAGTATATAAGATTTATGAATCCATACAAGACAACAGGTTTATACTGCCGCAGATTTTAAGCTGGTTTCCTTCTTCTGCAGCGGAATGGGAAGAAGTGGATACCGTAAAAGAAATCTTGGAAAAGGAGGAGATAGGTGAAGAAGACTGGATAGAGGAGGAGAACCTGAAACGGGCAGATCAGGTAACGGCAGCAGAAGAGAGAGAGAACCACCTGCCGATTGTCGGAATATTGTCATTTTTATGTGCGGCAGCGGCAGCCGCGACCGTCAGTATAGGATATTTTTTTACTTTATCTATGGAAGAAAAGCTTGTGGCGACAGCAGGAACCATTGTGCTGGTTGTTTTGTCTGCCTTAATGTTTTTATATTTTATTTTCAATCTATTAAAAAATAAAAACAGGGTTAAAGTACAAGACAAAATGTTGTTGGAAAGAGAGGAGAGTGTGGAAAGCCAATTAATCAGTAAAAGCGCATTTCAAAGAGAAAACATGGAATATATGAAAAAAGGGGAATATGAAAAGCAGGAGGAATATGGAAATACCATTTTTCTTGATGTGTCTTCCTATAAAAAAGAAAAGAAACTTTATGGGGTAAATAAGGGAAACAAGTATCATATCAGTTTGGAGCAGCTTCCATGCACGATAGGAAAAATGGCGGGAAATGTGGATATTGTTATTAAAGACAGTACAATAAGCCGAATACATGCCCGCTTTACAAAGCAGGAAGATGGAATTTATGTAACGGACATGAATTCCACAAACGGAACGTTTAAGAATGGTTTACGGCTGGAACCTAATGAAACGGTAAAGATTGAATGCGGGGACGAACTCCGTTTTGGAAAAATGACTTTTTGTTATAGATAAAATACATGAATGCGGAATGTAAATTCATTGACACAAACGTAAGGAAATGATAACCTTTTCCATAGCATAGAATAGTCAGTACATATATGCGAATGGGAGAAAATATGGTAGAACAACAGCTCGACGATTTTATGGCAGAAGAAGGATATGTGAAAGTCCCTTCAAATTTGCCCGAATTTATCTTTTATTATTATCTGGAAAAGAATTATGTAAATGTATTCCATGTGATATACTATGAAAAAAATTTATATATAACGGAAGAACAATATCAGCACATTAAAGATAAAATAAGGGCTTTTTTTAAAGAAAAAAAGGTAGATGATGTTCATATTATGTCGCTGATCGTGAGCAGGGATACGGAAAAGGGGAAACGGATCTGCAAAGAGGATCCTTTTTGCTGGATGATAGATCCCTCTAATGACCGTCTGGTAGTGTATGAGAATCAGGTTGGCGATTTTTATGGAATGAGGAACAAAATAGAACGGTTTCTCGCCCAGACATCTTCATCCGGGCAAACGACGGCAGATACGCAAATGGATGCGGGGCAGACAGGAAAATGGAATATACGCTTTCGCATATCATATGTGACAGCGTTTTTGGTGGCTGCAAATATTTTGGTTTTTATGATATGTACATTTACTGGAGATTTGTTATATAATGAAGGTGCTTTTAGCGCAGGAATGTTCTGGGAGGATAGAGAATATTATCGGATATTGACAAGTACATTTTTGCACTGGGATATGGATCATCTTGTCAGTAATATGATTGTTTTGTATTATTTAGGCGAAGTAGTGGAAAAATATTTTGGTCGCATAAAATACAGTTTTATATATTTATTTACAGGAATGCTGGGTAATCTTTTGTCCGCATGTTATGAAATTTATAAAGGGCTGTATATTAGTTCGGCAGGAGCGAGCGGAGCAGTATTTGGAGTAATTGGCGCATTGTTTGTATTAGTATGTGTCCATAAGGGGCATTTAGAGCAGATTACAATGGGAAGGCTTCTTTTTATGATAGGTTATTCCCTTTACAGCGGTTTTGCAGCAAAAGGCATTAATAATGCGGCTCATATCGGAGGATTTATAAGCGGAGTGATTATAGCACTTGTATTTTGGAAGCTGGGAAAGAAAGACAGGATGGAAATGAGGGAATAGTTATGAAGATTAATATTTATTATGGTGGAAGAGGGCTTATTGACGACCCTACGTTATTTGTCATTAATAAAATGCAAGAAGTTTTAGAAGAACTTCGGGTAAAGGTAGAGCGTTTCAATTTGCATGAATTAAAAAATGGCATTACTGCTTTGCCCCAAAGTTTAAAAGAAGCGGACGGTATTATCCTTGCCACTACGGTAGAGTGGTATGGAATCGGGGGATATATGCAGCAGTTCTTGGATTCTTGCTGGCTATATGGTGATAAAGAGAAAATAAGCAGTATTTATATGTGTCCAATTGTTATGTCCACTACGTATGGCGAACGGGAGGGAAAATTGAGCCTTACTTCCGCTTGGGAAATCTTGGGCGGGCGGCCTTGCAGCGGCATATGCGGATATATTGCGGATGCGTCTTTAATGGAAGAAAACCGGGAATATATTATGCTGATTGAGAAGAAAGCTGAAAATATGTATCGTACAGTGAATCAAAAGATTGTCAGTCTTCCAGCCAGCCATCAGGCGATCGGCCAAATGGTATCCAAGACTCAGATTGATTTGACACCCCAGGAATCAGAACAGCTTTCCCAATATGCATCCGATGATAATTACGTTCAAAAACAAAAGGAAGATATTCAGGAGTTAACTAGCTTGTTCCGGGATATGCTTAATAATGGTGAGATAGAAGAAGGAGGGGAAATTGTTACGCAATTACAGCAACATTTTAGACCCCAGCCTGGATTTAGCGGCACTTACCGTTTTATTATCAGTGGAAAAAAGAAAAATTTGATTGTTAAAGTAAATAACGCGGATTTGCAATGTTTTTTTGGCACATCCGATTTTGCCGAGGTGGAATTACAGCTGGAAAAACGTACATTAGATGAAATTGTCAATGGAAGAATGACTTTTCAAAGGGCATTTATGTCTGGAGAAATGAAGATGAAGGGTGATTTTAAAGTATTGCGTGCCCTGGATCAGATTTTTGTTTTTTAGGATCCATATCGGGTCGATTAACTGGAATAAATCATAATATTGAGGAAAGGAAAATGCAATATTGCGTTGCATTATTGCGCGGGAAAGAGTGATGGGAGAAAAAGATTGTATATTTTGTAGAATAGCGAATGGAGAGATCCCTTCTAAAACGCTCTATGAAGATGAGGAGTTTAAAGTGATTCTCGATGCAGGTCCGGCAACTAGAGGACATGCACTTATTTTGCCGAAAAGCCATTATGCTAATTTATATGAGCTGCCGGATGAAGCTGCTGTAAAAGTGATGCTTCTTGCCAAGAAAATGGCGGTGTTTATGACAGAAAAACTGGGTTGTGATGGTTTTAACCTGGTTCAGAATAATGGAAAGGCGGCCGGGCAGACAGTGTTCCATTTTCATCTTCATTTGATTCCCCGTTACAAGGATGATGGGCAGACTTTAGGGTGGAAACCTTTGGAACTGAAGCAGGAAGAGCTGGAGGAGATTAAGAATATTATTATAGGATGATGAGGAAATATATGCGTGTCGTACAAACATCGGTAATTACAGAAAATATAAAGGAAATGTGCATAGAAGCCAATCATTATCTTTCAGAGGATATGAAAAAAGTCTTTGATCAGGCTGTTGAAAACGAAGAAGCCCCCTTAGGAAGGCAGATCTTAAATCAACTGAAAGAAAACCTTCAAATTGCGGCAGAAGATATGATTCCAATTTGCCAGGATACAGGAATGGCAGTTATCTTTATGGAGATAGGGCAGGATGTCCATTTTGAAGGGGGCATATTGGAAGATGCAATAAACGAAGGGGTGAGGCAAGGATATATAGAAGGATTTTTGAGAAAATCCGTAGTTCGTGATCCGCTCATTCGGGAAAATACGAAAGACAATACTCCAGCGGTGATCCATTATGAAATAGTCTCTGGCGATCAAGTGAAGATTATAGTAGCCCCAAAAGGATTCGGCAGTGAAAATATGAGCCGTATATTTATGCTGAAGCCAGCAGATGGAATAGAAGGTGTGAAAGAAGCAGTTATAACAGCAGTAAGGGATGCGGGTCCGAATGCTTGTCCACCGATGGTGGTCGGTGTCGGAATAGGAGGAACATTTGAAAAATGTGTGTGGATGGCGAAGAAAGCATTGACAAGACCGATTGACGAGCGTTCCTCAATCCCATACATAAGGGAAATGGAAGAAGAATTGTTAAATAAAATAAATAAGACGGGTATCGGACCAGGCGGGCTGGGAGGAAGTACAACGGCTTTGGGGGTAAATATCAATACATATCCAACACATATTGCCGGACTGCCAGTAGCGGTTAATATATGCTGTCATGTAAACAGGCATGCAATGCGGATTATTTAATTAGGGTTTAAGGATAAATCTAAAATAGGTGAGGAATATGGATCAATATATTAGCGCCCCGATGCGGGATGAAGATGTCAGAGCTCTTCGGGCAGGCGATTATGTATATATTACGGGGACGATTTATACGGCAAGAGATGCTGCCCACAAAAGGATGGATGAGGCGTTGCAAAAAGGAGAAAAGCTGCCCGTTGATTTGAAAGGAAATATTATTTATTATATGGGACCATCACCAGCAAGGGAAGGGCGGGTGATAGGATCAGCAGGTCCTACTACATCAAGCCGGATGGATAAGTATACGCCTGGTTTTTTGGATATAGGGTTAAAAGGTATGATTGGAAAAGGCAGACGTTCGGCAGAGGTAATAGACAGCATCGTTAAGAATAAAGCTGTTTATTTTGCCGCAGTTGGAGGAGCTGGAGCTTTGCTTTCGCGTTCCATTAAGAGTTCTAAAATAATTGCTTATGAGGATCTTGGTACAGAAGCGATTCGTGAATTGGAAGTAAATAACTTCCCGGTTATTGTAGTGATTGACTCTGAAGGCAATAATTTGTATGAATTGCATTGATGCTGCGTAGGCATAGTATAATATAGTTAGGGAAGTAAATTATGTACAGAATTGCGATGATGGTTTTACGGTTATTTTTAAGGGCTCCCTATTATCTGTTTCGGATATGGTGGTGTGGGAAAAGTGACAAGATAAGTTTTGAAGAGGCATATGCTTACATCAAAAAAGTTACAATAGCAGCTAACAAGGCTGGAAGAGTAAAGATAGAGTCATATGGTCTGGAGAATATACCTGAAAAAAATGGCTTCGTATTTTTCCCTAATCATCAAGGACTTTATGATGTGCTGGCCTTTTTGGAATCCTGTCCTGTTCCGTTTGCATTTATAATAAAGAAAGAAGCAAGAAATGTTATTTTATTAAAACAGGTAACGGAAGCTTTGGGTTCTCTTGCCATAGACCGGGAAGATATCCGACAATCTATGAAAGTGATTATGCAAATGGCGCAGGAAGTGAAGGGCGGGAAGAACTTTCTTATTTTTGCGGAGGGGACAAGAAGCAAAGCAGGAAATAAGCTGCTGGATTTTAAAGGAGGGAGTTTTAAAAGTGCGGTAAAGGCGCAATGCCCAATTGTTCCATGTGCTTTAATAGACGCTTTTAAGCCTTTTGATGAAAAATCAGTTAAGCCAGTTACAGTAAAAATTATATATCTCCCTCCGTTATACTATGAGGATTATCAAAATATGAAAACAGTGGAGATTGCAGCCGAAGTGAAAAAGAGAATTGAGAAAGCGATTGAATCTTATTAGAAAAACGGAGGGAATGAAAATTTTTATGAAATGATAATTTCTATAATATTTTCTATAATATAAAGAAAAAAGAATTGACAAATAAATATTTCCTATTGTATAATAACTTTTGCGTTACGACACGGTATGAAATGTATACAAGGTTTTAAATGTATACATATTTATTAAAAGTATGAGAACGCAGATGAATTATAATAACAGTTAGTTCAGGCTATGGAGAAATACTCAAGAGGCTGAAGAGGCGCCCCTGCTAAGGGTGTAGGTCGTTTACGCGGCGCGAGGGTTCAAATCCCTCTTTCTCCGTTTATATACCGAGCATGAAACTTGAGCAAATATAGTTTGAGTTTTATTATTTGGAAAGCTGGCAATGAAAAAGAAGAATAATAAAATTTGGCTTGACAAATAAGAAAATGTGATGGTATAATAAAAGCCCACTGTGAAAAGACAGTGGGAATAAAATCATAAAATGTATAAAAAAGTAAAAAGAGCTTGACTTATGGAAAAAGACGTGATATTATAAATGAGTTGCGTCTGAGAAAGACAAGACGAAACATTTTATGAGTAATCGAACCTTGGCAAATGAACAGCAATGCAGCCCTGAAAATTCCAGAAGTTCCGAGG
>CAJUHH010000002.1 GCA_910585965.1 uncultured Lachnospiraceae bacterium
AAAACATTTCCCGCAAAATGTTGTACTTAAGATTTTCGTAAAAAAGTTATTTTGAAAATTTGTATTGAAAGGATAAGGGAATGGTACAAGATCAAGATGATAAAGAAACAATGCAAAAAAAAAGTGTGTGGATATCATTGCTAATTGGCGGTTTCATTGGTACTGTCATATTTTTAATTGCATATGGATATCGCATTCTTGATGTTTCTTATGATAATTGGTTAAGAAATTATAATGAGGCAGATATGGCACTGCCATATAACGGATGGAGATTCTTTCGTAGTTCCAAATGGGATTGGCCGTTAGGATTAATTGAGAATATGACTTATCCAGAAAAACTTTCTATTATGTATACTGATTCGCTGCCAATTATTGCAATAATATGTAAATTGTTTAATGGAATATTGCCAGAGACTTTCCAGTATATGGGTATATATACATTGATATGCTTTATACTTCAAGGGGCTCTGGTAGCATTAATTGTATATAAATTAACTAAGGATAATTTTATATCTGCAATTGCTTCTATACTATTAACGTGTAATAGTATTTTGCTTGAAAAATGTTTATTACAAGTGGGGGTGGGATCGAATTGGTTAATTTTAGCTGCTTATGCATTGTATGCCTACAAGGATAATTTAAATTATAAGAAAAAGGTTATTTGGAATCTTGTATTAACATTTTTGACAATTGGAATTAATATGTATTATCTTCCGATGGTTTTGGGAATTCTTTGCTTTATGCAAATAGATTTGTTTTTAGATGAAAAAAGTAAGAAATCATTTATTAGAGAAACCAGTGTTATACTCTTTGATGTAATTATTGGAATTGTTATTATTTATGCATTGGGGGGATTTGAGGGTAAGATATCTGCAACATCAAGTACTTTTGCTAATAGCGCAAATTTAAATACTTTGTTTAATTCTTTTGGACAAACTGGATGGGGATGGTCGCCTGCATTTTCTTGCAATTATGGTCAGTTTTCGGGATATGCTTATATAGGGTGTGCGGGTATTATACTTTTATTTATGACACTTATATTAATGTGCATACACAGAAAATATTTATGGCGGTGCGTGGGGACAAAGAAGAAAAGTATAATAATAATAAGTATTATGTTTATAATTTTCTTTATATATGCATTAAGTCCACAAGTATATTTGGGAAGTAAACTGTTGATAGATTGGCCTTTGCCGGAAATGGTAATTGGATTGTGGCATATTTTTAGGACAACAGGAAGGTTTGTCTATCCTGTATTTTATGGCATTCTGATTATATCTATTGTTTTTTTGTCTATATTACTTAAAAAAAAGAGTGTATATCTATTATTAGGTTTATGTGTGGTGCTTCATCTGGCGGAGTTTTCTAAAATTATGGAATCACTGAATGATACCTTTTTTAAAAAAGTATGGAATGGTGACAGTATTTATATGAAAGAACAAGAGTTTTGGAAAGATATTGCAGAAGGAAAAAAGGAACTTATTTTTATGCCGGCACATACTAGAAGCAATAGGGCGCCTGTTGAGGTTGGTGGAAAGGGAAGATGTGAGGAAATAACTTTTTGGGCATATGATTATGGTTTGAAAGTTAACGAAACATATTTAGCAAGAAGAGATGTAGAATCAATTACAGCATATAGGGAGAAACAATGGGAAAAGATATATGGTTCAGAAGAAATTGATACCGATGTTATATATTGTTTTTATGATACAGTACCAACTAAATGTGTACAGGAACATTTGTTAAATATTTATTATGTTGATGATTATTATATAGGGATTAAAGAGGACATTGATATTGATAAGTATGATGAAGTTAGAAAAATTGAAAAATTAGAAGAAGTAAATGTACTTCCCAAACACGGCTCTTATGTACAAAATGCGGTATATTCGGAAGAAGGATTACTAATACATCCAGGCGGAAACTTTGAAGGAATGAAGTTGCCATTAAGAAAGGGCGAATATAGGGTGGAAATTACAGGAGAGGGCATAAAAGAGAGTGAAATTCGATGCGATGTAAAAGGAATTGGAAATATAGATATAGATATAGAGAAAGTAAACTCTGAAAAAGTGGTTTATAGGTTTAAGTTGGATCAGGATGCAGATATTATTAATTTTGTATATATAAATAGCCATGAAGAAGATGTGTTATTAAATGAAATATTATTGACAGAAATTTTATAGTGGTATTTGTTATCGAGGTGAAGAATATGAAAGTGATTATTTTGGCAGGAGGTTATGGGACTCGAATCAGTGAAGAGAGTCATTTAAAACCAAAGCCAATGATTGAAATTGGAGAAAAACCTATTTTATGGCATATCATGAAAGGGTACTCCTATTATGGTTTTAATGAATTTATTATATGTTGTGGTTATAAGCAACACATAATAAAAGAATGGTTTGCCAATTATTACTTGTATAATTCCGATATCACCTTTGATTTTAGTAATGATAATCAGATGATGATTCATAGCAATGTGACCGAACCGTGGAAAGTAACATTAGTGGATACAGGACTTGACACTATGACCGGGGGAAGAATTAAACGCGTGCAGAAGTATGTTGGAAATGAAACATTTATGCTTACTTATGGTGATGCGGTTTCTGATATTAATGTAAGAGAGTTGGTAAAATTTCATAAAAGGCATGAGAAAATAGCTACCTTAACAGCGGTAAATATTGGGCAGAGATTTGGGGTTCTCGGAATTGATGGTTTGAACAATGTGAATTCATTTCGCGAAAAAGGAAATGGCGATGGGGATCGGATTAATGCAGGATATATGGTATTAGAACCAAGTATTTTTGATTGGATACAAGGTGATACTACCGTTTTTGAAAAGGAACCTTTAGAAATAGCTTCTAAGAACGGTGAACTAAAAGCATATCTGCATAATGGCTTTTGGCAATGCATGGATACAAAACGTGAAAAGGACAAGTTGGAGGAATTATGGAGTATGGGAACAGCACCATGGAAAATCTGGAAGGATTAGATACTGTCAATACATAATCTGGTCAAAAGAGGTAGCAGAATGAATAGTGAGCAGATGGCATTGGAAATAAGACGGCATGCTATTGAAATGACACACGCATCTCATGCATCACATATAGGAGCGATTTTATCAGTAACAGATATTGTAGCTGTACTTTACAATGATATCCTGAATATAGATACCAGTAAACCCGAAGATGATAAGCGCGACAGAGTAGTTTTAAGTAAGGGGCATGCAGGAGTTTCGGTATATAGTGCGCTGGCTGAAAAAGGTTTTTTTAATAAAAGTATTTTGAATACATACTATCAAGATGGGAGCATACTGTCCGGGCATATATCCCATAAAGGGGTTGCAGGGGTTGAAATATCTACAGGGTCTTTGGGACATGGCATTGGCATTGCAGTAGGTATGGCGCTTGCTGCCAAAATTGATAAAAAAGGACACCGTGTATATGTAATTGTAGGTGACGGAGAGTGTGAAGAAGGCTCGGTATGGGAAGCCGCTCTATTTGCAGTGCATCATGGTTTGGACAATTTAACAGTTGTTGTAGATAATAATAAAATGCAGGCAATGGGAACTTGTGAAGAGCAGCTTGGATGGAAAGATATACATAAAAAATGGGAAGCTTTTGGATTCCATACTATAAAATGCGATGGGCATAATCATGATAAATTAAAAGAAGCTTTGAGTACACGAAAGATAGAGAAACCAGTGTGTATTGTTGCTGATACTATTAAAGGCAAAGGAATTTCTTTTATGGAAAATAATTTGTTATGGCATTACAGAGATCCGCAAGGAGAGTTCTATGAAAAGGCCAAAAAGGAGTTAGGAGAGCAGCAATGAGAGATGCAGCGATAAAAGCAGTGACAGAGTTGGCAAAAAAGGATAAGAATATTATATTGATTTCCGGGGATTTAGGTTTTGGGGTATTGGATCGTTACCGTTCTGAAATGCCGAATCAGTATTTTAATGCAGGGATATGTGAGCAAAATATGTCTTCTATGGCTGCTGGGCTGGCATTAGAAGGAAAAAGAGTATATACCTATTCGATAGGTAATTTTCCGACGTTGCGTTGTATAGAACAGATTAGGAATGATATATGTTATCATAATGCTAATGTGACGATTATGGCGGTAGGAGGAGGATTCGCCTATGGAAGTTTAGGTATGAGCCATCATGCAACAGAAGATATTGCTATTATGCGCAGCCTTCCGAATATGCTCGTGTTTACACCAGCAGATGCAATAGAAGCAAGAGCAATCGTGTATGAAACATATAAATTACAAAGGCCGTGTTATATAAGGTTGAATAAGGGTGGAGAACCAAAGATTCATCAGTCATGTATGAAGCTAAAAAAATATAAAGTAGGTTGTGCAATACAATTGAAGCAAGGAAATAATGTGTGTTTGATGTCTTCAGGTGCAATTACTATTGAAGCGGTTAAAGCGGCTGAAGTTCTGGAAGAACAGGGAATAGAAGCTGCGGTCTATAGTTTTCCAAGTATAAAACCGATAGACGCAAAACTGATCAGAGAGTGCGCAAGAAGATATAGATATATTTATACAATAGAAGAACATAATATTGTTGGCGGATTTGGTTCTGCAGTGTCGGAAGTAATTGCTGAGGAAGATACAAAAGCGAGGGTAGTAAGGATAGGTTTGCAAGATACCTATTCCAGCGTGGTGGGTTCACAGGCCTATTTGCGTCATATCTATAATATGGATAGTCAAGCTATAGTGAAACGGGTTGGGGAGTTGGCAACAGAAAAGACTTAATTACGGGCGCGAAGCCCAAGGAGGATTCCGCTATACCGATTGCTCTTATTATTCTAACAGTTTAAGCAACAAGTTGGATAACATCCTAACTGGATGTTAGGAATATTAACCATAAATATATTATAGTAGGAGGAACTTATGAATAATTTCAAGTTTGTAATGATTTCAGCAGGATTTGAGCATGGTGGAAATGTGACGCACAGGCATTTGGATGGGCATCCGAATATGTTGGTGTATCCATTTGAATCACAACTGGGAAATAGGAATTTTAATGATTTTCTTGCTTCAGTGGAAAGGGTACAATATAGATATCCAGAATTCCCTGAAGGTCTTACTGCAGAAGAATTGTATGAACAAATAATTGATGAAGAAATGAAAACTTTTTTAAGGAAACGTAACGGTTCAAAATTTAAAGATGCGGATTTGATATTAGATGAAAATGACCGTATAGGATCATTTAAAAAATATTTGGGGAATGAACCGTTTACAAGAAAGAAAGTAATTGAGGCTTTTTTTCGCTCTACTTTTGCTGCATGGAAAAACTATTACGTAAAACCAGCTGAGAATATGACTTATGTGGGATATTCACCAGCGATAGGAATTGATGCGGAGAGAATGGTAAAAGATTTTCCTGATATTAGAATTATGCATATTGTTCGGAATCCTTTTTCTGCATATAGAGATACTAAAAGGCGTCCTTTTCCGCAGCCACTCAGCAAATATTTAATTACATGGAATATTTATCATTCAACGGTAGAAATGTATTCCAAAATGTACCCGAATAATGTAAAAATATTTAAATATGAAGATTTAGTAGCAAACAAAGAAAGATTTATGAAAGAGGTGGCAAATTTTATAGGTGTAGAATTTGATGAATCTATGCTTTATCCGAGCTGGAATGGAAAAGAAATAAAAGATATGATTGCGCCATGGGGAACTGTACTTAAGAGTGACGAAAATTATAATAGTTCTATTATTGACGAATTATCGCAAAAGGAAAAGCAACAAATTGCCTGTGGAACAGCAGCGTTGGCAAAACATTTTGGTTATGACAAAATAAATTATCTGGAAAAATACTATGCTAAGTAAATATTATCATTTGAAGAAAAATAGTATAGAAGAAACTAAGGTTGATATAGATGCTTTTATATCAACCTTAGAGATAAAACTAAGAGAAAAATATAAAGATGTTAAAATAGAGCAGACATTTCCAGGGGGAACTTTGGGAATCTTTTTTGAGTTACATATTAATGGGAAAAGGAAATTTGTTAAAACCCATCAATATGGAATTGAGTATAAAGAAAATTTAATAAAAGAAATAGAAATAATGTCGGTAGTATATAGCGACATTATAGAAATCGAAAGAGTAGATATTGAAATAAATGGGAGACAGTTGGTATTTATGATAATGGATTACTTATTCCCATATAATTATTCTATTGATTTCTATGAAGTAAAAAAATGTATAAATAATTATCAACGAAAATTGGCTACAAAGAATATAGAAGTGAAATATTGCTTTCGGGATGTAATTGAAGCAGGAAAAGAATCTTTGGAAATATTGTATGCAGATAGTTTTTTGAAAAAGGATATTTATTTACATTGCAGAGAATCTTTGCAACGCATTATGGAGAAAAGATACTTAGAAGTAGTTAATCATGGTGATTTAAGCAATATAAACATTATGTATACTGAGAAACAGATTCCTATAGTGATTGACTGGGAAGATTCTTTGTACGCATTTCAGGAATATGATTATTTATATTGGTTAACTTTTTTTTCGCAGAGAAAATACTATTCTTCTAGTTTATTAGAAAATAATGGTATTCATAAAATATGGGGGACGGACGTAATGGTACTGATAACAATAGTAAAATCTGAAATGTCATATCGAAATGAAAGTTATAAAAATAATAGAATTTCGTTTCAGAATAGAATAAATGAAATATATAATATGATAAGATAGGAAAAATAAAGAAGAAGATGAAAAAAGCAATAGTAACAGGGGCTACTAGTTTTATTGGAGCACATTTAATAAAGAAGTTAGTTGAAGAAGGATGGAAGGTATATGCGGTTGTTAGAAAAAAAAATACAAAGGAAAAACTATTACCTGACAGCAAACAAATCGTAATAATTCGTTTAAATATGGAAGAGTATGGGCGGTTGGAGGAAAAAATAAAAGAACCTTGTGATGTTTATGTTTCTTTGGCATGGGATGGAACACGGGGAAAAGAGCGCCTTGATGCCAAAAAGCAAGAGGAAAATTATAAATATTCTATGGAAGCATTGAAGGCAGTAAAAAATATTGGATGTAAATTAGTAATCAGTGCGGGTTCTCAGGCAGAGTATGGGTTGATGCAGAATAAGATTAATGAAGATGCTGTTTGTAGACCAAATACGGAATATGGAATATGGAAATTAAACTATTATAAAGATGGAATGGATTATGCTAAACAACATGATATGGCATTCAAGGAGCCACGATTTTTTAGTTTATATGGGGAAGATGATGATGAACGGACAATGATTTTGTCTATTTTAACAAATATGATAAAAAATATGCCATGCAAAATGACACAATGCGTACAGTTGTGGGATTTTTTATATATAGATGATGCAATAGATGGAATTATCAGATTAATTAATATACCATGTGAAGATGGAGTCTATAATTTTGGTTCAGGGGATATAAGACCTTTGAAAGAATTTGTTATGGAAATGTACCAAATAGCGGATTCGAAAAGTCAATTATTGTTTGGAGCTATTTCATATCCTGATACAGGGATGGTTAATGTTTGTCCGGATATTTCTAAATTACAGACACAGACAGGATGGAAGGCTGCCACATCTTTTGCGGATGGAATACAGAAGATTATAAATTATAGATGGTAATGTTGAGGAAAAAATATGAAGACAGTGTCAGTGGTTGTGCCAACGTATAATGAAGAAGAAAATGTCGTACCAATGGTGGAAGCAGTCACCCAGATATTCGAGCGAGAATTAAAGGAATATGAACTAGAATTAATTTTTATTGATAATTTTTCCAAAGATAATACAAGGCCAATACTAAGAGAGTTGTGCAAACACGACAAGCGTATCAAATGTATTTTAAATGCAAAAAATTTCGGCCCCTTTAATTCTCCTTATTATGGAATAACCCAATCAACGGGAGATTGTACTGTATTATTATGTGCGGACTTTCAAGACCCGGTTTCTATGATTGTTGATTTTGTAAAGGAATGGGAAAAGGGATATAGGATTGTCATTGGCATCAAGACAACAAGTAAAGAAAATAGGATTATGTATTTTTTTAGAAGTTGCTATTATAAATTGATTAAACGGATGTCAGATGTAGATCAAATCGAACACTTTACTGGATTCGGGTTGTATGATAAGAGATTTGTGGAGATTCTTAAAAACCTAAAGGATTCTACTCCGTTTTTGAGAGGAATTGTTGCAGAACTTGGCTATGAGAGAAAAGAGATACCATATAAACAGGAGAAAAGAAGAGCTGGAAAGTCCAGTTATAGTTTTTATAAATTATATGATGCGGCAATGCTAAGTTTTACTTCTTACACTAAAATAGGTCTGCGTTTGGCTACGTTTGTAGGTATTATATGTTCCTGCGTTAGTTTGATATTTGCATTGGTTTACTTGATTTATAAATTGCTGTATTGGGATAGATTTGCGGCAGGCACTATGCCAATTCTATTGGGAATATTCATATTCGGGTCATTACAGTTATTTTTTATTGGGCTGTTGGGTGAGTATATCATGAATATGAATATGCGTATTATGAACAGACCTCTGGTTATCGAGGAGGAAAGAATTAATTTTGGTTTTGAACAGGATAACAGGAGTTAATTATATGTTAGACATGAATTTTTATAAAGGAAAAAGAATACTGATCACAGGACATACTGGTTTCAAGGGAGCATGGATGTGGTGGAATGCATGAGGAATCAAATTCGGGAATTGAGCCAATTTATTAAATTTGGATTGGTTGGTATATCCAATACGCTGATATCGTATATCGTTTACGTGGTATTAATAATGTTTTCCGTACAATATTTGCTTGCAAGCTTTTTGGGATTCTTGCTCAGTGTAATCAATGCATATTATTGGAATGCTAGGTATGTATTTAGAGCAGAAGAAGGAGAAGTACAGGCATGGTGGAGAGTATTTTTAAAGACTTTTGCCTCTTATGCGGGAACAGGATTAGTTATGAATAATATTTTGCTTATGGTATGGGTAAATGTATTAGGGATTCACGAGATGCTTGGACCAGTGATCAACTTATTTATTACGATTCCACTGAATTTTTTGCTTAATAAGTATTGGGCATTTAAAAAAAGATGACATTGTGTTTTTACCATGATAAAATGAAATGAATGATATGCAATAATTTTTGAAAGGATGGAAAAGAGGCAATGGATTCTTCTGTTTTAGAGTTTTATAAGAATAAGAAAGTATTAATTACTGGACATACGGGGTTTAAAGGTTCCTGGATGTGCAAACTGTTGGCAGAGGCAGGGGCGGATTTGACAGGGTATGCATTGGAGCCGCCGACAGAGCCGAGCCTCTTTGAAATGTGCGGGCTTGCTTCCCATATGAATTCGGTGGCAGGGGATATCAGGGATTTGCAGCGCTTAAAGAAGGTGTTTGACGAAACAAAGCCGGAAATTGTTATCCATATGGCGGCTCAGCCGATTGTCAGGGATTCTTATAAGGAGCCGGTTTATACTTATGAAGTGAATGTAATGGGGACAGTCAACGTTTTGGAATGCGTGAGACTGTCTGATTCGGTGAAATCTTTTTTGAATGTTACAACGGATAAAGTGTATTTAAACAGGGAATGGGTTTGGGGATACCGTGAAAATGAGGAGTTAAATGGTTATGACCCTTATTCCAATTCAAAGTCCTGTTCCGAATTGGTTACGAGCAGCTATAAAAATTCCTTTTTTAGAGAAAGAGATATCGCTGTTTCGACAGCACGTGCAGGAAATGTAATTGGAGGAGGGGATTTTGCTAATGACAGGATTATTCCCGACTGTATCCGCGCTGTGACTGAAAAGAAGGAAATTATAGTACGCAACCCGTATTCGGTCAGGCCGTATGAACATGTATTGGAGCCGATTGCAGTATATTTGATGATTGCAAAGGAACAATATGAAAATAAGGAAAAATATGAAGGAAATTATAATGTCGGGCCGGATGAAACGGACTGCTATTCCACAGGGGATTTGGTTACGCTGTTCTGTGAAAAATGGAATACAGCCACTGGCGGTCATATAACATGGAAAAATGAGTATGATGGAGGCCCCCATGAGGCGAACTTCCTGAAACTGGACTGTTCTAAGCTGAAAAGCACATTTGGATGGAGACCCCGGTGGAATGTGGAAACTGCGATGGAAAAAATTGTAGAATGGTCGGTGGTTTATTTGAACGGAGGAGATGTGGCAGAGTGTATGCGAAAACAGATCGAATGCTTTCTTCATCGTTGACATGATAAAAACAGCCTGCCATTCGCCCTAGGCTGACGTTTACCAAAAAAAATCGACATATACCAACATAATGAGCAAATGATTTTATGCAAAGAGTATAATCAGACATAAAATGAAAGCTTATGTTGTGGGGAAACGCAGATGATGCCGATAGAAAACAGGTATACGAAAAAGTTAAAAGCAGTGATCGCAGACCGGGATGAAGCGTTTGGCAAAAAAGTGAAAAAAAGGCTGGAGCAGTCTCTGAAGGAGATCTGCTTGGATATGGAAGTATCTGCAGAGAGCGATGAACAGAAATTATTAAATAAGCAGGAAGTATACGATTTATATTTTATATCATTGGATGCGGCAGAACAGAAAGGCGGGGCAGAACTGGAAAGCCTGGAATTAGCAAAAAAACTGAGGAAGAGAAATGTAGACAGCGAGATTGTGTTTGTGGGCGCGGGCGAAGAGGCCGGGCGCTGGTTTTTATGCGTAAAGCCGATTGCTTATGTAAGAAAACGGGAGCTGGACAGGGATCTGGAAGAGGCGTTGCGTGCATTTCGCGATATGTGGCCTTTGAAACATAAGAAAATAATTGTTTTAGACAGCCAAAAGCCATGTCTGATAGAGCCGGAGGAAATTAAGTTCTGCCAAAGCATTGAGCATTATGTGAAGTTTTACCGCAGGGAACAGGACTATGTGATCATCAGGAATAGCATAAAGGAAATTGCCAAAGCATTGGCGTATTACTCTTTTGTGCGGATCAATGTCAGAACGCTGGTGAATATGCAATATATTACTTCCTTGGAAAACGATAAAGTAACACTGGAAGGCGGCAGGGAATTTATGATCAGCAAGACTTACAGAAATGTTGCCAGCAACATTATATGGAGGCATTTTAATGAGATAAGCTACCCAAAATGACATAAAATGACAGAAAATGCCAAAGGGATAGATTTGAAAAATCAGCAGAAGTATATTTAATATATACAGGCTGATTTTTTTTATTGCCACGGTGCATTAAGGTTGCCGGGAGATTATGGAAAGGGCAAGGTTATGGATATGAAAAAAAAGTATTGGATCATATTTTTCATGGTTGTTCTGCTGGGAGGATGTGCGGCATGTGGAAAAAAGAATGAGGAAAAAGGAGTGGAGGATTCTGTCGTGGAGAACTCTGCTATGGAGGGTTTTTCTAATGAGGAGTCATCCCCTGATATTTCCAGCCCGCAGGAAAACGTGAGGGAGGATGTTGTGTTTGGGGACGGGCTTTCGGCAGATGAGACGGATGTGGTTATTGTAATGGATAAAAGCGGTTCTATGGCCTATGCGGATAAAGACAGGATAGCGATAGAGGCGGCGAAGATGTTTATTGATATGGAGAAGGCCTTCGGAGCGAATCTTGCATTAGTTGAATTCTCCAATGAGATTACCTCCACCGGATTGATTGGAATAAAACAGGAGCAGAATAAGGATTATTTAAAAAATATGCTGGATCAGATTTCTTATAGAGGGAAAGCGCATACGGATACGGGCGCGGCTTTGCAGGAGGCGGTATCAATTCTGAACGATTCGGAAAGCAAGGGAAAGAAAGCGATTATACTTTTTACGGATGGGAGGACAGATATTGACGATGGAACTCCGGGCAGAACGCTTGAGGATTCCTTGGCAGATGTGGATGCGGCAGTAGAAGAGGCAGGAAGGCAGGGATATCCTGTTTACTCGGTAGGGCTGAATGCGAACGGGAGCGTAGAGGAAAGCGAATTGGCCAGGCTGGCATCGAATACCGGGGGAGCCTATCGGATTGCACAGGATGTAAATGAACTGCCGGATTTTTTTAATCAGATTTTCATGGAAATGAGAAATATCCGGGAAATTAAACTGGGCGAATTCATAGCTGACGGAGAATATAAGGATATACCGTTTGACATAGATAGCAGCAATATTATAGAGGCGAATATAGTAATTCTGCATGATAATAACCTGAGAGATGTTAAGGTATACGATCCGAAAAATAATGAAATAACGAAGGAAGATTCGAGAGCCAGATTCAGTACGTCGGAAAAATATACGGTGATCAAATTATTAGATCCGCAGATGGGTAAATGGAAACTGGAGGTAAGGGGGGTATCCGGAGATAATATACGGATTAGCTTATTATATAATTATGATTTTACGGTAACTACTGTGCTGTCTTCCCAGGAAGTAAACAGAGGCGATACGGTGGATATTGATTTGTATCTGAATACTGGAGGAGAGCCTATAAAGGAAGCGGAGTTTTATAAAGGGATAACAGCGGAAGCGTCTGTGGAGGATGTGGAAACAGGGGAGAAAAGCAGTCTTGCGTTCGCGGCATCGGAAGAAGGGCTTCATAGCGAATATACGCCGGACGGGGGCTCGGATCATATAATGCAGATCCATCTGGAAGGCAATGGGTTTTATAGGGACGTAAACGATATTATAATCCATGTGCGGCCGGACGGAGGGGAAATCGTTTCGGCCGAAGAGACTCCTGAAAAGAAAGAGGGAGATGGTGCGGAAGCAAAAGGAACGGGAAAGAATGGAATGGATTGGCTGCCGATCATGGCAGCAATCGCAGCAATTATTTTATTAATAGCGGTTTTAGCATTGAGAAAGGCCGGAAGAAAGATTGACGGCAAGTTTACGATAGGAGTGAAATGCCGGAAAGAAGAAAACGGCGTGGCGAATGGAAATGATTATTTGGTTCCGGCTGGCATTGAGGGCAGGAATTTGAACTCTTCCAGGATGTCATTGGAGGAGCTGCTTAAGATTTACCAACGGTATTATGACAGCGTGGAACGGGATGAAACGAAGAAACAGGAATTGAGGAGGATGTTGTCGGATATCAGGAAATATACAAGACAGGTGATAGTCATTGGGCATAAAAAGAGCGGGTATTTACGGATACAGTCCAAGGCAGGAAATTCGGTAAGAATATGTAATGCGCAGGGAATAGAACAAGGAAAAACGGTGGAAATAGATGCAAACAAGTCGTCACAGGGGAAGAACGGATGTAATGTAAGAGTGGCGGTGCAGAACGGATACGTGGAAATAGTGATTCGATACAGCATGGTATAGGAGGATGGATTATGGCATTGAACAGATTGCAGCAAGAAGGTTTGGATATGCTTGATTTGAGCAAAGGAGGCGGGTTTCTTAATTTCACGTCTAACAAGAACCGCCTGGAGACGCAGGAGCATAAATTTTTGTTTGTTGGATTGGGCGGGAAAGGGAGCGCGACGGTTGCCAGGCTGAAAACAGAAGCGTACAGGCAATTTGAGCTGGACGGAGGGAAGAAGCGCCCTAAGAATTTTGAGTATTTGGCAATCGACACCGATATGAATTATCTGAATGATTTGGAAAAGCCGAAATACGGGGAAATGGGCTTAAGCAATGAAACCGGTGACAATGAATTATGCCAGCTTTATGATGCGGATGCGGCGAAAAGGCTGCGGCCGGAAAACCGGCATCTGATTTCCAAAAATATTTTGGAATGGATGAATCCGACGATGAATCAGGAAATTGTAGGAAACGGAGCCGGGGGCATCCGCCAGGCAGGACGCTATCTTTTGTTTGGAGAGAATGCATTTACACGTGTGGAAAGCGCTTTAAAAGCAAAACTGACGAATCTGCATGACCAGATTACCAAGCCGGATAAGGAAATGCTGATTGTTTATATTTTTGCCGGGGTCGGCGGAGGAACCGGAAGCGGGATTATCATAGACATTCCTTATATTGTAAGGAAAATTTGCAATGACAGGGGCTGGAAGCATAAGATCAGCGGGTATATTTATCTGGCGGATACGTATCCAGAGTCGGCGCCGCAACAGCGGCTGCAATATAACAGTTATGCCGCCTTGAAAGAAATCGATTATTTTATGAATATCGGGAACATGGACGGCAGCGGGAGGTTTAAGGCGAAATATTCCCCAGAGTTTGAGATAGATACTTCCGAACGAATTTTTGATATCTGCGTACTGATTTCGGGAAAAACAGCGGGTCATGGAAGCGTGCCAAGGCCGGATATTTTCTGCCAGCGGGTGGTAGTGGATAATGTCATCAATTTAGTAAAGAAAAATAACACGACGGAAGGGTTCCTGATCGATTCCTTCCTGGATAATTCGCTGATAGATATACAGAATAAAATAAGTATGCTTGGAGAAAAAGTTCCAAGGAATGCCAATTACCAGTACAACGTAATCGGGCTGGGGGCGGTGAACCTGCCGCTGGAACAGATACTTTCGTATATTTCTTACCATACCTGCCGGATGATGCAGGAAGCATGGGATGTGCATCCTTCGCAGAAGAATGTGGAGGAACTGCTTTCAGCTATGCATATGCTGCCGGAGGAGCAGACAGAGAGAATACTGTCGTTATCCAAGGTGCCGATGATGTCTTATTCCAAAGGAATAGGGGGCAGGGCAAATAAAGCCGACGTGCAGACGGATGTCTTATACCATACTTTAAAAGGATATTGGATGAACATCAATGTTTCTTTATATAATGCATGGGATGAAGTGAAGAATAAAGTGCTTGAGGAAATTATCAGCTCGTTTTTCCGGGAGTATAAAAGCATTTTTACGGGAAATGGAAAAGGTATTTTTTATCTCAGGGAGCTGCTGGCCGCACGAGTGGAAAACGGGGATGCTTTCAACGGGATCCTGCAGCGGATCAAAACGGATTATGTGGACTCTGTGAAGCAGTTCAAAATGGGGCAAAAGGCAAAGCAGGCCGATCTGGAACAGGAAATGAGGGATATCAAGGAAAAGATAAGCTCTCCCCTGTGCATAGGCCCTATGCTGCAGAACCAGATCGAAAAGTACAGGAAATGTTGTGTGGAAAGGCTGACTACCGATAATCTGCTGGATTTATATGATATTGTCTGGAAGAATATAGAGGATATTATTGATTTTATAGAAGTCAGGCTGTCGGAACTGCAAAGATATATCGATGTTTTCCTGCATATGCAGGAGGTTATGGACAGGAACTTCCATATCGTTATGAACGGCACCATGCCTTCGGTGGAATACAGCACGCAGCTGCTGGATTTGAGCCAAAGAGATGCGGTTACAATGCGGGTGAGAGAATATTTGGACGATGCGATAGCGGATAAAAAACAGGAAGCGCTTGTCATTGCTCTGGAAGAAAAGATGCTGGAGACACAAAAGCAATGGATGAATGCGGATGACGAGTTTAATCCGATGAAAGTGTTTGTTTCTTATATAGAAGAGCAGTTTAAAGAAATTCCGGGCATGACGATTGAAAAGTTTATAGAACTGGCTTATGGAAAAGACAATTTTGCAGCGGGAATGCTGGATGTATGCGAAAAGCTGGAAAACAATGCAAGGGTGATCTATTCGGGAAATATGAATCTGCCGTTGAACAGCCTTCCGGTAAAGAAATATATCGTTGCTCCGGATAAGGCATTGAATGTAGTGGAAGCTGTGGAAGGGTATGCCAAATCCCATAGTATTACAGTGGCGAAGGGCAACGACCTGAATAATATTTACTGGTACAACTGGATATGCGGCGTTCCTCTGTTCTCCTTCTCTGACATTAAAGAATATGAAAGAGCATATGAAGATCGGATAAACAAAAGCGGCGCGGCAGGGGTGCATATCTATGAAGGAACGGAATACGATTTCAGGCAGCTTCCCGATTTGTATGTGTATGATTTGTGGTGTGAGACAGAGCCGGAATTTAATATCCGGGAAAAGAAGATTGTGAAAGGGGTAAAAGATGTGGCAGAGCAGCTGCTGGAGCGCCAGATCGTATATGTGGATCCGGCCGGGATTTTCAGGGGAAGATATCTGCAGAATATGGATGATGAACAGGCGGTTTGCACATGGTGCATGGAAGAATATGCCCAAATGGATGACAACAAAGATGCAAAAGGAAGAGTGGAAAGCGGCGGGAGGCTGCTGCAGGAAATGAAGGGAAATTTCCGCTTTGCGGACACGTTGGTTCAAATACCCAATGTTTATATTAAAACAGATGAAACGACAGTTTACCAGCTTTTGCGTATGAACTGGATGCTGTTCCTGAAGCTGGAGAAATTCCTGCATATATTTATGAAATGCGAAAAGATAATATTGGAATGCAACAAGGGGATCATAGAGCAGGAAGAGATAATAAAAAATATTTCCGTATTCTTCCAGTTTGTCAGAAATGGGATGATTCGCATAAGGGAAGAAGATATTGTCCTGGTTGACCGGGACGGCGCGGAAGAGGAACTTCTCTTTTTTGAAGATGTAAGCGGCATAGATGCAAAGTTTTATCTTTATACGGCGTTCATGCGGATGCATACATCGTATCCGAAGGAAAAGCTGGAGCAGATGGAAGAATACTGCATGGAAAAAAGCAAAGACAGGAATGAGGAGCAGAGGCAGAAAAGAAAGCAGCGGGAGGAGGGTCTTTTAGGCGAATGCGAGCAGGCATCGGCATTATTAAAGAAGGCAGAAATAAAAAGAATGTTCCTGCATGAGCAGAAAGATGAATTAATGGAGAAGATGAAAGACTTTTATAACCGTATGCTCCAATTAAGAACGGGCAGACAATAACAAACCAAAAGGATATCGAAGTATGGATGCAAATATGGATTATAAGCTGAGCAATGCGATTAATACAGCTACGGAGCAGAATAAAATACGAACCAAAGAATTAAAGAATTTTCCCATATGCGCGTCAATCGGGGAAGTGCCTTCCGTGATTCTGGAATGCCTGGACGATGCGCTGAAGCTCAGGGTCGGAGAACTGGAAATTGCGGGATGCTGCCGGATAGAGGAGGACAATGCCTCTGAAAAAATAGAAGAGGCCGTCAATTATTATAAAGAAAAAAGGGAAAATGGAAAGCTGCAGCCGATAGACGATTTTTATGTATCTATATTTTTGATGGAAAATTTGACAGAAATAAATACTGTGAACACGATTTTAAAGGAAATCAGGAGCAGGATGGAAAGAATGGGGTTTAAGGAACGGTACAGGATCGGGATATATTGCTTCCTGGATTTTGAAAATCCTGCTTCTGAAAATAAGATCTGCGATTGGGAAAGATTGTTCCAATCAGAAAAACTTTCGGTTTGTTTTTTCAGCCAGCAGTTATGGGGGGTTTCCGATTTGGGCAAATACCAGCGGGCGGTAAATGCGGCGGCTTTGCATATATTTCTGAATATCAGCATGGAAGACTGGAAATTAAACGAAGGAAAGGCTGATTGGGGAAGCTGGAAGACCCTGGGATATTGGAAGCTGGATATTTTTAAATATGTTATAGCGGAGCAGCTGGAAAAGTTTCTGACAGAACAGAGGGAAAAAAGCAGGATAGAAAGGGAAGAATATGCCCGCAGGATAGAGGAAATTCTTTTTGAAATGACGGAAATAAATGGAAAGGAAATAAAAAACGCGTTCCAATCGTTTCCGGTGAATTATAACCAGGCAGAAAGGATGATAAATTCACTGCCGCTCTTATTCGGCAAAAACAGCAAATGTACCTATAGGGAAATGCTGGAAATTCTGTACGGGGACGAATGGGCATTCCATACTTTTCTAAATGAAAATACGGATTATGAAAAATTGCAGAAAAAGATACCGAAATTCATGGATAAGCTGCCGGGAAATATTGCCGATGTAGACCTCCGTCTGCCGGAATCGCTGGACGTGATCGAAGACAGACTGCGGGAAAAGCATCAGGAATGCTTAAGCAAACAGAGCGTCATGGATCGTATGGTGCTGGCGACACGGAATATAGAAATACAGGAACTGACAGCCAGGCTGTTCCAGGATGTCTGGGCGGCGAACCAGGAGTTGTTCCTATGCGAACTGCGGATATGGTTTGTCGGTTCTATCAGGAATTATCTGGAGCAGGAGGAATGGAAGAGGAAACTGGAAGCGGTTAAAACAAGAAATAAGGAAAATATTGCGTTTCTCCGTTCCGTAAAAAGGGAGGCGACTCTTTCCGAAGGGCTGCTGGAAACAGAACAGGAATGGCAGTCTTATATGGATCATGAGGCACCGGAACTGGAAGTCGCATGGAACCAGGATATATTGGATGACAGCTGCAGCGCGATGCTGACAGAATATATCCGGCAGATGGGAATACCTTTTGAGAAATATATAAAGGGGAAGGACAAGCATATTTTTACCAGGTTTGTAGTAGCAGTCAAGAATATCCGTCGTTCCGGCGAGGATAAATTTTATACGGCTTATATGGATTCTGCCAAACAAACGTCGGAATGCGAGTACATATTTGTAAATGCAAAATTATTTGGAGGGGAGGAATATTCCCTTCCCCAGGAAGTACAAGAAAAAGTAAAAGTAGAGATGCCGTCTGCAAAAATAAAGTATAGAAAATGGGTGGACGATGCAAACATCGAAATGCTGGCATTTAAGGATTTGGATACGATCCGCGGCATTTATGGGATGCATCGGAAAGAAAAAGAGGAAAATAGGAAGGATTTGGATACTGGGGAGAAAGGGCTGGCATGGGATGAGAGATATACAGATTATGAGTAAAAACGGGAGAATCAAAATACGTTGGTGGTGGGACAATGAAGATGAGAAAAATGTATCCGTTTTTTACAAGAAAAAAGGAGAGGCCGACCTGCCGGGGATAAAACTGAATAAGCATAAAGTATATAGGATTCCAAACAAAGATATAGGGGAAGAGGAAAAAGAGCTGACTTTGGAAAGGGGGCTTTATACCTTCACGTTTTTCATCAATGAAGGAGAGGAAGGGAGCAGGGAAATTGTATGTGATGACATTATGCTTGGGGAGCCGTTCCAGGCAGAGATGGAATGGCAAAGCCATAAAGCGGGCATGATAGTCAGTTTTCGATTGATGGAAAGCGAACTGCCGGCGGGAACATTGCTCTATGAAGCGGATGGGTATAAGCACTTGCTTCCGTATCCTATTGGAACAGGTTGCCGCCTGCTTGTGCCCAATGTATTTGATCGGGAAAAGATTCGGTTTCGGATTATGGCGCCTTACGACAAAGCATATGTATTGTGTTAGGAGGAAACCTTATGACATACCACCATGTGAATTGCACAAAATGCGGAAGAAAAATAAGGGCCGTGGATATGGCGATAGATCTTGATGAATTAATAAGAATTTATTTAAAGAGAGAAAAAGAAAAAAACAAAGAAAATAATATTTATGAAACGATGCTTGATTTTTTTTTCAATATACGCTTCGGATTATATTTTTCTTTTAATTATTTGAAATGCGGGAAGTATCTGGGGGAAGAAAACGAAGTAATATTATCGGGATACAATATTAGGCATCTGCTTTGCCAGAAACATTTGACAAAGGAAGAGAGGGAGAAGACGGAGGGGAAAGAAGAAATTTTGGATTTGCTGACAGAAACCATGGATACCGCAGGGGATGTGGAAGTAGATTGGCAGAAGAAAAGGAAGGAAATCGAGAAAATCCTGGATTTTTTGTCTGAAAATGAAGACGTTATTTTTTTGAAGTGCAGAATCGAGCCAAGAAGTGAAAAAGATGATATGGGAAATAGCGTGATCACGGGGATAAATGCGGCATTTGCCCATAGGAATGGAAATAAGGACGGGCTTCTCATGGTCTGCCCGGATTGCGGAACGGCTTTTCTGGCGGATGCAGGAAAGTACCACGAGGAGGTCATTTTGTTAATGGGCAGCGCCCGGGTAGGAAAAACGGCATATTTGGCGGCCTTAATTGATTATTTGAACGGAGATAATGCAAAGAAGTCGATTTTTCCACTACAGATCGGGCCACTTACCGACAAAAGAGGGTTATATTTTCAGGAAAATATTTTGCATGCATATCAAAAAGGGGAAAAAATACATAAAACAAATAGTTCTAATGAAGAAATTGTGCCATTGGTATCTTTTTTGCTGCGAATAAGAAATGGCAAACGGATTATTATGACTTTTGTGGATATGCCGGGAGAGGCTTATGTTCCGGAGAAAGAACAAAATCAAAAGGAAGAGAGCGAATTTATTGCCAATAAGAGAAGGATCAGCAAAAATGCATCCGCTTATATTTTCTGTATCGCCCCGGAGCAGATTGATCCGTCGATTAAGGAAAAAGAAAAAAATAAACCGGACAGTGCGACGGCTGATATTGAAAAGGTATTACGAAATATTGGAAATACAGTAAAGAATATGAAGAAAGAAGCAGTATATATTCCGACAGCTGCAGTTATCACAAAGAATGACAAACTGAAAGACTATGATTTTTATGATCCGGAAGAAGAGTATGAAGATTTGATAAGAGAAGAAAAATATTTCATGATAGATCGATATAGGAAAATAACGGATGAAATAAGGGAATATCTGTGTGCGCCCCATGTGGCTCCGATAGAGGAAAAATTGAAATTTATGTTCGAACATTATAACTATTTTACGGTGGCGGCATACGGAACTTCTATCGAAGAGGGAAGGAAATGCTCAAAGATGCCGTCAGGAATTATGCTGCCTTTTCTTTGGATCTTAACGATGCTGGGATATTTTACACCGGCGCAGTTAGAATATGTACGTGAAAAGAAGGGGATATTCTCGCGCAAATATGATGTGGTGGAACGGCTGGCAGAGCAAGAGAAGGATGTGTTGGTTCAAAAATAAAGGAGAGGGATTATGATACAGCTTTTGTATGGGAATAACGGGGTCAATTATACAGAGATTGCCAGAAGCAGCAATTTGACTGAAGAACAATATAATGAATTGTATAAAAGCTATCTGGGATATTCGTTTGTCGCAAACCCGGAATTATATGAAAGGAACGAGCAGGAACCGATTGCATATAATATAGTAATGACAAATTTATCCGGGAAACTGCCGAAAGAGATGCTGATGCTTTCCAAAAAGGCGAAGATGTGCAGTTATGAAACGCCCTGCTATTATGCGCATATCCAACTCATAGATATGGATGAAAAAATGTTGCAGGGAGATTTTGCCGATTTATTTAAGTATGATTTTATTGAGGAAAGTGAGATAAAAAAATACGAAAACGGAAGGATAGAAGGGGCAAAAGAGAAAGGGGAAAAGGAATTTGTCATAAACGAAGGGGCATTAAGGGAAGATCAGATCAAAGCCAGTCTATATTTGTTATATAGGAACCTGGAAAGCTGGACAAAAAAGGTGACGATTATAACGGATGTGGACGGGCCTGGCTATAACCAGCGGGCTTTGAATATCGCCGCCAGCATTTACAAATATATTCCCTGGTCTTTAAGGAAGCTGGTCGGATTCACGACTTATAGCACGCCGGATGTGAAAGAGGCGGAGCAGATCAAAATCAGGATAATGCCGCGCTGTTATTTGGCAAGATGCGATGAGGAAGAGGTACTGGATTTTAAAGGAAATAATCTGTTCGATGCATCAGCGGTAAGAAATGTACCGAATCGGATCCGAGGTTTTGTGGACAGGTTATGGGAGGGCGAGGAAAAGGACAAAGAAAGGGGAAATTTGTTTTCCCTATGGTGGGAAAATTATGGAAGTTCAGGAGATTTAGAAGACCATCTTAATTATTGCGATATGATAGAGGTGTGGAAGAATGGGGATATTAGGGAGCATTTCAAGGAAATTATGGAATATGCCCTTAAGGAAGAGAACATAGGGAAAAAGGAATATGAAACCTTTAAAAGCTATATCGATTCCAGAATCGAGCAAAAAATTTATGATGAGATAGTGATTAAAGATTTGGGCGGGGCAAAAGATGTGGATGATTTTTTGGAAAAATATAAATGTCATGCCGCATTTGCGAATATATTTCCGAAAATACAATTCTATGGGAAAAATGCAATAGGATGGACTGATAATGCTTTGGAGGAGATATTAAAAGAGACGGATTTGCAGATAAGGCTTCATAAGTTTGTGGAATTATTGCGAAAGTTAAATGAACAGAAGTGGGGATCTGTTTCAGGCAGCGCAGAAAATGAATGGATGGAAAATACAAGGAAAAGGGGAATAGAATTAAGGGAAAAAATCGATGCCGAGAAGAATAGGGAAAAGAAGAGAATAGACGGGTTTATCAATAGTTTATATAACGGATTTTATATTACAGATGTGAAAGAAAGATATGCCTATATCCAATACAAGAAGGATAATACAAAATATTTCCAGAAAAAATTGAGCTGTTTTTTGAAGAAAAGTATTCAGCAAAATGATATGAGCTTTCGTGGAGAGGATTATTTAAAATGCAAAGAGTGGATAAAGGGATGCGAGGATATCATAGAAGAAGCTGATTACCGTTCCCTAAATAATTTATTGATGGAAATAGGGGAGAAGAGAAAAAGCAGGGAAGAATTATTATTTACTATATGGGAAACCCGTGATGATATAAAGAAGTATTATGAAAACAGGACGCGTATTCATATGCTATATGGAATGGACGACGGCGTGCCGGATGAAAGCGTGAGGTATATATTAGTAATAGGCGGTATGAATTTTCATTTAAAAGAGAAGCAAATGGATGCCGTGGCCGATTATCTGGTGAACGGGACAAAAGAAAACATGGAAAGGGCAAAAGCGGTGTTTGAGGCAGAGAAGGAATTGGGGGAAAAATTAAAGGAAAAGGGTTTGCTAAGGACGGAAAAGAAAGGGTTTAAAAGCATTTTTATGAACAGGAAAAGAAGCAAAAAAAGTAAGAGGCCAATCCATGGTGAAAATAAGGCTTAGGGAAGAACTATAAATTTATGGCCTATACAAGCACATAAGAGGAACGGGAAATATGTCAGAGAAAACAAGTATGCCAAAAGAAGTGATGGAATGGGTAGTGTCACATATACATTATTACTGCCCGATGGACAAAGAAGCAGAAGATGTAATGGGTCATTTTGTTTCCAATATGTATCTGGAGAATTGGGAGGCCGCATCGGATCAATGCACAAAAATATTCGATTTTTTAGGAAACAATTTTTATGTACATATTAATGGAATGGCAGAGGACAGGAAGATTGTTTCAGAATATCTGGATGCCCATACCTGCGAAAGCACGGAAAACGGGAGGGAGTATCCCATCGGCTGTTTTAAAGGAGACAGGGAAGAACTGGAGAAAAAAATAAGGAATAAACGTTTTGAGGCGATGCGGATGGATGAAAAGATAGATATGGAGGGAAGCGCGAGGAAGGAAGAAAATTGGATTCTGGCAGGAATGTTTTTGGGCATACTGAGTCTGGTTTTTTTGTGGATATCCGTTTTGGAAACCCCATATAAGTCAGCGGCTTTAGGTTTTTTTTCCCTGTCAGGGCTTTCAGGATTTATCATTTATCGGATTAAGCATAATAGGAAGTATTTCTGGGAAAATATGATTCGATGTTATCAGGAAATGGTGAGCAAAAAAATGAATATCACGGTGCCGGAGGACGGACAGGAAAAGATCATATTGCACCGGGTTATGCCGAAAGATTTTTACATGAAAATAAGAGAGGAAGAAAGGGAATCAAATATTAAGAAGAGCTGGCAGGAGTTAATGAATCGGCTGAGGCATAGAATACAGAAATTCCCTGTCTTAGGCGGGTTCCTTGTAGCGGGTGCTGTTATTGTAATGGTTCTCTTCAGGATACGAATAATACCAGGAGAAGGCGGACAGATGCTGCTGACTTTAACAAAACAAGCGGGGAAAGAACTTGCAATGCCGGATGAAAAGGCAGAAATATCCGTCAAGCAAATGGATTTCAGGGAAAGAAAGAAGGAAAGAACGGATGAGGAGGAACCGGAGGATTCTTTTGCTAAGGAAGGCGTGATTTTTAAAGACAGCAATGAAAGAGAATTGCAGATGGAAGAAATAGAAGCTCTGAAACTAAGAACTGATATGGATTACCAGGAGGCATTGGGCTATGCAAGAAATGAAATATATGCCCGGATGGGGTATCGTTTTGGACATGCAGGAGGAAAATATACGGAGCATTATTCCCAATATGAATGGTATCAAGATATTCCAAAGAAAATCATAACGGAAGATATGTTTAATCCGTATGAGAGGGCGAACATCGATTTAATTTTAAAGGCAGAAGAGGAACTCAGGAGGCAGAAATAAATCAGGGGAGGAAATCGCATGGATTTACGACTTACAAAAGAAAATATATTGGATACATTGGATAAAAATATGCTGGATCGAAATGTGGAAGTAAAAGAATTCGTGCAAATGCTGGACAGATATAAAGAAGCCAGAATTATTGCCATTAACGGGGCATGGGGATGCGGAAAAAGTTTTTTTATCAAGCAGGTGTGCGAAGTACTGGATTATGATTATCAAAAAAAGAGAAATATTGCTTCAGAAGAAGATAAAGGTTTTCAACGGATAGAGGATATTATTAGTCGGCATGAAGAACTGCAGATGAAACCTCTGGAACATTGTTTTATTACCATCTATTATGATGCCTGGCGCCACGATGACCACGATGATCCGCTGTTGTCGTTAATATATGAAATTGAGGGTAGATATAAAGAATTACCTCATAAGATAGATACTTCATTTAACGATATTTGCGATGTCTTAAAGAACCAGATCGAAAAAAAACAAGGCTTACGCAGCATTATAGAAGCAGAAAAGATGAAAGGGGATTTCAGAAAGCTGCTGGATGCGCTGCATGAGAATAAAACGAATAAGTGTAAGGAGGAACGTGTCCTTATTGTCATTGACGAGCTGGATAGATGCAAGCCGGATTATGCGGTTAAGGTTTTAGAACGAATCAAACATTTTATAGATTTGGAAAATGTTTTTTTTATATATTGTTTAAATAAAGTGGAGCTGTGCAAATCTATTGAGTGCTTTTATGGCAGGGATTTGGAATCAACGATGTACTTAAATAAATTTTTTGATATTACATATGATTTGAATATTAAAGATGTATCCTTTTATTATTTTCAAATAATAGGGGAATTTCGGAATCATCCCGATGTGAATTCTGTGATTATAGGCCTGGTGAAATATCTGAAATTCTCTTTGCGTGAATGCAACCAATTTGCGGAGATCATGAAAGACAGATTGCTTATAAAGAAAAGTAGGAATGAAGAAATCTGGATATCGGAAAATATTTTTTATCCGATTATTGCGGCGCTGAGAATTTCAAATGCAAAGGAATGCCGGAATTTCCTCGGAGGAAGATCAGGAGAATATTTAGACAAAATGTATTCTGAGGTAAAGGAAATAGGCCAGTTAATGAGCAAGAGGAGGGGAAGAGCCGATGCGATTAGGCTGTTGGAAGCATACAGCAGTCTGTTTTGCAGGGATAGAGGGAACAGTGATATTAAAAAAATAAGAGGCGAACTAAAAAATTTATTATATGATTAGGGGGATGACGCGTTGGGCGGTAATGTTGGCATAAAAACGGAACGCAAAGCAAAAGAAGAACAATTTAGAGCAGAACTGGCTAATCTTAAACATATAGAATGGCTGCAAAACAATATGGACAAGTATAAAATGGGGATGTGGACGCAATTAAAGGAGCCGCTGCAGGAAGAAATCAGGTTTGATAATTATGATACAATGAAAGAACGCTATAGTAACTTTATTGATCATTTTGAAAATAATCCCTATGCTTATAGTTTTCCGATAGAAGGAAATGGAGGGAAAATCGTATCCGAATATCCGGACTGCTATTTTGTTTTGATAGAAGTGGAAGAAAAGGAGGGAAAGAGGAGTGAGCATGTATCCATTGGATTTCTGAAAGAATGCATAAAGAAAATACAAACAGAAAACGAGGAAGACGGTTTGGAAAAGCTGGATGATTTGATTAAAAGATTTCTTGATAAAGAGAAAAAGATGTTTTGGATCCATACATACAGTAAGGTGGAAAGAGTATATTTAAAAAATTATTATGAATGTTATAAAGAAGAGTGGAAAGTTAATGAGGACAGGAAAAATCAGGAAGGCAATACGAAGAAATTAAATAAGAGAATGTTTTTCATAATAGCTATGATTTGTATGCTAATGGCAAGCGTAGTTTCTTTATTGGCGATGAATATCTCTTTGGAGGAATATTTGATAAAACTGCTAATATTACTTGGCATGCTGGCTGCTGTAGAATTTTGCTTTTCCTATTTTCCTGAACATAAAAGAGTTTTTTATCGGAAAGCAATAGAAGAATACAAGAAGGATGATGAAGATGACCAATATATGTATAATAAGTGCTGCCGGGAAGTTAATTCCATATTTTTGCCATATGAAAATCAGCCGTTAAATATAATGGATGCGAAAGGGTATCTGGCAGGATTAGAAAAGAGATTAAGAATTACCAATATAAAGTAAAAAAATTAAGTGGAGAAACATAATTGTTGTTGTAGTTTATTTCCAAAATTTCCCAAATATGTTTTGATATTTAGGGAGAGATGGCAATGTACGATTATAAAATAGACTATGTCAGCATAGGGAAAAAAATTAAGGAAAAGCGGCTGGAGCGGGGGCTGACGCAGGAGCAGCTGGGAGAGCTGGTGAATTTATCTACGCCGCATATCAGTCATATTGAAAACGGAAATACCAAGCTGAGTTTGGAAAGCCTGATTCGAATTATGAATGCATTGCAAGCATCGGCAGATGAATTGCTTTCGGATAACCTGCAATATAATGATGCATATTATAACAAGGAAATTATGCTGCTCATGGAAGACTGCTCCCATGATGAAAAACAGGATTTGGTGCGTATCGCCCGGTATTTGAAGGATTTTATCCGTTCGAGGGATAAGCGTTATAAGAGTTAGGGACATAGCAGCATGGCGCTGTTTTCGGCTCCCATAGGCGTGGAACGCGTACAGATGATAAAGGGGAACGGGATGGGATTCGATAGAATAGTACAATGCAAATATGTGGGTATGCGGGGAGGTATAACGAACGAGGGGAAGCAATTAAAGGTTGCAGTTTGCGATGATATAATGCCGGTTGCGTGTTATTATAAGGAGATGGTGGAAGCAATCTTAAGACAGCTGGAAGTGAAAGGGGAGGTGGCTGTTTACACGGAGGCAGGGGAACTGCTTTCCAGCCAGACAGGATATGAGATTGTATTTTTAGATATTGAATTATCGGACAGCAATGGCCTGCAGGTGGCAAAAAAGCTAAGGGAAAGGAAAGGGCATGAGAAAATTATTTTCATGACAAATTATAATCAATATATCCAGGAGGCTTATAAGGTACAGCCGTTTCGCTATTTATATAAATCCGACCCGGAAGAATGGGTCAGGGAGGCTATTATAGATGCGCTGGAAGAAAATGAAGAAAGACAGGGGATGTTGTTAGAGGGCGACGGGCAGACCCGTTGTATTATTTTGGATGATATTTTATACGTGGAAGCATTGGGCGATGAAATTGCCATAATTCTGGAAGGGAAAGAAAAATATATTGTAAGGATGACGCTGAAGGCAATATATGGATTGCTGGAAAGTCGATTCATAAAATGCAGCAGGAGGGTATTAATTAATCCCAGGCACATTCAGGCTGTCGAAGATGCAAGTATTATATTGAACGGGGACGTTGAAATTCCAATGTCCTGCAGGGAGAAGAAAAGCGTAAAACAAAAGTACAGGGAATATATCAAGAAATCAGTAAAATGGTAGTGATAAAGGGGAATTTTATGTACAGATTCATAAGCCATATCCGGGAGGCGGCGGTACTCTTTCTAATTTCAATTCTGATTGTGCCATATCTTTATTTTTTTCATGTAAAAAAGAGGAAAAAACAGGAAATAGAAAAAAGAGAATATCAGCGGATGTTAAAAAGACAGAAGCAACATTATGACCATATGGTGAGCAGCAATATAGGAATACGTAAGTTCCAGCATGATATTAAAAATCAGCTTTTTTGCCTGAAAAGGCTTTTGGAAAACGGCAATATCGACGGCGGATTGGAATACCTGCGGGATTTGCTATATGATTGCGGAAAAATTGGAACCAGGATAGAAACTGGAAATGATGTGATAGATGCCATAGTGGAAGATATTATTAAAGAAGAGGATCATATCGCCATAGAGTGGAACGGATGTTTTCCGAAAAAGACGAAAATAAAGGATACGGATTTAAGCATTTTGTTTGCCAATATTTTGAAAAATGCGAGAGAAGAAATTATGGATTTGCCCGATAAAAAAATAATGGTAACGGTGAAGCTATTAAACGGCTCCATTTTTGTTTCCTGCAAAAATGCAACAAATCCTTCCCGTATCAGGCTGGGGAAAGGAGCAGGAAGGGGAATCGGTCTGGTAAAGGTAAAGGAGATTGTGGAACGTTATCATGGCGATATGAAAATCGAAAGGGGGGAAGAGTTTGTGATCGAGCTGATTTTTTATGATATATGAGGCCATACGGCAGATGCAGGATTTGGATTCTACAGAAAGATAAGGAGAAATTGATATGCAAGAGGGAATTCATGTACAGGAGGGAACCGATACGCCGGAGCGTGCGGTAGATGTGTTGGACAGAGAGGGATTTATTAAGCGGTTGAAAGATATAATGGAAACATTGTCAGCAAAAAGGGCAGGGTGTTGTTTCGGCATTGACGGCGCGTGGGGGAGCGGGAAAACCTTTGTGTTAAAAGAGCTGGAGCGTTCCCTTTCTCCTGTCCAGTCAGAGGAAACAGCAGACGATCGGTTTTATGTTTTCCATTATGATTGCTGGAAATATGATTATTATGAGGAACCGCTGCTGGCGATTGTAATCGCAATGCTGGATGCGGTTCAGGACAGATTAAGCCAAATAACCAAAGGTATAGTTAAGAAAACATGGGAAAAGATAAAAGAAAATTTATATGAGGTCATGGGGGAGATATGCAGAAATAGAATAGGCTGTGACCTGGTGGAGATGGCAAAGGAATTTTTGGAAGAAGTAAAGGAAAATGAGGAAGCGGAAAAGGCCGGGATTGACCCTTGGCCTGGATTCAGGAAGGCGCTGGAAAAGACGAGGGAAGAAATAAAAGAAATAGCGAAAGAGAAAACGGTGGTAATTGTGGTGGATGAACTGGATAGGTGTCTGCCGGCATATTCCATAAAGGTGCTGGAGCGGCTTCACCACATATTTGAAGGGCTGGATAATGTGATAGTTATTGTCGCCATGGATAAGTCACAGATGGAGAAGTCGATTAAAGAAATATTTGGCGATATTGATGTGGATATTTATCTGCGGAAGTTTATCGCCTTTAAGGTGGATCTGGACAATGGACATGCGACGATGTACGCCAGAAAATTTAAAGAATATTTTGATATGTTTGCTATGATGCCACAAACAGAAAAAATAGTAGAGGGGCTTCTTTCCGATATCCTGCAAGGGCTTGATATGAGGACACAGGAGAGAATATTTAGAAAAGCGCAGATTATCCATGAGATGATAAAAGATGGACAGGAAGAGGATTGCAGCATTATGGCTTTTGAGATATTGTACTTGGCGGTATCGTTGAAAACAAAACAGAAAGATATGAAATGGCTGTGTAATATTTTGGAGGACGATAATTTTGATGAGTTATGTATGGAGGAAAAGTCAGTCGGAATAAAAAGGCTTGGAAGAAAATATTTTGATATGCTGAGAAATTATGCGCATAGAAGCGTGGATCAGGGGGGAAAATATTTGAACGTCTATTCGTTGTACGATGATTTAATTGGAAAAATGTTTTTCTGGCTGTCTAATGTATTTTATACTTATGATGGCGGGATATGCGGGAAATATTATTGTAACAGGCAGGACCAGCAGCTGGAAAAAGAGATTGAAAAGGTAAAAAGATTTGCAGAATTGGTTGAAATCATAAGCTGTGATTAAAAACAGAAACCACAAATAGGAGGATGCAAATGGGATATGATGAATCAAGTTTGCAGCGCGCCCAGGCGCTTATTTCCGCGCAACGTCCGGCAGAAGCGGCTGCAATTTTACAGCAGCTGCTCCGGCAGAGGCCTGACAGGGATGCCTACGCCATGTTGGGAGATCTTTATTCGATGGGGCAGGGCGTTGAAAAAAATGCGGATAAAGCCTGTGAATGCTTTGAAAATGCGGCAAAGATGGGGCATGTCGGGGCAATGCGGGCGACAGCCGAGATGAATTACCGGGGAGGGATGATCCATGAGCCTTTCTTTCTGAAAGCAGCGGCGTGGTATCATAAAGCTGCAGAATGCGGTGACAGAGAAAGCATGTATATGGCAGGGGTATGTGATTTATTCTGCGAAAGCGAAAGACGTCGCCCAGAGAAACGGCCGGAAGAGGAGGATATGTATATCTGGCGGATAGGCATGCAACTGCTGGCGGCTTCCAGGGATTTGAGGGCGGAGCCCCTGCTCCATTATGCGGGCAGAAGACTTCCGCGCTGGAGAAAAATACCGGTTATGACAGTGCGGGAATTGTATGAAAAACTGCGCAGGGATGAGCAGAATCAAAAATACATATACCGGGGGCAGACGCGGATGTACCAGCCGCCCCTCAGGCCGAGTGCCTTCCGCCCCTGCCAGTATTCCCGATTTGCGATGGAGGGGGAGCCGGCATACCAGGTCAGGAACTGGGGAAGGGAATTTTATCTCGAACGCACGGATAATGAATATTTGTTCGGCGATGAAAAGAGGACGAAATCCCACGCTGCCCGACGTATTATGAGTGTTTATATGAACAATGCATTGGGTTATCCCCTGACGCAGGCTTTGTTCCAGCAGGCGGGGTATTCCTCGGAAGGGCTGGACGTGACTTATGATCTGCATATTGCTTTGTTTTTTGCGCTATATGAATTTGATGCGGAGAAAGGGAAGTATAAAAGAAAAAAGGCGGGGAAGCGGCAGTCCGTGGTTTATCGGTGGAAGAAGCCGGAGAGCAGCTTTTCCTTGCAGGATGACTACTATAAAAAAGCGCATTTTATTCCAAGCCTGGAAATCATTCAAAACTTTGGGGTATGCAGGAGCAGGGAGGAGAGCATTGCCAGCCTGGAGCGCTATTTGAATGCGATCCATTGGGGCAGCATGGAATTTGACCTGCCGGATTACCGGCCGTTTGAGTTGATCAGGCTCCCGGAGGAAGCCAGGACGAAAAGCCGTATTGCGAGACAGAAGGGGGCGCTTTTGATCCCGGACATTATCCCGAGCAGCAGGATGATGGAAACCCATGCGCTATGGGGGTATCCGATCGAAGTAAATAGCAATATGGAATATAACTTGGTGCAGGATCTGTCGGATCCGTCCATCTGTGACAGCTTTTTGATCGATTGCAGCGATTTGAGGGATGCGGATTTTGATTTATTAAAAGATATTCCATCCCCGGATGAAATATACAGCGAAGGGCAAAACGATATTTCCCATATTCTGACTTATAATATTTTCGAGCGGGTATATGAGGAAGCGATGCGGATGGGGACGATTCCGATAGAACAGATTCCCATCATGCCGGGGTATGGGGTCAGTTATTTAGATGTTTTGCAATTGCTGCAGAAATGGAACCAAAAACGGAAAAAGGATCAGTATTTTTATATTTTTCAATAAAATTTGACAACGTTATTTGCATAGGATTATAAACTTATAAATATTTCATAAAATAATATTTACTCAAATAGCAATGTGTGATATGATATAGAAGATGTAAAAGGGTAAACATATAGAAATGGCAGGTGCGGAAGCTGGGCCTGGCCGATGCATCTGCCATTTTGGCAATAAAGTTTACTGCTTTTTCTTCTCACTGGATTGGGAATGGATCAAGTAGGATAAGAAACGCATCATCTCTGCCTTGTTGTCGTTGTTCAGTTTTTTCAGGCTGATCAGGACATCCTTCAACGTGGTATCCTGGACAAAGGATGCGTTGAGGTCATAAGCTCCTGCGCGTTCTGGCTCTATGCCAAAAAGATAGTCCGTACTCACATGGTACAGTTTGGCCAGCCCAACGGCGTGCCTGGAAGGAAGTTCCCGCCTGTCCAGCTCATAATAGGAATAGGCCTGCTGGGATATGCCGAGATAGTCTGCGACCTGTCTTTGTTTGTAGTTGTTTTCGTCCCGTAAATTCTTGATTTTAACATGAATGCTTGTCAATTTTATCCCTCCTCACTTTTTATTGTTGTTCACCGGATGACAAAATCATAACACATAAACAACAAATATGCACTACTATACATCAAAAATATGTAAATTTTTTTGGGAGGTATGGATGCATGGAAAAAGCAATGGAAAAAGATGCAGAAAAAAAGGAATGAAAGGAAACCAGCAGACATTGATTAATGTATATATTTGTGATAAAGTATCAATATATAAAAAGAAGCAAATGATTTACTAATCGAAGATAAGGAAGGAACTGAAAAATGAAAAAGGCATTGATTACCGGAGTGACGGGGCAGGATGGCTCCTATTTGGCAGAACTGTTATTGGAAAAGGGGTATGAAGTATATGGCATTATGCGCCGGAAATCCGTGGTGGATTATGGCAATGTAGAGCATATTAAGGATAAGATACACTTTATTTATGCAGATATGACGGATCTGGTGTCCTTGGTGAATGCCATGAGGATATCCGAGGCCGATGAAGTATATAATCTGGCGGCTCAGTCATTCGTGGCCACTTCATGGGAGCAGCCTCTAGCGACGGCGCAGATCGATGCGCTGGGCGTTACCAATATGCTGGAAGCGATCCGCATAGTGAAGCCTTCCTGCCGCTTTTACCAGGCTTCTACGTCCGAGATGTTCGGCCTGGTGCAGGAAACCCCGCAACGGGAAACCACCCCGTTTTATCCCCGAAGCCCATATGGCGTGGCAAAGGTATACGGACATTGGATTACGAAGAATTATAGGGAGAGCTATGGGCTGTATGCGTGCAGCGGCATTCTGTTTAATCATGAGAGCGAACGGAGGGGAAAAGAATTTGTCACCCGTAAGATCACGGATTCCGCAGCCAGGATCAAGCTGGGAATACAGGACCATATCGAGCTGGGGAATATGGATTCCAAGCGCGACTGGGGGCATTCCAAAGACTATGTATATGCGATGTGGTTGATGCTTCAGCAGGATCATGCGGACGATTATGTGATCGCAACCAATGAGACGAGAACCGTCCGGGAATTTGTGGAAATTGCTTTTTCCAAAATCGGAATCGAACTGGAGTGGAGCGGCAAGGGCGTGGATGAAGTAGGAAAGAACAAGGCGGATGGAAAGACATTAGTGAAAGTCAATAAAGAATTTTTCCGTCCCGCAGAAGTGGAAATCTTGTTGGGAGACCCGTCAAAGGCGGAAAAAGAACTTGGGTGGAAACGGGAAATCTCCTTCGACGAATTGGTGGAGCGGATGGTAAAAAACGATATGGAGCTTGTAAAAAAAGAGATTGCATTCAATAACTTATAATGAATGATAGCAAAGGGACAGAAAGGGAATTTCAGGTGGAATTCCCTCTGTTTGCCTTATAGGGTACATGACTATGAAGAAAGCATTGATTATCGGGGCGGCGGGATTTGTCGGCAGCTATCTGGCCGGACATCTTCGTGAAAAGCAAGGAATGGAAGTATATGTCACCAAGCTGCCCCATGAAGAGTTCCGGGGGGACAGCGATAGAGTATATAATTTGAATATTCTGAATAAAGAGGAGATCGTATCGTTGCTGTTTGAGGCGCGGCCGGATTACATTTTCCATCTGGCTGCCCAGAGTTCGGTAGGGCTGGCATGGAAGAACCCTTTGCTGACGATTGATGTCAATATTAAAGGCAGCGTGAACGTGATGGATGCGATCCGTGAGCTGTATTATAAGCCAAGGATATTGCTGATTGGTTCAGGGGAGGAATATGGGCATATAGAAAAGGGCGAGACGCCGATCCGGGAGGAAAACAGGCTCCGCCCGGGAAATATTTATGCCGCTACAAAAGTATGCCAAAATATGATAGGAAATATTTATGCACAGGCATATGACATGGAGATCATGATGGTAAGGGCGTTTAACCATATTGGCCCTACACAGTCATCTATTTTTGTAGTTTCCGATTTCTGCCGCCAGGTGGCCGAAATCGAAAAAGGGCTTCGGGAGCCAGTGATGTATGTCGGCAATCTGGATGCGAGAAGGGATTTCACGGATGTCCGGGATGTGGTGGAAGCATACGGGCTGCTGGCTGTGCATGGAGAGCCGGGGGAGACCTATAACGTAGGCAGGGGAGAGGCCGTAAGTATCCGGGAGATTCTGGAGATGATTATTGCCTTGTCTGATAAGGATATCAAGATCGAAATAGATAAAAATAAGCTCCGGCCGGTGGATGTGCCGATTATTGAAGCGGATATTTCAAAAATCAGCGGCCTGACGGGATGGAAGCCGAAGATCCCGCTGGGGCGGACGATTGAAGAAACCTTAAATTATTGGCGCGAAACGATATAAGAGGAGAAGGGTTATGGGAGACATACATTCATTATTTTCTACCAGCGGAATTACCGATTCCGTCAGGATGCTGCATACGCCGGGTGAATTTGCCAGAAAAAATTTGCTGTATGTGCAGGAGGTGGGGAGGCTGAAGAGCCTTCGAGCCCATAAATCGCAGAGGGAAAATTTGAATTCCTATTTGTTTTTCGGAGTGGAGAGCGGAGAGGGAACCGTTTTTATTGGAAGCGACAGTTATAAAGTGAGGGAAGGGGATTGCGTGCTGATCAACTGTTCCAACTACTATGCCCATGAGAGCAGCGTGGATAAACCGTGGGAACTGATATGGGTTCATTTTAACGGGCATGGAGCAGAGGAATATTTCCGCCTGTTTATGGAGCAGAATGAGCATAAGAGCGTATTCCGGCCGGGGAGCATGAAGGATATGAAGGCATATATTGGGGAATTGATGGAATGCCAGAAGGAAAAGGATCTGGAAGCGGAGCTTCAGAGCGGGGAGATCCTGCTCCGGCTGCTCAACAGCTGCATCCTGTCGGTGATGAGGCAGAAGGGAAACCAGCAGGACCGTTATAAGGAGATATGCAGGGAAATAAGGGAAAGCGTAAATGAAAGATACCGCCAGGCCAATCTGGTTGCAGCGCTGGCGGAAAAATACGAGATGGAAGAGGATGAGCTGGATGACTGCTTCCATAAGACATATGGCATTACGTTGAGGGATTATATCCTGAACCGGAGGTTTACTGCTGCCAAGGAACTGCTGCGGTTTACGATAAAGCCGGTGAAGGAGATCGTTGATGAATCCGGCATAGGGAATGACGATTTGTTCCGCAGGCTTTTCCAGGACGGGGAAGGAATGACGGCGGAGGAATATCGGATGAAGTGGGCGCAGTGGGTGAAGTAGGCGTGACGGGAAGGAAACGAGCATGGGGGTTTATTTGAATCCGGGGAACGATTTGTTCCGTGAATCGCTGAAATCGGAGATATATGTGGATAAAACAGGATTCCTGGCATATTTGAACCGTGTGATCGGGACGGAGCAAAAAAATATATGCGTCAGTCGGCCGAGACGTTTTGGCAAATCCATGGCAGCCGAATATGTCGGCTTTACGGAGGAAGAGGTGATTGGGCTTTGCGGGCGGTATCGGATGGATTTTTCCGAGTTGAAGAGGTGGTATAACGGATACTTGTATGAGGGCGACGTGCTGTTAGTGGGCATTCATTACAACAAATCAGACAAGGCTCATGAGTGCATGATTGAGCGGTATAAAAGAAATTAGAAAAAAATAGTTTTTGAAAATAGTATTTTAAAAAATCCCCTTTACAAAAATGGAAGAATATGGTATTATTAATTCAACCGATAAAGCGGTTATGTAAAAGGGAAATTTTATATGGGAAAAGGCAGATGTTGAGGCATCTGCTTTTTTTGATGCGCAGATCTGTGCAGATGAAATATGGAAGTTTGCTGCAAGAAAAAATGTTAATTCCCTT
Organism: uncultured Lachnospiraceae bacterium; assembly: GCA_910585965.1. GTDB lineage: Bacteria > Bacillota > Clostridia > Lachnospirales > Lachnospiraceae > Kineothrix. The sequence goes on from CAJUHH010000002.1 coordinate 36,014, forward strand.
CACAGTTGTCCAGCCATTCGCGCAGATATTCCCGTATGGCAGGATCTGATGCCTGGGGGAACTGCTGCTCTAATTGGAAATACAAGTTTCCGTAATAAATAGCATCCGGCTTTTTATCCGTATTGATGCATGATAATGCAGCAATGGCGCAGGCAACCAGTATAATTCCGTGCGCGACCGGGTCATCACAAAGGCATAAGCAAAGTTCCGCATAGAAGGATGCTTCTTCAAAAGCATGGATGGCATAATAATATTGCGCGATATTGGCAGTGGTTTCGGTCAGATATTCGGTCTGCCATAAATGGATTTCCAGGGTCAGGCACCGCAATAAATAAGGTTCGACTTCTTTTGTCCCGAAAGTATTCTGGCTCCTCGCCTCCAGCTTGGCATAACAATAAGAGAACATTTCTGCCAAATATAGATCTTCCCTGTCAGAAACAGGATCATTCCCGGAGCTATTATATTGGCGGCTGTAATATCGGTCGGATGTTTCTTTCAGCAATTTTCTGGCTTCCGCATCCTTTCCGAGACAGACAAGGCGGTATGCTTCCTGGCCTTCTGCGGCAGACAGGATATCCCGCTCCCGGCAGTCTGTCCAGCTCGTATCATATTGCGGCTCCTGATATTGGAGAATTGGCGGGAGGGCTTCGGCCCTTTCCATATTGTCCGGCAGACTGCTTTTCAGCGTTTCTGCCGCCTCCAGATACCAGTCCGCTTCGGGCGTGACGGCGCCATAGGATTGTATTTTTTCAATGACTAACGGGATATAGGAGAACATGCCGTGGTCGGCAAACAGTGTTATCATATCAAAATATATTTGTGAGAGTGTTCTGGTGTTCCCCGCTTTTTTGGCCAGGCGTATGACGCACCATATATCCGCATACAAGCGGCTTGCATCAAATAATCGGTAGGAAAGCAATGGTTCCGGATGGAAATCTCTATCGTGGACCAATGCCATATCCAATTCCACGCGGCACTGGAAAGCGGCCGCTATGTCAAAAAAAGCTTTCGCATGGCATGCATCTTCCATTGCTTCTGCGAGAAACCTGGATGCATTGTCATAGCGCCGCATCCGGGTCAGCATCCTGCCTATGCGCAGTTTAGTGGTGGCCATATTGTTATAGGACTTTCTCAGCTTTGCATAATCGTTCTCAATGATATGTTCCAGGAAACGCTGGTTTGTGATGCGGAGGGAAAAATAATAATATTTCATCGCTTTACCATACATTTCGGCCGCCGCAAAGGTATCCGCCATCGTGTCGCATAAAGGCATAAGCCGGTCGGTCTCTGTTATCTGTTCCATGCCGGGCGGTATGCTTTCGGTAAGCAGATCGGATACCGTCTGTTCTACGAGGGGCAGAAGGACATATTCTTCCTGTTTTGGGCAGGAATTCAGCCATCCGCTTAAAACCTGATCGGTTTTTATGGCCAGTTCAAGCGCTTCCTGATGCTTTTTTATGATATGGAACAGTTCCATGCACATGCCGGCACAGCCCCATTCCGTCACTGCGATGCTGTTTAAAAACTCCCTGACTGTCTGTTCGGCGGAAGGCCGGGCTTCTTTATTGGGCATGCTTGGGGAAACTTCTTCGACTTTCCAGCCCATGAAGGAACAAAATTCAGGAATTGTTGCAACATATAGCTGGAAATCGGCCATGCGATCCAGGTTTTTCCGCACATGTATGGACAGGTCTTCGCAGCTGCCGGGATGCTCGACCCGCTGCAAGCCGCAATGCGCTTTGCCTGGATCTGGATTCAGCACCCACGTGATACCGTGCTTCGCATCCGCCAGCGGGAAATAATCCCGGTCAAAGGCAAAATCTTCCCCGGAAACGCCCAGGAAAATAATATGGTTTTCACGAAAAACCTTGCTTAATAATTGCTTTTTTGCTTCTGACAGCCCCCTCAGCTTTTGCTGGGCCGTGTCGATGGCCGTATCCGTATCCATAACGGAACCATGGACTTTATAGATGGGAAATCCCTTGTCATCAAAATCGGCATAATCCTCTTCGCGCAGATAGACAAAGCAGGGCATGCCATGCTCGTGAAAAGCTTGTTCGACCAGCGTGTCAAAATTCGTTGTAATGATTCCGGCTATTTCCCCGGTTTCAGCCAGCTGTGCAAGAAGATGATGGTTCCTGTTCGGATGTACCCCTTCCAGAATTTTTAAAAGCGGGAAATAGGCTTTTCCAGCCGAGTAATTAAACAAAAAATCAGATATTGTGGAAATGGGTACTTTTTGCAGGATTTCTTCGGCATCCAGCAGATTGCTGCCTGTTCCTGCGACCTGGGCCCCCGCTTCGCCGATTTCATGGATGATCAGTTTGTTATACTCCCGCCAGCTGAGAAGATTAGCCGGAGCCTCTTTCGAAATGCCCGCGCCGGCAAAAATTACAATGGGTTTTTTATGTATGGGCAATGGAATTCACCTCGTGTCATGAAAGTTTTTGCGCTGCTTGCGCATCAGTGCAATTCATTATACCATGTTTATTGCAAAGACAGGCTTTTTTTCTGTATAATTGAAATGTAACAAGAGTAGAAGGCCGGAGTGGAAGAAAGGGGAATTGATATATGTTTTGGGAGAGATTAGCAGATTCGGCGCGGACAAGCCAAATAAAGCATATCTTGCATAACAAAAAGGAAGTCTGTATTTTTGTAGGGGCGGGGGCATCCATTATGCATCCTTGCGGCCTTCCTTCTTTTCGGGAGTTAAATGACGCCCTGCTTGCGCATCTGTATCAGGATGTTGCGGCGGACCAAAGTCTTCCGGCTGCTTTGAAAGGGATTCATACAAAGCCGGAGCAGCTTCTCCAGATCATTTGGGATTACACGGACGGCTCGTTTAATCCTGTGGAATGCTTCCAGAACGTTGTGCCGAACCGAAACCACCATTTGATTGCGGAACTTGTGGAGCAAGGGGCTGCCTGCATTGTCACGCCTAATTTTGACCCCTGCCTGGAAAAAGCTCTGGAAAAAAAGAAGCTGCCTTTTCAGCTGTTTCATCAGACACCGGATACGGAAGCGGAAGCCGGCCGCCTGCTTAACGCAATAAAAGGAGGGAAAACGGTTATCTGGAAACCCCATGGCGACTGCAGGAAGCCGGAATCGCTTTGCTATACTCGGACAAAAGTGGCTAGGCTGAGCAATTCCCGGCATCTTCGCGATATATTTTCTTATATTATCCAACATTACCACATGCTCTTTTTAGGATACAGCGGATATGATGATGATTTTTTCCCGATCCTTTATGAAATATATCCTGGTTCAGGAAGGCAGATTGTATGGAACTCATATAAAAAACCGATGGAAAATGAACCGTGCCATTCGCTTTGGAAAAGATCTCAGGGAAACTTTCATTTCTGGACAGGAGATATGGGAGAGCTGCTGGAGGAGCTGACAGGCGGATGTGCATGCCATGCGGATGAAAAATCCGCATTCCAGTGGCGGGCGTATTTGGAACAGCAGTTTGAAACCGTGGTAAAATCAAAAAAAGCAGCTATGCTCGGCAAATATTTGAATGATTTCGGTTTAGTGGAAGAAGCGAGGAAAGTATGGCGGACAGGGCTTGGATTTTCGAAGCATGATATCATGCCTGAAGACCGGCTGCGGTTCCAAATGAATCTGGGAATGCTGAGCCAGGAAAAGGCATATGAAAAAGCGATGGAGGGAAAGTATTATTATATAGCGGAAATTGCGCTGGAAAACTTGATCATGGCATCTTTGGGGGCAGACAATGATCAGGAAACATCCCGGCTGTTGAGGGAATATTTAAAAAATTGCAGACGAGTTCCAAAGAATTATTTTAAAATGGGAAGGTATTACCAGTTTGTTTATGAAGCGAAAATAAAACTGTCGGGCAAGACTGCGCTGCAGCTGCAAAAGGATTTTGAAACGGCTTATCAGGCATTGACGCAAGAGGGGGAAATTATGGATGCCATTGGCCTGATGGTCAACCATTATTCGGCTGTAACCGCCCAAAACCAAGGAAAGCCGGAACTGCTGGAGGAGTCCGCTTTAAAAATTGATCAGCTGGTGCCTTATGGCAATAATTATGTAATCGCTAACGCTTATTATTATATGGCTAATCTGGCAATTACCACCAACCAATATGATATGGCGCGGAGATACCATGAAAAATGCGTCCATGTGATGGAACTGTGCTGCGCGAACGGTTCCTACCAAGGGGAGCAGGAGATGGAACTATGGTCATATATTTACCATCAGGAAGCGCTGATTGAATCGGATAAGCAAGTGGCTTTGCAAAAGGAGCAGATGGCGCTCCAAGCGGCCGAAAAACTACAGGATGAAAAGCAGAAAGCTTACCATAAAGGGTTCATTTACAATAGTTTCTGCAGCTTGTATATGCGTGACAATTATGACATGGCAGTAAAATATGGAAGGATGGCCCTAAAATGCGGGAAGCAGTCGGGGTCATTGCAGAATATGGCGCGGACTCTTACCTATCTTGCAGTTGCCGATGCAAAACACGGAATGCGGCAGGAAGCGATCCGCAAGTTCAGGGAATCTTATGCGATTCACCTGCAAATTCAGGAAGGGTTAGATTTTTTGTATGCCGTGCTGGATGAATGCAAAATAGAACTTTCGGAAATTCAGTGATTTCTTTTCCATGATGTGTTGTTTGAAAAGAAGAAAAAGAGAAAGAGGTCTTTTTCATTTGACCGAAGAAAACTTTTTCTTTATAATTAATAATGGAGGTAAGGGAAAAATATATTTTTCTAAAGAATATTTGCAAAAACGGTATTTACAAATCTGGAAAAATATGGTAGTATAATCTCAACCGATAAAGCGGTTATGTAAGAGGGGAATTTTACATGGGAGATAGTAGACGTTGAAGTTTTTGACGGAGATGTCTACTATTTTTTTCTTATAAAGTATTTAACCAAATAATCTTATTAAAAATCAAGAAGCCTTGTTGATATGACGGGAGGCTGACAGGAACAAAGGGGGGAAGAAGACGGAAGATAAAGGATGATGGTGGGAAATGATTAGGTTTTCGGAGCTGATAAACATGGTGATCCTGACGGGCGCGGCGGTGGTTTTGCTGGAGGTAATATTCAGGAACAACAACGCGATCTTATGGCTGGATGCCAGACTCCTGCTGGGATGCATGATGGCCATGGTATTGCGCCTGTTTATTCTGGCAGATTCGCCGGTGGCGAATAATGTTCCGATATTTCGGGTGTATCCAGAACTTTGCTGGTTCCTGAGAGATACCCTATTTTATTGGGGAAAGCAGCCCATCAGTATTATGATGCTTTTGCAAGTTCTATGGGCGGTGGGCGCGGTGATTTCCGGGACATACCGTATCCATGGATATTTTTCCACCAAAAAGCGGATCAGGAATTATAGGTGGCTGAGGAATCCGGAGTTTACCAAAGCGGTGCAGCGGATCAACAAAGAGTTGGGAAAAAAGACGAAATTCCGGCTCGTAACATCGAAAGAACTTAGCACGCCATGTATATTCGGTGTTCTCAGGCCGTACATAGGAATACCTGAAATAGAGCTGACATCGGAAGAAATCTATTTGGTAATGAAGCACGAGATGCTTCACTATTACCGGGGAGATATGTTTGTTAAAATATTGTGCGAAGCTTTGAAAGCGGTTCATTGGCTGAATCCTTTCTCCTATATGCTAAGTGATCTGATTGCAAGTATGCAGGAAATCAACGTGGACTTTCGAATCGTAAGAGGGTTGCCAGAAATGGAACAGTTGGAGTATGTGGATTGTCTGGTGAAAGTGGCGCGGAATAGAGAAAAGCGGAAGCGAAAAAATCGATGGGAGTTCAGTTTTCGTAAGGAAAGCCCGTCAGAAGTGAATAAAAGAATCCGGCTGATGCTGAAAAATCAGGAGATCAGCGGGAAAAAGACGACAGCCAGCTTTTTGTTGTCAGCTGGAATATTGTGCTTGATAGTAATAGGGCCGAATATATTGACATTTGAGCCGTATGCGATACATGAAGAGCATGTAGATGGCAGCATAGGCGGAAAAGAAGGACAAATTTATTATTTGGATAATAAAGATGGAACCTATGACATATATGTAGAAGGCCAGTATTATGAGACAACGGTAGAAGTTTTTGATAAAAATGTACCAGTTTACAATACTTTGGAGGAGGTAAAAAGAGATGATTAGGAAATCGCTAAAGAGAAATATCTTACTTGTAGCATCAGCTGTGGCAATACCATTCATGATAGCAGGGACTTGTAGTATGTCTTCGTATGCTTGTGAAGTAGAAATTGTAGAAGATGATAAAGACATATCTGTGGAGAAAGGTGTAGCACGTTCGCCGATAATTGAGTATAGATATAAAATGATTGATGGAGTATTGCATTGGCGTTTATATAATTATTCAGATGGATATTGGATTGGTGAATGGGAACCAGTGCCGATCAAAACGCCTTAAAATATTAATAAAGTTGTGAATATGCTGGTTATTCTATAAAATATTAAAAGGGGCTGCCGCTTTTGAGAATGAAATTACATAAAGCGACGGCTTCATTTATGCTAATTTCTTAGTATGATCTAGTATTAGTTTCCATATTCTTTCCGTAGTCGTTCATATCTTTATTTAAAAACTGTTATTTTCTAATTTTTCTGATGGCTTTAGTCTGTTTTCTAATATTTATGTTTTATAAACAATATATAATAGCTACAATTCATATCATATTTTCCCGCATAGATATTCCCGTTTCAGGAAACTTTTTCAATTCAGTCAGCGTTTTGAAAATATGTGCAGAAAATCGGCCAGCTTTTTTGACTATAATTATCTTTAATTTTTTAATCATATTTCGTTTTAACAAACAAAATTGAGATAAATAATCTTTCTCCACATCATATTTTAGTTAGTTCTTCCTCAATCTCTTCTTCGGAATAAAAGACATGTTCTTGGGTGGATTTTTCTGCTGCATTCATCTTCTCCATAAAGACCTGAAATGCACTGCTTTTTAGTTTATTGTCATTAACCAATTGCCCTGCAAAATTTTCCTGAGGCATTGAGTTTATTTTTCTGATAAGTTCTGCTGATATCACATATTTCGTATCCAATCTTATGATCAAAGCCAAATAATATTATACCCATGAAGCAAAAATAATTTACGGAATTTTAAAATTTTTCATATTCAATAAGATATTTCTATTCCATGATTTTTTGAGGGTTTATAGAAGTTCAAAGACTGCATGCCCCGAAGCGAGTGTCCATTTCAAGAGGGACATAGAGCTGATTGCTCTTTTAGCATTTATAAAATAATCTGTTGTTGAAGCAATGAATAAAAATAATAGTTTTTGAGAATATATTACGTATTGTTAAAAGTTTAATTGAAGTTTATAGAAGATGGATTTACACATAAAAGTAAATATGCTAAAATGAGGGAACGATGGGGAAGTTGGTAAAAGGGAAATTTTCATTTTCAAAAATGGTAAAAAAGAAATTGGAAATTAATGGGATTTTTACCATTATTTGTGGTATACTAAAAACTGGATGGGGCGCATGCAACAATATAAGATTGTATCTGCCAATAAAAATCCACAATATCAAAAGATGAAAATGGAGACGATGACTATGGGAAAGAAAAAGAATAGGTATGATTTGCCGGAACGAGAAGTGGAAATCCTTTATACTTTATGGGACGCAGGAAGACCGTTGCTGGCTTCGGAAATGGCAGATGAAGGTGAAGAGCTGAAATTGGCTACTGTACACACAACTTTGAAAAGGATGCTGAAGAAGGGGCTGATCGAGGTAGTCGATTTTGCGAAGAGCGGAAACGTATATGGTAGATGCTACCAGCCGACGTTTGGCCTGAAAGAATTTGAGATGGAGAGATTGTCCAGCAGTTTTGTTAAAAAACGTTGTAAGGATATTACCACGTCTAATTTTGTAGCTGCTCTTTTGGAAACGAAGGAGGATGATGTAGTTAAAGAGGAATTGGATGAGCTGGAAAAGATGATAGAAGAGCAGAGGGAGAGGATACGGACGAAAGAAGAAGGTAAATAATTTACAAGAAGAGAAGGGGACAGCGAGAAATGATCAGGTTTTCAGAGCTGGTGAATATGGTGATCCTGACAGGGGCGGCCGTGGTCTTGCTGGAGATAATATTCAGGAATAACAATGTCATTTTGTGGCTGGATGTCAGGCTCCTGCTCGGATGTATGCTGGTGATGGCACTGCGTTTGTTTATTCTGGCAGATTCTCCAGTGGCAAGCAATATCCCGATTTTTAAGGTATATGCGGAAATATGCTGGTTTCTAAGGGATACTCTATTCTACTGGAAGGGAATATCCGTCAGTATCATGATGCTTCTACAGATGCTTTGGATAATTGGGGCAGTGATTTCTGCTTTATACCGCATTCGGGGATATATTGTGACGCAAAAGAGGATCAGAAGGTATAGGAGGCTGAGGGATTCGGAATTTACTGAGGCGGTAAAGCGGGTCAATGAGGAGTTGGGGAGAAAAGCAAAATTTCACCTGGTGGTTTCTGAGGAACTGGGTACGCCATGTATATTCGGCATATTCAGACCGTACATAGGAATACCTAAGATGGAACTGAGGCCGGAGGAAATATATTTCGTGCTGAAGCATGAAATGCTCCATTATTATCGGGGCGATATGATTATTAAAATATTGTGCGAAGCTTTGAGGGCGGTTTACTGGTGGAATCCGTTTGTGTATATGCTTGGTGATCTGGTGTCCAGCATGCAGGAGATTAACGTAGATTTCCGGGTGGTGAGAGGATTGTCAGAGATGGAGCAGTTGGAATATGTGGACTGCTTGGTTAAGGTAGCGCGGAACAGAGTGAAAAGGAAACGGGAAAATCAGTGGGAAATTAGTTTTCGAAAGGAAAGCCCGTCTGAAATACATAAGAGAATTAGCTTGATGTTGAAGAATCAGGAGGTAAGTGGAAAGAAAACTACTGCTAGCTTTTTGCTATCGGCAGGAATATTATGTATGATAGCAGTATGCCCGAACATAATGACTTTCGAGCCATATGCGATACATGAAGAGGATGTGGATGGTAGTATGGGTGGAAAAGAAGGAGAAATTTATTATTTAGACAATAAGGATGGAACCTATGATATATACATAGGCGGTCAGTATTATGAGACAACAATAGAAGTATTCGATGAACACATACCAGTTTATGATACGTTAGAGGAAGCAATGGGTATGAACCAAAGGTAAATACATAATCGTCAAAAGTTTAAATAATACCTTCCACAAAACACTTTATAAAACCATTACTCAATGCCTTTCTATTTTTGCTCCGACACAAAATGGAAAGAAAGGAACGCTTCGCATAAGGAAGCGTTTTTCAGGCGGTAAACAAAGTCCGGGGTAAGGGTTTCGAATTTGTTTATGAAAAGATCAGGAGGAATCCTGTTTGTGCAAACCGGGTTTTTGCTCTGTATATTTGATAATTCGTTGTATTATTTCGCAATTTTATGATAATTTGTGACCAATTATATATGATTGGTATGTACGAGAGGGCGGGGGAGAATACTATGTCCCTCGCCCTCTTGCACCATCGCTGACATACGGTCTTGGAGTGGCTGGGAAACTGTGATTATTGGACTAGAGGGAGCAGAAACAACTTGGCCGGGACTGTTCCTGCATCCAGGATTTTTGTGTCAATCGCGCGAACTGGGAGATGATATGCGTTCCTGCCGAAAAATATCGAATAATTTACAAAATTTTTCTGAGATATGATATAACAAAAATTCAACTATGTTTTAGAAGCAAAAAGCCCCTGTCACGAGGACAGGGGCAAAAAGTGCAACAGATTCTGATTGACTTGACTGTTTCACGGTGATATGCTCGATTGTGTTAGCGACAAATCGGAATTGGAGGTTATTCGTTTTGAAAAAATTTTTATTGATAGTTTGCGCATTAGCACTTATGGTATCTCTAACTGCATGTGGTACAAAATTTGATGGTAGCCGTATAGGAAACGACAGTGAGTTTATTATGGAGTATAGCGTGTTAGATACAACAGACACGCAAGACTTGATTGTTGAATCTGGAGATATCATTAGTGGAAAAATTATAGTTAATAAGGGGAGTTTATCAATAAAAATTCAGAAAGATGAGGAAGAACCCATCTATGAGAACAACGAAATTTCCGCATCTAATGAGTTTGATGTTGAAATTGGCGAAAGTGGAACATACACAGTTGAAGTAACAGGAAAAGGAGCAAAAGGAAGCGTCAGCTTTATAGTGGAGAGTAATTGATAAAACCCCAGTTGATTGAGGGAACCGGCAGCACAAACATGCTGCCGGTTTTTTCTAAGCCTGTTCCTGATTACTAAACCAATAATCAACAGCACTCCGGAACATCGGAGCCAGCGGACTACTATAAAGATAGGCCGGTGAAAGCTCTGGATAACTGCAGCCGTTGCATGCCAAATTTGCAGCCAAATCCTGCCAGCGGTTCCAACAATCATCTACAAAATTGCCGTCAAGGTCTACCATATTCCAGAAATGAACACGGGTTTCCGGGGTCGTTGACAGCAGATAAATTGCAGCAACATTGGGCGGGCAAGTGGTTCCGATTTCGTGCAGCATTTCAGCAAAAAATTCCTCGTACTCATTGCCGGTAAAGGGAAATGGAAAAGCAATATGGAGTTTCATTGTAATAGATTCCTTTCTGCCATCAATGGCTCTGAATTGTGCGGCAAAGAGCGCGAAGCAAATCGTTTGCTTCTTGGGATAAATGCCAATGACATACAGCCCCCGGCGATGTGGCTTTTCCACGGTGCTTACCAAGTCCTGATAATTGGACACATAGAATGATAGTATTATTGAAAAAGAAGAGGTAATGCTATGTTTTATACGATTGAGCTGTTTGCTGGCGCTGGCGGACTGGCATTGGGAATTGAAAAAGCAGGATTTGAAACGCTTGGATTGATTGAATTTGATAAAGATGCGGCAGATACATTGAAAAGAAACAGGCCTGATTGGAATGTCATTCATGATGATATCGCCAATATTTCTTGCTTAGACTTGGAGGAATATTTTCATTTGGACAGGGGGGAATTAGACTTACTTTCTGGTGGAGCGCCCTGTCAGGCATTTTCATATGCAGGAAAAAGACTTGGATTGGAAGATGCCAGGGGAACGCTTGGTTACAATTGGAATCAGGAAGGATTTGACAGATAAAATAAAATATACTTTTCCAAAGCCTCATGACTATAAGCTGGTTTTAAGGGATGTTTTATTTGACTGCCCGGATAGCCCGCACATCCCTTATGGGGAGAAAAAGAGGAGAATTTTCGAATTGGTTCCTGCGGGCGGGTACTGGAGAGACATAGATCCAAAGATAGCAAAAGAATATATGAAAAGCTGTTGGGATATGGAAGGAGGGCGCACTGGAATTTTGCGAAGAATGAGCCTGGATGAACCGTCATTGACAGTATTAACATCCCCGTCACAAAAGCAGACAGAACGCTGTCATCCGTTGGAGGCCAGGCCGTTTACTATAAGGGAAAATGCAAGATGCCAGACTTTTTCGGATGAATGGGAATTTTGCGGGAAAGTTTCATCACAGTATAAACAAGTCGGGAATGCGGTTCCCGTTAATTTGGCATACGATATTGCGATCGAAATACATAATTCGCTTAAGATGCTGGAAAAAAAGAATAATTCAGGGAAGCTATATAATAAGATGGGCGTTAGGTTTTATATGGAAAGAGGATGCTGCCAGAAGCTTTGCGGCGCATTGGATAAAAATCCATTGTAAAAGAAGAGGGTTTAAGGTACAATTACTTTGAAAATTTATGCGCGGTTCACATAAAAAGGAAGGCATTTTATATGAGCGAATGGAATGAAAAGAATCCAGCCGGATTGGATAGAAAATATAATTTCATAGATTTATTTGCGGGCTGCGGCGGATTGAGTGAAGGGTTTTACGCACAGGGTTTTAATGCCTTGGCTCATGTAGAAATTGACCATTTTGCTTGTGAAACGTTGAAAACGAGAATGAAGTATTATGGCTATGATGATGTGGAAAAGGCTGTTTTGGAGGAAGATATTACTTCGAAGGGCATTCTTGCAAAAATAAAGAAGGCTGTTGGAGAACAGTCGGTTGATCTTATTATTGGGGGGCCGCCTTGCCAGAGTTTTTCGCCTTTGGGAAAAGCGAAAGACGAGAACAATATGCAAGACGATCCAAGAAACTATTTGTTTGAAAATTATGTTAAGGTTTTGAATTATTTTAAGCCGAAGCTTTTTGTGTTTGAGAACGTTACGGGATTGCTTGATACAGAGGTGAAAGGAAAAAGCATTTTCAAGATGATTCTTCGCCGTCTTAGAAGAAATTACCGGGTATTAGGCGATGAGGATACAATAGTGTTCAATGCTACAAACTATGGCGTTCCGCAGGAACGGAAGAGGGTAATTCTAATCGGCGTAAGGAAAGATATCAATATAGCGGCGGAGGACGTATATAAGGAGATAAAAAAGACGCATTATTTGCCTGGCGCGCCAAGTGAGGTGGAGAAAGGCTTGAAAAAATATGTAACGGTAAAAGATGCCATTGGCGATCTTCCAAAACTGCAACAAGGGCAGGGCGAAAAGAGCATGGACTACCCGAATAAATATGATTCTTGCAATCCCTATGTTAAGAAAATCAGGAAGAGAAGCGACAGGAAGCTGCGGGATCATGTGGCCCGCAGGAACAACGAAAAGGATGTCGAGCGGTATCGGGCCATGGCAGAAAACCATTGGAATTTTTTAGAGCTATTGGAACATAGACCGGATCTGGGACACGAGAAAAAGCGTGTTTTCTTCAACAGTTACAAAGTGCAATGGTGGGATATGCCGGCAAGAACGATAATTGCCCATCTTTATAAAGATGGAAACCAGTTTATACACCCTGATCCAGACCAGGGACGCAGCATTACAGTAAGGGAAGCTGCAAGGCTGCAGTCGTTTCCGGATGATTTTGTTTTTGAAGGCTCAAGGTCGGAACAGTTTAAGCAAATCGGAAATGCCGTGCCGCCGATGCTGGCGGAAGCAATTGCAAATGCCGTGCGGCTGCAGCTTGAAAAAATAGAACAGGAGCAATAAATATATGTATCAGCCAATTGCTGACTTGAAAAAATGGGATAATGCGGCTAAGCGCTATTATAAAGAAAAGATCGAGATCTTTATAAAAACCGTGATGGCTGTGTCCAAAAAAGAAGGCATCTCATGGAATGTTTCTTATGATGATGGCGCTGTGGATCTTTTTATCGAAATGGGCTTTATCAAACAGGCTGATGATCTCGATCTTTTGAAAGCGCTTCTTAAGGGAGAAACATATAAAGATTTTATGAGGTGCGGGACAGTTGTAGCCCGAAACCGTAATACATATGATTCCTATCTTCTGAAATTGAATGAAAAAGCTCGAAAAGAATTACAGTACAAAGAGTCAAAATCAACAAAGCTGCGTTTAGTGGATTTGTTTTGCGGCGCAGGAGGATTAAGCCTGGGCTTCATAAGAGAAGGCTGCCGTGTGGTTTTCGCCAATGATATCGATGAGCTTTGTATGGAAACATATAAGTATAATCATCCTGAAATTTCGGAGGAAAACGTCATATGCGGAGATATCAGGAAGATAGTGGACAGCATTGATGACTATATTTCCGGGGATATAGACATTGTAATAGGAGGACCGCCATGTCAGGGATTTAGCTCTGCAAACAAACATCACAGGGTAATCAATGATCCCCGCAACGAACTGTATAAATATTATATTAAAGCGATTGAGAAACTTGCTCCTAAAATCGTGGTTATGGAAAATGTAAGAGGGATGTTAAAAGTTGCAAATCAGGTAGTGGAAGATTACGAATCCATATGTGCAAAAAAAGGAGATCAGGAATACCGCTATAAAGTAACAAACAGTCTTCTTAATTCTGTTGACTTTTCGGTAGCGCAAAGTCGGGAAAGGCTCATATATATTGCGATCAGGAATGATATCGTGGAAAGAACCGGCAAGACGCCGGAGCTTATATTTAAGGCCATTGATGCGAACAGGAAAAATGCAGCGGTGTTTAACCTGTCAGCCGCATTGGAAGGCGTAAGACCTTTGGAACCGCCGGAAGTTATGGGCGTTGGGGAATTAGATACTGAGGGGGCCGGGAGAAAGATTGACGTTAATCCGTTTGATGGTCGTGAAAACGAATACCTTCGCCTTATAAATGATGACAGGAGCATTCCGCTTGTGTATAACCATAAAGCAAGATACTGCAGCCCTGTCAACCATGAGATATACCGAAGATTAAATCCAGGGGATGATGCTACCGATCCTAAAATTGCCGATATTATGCCTTATGCGCATAGGAATGATAAGTTTAAGGATAAATATTTTAAGCTTTATGCAGACAGGCCATGCCGGACAATTACGGCGCATTTGCGTTCGGACTGCCATTCGCATATTCATCCGACAGAGGCAAGGACTCTGACGCCAAGAGAAGCCGCAAGGGTACAGTCTTTCCCGGATGATTATTTTTTCCTCGGGCCTTATTTAAAGACATATATTCAGATTGGAAATGCTGTGCCTCCGTTAATGGCAAGAGGAATAGCACATGAATTGATAAAACTGCTGGGCGGTGATAAGGATGAAAATTGAGAGTTTTATGAAACGGTTGAATGCGACGGAACTTGGAGAAGGCACCGCAAATGATACCTACATAGCTATTCCAAGGGATGTCGATTTGTCCTGCATATTGGAGAACCAACAAGCAATGACTATATTTGACCGTGTGGAAGGAGTTCTTTATACTCCTGAGAATTCGAATATTAAATATGTCCAGACCGGGCAAAACAATCAAGAGCGAATATCGGGGTTAGGGCAATACTTTCGCCGTATGAATGCAAATGTCGGCGATGAAATACTCATCGAGAAGGTTGAAGATGGCAATGGTTATGCTTTATATCTCGATTTTAGCCACAGGGATGTTATCGTGTTCCAGAAGAATAAAGATTGGGTTGAAATCTTGACCCCAGGCCGTATGGAGCCTTATAGGATGGATATGGATTATTTTTTGGATGTCATTTATCGGGATAAACGAGTGCGGCTGTATGTTAAGTATCTTGGACAAAAGAGGAAGAAAAAAACATCTCCTGCGGACACGGCAGCGTATGATTTGCTGATTGACGATAAAAGTATTCTGCCTGATTATGAATATTTGGATTATATCGAAATTAACAATGGGGATGAAGAAAAAAGACTTGCAAGAATGAAAACATATATGCTTTTGTCGATCGACACGATGAGCGCAGGAGGAGATGAAAAATGAATTATTACATACTGATTCTTGAGGAAAAAGTAAAATCTTTCTCGCTGGTTGGTTATGGTGAAAAGTGTGCCGTGTCGCTTATGTTGAAAGGATATTCCAATCCTTTGGAAACGCTTTCCGAAGGCGATAAAATTATCGGATATATTGCTGGCACGGTAAAAGCTTTCTGCTATCTGTTCGGTGTAGGATTCGATCATGATAAACAGCAAATATATCTGGAAAAGACATTCGAGACAAAAACAGGCGCAAAGCTTGCGGCTGTTCCTTCGGAATTGAAAGATCTGATCAATGCGAGAGAACAGACAGAGTCGTTTATTAATATAATGGGTGAACAATATCGGCAAATCCTGTCGCTGATGATGAACATGGTTTCTTCTTGGGGAAATGCCGCTATAGAAAAGAGTGAAGAAGGCGAAATAGATGAAGCAAAACGCTTACAAGGAGGAACGAATACTCTTCTTTACGGCGTTCCAGGTTCTGGGAAGAGCTGGACTATCGAGCATGAATACTGCCATGAAGACAGTGTTGTGGAACGGCTTGTATTTCATTCGGATTATACAAATGCAGATTTTATTGGACAAATCCTCCCTGTTGTTGATGCGGAAAAGCAAGTTACATACGAGTTTACGCCTGGTCCCTTCACCGCAATCCTAAGAGATGCATATCGACATCCGCTGCGGGAGCATATCCTCATTATTGAAGAAGTGAACCGCGGCAACGCGCCGGCAATTTTTGGCGAGGTGTTCCAGCTGCTCGACAGGATGGTCGAGCCAAAGACAGTGGAAGGGATTGCTTATGCAGCGGGTACAAGCGAGTACGGAATCACGCACAAATATATGGCAGAGAAAATATACGGAGATCCCGCTCACAAGGTGCGCATTCCTTCCAACCTTTCTATTGTAGGTACGATGAATACTTCCGACCAGAACGTGTTCACGCTTGATACGGCGTTCCAGCGCAGATGGAGGATGCGCCTGGTTGAGAATAACTTTGATCATGTTCGGCCATCCCTTGCCAACGCGCGGATTCTTGATACTGAAGTTACCTGGCAGAAATTCTGCGAAACGATCAACGGCATTATTGTTGCCAACAAGGCGAAGATGGCATCTGCAGAGGATAAAAGGCTGGGCGTTTATTTCATACATGAAAGCGATGTGATTTTTGACCAGAGCGCGGTACCTTCGGAGGGATATGACTTGCTCCTTACGGAATACAATTCTCTTCTGCGTAATGAAGCGGCTGGGGACATGCCGGAAGATAAAAAGCAAAGGCTTGCTATGATCAGGGAGGCGCTTAAGCACAACCGTATGTTTTCGGAGAAAGTCATCAAATATTTGTGGGATGATGCGTTTAAATTTAATCCGGAGGCATTGTTTGATACCGATCACATGGAGAGTTTGGAACAAGTCATCCGCTCTTTCGTGTATGCAAAAGGGCGTGAGCGGTTCAAGATTTTCAAACCGGCTGTTCGGACCTCTCTTTATCCTGATACGCAGGCATGATGATGTGCCAAATGGAAAGCGGGGTGGGCAGCTGCTATGGATTTACAAAAGAGTATTAGAGAACGCTGTCATGTCAATAAGAATGGCGAAGGAGACCGCTTTGTCGGCGTAAAAGCGGATACGGATGATGCAGTGATTTATTTTCCGATAGGCTACCAGCTTCCGCCGAATGACGATGATCTCCGTGCGGATATAAACAATCTGTTATGCGTGCTTGCCGCATTCAGGAAAGAGGACAAACTGATAGAGGAATCAAAGCTTGTGCCGCCGGGAACCGTTGGCTTCCCGATGCATGCTTACCTTAAGGTGATACGAGATTTCCTGCGGAAAGGCCGTTATTATATGGAAACGGATCCGCGTTTCAAGACGGATACCAAGGGCAGCGCATCATGGCCCCGTACGGTTCGGGAACAGAGAGCGCTGGTGCAGAAGAACGGCTCCCTGATTTTCACAAACATGACGGTTCGCTCTGTTACTCCCAATGCAGACAAGAAAATTACGCAGATTCACAGATATTGCGTGTACGAGGCGTTCGATAAGATGGGATGGCTCTATGTTCCTTATATGCCGGAGAAGCCGGGACCTCATCCGGATAACAGAGAAGCCATTTATATATTGGAAAAGAAACTGGCATCCACACATAATGACGTGGAGCAGGAACTGTTTTCGGCTATGGTATCCATGATGAAATATATGGACGGGAAGTCTTCCGAAAAGCAATACTTTTTCGGCACGGATTTCTTTGAGCGTATTTGGGAGAAAATGATTGATAAGGCATTCGGAATTGAGGACAAGGATTGCTATTTCCCGCGCACCAGGTGGCTGCTCGATTATGGCCCAAACAAGTCGAAAGCTCCGTTGCAGCCGGATACCATAATGATTTACAACGGCAAGGTTTATGTGCTGGACGCAAAATGGTACCGATATGGATACAGCGGCAGCCCTGATCATTTGCCGAATGGTCCCGATATCAACAAGCAGATTACCTATGGGGAGTACATAGAACGCGCCATGGGAGTGCCGAGCGCCAATTTGTATAACGCGTTTATTATGCCGTTCAATCGCGAAGATAATCCTTTCTTTGAATTGGGGGCTGACGGCAATCCGATACCATGTGTTACAGACAATATCGGAAATATCGGCGAGGCTGTCGGCAATTGGAAGCCTGACCCCCAAAATTATGAGCGTGTGCAAGGCATTGTGGTTGATACTCGGTTCCTGATGTACAACTACATCGGCATGCCGGATCAGTGGAGACGCCAGCTCGCAGAAGCCATAGAGAAAGTGGAATCCCGTCCTCCCGTTCCGAGACCGGCAACATAAAGAACAGAGGATCCACTTTCGGGCATCTGCCTCCAATGCTGTTTTAAGACAAAAACAAATGCACTATTTTATTATAAACGTCCTGGTAAGGTTGGTAACGCATGGGGAGGTCCAGCCAGGTTTTTTTATCCACGATACTTTTGCGGTGGGAAAAGGTGGAGAAGCCGTCTTTTCCGTGGTAGGAGCCCATTCCGCTCGCGCCGAAGCCGCCGAATCCCATTTCGCTGGTGGCAAGATGGATGACGGTATCATTGATGCAGCCTCCGCCAAAGCCGCAACGGGAAGTCACCTTCTTTGCCGCCTGTTTATCGGAGGTAAACAGGTAGAGGGCGAGGGGGCTTGCCATGGAATTGATCGTCTGTATGGCATCGTCCAGGGAATCATAGGTGAGTATGGGAAGAACGGGGCCGAAGATTTCTTCCTGCATGACGGCATCCCCGAACGTGACAGAGTCCAGGACGGTCGGTTCGATGCGGAGAGCCGCTGGGTCAGCATTTCCTCCATGGGCGATTTTTTCCTGGACGATCAGGCTCAGGATTCGGTTAAAATGTTTTTCATTGATGATTTTCCCATAGTTTTCATTTGCCAGGGGATTGCTGCCGAATTGGAGTCGAATTTGTTTTTTTATTTCCGACAACAGCCGGTCTTTGACCGAAGCGTCGCAGTAAATATAATCGGGGGCAACGCATGTCTGTCCGCAGTTTAAAAATTTGCCGAATACGATGCGTTTTGCCGCCAGTTTGAGGTTGGCGCTTTTTTCTACGATACAAGGGCTTTTGCCGCCGAGTTCCAGCGTGACAGGGGTAAGGTGGGCGGAAGCCTGTTTCATCACTTCTTTTCCTACGTCCTGGCTCCCGGTAAAGAAGATATAGTCGAACTGTTCTTTTAAGAGGCATGTATTCTCCGCGCGGCCTCCTGTGACGACAGAGACATATTTTCCGTCAAAACATTCGGCGATGATTTTCTGCATGAGCGCGCTGGTATGGGGGGAATAGGCGCTCGGCTTTAAAACTGCCGTATTTCCGGCGGCAATCGCATCCACCAACGGCTCCATGGTGAGCAGGAAAGGATAATTCCAGGGACTCATGATGAGCACGACGCCGTAAGGGGACGGCTTGGTATAGCTCCTGGAATGGAACTGCGCCAACGGGGTATGCACGGTTTTTTCCCGGGAAAAGGAGCGGATATGCCGGATCATATAGCTGATTTCACTGAGAGTCAGCCCTGTCTCGCACATATAGCTTTCAAACCCGCTTTTGCCCAGGTCCTTTTGGATCGCTTCGCTGATGGCGCGTTCCTGCTTCTGGATGCAGAGCTTCAGTCTTTTTAAGGCTTGTATCCGAAAATTCACGTCCAGCGTAGCGCCGGTATGAAAAAAAGCCCGTTGTTTTGTTACGATATTTTTGATGTCCGTTTCATTCATGGCGGTTTTCCTTTCTGTTTGGCGGCAGGGTGTTTTAGTGTTCCATAAGCATATAATAAAATGGTTCCAATTCTTTCGCATCCATTAATACGGGGACGGGATAAAGAGGATTGGCTTCCTTGTCTGCGTAACGGGAAAGTTTTGGAATGTCCTCTTCTTTGATTTCACCGACGGTATCGCCGATCTGGAAACGTTTTTTCATTTCCCTGACTGCCAGGATAAAATCGGAGGCCGCCTGTTCCTTCGGCGTGTCTTTGCCAGCGATTCCGATTTCAACGGCGAGGCTGGCCAGTTTTTTATGGATGGCCGCCCCGTAAGCTTCCAGTACAAACGGGAGCAGGATAGAATTGGCCAGGCCGTGGGGGACATTATATTCCCCGCCGAGGGAGTGTGCCACTGCGTGGACATAGCCGACATAAGATTTGGTAAAGGCGCATCCGGCATAATAGGAAGCCTTCATCATATTCCGGCGTGCTTCAATGTTGCTTCCGTCCGAGTAAGCATTGTCCAGGTTTTCAAAAATCAGTTTGACGGCGAGCAGGGCATCCTTTCTTGTCCCGGGGGTAGTGGATCGGCCGATGTATGCTTCTATGGCATGGGTAAGGGCATCCATCCCGGTAGTGGCCGTGATGAAAGGCGGGAGACTTACTGTGACTTTGGGATCCAGGACGGCATATCTGGGGATGAGCGGAAAGTCGTTGATCGCGTATTTATGCCTTGTTTCGGCATCGGTGATGACGGCGGCCAGAGTGGTTTCGCTTCCGGTTCCGGCTGTCGTGGGGATGGCGATGAGAAGCGGCAGTTTTTTATGTACTTTTAAGATACCTTTCATTTTTGCAAGGGAAGCCTTCGGCCTGGCGATACGCACCCCAAGGGCTTTGGCGCAGTCCATGCTGGAGCCGCCGCCAAAACCGATGATGGCGTTGCAGCCTTCGGAAATATACATTTCCATGGCTTCTTCCACATTCGCTGTCGTCGGGTTGGCTACTGTCTTATCATAAATGGAATAGGGGATGCCGCTCTCAGAAAGCGCTTTTTGCAGGCGCTTGGTAAGCCCGGCTTTTTGAATGCCTTGGTCCGTGACGATCAGGACGCGGCCGCAGTGCTTTTTGGACAGGATGTCAGGGATGTTTTTGACGCTGCCGATGATCCGGGGCTTCCTGTAAGGAAGGAAGGGCAGCGCGATTTTGAGCGCGGTTTGGAATGTCCTGCAATAAAATTTTTTCCATGGTTTCATTCTGGTTCGGTCCTTTCTGCTAATTCTATGCAAATCTGGTTTAAATTTTCGGCAATGCGGAAGAGGACGCGATAAAAAATCTCCCGTTCCTGTTCCGTAATCCCCAGGCTGCCGCTGGCGACGGCGGCCTCGATCCGTTCGTTGATCTGGAGGGCGTATTTCCGGCCGGTGCTGGTAAGCATGGCCCTAGCCCGGTATTTTCTGCTGTCGCTTTCGGCGGCGTAGCGGATAAACCCCTCCCGGGCCATGTCGGAGAGGATCCTTGAAATGCCGGCCTTATTTTCCTTGCACAGCCGACACAGGTCAGCGGCGGTAAGGCCGCCGGGAACCCGGCTGAGGTGGTGGAGACACATAACATAAGTGCTTTTCAGGCCGAGCGACCGCATATGGTATTTTTTGATTTTTTGGATGTTTTTGTAAATTTGCGCGATGGTGGTCGCGAAATTCTCAAATCGGTTTATCATGGCTGCCTCGCAAGCTGGTAGTTTCAAACAAAAAGTTGATCGCTCAACAAAGAGACTATATACCATAGAAGTTGATTTGTCAACATCATAGAGGGAGAGAAAAAAACTTTTTTTCGGGTATTTTTTTCATAAATTTCAAAAAAAAATAAAAAAATTATTTACATCCATAATCATTAGTGATATGATGGTATTAGTTTTTAATGAGTATTGGTTTTATGTAGGTAATGAAGCGGCGGTATTGTTAAGCGAATTGCAGACAATACCGCCGCTTTTCAATTTAAGAAAATGGGGGCATATGAAGAAGCAGAGCAGTAAAAAAAGCTTGAGGCTGGTGCATGTTGCCATTGCTTCGAGTTGTGGGAGCCGGATACCGCAGGAGGCAGAAAAAAGGGTCGCTGCGGCTATGGAAAGTGACGGGAGATTTGAGTGCCAGCTGACTTCTTACCAGAACATGGCAGGGATGATGAACAGCCGGAAAGTTTTTGGTCTTATTATTTTGTTTGTAAAGGGGGACGGCGCGGACGATCTGAAGCCGGAGGAAATGCGCAGGCTGAAAAATGCTGCCGGCAGAATTATCTGTGTGGCAGAGGGGATGGGATTTTTAAAAGACGCATTTCGGATAGGGGTATTCCGCTATGTGCTTTGGAAAGATATGGCGAAAGAACTGGAAGAGGCCGTCGGGGATGTTCTGCAGGAAATAGAGCCGGCCAGCGGTCTGCGACTGACGATCAAAGGGGAAGACAAGTGGGTGCCGTTTGAGGATATTTATTATATAGAGGCATTTGGCGACGAAGCGATTATTTATAAAAAGGATACTTATTCCACCGTGCGCAAGACAATGGATTATTTATTGGAACAGCTGGGCAATGCATTTTACAGGTGCCATAAGTCTTATATCGTAAATTTCGACTATGTGCAGAGAATAGACAGTGACAGTGTGATTTTGAAGGATGCCCGGAGCGTGCCGGTATCGGTCAGGCGCAGAGGAGGATTGGTAAAAATATACCACCGTTATGAGGAGGGAACGCAACGTTTGTCGGAAAACAATGACGTTTAACGGGAAAGTATGGACAAATCAGCCGGTATTTTGCCTTGCATATATTTTTGCATTATGGCATAATACTTCCTTCCGCAGAAGAGTTTGAAGCTTCCTTGGATGAAGCGCAGAAATGGGCAATGTCTGTTGGCTATGATGAAAATGATGTTGATGGTATTGTCAAGTTAGTTAGAAGGAAAAAGCGAGTATGAGAATTGTGATCGATACAAATGTGTTGATTTCCGGCGTGTTTTTTGGCGGATTTCCCCAAAAGTTCCTGAATTTCAAAATGGGTGTAGACTGTTTCCGTTACTGACTGTCCTTTGTGGCCGACAATTTTTTTAATGATCTTATCATCAACCCCTTGTAAATGGCTTTTCTTTATATCCACAAAGCGCATTTTATAAAGCTGCGTGCATAGCAGATAGGAAGCGGCGTAGTCTTTCCCGTTGGATGGAAAGCGCAATCATTCCTTTCCGTTTTGGCCGTGCGGCGGCTGCGGAAGGGGTAGGAATGGTTATTTTTTTGTACCAGCCTGAAATCCTATATCAATGCAATAAAAGCAGCTATATGATCTCATATGGGTGTTACAGGCTGTTTGTAGATAGCAAAACACATTAAAATGGTGGTTGAAAAATCAAGAACTATGACCTATAATATACTTAACAGGACAGCCGGAAGGTGAATGCAGTCACCCGACCCGGCGCAACATAGAACTATTTAAGAATAGCTGTCAGTCTCGCCAAAGAACAGGACGGCTATTTCTTATTTTTCAAATTCAGAATTGCAACTACCAGTAGAGCAATAGTAAGTATAATCTGCATTTCCTCATATGTAGTCATAATAATCACCCCTTCCGCAGAACTCGGATCAGGTGAGAACACGTCCCCCGGCTGCCCGGTTAAGTATATTATATTGTCATGGTGCTGATTATTTCTTTTTCTGCTGTTCTAAAACTTTTTTGTAAAATTTTCCTTCAATGGCTTCTTTTGCTCCAGCTTGCAGTTCCTCAAATTTTTCGTCTGTAAAAATTGCTGTATATCCGTCTTTGGAAAGAGTGGTTTCAAATTCATCAGGAATTTGGATTCGTTCTTCTGGAGGATCGGCTTCATATTCCCAATGCCTTTTTGACAGTATAACACATATCCTTGAGAATGTGGTGTCAACTTTTCTTATACCACATCAACGCAACGTTTGTCGGAAAACAATGACGTTTAACGGGAAAGTATGGACAAATCAGCCGGTTCGTTTATAATAATTAACATAATCTCCAGTTTTCAATATGTTAATACATAATGAAAAGCTAGGTTTTGTATTTATTCTTAAAGCGCGAATTAGGAAGGTGTGTTTTCTGCCAGGCAGAGAATGACACCTTCCTAATTTTTTATGCACAGACCCGCATATGGAAATTTGCTATATGAGGCGGTTCTGGAAAATGATTTAGGCGGGCGTCGCAGGCGCGGCTTGTCGGAGGGGGCATCAGGAAGGCCGGAACAGCAAGAGGGGTTGGAGGCGGCTATTGTTCTGTTGCGTACAATCAGCCATTTCACTTATGAAATGTTTAAGAACACAGGGTGACATTGCCATGGATGGCAATGTCAGGAAGCTGAGGCATGGATGCCTCTTGCTTCCGACCCGATCGGTTTGATAACCACATCCCATTTCATTAGTGAAATCTGATTGGAAGCCCCAGCACAATAGTCGCCTCCAGCCCCTCTTGCTGTTTCGGCCTTCCTGATGCCCCCTCCGACAAGCCGCGCCTGTGCCGCCCGCCTAAATCATTTTCCAGAACCGTTTGAGCGGGAGTGTTGACTTGTCCTGCATTTATGTTAAGATAGAAAAAGAGTACCGGAAAAAACAGAAAAGGAACGAAATCATGAAATGCATCGTGTTGGCAGGAGGAAAAGGAGACCGCTTATGGCCTCTGTCCAGAAAGAGTTATCCCAAACAGTTTATCAAATTGCAGAAAAACCATTCCATGTTTCAGGAGACGATCAGCAGGAACCTGCCATTCTGCGAGGAATTCGTGGTGGTGACAAATAAAGAGTACCATTTTATTGCGGAGAATCAGCTGGGTGTATTCCAGGGTCTGACCCATAGCTGCATTTTGGAAGGAGTGGGGCGCAAAACGACGGCGGCGATTATTCTTGCTTGTATGCAGTTCCCGTTGTCTGAGATCGTAATGGTGGTGCCTACCGACCAGCTGGTGGAGGGGGAAGAATATAAAGATGCGGTTCTGAGGGGGAAAGAACTGAGCAAGGAAGGCTGTCTCGTTACTTTTGGCATGGATATTGAGGAACCGGAGGAACGGTTCGGGTATTTGCGCTGCAAGGGAGAGGATGTGCTGAAATTTACAGAAAAACCGAACAGACAGGAGGCGGCGGCTTACTTAGCCAGCGGCGATTATCTGGTAAACAGCGGTATTTTTATGTTTCAGGTAGGGAATATGCTCCAGGAACTGAAGAAATATTCCCCGGATCTGGAACAGGCATGCAGGGATGCCTATAAAAAGAGAAGGCATGTAAAGAACGCGGTTTTATATACGGAAGAAGTTTTGGCGGGGGTGCCGGCCGTTGCGATAGAAAAATCGGTATTTGAGCATACGCAGAGGGCGAAAGTGATCCATTGCAGCTTTGGGTGGAAGGACATCGGCAGCTTGGAGGATCTGAAAGCAACGGAGCTGGAACAGATGGACAGCGGCAGACAGATCGCTTACCGCTGCGAGAATACGGAGATTATTAACCAGGGCGGCCGCAGCACGGTGGTTGCGAACGGCCTGAAGGATGTTTTGATTGTGAATACGCAGGATGCGGTATATGTGGGGCAGAAGGGAAAGTCTGACGCGCTGAAGAATATTGTGCAGGAAAATCCGCAGATGAGCGCGTTTCTGGAAAGCAGCCGTATTGTCTACCGGGCGTGGGGGAGCTATGAGCTTTTGGTGGATGACCAGGCTTTTCGCGTGAAGCGGATAACCATCCATCCAGGAAAAACGATTTATGCCCATAGCCATAGATACCGAAGCGAGCATTGGTCGCTGGTGTCCGGGACTGCCAGGATCGAACTGGATGGAGCGGGTGGAACCTATGGCATGGGGGATGTGGTGAATGTAAAGGAAAATATGGTTCATCAGGTGTCCAATATCGGGACGGTGCCGTTGCTGATCATCGAAGTGTCCACGGGGGAGAATGTAACGGAAGACGATATGATTCCGGCGGAAAGCAGGGATCTGACGGAAGCGGATCTGGGTTATCGGATTGAGCCTTATGTAAAACTCCTTCCTGCATTTAAAGATTATCTGTGGGGAGGGACTCGCCTGAAAGAGATATATGGAAAAAAATGCGAGTATGATATTGTGGCGGAAAGCTGGGAATTGTCTGCCCATGCAGAGGGGCAGAGCATGGTGGCGAGCGGGCGGCATAAAGGGATGCTTTTTGGCGAATATCTGGACAAGATAGGAAAGGAAAGCTGGGGATGGAAATGCCGTTCTCTGGCGAATTTTCCGATTTTGATTAAATTCATCGATTCGAAGGAGTCCCTTTCCGTCCAAGTGCATCCGGATGATGAATATGCCTTGGAAAAGGAAGATGAGTACGGAAAAAACGAAATGTGGTATGTCCTGGATGCGAAACCGGATTCTTTCATTTATTGCGGCTTCCGTAAGGAGGTTTCCAGGGATGAAGTGGAAAAAAGAATCCGGGAGAATACGGTGACGGAGGTGCTGAATAAGATTCCGGTGAGCCGAGGGGACGTTTATTTTATCCCGTCGGGGACAGTGCATGCCATCGGAGGAGGGATATTGATCTGCGAAATACAGCAGAGTTCCGCGTGTACGTATCGTTTATATGATTATGGGCGAAAGGACCGTTTTGGGAATCTGAGGGAGCTTCATATAGGGAAGGCGCTGGACGTGATGGACTGCCGTCCCTATATGCCGCAGAAGCTGGAAGCAGAGACAGAGAAAGGGGGGCAGTACGAAGCCCGCCAGCTCTGCTGCTGCAAATATTTTATCTCTGTGCTGTATAAGATCAAGGGGGAAGCGGAATTAGCTTTTTCGGAGGAATCTTTTACTTCCATAGTCTGTATCAGCGGCTCCGGTCGCCTTTCCGTGAAAGATGAGGATGTGGAAAGCATGGGATTTGGGGCGGGAGAGAGCATCTTTCTGCCGAAATCGGAGAAGGCGTACCGGGTGGAAGGAGAATGCGAAGTGATTGTGACAAGGGTTTGATCCCGGCGTTTATGCGCAGGGAAAGCAGTCCGGCATCTTTTTCCAGCTGTCCAGTCCGGCGGATACTACCCGTAACCCGCTCAATGTCAGGGAATCCTGTCCGGGGACATCGGTGTCAAAATAAAAGCCGTAAGTCCCATACACCAAAACCTTTCCTGTTTCCATCACGGTTCTGATATTGCGCATCACCGTATCGATGGAAGGGCCGCCTTCGGCGACGCAGGCAGCATTGGGTACATGCTTGTGGTTCAAAATATCTGCGTCAATATGAAGATAAATCGCATCTACGCGGTCTGCCAGTTCTCTGACCGCTTTTTCCCATAAAGCGTTTTGCTCGAATTCTTCCGATTTCAGCCATTGGATCCGCAGTCCCTGGATAATCTCCAGCGCGCCGTCGTCATCGACTTCCGCTTCCCGGAAATCGCTTAAAAGCACGAGCCTGTCATCATAAGGCATCTGCAGACCTGCGGCTTCCCGCCATTCCGGCATATCCGCCCCGAGAATGACTGCCATATCCATGCCGCCCAGAATGCCCGTGTGAGTCACTGCGGGAGTGGACATATCGCTATGGGCATCCAAATAAATGATACCCACTTTTTTGTCCGTTCCGATCGCTCTCTGGATGCCGCCGCAGACTCCGACCGCATCTTTGCAGTACCCTCCGGCCAGCAGCAAAGCGTCCCCGTTTTCCAGTCCATGGCAAACGGCATCCGAAACCTGCCGCGTCAGGCCGAGATAAACCTCTTCCTCCGCCCTGGGTTCATAAACGATCTCCTCCACCCGGTATGGGACCGCCGCTTTCGCATAAATCCCGCATAAATGGTAGTCGTCCAATTCCCGGTATTTTTTCCAATGCTGGATATCCGAATAAATCCCGAGCCTCTTATGTGCCGGATCCGGCCCCCAATTCAAATCCCCGTAAGGGATTTCGATCACGCATAAACTATTTAACTTCTTTAAACCTATCCTGTTGCTTGTATTCATAACAAACTCCTTTCTGGGCAGGCGGGATATGTTACAGCTTATTTCTCTGTTCATCCGCCAAATAAATCAAATCACAATCAATAAATATCTGCTTCGGTAAAAAGGCTTCCCCTTTTTTTATGTTTTCCAACAGCATATGCACTGCCTGGGAAGCAATTTCTTTCGGCCGTTGGGAGATCACGCTGACAATACGGTTATAAATATCCGCATTGCGGCGGGTAATATAGTCGCTAAAGGGAATATTAAAATCATCAAAAGCGCCGATTTCAAAACGGAGCTTTTCGGCATATTTGGTAGAGGGGATCAATTCGCAAAAGTATCGGATGTCGGAAGCCGTATGGATAATGAAGGCGGTGAATTCCACGGAGGAATTCATCAGGGAATAGATGGGCTGCATGCCGTATTCCCTGTCCGGGTATATGATTTCGTTGTACCCCGTCAGCCCGTGCTTGTCCATCGCTTCAAAATATCCGTTCAGACGCTGCATGGAAACATTGGTCAGCGTCGATTTGTCCTGAATGATGCTTAAAATATTTTTATGTCCGCGCTGGATCAGGCTTTCCGTCAGCCGGAACATTCCTTCTTTGTTGTAAGAAGAAACGAAGGAAACGTCAGGCACGTTTGGATAACAGTCGATAAAAACGAAGGGAATGCCCCATTCCGTCAATTTTTCGATGTACTTTTTGTTGTTGGCGCTGCTGAAAGAATCCAGGATGATGCCGGATACCCGTAAGGAATGGCACAGGTCCAAATAGCGCATTTCCAGCGAACTGTCGTTTTTGGCATCAAAGATCATGACGGAATAGCCGTTCTCATAGGCTTCCCTGGTTACGGTGTCGGCCATCGTTGACATAAAGTTGTAATCCAGATGGGGGAGTATGAAGGCAATCGTCTTGTGCAAGGCCGGGTTTGCCGCGTTGGTAAGAATCTGCCCGGATGGAATATAATCCAGTTCGTTGGCGATCCGCAGGATCTGCGCCCTTTTTTGCGGGGATACGCGTACTTCCCTGTTGTTTAATACTCTGGAAACCAAAGCTTTTGATACGTGCGCCATATCGGCGATTGTTTGTAAGGTTACTTGTTTATTTTCCATGAATATTCCCCTCCGGTATAGTTTTAGGTAAATATTTACCATTTAATTAATTATAGTAAGAACAAGCTGTTTTTTGAATGAAAAAATATATATAAATAGTTATGTTAAAGTATAAAATTGAAATAAATTGGTGTCAATAGATAAAAATACTAAAAAATATGTCAAAATACTATGAAAAATGACGGATAAAAAGTGCTTGTGATAAATAATGCACCATGTTTATCATATTTATCAAGAACAAGCGAACAACGAAGAGAAAAAGGGAAGGTGATAAAAATAGAAAATGGAAGAAAATGGTTTTAGTTCTACTGGTAAAATTGTTTATCAGAAAAAAGAGGAAAGGAGGGAGCGGCATGGGGGATGATATCCTTGAAATGAAAAATATAGACAAAAGCTATGGCGGCATTCATGCATTGAAAAATGTCAGCATCTGCCTCAAACGCGGGGAAGTGCTTTGCCTGTGCGGGGAAAATGGAGCAGGAAAATCGACTTTGATGAAGATTCTGGCCGGAGTGGAGAAGCCTACGGATGGCGAGATTTTTATAGAAGGAAAAAAAGTGGAGATCGAAAAGCCGGTAGACGCTTTTCGGTTCGGCATAAGCATGGTGCATCAGGAACTGATTCAAATCGAAGATATGACGATTGCGGAAAATATTTTTGCCGGAAGATATAAGACGAAAGGCGGCTTGATCGATGCGAAGGAGCTGAGGGAAAGCACCCTTCGGCTGCTGGAGAAACTGGATATCCATTTCAACCCGAATTCGCTGGTGCGTCAGTACAGCATTGCAAATCGCCAGCTGATCGAGGTTGCAAAAGCGATGTCCCATGAATTGTCAATCATTATCTTTGATGAGCCGACGGCGCCTCTTACGGTGGAGGAAACGGAGAACTTGTACCGGATTATCCGAAAGCTGCGGGACGACGGGGTGGCGGTCATTTTGATTTCGCACAGGCTGGAAGACGTGTTTGCGGTAGGGGACAGGATCGCGGTGCTGAAGGACGGGGAAAATGCCGGCGAGCTGTCGGTGAAGGAAGCCACGGTGGATAAAATCGTGAAGATGATGATCGGGCGGCAGATGTCACAGCAATTCCCGGAAAAGACCAACCGGATAGGGGATACGGTGATGGAAGTGAGGCATTTGACCAACCACAGGATCAAAGATATTTCTTTCCAGCTGCGGAAGGGGGAAATCCTTGGGGTGGCCGGGCTTGTAGGCGCGGGGCGGACGGAGCTGCTGCGGGCAGTCTTCGGGGTGGACCCGTGCGAAGGCGAAATTATCCTGCGGGGCGAGAAAATCGTAAATAAATCGCCGATTGAAGGATTGGGCAGAGGGTTTGCCCTGGTGCCGGAGGACAGGAAGGACCAGGGGCTGATTTTAAGCCAGTCGATCTTGCAGAATATGATTTTAAGCATTTTGAAAAAGGCATCTTCCTTTGGGTTCATGAACAGGAAAAAAGAAACAGGGGCATGCGATGAGTATATTCATAAACTAAAGATCCGTACTCCGGGGAGGAATTTGATGGTTTCCGCGCTGAGCGGGGGCAACCAGCAGAAAGTCGTCCTTGGCAAGTGCCTGGCATCCAGGCCGGAGATTCTTTTGCTGGATGAACCGACCAGAGGGGTTGATATCGGAGCAAAGGCGGAGATCTATAAGATCATTAACGATCTGGCCGGGGAAGGGCTGTCCATCCTCGTCGTTTCATCGGAAATGACGGAACTGCTGGGAATCAGCGACCGCATCCTCGTCATGCATGAAGGGCATCTGTCAGGAGAACTGACGATGGAGGAGGCCAGCGAAGAGGCGATTATGAAGCTGGCGCTGTCCCATAAAGAAAATGGAGGTTGATATGAAGAATAAGAAATCGATAGGGAGCGCCGTGAAGAACTCCAAATATTTTGAACTGTCGGGGCTGATCTGCCTGATCCTTATTTATTCCATTTTTGTTCAGGCAAAGAGCGGCACGTTTCTCACTATTCCAAACATCAATAATATTCTAAAGGAGATTGTTGTTTACGGGATTCTTTCATGCGCGCTGGCTTTTCCGCTGATTAACGGAACGTTTGATCTTTCCATCGAATCTACGTGCGCATTGGGGGGGACGGTCTGTGCTTTGCTTGTGACGGACGGATTTTTGGGGATCAAAACAAATTTATTTTTAGCGATTGTGATCGCTACGGCGGTCTGCAGTCTGATCGGCATCGTCAATGGGCTGATTGTGGCAAAGACAAAAATCGATCCTTTTATCGTCACGCTGGGAACCCAGACGGCGGTGCGGGGGCTTGTGTACATTGTCTGCAATAACAGCGCGGTGACATCTCTTCCGGCTTCGTTTAAAAATCTGAGCGCAGGGAAGATACTTGGGATATCGGTATCCATCTGGATCCTGCTGCTGGTGTTTGTCGTGCTGGCAGTGGTGCTTGGGAAAACGGCTTATGGAAGGAAAATATATGCGATTGGCGGCAATTACCAGGCGGCGTATATTTCCGGGATCAATGTAAAGACGATCCGATTTTCTACTTATGTGATCAGCGCGGCTCTGTCATGTATCGCCGGAATCTTGTCTACCGCCCGGGTGGGATCGGCGACGCCGAACGCGGCTACCGGGTATACGACAATCGCTATTTCGGCCTGCGCCATCGGCGGGGTATCCCTTGGCGGCGGAAAAGGGCTGGCGATCGGTGTATTCTTGGGATCACTGATGATGGGGATGATTACGAACGGCATGAACTTGATGTTTATTGGTTCCAACTGGCAGCTGGTAGTAAGAGGATGCCTGATGGTTGCGGCTGTATTTTATGCGCAATGGTTCCACAAGGTGTCCAGCAGGGAAAAATAAGAAAGATAAGAAAGGTATGGTGGGTTTATGAAAAAAAGAATGATCAGTTTATTTATGGCAATCGGCATGGCGGCAGTTCTTTTAGCGGGATGCGGGCAGGACGCGCCGAAAGAAGCGGAAACGGAAACAGCGCCTGCGGCGGAAACAGCGGCAGAAGAAGAAAATGAGGCGGACAGCGCGGAAGGCAGCAAGACGATCGCTATCGTGCCGTGGGATATGGCGGAGACATTTGCCGTTGACTTTTCCCATGCGGCGGAAGAGGCGATCAAGGCAAATGGCTGGGAATGCGTTATTATGGATCCGAAAGGGGATTGGGCGCAGGAATATACGATTATTGAGAATTTGATTACCCAGAAAGTGGACGGCATTATTTATACGGCCATCGATGCGGACGGGGCAAACGACCTTGTGGCAGAAGTGCAGGCGGCCGGGATTCCGATTGTAGGATATGATTGCCTGGCGAGCGCGGGCGTGGAAGATGCCGCAGTAAGATATGACGATACGAGGGGCGGACAGATGGCAGCGGAAGAGATGATGAAAGCGCTGGAAGGGAAAGAGGATGCCCAGATTGTTATTTTTGAAGATGACCCGTCTATTTCCTCCAGCACACGCCGGATCGAAGGTTTTACCTCTTATATGGAAGAGAATTACCCGAATGCGGAGATTATATTGAACCGTTCCCAGGATAAGACGGCAGACGGATGCTATATATGGGCGACCGATATGATTACGGCATATCCTGACGCGGACGGGTTCTTCTGCTACTGGTCGGAATGTACGATGGCAACCTATAACGCTCTTCAGGATGCGGAAAAAACAGATGTTTATGTGGTAGGATATGATGCGACGACGGAACAGCAGGAACTGATGCAGAACGTAGGGACGGACTGCAAGCTGTATGCGAGCCCCGGCATGTCTCCTTCCAAGATGGCGACCCAGTGCGTGGATTCCCTCGAGAATATTTTCAATGGTTCTTACAAGAGAAGCGGCCCGGAAGACATGGTGGAATTATCCCCTGTGCTTCTGACAGCAGAAAATGCAGCCGAGTTCGACATTAACCAGTAAGGGCTGCGGCGAAAACAGAAGAGGAAATGGAGGATAACAGTATGATTATTGATTCACATATGCATCTGATTGATACAAGGTGCTTTGACAAGCCCACTTATGACGCCCTCGGTCAGTCGATTCCATCGGATACGGATATCGACCAGCTGGTAAAATGGATGCAGGATGCAGGGATAGGGCATTGCGTATGCATGGGGCAGGATATGCACCGGATCTGGCATTCCGAGTTCGGGGAGATCGCAGTGGAACGGGCTTTTGCAAAATATCCGGAGTTTTTTATCCCGTTCTGCAGCGTGGAGCCGATCGACAGCGCCGGAAGGTTCTGCCAGAAAAATTATGATTACGTGGAAAAGAAAATTACCGAATGCGGTTATAAAGGAATCTTATTTACGCCGCCATACGGGCAGTTCCATTCCAACGACAGGGCGATGTATCCTTTTTATGAATTGGCCAACGCGGAAGGGGCGGTGGTGCAGTACCATCATTCCGCAGCAGGAGGGCCTACGGTGCTGGCCCATACGAAATTTGCAAAAATGGAAAACCTGAATGATGTCACGTTCGATTTCCCGGATATGAAAATCGTGGTGGAGCATATCGGTTATCCTTTCAGCGAGTATTTGTTTACGATGATGGTAAATGACGAGAATCTCTGGACGGATTTGGCGATGCTTTATAAACGCCCGCTTTGGATGACGTGGAACATGGTGCTGGCAAAAGAGCTGGGCGTACTGGACCGGGTCATGTTTGCTTCGGATTTTGTGGCGGCGGACAACGATCTGTTCCATGAAAACCCCACGCAGGATCTGCTGGAATGGATCGACTTAATCCGCCATGGGATGAACAAGATATGTGCAAACGCAGGATGGCCGATGTTCTCGGAAAAGGAGATCGAAGGGATCTTGCATGACAATGCGGCGCGGCTATATGGGCTGCAGTAGACCAATCGGGAATGGCAGGGGCTTGGATATGGAGATTGTTTATGGCAGAACCGAAGAACCGGAAGGGAACCGGGATTATATTCCGGTGGATTTGACGGAAGAGACGATGGACGAGCATTTTCGGAAGGTTCTTGGGAAAATGGAAGAGGAAGGGCTGGATACGCTGGTTATCTACGGGGATCGGGAACACGGGGCAAACTTCGCTTATTTGACGGGATTTGAGCCGAGGTTTGAAGAAAGCGTATTGGTGATGCATAAAGATGGGAGCTGTTATCTGCTTTTGGGAAATGAAAACCTGAAGATGGCAGAATACAGTTTTGTGAAAGCAGAAGTTGTCCACGTGCCTTATTTCTCCCTGCCCTGCCAGCCCATGGGGGAAGGCAGGAGCCTGACGGAATTAATGGCATCGGCGGGGATAAGGGACAACAGGAAAATCGGCTGTGCAGGATGGAAATATTTTACGGAAAGGAGGGAAGAGAAAAATAAATTGTTTGATATTCCGGCTTTTCTTATGGACGCGGTCAGGGAAATCAATATCCATGGGGAAACCGTCCATGCAGGAGGGATTTTCCTGCACCCCCTCTCCGGCGTGCGGCATATCGTGAATGCCAATGAGCTGGCGCATTATGAATTTGGCGCAGGCCTTGCGTCCGCCCGGCTTTTGGAAGCTTATGACAGCATAGAGCCTGGAGGGACAGAGATGGAGGTTGCGGACAGGCTTTCCGCATTCGGGCAGCCGACCAGCGTCACGACGATATGCGCCGCCGGGGCGAGGTTCACGGGAGGAGTGGTTTTCCCCAGGAATAAAAAAATAGCTTTGGGGGATAAATTCTCCCTTACCCTCGGGCTGCGGGGAGGGCTTTCCTCGCGAGCCTCCTATGTGGCGGAAAAGAGGGAGGACCTGCCGCAGGAAGCCAGGGATTATTTGGAGAAAGTGGCGATTCCATACTACAAGGCGGCAGTCACCTGGTTTGAAATGATCGGCATCGGGGCAAGCTGCGGGGATGTGTATAGGAAAATAGAAGAGGTGCTGCCGAAGGAGGAATATCATTGGGTGCTGAACCCGGGGCATTTTACCGGGCAGGAAGAGTGGACGGCTTCTCCTTTTTACCCTGCGTCCCCGGTTGTCCTGCAAAGCGGGATGCTGCTGCAGATGGATATCATTCCGTCCGTTCCGGGATACGGAGGGGCTGGGGCGGAAGACGGCATAGCGATTGCAGATGAAAAGATGCAAAAAGAAATAAAAGAAAAATATCCGCAGACATGGGCAAGGATGGAAAAACGGAAGAAGTATATGCGGGACTGCCTTGGAATCTGCCTGAGAGACGAAGTGTTTCCGATGAGCGATATGTGCGGCTATTTCAGGCCCTATATCTTAAAACGGGATTATGCGCTGCGGAAGAGGAAATAGAGGCTGGAAACAGGAGGTTTATATGAAATATATTTTGCCGGAAAATGTAGAATACCGAAAGGTGAAAAAGCCGGTTTGGAAAGGGCTTGGGGACTGTCCCCAGGTGCCGGGACAGGTGTATGAAAAGAGATATGAAAAATTGTATGAGAAGATGGATGAGGCTGGACTGGATGCAGTAGTTATTTATGGGGACAGGGAGCATTATTCCAATTTCCGCTACTTGGCAGCCTTTGATCCAAGGTTTGAGGAAGGCGTGCTGGTGGCGCATAGGAATGGGAAAAATTATGTGCTGCTGGGAAATGAATGCCTGAATCTGTACCGGGAATGCAAAGTGGCGGCGGAACCAATACTTTGCCAAATTTTGTCGCTGCCTAACCAGCCGATGGATGCATTCCAGTCGATGGAAGAATCTTTTTGCCGCGCGGGCATTCGGGATGGCATGAGAATAGGGGCCGTAGGCTGGAAGCTGTTTACGGGAAGGGCAGAAGGGAATCATTTTGATATCCCAAGTTATATGGCCGATGCCTTAAAAGCGGTGGCAGGCGCTGGAAATGTGCGGAATGCGACAGGAATATTCATTGATCCGGAGAAAGGGATTCGTATAATCAATGACGTACATACGATTGCGGCGCTGGAATATGGGGCATCAGAGGCATCCAGGCGTCTGGCTGAAATGCTGGAGGCGTTAGAGCCGGGGAAGAGCGAGGCGGAGCTGGGCGCGTATTTAAACTCGAAGGGAAGAGTAATGTCATGCCATCCCCTGCTGGCAACTGGCGCAAACCGCGCCAGAGGGCTGGTCAGCGTGACGGATGATAAGGTGCAAAAGGGCGATGCTTTTTGCGCTTCCATGGGTTTGGAAGGGGGGCTTTCGTGCAGGGCCGGTTATGTGGCGGAAGGAATTGATGATTTGGAAGAAGGAGCCAGGGATTATTTGGAAAAATTGGCAAAGCCTTATTTTGCGGCGGTGGCGACATGGTATGAGGCGGTTGGGATCGGTATGGCCGGAGGGGAGATTTACCAGGCGATTCAGGCTATCCTGCCAAAAGAGACATATGGGTGGGTTCTTAATCCGGGACACTTGATCGGTACGGAAGAGTGGCTGTCCTCGCCTTTTTATCCAGGCTCCCAGACCACGCTGAAGAGCGGCATGCTCGTTCAGATGGATATGATTCCGGGCATGGAAGGATACAGCGGCCCGAACTGCGAAGATGGTATTTGCATCGCGGATATGGAGCTGCAGAAAGAATTGGAGGAAATTTACCCGGAAGTATGGGAACGGATGAACGCCAGAAAGCAGTATATGAAAGAAGAACTGGGTATTGTTTTGAAGCCGGAAGTTTTTCCGATGAGCGATATTGCCGGGTGGTTTAATCCGTTTGCTTTAAACAAAGATATGGCTTTTGCGATAGTGTGAGAAGAACTTCTAACGCTCACAGCAAGGGCTGTTTCGCGAAGAAGTTCTAAATCTCACACCGAAAAATGCCTGAAATACGGCATTTTTCATCTGGATTTGAGTCGCAGCGAAGCTGCGGCATGGAGGTTAGTGTGAAGAGAAGTTCTAAGGCTCGCACCATTTATGGTTTGGGTGTTTTGGTAGTTTTTATTCAAATCCGTCAAATTCATCGTCGTCGAAGGGATCCCGTTCGATTTTTGGGCGGTTTCCTACCGGCGTGCGTTCTTTTGGCTCCCGGTAGTCATCGGGATCGCCGTCATCCAGAGAGGAGCCTTCCATTTCTTCCCAAACCTCTTCATCGTCCTCATCCTCTTCATCCTCTTCATCCTCTTCTTCCCACTCTTCTTCCGGGCCCTTTCTGGAGCGGAGAAGGAAAAATGCTGTAAGACCGATGGCGACAGCGATAAGGAGCATGGCTGCGATAAGGAAAATCGTTGTCAATTTTAAGCCGGAAGATTCTTCTTCCGTGAGAGGATCCTCCTGGCGGTCCGCGTCAGTATCTTCGGAGGAAGGTTCTTGTGCAGGGGTGCTGCCGGCAGAGCTTTCGGAAGGAATGATGCTCGTATTGGTCATAACGGTTTCGCTGATAATGATCACGTAATCGGAAGCGTGGGAAAAGGTAAAACGGATGCTGCCGTCGGCATCAATTACCACTGCGTCCGTGAATTCAAGCTGTTCGCTATCCGGGTTATAATAATAAAGATTAGCAGTTAATCCTGCATTTTCAGGAGCCGTGCTTATGGTCAATATGGGATGGAAATCAAGCGGGCCGCTGTGGGCAAGGGAAAGGCCGATGACCATTCCCGCCGTGCTGAGGGCGGAAGCCTGAGCCATGAGCGCGTCCGGGATGTTTTTTGATTCCGGCGTAATGCCCATGTCGATGCCGTTTGCTTCATCCGCAACAATGTTGCTTCCGTTAATGGTCCAGCTGATGCTGTTTCCCATGTTGAGGATGACATCAATATCCTGCCCCCGGATGGATGATATGGTTTCTTCATATAAAACGGTGTTGCTTTTCATGTCTATGGTGACATTTTTTGTATGGCCGTCCGTGCCGGAAGCCGGGGCTGCCGATGTGGGCGAAGTGTTTTTGCCGGAGCTGCCGGATGGCGTCTTGCTTCCGCTTCCAGAGGAAGCATTGTTTGCCGAAGTATTGTCGCCTGAGGGGGCATTGTTGCTGTTCGCCGGAGCATTGCTGCCTGAGGGAGCGTTGTTGCTGTTCGCTGGAGTATTGCCGCCGCCTGAGGAGGAGCCGTCAGAGCCGCTGCCGTTTGCCTGGCCGTTATTGTGTGAGGGCTGCGGTTCCTGATATCCGCATCTGCGGCATTTGCCGTCGGCCATATCATGCCCTAAGGCTGGAATTTCTTCGGAATAAGTGTCGCCGCAGGAACAAGTATAAGCCTTGATACCTTTTTCCGTGCAGGAAGGCTGTTTTGAGACGGAAGAGGAATAACTGTGCTTGTGGCTTGCCGGCAGTTTGGCAATGGTTTCCGTGTAGGAATCCTTGCACTTGGAACAGGTGTAAGTGCGGATGCCTTCTGCAGCTTCCGTAGGTTCTTTTGTGACTTTGGAGGTATAATTGTGTCCTAAAGCCGGAATTTCTTCGGAATAAGTGTCGCCGCAGGAACAAGTGTAAGCCTTGATACCTTTTTCCGTGCAGGAAGGCTGTTTCGAGACGGAAGAGGAATAACTGTGCTTGTGGCTTGCCGGCAGTTTGGCGATGGTTTCCGTGTAGGAATCCTTGCACTTGGAACAGGTGTAAGTGCGGATGCCTTCCGCAGTTTCGGTAGCTTCTTTTGTGATCTGGGAAGTATAATCATGCCCGGAAGCCGGAACTTCCCTGGTTTCTTTGGAATTGCAGGAAAGGCAGGAACGGGTCTGGGTGCCGGGAGCCGTACAAGTCGCCGCAACAGTAACCGTCCATTCTCCATAAGAATGGGAAGTGCATGTCGAAGGGGCTTTCGCTGTTACAACGACAGGAACTGCGATGCCAGTTATGGTCTGATAGTTTGCCGTATCCGGGTTGTAAGAAGCGGGATAGGAAAAGGTTCCCTCTTTTGCCAGTGCAGTGGAAGGTTCTTCCCATGTAAAACCAACAGGCAGCTTAATGGAGGATAAAGTATTGCCCACGGAAGCCTGCAGGCCGGACGGAACCGTATAAGCGGGAGTCCCTTTCTGCACAGTCAATGGAATGGTTTTTTTAATGATATTATATTTGCTGGTATCCGAAGGAGTAAAGGTGGCTGGATACCCTTGGTTGGTTACAGCGGGGACAATAGATGGATTATCCCATGTCCATCCTGCCGGCAGTTTGATATTGGCTAATGTCTGTCCCGGCGCATAAGTAACCGTATTTAAGACAGGAAGAGTATAGGGAGGGTCGGTTTTCTCTATCGTGTCTTGGGCGGGTGCCGGTTGGGGACAAGCGGAAGAAGGCATATTTTTATATACGGGTATGCGGAATACAAACGGATTGTTGAGGGAACCCGCCGTGGCATAGGCTTTTTTTACCGAAACCGCTTCGGAAGAAGGGGCGGCGATATTCTGCATATATTGGTGCTGGTAGAGCCCGGAAGGGGAAGTCGGGTTTACGTTGAATTTTTGCAGGTAAAGAGTATTCTGCCCTTTCCGTATGTAGTCTTTGGAAATAATGTTGGAGCCGCCTTCCAGAGAAAGATAGCGGGTGGTCCATTTATATTCCGCCGCTTTTTTCAGTCCGTTTTCAATGACTTGGGCGCTGCCTTTTCCAGTGGCGCCTATATTAAAATAATTATATACGCCAGGGTAGGAAGGATGAGTTCCTGAGATCAGCGGGGAGGTTCCGTCGCCTTGCTCCTGGCGGACACGGGAGGCCAGATGAAAGGGGCTGACGCCGAGCTGCCGGGCTATATTGCAGAACGCCTGGGCATAGCTCTGCCCTTTGGAATCGCCCGGGATAGCGCCGGACATAAAGGTTCCGTTCAGGATGCTCTGTACGGCGCTTTCTTTATGGTAAGTTTCGTTGTAGCTTAACAGTTCAAACTGAAAAATATGGTTTTCCGATAAAAAATTACGGGGATCCATATAATAAGCAAGGATGCCGTCGCTGGGATAAGACCAGAATTTATCAAAGGAAGATGTCTGCCAGGAGCTGGTGACGCTGGAAGAAATCAGGCTCCGGGAATTTTTGTTTTCTTCCTGCACGGCGCTTTTCCAGTCCAGCCCTGTTTCCATTTTAACAAAAATCCAGTTAGGATGCGCTGTTTTCAAAGTTAAAAGGCCGCTCTGGTAGGAGGCGGGGAACTGGGCGATATCGGAAGGAATTGCAGCAGGGGAAGCTTCGTTCAGGGCATAGGGAGCTGCCATGCGGGAAGCCTGGCCGGAAATCCATCGGTCTTCCCAGGCGAGCAGATCTTCATCGGCATAAGCGAGATAATCTCTTTCAATATAACCGCTGTAGGAACTTCCGCCGATGTCGATGCTGGCCTGGTACCAGATGTTATAGGAAGAATCTTCCCCGACGCCGGTGATGCGGACGGATTGGCCGGTAGAAATGGTTGCCGCTGCCGCTTCTGTTTTGCCGGGCTGCTGCCTTACCTCATAAGTGTCGCAAAGGTAGAGAAGGGCATAGATATCCTTGCCGGCCGCGAGGGAAGTCAGATCTTCCTGCGCTTTTGCGGCATCCGACAGACGCATGGAAGCCATGCCCTGCTGTACGTAGACCATGATATAGGGCATATCCGCATAAATGTTGAAGGAGGACGCAAGGGGATAAGCGTCGGTATCCCATACCGGCGTAAATTCATAGACATCAAATGCTGTATTGTCGTAGTCATCCGCACATTCCCACGTGACGGAAAGCGGCACTGGAGTGTCAGTTTCATCCAAAAATACGGATAGTTCTGCCGGGAAAGAGGCATTCAGCTCTTCCAGGGCTGGTTTGTCATCGAAGAACAGTTCGGCCTCTTCGCCGGAAAGAGGAGCAATGGAAGTAACTTCCATGGGAGATATTTCCTTTTCTGGCGACGTTGTTTCATTATCTTCTGTTTCCAGCGGCGTTGTTGTTTCGCTGTTTTGGGTTTCTTGTACGGGCGTTTCGGCTGCCAGTACGGGGAAAAAGCTGCTATAAATTGTAGTAAAAGCAAGAAGAAGAGCAGATCCTGCTGTAAAAATGCGTATTTTTTTCTCTTTTTTCATTCGTATTCTCCTTTTGAAAATCCTGTACTGGTATATATAGCATATTTAACAACAGGTGGCAAGGACAAAGAGAACGTTATAACAAATTAATTTGCCGTTTTGGGGTTTCTATATTGGGAAATATAGTGTAAACTATAGGTTAAAAGGGCAAAAAAACGCGCAGAAATGGAGAAAGAATGGAAGCGGAAAAATTATTGGATATAATAGGGGCAGATTTTTATACAGGAGTGCCGGATTCGCAGTTAAAAGCGTTGTGCAATTATTTAATGGATCTTTATGGGATTGATTTCAGGCATCATATCATCGCGGCAAATGAGGGGAATTGCACCGCGTTGGCGGCGGGTTATCATCTTGCGACTGGAAAAATTCCGGTGGTATATTTGCAGAATTCTGGTGAAGGTAATATAATTAATCCGGTAGCATCGCTTTTAAATGATCAGGTTTATGCGATTCCGGCGATTTTTATTGTTGGATGGCGCGGCGAACCGGGAATCCATGATGAACCGCAGCATATTTACCAGGGCAGGATAACGCTGAAGCTGTTGGAAGATATGGGTATCAAGACGTTCGTCCTCGATAAAGCGACGACGGAGGACGAACTGGAGAATGTTATGTCGGGTTTTCGAGCTATATTGGCGAGCGGAAGAAGCGTGGCGTTTGTAGTCCGCAAAGGAGCTATTTCTTACGGAGGGAAAACGGAGTATAAGAATGACTATCGGATGGCCCGCGAAGAAATTATAAGGCATATTGTGGCAATATCAGGAGAAGATCCCATTATTTCCACGACAGGAAAAGCAAGCAGGGAACTCTTCGAAATTCGGGAAGCGAACGGGCAGGATCATAAATATGACTTTTTAACAGTGGGTTCTATGGGGCATAGTTCCTCGATTGCCTTGGGGGCAGCCCTTCAAAAACCAGGAACGAAAATATGGTGTATCGATGGGGACGGGGCAGTTCTGATGCATATGGGGGCCATGGCGGTTGCCGGGGCGAGCGGATGCGGGAATATGGTACATGTGGTCATCAATAACGGCTCGCACGAAACGGTGGGAGGAATGCCTACGGTGGCCGGGAATATTGACCTGGTTCGGATAGCAGAAGCATGCGGCTATGCGTATGCCGTCTGTGTGGATGATTTTCATGCTTTGGATAAAGAATTGGAAGCGGCGAAGAAAAGAAACGGGCTGACTTTGATCGAGGTAAAATCTGCGGTCGGGGCGCGCGCAGACTTGGGCCGGCCGACAACGCCGGCGATAGAGAACAAGCGTAATTTTATGGAATATTTATCGATGCTGGATTAATGGATGATGAGGTTTTCTTTTATGAGCGATAAGAGAATGAGGTTCTTAAATACACATGTGGACAATCTAACGATGGAAGAGGCCGTGGAAGAGGCGCGGAAGCTGGTGCGCAGGGGCGGCAGAAGTTATGTGGTTACGCCGAATGTGGATCATATTGTGAAGATAGAACACGATCATTTGTTCCGGGAAATATATGAAGGGGCCGATTTGATTCTGACGGATGGCAAGCCGCTGATCTGGATGTCCAGGCTGCTGCATACTCCGATTAAAGAAAAGATATCCGGTTCCGATTATTTTCCAGAAGTCTGTAAGATGGCGGCAGAAGAAGGCATGTCGATTTTTCTTCTGGGGGCGGCGGAGGGAGTGGCGAAGAAAGCTGCTGTGAATCTGATGAAGAAGTATAAGCATTTAAAGATTGCAGGAGTTTACTCGCCCAGTTATACGTTTGAAAATGATGTCAATGAGATTTCTTATATTATCCATAAAATCAATAAGGCGAAACCGGACATCCTATGCATCGGACTGGGGACGCCGAAGCAGGAAAAATTTTATTATAAATATAAAGACATGCTGCAGGTTCCTTTGACGCTCCACATCGGCGCGACGATAGATTTTGAAGCCGGGGTGGTAAAGCGGGCGCCAAGATGGATCAGCTATGCGGGGCTGGAATGGTTTTACCGATTGCTGAAAGAGCCAAAAAGGCTGTATCGCCGGTATTTGCTGGATGATTTGGAAATTTTTCCACTTTTTTGGAAATACAGGAAACAGCCTCTTTCTTGCGTGCTCGGATCCTGCAATATCCTTGGAGTGGATATTGCGGTGACAAATATGAAATCGGTATGCCAATATCTGACGGGCAACTTGGAGAAGCTTCGAGGGGAATATGTGTGTGTGTCCAATGTGCATACGACGGTTATGGCGTACAATGATGCATCTTACAGAAAAGTGCAGAATCATGCGGCGATCGCCGTGCCGGACGGCAAACCTCTTTCCCTGATCTGCCGGTTGAGGGGCCATAAGGAAGCAAAGCGCGTGGCGGGGCCGGATCTGATGCCGGAGATACTCAGGCTGTCGGAAACAGAAGGGTATACTCATTATTTTTATGGAAGTACGGAGCAAACGTTGAAGTTTTTGGAGAAAAATCTTCGCGAAAAGTATCCCAAGCTGAAAATTGCAGGAACTTATTCACCTCCGTTCCGCAAACTGACAAAAGAAGAGGACAGGAAGGTCGTGGAAAGGATCAATGCGGCAAAACCGGATTTTATCTGGGTAGGACTGGGAGCGCCGAAACAGGAACGCTGGATGTATGAGCATAGGGGGCGGATAAACGGAATTATGCTCGGAGTCGGCGCTGCTTTTGATTTTCATGCAGGCACGTCGAAAAGGGCGCCGAAATGGATGCAGGAATTTTATCTGGAATGGCTGTACCGCCTGATCCAAGATCCCAAAAGGCTCCTGAAGAGATATATGTTTTCAAATATGGAATTTATCTGGTTGATATTGACCGGGCATTAGTGAAGGAAAGGAAACGGTAAAAGAATTGAAGACAGAAAAAGTATATTTGATTACCGGCGGCGCCGGATTTATCGGATTTCATTTGTCCAAGCGATTGCTGGAGCTGGGAGCGAAGGTGATCGGCATGGATAATATGAACGATTATTATGAGGTAAGTCTGAAAGAAGCACGGCTGGATCTTTTAAGAAAATATGAAAAATATTCTTTCGTAAAAGCGGACTTGGCGGATAAGGAGGGCGTGTTTGGCCTGTTTGAGAAAGAAAGGCCGGATGTAGCGGTGAATCTGGCGGCGCAGGCAGGAGTTCGGTATAGCATTGAGAACCCGGACGCTTATGTGCAGTCGAATTTAGTAGGCTTTTTCCATGTATTAGAGGCTTGCAGACATTATCCGGTGGAACATCTCGTATTTGCTTCTTCCAGCTCGGTGTATGGGGGAAACGAGAAAGTGCCGTTTTCCACGGATGACCAAGTGGACCATCCGGTAAGCTTGTATGCTGCTACAAAGAAATCCAATGAACTGATGGCATATTCTTATAGTAAGTTATATGGCATACCTGTGACGGGGCTACGTTTTTTTACGGTATACGGGCCATATGGGAGGCCGGATATGGCTTGTTATAAGTTCGCTCTGAAGATAATGGAGGACAAACCGATCCAGATATACAACAACGGCGATATGTATAGGGATTTTACCTATATTGATGATATTATCGGCGGGGTAGAGAAGGTGCTTGGACATGTGCCGGAGAAGGACAGGCAGGGAGTTCGCTACAAGATTTATAACATCGGAAATAATAAGCCGGAAAAACTGATGGATTTTATTGCCGCGCTGGAAAAATATTTGGGAAAGGAAGCCAGGAAGGAATATCTTCCGATGCAGCCGGGGGATGTATACCAGACTTATGCGGATATAACGGATCTGAAAAATGATTTTGGATTTGCGCCAAAGACTTCCATGGAGGAAGGAATGCGGCGGTTTGTAGAGTGGTTTAAGGAGTATTACGGTTATGAGAAAACTGTTTCGTGAGATATTTCATTTTGGAATCATAGGGGTCTTCAATACAGTGGCGGGTTATATTCTCGTCATGGTTTTTTATAACGTATGGAATTGGAATTACTGGGTGGCAAGCGGGACTTCCTATGTGATTGGAAGCATTTTTTCTTATTTTGCCAATAAGAAACTGACGTTCCAGGTGGAAGGAAACAGTTGGCGGCTGGCATTGAAGTTTGCTGGAAATATTGCTGTTTGCTATCTGCTGGCTTATGGTATTGCAAAACCTCTGGCGAAAAGTGTCATGAGGGGATATTTGCCAGCTCTTACACAGAAGATCGGTGATATGCTGA
This sequence comes from uncultured Lachnospiraceae bacterium, assembly GCA_910585965.1. GTDB lineage: Bacteria > Bacillota > Clostridia > Lachnospirales > Lachnospiraceae > Kineothrix. The sequence goes on from CAJUHH010000002.1 coordinate 80,636, forward strand.
ATATGACTACAAATAAGGTGGAGGAAAATGTGGCGATTCTGGTCGGCATGGGATTGTTTATTATTTTCAATTTTATAGGACAGAAATTTCTGGTATTTGCGGGAAAAGGGAAGGAAAAGGAATAGTTTTGGGATGGAAAGAGTAAAATATCTGATTTTAGGAGCGGGGCCGGCCGGGCTGGCCTTTGCTAACCGTTTAAGACAGAAAGGGGAAGAATCCTTTCTGCTATTGGAAAAGGAAAAAGAGGCGGGGGGACTATGCCGCAGCATGGATGTGGACGGCGCACCTCTCGATATCGGGGGCGGACACTTCCTGGATGTGAGAAGGCCGGAGGTGAACCGTTTTTTATTTGGATTTATGCCGGAGGAAGAATGGAACAGATATGAAAGGGATTCCAAGATATCTTTTGATGAGAGGTATATTGCTAATGGCAGATACCTCGACCATCCTTTCGAGGCAAATATCTGGCAGATGAAGCCGGAAAAGCAGAAAGAATATCTGGAATCGATTGCGGAAGCAGGATGCAACAAGGGAGAAAAACGGCCGGAAAAGTTTGTAGACTGGATTTATTGGAAACTGGGGAAGAGGATCGCGGAAGATTATATGCTTCCCTATAATGAAAAAATGTTTGGCCGGGATTTGAATATACTCGGCACTTACTGGCTTGAAAAGCTCCCCAATGTTTCATATGAGGAGACAAAGAAAAGCTGCATGGAAAAGAGGGCTTATGGGGAGCAGCCAGGGCATGCCCGGTTTTATTACCCGAAAAAATACGGATATGGGGAATTGTGGCTGCGGATGCAGGATGCGGTCAGGGAAAAGGTAGTGGTGAATGCGGCGGCAAAGAAACTGGATGCCGCATGTCGAAAGGTAGTATGCGCGGATGGGACGGCATACGAAGGAGAAAAAATTGTGACAACGGTTCCATGGGCGGAATGGGAGGAAATCTTTGGAATGCCGGAGGGATTTTCCCAAAAGGCGGCCGGATTGAAACATAGCTCCACGCAGATTGAATATGTGCTGGAAAAGATGGATACGAAGGCGCATTGGATCTACTACCCGGAAAGGGAGATATCTTATCACAGGATATTGGTGAGGCATAATTTCTGCCCGAATGGAAAGGGATACTGGACGGAGACGAATAAGGAAAGGGTGGAGCCGGACAGCGGAAGATTCCGGTATATGAACGAATATGCCTATCCTTTGAACACAGCGGACAAGCCGCAGATTATGAAGGAACTGCTGGAACAGGCCAGGAGCAAGGAAATCTACGGACTTGGCAGATGGGGAGAGCATGCCCATTACAATTCCGACCTGGTGGTGGAACGGGCGATGAAGCTGGCGGAAGAGCTGGCTTAAAAAATAAAGCGGTAGAGTTCATATAAGGAATAGAAAAATACAGGGGCGTCAGGAAGGAGGGTGGCCTGGAATTTATCAAGGGAACCCATCCATATGGCGGCGAAGAAGAAAATATAGGGATGTCTGCGGAAAACATCAGCCAAAGAAGAAAGGGCGGATAAAACCGGGGCATCCCCTTTTGCTGCAAGGATGACAAGCTGCAGCGCCTGCATAGTAAGAAAAGCGCCGAACCAGCGGCCCCAGTCGATGGCCATGAGAAAGGCCGGTACAATGCACAGATGGCTGAGCAGGAGAAGGGCATAAAAGGGCTTGGATTTTTTCTCTGCCGCTTTCAGGATGCGCATCCAAAGAAAGCCATAAAGGAGGGCCAGGGGGGCGAGAAGCAAGAGCGTGACCAGGCCGTAGCGGATGCGTTCCCCGGGCTGGTTCATGACCAGTTCGGAGAACGACTGGGCCGTCGCGGCAAAGTATTCGTAATTCAGGGCGACTTCGTTGAGCGGCAGATCCGTGCGCGAAGCCAACAGGGAAACCAGATCCCCGCAGGAAGACGGGCGGATATGGGAGAAGAGCTGGAAGTACAAAAAGGCGGCTGCCATACCGGCCATGCCGATAACAGCAAAAATAACAGGCAGAGGTTTTCTCCCTTTTTCCAATGGATCTGCCATCGCCGCTTTTAAATATAAGGTAAAGAACAAGGGGAAGAAAAGAAACATAAACGCCTGATGTATGCTCAGTGCGATAAATCCCCAAGCGGTAATCAGAATAAGCTGCAGCCAGACGGAGCGAAAAAGGATGCAGCAGATGACCGCAGCAAGGGAAGCGATCAGAAGGTACATATCAAACCTCCCCATGTTTTCAGCAGTCCATAGATAAGAGGGAGAACCGGGGGAGAGAAGGTAAAGCGCAATCACAAGCAACAGCCCTTTTTCGGCATTTTTCCCTTCCAACTGCCGCAAGGCATAGCCAAGAACCCAGGAGAGCAGGAAGAGAAGCAGAATAAGGGAAAGAAATACAAAGCGGTATGCTGCTTTTGCCGGAAGAAAATCAGGATAAAACAGACGGAGGACCGAACCGATAAAAAGCCGGGAGTCAAAGCCGAGGGAGTAGTCCATGGCATACCAGGCGCTGTTCCAGCCGTGGAGTTCTTCCGGGAGCTGGCGCAGAAGGGTAAAAAACAATAGGAAAAAAATAAGGGCTTCCCTGCGGAAAGTGTATAGGAACTGCTTTGCTTTTTTTGTCATAATATACCTCGTTTGTTTGAAATCCTGTCGCTGTAAGGCAAGATTTGATATCATTTTGCATGTACATAAAATCATGGATAGATGATGTTTATTGTGCATATTTGGATTATATCACAAGTAAAACGGTATATCCAGAAGAATTTCGAACATTTGTTTATGCCCCATCAGCTTGCTACGGGTTTTTTGACTGACCGCGCTTCCTATACCACAACCGAAAGAAAAACCCTCCGGCCAAGCATAGGAACGCCCCGAGCAGCAAAGCATAAGCAAGCCCTTGCTGCGCCAGACTGCCGAAAGCGATATTGGTGCCGATTCCCACGCTGTCGATAATGACCGCCTGGATGCTTAAAGCGGTAGCGCGGTCGGCGGTGCTGACCTGACGGTTCTGCAGTTCGGATTGCAGCGGTTGGAAGAGACTGAAAGCGATGCGCAGTGTGAGAATGCCTAAAATAGAAAGCCAGGCGCTTCCCGTTAATGCCAGTATGAGGCATGCCCCCGAGGCTGAAAAAAATAATAAAGAGGCCGTGCATGGCATTCTGAGTTTTTTTGTTATTTGGGCGGACAGCGCGCCGCACAAACCGGCAATTGTCGCCGCAATATAAATATAACCGATGGAGGAATCGGAGAGGCCGCATTTCACATATTGGAGCTGGCTGAGAAAAACCGTAATCGTCTGATGGGATTCGTTCAGCAGGGCAACGCTGATGAGGAACAAAAGCAAATATTTATCCGTCAGCATCTGCTTCAGCAGAAAAATAAAATCAGGAAAACGATGTGGTTCTTCTTTGCGTTTCACATCGGAGAGTCCTAAAGAAAACAGGGCGGCAAGCCCGTAACTGATGACGGTAAGAAAAGCGGCAAGGGAGTAACCGCCAGTAGTCATTTGCGGGGTTTGGGAAAATAAAAAAGCGGCAAACAACAGCCCTGCCGTCTGGAGGCTGTTATAAATGCTGAATACCTGATGGCTTTTACCCTGAAGGGAATGCTCCTGGCATGTCCCATTCTGCTCTTCTTCGCAGGAAAGGTAGAGCAGCGCGGTGTCCACGCCGGAAAGCCCGGCGATTACGATGCTGATCATGATCCGTTCCAAAAGAAAACATCCGAAACTGTCCGCTTTCCAAAATACGAGCTTGGAAAAAAAATATAAAAAGTTACAGATCAGGATTGTTTTTTTATATCCGATCTTATCCGCCAGAATACCCCATGGAAATTCCAGCAAAAGGCAGAGGGCGAGGGAAATGCTTTCAATCACCGTAATCTGAAAGACCGATACCCCTCTCGCTTCACGGTAAAGCGTAGCTACCGGGCCATAAAAAACCATCCCTTGCAGGAGGCCGATCGCATACATGAGATAAATATTTCTTGTTTTTATTTTGAGATGCGATCCTGATTTTGCATTTATCGTTTTCATATAAGATACCTATCCTTTCCAATTTTTTGCACAACAATAACGCTGCCGGATGGCAACGTAACACAAGATGTTAAGTTATGCTTAAATTGGAAAATTCATCGATACCTTACCTCAGAAATATTTCTTACAGAGCCGCAGCGCTCTGGATATTTTTATCATAAGGCATCCCTGATGAAAATGCAATAGAAAACTATCCTGCCCCAGATTCCTTTCTCTGCACTCTTGACATGTTCAGTAAAATAAAGCAGAATAAAATAATATGGATTTGAGGGTCCGCGAAGCGGAATCATGGAGGTTAGAATGAAAATCGGATGGAAAAAGAATGTAGCAGGAATAATAAATAGAAATAGAGAGATCATTCTTTGTGCGCTGCTGGGTGCGGCTGTATTTGTATATATTTATGGAGTGCATGTGCTGGATCCCGGATATACGGACTGGCTTCTCACCAGCGAGGACGGGGATTTGACGCAGCATTATCTTGGATGGAAGTTTTACCGCCATGCGCCGTGGCGTTTTCCCTTTGGGATGATAGATACGATGGCCTATCCGAATGAAACGTCGGTAATTTTTACGGATTCAATTCCATGGTTTGCTTTTCTTTTTAAGATTTTTCGGTTTCTGCTTCCGGCCAGGTTCCAGTATTTCGGATGGTTTGGGATTATCTGCTTTATGTTGCAGGGCGGGATCGGCGCGAAGCTGGTGAAGAAGTATGTGGACAGCGCCTTTGGAATTGTGGCCGGGGGAATGTTTTTTGTGTTAAGTCCTGTTTTTATTGACAGGATGTACTGGATGACGGCGCTGGCAGGACACTTCCTCTGCCTGTTGGGGCTTATGTTCATTGTATATTATGAGCCGGTGTACCAAAACACAAAAAAGGCGGTGATCGGCTGGGGGATCCTTGGCATGCTGTGCGGCGGCATCCATCTCTATTTTCTGCCGATGTGCGGCGTGATCCTGCTCGGGTTTGTGCTGCTGGATGCGGTAAAGGGAAAGAAGAAATGGAAAGCGCTTCTGCCTCTGGCATCTTATTTGGCAGCGGCCGTTGTGACGGTGTTTCTGTTCGGCGGATTTGCTTCCGGGATGAAGGCGGGGAACGACGGGCTTGGTTATTATAGCTTTAACTTGGATGGATTTTGGAACCCGCAGGGATGGTCCCGGTATTGGAAAGACATGCCCTGCACGGACAGCCAGTACGAGGGATTTGGCTATTTGGGACTGGGATTGCTGGTATTATGCCTGTGGGCGATGGTTTTATGGATCGGGGGATGGCTGGAACGGAAAGACGGGGCGGCAGAGAAAGAAAAAGGAGCGGCAAAAGAAGGGAACTGGTGCCAAAGGCATATACAGGGAATGGTCTGGGTGCTTATAGGCATCCTGACTTTGGCGGCATCAGCCTCTCATGTGGTCATGTATGGGGAAAAGGTATTGTTTGAACTTCCTTTGCCCAGCATGCTTTATAAAATATGGAGTGTTTTCCGCGCTTCCGGCCGATTGATCTGGCCTTTGGTGTATTTGCTTGTTTTGGGGGCGGTATGCGCGGGCAGGAGGCGGACCGGGCGCAGGACGGCGGAACTGGCGCTGGCGGTCTGCCTTATCTTGCAGTTTGCCGACCTTAGGGGAATGCTGGCAGAGAAAAACGGGATTTATAACCAAAGGAAGGCTTATCAGACGCTGCTGCCGGCGGAAGGATGGGCCGTGATCGGGAATGAGACGGATGTGGAGCATATATGCTTTGTTTCGGATATGGTGGGTGAAAGGAAAATGTTGTTTTCCTTCGGCGACTATGCGTCGGATTACGGGCTGACTTTGAGCAATTTCTATTTTGCCAGATCCCTGGAAGGGAAAGAAATCGAGGCGAGGGACCGGGCTTTGGCGGAATGCGCGCCGGACACTCTTTTTGTTTTCTTCCAGAACGAGAAACAGAAATGCCTGGCTTATCCGCTGAATTATTATGAGATGGACGGACTGGTGGTCGGATGCAGCGAGCTTTTGGGCGGACTGGAACCGATATCCGAAAAAGAGCTTGCCGTATATAGGTATGACATGGGCAGCGGGCGTTATTTGAATAATGCCGAGGTGACAGAAGAAGGATGGGTGATCCATTCCTATGGAAATTCTTATGGGCCTTATCTATATGCGGAGCCGGGAAGATACCGGGTGACGGCGGCAGGCAGCGGCATGGAAGCGGCAGATGTAAAATGCTATTACAACCATGGGGACAATGTCCTGGAACCGCAGAACCTGACGGTGGAAGGAAACAGGGTTTCTTATGAGGTGGAACTGGCAGAACCGGCGGCTGATCTGGAATGCACACTGTGGAATATCGGCGGGGGCGATATGTTCGTAGAAAATTTGGCGATCGAAAGGATAGAACCGGGGCAGTAGCAGCCGGACGAAGCAATAGATAAAAGCGGAAGAACGGCAGAATATAAGGAATGTAGGAATTATGGGAATGGAATATGATAAAATCATTATAGGCGCGGGGCTTTACGGCATGTATGCGGCGTTGTACTGCGCGAGAAAAGGGGAGAAGATCCTTGTGCTGGAATATGACGATGCGCCGTTTCAACGGGCGACTTATATCAATCAGGCCAGGGTGCATATGGGATATCATTATCCGAGGAGCCTGTCTACGGCGGTGAAGTCCGCAGGGTATTTCAGGCGCTTTGTAGAGGAGTTCGGGTTTTGCATCCATTCTTCTTTCCAGCAGATTTACGCCACATCTTCCCGGTTCTCCTGGACGGATAAAAAGCAGTTCGAGGCGTTTTGCAGGGCAGCTGGTATTCGGTGCGAGGAAATGACGGTATCGGGATATTTTAAGGAAGGAATGTGCGACGGCGCTTTTTTGACGGAAGAATATACGTATGACGCTATGATTCTAAGGGATTATTACGTGAAGGAGCTTTCCGCCAGAAGCAATGTGGATATCAAATATCATGCACGCATCGGCAGAATATACCGTAAGGATGCGAAATACGAAGTGGAGCTTTCTGATGGAAACCGTTATGCGGCCGGGTATGTGCTGAACGCCACTTATGCTTCTACGAACCAGGTTCTGCAGCTGGTGGAAGGGGAGAAGCAGGAGTCTTTTGATATTAAATATGAGCTTTGCGAGATTATTCTTTGCAGGCCGGGGAAGAGGCTGGAGGGGATGGGGATTACCGTGATGGACGGGCCGTTTTTCTCGATCATGCCTTTCGGGAAGACGGGATACCATTCGTTGACTTCCGTAACGTTTACGCCCCATGTCACCAGTTATGACAAGCTGCCGTCATTTTCCTGCCAAGGGGAAGGGGAATGCCGGAAGGGGCAGCTGGCGAACTGCAATACATGCAAAAACAGGCCGGAAACGGCCTGGGAATATATGGCACGCCTGGCGAGGAAGTATATGAGGGATGATTTGGAATTTGAATATGTGGATTCGTTGTTTTCCATGAAGCCGATCTTAAAATCGTCGGAGGTGGATGATTCCAGGCCGACGAGGATCCGCGTGGATTCCAGGGAGCCTTATTTTGTCAGCGTGTTATCCGGCAAGATCAATACGGTGTATGATTTGGAGGAATTTTTATAATGACAGCAGATAAAAAAGAAAGCAAGTTCGTGTCGGTGGTAGTATATCTTCATAATAGCGGCAGAAATATCGAGTCTTTTTTTGACAAGGTATTGGAGATGTTCCAGGAGAATTTCGAAAAATATGAAATTATCTGTGTAAACGATGCTTCCACGGACGACAGCGTGGAGAGGTTGAAGGAATATTTCGGTGACAGCGGCAGGGATGGCGGCTGTATGATCAATATTATCCATATGAGTTACTTCCAGGGGCTGGAAGCTTCGATGAATGCGGGCCGGGACATGGCCATTGGGGATTTTGTGTATGAATTCGACGACATTAACCCGGATTATCCGAAGGAGCTGATACGGGAAGTTTATGACAGGCTGCTTTCCGGGTACGACATTGTATCGGCCGGCTGCAAGGGAAAAATAAAATGGACTTCCAGAATGTTTTATCTTTTTTATAATATGACCAGCAATTCCAGAAACCGGATCGGCCAGGAGACGTTTCGGATCTTGTCCAGAAGGGCGATCAACCGGGTCATGTCCATGGGACAGTATATTCCTTATCGGAAAGCCATTTATATGAACTGCGGGCTGAAAACGGATACGGTCTATTATGAAAGTATAGGAGGAACGGGGCGGCATAAGAGCAAGACGGACAGGAGCGAGAGAACGAGCCTGGCGATCGATTCCTTTATTTATTTTACGAACGTGCTGGAACGGATTTCGCTGGTGATAAGCGGGGCTTTCCTGCTGTTTACGCTGGGAGTGGCGGTTTATATCGTTGGATCTATCTTCAGTGCCAGCAAGCCGGTGGAAGGATGGCTGTCCACGATGGGATTCCTTTCTCTCGGATTTTTCGGAGTATTCAGCCTCCTGACGATTATTTTAAAATATCTTTCAGTGATGCTTGGCCTGATTTTCAAGCATCAGAGATATTTGATCGAAGGGGTGGAGAAGCTTTCCAAGTAAAAGGACGGGTCTTTGGATAAGGAAGAAAGTGAGGAGGAAAATGGATCTTACGGTTTTGTTTCCAGTTTTGGATGAGAGGCTGCGTCTGCGGAAGGGGATCGAGACGACAGTGGCATATTTGAGAAAAAACAGCACGATTCCATATCATTTGATGATATTGGATAATGGGTCAACGGACGAAACACCCGAGATTGCCGCGCAGCTTTGCAGGGAATATGAGGAAGTGGAGTATGTCAGGGTAAACCAGCGGGGGGTCGGCGTGGCGTTCCGGGAAGGGATCCGGCGGAACCGAAGCGAGATCGTGGGGTATATGGATATTGATTTGTCTACGAATATCCGGCATTTAGGACAGGCGATCCATATTTTTGAGAGCTGCCCGGACATCGAGTACATTAATGGAACCCGTTTCAGCAGACAGTCCGATACGAAGGGAAGGAAATGGTATAGGAAGATAACATCCCAGGGCTTATTGATTCTGTTAAAGGCGGCTTTCGGAATGAAATGCACGGACGCGGTCTGCGGCTTTACTTTTTTGAGGAAAGAAACGGCGGAGCGGCTGGTGGAAGCATCCGGGAACGACAACGGATGGTTTTATACGATAGAATTCCTGCTGCGTGCAGAACGAATGGGGGTAAAGATATTGGATATGCCGGTGGAATGGCAGGAGGATTATAATACGACGGTGAAGGTTTTTAAGACGGTGAAAAATTATCTGGTGCAGATCTGTCGGCTGAAGAGGGAGTTTCGGAAAGAAGAAAGGGCGAAGGGTTAAGGCTATGCTGAAAAGAATTGATTTAAGAAGGAATTACCAGAACCACAGGGAGGAATATCTCCAGGCTATCGAAAAGGTATGCGAGGAGACGGCTTTTTCAGGGGGAAAGTTTGCGGACCAGTTCGATAAGGAATTCGCTGCGTATATCGGCGTGAAAGCAGCTTCCGGCGTGGACAACGGAACCTCCGCCCTGCAGCTTGCCATGCTGGCGCTTGGCGTGGGGGAAGGGGATGAAGTGATCGTTCCTGCCAATACCTATATCGCCAGCGCCTGGGGGCCTACCTATACGGGGGCAACGCCCGTTTTTGTGGACTGCACAAAGGATACGTGGGAAATCGACCCGGACAGGATTGAGGAAAGGATTACGGAAAGGACGAAAGCGGTCATCGGCGTCCATCTTTACGGCCAGCCTTTTGATTTCGGCAGGGTGAAGGAAATTGCGGACAGGCATGGACTCTATATTGTGGAGGACTGCGCCCAGTCCCATGGAGCCAGGTATGAAGGAAAGATGACGGGAGGACTGGGCGACATCGGATGCTTCAGTTTTTATCCGGGGAAGAATTTGTATGCGTTCGGGGAAGCCGGAAGCGTGGTTTCTAACCGGGAGGACTATATCGATGCCATCAATACATGGAAGAACCAGGGCTGCAAAGTCCGTTATTACCATGATGTGGTAGGCTATAATATGCGCATGGAAGGAATCCAGGGGGCGGTGCTCAGCGTCAGCCTGAAATACCTGAATGATTGGACGAAGCGCCGGCAGGAGATCGGATGGCGCTATATCAGGGAAATCAAGAATCCGCTGGTTACGATGCAGGTCCACCCGGAGAATACGGAGCCGGTCTTCCATTTATTTGTTGTAACGGTGCCGGAGGCGGAAAAGTTTGTGGCATATATGGCGGAAAAAGGAATCGAATGCCACCGCCATTACCCGGTACCCTGCCATCTGCAGAAGGCATATGCGAACCTGGGGTATCAGAAAGGGGACTGCCCGAATGCGGAGTATCTGGCAGAGCATTGCGTGACTTTGCCTATGTTCCCGGAAATGACGGAAGAAGAGGCTGGGATGGTGATTGCGGCCTGCAACGCATATACCTTTTGCAAATAAATCAGAGAAGAGAATTATTTCTGAAGAAATTCCCGGAACTCGGGAATTTCTTTTTCTATAATCTGCATAAAATATATGGCTCCGTTCTCATTCAAATGGTCCGCATCGGAAAAATAGTCCAGCCTATCGGAGAAGCGTTCATCCTCGGAGTAATCGTAATAAGGAACGCTGCTTTCTGCAGAAATGGCATTTACCGTCCGGCGGAATTCTTCCTTGAATTTTTCAGGGAATAAATCGGAGTAAAGGCCGGTGTAAGGCGTGGTAATTAAAACGGGGGTGATGCTGTTCTCCTTACAAAATGCGAGAATGTCGTACAAATTGTTGATCCTTTCGGGGAGAAAATATTCTTCCTTGTTATCCATATGGCGGTGGTAACGGTTCTGCGCCTTTTCCCGGAAAGAGGCTTCCGCTTCCGCGGCGTGGGCTTTGAGGGAAAAGGAGGGCAGTATTTTTATCAGATCTTCCCCGGCAGAGAGGATAGGAAGCTGGTGCGTCACCAGATCGATATACGGATCATAGGAAGGAATATAGCGGGGGGATAAAAATGTATAGTATTTGGCGGCTAAAAACTGCTTTTCTTCTTCATCGACAACTTCGTTATTGAAGGAAAAATAGGAAACCGGAATAAACATCAGGCATGGATCGGAAAAATGATCCTGGTACATGGACAGGATAGCATAATCGTAGTCATAGGTCTGGCTGGCCATAGCGAAGTTAAAGCATTCGTAACCCATGTTTTTTTCCAGGTTTTTATAAGTAAAGGCATATTCACCATGGGAGCTGCCGATATTGCAGATCTGGATATTGTTATAATTGGAATCCATGTAGTTGAATTTATCAGCATCGCTGTAAGGCGTTTCCATAACCTGCTCATAACGGCAGTTCAAAAGGAAAAGTATTGATAAGGCACCAAAAGAAACGGCGAGGCATTTGAATAAAAATAAAACGATTTTTTTCATAGTTTTCTTCGTCAGAACTGAAAATAATAAAACTCAGTTGCCACTCCTTTCTCTGAAAACAGCAGAATAACGAGTAAAAAAACGATATAAACAGGATAACGTACCCAGGGCTTGTAAGAGGAAATATGGGCAATGACATCCGTTTTCAGGGAAACGTAGTCATAGGCCGCCAGGACCAGGATGGGGATGCACAGATATATCATGTAGGAATAGGACATATCCAGGGAGATAACAGCATTTTTCAGGTAATTGCTAAAATCCCCGATGCCGTACAAGCTGCGGGAAAGAATGAACCAGGCATCCTGCAAGGTATTGGCGCGGAAGAACACCCATGCGAAGCATACTTCGAAAAAGGTAAACAAAAGGGAGAAAAAACCGCGCTGCTTCTTTGGCCGGACACATATTTCCAGAATTTGATAAATGCCATGGACAGCGCCCCATACGATATAGTGGATGCCCGCCCCGTGCCAGAGTCCGCTGACCAGGAAGGTAAGAACCAGGTTCAGGCAATGGCGGAAGGCTCCTTTGCGGCTGCCTCCCAAAGGAATATACACATAATCCCGGAACCAGGTGGAAAGGGAAATATGCCAGCGGCTCCAGAATTCACGGATGCTGCGGGAAAAGTAGGGGCTTTTGAAGTTCTCCTGCAGATCAATTCCGAAGAGCTTGGCACAGCCGATGGCAATATCCGTATATCCGGAGAAATCACAATAGATCTGGATCGCGAACATAATGGTGGCGATCGGGAAAACTAATCCGATATAATCAGCTGGATGATCGTAAATATTGTTGACGGAAGGTGCCAGAAGTTCCGCGACCACCAGCTTTTTAAAATATCCAACCGCCATCAGCTTCATTCCGTAAGATGCCTGGGAGGGATCGAAGCTTCGGCTCTTTTTGAATTGGGGAAGCAGAATATCGCCCCGTCCGATCGGGCCGGAAAGGAGCTGCGGGAAAAAAGAAACGAACAGGCAGTAATAACCGAAATGCCGTTCCGCAGGATATTTCCCCCGGTAGATATCGATTAAATATCCCAATGTCTGGAAGGTATAGAATGAAATGCCCACTGGCAGCATAAGCTGTATAACGGGGGACGCAAGGCCGGCGGCTTCGAAAAAGAAGTCTAGGTATTTGAAGATCACCAGGCATCCCGTTAACAGGAGAATTCCTGCCAGCAAATATATTTTTTTCAACATGCGTATTTTTCTTTTTTCACATTCTCCGTTTCCCGGCAGGGAATTCGCTGATTGAAGGGCCAGGGCGAGAAAATAGGAAAGGGCGGCGGTGGATAAAAGGAGAAAGATATACCGCCTGTCTGTTTGCATATAAAAATAAAAACTGGCTGCCAAAAGAAAAAGATAACGGTATTTTGCCGGGCAGATCCAATATAAAATAAAAATAATCGGTAAAAATACGGCAAATCCTATCGAATTAAATATCATAAAAAACCTCACTACTTTCCATATGTCACCATAACAGGGAAATATTAAGTTTCTTTTAAGGTCTGCGGAACATTTCCTTAAAAATAAGCGGAAAGACGCTGTAAATTAAAAAACGTGTTATAATATAATAATATGAACATGGACATAAATGCAAGAAATATGCAGAAAGGATGTTGCAATGAGGATGGTTATGGAAAAATTAAAAGTAACGTCGGTGATTATTTTGGCGGCAGCAGTATTGATGGGATGCGGGAAGGGTGCAGCAGTGGAAAGCTCCCCAAGAGAGGATGCATCAGGGGATGCGATTGTCATCGAGGAGAAATCCCCTGGCGGGCTCCCAGCAGCGACGGAGGAAATGAATAAGGAGAATGAATCGGCGCAGACGATAGAACCGGAGCCATCGGAAGAAGAGACGATGGTGGACCCGGAACAGCTGCAGGAGCCGGAAATCGAGCCGCAGGAAGTGACGGAGACGGTTCCGGAACAACCGGCGGTAAACAGGCTGCAGATCGTTTTTTTAGGGGACAGTATCCTGGACGGCTACCGAAATGAAACGGGCATCGCCTATCTGACCGGCGTGTATTGCGATGCGGATGTCTATAACCTGGCAATGGGGGGGACGACGGCGGCACTGGTGACGTATGAAAGCGCGGTATATGAGGAGTGGAGTTCCCGCTGCCTTCAGGGGGTCGTACATGCCATTTGCGGGAATGTGGATGCGAAGATCCTGGACGGCTATCGGGCAGGGGAAGTATTTGCGACCTGTGATTTCTCCAAGACGGATTATTTTGTGATTGAATATGGAATGAATGATTTCTTGAGCGGGATTCCGCTGAACGATTCGGAGGATACGTTTGACGAGTATACTTATGTGGGCGCTCTGCGCATAGCCATACAGAAGCTGCGGGAATCGTTCCCCGAAGCCACGATTGTTCTCTGTTCTCCGAATTATGCCCAGTTCTGGGGGAAGGACGGCTCTTACCTGGGCGACGGGAATATGGTGAGCAACGGCGGCGGCAAGCTGGTGGAATATTACCGGGTGTGCGGCAATGTTTCCGCAGACATGAATACGCTGTTTCTGAATGCTTATGAAGGGATCGGGCTGGATGCCTATTCCGCAGACGAATATCTGGAAGACGGCATCCATCTGTCGAAGAAAGGACGAAGGAAATATGCGGAGAAATTATCAGAAATCATTCTGAATTATGAGGCTGAAAAAAATAATTAAAGGTGGCGGCAGGCGGTAAAGTATGGTAAAATGTTAGGCGGATGTTTTTGCATCCGCCTTTATGGCGGTAAAAACAGGAAAAGGGAGAGAAACGGTTTGAAAGAGTTAGAGTATCCTTTTGACAGCGAATATATTTTGAAAAATGCAAGAAAGATAAAGAAGTTTCTTCTGGCAGAAGCGGGAACACGGATTAAGAAGAAAATCGCGGTTCTGGGAGGAAGCACTACCCATGATATTATCCGTATCCTGGAGCTTTTTCTTTTGAACCAGGGCATCGAGCCGGAGTTTTATGAGTCGGAATATGGGCAATATTTTCAGGATGCCATGTTCGGGAAGGAAAGGCTGGACGCTTTTGCTCCGGATGTCATTTATATCCATACCAGCAACAGGAACGTGACGGCGTATCCGAAGCCGGGGGATAGCAGGGAAGAGACGGAAGCCCTGCTGGAAGAGCAGTATGGGCATTTTGCAGCTATGTGGGACAAACTGGAGGCCGATTACCATTGCCCGGTGATACAGAATAATTTTGAATATCCTTTTTATCGTCTGTTGGGAAACCAGGACGGGGCGGCTATAAGCGGGAGAACCCGTTTCCTGACCCGGCTGAACGAACGCTTTTACCAATACGGGGAAACTCATGGGAATTTTTATATTAACGATATCAACTATATGTCAGCGGCCTATGGCCTGGATAAATGGTCGGATCCTTTTTACTGGCATATGTATAAATACTGCCTTTGCCTGCCGGCAGTGCCTGAATTTGCCCACAATTTGTGCAATATTATAAAAGCGATTTTCGGAAAGAATAAGAAGGCGCTTGTTTTGGACCTGGACAATACTTTATGGGGCGGCATCGTAGGGGATGACGGGGCGGAAAACCTGGAGATCGGACAGGAAACATCCATGGGGCAGGTGTATGCCGAGTTCCAGAGTTATGTAAAAGCACAAAAAGACATCGGCGTGATGTTGAATATCAACTCCAAAAATGAGGAAGAAAACGCCATGGCGGGGCTGAACCATCCGGCAGGGGTGCTGAAGCCGGAGGACTTTATCATAATAAAGGCGAATTGGGAGCCGAAGAGCAGGAATTTGTCGGAGATTGCCGCAGAACTGAATATTCTGCCGGAAAGCCTTGTATTCGTGGACGATAATCCGGCGGAAAGGGAAATCATCCGGCAGCAGACACCGGCGGCGGCGCCGGAGATCGGAAGGCCGGAACAGTATATACGCGTCCTGGACCGATCAGGGTTTTTTGAAGTGGTTTCTCTGTCGGAAGACGACAGGAGAAGGAGCGAGATGTACAGGGCCAATCGGATGCGCGAAAAGCAGCAGACGGAGTTTGCGGATTATGGGGAATATTTGAAGTCGTTGGAGATGAAGGGGACGATTCGGCCTTTTGAACCTATGTATATGGCCAGGATTGCCCAGCTGACGAATAAAAGCAACCAGTTTAACCTGACGACCAGAAGGTATACCCAGGGGGAGATCGAACAGGCGGCGGCGGATAAGGGGCAGATTACCCTCTATGGGAAACTGGAGGATAGGTTCGGCGACAACGGCGTGGTGTCTGTGGTGATCGGGCATAAAAAGGAAGAAGCGCTTCACATTGACCTGTGGATCATGAGCTGCCGGGTGCTGAAACGCGATATGGAATACGCCATGATGGACAGGCTGGTGGAGGAATGCCAAAAGGAAGGGATCTCAAAGATCATTGGTTATTATTATCCTACGGCGAAAAATAAGATGGTGGAGAATTTTTACGGTATCCAGGGATTTGTGAAAACAGAAGAAGACAGTGAAGGCAATACGGTATGGCTGTATGAAATACCGAAAACCTATGAGAAGAAAAATAAATATATAGAAATCGAAAGGAAATGATGAAGATGACGAGAGAAAAAGTATTCGAAACCTTAAACGAAGTATTCCGGGATGTATTCGATGATGAGTCGATTGCCGTGGAGGAAGAGACTACGGCGGATGATATTGAAGATTGGGATTCCCTGGAGCATATCAATCTGATTGCGGCCGTGGAGCAGGAATTCGGCATCAAGTTCTCCATGGGACAAGTAGTATCCATGAAGAACGTGGGAGAAATGGCCGATATTATTATGAGCCAGATCGAGGATTAAACGGATATAGATTCCGGCTGGTTTTCTACGGAAGCTGGTCTTCCATAAGTTCGATCATGCCAAGGAAGGGACTCATTAAAAATACCACCCGCCTGTTTTGGAGAGCCGGCGCCGGTGCCGGCGCGTCGATAGCGGTAAATCCTTTGGCGGTCAGCGAAGCCAGCGAGGCATCGAGGTCCGGCGTTTCATAACAGATATGATAGGGGCTGTTTTTATATTTTTTGATCAGGCCGGAAACAACGGACGAACTGTCCGCAGGAGAAACCAGTTCGACCCGGTAGCCGTCTTTTTCCATAAAGCGGATATGAATTTTTCGATAATCGTCCAAAACGGTTTCTGAAACGGTGTTATATCCGAGCCGTCCGAATTCAGCCGCCGCTTTGTCGATATGTTTGACCAAATATCCGATATGATGTATTTTCAAATGATCCATAATGACCTCCAGAATTTGAATTAAGTAAAGCAGCAGCCGGAAAGGAAAACGTTATATGCCAGCAAGTTTTACTTCTTTTTATTTTTTATGCTTTTATGCATTGATATTACTTATATATTATCTGATTCCCAAAAAAACGCAATGGGTTTTTTTGCTTTTTGCCAGTGCGGCATTTTATTTGCTGACTGGGGAAGGCATATTGATCCTATATCCGGCCGCCGCTTCGCTGATCGCTTATGGGACTGTCCGCTGGATGGCAGGGACGGAGGACGTAAAAAAACGCCGTCTGGCGTTGGGCATGGCATTGCTGCTCCTGGTCGGGGCGCTGGTCGCCCTGAAATATGTGAATTTTGGAATCAATACGATCAATGCAGTCGCTTCTCTGTGCGGCACACAGGGAAAAATACTCAATGGTTTTGATTTTCTGGTGCCGCTCGGCATCTCTTTTTATACCTTTTCCATTTTGGGATATGTGATTGACGTATATAACGGGATAGCCAGGCCGCAGGGGAATTTTTTCAAAATCGCCTTATACGGCATGTATTTCCCCGCCATTTTGTCAGGGCCGATCCTTCGGTACCGGGAAGACGGGGAACAGTTTTTTGAACCGCACTCGTTTGATTACCGGCAGGTTACATTCGGCCTCCAGCGGATGGTATGGGGGTTTTTCAAGACTCTCGTCATATCGGAGAGGATGAACTTGGTAGTCAATACCGTATATGACAATTACGCTGCCTGGCCGGGCGCTTATATATGGATCGCCACGGTATGTTATGCTTTCCAGCTTTATACTAATTTTTCGGGATCCATGGATATCGTCCTCGGCATGTCGCAGACATTCGGCCTCCGTCTGCCGGAGAACTTCGAAACACCTTTTTTTTCCAAAAATATTTCGGAATATTGGCGCAGATGGCATATCAGCTTGGGCGTGTGGATGAAAGAATATGTTTTTTATCCCCTTCTGCGCACGAAAGCGTTTATGGATCTCGGGAAGAATTTACGAAAGAAATGGGGCAAAAAGAGGGGGAAACAGCTGACTACTTTTCTCGCGATGCTGATTCTCTGGTTTACGGTAGGGATATGGCACGGCGGGGACTGGAAATTCGTGATCGGTTCCGGCCTTCTTCATTGGTTTTATATCGTTTCCGGCGAACTGCTTGCGCCCTTTTATAAGAAATGCATGGAAAGGCTTTCCATTGACCCCAAGAGCAAATGGCTGGATGTTTTCCGGGTGCTGAGAACCTTTTTCCTTGTCAATATCGGATTTGTCTTTTTCCGCGCGGCATCTACAACGGATGCCTGGCACATGCTTGTGAGCGCCGTCCGCGTATGGAACTGGGGGGAATTGCTTGGCGGAGGAATTTTTGCGCTGGGCCTGGATGTGATCGAATCG
Source organism: uncultured Lachnospiraceae bacterium (assembly GCA_910585965.1). Classification (GTDB taxonomy): domain Bacteria; phylum Bacillota; class Clostridia; order Lachnospirales; family Lachnospiraceae; genus Kineothrix. The sequence goes on from CAJUHH010000002.1 coordinate 98,638, forward strand.
GTGATCGCTGTCGTATCGCTTGTGATGCTGTTTATCGTATCCCTTCTCCAGCAGAAGGGTTCCGTGCGGGAACGGATTGAGAAGAAGCCCGTTTGGGTTCGCTTCGCCCTGTGGTATGCTTTGCTCTTTTATATTATACTGCTGGGGCATTATGGGCCGGATTACAGCGCGGCGGAGTTTATTTACCAGGGGTTTTAGAAAAGGGGTATGGTTACATGTGCATTTGTGGTAAGATAATGGCGCGGAACAATAGAACAAATCAGAAATTGGAGGAATAAAATGGACAGACCTGTTACAACATTATTTATGCTGATGTCTGTAGATGGCAAAATCAGCACTGGCGCATCCGATCATTTGGACGTGGATAAGGATTTTCCTAAAATTGCGGGAGTGAAGGAGGGCTTGCATCAATATTATGAAATAGAGCAGACCACAGACTTGTGGTCGCTGAATTCCGGGAGAGTGCAGGCCAAGATCGGCATTAATACAGCGGACATGCCAAATAAAACGCCAGTATCCTTTGTCGTAATGGATAATAAACATTTGGAGGAACATGGCATACGTTATCTTTGCGCATTATCCAAACAATTTGTGCTGGTTACATCCAACGAAAAACACCCGGCATTTGAAATGGAAGAAGATAATCTCCATATCATATATCAAAAGGAACTGTCGCTGCAAGATGTTCTTGCAAAACTCAAATCAGAATATAGTTGTGAGAGGCTAACGATACAAACCGGCGGTACATTAAACGGACTGTTTCTTCGTGAAAAACTGATAGATTATATCGATATTGTCGTAGCGCCTGTATTAATTGGCGGTAAAGATACATCCACTTTAATTGATGGAAAATCCTTGCTGTCAGAAAGCGAATTATCCGGGTTAGGTGTGCTGAAATTGCAGGAATGTGTAGTTTTGGAGGACTCATACCTTAGATTACGTTATGAGGTAATTCGCTGACAGCTTTCTATATTACGGAAATCAATTTTTGCAAAGGGCATGGCGCACCGAAAAGCAGGGGGAAACGGCGGCGGCCTGGGAAGGGGCTGGCCGCCGCCGTTTCCCCCTGCTTTTCGGTGCGCCATGCCCTTTGCAAAAATTGATTTCCGTACTTTCTATCCCCCATATATAGACGAAACGGCAGGATTCTGTTAAAATATACCTTATGGCGGCATACTATAGAGGACGACACAGAACAAATTTGAGAAGGAATAGAGAGTAAGAAATGGATAAAATTGCAGTTTTAATACCATGCTATAACGAGGAAAAAACGATTGCGAAGGTAGTGCGCGATGCGAGGGCGGCGCTGCCGGAGGCGGTGGTTTATGTATATAACAATAATTCCAGCGACAGGACGGCAGAGCTGGCTGAGGAGGCCGGGGCGCTGGTGCGGAATGAATATATGCAGGGGAAGGGAAATGTGATCCGGCGCATGTTCCGGGAAGTGCAGGCAGAGTGCTATGTGATGGTGGACGGGGATGATACTTACCCGATGGAATATGCCGGAGAGATGGTGGACAAGGTGCTGAACCATAACGCGGATATGGTGGTGGGGGACAGGCTGTCATCCACATATTTTACGGAAAATAAAAGGCCTTTCCATAATATGGGGAACAGTCTGGTCAGGGGGAGTATTAACCGTCTGTTTGGCTGTGATATTAAGGATATTATGACGGGATACCGGGCTTTCAGTTATGGTTTTGTCAAAACTTTTCCAGTGCTGTCCAAAGGGTTTGAGATTGAGACGGAGATGACGATCCATGCGGTGTCCAATAATATGCAGATAGAAAATGTGATCGTAGATTACAGGGACAGGCCGGAAGGCAGCGAGTCCAAATTGAACACATATGCCGACGGCCTGAAGGTGCTTGGAACCATAGGGAAACTGTATAAGGATTATAAACCCCTCGGTTTCTTTACATTGTTGGCTGTGCTGCTGGCGGCGGTGTCGATTGTTTTTTTTATTCCGATTCTGGTGGATTTTATCAGAACAGGGGTGGTGGATAAGTTTCCTACGTTGTTTGTATGCGGATTTGTTATGTTGGCGGCGATACAATCCTTTTTTTCAGGACTGATCCTGTCCAATATGGCGCTGAAAAACAGGAGGGATTTTGAATTCCGGCTGAATATGATCCAAGGGAGGAAAGAGCATGGGGACGTGGACTGACACCAGAAAGAAAACGGGGAACAAGCTGGATAAATGGGATATTGGCTTATTGGCGGCGGCATTGGGCTTTTATCTCTTTTTTGCATTTTATGACGGGCCTGCGTTGACAAAAGATTCCCTCAGCTATATGACGATGGATTTGACAAGGGAGCCTTTGTATCCTACATTCCTTTGGATCTTCCGGCGGATCTTCGGCGAGGAAGGCTATTTAATGCCGGTGGTGGTCGTCCAGAGCATTCTTGCGGCTTATGCGGCATGGAAGCTGGCTGTGACGGTAAAGAGGGACAAGGGAAACAGCAATCTGCTGGCCCTGCTTTCGGTGGCGTTTCAGTTCGGCGTTACTATTTTATGCCGCTTTGTGGCGATACGGCGTTCTTCTTATATCAACTGTATTATGACGGAAGGGATTGGCCTGTCGCTATATGTTCTGTTTATCGTGCAGCTGTATCAGTATATAACGAAAGAGAAGGCAAGGAACCTGGCGGGGACAGTGTTGTTCGCTTTTTTGCTTGTGAATCTGCGAAAACAGATGCTGGTTACGATTTGTCTGATGGCGGCTGTTTTTATCCTTTATTATCTGTTAAAAGAAAGGAAAATAAAGAGGTTGGCGGTTCTGCTTGCTTTGACTGCGGGAATTTTTGTGGCTTGCCGGTTTACGGATAAGCTTTATAATTATTGTTTCAGAGGCGTGTGGGTCGAGCATTCCGGCAATTCCATGGGAATGCTTTGTACGTTGATTTATACGGCAGGGGAAGAGGATGCGGACTTGTTCGAGGATGAGACGCTGCGCAGTTTTTATGAAGAGATTTCTGACGAAGCGGACAGGCAGGGGCTGAAGATTGCTTATGCGCCCGAAGGCTGGGTGGAATTGTCTTCCCACTATGCGGACAGCTATGATGCGATCGGATATGGCATTATTAACCCGGTCGTGCAGGGATATATCAAAGAATACGACGGATATACCGGAGTGGAAGCGGCTTTAAAATATGACGAGTATTGCAATGCCATGGTAAAGACATTGCTCGGCCAGGAAAAAGGGGATCTGGTAAAAGTGCTTGCGTCAAATACGTGGAAGGGGTTTGTCAATTCCATCGCCAGGGTAAACCGTTACTTGAACTGGTATGCAATAGCGGCCTATCTTTTGTATCTGGGTCTTTATGCGCGTCGCATATGGAAGAATAAAAGCTGGGCGAAGCCGGATAAGAGTGCGTCTATGGCGGAAGTCGTGCTGGGGGGCATAGCGGCGAATTCTTTTGTGGTGGGAGCGATGATCTTCTGCCAGCCCCGCTATATGATTTACAGTATGGGACTGTTTTACACGGCCTTGTCGATGATGCTTTATGATGAAGTAAAAGGCCGGATGGCGTAACAGGGATGGGACGAAGGAAAATGGGTAGAAGATGAAGAAAAAAATAATCGGTAAGTGGTATATTATTTTCATAGCGGCGTTTTTCGTGTCCGTTTCCGCTGTTTATGCTGTTTTCGGGGAAAGCAGTTATATTGCGGTACATGACAATCTGGATCTTTTTATGGCGCAGTTCGGAATGATGAAAAATACGGGCAGTTTTTTTTCCCATGGCGTGGATGTGCCTTTTTTAGGCGGGGTTGCGAGGGACAATCTGCCCTCGGAGCTGTCCCTTTACACGTTGCTTTATTTTCTATTTCCCTCTTTTACGGCCTATATAATTGGATATTTGCTGAAAATAGCGATATCCCTGGCATCGGTCTGGCTGCTGGCCGGGGAATGGTACGGGGAAGATTTTGCGAAATATAAGCCGATGGCGGCTATGATGGGGTTTTGCTATGGGATTTTAAATTTATTTCCGGCTTTTGGCATTCCGTTCGCGTCGATTCCATTGGCGCTGTATCTTCTGCTGCGGATCTATAGGAAGCCGTCGGCGAAGCTGTATGTCTTGTTGTTCTGTTATCCCTTTTTGTCTTATTTTTCCTACCATGGTTTTTTTATTCTGGCTTATCTTCTGGCAGGGATTATCTGGCTGGGCATCCGGGATCGGAAAGCGCCGTTATCTTTGATGGCCGCCCTGGTTGTCTTAGGACTTGGGTATGTATTTTTTGAATATCGGTTATTTTATGTCATGCTTTTTGGCGGCGTGGAAACGATCCGCTCGACTATGGTGGAAGCGGATCTGGGACTGTGGGAAATCATGGCCCAGAGTGCGGATGTATGGCTGCATGGCATGTTCCATGCGGAGAGCGTCCACGATAAGCTGGTTTTATGGGTCTGCGTAGGTTACTTCTTTTATTTAAACGGAAAATATGCGGCGGAGCGGAAGTATAGGGAGATGTTTCATGATGTCTATAATCTGCTGATGCTGCTTCTGGTATTTAACAGCGCGGTATATGGCATTTATAACTGGGGGGCATTCCGGCGGATGGTGGAAACGCTTCTGCCTCCTCTGAAAGGTTTCCAGTTCAACCGTACGGTGTTTTTCAGTCCTTTTCTATGGTATGGGGCATTTTTTATGATTCTGCAGAGGATGTATGCGTATTCTGCTGAGAGGGAAGGCAAGGGGCTGCTCCGGCGCGGCAGCCGTCTGGCGGCGAATGCGCTGGCTTTGGCAGCAGCGGCGGTGATCCTTTTGATGCCTTCCAGATACAATGATTTGTTTTTTACTTGCAAGAATAAGGCGTTGGAACTGCTGAAAGGAAAAGAAGCCGATGAAATGAATTTCCAGGAATTTTATTCTTGTGAATTGTTTGAGTCTATCAAACAGGATATCGGTTATGCGGGGGAATGGTCGGCAGCCTACGGTTTTCATCCGGCGGTACTGGAGTATAACGGGATTGCCACATTGGACGGCTATCTCGGTTTTTATCCGCAAAGCTATAAAGAAGACTTCCGCAGGATTATTGCTCCTGCTTTGGAACGGGTGGAGGCCAGCCGGGTTTATTATGACGACTGGGGGGCCAGGGCTTATCTTTATTCGGGAACGGATCTTTCCGTGGTGAGCCAGTTTAAATCTTTTACGGTGGAAGACAAGGACATTTATATAGACGTGAGAGCGTTTGAAGAGCTTGGGGGAAGCTATATCTTCTCCCGGTTTGAACTGAGCAATGCCGAAGAGGCCGGGCTGTATCTGGTAAAGGCTTATGAGCCGGAAGAAGCTCCTTATGCGGTTTATGTATACCGCTGCGGGGGCGGCGGATGAAAGAAGGGAAGGGAATAGATGGAGAGGAAAAGAAGCCGGATGGGAAGGACAGGGCATCCGAAGGGGAAAAAGGAAAGGCTGGAGCTGGCGGCAGAGATCGTCTTTTATCTGCTCGTATTCGCTTCCATCACATGTTTCGCCGTGGTGCAGCCTTTTGGCGACCCGCCGGATGAGATCAACCGATTTAAGGTAGTGGATTACATATGCCGCCATGGCGTGCTGCCCCATGGAGCCGATCCGGAAGTCATTCTGGCGGGATATGGCGCGTCATATGCTTTCCAGCCTATGCTGACATATATTATCCAGGGGTTTCTGCTCCGGTTTTTAAAATTGTTTACGGAAGACGGCGGCATGCTTCTTCTGGCGGCGCGTATGGTCAATGTATGCTTCGGCGTTCTGATGGCTTATTTTGTCCGCCAGACGGCGAAGGAAGCTTGGAGGAACCCTTATATCCAATGGACCTTTACGCTGCTGGTGGTATTCCTGCCCCAGAATATTTTTATCCATTCCTATGTGAATACGGATTCTATGGCGATGCTGTCGGTTTCTATGATTTTCTATGCGCTTCTCAGGGCAAAAAGGACGGATTTTGACAGGAAGGGCTGCCTCTTGTTGTCCATGGGGATCGTGTTGTGCGCCATGTCCTATTATAATGCATATGGGATCATTCTGGCGGCGATTCTGCTTTTTTTAGTCCGATATATTCATTTTGACAGAGGGATTCGGATCGAATGGAAGCCGTTGCTTCGGAAAGGGTTCTATATCTCGCTTGTTGTCCTTCTGGGGATCGGCTGGTGGTTTGCGAGGAATGCCGTTTTGTATGACGGAGATATGATCGCTATGAATGCCAGAAGGGAATGCGCGATCCTGACAGCCACCGAGGAATATAATCCTTTGACGAGATTTACTTACCAGAATGCAGGAAAAAGCCTGAGGGAGATGCTGTTTGATACGGGATATATTACGTTGATGAGGGACAGCTTTATTGCAATGTTCGGGCCGATGATCATTCCGACCCATGGTCTGATCTATATTTATTATAAAAGGCTTTGGATCGTCGGATGCATAGCGGCGTTCCTTCCTGTGGAAAAGATCAGGGCCGTATGTGGAAAAGGAGAGAGAAAAGAACAGGAATGGAAAAGGACGGAATGGGATGGGAGATATAGGGCGGCTTTTTACATATGCATGGCGATGTTCTGTGCGATTACGATCGGACTGTGCATTTATTACTCCTATACATGGGAATTCCAGCCCCAGGGGAGGTATATCCTGCCGATCCTGATTCCGTTTATGTATCTGGTTACGCTGGGGATCGGGAAATTATATCGGCTGTCCGATATGATACGTCCCATAATTGGAAAAATCGTTTGCCTCGGCGTGATGGTGTATGTGATGGCAGCATTTGCATATAGCCTGTTTGATCGGTTTTTGGGGTATTATTTATGAAATATCGAACGCGCTGGAAAGGGATACATACCAGATTTTAACCCTGTTATTTTTGGGTGGTAACTTCCTGATGGCGTTGCTTGCTTACTTAGACAGTAGGGAAAAGCGCAAATAAATAAGCCCGCCTTGTTTACTTGACCGTACTCAGGTAGGCTTATATACCTAAACCGGGAGGTCAACCACTTTGTGGGCGGTTGTTTTCCCTTTCATATGGTTACTATAGCATACAGATGTACGGGATGCAAGTGAAAATGTTGCACTATGGGATAATAATTGCTATTCATAGAACCAGAGGGAAATCAAACGCATCCTTGACCATATCCACATTCAATGATAATATAAATAACGGCAACAAAAACAACGAAAAAAAGGAGGCAGCGACCGATGCCGGTTAGAATACACAATTTTTTAGGCCGCCTGGGATGGAATGCAAGAAAGTATTTTCCCATGCTGTCCAGCGAAAGTTATTTGAAACTACAGTTTGTGACAAGAAGAAAATTACAGAAGAATTATATAGACTATTTTATGCAAGCGAAGGAGGCACCCCAGCCTTTGGTGGTGAACCTGGAAACGATCAACCGCTGCAACAGCACTTGTGAGTTCTGCACGGCGAATAAAAATGCGGAAAAACGTCCTTATAAAAGGATGGAGGACGAGCTTTTTTACAGCATTATCGACCAGCTGGCGGATTGGAATTATAAGGGACATTTGACGATGTACGGTAATAATGAGCCATGGCTGGATACCCGTATTGTGGAATTCCATAAATATGCCAGGGAAAAGCTTCCGGAAGCATTTATATTTATGTCAACCAACGGCCTTCTTCTGGATGTGGCGAAAGTGAAGGCAGTAGTGCCCTATGTAAACCAGCTGATTATTAATAATTACTGTCTGGATATGAAACTGCATAAAAATATTCAAGTGATTTATAAATATATTTTGGATCATCCCGATGAATTCAAAGATGTAGACATACTGATCCAGATGCGGTATTTGAAGGAAGTGCTGACGAACCGTGCGGGCAGCGCACCGAACAAGCAGACGACGGGGAAAATCATAAAAGAAACCTGTTTGATGCCGTATACGGATATGTGGATTATGCCGAACGGGAAATTGGGAATTTGCTGCTGCGACAACTTTGAAGTGACGGATCTGGCGGATCTGCACGAAACACCCCTGAAAGAAGGGTGGAACAGTAAAAAGTATCGTATCTTGCGGGAAGCGATTCAGACGGGACGGCAGAATTATCCGTTCTGCAAGCATTGCGACTTTATTGATGCCGGGCTTCGCATGGATGCGGTGGATGATGTGCTGAAAAACCGGGGAGCAGCCCATGGGGCGAGACAGTCCATGTTTAAAAAATAAATACGAGGAAATGAAAAATATGCCATTTTCCATGCAGGAAACGGCATATTTTTCATATATCTATTTCTTTATTCCATTTCATTAGCAGACGCTTCTTCGTGGTATTCTTTTTCTGTATTGACGCTCCAGATATTGCTTCTGTCACGGATTCCGTTTTTGATATTTTTTACGGCTTCAAAAGAAGTACACATGGAATGGTCAATATTATTATACCGATGCTGGCCGTTGCGGCCGACGCAGTATAGGTTGTCGATGGTATCCAGATACTCGATCAGCTGATCCATGTATTTATAGGTGTCGAAGTAGGCCGGATAGGCTTTTTTCACCCGCTCCGAATGGGTGTCGAGCACGTCGGAAGCGCTGTCGATCAGCCCCATTTTTACCATTTCGTGCAGGGCGAATTTGGTGAATTTCTCATCGGACATATTCCAGTATTTGTCTCCTTCGTTGCAGAAATATTCCAGGCCGACCCACACGGTATGTTTCAGGTCTTTGATCATGTAAGGGGACCAGTTGTTATAGATCTGCAGCCTTCCCAGCTTGACGGTTTTATCGTGGACATAGATCCAGCAGTCGGGAACAATGTTGCCCACCGTTTTCATTTTGGTTTTATTTTTCAGGTTCAGCTTCGGCACCAGCACGCCGAGCGTGCGGTAATCCCGGTAAGGAAGGCCGGCCGCGATTTTGGCTGCTCTTTTCGGCACGTTGTTCATGCCGCCGACCAGATCCCTGACGGGCATGGAGGAAATGAAAATATCCCCTTCCATGGTAGAGGTAACGCCGTCATGCTCGTAAGTGAGGGAAACAATATGATTGTTTTCATCCTTGGTAAAGCCGATGACTTTGCTGTTGGTCAGTATTTTGCCGCCCAATTTGGTGATTTCTTCCGCAGTCACTTCCCAGAGCTGGCCCGGGCCCAGTTTCGGGTATTTGAACTGTTCGATCAGGGAAGTCTCCACTTTCCGATTTTTCTTATTCGGCAGAAGTTTGGCGAGCATATCCTTAATAATGGCAAAAATAGATAATCCCTTTGCCCTCTGCGCGCCCCAGTCCGGGGCGATTTCGCTGGGATGGCGTCCCCAGAGGTTTTCGGTATAATTTTCAAAAAACATGGAGTAAAGCTTCTGGCCGAATCGGTTGATATAAAAATCTTCCAGCGATTTCTCTTTCCTTTTATGAACCAGTGTCTTCAGGTAGCTGAAAAAAACATGGATCGTGGTCAGCAGACCCATGTCCTTGAGCGTTTCGAATTTCAGGGAAATCGGGTAATCGAAAAACTTCTTTTTAAAATAAATACGGGATACCCGGTTCCTGTTCAGCATGACCCTGTCTTCCTTCTGGGGGTTAGGCCCTCCGGCGGCCAGGGGCATTTTCCGGTGCAGGAGAATATCGTCGTAAGTGGGGGAACCTTGTTCCGGGAGCATTTTATCCCACCATTCATTGACTTCGGGAACTTTGGAGAAGAAGCGGTGCCCGCCCATATCCATGCGGTTGCCGTTATGGTTTACCGTCTTGGATATGCCGCCCATGGCTTCGCTTTCCTCGAATACGATTACTTCATAGTTATTGTCCACGTCCGGGCTTCCGGGCTGTCGGTTAGTTAATAATTCATAAGCGGCGGTAAGCCCGGCGGGGCCTGCGCCTATGACAAGCACTTTTCTCATTGAATAAATTCCTCTCAACTGTTGTATTAGACATAGCTTTTGCGCATAACTATTGTTATTTTAACATGGAATTATTGGATTGTCCATGGACAGATAAAGGGAATTGGGGTAAACTATAAAAAACCACAGAAGGAGAAAAGAAATGACGATATTAACAATTCCCGGCCTGGTTTTATGGCTGTTTATTATTCCGTTCTGCATCGGCCTGATCCCGATGCCCTGGATTTCCGAGAAGGACAGGAATGCGGGGGTGGCTTTGATTGCCGGATATCTGGTTATGCTGCCTCTTTGCTGGCTGGTGACGGTTCCTTGTATTCTGTTCGTACAGTACGACAGCTTCCTGGTCATGACAAGATGGTTTACCGTGCTTTTGGCAGCAGCAGCGGTCATTGGGATCGGGATCTGCATATGGACGGTGAGAAGAGGGGAGAAAATATTTTGTCGGCCAACGGGTATAATGGAAATGACGTGGGGGGAGCGGCTTGGCTGGCTTGTGTTTTTCGCCCTGGCTGCCTGGCAGTTGTACAAAGCGTTTACGATGGCATCTTTTGACGGGGACGATGCGGAGTATGTAGCGCAGTCGCTGGTGACGGTCCAGAGCAATACGATGTACCGCATTCTTCCGTATACAGGCGGCACGACTTCTTTGGATATCAGGCATTCCCTGGCAGTGCTGCCCATATGGATCGCATATATCGGAAGAATGACAGGGATGCATACAACGGTCCTGGCTCACAGCGCCCTTCCTTTCGTGTGGATTCCATTGACCTATCTTGTGTTCTATGAGATCGGGAAACATTTGTTCCGAAGGAAGGCGGAGAAGAGCCGCGGAGGGCTGTCGCTGTTTATGGTGTTCATCGCGCTTTTTCAAATGTTCGGGAATGTATCCATTTATACAAACGAGACCTTTTTCCTTACGCGGACATGGCAGGGAAAGGCGGTAGCGGCAAGTTTTGTTGTCCCTGTTACGATATGGCTGCTGTTATGGATTTTTGACGAGGAGAACGGACAGAACCCGAAAGAAAAAAAGAGAAGGCGGAAAAAGGAGCCGACGGCGGCACTGTGGGCGCTTCTCGCGCTGGCGAATATGACGGCGGGTGTCTGTACCTCCATGGTAGTTTTCCTCAATGTAGTGCTGATCGGCGCGGCGGCATTCTGGCTGATGGTTGTGGAAAGAAAGTTCAGCATTCTTATAAAAGCGGGGTGTATATGTATTCCAAACGGAATTTATATGCTTTTGTATTTATTCCTGCATGCGTAAATAGGATGATTTGTTCTTTAAGCGGAGGAAATAAGATATGTACGGAATTTTTATGGAAAGTGTGGTAATTTTCAAAAACTATGCCGGAGGGAAATATCTGGTGGTATTGTTTTTGCTCGCCCTTGTGTGGCTTTTGATTATGGAAAAAAATAAAAGGCGGCGGGCGCTGTTCGTTTATATGCCATTGAGTTTGCTGCTGCTCTTCTTTTTCCCTATTTTCCGAAAGGTGTTCGTCCGATTGATGGGCGGGGAGGGAGATACTTACTACCGGGTATTGTGGCTGGTTCCCATGGGAATAATTGTTGCCTATGGCGGCGTAAGCCTGGCGGGGTACCTCTATGAAAAATGGGGGGCGTGGGCCGGAGGAATCGCCTGTGCAGCCGCTGCGGCCGCCATTGTGCTGGGAGGGAAATATGTGTATGCCAGCCAGTATATGTCCAAGGCACAGAACCCGTACCATCTGCCCCAGACAGTCGTCGATATCTGTGACCTGATAGCGCCGGCAGAGGGGGAAGAGCGGATCTGGGCGGTATTTCCGACGGATTTGGTTTATTTTGTCCGGCAGTACGATACGGATATCCAGCTTCTCTATGGAAGGGAGATGGTGGAACCGAAGTGGCAGTATGCGGAGCCGGTGCATACGGTGATGAACCATCCGACGACGATCGATATCGGGGAGCTTGTGAAATTGACAAGGGAGCGTTACTGCACGTATATCGTGCTGCCCAATATAGAAAGCAAAGGGGTGACGGAAGCGCCGGAGAACTTCGGCCTGGAGCTGGTTGATACGGTGGACGGATATCCGGTTTATTATGATCCGGTGGCAGAGGAAATCATAAGGGAAACATTTCAATAGGTGCTGTTATGTTATTTCAATCGTATGTTTTTGTATTTCTATTTTTGCCGGTGGCTCTTGGCGGATATTATCTGGCGGGCAGGACCGGGGACAGGGCGGCGAAGCTTTGGCTGGCGGCAATGTCTTTCTGGTTTTATGGCAGTTTCCGGCTGGAATATCTGTTCCTTCTGGCGGCCAGCGTGCTGCTGAATTATGGAATCGCGCGGGGGATCAGAAGGAAGGCGGAAGCGGGCGGCCGGGCAGGAGGGCTTTTGGCAGCCGGGATTGCGGCAAACCTTGCCGTCCTTGTTTATTTTAAATATATGGATTTTTTTATAGAGAATTGGAACCATGCCAGCGGCATGGGACTGCCTCTGCTCCATGTGGCGCTGCCCGTGGGCATCAGCTTTTTTACCTTCCAGCAGATCTCTTATCTGACGGATTGCTATAAAGGAGAAATCGAAGGGAGCAGTTTCCTTGACTATATGCTTTCCATTGTATACTTTCCGAAACTGGTGGAGGGGCCTCTTGTGATGTATGCCGAATGGGGATCCGAGCTTGCAGCGGCAGGGAAAAAGAGGTTCGATGCGGAAAAGCTGATGAGAGGGATCTGCCTGTTCGTGATGGGGATGATGAAAAAGGTCATACTGGCGGATACGTTCGGGGGAGCGGTGGATTACGGCTATTCCAACCTGGAAATCATGCATGGCTGGGATGCCCTTTTGCTCGTAGTTTTTTATGCCTTGCAGCTTTATTTTGATTTCAGCGGTTACTGCGATATGGCTCTTGGGGTGAGCCGGATGTTCGGCATAGAGCTTCCGATCAATTTTAATTCCCCTTACCAGGCGGGGAATATTATTGACTTCTGGAAACGGTGGCATATGACGTTGAACCGTTTTTTTACGAAATATATTTATATCCCTCTCGGGGGCAACCGAAGGGGCAGGGGAAGGATGTACGGCAACCTCTTGGTAGTTTTTTTGGTCAGCGGGATATGGCATGGGGCCGGATGGAATTTTATCCTTTGGGGGATGCTCCATGGCATATTGTATGTCCTGACGAGGATGTGGATGAGCCGAAAGAGGGCGGCTTCGAAAGAAAAATCCGAAAGGGATTCTCAGAGGGGATTCCGAAGGGGAAAGATCCTGAGAGCCGTTTCCGTTTTCCTTACCTTCTGCTATACGGCATTCGCCTGGGTATATTTTAGGGCGGACAGCGTGGCTCAGGGGAACCGGCTGCTTTCGATATTGTTTTCCGGGGATTTCGCCAGGGTGAACAGGAATTTGGCGGGGTATTTTAACCTGGATGAATTCTGGTATATTTTGAAGGTTCTGCGGCTGGATGGATGGGAATACGGGCATTATATACTGATGGGGTTGATTACGGCATTTTCCCTGCTGCTTGTGTTTTTTGGGAAAAATGCGGTACAAATGGCGGACAAGATCAAACCGAAGCCCTGGACGGCAGTATTGTTCGCCGGGGCGATGCTCTGGTGCGTGCTTGCTTTTTCCCAGGTCAGCACGTTTCTGTATTTTAATTTTTAGAGAAATGGGGCGAAGATTGAAAATGAAAAATTTTCAATCCCAAGTTTGTGTCTGCGCGGCATCCACAAACTTGATATGCGCAAAAAAGCCGCGCAGAAATGGGGCAAGATTGATGAAGCAATATAAGAGATGGCTGGCCGTCTTTGGCGGCTGTTTTCTGGCGGCGGCAGCGGCGGTCATGCTGCTGACTGCGTATATCGATCCTTTTTTCCAATACCATGCCCCCCTGGAAAATTTTCCTTATGTGGTGGATAACCAGGTGAACCAGAATCCCGGCATGGCAAAGCATATGGAGTATGACAGCGTGATTTTAGGTTCTTCCATGACCGTGAATTTCAATACGGACTGGTTTGGGGAGCTGATGGGGTTAAAAACTTTGAAGCTGAGCTACAGCGGGGCGTTTCCGAAGGACCAGGCGAATATTATGGATATCATATTCCAGGACGGGCGCAGAGTGGATGCGGTATTTCTTGGAATCGATGTGATTACTTACAGCGGCGGGGTGGAAGAGACGAAATATCCGATTCCAGAATATTTATATAACGACCATGTTTGGGATGATGTGCCTTATTTGCTGAACAAGGACGTGGTGCTGCAATATATCATGAGGCCGCTGGCCGACCCGGATAAAACGGATCTGGCGACGGTGTATGCGAGCTGGTGGACGGAGGAGTATTACAATAAACAATGGGTCATGCATAATTATGTGCCGGCGGAACCGGCAGAAGAGGAGGCCGACCCGGAGAAATTCACGGAACATATCCGGGCGAACATGGATGCCAATATATGCCCTTATATCGAGGCGAACCCGGATACGGAATTCTATGTATTTTATCCGCCCTACAGCATTCTGTACTGGAACGACGTGCTTTTGGAGAAGCAGCTGGATGCCGTGCTGCGGGAATATGAATACATTTCGGAGAGGCTGTTTTCTTATGACAATGTAAAAGTCTTCTTTTTCCCCAACCAGGAGTGGATCATATGCGACCTGGACCGTTATGCGGATTACAGCCATTACCATCCAGACATTAACCGTTATATGACCGAATGCTTTGCGGACGGAGAATGCGCGGTGACGGAGGAAAACTTGGAGGAGGAGCTGGAGAAAATGAGGAAAATCGTGGAAGAATACGATTTTGAAGAACTGTTTTCCACCAGGTAAGTCATCGCACGGAAGTACGGCCGGTATTGATGAATTCGGCGAGGCGGTCTGCCATAATCTGTCTTCCGGCATCGTTTAAATGGATGTTGTCGACCATGTAATCGCGGTAATTGTCTTCGTTAATGGTTCCATAGAAGTTATCGATAATGGATACGCCGCAGGAAATGGATACATCGATTTCTTTGAGCAGATAATGGGGGAGTGCGCCGTTTCCCAGGTCCGTGCTGCCTCCGTTCTGGAAGTTGCCGTCTGCATCGATGGCCTGGGCGAAGGTGTGGGACATTACTACGATCCGAATATAGGGATAGGTGTTCTGTATGGTCTCGATGGCAGTGCGCAGCCCGCCGGTATAGGCGCTGATCTCGTAAGGATCGTTGGGATTGTCGGAAGGAATGCCTGCCAGATAATCCGTGCTGTCATAGACGATGGCGATCATATCTACTTTGCTGTAATCGATGGATTTTAAAGTATTTACCGTTTCCATATAGACAGGATCCGATTCTCCGGAGGCTGCCGTCTCCATGCGGGAAAAATCCCTGCTGCAAATGCTTTGGACAACATGGGGGAGATTGAAATTATCTCTTGGGTAGGATTCGTTATAAACGGAATATTTCGTTCCGATGGTGGAATCAGGAAATCCTCCGTTATAAATGGCAGCATTGGTTTTGGAAGAGAGCAACGAAACAAACCCCTTATCGCCGGTCTCATCCGTGAGGGGGTTGTTCCCAAGGCACAGAACCGTCATCACACCGTCATCTTCATGGCCTTCCAGCTTGGAATCGCTGAAAGGAATGATCGTATCGAGAGGCTCCACATCCCCTCCCTCTGCGATATGGTCCGGGTCAAAATCTGATTTTGTGCCGGCATTCCATATGATTAGCTTGATTACAGCGGTAGCGGCGATGATCAGAATTAAGGCAAATAAGATAAGATGCCAGTTAAGCCGGAACCGTTTTTTCCTTCTTTTATGATGGCTTGATTTTTTCATAGTAAATCCTCCACGCTTTTCAGCAGATAAAACCTGCAAATACAATGAAATTTTTCGCTGTATTTGTTATTGTACTATGATTTACTGAAAAAATCCACTGATTAACCATGAAGTTCCTTGTACCACTTGCTGTATTTATACATCCGGTAGGTGGTGCTGAGTTCTTTTAGCTGTGCCTCATCGGCGCACCTTTCCTTGAAGGCGTTACGTTCGTCCATATCCATACTGACATATTCCATATACGGAATACGGAGTTCAGTAATGGAACCGCCGCATTTGGGGCATGTCATCTTGTGGCCGTTCAGCATATGAACGCGGTTGCAGGGCTTACAGTAGTGCATGTACATCATGAATTCTATTCCCCTTTTCATATTTGTAATCATTGTAATTAAATACAGTGTATATTTTAATTGGTACTATTAGATTGTGTCAGCTATGACGAAAAAAGTCAATAACTTAATGAGAGTAATTCATCGACAAAATGGATAAACTGATTTCCGTGCAAGCTTTTATTTCAGATATTGACGGCAGGGGGATTAGAAGGTATGATGGGAAGAGCAGATAGAAAGCATGGAGGAAGAAGGAATGAGGACTTATCTGGTGACAGGCGGGGCGGGTTTTATCGGCTCCAATTATATTCACTATATGTTCAAAAAATATGGGGACGAGATCCGTATTATTAATGTGGATGCCCTTACGTACGCAGGAAACCTGGAAAATTTGAAGGGCGTGGAAGACAGGGAAAATTACACTTTCGTAAAAGCGGATATTTGCGATAAGGATGCGATCACGAAAATCTTTGCGGAGAATGATATTGACAGGGTCGTTCATTTTGCGGCGGAAAGCCATGTGGACAGAAGCATCCGCAATCCTGAAGTTTTTATTCAGACGAATGTCTTAGGGACGGCGGTGATGCTCAACTGCGCGAAGGCGGCATGGGAGCTGCCGGACGGAACGTTCCGGGAGGGAAAGAAATTCCTTCATGTATCTACGGACGAGGTATATGGTTCCTTGGAAGAAGACGGGGGATATTTTTATGAAACGACCCCTTATGCGCCGCACAGCCCTTATTCGGCGAGCAAAGCGGGATCGGACATGCTGGTAAAGGCATATATGGATACGTATCATTTTCCGGCAAATATTACGAACTGTTCGAATAATTACGGGCCGTACCAGTTCCCGGAAAAACTGATCCCGCTGATCATTAACAATGCGCTTCAGGGCAAGAAGCTGCCGGTATATGGAGATGGGAAAAATGTACGGGACTGGCTGTATGTGGAAGACCATGCCAAGGCGATCGATATGGTGCAGGAAAAAGGGCGGCTGTTTGAGACGTATAACGTGGGCGGGCATAACGAGAAGCAGAATATCGAAATTGTCAATATTATCATTGAGACATTGCAGGAAATGCTGCCGGATGACGACCCGAGGAAAGCGCTTGTCAGCAAAGATCTGATTACTTATGTGGAGGACCGCAAAGGGCATGACAGAAGGTATGCCATTGCGCCGGATAAGATCAAAGCGGAGATCGGCTGGGAGCCGGAAACGATGTTTAAAGAGGGAATAAGGCTTACGATCCAGTGGTTTTTTGAGCATGAGGAATGGATGAAGAATGTGACGAGCGGCGATTACCAGAAGTATTATGAAGAAATGTACAAGTAAAACGAAAAAATGATTGTAAAGACTGCCGGGCGGCATAAGTTTGCCCGGCAGTGCGGTTTCAGAGCGGGTCATGATGAAGACAAAAGAGGTAAGGTAGATGAGGCTTGGAAACAGGGAAGAGGGAGAAGGGAAGAAGCGTTATACGGCAGCGGCTGTAGCAGGAGCGTGCATTTTGGCGGTTGTTGGAGGAATGGCTTGTAAGGCAGTTCTGAACAGGCAGGCGCAGGAAGCCTGGGCCGATCGGATAGAAAGGGAGAAGAAGCAGACGGCAGAGGCGGAAGCGGAGGCCGAAGCGGCCATGTCCCGGAGCGAAGAGGTGCTGGAGGCGGCGGCGGATGCCGGGGCAGACGTGTTTGAAATGGTTGGAAAGAGGCCGGATTTTGTGGAACTTGGGGCGGCGGATACGGAGAACATTGTTACGGTGGAGTCCTGCCTGGTTGACAATAAGACGAGCAATATTGTGCTGAAAGCGGCGGCGGAAGAGATTCCGGCCAGCGATGATAATTATTATTATTTGTTTGCCCTGCGGATACATAACGACAGAATCACGGAAGATCTGTCCCCGATCGACCAAAGATATAAAGGATGCGAAGCAAGGTTCCAGTTTTCCAGGCATATCGGGAGCATAAGCGGGTTATTGTATAAGTATGTGGTGGCAGTAAAGAAAGATGATAAGTTTGTGCCGGTGAGCAAGCCTTGTTATGTAACCAATCCGGAGGAAATATCAGTATATAAGTCCAATGGAAAGGATGCGGACTCGAAAAAGGGTCTTTTGATCGACCCGGATAAGCTTTTGTCGGAAGAACTGGACGACCTGGGGATCAAACATGCGGCATATAACATTCCGATGTCGAGAATCCTGGGGCAGTCCGACAAGGAAGAGTACCCTCCTGTGGAATATGCTTATAATGGGAAGGGGTACACTTTTAACGGGGAAGTGATTTCGGAATACGACCTGATATTTAAGACCCTTACGGAGAAAGAGATCGAGATTACAGTTATTTTGCTGAATGATGTCGTTCCATCCCATCCGCAGCTGATCCACCCCCAGGCACGTTCCGGCATAGGGACAGCGCCTTATTATGCGTTTAACGGAGCGGATGAAGAGGGCGTGGAATATCTGGCGGCGGTCAGTTCTTTTCTGGCAGAGCGGTATTCGGGAAGGGCGAACGGCAGGGGGGTCGTTGCAAACTGGATCATCGGAAATGAGATCAATGCAAGAAAAGACTGGAATTATATGGAGTATACCAGCATCCGCTCCTATGTCAAAGAGTATGTCAGGGCATTCCGCGTGTTCTATAATTCGATCAAAAGCATTAACGGCGCCAGCAGGGTATTTATTTCCCTGGACCAGCGATGGGACAGCAATTCCAGCAATCCGGTCCATTATGACGCGAAGGATATATTGGATGAGTTCAACAGGCAGATCAGAGAAGAAGGGAATATCGATTGGGGACTGGCGATCCATCCGTACAATGTTCCGCTGACCTCGCCTTATATCTGGAAGGATTCCATCTATGTGAAGGATTCGCCGGATACCCCGATGGTGACAATGGCGAATATCGATATCGTGACGGATTATCTGCAGCAGGAGGAATTCCTTACGGAAGGAGGAAACGTGCGCCCGGTGACAATCAGCGAGCTTGGGTATACTTCTTCCGACGGAGAGGATGTGCAGGCGGCGGCGATCGTGTATGCCTATAAAGCGGCGGAGGCGAACCCGTATATCGAATCGATATTGTTTTCCAGGCAGACGGATGCAGAGGAAGAGATGGCCCAGGGGCTTGCTCTGGGGATCAACCATGTGGACGGAACCCGGAAATACGTATATAATGTGTACAAATATATGGATACGGAGCAAGAGGGGAAATATACGGATTTTGCGAAAAAGATCATAGGAATCAGCGATTGGGAAACAGTGGTAAAAGAGCAGTAAATACAACGGTTCCATTTTAAAAAAAGCTATGATATAATGAATGGCGAAGGAGGATTATAGGATGAAAGGGATTATATTGGCGGGCGGAAGCGGGACGAGGCTCTATCCGCTGACAAAAGCGATTTCGAAGCAGATTATGCCGGTTTATGATAAACCGATGATATATTATCCATTGTCTACGTTGATGCTGGCGGGCATACGGGAGATATTGATTATTTCCACGCCGAGGGATCTGCCCGTATTTGAGGACTTGTTCGGGACGGGGGAACAGCTTGGCTTAAGGATCGAGTATGCGGTGCAGGAGTACCCGAGGGGACTGGCAGACGCTTTTATTATAGGGGCGGATTTTATCGGGCAGGACAGCGTGGCGCTGGTGCTGGGGGATAATATTTTTTACGGGCAGAGCTTCTCCAGGGTGCTGAAAGAAGCGGCATCCAGGGAAAAAGGGGCGACGATCTTCGGCTATTATGTCAGAGACCCGAGGGAATACGGGGTCGTGGAGTTCGATGAGAACGGCCGGGCGCTTTCTATAGAGGAAAAGCCGGAAAAACCGAAGAGCAATTACGCGGTGCCGGGATTATATTTCTATGATAATGAAGTGGTAGAGATTGCGAAAAATGTGAAGCCTTCCGCCAGGGGGGAAATAGAGATTACAAGCATCAACAATGAATATTTGCAGCGGGGTACTTTGATGGTGGAAACGTTGGGAAGAGGGTTCGCATGGCTGGATACGGGAAATCACAATTCCCTTTTGGATGCGGCGGATTTTGTGGCGGCTGTCCAGAAAAGGCAGGGGATGTATATTTCCTGCATAGAGGAGATTGCTTATAAAAGGGGATTTATTACAAAGGAGCAGCTTCTGAAGCTGGCAGAGCCGCTGATGAAGACGGATTATGGAAAATATATGGTAGAGGTTGCGAATGGGCTCTAATGTAAAACATGTTGTGATATGGATGATCGTGCTTATGTTCGTGGCAGTGGCCGGTATATTCTTGTATGCCAATATCCGCTCCGACGAGGAAAGGGAGGCATCTGCGGCTTTGGAGGAAGAAGGCGGTGCGGGAGAAGAAGGGGTGGCACAGGCCGATCCGATGCAAATCGGCAATGACACCAGGGCTTTTTTAGCGGATGAAACCTTTTTTGACCCGGACAAGCAGCCTTATTCCTCCATCGAGAAGATAGACGGGAAGAGCCTGTCTCTGCTCATGACTTCGGTGCAGAAGGATCTGCGTATCCAGATCGTGGATAATGCGGGCAAGCTTGTAACGGGAGAGAATTTCTGCGTGGTATTAAACGGGAATAAAGAATACCAGGACGACGACAAGGACGGCGTTATTTACATTGAATATCTCCGCGCCGGGGATTATGAAGTGGAATTGAAAGAAGTGGAAGGCTACCGCATCCCGGATACCAGCACGAAGATAACGGTCAAACAAAGCGTGGAGTATGTGGTGATCGATGACATTGACTTGCTGATCCTGACGGAGGACCAGGTCAATGCGGAGCTGGAGGATCTGGAAGCTAACGATGCGCTGGACGATGCGGACAAATCGGAAATTACCGGAATGCAGGAAGGGAATCCGAATGCGAAGATGGGCATCGATGTTTCCAAGTGGAACAAGGAGATCGATTGGGATAAGGTAAAAAATGCCGGCGTGGAATTCGCGATTATCCGGGTGGGCTACCGCGGCGCTACGACAGGGGCTTTGGTAGAGGATCCTTATTTCGAGAAGAATATAAAAGGAGCGATACGCGCGGGGATCCCGGTGGGAGTTTATTTCTTTACGCAGGCGACAGACGTAGTGGAAGCGGTGGAAGAGGCCAGCATGGTCATGGCGCTTTGCCGGGATTATAAGATCACCTATCCGGTATTTATTGATGTGGAAGGACTCGGGGGAAGCGGACGGGCGGACGGCTTGGATGTGGAAACAAGAACGGCGGTCAGCCGGGCTTTTTGTGCGACGATAGAAAGCGAGGGCTATCGTGCGGGCGTTTATTCTTCCAGAAACTGGCTGAACCAGATGCTGGATATGGATAAGCTGAAAGATTATGTGGTATGGCTGGCAGAATATAGGGATGTGCCTATTTACCAGGGATATTACCATATGTGGCAGTATACCTCCAACGGAAGCGTGGACGGTATCGAAGGAAGAGTGGATTTCAACCTGAGTTATTTGAAGATAGAGAATCCTTTTCCTGATGTTGTTTCGGAAGAGGAGGAAGAAGAAACGGAGATCACGCCAGAAGATATTTCGGAAGAAGAGATCGAAGAACCGAAACCGATCGGCGGGACGGCGAACGCTGATTTTTAAAAAAAGACAGAGAAGGAGTTGGAAAAAGTGGGTAAGATAACGGTAGAAACTTGTGGAATCGAAGGGCTGAAAGTGATCGTCCCAAAGGTCTTCGGGGACGAAAGAGGGTATTTTATGGAGACATACCATTATGAGGATTATAAAGCGGCGGGGATCGGGCAGGTGTTCGTGCAGGACAATCAGTCGTCTTCCAGAAAAGGGGTTCTCAGAGGGCTTCATTTCCAGAAGGAGTTTCCGCAGGATAAGCTGGTTCGCGTCCTGAGCGGGGAAGTGTTCGATGTGGCGGTGGATCTGAGGGAGGGCAGCCCTACTTTTGGCAAGTGGTTCGGAGTGGTGCTTTCTGCGGAAAATAAGAAGCAGTTTTTTATCCCGAAGAATTTCGCCCATGGTTTCCTTGTGCTGTCGGATTATGCGGAGTTCGCTTATAAGTGTACGGACTTTTACCATCCCAACGATGAGGGAGGGATCCTTTATAATGATCCGGAGATAGGCGTGGAATGGCCGATTCCGGAGGGAATGGAATTGATCATGTCCGAAAAGGACCAGAAGTGGGGCGGCATAAAGGAATATTTGGCGGATAAATAAGGATGCTTGATAAAGATGGTAGAGAAAACGGCAAAGCATAAGAAAAATGGAAATAGAGGGGCGAAACGCCGAAAAGGGTATTCGTCAAAAAGGACGGCCATCGGTGTTTTTTACATTCTGGCCGTCATATTGGCGGCCGTCGTACTGCTCCATCATAATCCGCTGGCGGACCAGACGACGGAAATGATGAAAAAGGTAATGGCCTGCCTGCTGATCACTTTTACCTGTGTTATTTTCGGTATTTTTTATGACCGCCTGACAGTTCTTCCGAAGGAGCTTTACCAGAGCAGGCGGCTGATCTGGAAGCTGGCGAAAAATGATTTTAAAAAGAGATATGCGGGTTCTTATCTCGGAATGGTCTGGGCATTTGTGCAGCCTGTGGTGACAGTGGTCATGTACTGGATCGTGTTTGACAGGGTATTTAATACGAGGAGCCAGCTTGTGGCAGGGGGGATCGAGGTTCCCTATGTGCTGTACCTGACGGCGGGGCTGGTTCCGTGGTTTTATTTTTCCGAATCTTTGAGCAACGGCACGACGGCGCTGCTGGAATATAATTATCTTGTGAAAAAAGTGGTATTTAAAATCAGTATCTTGCCCATCATAAAGGTGATAGCGGCTACGTTTATCCATGCTTTTTTTGTGTGCGTATTGCTTGTGATCGCGGTCGGTTACGGCTATTATCCGAGCGTTTATACGTTGCAGATTTTCTATTATAGTTTTTGCGAGTTCATGCTTGTGCTGGCGATCAGCTATGTCACCTGTGCGGTGGTTGTTTTTTTCAGGGATCTGCAGCAGATCATTAATATCGCGCTCCAGATCGGGATGTGGGCGACGCCGATTCTCTGGGATATTTCGGTGCTGACCGACCAGATGAAGCCGTTTTTTAAGCTGAATCCGATGGTTTATATTGTGAATGGATACCGCAGCGCGATCTATGAACAGGAATGGTTTTTCGAACATTTTTATTCCTCTACTTATTTCTGGATTTTTACGGTTACGCTTTTCTGCATTGGTTCTTTGATCTTTAAAAGGCTGAAGGTGCATTTTGCAGATGTCTTGTAATCGATGCACAGCGGCGACATGGGGGTCAGTATGAAAAAGAAGATAGCGATCCAGGTAAAGAGTCTGGATAAAATATATAAATTATATGATAAGCCTTCGGATCGGATGAAGGAGGCGCTTGGCCTTTCCAAAAAGAAGAAATATAAGGAGCATCATGCCCTGGATCAGGTGGATCTGACGATTTACCAGGGGGAAACGGTGGGGATCATCGGCACGAACGGCTCCGGGAAATCGACGATTCTGAAGATCATTACCGGGGTTTTGAATCCTTCCGGAGGGAAAGTGACGGTAAACGGGCGAATTTCCGCGCTTCTGGAACTCGGCGCGGGATTTAACATGGAATATAACGGAATTGAAAATATCTATTTGAACGGCACGATGATCGGCTTTTCTGAAAAAGAGATCGATGAAAAGATGGAGGCCATCCTGGAATTCGCGGATATCGGCGATTATGTGTACCAGCCGGTAAAGACGTATTCCAGCGGCATGTTTGTCCGCCTTGCGTTTGCCGTGGCGATCAATATCGAGCCGGAGATCCTGATCGTGGATGAGGCGCTGTCGGTAGGGGATGTGTTTTTTCAGGCGAAGTGTTACCACAAGTTCGAGGAGTTTAAGGAGATGGGGAAAACGATCCTCTTTGTGAGCCATGATTTGAGCAGCATCAGCAAGTATTGTGACCGGGTGGTATTGCTCAATCAGGGAGTGAAGCTGGGGGAGGGTTCTCCCAAAGAAATGATCGATGTATATAAACGCGTGCTGGTAGGCCAGTATGAGATGCAGGAACAGGAAGGGGCAAACCTTCTGGAAGATAAAGACATAGCGGCTGCGGCAAAGATGGGAGTGAATCCGGAACTGCTGGAGTACGGGACGAACGCGGCTAAAATTATAGAATATTATATTACGGATGACAAAGGGATACATACCACTGCGGTGATCAAGGGGCAGGAATTCAGCATCCATATGAAGGTGGACTTTATGGAGGATGTGCCGGCGCCTATTTTTGCTTTTACGATAAAAAATATTAAGGGGACGGAGATCACAGGCACGAATACCATGGTGGAAAAAGCATTTCTGGAACCGGCGCAGGCGGGCGCGAAAAAGGAAGCCGTCTTTACACAGAAAATGAGCTTGCAGGGAGGAGAATATCTGCTTTCCCTGGGGGTGACGGGATATGAGAGGGATAAGTTTGAAGTGTATCATAGATTGTACGATGTATTGAACCTTACGGTCATATCGGATAAAGATACGGTCGGGTTCTATGATATGGGAACGAAGGCCGAGGTGCATGACAGGGCAGAATAGGGCGGCGTAGCCGGAAAGTCAGTTTTGGCAAGGAGAGGCAGTATGGAAGAAAAGATCGGAAAAATCACACTGGATGACAGGCATTATCCCGGAGAGGATTTCTACTGTGACGGCGCTGTGGAGGACGAGCTGCTGGAGATCGTGAAAAAATATGACAGCGGCCAGTTCCGGCGCGTGATCGAGGAACGGGCAAAGTGGCCGGTGCTGTATCATCTCTCGCCCTTACGGGAGAATATCGTGGACTGGCTTCCTATGGATAAAAGCACAAAAGTGCTGGAGATCGGCAGCGGCTGCGGAGCCATTACTGGAAAACTGGCGGGGAAGGCGGGGAGCGTCACTTGCGTCGAACTGTCGAAAAAGAGGAGCCTGATCAATGCATACCGCCATCAGGATTGCGGGAATGTGACAATACATTTGGGAAATTTCAAAGATGTGGAGCCGGATCTGCCGGATGATTTTGATTATATTTGCTTTATCGGCGTGTTTGAATATGGGCAGAGTTATATTGGCACACAACACCCTTACGTGGACTGGCTGAGGATGATGAAGGGGCATTTGAAAGAAGGCGGCAGAATTGTCATCGCCATCGAAAACAGGCTGGGTCTGAAATATTTTGCCGGCTGCATGGAAGACCATCTGGGAACATATTTTTCCGGCATCGAAGACTATGCGGACGGAGGCGGGGTACGCACGTTTGTAAGGAGCAGGCTGGAGCAGATGCTTCAGGAAAGCGGGCTGGAGGAATATTCTTTTTATTATCCCTACCCGGATTATAAGTTTATGACGGCGGTATATTCCGACCAAAGGCTGCCGAAGCAAGGGGAATTGTATGATAATCTGAGAAATTTTGACAGGGACAGGATGCTTCTGTTTGACGAGAAACAGGCCTTTGACGGATTGATTAAGGACGGGCTGTTTCCTGTTTTTTCTAATTCCTATTTGGTGGTTATCGGGCCTGAGCCGGATGTAAAATACGCAAAATATTCCAACGACAGGGCGGCAGAATATGCCATCCGTACCGAGATGCAGATGGAAAACGGCTGCCCTCTCATCCGTAAGTATGCCATGTCGGCGGAAGCGGCCGAACATATTCAGGGAATGGGGGCGGCTTACCGGGATCTGTCGGAAAGATATGCGGGAAGCGGATTGGAAATCAACCGATGCCGGGTTCTGGAAGATGGAACCGGCGCGGAGTTTGAGTATATACGGGGTACGACGCTGGAAGAGATTTTGGACGGATGGGTGGAAAAAGAGGACTGGGATAGTTTTGATGCCTTGTTCGATGAATATTTGGAGCGGATATCTTATGGAGAGGAACTGCCGGTGGCGGATTACGACCTGATATTTGCCAATATTCTCGTGGCGCTGCCGGAGGGGACAAAGGAAGCGGATGTGGAGACGGTGAAAACTTCCGTTTGGACGCTGATCGATTATGAGTGGACCTTCGGAAAAGCGATGAGCGCCAAAGAAACCGCATACCGTGCGCTTTATTGTTATGTCCTGGAAAATGAAAAGCGGAAAAAGCTGGATTTGGCCCGTATGGCGGATAAGCTGGGAATGACTCCGCAGGACGAAGAGGAGTGCAAGGGCAGGGAGATGGATTTCCAGAAGTTTGTGACCGGACAGCACAGGTCCATGGGAGAAATGCGGGAGCTGATCGGCTTCCGGGCGATGGAGCCGGAAAAGTGGCTGCATAAATTCGATGGTTCTTTGAAAGAGGAACAGGTTCAGGTATATATGGACCGAGGAAAAGGATATTGCGAGGAGGATTCCTTTTTCATCCGGGATGCTTATGCGGGAGAGCATAGGATCCGTATCGCGGTAAAGGCGGGCAGGGATGTGCGGGAGCTGCGGGTGGATCCGGCGATGGATTGCTGTGCGGTGCGGATCAGAAAGCTTTTATGGAATGGGAAAGAGATGGGAGGCGGCAGGAAGACGGTCAGAGCGAACGGAAAGAAAACGGGAAAGGGAAGCTATGTGTTTGCCACCCAGGATCCTAATCTTTATATAAAAGCAGGGGAGATGGCCGAGACGGGGGAGAATGAGCTGGAACTGGAATTGGAGATCGTCAGGCTGCCGCAGGAAATGGCTGCGGACATGGCGGAGACGGGATGGTTTCGATGAAACAATGGATCAAAAAAATACTGGCCGATGGATGGCGGAGAAGATATGACAGGCTTCTGGAAAAAAAGACAGTAAGTTACGATGCATGGATTAAAAAAGCAGAGAGTGAAAGAGCGGAGGGCGAAGAGGAAAGCGGCGGAAGCCCGCTTACGGTGAAACAGGTTTCCTATGAAGCTTGTACCAGTTTTTGCCTGGGGAAAATCCTGGAGAAAGAGACGGCGGATATTATTCTGTTTGCGGCTTCCGACGGAGAGGTCAGCGACCGGGCAAAGCAGGCCGTGGCAGAATATTTCAGCGCCAGTGATGGAAATGCCGATGGCAGCGCCGGCGGCGGTGCTGACGCTTTTCCGGGCGGGGCAAGGGACGGCAGAGTCTGGATGCTTTATGGGGATGAGGATGTATTGAGTCCTGAGGGCATCCGCTATACGCCCTGGTTCAAGCCGGACTGGTCCCCGGATACCTTTCTGTCTTTTTTTTATTTCGGCAGTATCTTTGCAGTCAGGACAGAGCTGCTGCGGGAACTGACCATGGAAGAAAAGAAATGGATTTCGGATATGGATCATAGGGGGGGAGGCAGCAGGAACGGGGTTTACGGCATGTGCTATGTTCTTGCGAGGAAATGCGGGGGTTTCGAGAAGCGGAAAAAAGATGCCGGGGAGAGGGAAAAATGGGGATTTCCCATCGGGCATTTGGATGAGGTGCTGTTCCATGGAAAGTCCAACCGGGAGATGGAAATCGCGAAGGAAGGGATGCTTGATCTTTCAGACTGGAAGGAACCGGGGAAATCTGATTTTGTATCGGCAGAAAGGAAGCTGTCAGTAGTCATTCCTTCCAAGGATAACAAGGAAGTGCTGAAGCGCTGCATCCGTTCCCTGATGGCAGAGGCGGACAGGGGATTGGAAGGCTCCTATGAAGTGGTGCTTGTCGATAACGGCAGCGAGGAGGAAACGCGCAGGGAGCTGGAAAAATGGCTGGAGAAGAGCGGGGTTTCTTTCCAATACCTATATCGGAAAATGCCGTTTCATTTTTCCAGGATGTGCAATGTGGGCGCGGAGGCGGCAAGCGGGGACGTGCTGCTTTTTTTGAATGATGATGTGGAAATCCCTGCCGGGGCGGGCAGGAAATCGGCCGGCCTTCTGGATGAACTTTGCCGTATGGCGGTGCGGCCCTTTACGGGCGCTACGGGCGTAAAACTGTATTATCCGGATTCCGTCCAAATACAGCATGCCGGAATCGTCAACCTGAGGCTGGGGCCAGTACACAAATTACAGTATAAAGAGGATACGATTGGTTATTATTACGGATGGAACCGAGGAAAGCGCAATGTCATAGCAGTAACGGGTGCCTGCCTTGCCGTGGAAAAAAAGAAGTTTCTGGAGGCGGGGGGCTTCCCGGAAGAGCTGCCGGTGGCTTTTAACGATGTGGATCTTTGCTTATCCCTGTTTGAAAAAGGATATTATAACGTAGTTTTGCAGGACGCGGCCTTATACCATCATGAATCGCTGAGCCGGGGGAATGACGACGGGAAGGAGCAGCTGCTTCGGCTTCTTGGGGAAAAGGACAGGCTGTATGAAAGGCATCCCGGGCTTTATGGGAAAGATCCTTTTTACCATAAATATCTGGCGAACGATATGCTGAGTACCGGCTTCGAACTGAAAGCGGAATATGAGCCGGGGAAAGCGAAATTGCCGGTTCGGGCGATGGATCCGGGGGAACTGGAAAGAGAGGCCAGGGAAGATGCCTGTGTGATGGTAAGCCTGGAATACGCGGGACCGGCGGCTGCTTTTGGCGGAGGGGAAGAAAGGGAAAAGGGTGAGCTTTTGATCCAGGGTTATTGCTTTATATCCGGTTCGGATAACGCCCTGTTTGAAAAACGGATTCTGCTGAAACAGGAAGAAGAGACGGGGGAAAAGAAAGGGGCGCTGTTCGCGGTTCGGCCGGAGCCGTTAAGGCGCAAAGATGTGGAAGATAATCTGCCGGATCAAATCCATGTGGGGCTGAGCGGATTCTGCGCGGTGATCGATGGCAGGAAACTGGCAAAGGGCAGTTACCGGATCGGAATATTGGCGAAAGACAGATGCTCCAGGCAGAAGCTTTATGTCTGGACGAACAGATACTTGGAAATATGAGGATAAGAAAAACAATGGATTATAAAGAAGCGTATGAAAAAGAACATATCAAATGTGCGGATCTGGCCGAACGGGTGGCGGAACTGGAGGAAAAAAACGAAGAGCTGAATTTTAAGATCAATCGGATCAAGACCAATCCGATCTGGAAGATGAGCGCTCCTTTCCGCAAAGCCATGCACTATCTGATCCGGCAGAGGAACCGTTTGAAAAACTGCGGGAACCTGCGCGGAATATGGGCAAAAATAAAATATAAGGAACGGGAGCGGGAGGCCATGGAGCGTTACGGCACAGCCAGCTTTCCGAATGAAGAAAGAAGGCGCAGGGAAGAAGAGGCCGTATTCCCCCATATGGTAAAGTTCAGCATCCTGGTTCCTTTATACAATACCCCAAAAGAATACCTGACGGCCATGCTGGATTCCGTCATCGCCCAGACCTACCAAAACTGGGAACTCTGCCTGGCCGACGGCTCTGATGTCGGCCATGCCGATGGCTCTGATATCGGCCATGCCGACGGCTCTGACAGCGGCCATGCCTACGTGGGGGAAATCTGCCGGGAATATCAGAAAGCGGACAGGGAAAGATGCGGCGGGCGCGAGAGGATCATTTATCAAAAACTGGAAAGAAACGAAGGTATTTCCGGCAACACGAACCGCTGCCTGGCTCTGGCGACCGGGGAATATATCGGCCTTTTCGACCATGACGACATCTTGCATCCTTCCGTGCTTTATGAATATGCGAAAGCGATCAACGAACAAGGGGCGGATTACCTATACTGCGATGAAACGACATTTAAAAATAACGACATCGATAAAATGCTGACCATGCATTTTAAGCCGGATTATGCGATCGATAATCTGCGCGCCAACAACTATATCTGCCATTTCAGCGTTTTTCACAGGCACCTCTTGGATGGCAGCGAGTTATTCCGCACGAAATATGACGGCAGCCAGGATCACGACATGATACTGCGCCTTACCGATAAGGCCAAAAAGGTAGTGCATGTACCGAAGCTCATGTATTACTGGCGCTCCCATGCGGGCAGCGTCGCCAGCGG
This sequence comes from uncultured Lachnospiraceae bacterium, assembly GCA_910585965.1. Taxonomy (GTDB): domain Bacteria; phylum Bacillota; class Clostridia; order Lachnospirales; family Lachnospiraceae; genus Kineothrix. The sequence goes on from CAJUHH010000002.1 coordinate 128,406, forward strand.
CATCCAGGCAAAGACTTATGCGGTGGATGCGGCAAAAGGGGCGGTGGCCGACCACTTGCGCAACCATGGCTATACCCACTTTAAGATCACCAGCACGAGGGCTTTTGAGACAATTTTTAAGATCAGCTACCAGATTATCGGAAATCCGAAGATATCCATCGTGATTGCCAACAAAGACCACGAGCCGGATCTGCGCCGGTGCATCACTTCCATTATGGAAAAATCCACCTATGATAACTATGAGATCATTATAGTGGAAAATAACAGCGAAACGCCGGAGATCCAAAAATATTACGAGGAACTGAGGGAAAATGAACGCATAAAAATCATAACCTATCAAGGTGTTTTTAATTATTCTGCCGTGAATAACCTTGGGGTAAAAGAGGCAGAAGGAGAATATATCCTCCTGCTGAACAACGACACTCAGGTCATCACCGTTAACTGGATGGAGGAACTGCTTATGTACGCCCAGCGGGAAGACGTAGGCGCGGCAGGGGCAAAGCTTTATTATGGCGATAAAACCATCCAGCATGCCGGCGTTGTATTAGGGCTGGGAGCACACCGCACGGCCGGCCACAGCCATTATATGCAGCATCGGGAAAACCTGGGCTATATGGGGAGGCTTTGCTATGCGCAGAACGTATCCGCCGTCACTGGCGCATGTCTGATGGTATCAAAGGAACTTTTTGAAAAGGCGGGCGGCCTGGACGAATCTTTCGCGATTTCCTTAAATGACGTGGACTTCTGCATCAAACTCCGCGAGATGGGCTACCTGAACGTATTCACGCCTTTCGCCGAGTTATACCATTATGAATCCGTTTCCAGAGGGCTGGACGACCAGGGCGAAAAAGCGGCTCGCTATAATGAGGAGTCGGCCCGCTTCCGCGAAAAATGGAAAGAGGTGCTGGAGAAAGGGGATCCGTACTATAACCCGAATTTTTCTTTGGATCGGAGTGATTTTTCTTTGAAGGTAGTGTGAAAGAAATGAAGTTTCACTAAGGCTGCAAAAACGCAGCCTAAGAGAAACTAAATCATTTCTCGAAAAATGCCTGAAATACGGCATTTTTCATCAGGATTTGTGATTCCGCGAAGCGGAACCATGGAGGTTAGTGTGAGAAGAGTTTCTAACCTCTCGCAGCAAAGGCTGCTTCGCGGAGAAACTCTAGACTTGCTTCGCAAGTCTTTCTCACACCGAAGAATGCCCCAAAAACGGGCATTCTTCCCATGGATGATTGGTGCCGCCGGGAGGCGGCATGGGGGTTAGTGTGAAGAGAAGTTCTAACATTTGCAGTCTGCGGCTGGAAAAACAGAAAAAAATAGTACGCAAAGTTATTTATAAAATTTATCTGAACAACATTGACAGTGAGGTATATTTCCGTTAATATTGTCATATAAATAAATCAGTGGTATCACTGATTGGGCTGGTCGAAAGACCCTGGTCCACCGAACGGCGGGGAATTTCCCCGCTATTTTTATTAGGGAAATCTGGGAGATATGAAGGAAATAATCTATGGCTGAAAAGATTTTAAGTATTTTTATAGATGAATCGGGCGATTTTGGGCCATATGACTTTCATGCACCATTTTATCTGGTTGCAATGGTCTTACACAATCAGGATATTGATATTAGCAAAAATATTGATAATTTGGAGAGCCATTTGACAAACATTGGATATAAGCAGCATGCCATTCATACGGGTCCGCTGATCCGCAGGGAATCCGTATATGCCAATGACCTTATGGAAGAACGCAAACGGCTTTTTCATGCATTATTTAATTTTACCCGTAAATTGGATTTCCATTATGTTTGTGCCAAAATAAGGAAAGATGAATGTTCGGATGTAATTACATTAACGGCGAGAATATCAAAATCAATTGCAGGAATACTTAGGGAACATCAAAATTTTTTGGAGCAGTTTAACCGCATTATTATTTATTACGATAATGGTCAGATTGAACTTACCAAAATTCTGACTTCTGTTTTTAATACACTTTATGGCCATGTAGAGTTTCGAAAAGTAAAACCCATAGATTATAAATTATTTCAGGCGGCTGACCTGATTTGTACGATGGAATTACTTGCGGAAAAAGCAAAGTCTAATTCATTTTCAAGGTCGGAACAGGAATTCTTTTGTTCAGTACGTGACTTTAAAAAGAATTATCTTAAGCCGTTGTTGAAGAAACATTTATAGGAAGCAGATGTGGGTCGTTTATGGACGAGAAAGCCGAGCCATGCAAGGGAAAATAGCATTGGCGTTAAATGGGTAATATCTGATTTCCCCTATAGCCCAACCCCCAAAAATGTGATATACTGGAAAAAATGCAGTCGGGATAAGACCGAAAAATAATATAGGAGGAATGAAATCATGAGCTATCAGGAAGAGTTCAATTTTTGGCTGAATGATTCGTATTTTGACGAAGATACGAAGAACGAGCTTTTGGCCATTAGAAATGACGAGAAGGAAATCGAAGACCGTTTCTATAAAGAATTGGAATTCGGTACCGGCGGTCTGCGCGGCGTGATCGGGGCGGGGACGAACCGGATGAATATTTATACCGTGCGCAAGGCGACCCAGGGGCTTGCTAATTATATTTTAAAGCAGGGCGGCAAAGAAAAAGGCGTCGCGATCGCTTATGACTCCAGAAGAAAATCACCGGAATTTGCCGATGAAGCGGCTCTTTGCCTGGCGGCAAACGGGATTAAGGCATATGTGTTTGATGCGCTGCGCCCGACGCCTGAATTGTCTTTCGCATTGAGGAAGCTCGGATGTATTTCAGGCATTGTGATTACGGCCAGCCACAATCCGCCGGAGTATAACGGTTATAAGGCATATTGGGAAGACGGCGCACAGGTGACGGCACCGAAAGATAAGGAAATTATTACGGAAGTAAAAAATGTGACCGATTACCATGAAGTGAAGACGATGGATAAAGAAGAGGCAATCAAGGCAGGGTTGTATCAGGTGATCGGGGCGGAAATCGATGATGCTTATATGGAGGAGCTGAAAAAACAGATTATCCATCCTGAAATTATCAAAGAAATGGCCGATGATATTAAGATTGTTTATTCCCCGTTCCATGGAACAGGCAATGTGCCGGTAAGGCGTATTTTATCCGAGCTGGGATTCAAGCATGTATATGTGGTGCCGGAGCAGGAGCTGCCGGACCCTGACTTTACGACCTTGGATTACCCGAACCCGGAAGACCCCAAGGCATTTACACTGGCATTGAAGCTGGCGAAGGAAAAGAATGCGGATATCGTGCTGGCTACCGACCCGGATGCAGACAGGCTCGGCATTTATGCCCTGGATACGAAGAGCGGCGAATATGTTCCGTTTACGGGCAATATGTCAGGGATGCTGATTGCGGAATACATATTACGGGAGCGGACGGCGGTAGGGGCTATGCCTGAGAACCCTGCGCTGGTGACAACGATCGTAACAACCAATATGGCGAAGGCGATCTCCGATGATTACCATGTAAAATGCATCGAAGTGCTGACCGGGTTTAAGTATATCGGGGAACAGATCAAATGGTTCGAGGAAAGCGGTTCTAACCATTATGTATTCGGGCTGGAAGAAAGCTACGGATGCCTGGCGGGAACCCATGCCAGGGATAAGGATGCCGTGGTAGCGGTTATGTGCCTCTGCGAGATGGCTGCATGGTGCAAGAAGAATGGAAAGACTGTATGGGACCAGATGCTGGATCTGTATGAAAAATATGGTTACTTTAAGGAAACGCAGTATGCGATCACGTTGAAGGGGATCGAAGGCTCGAAGCAGATCGCGGCTATTATGGATAAACTGCGCAACGACCCTCCGAAGGAGTTCGGCGACTGGAAGGTTCTGGAATTCAGGGATTACGACAGGAACAGGGTGATCCATATGGAAAGCGGCGAAGAAAGGGAAACCGGCCTGCCGCAGTCTAACGTGCTTTATTTTGATTTGACGGATGATTCCTGGTGCTGCGCCCGCCCGTCGGGAACGGAGCCGAAGCTGAAGTTTTATATGGGCGTAAAAGGAAACAGCCTGGAAGATGCCCAGGAAAAAGTGGAAAAACTGACGGAAGCTTTAAAAGCGTATATCTGATAAATGATAAAAGAATAAAAAGGAAAATGCCCCAAAATGCGGATGTTGGAATTCGTGTTTTTGGGGCATTTTGGTTTGTGATGCTGTATTATTTTAAAAATATCTGCGAATGGACTGACGAAACGGTATATTATGGATAGATAAGTTCTTGGTTGTGTGTTACAATGAAAATGTTAGTTGCAATTTATGGGGGATGCCGATATGACCAGAACAGATAATGTATTGCATATGCAGATTACGATAGCAAATTGCATGAAACAGGAATGGAATATAGGATTTGAAAAAGTCAGTGACCTTTTGGATAAATATGATTTGCTCTCCTATATAGATACTTGTTACAAAGAATATAACTCTATGGGAATAAAAGGTATTTTACAAGATTTAAAATCATATATGGAAGCGATAGAGGGGGCATGCTGAAAATGAAAGACTTATTCCACGGCTCAGTTTATGATATTAATGAAATTGATATAGAGAAAGGCAAGGGATATAAGGACTTTGGTAAAGGATTTTATGCTACATCGGTAAAAAGCCATGCAGAAAGTATTGCCAGAAGGAATAAGCGTATTCTTGAAGTAAGAGAAGCTAAAATACGGCAAAGGAATCCTAAATATAAAGCAAAGGTATATCAGGCATACAGATATAATTTAGAATTCGATGATAGCTGTATTAAAGCACCGAAGGATTTGAAAGTGAAAGTGTTTAAAAAAGCAGATCGGGAGTGGGTGCGGTTTGTTTTAATGAACCGGGATTCTGATAGCAGCAATCATTAAATTCCACTCTTTATGCGGATGAAATATTAGATGCATTGATAAAAGAATTAGAGCCAGAAAATTTACCAAAACAGTATTTTTTTGGAACAATTCATGCAATCAGGATGCTTCATTTTAAAAAAATTAAAAGGGAGATTGTAGGATGAATGCCTCAAGCCATAATATAAATAAATCAATACAGGCTCTTTCTGTTTCTTTAGTGCATCGTCTTAGCAGAGAAGAAAACTGTTCAAATGAGGAGGCTTTAAAGAGGTTGTTAAAATCAATGACATATGAATTGCTTCAGGATAAGGAGTCGGGCTTATATGCAGAATCACCGGAGTATGTATGGAGTATGCTTCAGGATGAAAAACACGGGAATATGGAATCATGGGTGAAAGAGTAGGTGAAAGTAACTGCCCAAAGCAGCGGGGCTTTCACCTGAATTTTTTATTCAAATCAGTGCAGTCTGCTTCAGAATGTCAATACTATCCTTATAAGAAATGTAGTAGAATAAAAAAACAAACAAAAAGGAAATGATAACGATGGGGATATTAAAAATAGGGAACCTTCGCAAGACGTACTACTATTTCAGGAAAAACGGCCTAAAGAATGTTTTTTATGCTGCCGCCGAGAGAATATTGGATCAAAGAGGGAAGGAATACCGTTACCAAGCGCCTTCGGAGGCCGAACTGGCCATGCAGAGAAAAAAAGCGGAAAAATATTCTTATTTATTCAGCATCCTCGTTCCGGCATATGAGACGAAAGCGGAATATTTAAGGGAAATGATCGATTCGGTATTAGGCCAGAGCTACCCCAGATTCGAGCTGATCCTGGCGGACGCGAGCGAGACGGGCGCAGTGCGGAAAGTGGCGGAGGAATATACGGATGAGAGGATCAAGTACCTTCCCTTGGCAGAGAATAAAGGGATAGCGGAAAATACAAACGCGGCCCTCGCCCATGCCAGGGGAGATTATGTCGCCCTGCTGGATCATGACGATCTGCTGGCAGGGGATGCTCTGTTTGAGATGGCGGAAGCGATCGGCAGGAGCGCGGGGAAGGGGCGTTTGGCCTGTCTGCTTTATTCGGATGAGGATAAGGGAAACGGCGCTATGACGGAATTTTACGAGCCCCATTGGAAACCGGGGCTGAACCGTGACCTGCTTTTTTCCAACAATTATATCTGCCATTTTCTTGTGATGAAAAGAGAACTGATGCAGAAACTGAAGCTGAGAAGGGGATATGACGGAGCCCAGGATTATGATCTGGTATTGCGTGCCGTGGGCGAGCTGGTTTATGAGGGGGAAAAGGACAGGGAGGCAGTAGTCCATGTGCCGAAGGTGCTGTATCACTGGCGCTGCCACAGGGATTCCACGGCAGAAAACCCGAAGAGCAAGGAATATGCTTACGAGGCCGGGAAAAAGGCGCTGGAGGATTTTATGGAGTCGCGGGGGTGGAAAGGAAGCGTATCCCATACCCGCCATCTGGGATTTTACCATATCGAATATGAGAATCATATTTTTGACCAGCGCAAAGAAGTGGGCGTGGTCGGCGGAAAGCTGCTGGACAGGAAGGGGCGTATTGCGGGCGGCATTTATAACGCCAAGGGAAAATGTCTTTATCTGGGGCTTAACCGGAACTTCAGCGGCTATATGCACCGGGCTTCGCTTTGTCAGGAGGCATATGCGGTGGATCTGAGGTGCATGAGGGTGAGAAAGGAGCTTTGGGGGATTTTTGAGGATGTGTTCGGCATCCCTTATAAGGAAACGAATATCGGAGGACTTAGACAGTTCTGTTATGACGGGATGAATGCCGGTGTGCATGGAGAACTGGACAAATGCATGGAATTCGGCCGCCGCGTCCGTAGGGCGGGATATACCGTCGTATGGATGCCGGATTGGGAATGGAGGGAAAAAGGGAGGCGGAATGCCCGGGGAATGGAGCAGCAAGCCGAGTATGGAAGGAACGGAAATGATGATGAAAAAAGCTGTGGACATAACAGTAGTAATACCGAATTATAATGGAATTCAATATATGGATGGATGTCTGGGATCGCTTTATGGGGGGAGCCTGGTTCCTGAAGTCATCGTGGTGGATAACGGTTCGTCGGACGGGAGCGCGGACCTGGCAGAGAAAAAATATCCGATGTGCAGAGTGGTACGTTTCCGGGAAAACAAGGGTTTCTGCCGGGCGGTAAACGAAGGGATACGGCGGGCGGATACGGAGTATGTCATTCTGCTGAATAACGATACGGCAGTGGATAGAGAATTTGTATTTCATTTGCGGGAAGCTATTCGGAAAAGGAGAGGAGCTTTTTCGGTAAGCGCCAAAATGCTTTCTATGGGGGAGCCGGAGATCATCGACGATGCCGGGGATCTTTACTGTGCGCTTGGATGGGCATATGCCCGGGGAAAGGGGAAAGGAAGGGAGAATTATTCCAAATCGGTGGAAATTTTTGCTTCTTGCGCGGGGGCGGCCATATATCGAAAAAGCGTGTTTGATATCATAGGATATTTTGATGAAAATCATTTTGCCTATCTGGAAGATATCGATATCGGATACCGGGCGAGGATTTCGGGATTTTGCAATTATTTTGAGCCGAAAGCGGTCGTTTACCATGCGGGGAGCGCGGTCAGCGGCTCCAGATATAACGAATTTAAGATAAAATTATCTTCCAGGAACAGCATTTATCTGGTGTATAAAAATATGCCGCTGTTTCAGATCTGCCTGAATCTGCCTTTTCTTGTAACGGGTATTCTGGTCAAACTGTTATTTTTTGTAAAAAGAGGGTATGGAATGGTCTATCTTAGAGGAATCGGAGAGGGGATCGGCCTTTGCTTTTCCCAAAAAGGAAGAAGGCAGAAAGTGCGTTTCCGGCCGGAATGCCTGGGAAACTATGTAAAAATTCAGATGGAATTGTGGATGAATATAGGGAGAAGGATAAAGTAAGAAGGATTTTTATGGAAAATTAAGTTGTACTTTCCCTGATAATATTGTAAAATATTTATCAATATAGGGAATTTGGTGAAATTATGATAAAAGACAACCAAAAATATTTTAATAGGCTGCATTTGCTAATAGATGCGGCTGTTACCGCGATTTCCTATTCGCTGGCATGGCTGATCAAATTTGCGACGCCGCTTTCAGACACGGAACCGGGCGTGACTGCGTTGTCCGTTGAGACATATTTCAGCGCGCTTTATTTTATTGTTCCCGGCTATGTGGTGCTGTACTATGTATTTAATATGTACACGCCGAAGCGGGCGACTAGGAGAAAATATGAAATTTTAGGCATTATCAAGGCGAATACAGCAGGAACGATGCTGTTTATGGTAGTTCTGTACGCTTTTAAGATTGAACATTTTTCCCGTCTGCTGGTCGGGCTTTTTTATATCATCAATATTATATTGACTACTTTTTCGAAAACAATGATAAGGAATGTCCTGCAATATTTTCGCAAAAAGGGGTATAATTTAAAGTATGTACTTTTAGTGGGATATTCGAGGGCGGCAGAGGAATATATTACCAGGATCAATGCCAATCCGCAATGGGGATATGTGGTAAGAGGAATATTGGACGACAGGGTGCCGAGCGGCACATTGTACAAGGGGATTAAGGTGCTGGGCAAGATCGAAAACCTTCTGTATATCCTGCCGGAAAATAAACTGGATGAGATTGCTGTCACCCTGGCGCTGGAGGATTATAACCGTCTGGAGCGCATCGTGGATCTGTGCGAGAAATCGGGCGTCCATACGAAGTTTATCCCGGACTACAACAGTGTCGTGCCGAGCAGGCCGTATACGGAAGATTTGATGGGGCTGCCCGTCATTAATATACGGTATGTGCCGCTGACCAATACATTGAACTGGATTGCGAAGCGGGCGATCGATGTGGTAGGCTCCCTGGCGGGGCTGATCGTAGCATCGCCGGTTATGCTGGCAGCGGCTATTTTTGTAAAAGCCTCCAGCCCGGGGCCGATTATTTTCAAACAGGAAAGAGTGGGGCTGCATAACAAGCCTTTTTATATGTACAAGTTCCGTACGATGGAGATGCAGAAGCCGTCGCAGGAAAAGAAAGCGTGGACGGTAAAAGATGATCCGCGGGTGACGAAGGTAGGCAAGATTCTGAGGAAAACGAGCCTGGACGAGCTGCCGCAGCTTTTTAATATCCTTGCCGGAGAGATGAGCCTGGTAGGGCCGAGGCCGGAACGGCCGCTTTTTGTGGAAAAGTTCAAGGAAGAGGTTCCCCGTTATATGATCAAGCATCAGGTGCGGCCGGGTCTGACCGGCTGGGCGCAGATCAACGGATACCGGGGCGATACGTCTATCCGCAAACGGATTGAATATGATATATTCTATATAGAAAACTGGACGATGAGCCTTGATTTCAAGATCATGTTCCTGACGATATTTAAAGGGTTCATCAACAAGAATGCTTATTAGCATTCTTGTTAAGAATAGCTTATTAGCATTCTTGTTGATGAATGGATGATTAAGAGATACCATACGGATAATGGCAGAGAAATAAGGGAGATTGAATATGGCTGAGAATTCGAAAAAGAAGAAAAAGGGAAGTGCAAAATCCGCAAAGGGCGGGCAGGGGAAGAAAGTATCCGCCAGAGAGAGGGAGAAAAAGAAAAGAGGGAAGATCATCCTCTTTATTGTGGAGATTTTTGTTCTTCTGATTATGGCGGCTGTGCTCTATGCCGTGCTGAAAGTGGAAAAAGTCGGCAAAGTGGAGCTGAATGAAGAAAAGCTGGTAATTAACGAAGAAGTAAAGGAGCGGGCGGAAACCACTAAGATGAAGGGATACCGCAACATTGCCCTTTTCGGAGTGGACTCCACAACAGGGGCGCTTGCAAAGAATACAAGAAGCGATACGATCATGATCGCCTCGATCAATCTGGATACGGGAGAATGCAAGCTCGTTTCCGTATACCGCGATACTTATCTGAACTTGAGCAACGATACCTATAACAAATGTAACGCGGCCTATATGAAGGGCGGGCCGGAGATGGCGATCAATATGCTGAATATGAATCTGGATATGAATATCACGGATTTCGTTACGGTAGGATTTGCAGGGCTGGCGGATACGATTGATGCGCTGGGAGGCGTTATGATCGATGTGGACGAGGCGGAGATCAACCATTTGAACAGCTACCAGTTTACGATGGCCGAGGATCTGAAACGTCCTTATAAGGAAGTGACGAGTACGGGCTACCAGCAGCTGACCGGACTCCAGGCGACGGCCTACTGCCGTATCCGTTATACGGCCGGCGATGATTTCAAGCGTACGGAGCGCCAGAGGGAAGTGCTGATGGCAATGGCGGATAAGGCGAAAACGGCGTCTGCGGCAACCTTGAACCAGATTGCCAACGATGTGTTTAATGAAATATATACCTCGCTGGATCTGACGGAGATCGTGGAGCTGCTTGGAAGCATCAACGATTATAAGATCGTGGACCAGGCAGGATTCCCTTATGAAGAGTATCGGACTACGGGAACGATCGGCTCAAAAGGAAGCTGTGTCATACCGGTGGATCTGAAGGAAAGCGTGGAATGGCTGCATAAGTTCCTCTTTGATGAAGATTATACGGCTTCTTCCGAAGTCCAGTCTTACAGCGATAAGATCAAGAGCGATACGAGTCCTTATTTGAAATAAATATAATCCCAATCGTGTATTTTGGAAAAGATAAGAGGAACCCTGGCCGGTTCCTTTTATGCTTCGTTTAGTTTGGAGGTTCGTGTGAAGAAAATAGATGTTATTATACCAGTTTATAAGCCGGGACGGGATTTTCTGGCATTGATTGACAGGCTGGAGCATCAGACGGCGGCTGTCCATAAAATTATTATTATGAATACAGAGCGGAAATATTTTGCCAGACTGGAGGGAGAGGGATCCTTTTTGAAAGAATACAGCAATATCTGCGTGCATCACCTGGCAAAGAAGGATTTTGACCATGGGAGGACGAGGAGGCAGGGCGTGGAATATTCCGACGCGCCGGTCTTCGTTATGATGACGATGGACGCGATGCCGGTGGACGAGTATATGATAGAGAAACTGACAGCCCCTCTGGAAAGGGAAGATGTGGCGGTTTCTTACGGAAGGCAGACGGCGGGGAAGGACAGCGGGGAGATCGAGCGTTTTACGAGGCGGTTTAATTATCCGGCGAAGGGGTGCGAGAAGTCATCAGAAGATATGGAAAGGCTTGGAATAAAAACATTTTTTTGCTCGAATGTATGCGCCGCATACCGAAGGGATATTTATGACAGGCTGGGCGGGTTTATCGACCATACGATTTTTAACGAGGATATGATTTATGCCGCCGGGGCTATAAAGGCCGGGTATAAAATCGTCTATGAAGCGGGCGCGAAGGTGGAGCACTGCCATAACTACACTTACCGGCAGCAGTTTCACCGTAATTTTGATTTGGGCGTTTCCCAGGCAGACCACCCGGAAGTGTTCGGGGCAGTTTCCTCCGAAGGGGAAGGGGCGGCGCTGATGAAAAAGACGACGGCATATTTATGGAAAAATAAGAAAAAACGGCTGATCCCCGGATTATACATAAGCAGTTGTTTTAAATATGCAGGATATCTGCTCGGAAAACATTATAAATGTCTGCCGAAAAAGCTGGTGCTGCAATGTACCATGAGCAAAGAGTATTGGAGACAGAAATAAGGAACAGGAATATAGAATGGATTCCGTCACAAAAAACGCATATTTTTATCACAAAAAGAACACATTTCGAAAATATACTATATTTAAAGTTCAGGAAAGGAAAAGAGGTAGTTGTTATGTATGGAAATCATTATCCTAACGACGATACGTTCAGGCAAGAGCATGGATCATTGAAAAATCATGATGATAAAAATATAGTGGACGGCACAGCAAAAGAAATGAATTCAGATTCCGGGAATTACAGCGGCTATACCATGGAGCAAAATACTTATGGAAGCGGCGGCAGCCCTTATGGAACCGGCCGGAATATGTATGGAGGTTCCGAAAATGCATACGGCGGTTATTCGGAGGGCCAGAAGCCGCCGAAAAAGGAAAAAAAGGGCAAAGGGAGTTATTGGCGGAAGGCTCTGGCGGCGGTAAGCTTCGGCATCTTATTCGGGGTTTTTGCTGCAGTAGGCTTTTATGCCGTCGGTTCTGTGACGGGAATCACCGGCAATGGCAGGCAGCAGGCAGATGCATTGTCGGATGACGCAGGAGAGACAGGGCAGAAAGAAGTGGAAACAGAAAATGCAGCGGATGCCGGAGAACTTACAGTAAAAGCAGCGGATGCGGCGGGCAAGGCGATCGTGATGGATGTCAGCGACGTGGCCGCAGAGGTGATGCCTGCGATTGTTTCCATCAACAATACTTATACCCAGACAATGTCCTATTTCGGGCAGACGCTGCAAAGCGAATCCACGGCGGCTGGTTCCGGGATCATTGTCGGAGAAAACGATGAAGAACTGCTTATCGTTTCCAACTACCATGTCATTGAAAATGCGGATAAACTGATCGTGCAGTTTGTGGATGGAACAGAGGCGGAAGCACAGATGAAGGGTTCGGATCCGGATATGGATCTTGCCGTGATAGCGGTGTCCATGAAAGATGTGGACGCAGTGACACGGGAAGCGATTACGGTGGCGGCACTGGGGGATTCGGAAAGCCTGACGGTGGGAGAACCGGCGATCGCCATTGGCAACGCCCTGGGATATGGGCAGTCGGTAACGCTGGGAGTGATCAGCGCATTGGACAGAGTGATCGATTTGTCAACACCATTGGGTTATGGAGAGAGGGACGAGAACGGCGCGACCTTTATCCAGACCGATGCGGCAATCAATCCGGGGAATTCCGGCGGCGCGCTTTTGAATATGAAAGGGGAAGTCATCGGCATTAACTCCAATAAGATCGGGGGGGATGCTGTGGAAGGCATGGGATATGCCATTCCCATATCAGCGGCAAAACCGATTATTGAGGATCTGATGCTGAAAGAGACAAGGGCGAAAGTATCCGAGGAAAACAAGGGATATCTTGGAATATCGCCCCGCACGGTAGCGGAAGAGATGGCAGAGATCTACGGAATGCCCAAGGGCGTATATGTAGCCCAAGTATATGAAGGGACAGGAGCAGCTGCCGCAGGCATCAAAAAGGGAAATGTCATTACGGAATTTGACGGTAATAAAATAAACAGCGCGGAAGACCTGCTCCGGGTGATGGAATACTATGAAGCGGGAGAAACCGTAGAAGTGACGCTGATGCAGGGAAGCCCTGACGGATGGGAAAGCAGGACGGTGTCGGTGACGCTGGGTGAGAAGTTTGACTGATGGGGGCGAACAGCTTCCTGTATCTTGCCAGTAATAAGATGAAAGAAAGCCAGAGATAAAAAAGAAAAGTCGGCGCAGGGATTATCATGATAGGATAATTTCCTTGTGCCGGCTTTTTTGTTATGGAATGCTTATTCTCCCAATTCTTTAGAAAATGTTCACTTGTGTATCAATATATCATGCTTTATAATGGATAGCAGGACAGAAAAGCGATTGATGTAAAAAGGGACATGAGATGAGGAAAGGCGAGGGCTGTTAAAATGAATCATTTTGACAATAAAGATGATGAGTTCGAAATCCGGGATGAAGAATTGGATATGAAGGATACAGAGATCAACGAAGACGATTACGAAGACGATGAGGACGGCGGGGAGAAAGAGGAGCTGGAGAAACGATCACCGGAAGATGAAAAAGGAAATAAAGGGGACGGGAAAGAAAGCGAATATGAGGATGTTTGCTTTATCTGCCGTCGGCCGGAAAGCAAAGCCGGGAAAATGTTCAAACTTCCTAATAATATATCGGTATGTAACGACTGCATGCATAAGACGATGGATACCGTGAGCCAGTTCGATTACCAGGGGATGCTTGGCAATACGAATTGGAATGATGAGATAGAGAAATGGAGCAAAGGGAAAGGCTTTCCCAATATCAGTTTTGTGAATCTTGCAGATCTGCAGGGAGAGGGGGGGATACCCAATAAGCAGAAGCTGAAAAGAAAGAAGGCTAAAAAGAAGGAAGAGCCGGTTTTGAATATTAAAGATATTCCAGCCCCGCATAAAATAAAGGCCCAGCTGGATGAATATGTGGTGGGCCAGGAAAAAGCAAAAAAGATTATTTCGGTGGCGGTTTATAATCATTATAAGCGCGTGGCAACAGGGACGATGGATGAAATTGAAATCGAAAAGTCCAATATATTAATGATTGGGCCTACAGGAAGCGGCAAGACCTATCTGGTGAAAACATTGGCAAGGCTTCTGGATGTGCCGTTGGCCATCGCTGATGCCACTTCATTGACGGAAGCCGGTTATATCGGCGACGATATCGAGAGCGTGTTATCCAAACTTCTGGCGGCTGCGGAGAACGATGTGGAACGGGCAGAAAGAGGCATTGTCTTTATCGATGAGATTGATAAGATCGCCAAAAAACGAAATACGAACTCCAGGGACGTGAGCGGGGAATCGGTGCAGCAAGGGATGCTGAAGCTGCTGGAAGGAGCGGAAATAGAAGTGCCGGTAGGGGCCAACAGCAAGAACGCCATGGTTCCGTTGACGACCATCAATACGAAGAATATTTTGTTTATCTGCGGAGGGGCGTTCCCGGATCTGGAAGAGATTATCAAGCAGCGCTTGAATAAAGGGACTTCTATCGGCTACGGGGCCCAGCTGAAGGATAAATATGATAAGGAAAAGAATATCCTGAACAGGGTGACAGTGGAGGATATTCGCAAGTTCGGCATGATTCCAGAGTTTTTAGGGCGTATGCCTATTATTTGCACGCTGGAAGGATTGACGAAAGAAATGCTGGTAAAGATTTTGCGGGAGCCTAAAAATGCGATTTTAAAGCAATACCAGAAATTATTAGAATTGGATGAAGTAAAGCTTTTGTTTGATGAGGGGGCCTTGGAGGCGATCGCCGAAAAGGCGATGGAAAAAGATACGGGCGCGAGGGCCCTGCGTGCCATTATCGAAGAATTTATGCTGGATATTATGTATGAAATTCCTAAGGACGACAATATCGGAAAGGTGACGATTACGAGGGAGTACATTGAAAAAACAGGAGGCCCTGTCATCGATATCCGCAGCGGCAGCCTGGAACTGCCCGACCATTCCGCCCAATGAGTTGGCGCGCAGCCTTTGATAATTTTGAAGAATACCATAAATAGAAAACAATAGCAGCCCCGGATATCCTTATGCCTATGGCGGGCATGAGGATATCCGGGGCTGTTCGCATTTCGATTTATAAAAGGAATCCTTTTTAACCGTATGCCCAAACGGGCTTAAAGGGGAAAATCCAGGTTTTCGTGAAATACATTGTCGGCTACCAGCGCCAGGGTTCCGATTAAGGGAGCCTGGCCGTGGAAACTGGAGCGTTGGATCTGCAAAGTGCTGAACCGCTTCGGGCTGATGCGCGTCTGGATTTTACGTAAAATCAATTCCTCTAATACGGAGCCGGGGCTGTTGCTTTCATAATCCATGATGAGATAGGAAATATCCAGTATATTCAGCACATTTAATATGGCATGGGACAGATAATTGCAATATTCGTTTAAAGCGGATACTGCCAGCAGGTCGTTTTGGTTGGCCAGGTCAATGATATTGACGAGGGAAACATCAAGAGGATCAGCGATAAGCGTGTTCGGATAGAGGGGGAGCTGCTGCTGGATATAGTTACGGACGTTTTCAATATTAGCATACATCTCAAGGCAGCCCACGTTGCCGCACGGACACTGAGGCCCTACGAAATTGATCGTGCTATGCCCGAGTTCGCCGCTTTGGCCGCTGTTGCCGTTATATAACTCTTCGTGCAATACAAGGCCAGAGCCGATACCATATTTTAAGTGTACATATAGAAAATTGGGAATATCCTTTCCGATACCGTACATTTTCTCGCTTAATGCGCCTGCATTGCCGTCATTGATGAGAAAGGCGGGAAGCTTTGTATAGTTTGTCACCTCCTGGACAATCGGGAGATTCTGGATGCCCCAGAAATTCGGGGGATCCAGAATGATGCCGTTTTTTGCGTCCAAAGGTCCGATGCTGGCGATGCCCACGGCAAGCAGCGGGCAGTTGTTCCTCGCTTTCAGCGTATCAATTCCGGCAAAAATAATATCGAGAAGCTGTCTTCCGTCAGCCAGTTTCTGCGTTTTGTCTACAAACTTATCTAATATATTTCCTGAAAGATCGCCCAGAATGACTTGGTAAAGGCCTCGTTTTATCAGTATGCCGATAATTTTCGGAGCCTGCGGGGAAAGCTTCAGCGGAGTAGGGATGCGGCCGTTTGAAGGCTGCATTCTGCCGGAATGGCATTCCTCTTCGGCGACAATGCCCCGGTCTATCAAATCGGCTATGATATTGCTTACAGTCATTTTCGTAAGATGGGAGATTTTTGCAAGGTCAATTCTGGAAAGCCCTGATCGTGTTGCAATAAGCTTCAGGATAAGAGACTGATTTTTTTGCTTGAGTCCTTTGATGCTGATGCCGGCATTATTGTTCATAAAATGTCTCCTGTCTGGATTTTAAATTTGTTATTTGGGTTAAACTAAGTATTGCGTGGTTTTATGATTGCTTCGTTGTCGTTAATTGTATTGTAGCATAGAAATAACGGTATTTCAATTTTGCTTCCGGCGGATGGCCGCCCGGAGATCGATTTTGCCAGGGCAGGGCGCGCGGGGGCAGAAAAGCCGGAGGGCGGAGGAGAGGCGGAAAGGGACTGGCTGGGAATGGTTTTCCGTGCGGACTTCGGGAAATGGATTTTCTAAATATTCCGGCAGGGATGGATCGGCCGGACGCAACCGCCGGCGATTCGCCATCCGGGCTCATGGCCGGCTTTTGGTGACATCCGTGTCACCAAATTGCTGTTTGTTGGACGGAATATTAAGAAAATCTCATTTCCCTGCGTGAAGCAGCGGAAAACCATTTCCAGCCAGTCCCTTTCCGCCTGCCCCAGCCGCCCTCCGGCTTTTCTGCCCCCGCGCGCCCTGCCCTGGCAAAATCGATCTCCGGGCTTGTGGCTTTGCTTTCTTCGGAAGTTTTTGTGTCATATAAAATAATAATGCATAAAAATAACCATATTTAGGAAAAAGAATTTACCATATATATTTGGATAACCATTTGTATTATAGTAAAAAAACAATTAAACTGCAATATATGCCAATAAATTTAGCAGAATACACAAAAAATGATAGTTATTATTGGAGAAAAGATCGAAAAAAATTTATATTAGTAAAAAGTATTGACTAAAAGGTTTCGGGGAATTTATAATGAGTCCATACTACACAGAGGAGGAAAGAAGAATGCGGCAATCGAAGGAAATTTTGGACGGGCTGATCATCCGTTATCCGGCTCTTAGCGGCTGCCGGAAATCCATTGGTGATGCATTTGAGATGCTGTTTGCCTGTCTCAAAGACGGAAAAAAGTTAGCCCTGTGTGGAAATGGGGGCAGTTGCGCGGACTGCGACCATATGGCGGGGGAATTGCTGAAAGGGTTCTGTAAAGACAGGCCTTTGCAGGAAATGGAAAAACAGATGTTGAGGCAGATAGATAGGGAGAGGGGCGGTATGCTCGCTGACAAGCTGCAGAAGGGGTTGGCAGTTGTGAATTTATGCGCCAATGCGGCGGCAATGACGGCGGTAGCCAATGATACGGATGCGGAGCTGGTTTTTGCCCAGCAGCTTATGGGGCTGGGGAACGAAGGCGATGTCCTGGTCTGCATCTGTCCTAAGGGCAGGGCGGAAAATATATTGAACGCTATTGCCGCAGCCCGTCTGAAGAAAATGAAAGTGCTGGGTCTGACGGCGCAGGACGGGGGGAAGATGGAAAGCTTGTGCGATGTGCTGATTGCGGTGCCGGAAAAGGAGGTATACCGGGCGCAGGAATTGCATCTGCCGATCTATCATGCCTTATGCCTTATGTTGGAGGAAGCATTTTTCGGGCAATGACAAGGAGGAAAAAGAATGAAGTTTTTTTTGGACAGCTCGGATATCAATGAGGTGGAATACGCCTTCCAGAATTTCGGGATTGAAGGTGTCACCACGAATCCGCGTCAATTAGCGGTAATCGGGAAAAAGGAGTCCGAGGTGGTGGGGGAATTGGCGGAGTGGACAGCCCGCCATGGTTTTGCAGGAAGCGAGGAATTTCCTGTTTCTATCGAGGTGGATCCGAACTTGGAGCGATGGGAGGATATTTATCGGGAGGCAAAGAGTATCGTGCGGCAGGGGCCGTGCTTTATCATCAAGATCCCCTGTACGGAACAAGGGCTGATCGCGGCGCGGAAGCTGGAGAAAGAGGGGGTACGGACCAATGTGACGCTAGTTTTTTCCAGGTCACAGGCGCTTGCCGCAGCCAGGCTTGGAGCGAAATTCGTTTCTCCGTTTGTGGGATGGAAGGAAAATTATGGAGAAGATACGTTTGATTATTTGAATGATATCATACAGATTTATAAAAATTATAATTACCATACGGAAATTATTGTAGCGGCTGTCCGCAGCGGAAAGGTAATCGCCGATGCGGCTAAGATGGGGGCCGATATTGTAACTTGTTCTTTGGAAACGATGAAAAACAGCGTTTATCATCCTTTTACCGATTATGGAATCCGCTTTTTTACAGAGGCATGGAATTCGCTGGAGGAACAATGATGGGGAAGGAGGCCGGAGAAAAAGATAGATATGAACTGGAGCGTTTTGCATTGGAGATTCGCAGGGAAACGATAAAAGAACTCCATAGTCTGGGAGCGGGGCATATAGGGGGGTGCATGTCTATGGTGGAGCTGCTGGCAGTGCTTTATGGCGGCATCCTGCGCGTGGACGCGCAGAATCCCGGATGGGAGGAAAGGGACCGGCTCATAGTTTCCAAGGGCCATGCAGGGCCTGCGGTATATGCGGCGCTGTCCCTAAGGGGCTTTTTCCCGTTAGAAAAACTGGATACCTTAAACAGGCCGGGTGTAAATTATCAAGAAGAATGACAAAAAACAAAAAAAGTGCAAAAAGCCGCAAAAACCCGCAAAGCCTTAAAATATGCCGCTTATGTCTACCTAGCGATTGAAAATTGTCATTCTTATTGATAACAAAAAATAAGTTCAATTTTAAACTATTTTTGGAAGTGAAATTCTGTTTTAAATTCTTTAAAATGATTTAAACCCGTAAAAATGGGCGTTCAGATCATTTTTTTAAATTAATTTAAAAATTTTTTAATTATGGAATTGGTGAATACGGAACTAAAATGCTTTATTTCAAAATTTAGTTCCGTATTCGTTTTAATTGATAAAATGGGCATTCTTGACAAAGAAAGTAGAAATAAGATTGTCGAATACGGAACTAAAAGAAATTGCAAATCTACCTATTTTTAATAGGAAGATAAAAAATGAATATTGGTATATTGTTTTTCCACAGATTGTGTTTTGGTGATGAAATAGAAGGGTGTTTAAACTATTTTTTAAAGATTAAAGCGTAGTTTAAATAGTATTTTGCACTAAATAACTCATGAAATATCAAAACTAACACGCTTTTTCAATTTGGATAGTTACGCGAAGATCGCCTGATTTTTTTTGAAAAGAAAGATTGCTAATGCGAAAAACATATATATAGCTTAATGTATACATATGATAAGATGTATATATATTAAATTAGAACAACTAAATGAAGAACATCATATAAGATCGCCCACTTTTTCCGCTTAATAAATTTTATTTTATAAAATATTAACTATTTTATAAACTTATAACATAAATGTAAAAATAAAATAGGTAGTAAAAAGAAATACTATTTTCCAATTTATGGAAATTCGTGAAAAATAATGCATATTTTTAGCAATATGATAAAATGGATATAAAGAAAGCAAAAAGGAATAGGGAGGACCCTACATGGAATACGAAAGAAAAATAGCAGAGGATGAAATCGGTCGTTTGAAGGAAAATATTATTAATATGGTGAAAGGGATTGATGAAGAGAAGTTTTTGAGGCAGATACATACGATACTGAAGTATCACATAGAAAAGAGAGGGGATTAGCCCTCTCTTTTCATATTGCCGAGCAGCATCTGGATGAGGCCGTCCAACGTTTCCTGTGATTTTGGATCTAATTTTTGGTAAGATTTTACTATCCCGAGGATAAGGTCGTAAAAAGGGGTTTCTTCTTCGAGCAAATCGGATACGATGGCAGCAGTCTCATCTTCTGGGATGTCGTACATTTCGCCTTCGCCAGTGAGGAGCCAGTCTTTATTTATTTTATACTCTTTACATATTAGCTTAATAGTTTGCTCTGACGGGTTATTTTCCCCGCTCTCTAGTTTGCAAACAGAGGAGCGTGTTATCCCTATCTTTTCACCGAACTTCTCCATAGATAGCCTAGTATCTGTTCTAATTTTTTTTATGCGATCCTTCAAAATTTTCCACCTCCTGCAAATACTCTATCAAAAAACGTGTATTAAGTCAACAAAAAGTATTGACAATAACCATTAAAGAAACTACAATGTATATGTAATACACAAAATGAGTTGCGTTGGAGAATGGTTGAAAGTTGCCGAATAAATGCTATTTAGCCATGACCTAGAAGCAATTCGAAACCCATGAAAGCAACATGCCAGAAACGAACAAAGAATTAGGTAAAGGAGGTGCGGAAATGGTTTCCATAGAAAAACCAGACATCCAAGAATTGGTAAGGGCTTTGGAGAAGTTGGACAAAATAAGTCTCTTGCTTATCGACAGTGGGGCAAAGCTTTTAGTGGCAAGGCAGAATATGGAAAAGGAAAGCTTGCAGAATAGCGAATGATGATAAACAAGGAATATGCCAATATGCAATGAGAAAAAGCCTTAAGCATCGGAATACTTAAGGCCGGGGTAAAAAGTAAAATTCAGGATGCTGAGCGTTCGTGGGCAGGTTATCGGAGTCATCATCCTCACTGCCTATGCGTTGCACCTTCCAACCAAATAAAGATGACATGGCTGGCTTGGCTCAATGTTGTCCGTTCTTGCACAACGGAGTTCCGTTGAATTAGCCCAGTTATTCGATGCCAGTTACCTGACAGAGGGGCAAAATATTACCCTTGGAGGAGGGTTCAACTAAGAATGTAGAAATAGCACTTGCATTGATGCGTTCAATGAGAGGACGTGCAGAAGCATGCGGCTGCATATCTTCATTGCTCAAAATATTGCTAATAGTATCACCTCCTGAAATTGCCTTCAAGTCGTTTTGAACAAGTTGCGTTATGGATGGCTTTTTCAGTCTGTTACCGCACGGCTTTTTATCCGTACCTCTGCATGTTGCCATGCAGTCCAGCATATGTCATCATCCTGAATTTTACAGATATTTTACCATTAAACAGGGGAAATCGCAATAGAACAGGAAGTCGTCCGGGCGACTATAAAGAGGCTTTAGGCCCGGAGCGTCGGGAGCATGCTGCTTCCGGGTAGCGGAAAGGAGGGCAGAAAAAAAGCCGCGTCCCCAAACAAGACCAACGGCTTTCCAATAAATACAATCCAATTATAGCGCGGATTGTAACGGATGTAAAGAAAAATATAAGAAATGTGGTGATGAATTGGATTATTTGAATGTAAAGGAATATGCATCATTACGTGGGTGCAGTGAACGTTATGTATGCAGATTAATCCAAAACGGAAAGGTAACAGCAGAAGAAATTGAGGGAGTTGTTGGAAATTCCGGCCGCCAATACCGCATACCGCTGGCTGCGATCGAACCCAAGTACATAAAGAAATGGAAGAGGATCCAAGGGAAGGAAAAAGCAATGCCGCCGGCACCGAAAGAAGCAGCTACTGCGCCGCCTGTTGCTGCCATGGAAGGGATTACGGCGGATGACAGGGAAGAAATTGCCTTATGGAAGAAAATACTGGCGGAATGGCAGGAGTACCGAAACGGGGCAAAGAGCAAGAAAAGGGCGGACGAGGAGTTCGTCGCCTACCTGAAGGAGCAGCACCCGGGCATGAAATTCAGCCAGAGGATACTGTACCGAAAATTGGAGGCGGCGAACCGGCAGGGGGACATGGCGCTGCTGGACCGGAGGGGAAGGCACGGGAACCATGCAAAGGCGATACCGGATGCCGTGTTCGACATCTTCGAGTATTATTACCTGGACGAGTCCCGGAAAACGGTGGCGAGGTGCATGGAGCTGACGGAGCTGGAGATCCGGCGCAACAGGGGGGAGCTGCAGCAGTGCCTCCCGCTGGCATCCTTAAGCACCTTTGCCCGGGCGGTGGACAGGATCCCGGTGCCGGTGCTGAAATACTACCGGTTCGGCGAGAAGGCATTCCGGGACGAGTGCGCTCCATATGTCAAACGTATTTATGAAGATCTGGCATCCAACGACATATGGGTGTGCGACAACCATACCTTCGACGTCTTCGTGGACGGCGGGGAGGGCAGCCGCCCCGTCCGCGTGTACCTCACGGGCTTCCTGGACGTGAGGAGCCGGAAGATGGTCGGCTGGTACGTGACGGACGCGCCCCGGTCGGATGCGACGCTGTACGCCTTGCGGCGAGGGATTGAGAAATACGGCATCCCGAGGATGGTATATTCCGACAACGGGAGGGAGTTCCTGACCCATGACATCGGCGGCAGGGGGTTCCGAAAGAGCGCAAAAACGGACGGGCATGAGCCGCCCACCATCCTCCGGCACTTGGGGATCGAGTTCCGGACGGCGCTGGTAAAAAACGCGAAGGCCAAGATCATCGAGCGGGCGTTCCGGGAAGTGAAGGAATGCTTCTCCCGGCTGTTTGACGGGTATACGGGGGGGACCACAGCGGAAAGGCCGGAGCGGCTGAAGAAGACCGGGAGGCTTGCCTCCAACTTCACCCTGCTGGAGGAGTTTGCCGGGTATGTGGACGTGTACATCGAGGGGCATTTCAACAAGCAGCCCCACAAGGGCGACGGGATGGGCGGCAGGACGCCGGACCAGGTGTACGCACAGTGCCTGTACGAGCAGCGGGTGGCCAGGCCGGACCAGCTGAACCTGATGATGCTGCGCAACAGCCGCATGGTGAAGGTGCAGCGCAGCGGCGTGTGCCTGAAGCTGTATGACAGGGAGCTGTATTTTAACTCGGACGAGCTGCTGATGGGGCATATCGGGGAAAAAGTGTATTTCCGGTACGACCCGGACCATCTGGAGGAAGTCCGGGTCTACGACGAGCAGGACCGGTTCCTGTGTACGGCGCAGCAGAAGGGGGCATTGTCCTATTTTGCATCCAAGGAGGAGGTGCAGAAGGCGATGAAGGAAAACCGGGAGCTGGAAAAGGCGGTGAAAGCCTACATGAAGAAAAAGGGCATAGAGGCGGAGGACGCGCTGAAGCTCATACTGGAGGAGGCCGCCGCAAGGATGGAGGAGCCGGAGGGGATAAACCCGAAGGTCGTCATACCGGTGAGGATGCAGGAGGCGGCATTGGAAGAGGGCGTTTATATGGAGGCGGTCGGCGCGGAACCCATAGACTGGTCAAAGGCGCTGGAACGCTTCCGCGCCGCAAAGGCAGAACAGGAGGAGGACCATGGCAGAGGGAAACAGCATGACGTATGAAGAGGCGATCGCGGCGCTTTCCGCATACAGGGATGAAACCGGGAAGAGCCAGAGGGCGATAGCTAGGGAGCTGGGGATCAGCGACGGGCTGGTGAGCGCGTTCCTGTCCGGCAGCTATAAAACGCCGCACACTATCATCCCGAAGGTGGAGAACCTGACGAGGGTGAAGGAGAAACGCCGGGTGGCCCCGGAGGAGCCGGGGTTTGCAGAGACGACGGTTGCCAAGGCGGTGATGGAGGCCATAAGCTACTGCCATCTGCAGGGGAAGGTGGCGGTGGTGTACGGGGATGCCGGGACCGGGAAAACGATGGCGGTCAGGGAATACCTGAGGGGGAACAGCCTGGCCATAGGGGTTACGGCGTCGCCAGCCTATGCCAGCATAACGGGAATCAACGACCTGCTCGTGAAACACCTGGGGGCAAAGGAGCGGGTGGCAAGAAAGATTTATGCGGAAGCCGTGGAAAAGCTGCGCGGCTCCGGCCGGGTGCTGGTAGTCGACGAGGCCCAGCACCTGACGGTGAGGACGCTGGATTATTTAAGGTGCATCAGCGACGAGTCCGGGGTCGGGCTGGCGCTGGTGGGGAACTATGAAGTATATACAAAGATGAAGGGCTCCGGCGAGGCGGCCTTCGCGCAGCTCTTCAGCCGGATCGGAATGAGGAGGCAGGTCCTTACGGGCAGCATCTGCAGAAAGGACGTGGAGCTGGTATTCCGGGAGGCCTTCCTGGACGGGGAGAGCGTGGATCTGCTGCTGCGGATAGCAAGGACGAAATACGGGCTGCGCGGGGCGGTGAACGTGTTCGTGAACACGGCCGCCGTGTTCGGGGGCGTTACGGCGCCGGAGCTGGCGCGGATGGCGCAGGAAATGAATATCGGATAGGAGGGGGAAAATGGACAGTCTGGAGAAGCTGAAAAAAGAATACTGGAAAGTCCTGGCGCGCACGCGCAAGTCCGGGAGGATCAGCCAGGGGGTAAAGGACAAGGAGGAGGAGCGCTGGGGAAAATTTGACGAGGACGTTGTCATGGAGGCGCTGCGGATACACATGTCACATTACCCGGATTACAAGGAAACCTATACAAGGGGGATCATGAGGAACCTGGCACAGAAAAAGGAACGGACGGGGAAGGCCGCAGGGACGGGCATGCGCCACGGGTTTGAACAGAACAAGTATGATTTTGACGCGCTGGAAAAGGCGCTGCTCGGCAGCTAGCAGCAGGGGGGCAGGATGGAAAAGAGAAAAATCCGTATTGGAAGCCTGGTGGATGTATGCGGGTTATGTAAATGGAGCGTGGTCCATTCCTGCAGCCTGCACAGCTGCGGGGAGGCGGCCCGGAAAGCGGAAGAATATTATAGGAAGGAAAGGGGGCGTATCCGGATGGAGGAATATAAGGGCAGCCCGGACAGCAGCCGCTATGGGGGAACCGTCATGGAGGCGCTGCACGGGGTGCTGGGAGTCAGTGTGGATGCAGATAAGGAATCCATAAGGAAGGAATATTCTTTGGATGAAATATTGGACGCAGTGCTGGTGTATGAGGGGATTTTGGGGTACAGCGGGAAACTGGTTCGGATCATAGAGGAAATTTTCGGCGTGGACCTGCTGAAAAAAGATGTTTAAGGAGGCATTCATATGCAGTTAAAAAAGGCTTTAAAGGTTTTGGAGGCTGTGCTGGCGGCAACGGCGCTGGCTGGCGGGTGGCTGCATGCCACCGGAAACACGGACAACCCGTACGGGGAGCCGTTCCGGCTGGAATGCACGGCGTATTACGAGGGGGAGGTGACTGCCAGCGGGCAGGAGGTGAGGGAAGGAATCTGCGCCGGGAAAAGGGAGTGGCTGGGCCTGACCTGCATCATGTACGAGGACGACGGCGGGAAGCCGGGGGCGTGCATCGGGATCTACGAGATGCTGGACACCGGCGGGGAGCCGCGCATAAAGGACGGCAGCTGCATCGACGTGTACATGCCGGGGCGGGAGGAATGCTTGGAATGGGGGCGGCGCACGGTATGGGTGCAGCTGGTGGAAGCGGAAGGATAAAAATAGGACGGTAGCTGCCGGGAAGCTCTGGCATTGCCTTCATGCAGGGGGAAAGAATATGACAGTAAAAAAAATAATTTCAGCATTAGCGGGAGACAACACAATCCTATATATCAGAAATAAAGATTTTGGCCTTGCCACAAGCGGGAACTGGTATCAGGATCATGTCCTGAACTATATGGACCATGAAGTGGAATCCTTCACATGGCAGGATGATGACAAAATCTATATAGACATAAAATAAGGGCCGCAAGGCCCGCTGTAATGCAGCCGTAGACGGTCACAAGCCCGTAAATGCAGAGTGAGGCGGAAAAGAAAGGGAGTGGGAAAATGAATACCAAAAAGGTCACAAGGGCGGGGGCGGTCAGCATACCCGTGGGGATCCGGCGCGAAATGAACATCCAGGCCGGCGACGCGCTGGATGTGGAAGCGGGAGGCGGGTTCATACTTGTCAGGCCGCACCTCCCAAGGTGCGTGTTCTGCTCAGGGACGGAGGACGTGGCGCTGTACATGGGAAAAGGCATATGCCGGCTTTGCGCGGGGAATGCCGGAAAGGAGCATGGGAATGGAAAACAGGAGGATGCTGGCAGAAAAAGAGATTGATGTAACAAGGCTCCAGGAAATGGACACGGACGAGCTGGTGGAATTTGCTTCTGCAAAAGACCAGAAGGCGAAGGAAACGGCTGCAGAGGTTGACTTGTTGAAAGCGGAGCTGCAGCGCAGGGCGGAAAAGGAGCTGGAGGAAAGGAACATTAAATTCACGGGATTTTTCGGAAAAACCAACAGCTATGTGAATGTTTCCTGCGCGCAGAAACTGGAGATCCTGAATATGCCCATGGTAACAAAACTGCTGGGGGAAGGGCTGCTGAAGGACAAAGTCACGGAGAAGCCTGCGGAAGTAAAATACGAGGTGGAAAAAAAGTTCCGCCAGGCATTGATCGCTGTCATTACCGGCGATTATGACAATGAGTTTACCATAGAGCAGATCGTGGACCATGCCGGATGGCGGATGGATGCAAAACAAAGGAGCCTGGTCCTTAAGAAGCTGAAGGGGGAATATGCCAAGGACATCGCGATGCTTCGGAAAACGCTGGGCGATCCGGCCCTGAAGGCGGATGAGGAGCTGTATTACATCTATAAAATTAAAAACTGGGAGCTTGTCCGGGCATTTTTTCCCGCAGAGGATTTTAGGGCATTGGCAGAAGAATTAAAGAAATATGTTATCGTGGACGAGACTCCCAGGATAGAACTGAAGTACAGCAAAGGGGTGGTGGAAGATGGCGTCAAAAGCAACACCGGCGCAGCTTAGGAAAATATACGTCCTTGCCAGGGAAAACGGGATGGATTCCGACCTGCTCCACCTCCATGTTTCCCGCATTGCAGGGAAGGACAGCCTGTCCAGGATCAGCATTACGGAAGCGGTGAAGGTGATCGACAGCCTTTCCGGGAAAAAGAAGGGCAGGGAGGAACGGATAACAGCCAGGCAGGAATGGAAAATCAAGGACCTGGCAAAAGCGATGGGATGGAGGAATGAAAAAGGGGAAGCGGATGAAAAACGCCTGGACGGCTTCCTGCGGGAACGGACGGGCGTGGAGCATTACAAGTGGCTGACAAAAAAAGAGGCATCCGGCGTCATCGAGGCGTTCAAGGCGATGCTGGAGAGGCAGAAGGAGGAAGAAGATGGAGGCAGTTTATAACAAAGTGTATGATTTTTCCGTGCATAACGGGAAGATCGACTGGGACAAGGTCAAAGAGGCAGGGGTCGATTTCGTGATGCTACGCGCCGGCTACGGGAAAAACAATATTGACGAAAGGTTTTATGACAATGCCAGGGAGTGCATGCGGCTGGGGGTCCCGTTCGGGATATACTGGTTTTCCTATGCATATACAGAGGAGATGGCGGAAAAGGAAGCGGAATATGCTCTTGAGGCGGTAAGGAAATATAAACTGTCCTGCCCGGTGGCCTATGACCTGGAGTATGATACCGTAAAATATGCCGGCACAAAAGGAGTAACGATCGGAAGGGTGCTGGCGACAGCGATGGCGGCGGCTTTCTGCAGCAGGGTGGAACGCGCGGGTTACATGGCGGTTAATTATTCGAACCAGGATTATTTAAAGAGGATGTTTGGCAGCGAGCTGCTTTCTTACCCGCTCTGGTATGCAAGGTACAACAAGACTGCGGGGCGGGATGATATGGCGCTGTGGCAGTACAGCTCGGAGGGAAAAGTCCCGGGGGTCGGAGGAAAGGTGGACATGAATTATGCTTACAGGCAGCTTCCGAACAGGGATACCGGCCGGATGGAGGCAGAAGGCATTGAACTGACAGAGGGCGTAACAGAATATTCCGTCAAAAGGGACGGCGGCAGATATTTCCTGCTGGACGGCAGGATGACGAACTTCCGGGTAAGGGAATTCCGCTGCCGGGACGGGAGCGACGCGGTCAAGGTGGATGCCGGGCTGGTAAGGATCCTGCAGTTTATGCGGGACTATTTCGGGAAGCCGGTGTCAGTCAATTCCGCCTACCGCACGGAACCCTATAACAGGAAAGTGGGCGGCGCGTCCATGTCCAAGCACTTGTACGGCATGGCGGCTGATATCCGCATAGAAGGGGTCGCGCCAGTGACGGCGGCCGCTTATGCGGAGGGCATCGGCGTGAAGGGGATCGGGCTGTACGGCAGTTTCCTGCATGTGGACACGCGTGAGGAGAAATATTTCTGGGCGGAGCGGTCAGGAAACAGCGTGTCCACTTTCGGGGGAAGCCCGGTGCCGGGAAAGGTCCCTGAAGATGGAACCGTGCTGAAACAGGGAAGCAGGGGGGATGACGTTGTGTGGCTCCAGAAGCGACTGAATGCAAAAGGCATGGACTTGGAGGCGGACGGCAGGTACGGGGAAAAAACCAGGGAGGCTGTGGCCGCATTCCAGAGGACGGCGGGGATCAAGGAGGACGGCATCGCCGGCCCGGTAACGATCGGGTGTTTATCCGTGTAGGCTGTTTGGCAGAGAATCGGAGGTGGCATATGATTACGGAAGGGATACTTGAGAACCTGGCGATGGACGACCTACAGGAGAAGCATAGGGAATATGCCGAGGTGATCGGTGTTGAAAATATCATAAAGCTGTCAGAAACTTTCGGGGGGAGCAGATTTTATATCCCCAAGAAACAGGAGCTGGTCAAGAACAGGATATTTCGTGCCATCTCCGAGGAATATGACGGGACTAACATCCGAGAGCTGTGCATGAAGTATGATGTCTCGGAGTCTACGGTATACAAGGTGGTAAAGGAGAAGATTGCCAAGGGGAAGAAGAAATCCATACCCGGGCAGATGAGCCTGGCTGATTATAATATTTGACTTGCTCTACTATAAGGAGTTTTATAAAACAGACAGCGCGTGTAATAGTGTATTAAAATACCATCATGGGGCAGCCCATGGATGGTATTTTAATTTTTAGGAGGAAAAGGATATGGAAAACTGGCTTGTAGGATTAATTACTGCAGCAGGCATTTCTCTGGCTGCTTACCTGGTGGAGAGCGGGGCGAGGGTCCTGCGGGCGGAGCTGAAGAAAAGGACGGCGGAAGCGGAGGAGGCAGAACGCCATGTGCTGGCGGCGGCATTCGAGGGCGCTGACAAAGTGCTGGAAAAAGTGACAAGGGCCACGGTAGGGAAGCTGGAGGGGAGCGTCGCTGCAGAACTCCGGGAAAAGGTGAAGAACGGGGAGGCGGAGTATGAGGACCTGTGCAGGGTGTCGGAAACCGCATGCAGGGAGATCATAGGACAGCTGAAGCCGGAACTCCAGACCGTCCTGCTGGAGTGCATCGGGGACATGGAAGGGTACATAAAAAACAGGATCGAGAACGTGCTGCCGGAAGTCAAGGCGGACTATGCCCGTATAACGGCCGGCGGCACGGCAGGATGCGCGGACAGGGGGGATACGGCGGATGGGACAGTGGCTGCACAGGCATAGGCTCCGGCTTGCCGCATGGCTGCTGGTGCTGGCGGCGGCAGCAAGCGCCGGGATCAGCATATGCCTTATGGGGCGGCATTGAGGAAACATGGAAGGAGGACGGGGGATGGTCGATATGGGGACAGCGGAGATGGTCAAGTTCATAATAGATATCGGGATAACCCCGGTCCTCCTTGTCGTCTTTGTCCGGTATTTTATCAAGCAGGATGAAAAGCGGCAGCAGTCCGTGCGCGAGGAGTATGACGGGGCGCAGAAAAGGATCGCGGATATCGAAAAGGCCGCGAAGGACAGGGAGAACGTCATGCTGGCGGCGTCCCAGCAGAGGGAGGCGCTGCTGCAGTCCGAGGCCGCCAAAAGGGAGAACCTCATCCGCAGGGAGGCGGAAAAACGCGAAGGGATCCTGATGACGAACCTGGAGCGGATTACGGACACGATGGGGGACATATCGCGCTCCATGCAGGACATCCAGGCGAACATCGGGAAGATAGACGAGCGGATCGACAGGCTGGAGTTGGGGGGAAGGCATGATGGATAAGATGGAAATTGCCCGGGCCAAGATGCTCAGGGGGAACATCGTTGAAAAACTGTACGCCTGTTACGGGGACGACATTACGGTCGCGAACCTGAAGCAGGTGCTGGCATACAAAGGGTATAATTCGGACAAGGAGATAAAAAAAGCGGTTTATTATCTCACAGGGGCAAAGAAGGAATATGTAAAGCTGGTATATAACAAGGAAAACTATATGGACTCCCTCATATGGCTTACCCCGACGGGCGTAAACCTGGCGGAGGGGGATATCTCGGATACAGGAGTGGTGATCGATGAATAACAAATTGCTTGGACAGGCAGAAAAGGAAACGCTGAGGACAGAGATTTTAGAGATATGCAGGCAGAGCATCCCGCTGGGCGCGGATGAAAAAGTAATGATGGCGGTGCTGCGCAAAGGGGGCCGGGACGTAGCGGAGGAGCAGCTGAAGGAACAGCTTTATTACCTGCAGGGGAAAAAACTGGTGGAGTTCCAGGAAGTCGGGAACGAGGCCCTCGGCATCCATCGGACGGTGGCGCGGATCACGCCGGAGGGCATGGACGTGATGGAGGGGAATGCGGAGGTAAAGGGCTTGGGCGCAGGAGGATGAAATGGAACCGAACAGGAGTCACAGCAAGGTGGACAAGCTGCCGCCGGAGCTGAAAAAGGAAGTGGAAAAAAGGCTTCTCTGCGGGGAAACTTATGAGGACATATCAGGATACCTGAAGGCGGCCGGGGAGGACATCCATTATTCCTCCATCGGGAGGTACGGGAAAAAATTCCTGAAGAGGTTTGAATCCGTGCGGATCGCCAAGGAGTTTGCAAAGCTGCTGGCCGAGGACAATGCTGACCGCCCGGCCACGGAGCTGCACGAGGCCAACAACCTGCTGGCATCCCAGCTGGTCATGGAGGCGCTGGTGGATGACCAGATGGATGCGGAGGAGAGGGGGAAAATCGCCAAGTCCATCGCGTCCCTGCAGCGGGCGCAGGTCAGCAACGAAAAGCTGAAGCTCCAGGCAAGGAAGGAGCGCGGGGCGGTGCATGCGGCAATGGAGATGCTGAAGGACAAGGTGTTCGCGGAAATCGCGGAAAGCCATCCGGATATTGCAGACGCGCTGATGCAGCTGGCGGATGAAACGGAAAGGGAAATGCAGAAAGCATGACGGCCGTATTCCCGGCTTTTGCAGAGTTTGCAGTGGAAATATCCAAAAGAAAGAATTAAAGCGATTTTAAGCCGTTTAAAGCGGTTTTAAACATGTTTCGGGCGAAGCATGCATCTATGTTTATGCCGTCAGGCAGTATGACAGAAATGTATCCTTGGAGGTGCTTGGATATGGATGGGGAAAAGAAGGACTGGAAGGAGATGTCGGAAACCCTGTTTTTCCGGGATCATATGAAGATCGGGGATATCTGCCGGAGAGTAGGCCGGACAAGGAAATATGTTTCAGGGCATCTGCAGGGGTGCAGCGGCTATGGGGCAGAAAAACAGTACAGGAAAAGCCGGCAGGAGGAAAAACGGCGGCAGTACCAGGCAGAATGGAACCGGAGCCGCAGGAGGGAATCCTTTGCGTCCGGCGATGTGACGGCGGATACCCTGCGGCAGGAGCATGATGTGGCGGCCAGGATATTGAGTTCGGAAAGGTATTGAGGCTATGGATGCGCGGGAATTTGCAAGGCAGTTCAAAAGGATAAGCGACGGGGAACCGGGATCGCCGGAGGCAGAAAGGAATAAGAACCTGGAAGCCGGGAGGCGGGATTTCCGAACATTCTGCAACCTCCGGAAACCTGATTTCTACAAGCCGGGGAGGAAATACCAGGATGCCTTATGTAGTACCTTGCAGAAAGCATACGAAAAGCGCCTGGTAAATGAAAAAACGGGAAAGCCGGCCAAATATCTGATTATTAATTTGCCGCCCGGCTTCGGGAAATCCTATACGCTGGCAAATTTTGTGAACTGGTGCTACGGGCAGGATATTAAAAACAAAGTAATTACTGTGTCGTATAACGGGGTTATTGCGCCGGAGTTTTCCAGGACAGCAAAAGAGATGATATTGGAAGAGGAGCTGGAAGGGGAGGGGAACTATGTGACGCGCAGTTTTTTCCCAGCCCTTAGGATCAAATATGGGGACAGCTCGGTTATGAAGTGGAGCCTGGAAGGAAGCTATACGAGCTACCTGGCGACATCCTTTGACGGGACGCTGACAGGGATGAGGGGCAATATTATTATTATTGACGACCCGATTAAAAATGCTAAGGAGGCCGTCAACGATTCCATAAAAGAGGCGCACTGGAAATTCTTGAAAGATACGCTGACCTCCCGGATGCTTCCGGGTGCGCTGGTGGTCATTGTCCTGACAAGATGGGCGATGGACGACCTGGCAGGCAGGGTGCTGGCCAAGTGGCCGGAAAAATGCCATGTATTGAAATTCGAGGCATTGACGGAAGACAGTTTTGAGGGAAAAAGCATATGTGAGGACCTGTTCCCGACGGAAGACCTGCTGGAAAAGAAAGAGACATTGAGTGATGAAATATGGGGCGCCAACTATATGCAGACCCCGATTGACAGGAAAGGATCCCTTTATGGGAAGTTCAAGACATATGAAGCTGTGTCTTATACCCAGTTTGAGAGGATAATTAATTATACGGATACGGCAGATGAAGGGAGTGACTTCCTCTGCAGCATATCGGGCGGCACGATCGGGCGGTATGGCTACATAACGGACGTGTATTATACGGACGAGGGGATGGAAGTGACAGAGCCAGAGACGGCCAGGAGGCTCCAGGCGGCAGGGG
The DNA here is from genome assembly GCA_910585965.1 of uncultured Lachnospiraceae bacterium. Lineage (GTDB taxonomy): Bacteria > Bacillota > Clostridia > Lachnospirales > Lachnospiraceae > Kineothrix. The sequence goes on from CAJUHH010000002.1 coordinate 161,117, forward strand.
TCAGGGAGGCGCTGATAGAAAGCAATAACGGCGGGCGTGGGTTTGCACGCAATGTCATCAGGGAACTAAGGCAGATGAAATGCTATAAGTGCAGCGTCTCATGGTTCCACCAGGGCCAGCCGAAAAAGGCCCGCATCCTTACCAATGCCTCCAATGTCATGGAGCAGGTCATCATGCCGGAGGACTGGGAGCAGCGCTGGCCGGAGTTTGCAAAGCATGTGAAAAAGTACCAGAGAAAAGGGAAAAACGGGCATGATGACGCGGAGGATGCGCTGACGGGCTTTGTGGAAGTGATTAACGGGGAAGTAAAGGGGAAAAGGAAGGCCAGGATTGGCAGCAAAAAGAAGCTTGGGCTGTAGGAGGGCATCATGTATCGTTTTTCAAAAGAACAGGTAACGGACCCGGCTTTTCTGACAAAGCTGGTCGCGCAGTTTAAAAATGAACAGATCCCGCGTTTCCGGAAGCTGGAGAAATATTACCGGGTGAAGAATGAAATACTGTCGCGCACAATGGATGGCGGAAAGCCCAACAACCGGCTGGCCCATGGGTTCGCGAAATATATCAGCAACATGGCCACGAGCTATTTCATGGGGAAGCCGGTGCGCTACATTGTGGAGGACGAAGAGTTTAAACAGGCTTTAAACGGAATTTTAAACAAGAATTACATAAACAGCCTGAATTTCGAGCTTGCAAAGGAAAGCAGCAAAAAAGGGATTTCTGCAGAACTGATTTATGTGGACGAACAGGCGGACCTCCGTTCAAAGAAGATGGCGGCGGATGAATTCATACCGGTTTACGGCGTCACGGTGGACGAGTTTTTGGAATGCGTGGTGCGGATCTGGTCCGATTATGACATTGACGGGAAGCTGCTGTGCGAGCATGCGGCAGTCTATACGGACAGTGATATTATTTATTACAGCAGGGAGGACGAATCCAGGACCTTCGGGCTGGTGGACGCCGCCGCCCATGGCCTGGATGACATCCCGGTGGTCCTGTACTGGAACAACGAGGAATGCACCGGCGATTATGAGGACGAAATCCCCTTGATAGATGCTTATGACAAGGCGCAGTCGGACACGGGGAACGACATGGAGTACTTTACGGACGCCTACCTGTGCATCGCCGGGGCTTCCGGCGGCCTGGAGGACATGGCAAGCGTAGACGGGGCCGGGGCGGACGGGGATTCGGACAACATGGTCAGGAACCTGCGCAAAAACAGGATCCTGTTTTTGGATGAAAAGGGGCAGGCGGAATGGCTTGTGAAGAATATTAATGACACGGCGGTAGAAAATTATAAAAACCGCCTTTATGACAACATATTCTTCCTGTCCCAGGTGCCGGCCCTGTCCGATGCCAGCTTTGCAGGAAACCTGACGGGCATAGCCATCAAGTACAAGCTGATAGGGCTGGAAGAGCTGGCGATTATGAAGGAAAACCGGTTTGAGGCGGCGCAGCGGAAAAAAACAAGGATCATTGCCGGTTTTTTGAACCGGAAGATGAACAAGAATTTTGACCCGGACCAGGTAAGCCGCAAGTATGAAAGGAATTTTATTGAAAATATAGCCGACATGATAGAAAACGCCAGGAACCTGGAAGGGGTCGTAAGCCATGGCACCGTGCTGGAGCAGCTGCCGAGCAGCATCGTGGAGGACACCGGGGAAGAAATGGAAAAGATAAGGGAAGAGATGCTGGAAGAACAGGGGCTTCCCAAAATCGATATCAGGAGGCTGATGGAGGCGGGAGATGAATAGCCGCCAGTACTGGAACCGCAGGTATCTGTTTGACAAGGCGGGGAGCGCGAATACCGGGGAGGACTTCCTCGTGGGAACGGTGGCCCCCTTGTACAAAAAGGCGCTGGAGGAAATCGAAAAAGAAATAGAGGGCATGTATGGCAGGTTTGCGGACCAGGAAAAAATCAGCCTTGCGGAAGCAAAGCAGAAAATCAGCCGCGCGGATTTTAAGAAGATTGATTTCGGGGCAAGGGCAAGGGGGCAGGCGGAAAGGCAGCGGGAGCTGGCCGGAAGGAAGGATTCCCTGCCGGAAGCCGTAGTGGAAGCCATGGAAAGTCGGCACAGGAAATACGAAAGCGCCCTGGCCGCTTATACGAAGAAAGGCCAGATCAGCCGGCTGGAGCTGCTGCATGTGGAGATCGAGGAAATCCTCCTGGATATGTATGACGAGAACCAGGCCAATATTTACGACTTCCTGGCAGATCAGTATCGGGACGGTTATTATCGGGCTGTCTTCCGGAACCAGCAGATGGCAGGGTTCGGAAAAAATTTTGCGGTGGTGAACGAGGATGCGGTCAGGAGGGCGGTGCTGAACTTCTATGGGAGAAATAATTATTCAGATGCTTTGTGGAAACATTGCAGGGATTTGTCACATAGCTTGAGGGAGAATATAACAATAGGGCTGATCCGCGGCGAGAGCCTTAAAAAGATGGCAGAAAGAGTCGGCAGGCGGATGGAGGTCAGCAGGAACAACGCCTACCGGCTTGTCAGGACGGAAACAGCTTATATTTATGAACAGGCAGCAAGGAAGGCATATGGAGAATGCGGGGTGGAAAAATATGAATACCTGGCCACACTGGACGGCAGAACCAGCAAAGCATGTCAGGAACTGGATGGGAAGGTATTCTTGTTAAAGGATGCAGTGCCGGGGAAAAATTATCCGCCGATGCATCCGAACTGCAGGAGTACTACAGTGGCTGCTTTTGGCAGCGGGGAAGAGGCTGCCGGGAAGAGGCTGGCGAAAAACGGGGGAGGGAAATATTACGAGGTCCCGGGGGATATGACTTATAAAGAATGGAAGAAACAGCATGTGGAAGAGGAAAAAAGAGACAGTAAATTCAAAAGGGATGTCGGCAGGATCCTGGATCGGGCGGCAGACCTGAAGGAGCCGCTAAAGCTGGATCATACCCAGTACGGGAAAATGGTCAGGCGGATCGTGGAGGAAAGCAGGACAAGAGAGGCGGAACTCCTGTTAAAATATTATGACAGGATACATATCATCAATACATCGCCGAGAATTGCATCCTATTCTGCGGACAAGGGGGGCATCCGCATCAATATGGGGAAGGCCTATCTGGACAAGCGGGGGCGCTTTGTCCCTTTGTTCCATGAGATCGGGCATCATATGGATGAGCTTCTGGGGAGGCCGTCATCCCAAAGAGGCTTCCGGGAGACGCTGGAAGACGACGGGGCAAGGGTTTTCAGGTCGTTGATCGCTGGGGGGAGATGTGCTACTATGGAAGAAGCTTACCAGTATGTGTCGAAGAATATACAGCCTGTGGAATGCCACAGCGTTTCCGACCTGCTGGGCGGGCTGACCGGGAACAAGTGCCGGGGAGGCTATGGACACAGCGCTGCATACTGGGAGCAGAAGAAGGACGGCATAGAGAGGGAAGCGTTCGCGCATTTTTATGAAGCATCATTAAGCGGGGATAAGCAGAAAACAGGGATTATTAAGGATTTTTTCCCTTCTGCTTTCCGAAAATACGAGGAGATGGTAAGGAATGGATGACAGAATCCCCAAATACCTGGAGGATCCGCCGGAAGCGTGCGGGGAAGAAAAGAAATGGCAGGAGCTGCTTGGGCGGTACCTGGATGCAGGGCTGGAGGATATCAGCACGGAAGCATTGAGCTGGGATCCGGAATCCGTGGCCGGGTTTATGGAAGACCTGGAATACTGCATCAGGAACCATGTGGATTATTATGACCTGCGCCCGGAGCATAAGGAGAAGGAAGACAATTTTTATTGATTCCAGGAAGGAAAAGATTACACGAATGTGTAGTCTTTTTTCATATACAAAAAAATAAAGGAGGTATCTGGAAATGGATGAGATGGAAAAACAGCCGGCAGAGGAAAAAACCGGCGGCCAGGACGGAACAGGGGCGGAAGATAAGGCGGCCGAAATTCTGGCCGGAACCGTAGAGGAGAAGTCAGCCGGACAGGACGGCGAACCCTCCATGGAGGAAAGCCTGAGAAAGCTTAGGGAGGAATTGGAAGCTGAAAAAACGGAAGCTGTCAAAAACGCGGTGGAGGAGGCCTTGAAGAAGGCGTCTATGAAACCGGAGGAAGTAAAAGAGTACGAGGGGAAAAAGCGGGAAGAGGAGCTGGAAAAACGGGAGAAAGATCTGCAGCTCCGGGAACTGAAAAACGATACAAAGGATATCCTGCATGAAAAAGGCATACCTGCGGGCTTTGCGGATTTTTTGATTGGCGCGGATATAGAGAAGACAAGAGAGAACATCAGCGCTTTCAAAAAAGAATTTGACCTCGCGGTCCAGGCGCAGGTGGAGCAGAGGATGAAGGGGACCACGCCGAAAGCGGGAAGCGGGGCCGGATCCGGCGGGTTTTCGGCAGAAATCGAAAAGTATCTGTAAACAGGGACAGGAGGAATGGAAATGGCTTTAAATACATTGGAATATGCGCAGAATCTGCAGAAAGCGCTTGACAGAAAGATGGTGGAAGCATCTACTTCCGGGTGGATGGAGGCAAATGCCGGGCAGGTCCGCTATAACGGGGGCAGGGAAGTAAAAGTGCCGTTGATGGAGCTGACCGGGTTAAAGGATTACCAGAGGGATGACGGATATCCAGCAGGGGGCGTCACCCTTTCTTACCAGACGCTGACGATGGGGATGGACAGGGGCACCTCATTCCGGCTGGATGAAATGGATGTCAACGAAAGCAACTTTGTAGCCAATGCATCTACCGTAGCAGGGGAATTCCAAAGGACTAAGGTAGTGCCGGAGGTGGATGCTTACCGTTACAGCAAAATTGCGGCGCTGGCAGAGGCGACCCAAAAGGTTTATACGGTAGACAAGGCGACTGTGTTAGATGCCCTGTTAGATGACATTAATTTTGTCAAGAACCTTGTAGGGGAAACAGTGCCGCTGGTATGCAGCATAAACGGCATTGTAAAATCGGAGCTGGAAAAACTGGAGGCGTTCCGGAAGGTTGTGGCGATAGCTGATTTTGTGCAGGGCAGCATCCACACAAAAATCAATATGGTAAATGACGTGCCTCTTCTCCCCGTGCCGTCTGCCCGGATGAAAACATCCTATATTTTTGCGGACGGGATGGCAGAAGGGGAAGAAAAAGGCGGGTTTGAGGAAGGGCCTGGCGCAAAGGACATCAACTGGATCGTCATGCCGAAGAAAGCGCCGATTGCCGTATCAAAACAGGACAAAATCAAAATTTTTGATCCGAATACTTACCAGCATGGGGATTGTTGGTTTATCGGATACCGAAAATACCATGAGCTTTGGGTGCTGAAGAACCAGCTCGGGAATATCCGGCCGAATATAGCAGGGCAATAGGGCGGGCTTCCGAAATGGATTTCAGCAGACAGAATTAATATTAAAGGGCAATGATATGAAACAGGATAAGGCAGAAAGCAGGTATTATATATCTAATTGCTTCATTGAGGCAGTAAAAGCAAAAATGCATAATAAAAATGTAAAAATTTATTTCTGCAGGCCAAGAGTAACGGGGAAGCTCCGCTTCCAGTCGGCTCATTTTATGTGGGAGGATGAAGAGGGAAGCTATGATTTTTCAGAACCAGAGGGGAAAGTTCTTTGTCCGCTGAAACAGTTGTTGTTTAGAGGACATGTTAGAAAGTTTGAAAAAGGATTTGCAAGGCATTATTCCGCATACAGGAACAGGAAAAATATGACAGGAGGAAGGAAATGGGGAAAAACTACATTATGAGAAAAATGAACCAGGAAAAAATAGCGACTACGGAAAAGAGGAAGTCAGAGCTGGAAGCAAAAGGCTATATCTGCGTTGGCCTGACAGATTCCGGGAAGCAGGAGGAAAAAGCTGCTGCAGAAAGAAAGGAAAATAAAAAAGCGAAGGATGCCAAAGGAGAAGGGGATGGGAGCAGAGCTGACAACACTGGAAAAGATTAAGAAGGTGCTTTCTCTTCCGCTGGAGGAAACAGGGCAGGATGATATCCTGAATATTATGGTCGGGGACGCGGAGGATGCCATAAAAGGCTACTGCCATATCCGCGAAGTCCCGGCCGCGCTGGAATTTGTCGTGAGGGAGCTGGTGGCAAACGGCTTCCGAAATGACAACGGCGGCAATGTGGCCAGCATTAAACGCGGCGACACGCAGATCAATTATTCCACGGCCATTACGGCGGAAAGCTTTACGGAGCGGCATTTGAAAGCATTGAACGGATTCAGGAAACTGCGGACGGGATAGCATTGCCCCTGTCCGGGAAAGGAAGAATATGAGGCCCGTTGAAAAACTAAGGTATATGCACCGGAAGAAAAGCGGCAAGCTTTCCAGTGAAAAAAAGAAAAAAGAGGGGGCTAAGAATGAGCGAAGCGGAAATACTGGCAAGAACATACCATGACCGGCTTACGGTTTCCCGTTATTATTCCTATAAGGATGAAACAACCGGGGAAACAAAGGAAGGGAAAAGGATGGTGTATGAATCCGCCCCCTGCGCCCTGAGCCAGTCAAAAAATGAAGCCCCTGACCGGGAAGGGGTGGTTTTCCGAAAGAATGCGGGATACGTGCTGTTTGCCATGCCGGATATAAGGCTGGAGGAAAATGACTGCGCGGAGGTCGTGACACAGGCGGGGGAACACTTCCGGGGAAGGACGGGAAAAACTTTTGTTTATGCCGGTTCCCATGGGGAAACCAAAATGATAATAGAAGGAACAGCATAATGAAAAGCCTGGAAGATCTGGAAGCGGCTTTCAGCCATGGGCTTTCGGCATGGGAAAATGAAATCGTGGGCAGGCATGCAGGAAGGATGGGGCTGAAGGTTGTAAAGCTGGTAAAAAAAGGAACGCCAGTTGATACGGGGAATTTAAGAAGAAGGTGGCGCGCGCGTCTGGACAAAGAGGGAAAGGAATTCCTGATCTGGATAGAAAACGATGCAGAATATGCGGGTCCTGTCAATAATGGATATAGGGTGGTGCGGGCAAAAAAAACCGTAGGGTTTGTAAACGGCAGGTACATGCTGGAAAAGGGGATCCAGGAGTATAAGGAGGGGCAGATGGGAAAGGATGTGGAGGAAATGTTTCAGGACCTGGGAAAGGCGCTGAAATGACGGCGCTGGCAGACATCCGGCTGGCGGTGGTCAGGGAGCTGAGGAACGGCACGGATATTGAAAATATTTATGGAGAGGAAATACACAGGAGGAATTACCCGATGCTGCAGGTTAATATCGTGCCGGGCAGTTTTTCCACTGCGGCGGCTGGAAGCCATACAGAAAAGAGCTTTCTGGTGGACATACTTTTTATGGAAGAGGATTTTACTTCCTATGAAAAAAACTACCGGATGCTGGAAACGCTGGACGGCATCCTGAGGCCCGTGCTGGCGGTCGGCGACCGCCGCCTTACTGTCCAGAATGCGTCCATGGAAATCACGGACCAGGTAGCGCATTATAAGTTCCGGCTTGAATTTACGGATGCAGGAAACGGGAAAGACGGGATGCAGGTCCCGTTCATGAAAGAGCTTGGGATCAGGCTATAGGAGGAAGCAGGATGGGATTACCGGAAATATCAATCAAATTTATCCATAAGGCAAAGACCTTTATCAAGCGGAGCAGCAGGGGCATGGTGCTGCTTGTCCTGCATGATGATACAAAAGACCAGAAACTGGTGCCTTATGAAAAATGGGATGAAGTGGAGGAAGGCGACTGGTCGGGAAGAAATTACGATTACCTCCGGATGGCTTTCCTTGGGGGGCCGAGGCTGGTGGTGGCAGTCAGGGCGGAAATGCAGGAAGGCATGGTGGACATAAAGAAAACGGTCGCCCTGTTTGAAACATTGAATTATGACTGGCTGGCATACCCGGAAAGTACTCCGGAAGCAGCAGGGGCTGTTGCGGATTACATAAAAAAGGCAAGGGCGGACAAAAAGAAAGTCAAGGCGGTGCTGCCTGACACTGCGGCAGACCATGAAGGGATTGTTAATTTTGCCATGACAGGCATTGCCGTGGTCTGGGAAGGCTCCAAGGAAATCAAGGAGTATACAGCTGCTGAATATACGGCGAGGATTGCCGGCATACTGGCAGGGCTTTCCCTGTCTGTATCCAGTACCTACTACGTGCTGGATGAAATCGTGGACCTTGACCTGCCGCAGTCGCCGGACGGGGAAATTGACAGCGGGAAGCTGGTTATTATTTATGACGGCGAGAAATATAAAATAGGCCGGGGCGTCACGAGCCTGGTGACAGTGACGGAAGAACAGCCGGAGGACTTTAAAAAGATCAAGATCGTGGAAGGGGCGGACCTTATCCTGACAGACATCAGGACGACATATGAAGATGAGTTTGTAGGAAAGGTGCCGAATACATATGACAATAAACAGGTATTTGTCGGGGCGGTAAACGAGTACTTTGGGAACCTGGAGGGAACCGTGCTGAATGGCAGCCATGAAAATTATATCGAGGTGGATGCGGCGGCAAACGAGGCATACCTGAAGGAAAGGGATGAAGACACAGGCGCGATGACAATACAGGAGATACGCGAGGCCAATACGGGTTCCTTCCTTTTTGTATGCGGGAAGGTGGCGATGCTGGATGCCATGGAGGACTTGCAGCTGAATATCAATATGTAGACAGGAGTGGTGAAAATTGAACGAGATTAAAGGAAACCGCCATCTGGCAGGAACATGGGCCGAAGTATGGGTGGAAGGGTTTAAAATTGCGGAGATAAACAAGATCAGCGCAAAGGTGACGGTGAACAGGGAAGAAGTGCAGACCGGCATGGATATCGATACCAAAATCACGGGGGCAAAAGGGGAAGGCACCCTTTCGCTGGTTAAGACATATTCAAGGTTTGACAGTTACCGCAGGAAAGCGATGCGCGGCGAGGATGTCAGGACGACGATTATTGCCAAGCTGAAGGACCCGGATGCTGCCGGCGGGCAGACGGAGCGGTACCAGATAGGGAACGTGGCATTCAGCGAATACGGGTTTGAATGGGAGAAAGGAAGCGTGGTCAAGCAGGATGTGCCGTTTGTGTTTACCCCGTCGAATATGATCCTTTTGGATGAAATTGAAGCAGAACAGTAAAAATGGAGGATGGAGAAATGGATGATAAGAAAGAAAAATTTGTTAGTTTTGCGGAAAAGGCAAGAAAAAAACTGGAAGAAAGGAAAAAACAGCGGAAGGAAGGGCTGCATATCCCTGACCTGGAGGAAGAGATTACAATAACCGCCCTGACGGACCAGGAATTTGCTGATATCAGCGCTTTCTCCGAAGATGACAGTATTAATGATAAATACATGATATATATGTCGTCCCCGGAGCTGCAGGAACTGGCAAAAGAATTAAAAGAGAGCGGGGATATAAAGAATTACTATGAAGTGGCGGATATTTTCAAGCGGGCAGACCGCAGGAAGATCGCGAAAAGGATACTGGAAATATCAGGCATTTATGAGGAAAGCGACATAGAAGTGATCAAGGAAACGGAAGAAGTAAAAAATTAATCAGGCAGTCGCCGGTCGGGTACCTGCTGGGGTATTACCTTGACAGGGGATACCGCCCGGAGGAGATTCTGTCGCTGGACAGGGATGAAAGGATCACTTATCTGGCGATTGCCGAATTAAATGAGCAGAAGCGGATAAAGGACATGGAGGGGGCATTTGAAAATGCCCTGCTCCGTGTCCTTCTTAAATGGATGGGAATGGAGAAGTAAATTTTATGGCGGAAGTCTTTGGGGCGGTCCTTTCCCTGAAGGACAATGTATCCGGAGTATTGCGGCAGGCAAAGGAATCCTCCAGAGGCTTCCGGGGGGAAGTAGAAAAAGCGCGGCGGGAACTGGGGGGCTTGGAGAAACAGAAAATCAGGGAAAAGGAAATACGCATAAAAAACACTGCTGCATATAAAGCGATTGAAGAAGTAAAAGAGAAGCTGAAGCCGATTGGCAGAAAGGCCGTGGAAATCACAGCTAAGACAGAACATGCCCAAGACAGAATCAAAAAAGTAACCGGGGCATTGGGGAAGGTAAAGGACAAGACGGTCCATATCGCGGTCAAAGGCGCTTCCGCTGCCGGCAAGGCTCTTGGAAAAGCGGCGCTGGCAGGGACGGCGGCTGCATTTGCGGCAGTGGCGGCTGCAGGAACGTCTGCGGTATCCAATGCCGTGGCGTTCGAATCCCAGATGCAGAATGTCGGAACCCTTCTGGACGGGGATGTGAAAGGGAAGCTCCAAAGCATGGGGGCAGACCTGAAAAAGGTTTCGATAGAGACAGGGGTTGCCACCAGCGACCTGACGGACGGGCTGTACCAGGTTGTATCCGCATTCGGGGAATCGGCGGAATCCGTGAAACAGCTGGAAATCGCGGCAAAGGCGGCAAAAGCCGGGAATGCCACTACAACGGACTCCGTCAATCTTTTGTCAGCGGTGACGAAAGGGTACGGCGATACATCCGCAGAGGCAATGCAGAAGGCAGCCGACCTGGCGTTTGCAACGGTGAAGCTTGGGCAGACGTCTTTCCCGGAACTGGCTTCCAGCATCGGCCAGGTAGTTCCCCTGGCATCCACGCTTAAAGTTTCGGAAGAAGAACTGTTCGGGGCAATGGCTACGCTGACAGGCGTTACCGGAGGCACGGCGGAGGTTACTACGCAGCTGAAGGCAACTATGCAGTCGTTTTTGTCGCCGGGGACGGAAATGAGCAAAGCCCTGAAAAAAATGGGATATGAATCAGGGGCGGCCGCCTTGGAGTCGGAAGGGCTGGGGAGCATCCTGTCAAAGCTGAAGGAAGAGGTCAACGGGGATGAAGTGGCTTTTGCCAACTTGTTTTCCTCTGTGGAGGCCAAAAACGCAGTGCTGGCGCTGACCGGCGCACAGGCAGAAAATTTTTCGGAAAAAACTGCGGCCATGGCGGAAGCTTCAGGGATTGCACAAAAGGCATTTGAAACCCAGACGGATTCTGTGCAGGCCATGGCCGGCCGGATAAAAAATGCCGGGTCAGTGATGCTGACAAGCATAGGGGAGAAAACGCTTCCGTATATAGTAAAGGCATTGGACAAGCTGGTGGAGCATCTGCCGGAAATGGAAGCTGCCTTCAGCGCGGCAGCAGAGAAAGTAGGGCCGCTGGTTGGGCAGATAGGAGAAAATGCCTCTGAGCTGTGGCAGCGTTGGCAGCCGGTATTGCAGAACCTGCAGCCCATATTCATTGGGATTGGCAGTATGGCCAGCGAAATTTTTCCGGCTGTATCGGGAATTATTTCAGAAGCAGGGGGAAAAATCCAGAAAGTATTAGGCTTGGTAAGCAGCAAGGCAGGGTTCTTACAGCAGGTATTTGAAACAGCGGGGCCAGCGCTTTCTTCCGTGCTGTCAACAGCATGGTCAGTAGCCGGGCCGATCCTTGATCTGGCAATAGAAGGAATCGGATTGTTTGCGTCAGCCGTTGAATGGGCATTCCCGTATATCCAGAGCATATTTGAAACGGTGTGGTCGGTGATAGAGCCGATTGTAATCGGCATTGGAAAAGGAATCAGCCTGCTGGCAGAGGGAGCCGGGAAAGTCAAGGACTTTTTGTTTGGCGGCGGGGACAGCAGCGCGGCATCCGGGAATGTAGGCCATAATGCAACAGGGACCTCATACTGGCGCGGCGGCTATTCGGTGGTCGGCGAAAACGGCCCCGAGATCGTGGATCTCCCGGGAGGGAGCAGGGTGTACTCCAATTCTTCATCAGGAAGACTGCTGGCTGGCGCTGGAGGGCATGGAGGCATAAACATCCATATTGACAGGATGGAAGTGCGCAGCGAGTCGGACATCGATGCAGTGGCACAAAAGCTGGCAGAAAAGATCGACGAGGCAAGAAAGAATATGTAAGGAAGACGGGAAGATGGCAAACACAAGGGTAATAAGGTTCGAAGGGAACGGGGGAGGCTTTGAAATCCCGGTGAACCCAAAGGAACTGTCTGTCACGCAGGGCAGCGGGAATAAAACAATAAACCTTTTAAATGTTGGCGAGGTGGCGGTTGCTGGAAACAGGGGGCCGATTAAAATGGTGGTAAACACCTTCCTGCCGGCTCCCAATTCCCCTTTTTATAAAGGTAGAAACCCGGAAGAGATTGTGGTGAAGATGAAGCAGTGGAAAAACGGCAGGCAGCCATTGCGGATCATTGTGTCAGGCACGGACATCAATACCATGTTCCTTGTAGAAAATATGGAGGAGCAGTATCGGGAGGGGCAGCTTGACATATATATCAGCTGGAGTTTTACGGAATATAGGGTGCTGAACGTGCCAGCCAGCGCGACCACTGCATTTTCAGGAAATGTGGGCGGCGATGAACTGAAGGAAAGGGGCGGGGGCGTAAAAATACCGAAAAAGGTGACAGTAAAGACAGGCGACAGCCTGTGGGGGCTGGCAGCCAGGTACTATGGCGATGGCAGGATGTGGAAGAAGATCGCGGATGCAAACGGAATTGCCAATCCGGACAGGCTGGAAACAGGGATGGTTTTGGAGATGCCTAAAATATGGAAATAACAGTAAACGGAAAGAATATATCGGCATGGGTGGAGAAGGTTACTTGGTCGGGGGACTGCAGCCAGATAGCACGCAAACTTTCTTTTACCTATGCATTTACAAGGGAGGACAGCAACATCCCCTTGATTATCGTGGAGAACGGGGCAAATATTGCCGCCTATGACGGCGGGCTTATTTTTCTGGGTGTCGTGGTAAGCACCAGCAGACAGGAAGCGGGCGTGACGGTTTCTGTAAACGCGGTGGATCTGGCATGGTATATGGGAAAGGTGAAAACGTACGGGGTATACCAGGGAACGCCGGCAGAAATTGCCTCTGCAGTCTGCGGCGAGTACGGGATCGCTGTGGGAGGGCTTCTGGAAAAGGGGGCGGCTACGGAGATCATCAGCACAGGAGATAAAACGATTTACCAGATAATAAAAGATGCATATGGGGAAGCGGATTATTACCTGCAGATGGAAGGGGATTCCCTGCATATAAAAGAACCAGGGATGGAAGTAGCGGCGCATCTGTCAGGCAATACGGATGTCACAGATGCATCCTATACAAGCAGCATCGAAGCTATGGTAAACCGCGTGGTAATACTTGACGGCAGCTCCGCCTATGCCGGCGAAGTGTCAAAAGAGGAGCAGATATCCTTATACGGCCTTATGCAGGAAACTTATAAACAGGAACAGGGGAAGGAAGCAGCCGCCGAAGCATCCAGGCTTTTAAAAGGCGTGGAAGAGACAGGGAACATATCAGCTGTGGGAAACATTTTATGCACAGCCGGGAAGGCGGTTTATATTACAGATGTCAGTACCAATATTACCGGGTGCTTCAAAATCATATCGGACACCCATAATTTTGAAGGAACGCTGCACCAGATGACATTGACGCTGGAATTTAAGGAGGTAGTTTGATGGAAACACCATACAGCCGACTGGTGAATGCCATGAGGGAAGAAGGGGAATACAATAATTCTTTTGAAATGGCGGTGTGCGTTGTGGCATCGATTGATCCCTTGGCCATCAGTTATAATAATGTTCTTATTGACCATAACATCTACTGCAATGAGGGATGGATTTATCCGGAGGATCCGCTGGAGGAAATACTGGAAGGGGAGGAATATGTTTCTGGAAGCTTAAAATCCTATTTAAACGAGCTTAACAGGAAGTTAAAGATACAAGCCGGGGATACGGTCATGGTTCAGAGGGTAGGGAACAGCTTCCTGGTATTGGGGAAGGCGGTGATGATGTAATGGGACTATTTCCGTTTATGGCAGCACAGGCTGTTGCTGGAGGCACCGGTGAACTGCCGGAATATAAAGAACTGGCCTATGACTACGATAACAACTGCCTGAAAAAGAAAGCAGGAAGATATTATCTTGTGGAGAAGAACGAAGCGCTTAAGATATGGATCTATAAGGCGCTGAAGACGAAACGCTTTGTTTACCAGGCTTATTCCCATAAATACGGAACAGAAGTGGATGCTGTATTAGGCTTGTCCGAGGACAGGGGGATCATAGAAAGCGAAATCCGGCGCCACATAACAGAAACAGTCATGGTAAATCCTTATATACAGGAGCTGGCCGGTTTTTCCTATGACTGGAAGGGAAAATCATGCTGCCTCGTTACTTTTGAAGTGGCGACAGTATATGACCGATTTACATGGAGCAGTGAGGTATATGTGACATGAGCAATACATTTGAAGAAATCTGCAAAAGGATGAAAGACAGGATGCTTTGCGGGGCGAGCCGCATGGAGGGGAGCTGGACGGCGGACAATCTGCAGGCCGTAGCGAATGAACTGGCAAGGATTTATTCAGAGGATATTGAGACGATACTGGACAAGGCTTTTGTGGCGACATCCTATGGCGAATGGGCCGACCTGGCATGCGGGGATTGCGGTGTTGCAAGGAACCAGGCGACAAGCGCAGTCGCGTATCTGGAGGTAAACGGACAGATGGGGCGGTATGAGCCGATGGAAGTGGCGGCAGATGATATTATATTTGTGACAGAGGCCTTCTATATACCAGACACCGGGATAGCAGTGGTTAAGGCTGTCTGCAAAGAAGCGGGAAGCCGCGGGAATGTGCTGGCAGGGTGCATCAGCAAGGTGCTGGGGAACAGGACAAGGATAAGGCAGATCACTAACCCGGAGGATGCGGAAGGCGGTTTTGATGTAGAAACAGACGAGAGGCTGATAGCCCGCACATTGGAAAAAATACGCATGCCGCCGACCAGCGGGAATATAGCCCATTATCGGCAGTGGGCGTTGGAGGTGACAGGTGTTGAAAAAGTGAAAGTATTCGATTTGGCCAGAGGGAAGGGGACGGTGGACGTGGTTATTATCGGGGACGGAAATACGGAGCCGCCGGATATACTGGTGCAAAGGGTGGCGGAACATATAGAAGAGAGCCGCACGATCGGCGCGGATGTGCTTGTAGCAGGCGCGGAGCCAGTAGGGGTGAGCGTGGATGCAGTGGTTCTTGCCGTATCAGGCAGCAGTGCGGAACATATTATCCGGCAGATGCAGGAACAGATGGAAAATTATTTTAAGGCATTCAGCTTTGATAATTATAGGGGGTATGAAGGCAATATTATTTCTTATTTGAAAATTGCCGATCTGCTGTTCAACTGCGAAGGGACTAAGGATATTGTCAGCTACCGCATAAACGGGAAGGAAAAAAGCGTAAAGCTTACGAAGCGGCAGTTCCCGGTGCTGGGCATGGTAGCGGTCACATTAGGAGGGGCATGATGCTGAAGGACACAGTACCGGGATTTGTATCCTGTATGAATGAAATTGCGGAGCTGTTTCATGCGGAGCAGCCGGAACTCGACCAGATGAAAAGAAGGCTGGAGGAAATTGTAAAGCAGTTTTATGTTAAAACGGCAACCTTTTCATTGGAGCGGTGGGAGCGTGATTTTGGCGTTACACCGGATCCTTCCATGGATATAGGGCAAAGACGGGCAAGGGTTCTTGCAAAAAAGAATACAATAACACCGGCAACAGTAAAGATGCTGGAAAATCTGGTACTGCAGACTTTGGATGCGGACAGGGTATTTATTAAAGAATATCCATCGGATTACAGTTTCGTTATATATGTAGAAAAGGAATACCTGGTGGAGCTGGGGATTGCAGCAGAGGCAGTTTACTATGCCAGGCCGGCGCATCTTGACTACAGGTTTATCCAGGTCCTTATACGTAGGGCGGAAATGACGGAACATGTGGGGGTATATGGCATGTACCTTCCTGTGGAGGATGGAGAGACCGATATAGATGGGCTTTACAAGAAAGAGTATATAGGAACGGCCGGAATAAAGCTGGAAATAAGGGAAGGGATGGTGCAATGAATTATATATTGACGGAAAGAGGGATTAAGTATCTGACAAGGGTAAACAGCCGGATCATCAATATGCATCTGCTCCGCGCGGATGTGGGGTCGGAATTCTCTGTAGATCCGGATCTTCTGACGCAGATAGCGGACAAGAAGCAGGGGCTTCAGATCGACGGCATATCGGCAGAAACAGACATGGCTACAATACATTGCACGCTGACCAATCTGGAAGTGACAGAGGAGTATTACCTGCGGCAGATAGGGATAGTAGCATGGGATTCAGACCGGGGGAGGGAGGAATTAATTATTGTTGGGCAGGATGAAGAAGGGGACAGGATTCCTGCCATTTCAGAGCGGGAGGTGCAGTACCTTTATAATATTGGCATCAAGGTAAGCAATACGGCCAATATTACTTTTGATTCTGATACGAATGACTTTTTGAGGAAAAAATATTTTTATGCGTTTGTCCGGGAAATGGAAGAGCGCGGAAAGGTGACAATAGGAACGGAACATATGCCGATGGAAAAAAATGAAATTCGCTTTATGGTGGAAGAAATGCCATATGATGAAGGTGATGAGAACGCGGTGTATGTGTTGGATGAAGAAGGGGGAAAAGTGAAAGTGGAAACGGGGGATTCCCGGACAGTATCAGCGTAAAGAGGTGTGGAGGATGAATACAGAACAATTATATGTACGCGGGCAGCCCTTTTATCCGGAAACAAATTATGAAAAGGATGAGATGCCGAAACAGATCGAGCATATTCATGCAGTGACCGAGCAGATGCAGAACCTTATCAATGAAATTGTGGACCGGGTAACGAACCAGCTGCTGGAGAAGACGGAAATAGCAGAGTGGGCAAAGCAGCAGGCGAAGCCTTCCTATACTGCGGCAGAGGTAGGGGCAGACGCGGAGGGAAATGCAGCAGGGGCGTTGTCAGAAGCAAAAGATTATGCAGATGACACTTACATACAGGCAACGGGATATGCGGATCAAAAGATTGCGGAATTGATTAACGGAGCGCCGAGTACATTGGATACAATAGGAGAAATTGCTGCCGCCATGTTGGAGCATGAGGGAGTCATAGAGGCGCTGGAAGCGGCCATAGGGAACAAAGCCAGTGAGGTGGAATACCAGGCACATACAAGAAACAGCGCCGTACATGTGACCGCATCCAAACAAGAAAAATGGGATGGATATGAGGCTCAGATTGCGGAGGTTTTTCAGTCTGTCAGTGAAGGAAAGAATCTGGTGGCATCTGCCGTCACTGACAAGGGAGTAGCTACGGCGGCAGATGCGGAATTCAAAGAGTTGGCAGACAATATAAGGAGGATACAACGTCCAGCAGGGAATGCTGGGGTAGCGCAGGTGCTGGCTCCGTATACCTTCAGCAATGCGTCAGCGGTGGGGGTAGCCGGAACGATGCCTAATAAGGGCGCGGTGACAGCCACCCTGAATGCGGGTGGGAGCTATGTGATTCCTGCCGGGTATCATAATGGGGCAGGGAAAATAACGGCGAACAGCCTTGCCAGCCAGACGGCAGGGACGGCAGCGGCGGCACATATACTGGCCGGGATGATTGCATGGGTGAAAGGCATAAAAATAACGGGGGCAATGACAAACCGTGGCGCGGTGAATGCATCGCTGAATGCCGGAGGAAGCTATACAATTCCTGCAGGATATCATAATGGGGCGGGGAAGGTAACAGGAAATAGCCTTGCCAACCAGACAGCGGGGACGGCGGCGGCAGCAGACATCACAAACGGGAAAACGGCATGGGTAGGGGGGAAAAAAATAACAGGTACGCAAAAATTGGGTGATAAGGCAAAAGCGGTAACATGGTACCTGGCATGCGAGGGCCGGAGGGACGGAAAGAACACAAATGGAGAGGACACCCGATATGGATGGATATCCTGGTTTAGTATAACATCATTGCTGCCGGATTATAAAAGTCTGACAATCGGGAGGGATTTTTTTGTTATCCCTGCGCATTGCTCGATAGGGGCTAAGATATCCCTGCCGTTTGGCCGCCAGGTGAATATCAGCAGCGGGATAGATACAAATAACTGGCGGGCATCCCATGACTTGGAAAACGAGAAGCATTACCTGACAGCAGAAAATAGGACGGGCGGCATAACCGTCATGTGCCTGTTTGCGCCGTCGGTCGGAAAAGTGTATGTTATGACATCTGTAAATGGTTATATAGGAAATATTGCCATAATAAGGTAAGGAGAATTTAAAAATGGATCAACTTGTAAAAAAAATCCAAAAGGAACATGAAGGCCGTGTCTACCAATTTGATTTGGGGGTGCTGGCCAGGAATGTAGAGATAGATGAAGATCGCCAGTTTTTATCCCGGCAGGAAAAAGAAGGACTGGTATTAAAAGGTAGCCCGATAGATAACAAGGTGCAGTTTACCAAGGCTAGTACAAGGGAAAATATTGCAAACGGCGAAACCATGCCAAAGATCATGGGGAAGATAAGCAAAGTTATAGGAGACCTGCTGTCAGCTGGCGCAGGCTTTCGCAAAGTAACCGATGCGGTAAACCAGGGGACAGAAACGGACGTGGTAAGCAGGAAAGCCTTGGAAGGCGTGGATGGCAAGCTCGGGGGGATATCCTTTGAGAGGGAAGGGGATAACGTATATGCAGTATACAAAAATGGTGCTGATACAGTAAGAAAAAAATTGGGGGGTGAGGCAAAGGGGGTGGAGTGGTATTTGGAGTGCGAGGGCCGAAGGGACGGAAAGAACACAGACGGAGAGGACATCCGATATGGATGGATATCTTGGTTTGATATATCGTCCGTGCTGCCGGATTGCAGCAAACTTACAATCGGGAGAGATTTTTTTATTATTCCTGCTTCGTTTGGTTCTTTAGCTGGCAGCAATGGATTAAATCTATCTTTACCGTTTGGCCGCCAGGTGAATATCAGCAGCGGGATAGATACAAATAACTGGCGGGCATCCCATGACTTGGAAAACGAGAAGCATTACCTGACAGCAGAAAATAGGACGGGCGGCATAACCGTCATGTGCCTGTTTGCGCCGTCGGCTGGAAAAGTGTATGTTATGACATCTGTAAATGCGTACATTGGAAACATTGCAATAATTAAGAGTGATATTGATTAAAATAAAATGGTAGTAAAATTTATATATGAGTTGGTGAATATAATATTTTTACTATATTTATAGTGAATATTTTAATTGATGTTTACTGCGTTTTAAATTATTTTCAGATATTATTTAATTGCTTCTTTAAGATAAAACATAAGAAAATATATAATCAAAATAGTATTGTCAGTTTTAATGCAAAAAAATGTCATTCTTTTTGCTAGCTTACACCGGGTACCGATCTGCCGAGCCATATGGATGCGCAGAAAACGCCCGGCGTGGATATGACCACCGGATCCCTCGGCCAGGGGGTGTCGGCCGGAGTGGGGATTGCCCTTGCCAGCCGTATGGCCGGAAAGGATGTCCGGGTATATATTATTGCGGGCGACGGAGAATGCCAGGAAGGGCAAGTGTGGGAGGCAGTTCTTTTTGCGGCGGCGCATAAACTGGACAATCTGATCCTGCTGGTTGACCGAAACCATTACCAGCTGGACGGGAACACGGATGATGTGCTTGCGCTTGGCAGCCTGGAAGAAAAGCTGCGCGCCTTTGGCTGGAATGTTTTTTCGGTGCGGGACGGACATAATGTGGAACAGGTGTACCTGGCTCTTTCCGAAGCAAAGGGGCGGAAGGACGGCATACCGACAGCTATCGTTCTGGATACGGTAAAAGGGAAAGGATATCCGGCGGCAGGACGCGGCCCGAACCACCATATGATAATGACGGACGAGGACTTTGAGGAGGCGATGCGGGAATTGGGTGAAGAAAAAAGAAGGCTTGATGCGGGGAGGGCGGACGGATGTATGAGATAGAACAGAGCTTTCCGATGGATGGGACGGAAATGCGTTTTGCATATTGCGCGGCTTTGGAGCAATGCATGCGTGAGGATCCGCGGATTGTGGCTTTGGATGCGGATTTGATGACGCCTTTAGGAATTTTGGAGATGTGGAAAAGATATCCCGACAGGATATTTAACTGCGGCATCCAGGAGGCCAATATGGTGGGCATGGCGGCCGGAATGGCGAAGGAGGGAAAGAGGCCGTTTGTCCATACGTTCGGCGTATTCGCTTCCCGCCGCGCCTGTGACCAGATTTATATGAGCTGCGCATATGCGGGCAACCCGGTATGCATCGTGGGCAGCGACCCCGGAGTGGCGAGCGCGCTGAACGGCGGAACCCATGCGCCTAACGAAGATATTGCCATTCTCCGCGCCTGTCCCGGCATGACGATCGTGGAACCGGCAGACAGCTGTTCGCTGCGGAGCCTGGTTTCCCAGCTTGCGGCATTGGACCGTCCTTCTTATCTGCGCCTGTTCCGGAGGCAGAGACCATGTATTTATTCGGAGTCGGAGCCGTTTGCCATTGGCAGGGCAAAGGTGCTGGCGCAGGGCGGGGACGCTGCAGTCCTGGCCTGCGGGATCGAAGTGTATGAGGCGCTGGAAGCGGCAGCCCGCCTGAAGAAAGAGGGGATCCATGTACGGGTCTTGGATATGTTCAGCATCAAGCCGTTGGACGAACAGGCCGTTATTGCAGCGGCGGAGGAAACGGGAGCGGTCGTAACGGCGGAAAACCATAATATTATCGGAGGGCTGGGAAGTGCGGTTGCAGAACTTTTGGCGGAACAGTGCCCGGTTCCTGTAGAGCGTGTAGGAATCCGCGACCAGTTCGGCCAGGTAGGCCCGATGGACTGGCTGATGGAACATTATATGCTTACGGCGGATACGATTGCGGACAAAGTGAAACGGGTAATTTTGCGCAAGGAATCAAAGAAATGATTCATAATAAAAGTAGAAAAGGAGATTGCTATGAAAAAGAAAATAAGCGTTTGGTTGGTTATTACATTGCTTTGTGCGGCGTTTGCGGGCTGTGGGAACGCGTCCGCTTCAAAAGGGGATGCTCCGGCGGAGAATGCGCCTGAGGAAGCTTCCGTGGATGCGGCATCCGAAGGGGAGGAAGCATCGGATGTGGAACAGGATCCGGCGGCGGAGGAAAGCGCGGAGGCGGAAGCTGCCGCTCCGGCTGTGGAGACGGTGAAAATCCGTGCGGCATACCATCCGAACTTAGGCCCTATGAGTATTCCCGGCATCGATGCAAAGATGGGCTATTTTGCGGAGGAAGGACTGGAAGTGGAATGGCTGAAATTTACATCAGGCGCGCCTGAAATCGCGGCAATGGCATCCGGCGACCTGCAGTTTGGCTATATCGGCCAGGGAGCATTGAAATTGTGCGCGGAGGGCCAGGCGGATGTGGTTTCGCTTTCCCATCTGACCAATTCGGAAGCCATTCTGGTAAGGGCTGGTTCCGGCATCGCCAGCTTTGAAGATATGAAGGGGAAAAAATTGGCTACCGAGCTTGGCACGAACGGCGAGGTGCTTCTGAATATGGCGTGTGAAAAATATGGCGTATCCCGTGAGGAAATTGACGTAATTAATATGCCGATCAGCAATGCGATTGCGGCATTTATCGGCGGCAGCGTGGATGCAGTCGTTGCATGGGGGCCTGATTTGACGAATATTAAAAATAATGTGGACGAAGAGATGCTTGCCATTGTAGAGACGAAAGACTTTGTGGATTCTGTGCCGTTTTTGGGCAGCTGGATTGCAAATCCTGATTATATTGACGGGAATAAGGATATTGTACGGCGGTTTCAGCGCGCGTTGGATAAATGTTATGATTACCGCACATCCCATCTCGATGAGACGATTCAGGCAGCGGCAGACTTTGCGGCTGGGAAGGACATAGGGGTATCTTATGATGATTTAAATTCGGAACGGGACCAGCTGGTGTTTTTTAACATGAAGGAAGAAAAAGAATGGGCAGACAGCGGATATATGGAAGAACTGTTCCAGTTGCAGCTGGATTATATGAAGGGGCAGGACCAGATAAGCGATGATGTAAAAGTGACGGATTATGTAAGGCTGGATCTGATCCGGGAGGCGTTGGAGACCCAGTGAAAACTGGAAGGAGTAGAACGGAATGAGTAAAATGCAAAAAACGATAGGGAAGAGGCAGGAGCCGAAACAAATGGTATGGGTGAACGGGCTGTATGTGATCGTGTCGGTCGCGGTCGTGCTGCTGCTATGGCATACGGTTTCCAGCCCCGGAATGAAATCCGCGAAAGTGTTTGCATCGCCGGCAGCGGTACTGGAGGCGCTTTTGTCGAAAATGAAGACGGGGAAAATATGGGAACATCTGGGCTATTCCATCGGACGGGTATTGACAGGCTTTGTTCTGGCTTTTATAGCGGCAGTGCCTTTCGCCTTTCTTATGGGATGGTATGAACCTTTCCGCAGATTTTTCCAGCCCTGGATCAGTTTCCTGAAGTGCATTCCGCCGCTGGCATTTATACCGTTGGTCATTGTGGGCGCCGGAGTGGGCGAGAGCGCAAAAGTCATTGTTATTTTTATAGCGGCGTTTCTGGTCATGGTCATTACGATCTACGGCGGGGTCGTCAATGTGGACAATACGCTGATCAAGGCGGCCAGAGTGTTGGACTCCAGCGACAGCACCATATTTTTTAAAGTGGTGGTGCCCGCGTCCACGCCATATATTTTTACCGCTGTGCGGTTGGGACTCTCTTCATCGCTGACAACCCTGATCGCTGCGGAACTGACGGGCGCGCAGGTGGGCCTGGGCCAGATGATCCAGGAGGCTTCCAATTATTTTAACATGGATGTTGTACTGATGGGAATCATATTGATCGGGCTGGTAGGAATTACTTTTGAAAAAATAGTTACATTTTTTGAACGGAGGCTGACGGCATGGCAGGAAGTGAGGCAGAAATGATGCAAAGCAAGGTTTCGCTGCGAGGGGTGAAAAAAATATACCGGGGGGCGGCAGGAGAAGTAACGGCGCTGAACGGGGTGGACCTGGAAATAAAAAATAATGAATTTATCTGTGTCGTAGGGCCGTCCGGGTGCGGGAAATCCACGCTTTTAAATATTCTTGCAGGGCTGGACAGACAGACGGAAGGAGAAGTGCTTGTGGACGGGAAGCCGGTGGACGGCCCCAGCGGGGAGCGGGGCGTGGTATTCCAGCAGTACGCGTTGTTCCCCTGGCTGACCGTGAGGCAGAATATTGCTTTCGGGCTGCACAATAAAAAGATGTCCAAGCAGGAAATAGCCGGGCTGGTGGAAAAATATGTCCGCATGGTGGCCCTGGAGGAATTTTTGGATTCTTATCCGAAGGAGCTTTCCGGCGGCATGAAACAACGCGTGGCGCTGGCTAGGGCGTATGCGATGAATCCTTCGCTGCTGTTAATGGACGAGCCTTTCGGGGCCTTGGATGCACAGACGAGGGCGCAGCTTCAGGCGGATTTGCTGGAGCTATGGGAGGAGGAAAATAAGACATGCTTCTTTATTACTCACGATGTGGAAGAGGCAGTTCTGCTGGCGCAGAGAGTGGTTATTATGAGCGCCAGGCCGGGACGCATCAGTAGGATCGTAGATGTGGATATTCCTTATCCGCGCACTCAGAAAACGCGTCTTAGTACGCGGTTTACAGAATTGAAAAATGATATTTGGGCTACTGTTTATGACGAATATCTGGAAGACCGTAAATAAGTGTTCCATGAAAGGGGCAGACATGGCAAGTTTTACAGTGACATTGGCCTGTGCAGACCCGCTCCGCCTTGCGGAAGATATTGAAGAAGCGCGGGCGGGAGGCGTGGGCGGCGTACATATTGATATTATGGACGGGCGGTATGTGCCGAACCTTTGCATGAATTTTGCCCAGGTGGAGGCGATAAAAGAAGCATATCCTTCCCTGGCAATGGATGTCCATATGATGGTTGAGGATCCCTTTCGGTGGAAGGAGGAATTGAAAAGGCTGCGGCCGGAGCGGGCGGCGGTTCATTTGGACAGCACTCCGTTTGTATACCGATTTTTATGCCAGATGAAGGAAGCGGGTATCCGTCCGGGCGTGGCGCTGAACCCTTCCCAGCCTTTGGAACTCCTGTCGGAATTGATCCGCCGGGTGGACTACGTCCTGCTGATGGCGGTGGAGCCTGGCTTTTCGGGTCAGCATATGCTGCCAGAAACTTATAGGCGGATTGCTGCCCTGGATGACTGGCGGCGCAGAGAGGGGCTGGATTTCCATATTATGGTGGACGGAGGCGTTGATTTGGAAAACGCGGGGCTTTGCATAGAAGCGGGCGCGGATATTCTGGTAGGAGGCGCGTTGGTATGCTTTGGGCAAGAAGGAGGCGTAAGGGAGTCCTGCAAATGCCTGAAAAGAAGAATAGATCAGTCATAGATGGATTCCGCGCTCGATTCGAGAAACGCGCCGGTAGCCGCATCGATTTCAAACTCATATTTCATAGTATTATAAAAAATTTTTCTTCATATATCAGCCGGCCGTCGTCGTTTTCCAGTTTTACATGGGAATAGGTAACGTCTTCTGTCTGCACTACTGCATGCTCAAAAGCGATCTGTAATGCCCTTTCTTCTCCGATAAAAGAAGAGAGGGCATTGTTGTCTGAAGGCTGGGCCTGGGCGGCGGCAGCATCGTTGTCCGCAGGCTGTGCTATTGTCTGATTTTTGAAATAATATTTCATAAAATATAAATATAAAATTGATATTGAAATTTTATTTCATATATGCTAAGATGTATACATCAAACATAAGCGCTTATGAAAAAATTACAAAAAACATTTGAGGAGGTATTTTAAATGACGGAGATTTCTATAGGCATCATTTTGCTTCTGATTCTGTATACCATCGTAGCAGTTACAGATCAGATATCCATCCAATGCGGCATTTACACACCGTTATTCGCGGCAACTTTTACCGGCTTACTGTTAGGGGATCTTGCTCTTGGCCTTGCAGTCGGGGCGACCTTACAGCTTATGACTCTTGGCGTTGCCACTTACGGCGGAGCGACAGTGCCTGACTACCTTTCCGGGGCAATTATGGGAACGGCTTATGCTATCATTTCCGGGCAAGGCGCGGAGTATGGTATCGGTCTGGCAATCCCCATCGGCCTTTTGCTGACCCAGATGGACATTTTAGGCAAAATGGCTAACTCTTTCTTCCAGCACTATGCAGATCGTTGCGCAGAAAACGGCAACTGGCGCGGCGTTGAGCGTGCGAATCTTATGGGGCTGATGCCCTGGGTTCTTTCCCGCGTTATCCCCGTAGCCATTGGTTTGATATTCGGGCAGGCAGTAGTGGAAAGCATCAATGCATTTATTCCTGCATGGTACATGACCGGCCTTAAAACCGCCGGCGCACTTCTCCCTGCTATGGGCATGGCAATCCTGATGCGCTATCTGCCCATAAAAAAATACTGGTATTATTTTGTAATTGGTTTTGTCCTGATCGCTTATGGCGGCGGAAACTATACCGTAATGGCAGCAGCTTTGGCAGGCATTGCTTTGGCAGGCATGCATCTGGCAAGAAGCAATAATAAAGCAGCGGCTGCAGCCGGAGCGGCAATTGAAGATGACGAGGAGGTAGAAATAGATGGGTAACGAGAAAAAATTAACCAAACAGGATATCAACAAAGTTTACTTCCGCAATTTGTTTGCATTACAGTTTGGCTGGAATTACGAAAAAATGCAGGGTCTGGGCTATGCCTATGTAATCATGCCCGTCCTGAAACGGCTTTATGGCGATAATCCGGAGGCAATGAAACGCGCCTTAAAGATGCATCTTGGTTATTTCAATACCTCCCAGCAGATGTCTCATCTCATCATTGGTGCAGATATGGCTTTGGAAGAAGAACTGGGCATTGAATCCGAAGAAGCCGTTGTCAGCATAAAGACCGGACTTATGGGACCCTTTGCCGGCGTTGGCGACACCCTGTTTATTGCTATCTACCGGGCTATTGTGTTCTCTATCGCAGCTTACATTGCCCTGCAAGGGAATCCTGTAGGCCTTTTTGTTCCTTTGATTGCTTGTGCCGCTATATTGTTTGCACGTTACAAATTTACTTATATCGGTTATAATTCCGGCCGGAAACTGGCGGAAGGCTTTGCCGATCGGATTGCTCCCATCACAGAAGCAGCCAGCATTTTGGGTTTGACCGTGGTAGGCGCTTTAATCCCTTCCGTAGTCAACTATAAAACCGACTTAACTTTTGCTTTTGGCGAAGTAACCTTTGCTTTACAAGATATGTTTGACAAAATACTTCCCTCTCTGCTGCCGTTGGCCATCGTAATGCTGTCCTATTGGCTGCTTGGGAAAAAGAAAGTAAATTCTACCCGCCTGATTTTTATCTTAATCATTCTGGGTATGGTTCTGGGTAATCTTCAGAGTGTTCTGACTGGATTGGCTGGTTTGTTCTAAGTTAGGAGGTCGTTTATATGATAGGAATCATTGTAACCGGGCATGGACATTTTGCCACTGGCCTGATTAATGCATTAGAGCTTTTGGCAGGGGCTGCGGAAGCACTGGAGGCTGTTGACTTTGAAGGTTCCCGGTCCGGGGAAGAGCTGGGCGAGGCAATTCTCGCCGCTGCCGCAAAAATGGATGACGGAAACGGTATATTGGTCATGACGGATCTGCGCGGCGGAACACCCTTTAATATTTCCACACAACTATCCATGGGGAAATGTAAAAATCTGGAGGTTGTCGCAGGAAGCAATTTGCCCATGCTTTTAGAGGCTTATATGAGCCGCAGCTCCGTAGACAATGCTGCCGTTTTGGCACAGCAGATTACGGATTCCGGCAAGGAACAGATCATATATTTTGAGAAGACGTTCGATTTCGCCTCAGACGATGATGACGATGAAATCGAATTAGATTAAGACAGGAGGTTTTTCAAATGGCAATTATACATGCAAGAGTCGATGAACGTTTGATTCACGGCCAGGTAGCTATGGTATGGACTAACACTGTGGGCGCGACGCGTATTGTGGTGGTCAATGACGCTGCCGTTAAAGACGAAATGATGATAGCCGCCTTAAAGATGGCAAAACCTGCCGGCGTGAAGCTGTCCATTCTTTCCAGGAGCCGGGCCATCGAGAAATTTGCCGAAAAGGCATATGAAGGGGAGAAAGTCTTTTTAATTACCAAAAATGTGGGCGATATGGCCGCGTTGGTTGCTGCAGGCGTAGAAATCCGCGCCGTCAATGTAGGAAATGTAGCGAAACATGAGGGTTCCCGCCCTATTAAGAAATCTGTAGAATTAAACGATACTGATATTATACAGATAAAGGAAATGATTGGGAAAGGCATTCCGATAACAGCTCAGATGATTCCTAACGAATCAGATCAGTCCATTCTGAATTATCTATAGGCTTTATCTGGCTGTTCTGTTTACAAGAGTTAAAAATACATTTCAAGGAAACTGCTGCGGTTCGGCAGGCAGAGACGGAGGCGACTATGGAAAATATCAAACTCAAGATACGTGAAAAGTACATGCACATGAGCAAGGCGGAAAAACGGATTTCAGATTTTATACTTGCAAACACCTTCCGTTCTCTTGGTATGACAGCACAGGATTTGGCGGATGAAAGCGGCGTTTCTGCCGCTTCCGTTATCCGCTATGTACAAAATTTGGGCTTTGATGGCCTGTCGGCTTTTAAGATGGCTCTGGCTGCCGCCAACTCGCAGGATGATGACTGGAATGCGACTGTAGATCCCATTATCCATACGGAGGATAGTCTGCAGACTCTTTCGGGGAAACTGGAAAGCCTCATAAACGGGGCGACCAAAGATTTCTTTTATCAGTTAGACTACGAAGCTTTGGAACAGGCCATCTGCAAGGTCCGCAATGCGCGCCGTATCTATCTCCTGGGCATCGGCGCATCTATGCTTCCTGCTTACGACTTGTTCCACAAGCTAAAGCGCGCCGATTATAATGCCGATTACCATTTCGATATTAATATGTGCGTGGAATTTTTTCATTATATTGATGACCGGGATCTGGTCATCGCATTTTCTTACAGCGGACAGTCCAGGGAAATTTTATATGCTTGCCAGATTGCCCGCGAAAGGCAAACTCCGATCCTTGCTGTCACGCGCCGTGAAGAATCACCGCTGCGCAGACTGGCCGATATCTCTCTTCTGATACCCAATCAAGAAGCAGTTGTGAGAATCGGTGCGTTTACTTCCCTTCACAATTCCCTTCTCATGGGAGATCTTCTTTATCTCGGATCCGTCCAGAAAAATCTCCCGGAATTGGAAAGAAATATCCGCAGTACCCGGAAGCTGGTAGAAGGATTAAAGACACGGGAATAACTGCCAGGGAGATTTGCTCCATGATAAATCTTGATCAAAAAACGAAACAGGAATGAAACAAAAGGAGTGTAATATGGTAAAAATAGATGGTCTTACAACAGAAACGGTCAATGAAGCTACCCGGCAGATTGACCAATTGGATTCGCTTGGTGTAGTTACCTTAATCAACCAGGAAGATAAAAAAGTGGCGGAGGCTGTAGAAAAAGAACTTCCGCAGATTGCCAAAGCAGTGGATGCCATTGCCGAACGCTTCGCGAAAGGCGGACGAATGATCTACTGCGGGGCGGGAACTTCGGGCCGCATGGGGACTTTGGACGCGATTGAGCTGACTCCAACTTACAGCGTGCCGGCGGAGCGGGCGTTCGGGCTTCTGGCAGGAGGTTCTGATGCCATGTATCACGCGGTAGAAGGCGCTGAAGATTCCAAAGAATTAGCCATTGATGATTTGAAAAATATAGGATTGGCCGCAAACGACTGCGTCATTGGCATTGCCGCAAGCGGCCGTACTCCTTACACCATTTCCGCTTTGGAATATGGAAATCAGCTTGGAGCCTTAACCATATCTATTACTTGTAATAATGATAGTGAAATGGCAAAAGTTGCCCAAATTTCTATTGCTCCGATTGTGGGCGCCGAGGTCATCAGCGGTTCCACGCGTATGAAAGCAGGTACCGCGCAAAAACTAGTAGTTAATATGCTGTCTACCGGAACCATGATAAAGCTTGGCAAAGTCTATCAGAATTATATGGTACAGGTTCAGCCTACTAACGAAAAATTGGTAGTCCGTGCTGTTAATATTATTTCCGCCATTACTGGTGTCGATAAAGAAACCGCTCATCGGACGCTGGCTGAAACCGACATGCAAGTACCTGATGCCATCGTGATGCTGGAAAGCGGATGCACCCGTGAACAGGCTAAAAAAGCCCTGGAGGCAACTGCGGGTAATGTCCGTAAAGCTTTAGAACAGGTAGAAATGTAAGACAATAGGTTTTCCTGCATATCATTATGCCAGGACAGGGGGGCTGCGTAAGCGGCCCTTTTTGTATAAGATTTATATTGCGAGGTCTTAACGTTATGGAAGAACTGGTCATACAATAGAAAAAAGTGTAAAGAGTAAAACTATGGCTTGCAGAGAACAGATATTATCCGAAGATTTTGGAGAAGCATTGATTGATTTCAGGCTGGCCGGGGATGAACTGGACGGCATGGATTATTGCGTGGAAATGATTGATGAGCAGTTTGCAGTATTATATTTCAGGCGTTCCGGGCTGGTGCCGGTCAGCGTAAGCAAATATACGTACAATTCTATCCCGAAGCTATATGGGCTGATGCAGGAAGAAACGTCGGCGGCAAGGGAGTATGATCCGGTGAATCTGATAAAATCGGGAATTTCAGAGGTGCAAAGGCCGCCGCTTTCCCTGACTGGGAGGGGCGTGGTGATAGGGCTTGTTGACACTGGAATCCGTTACAATATGGAAGTGTTTAAGAAATCCGACGGCACATCCAGAATATTATCCATTTGGGATCAGACGATACAGGATGGGACTCCGCCGGAAGGCTTTTCTTTTGGAACGGAATATACGAATGAGCAAATCAACGAGGCGATCAGGAACGAAAACCCTCTGTCGGTGGTTCCTTCGACAGATACGGACGGACACGGAACTGCGGTAGCCAGCGTAGCGGCGGGAAGCGATATCGGGTATGGGACGAATTTTTTAGGGGCGGCCCCGGATGCCGATATCGTGATGGTGAAATGCAAGGAGGCAAAGCAATACTTGCGGGATTATTACCTGATCCCGGAGGGCGTGCCGGCTTATTGCGATGCGAATATCGGCTTGGCAGTCAAATATCTGGATCGTTTTGCCAGGGTGGGGGAAAGGCCGGTAGTGATATGCATCGCTATGGGAACGAACTGGGGAGACCATGCCGGTAATTCTGTATTAGCAAGATACCTGGACAGGATTGCCAGAAAACGGAACCGGGTCGTGGTGCTGGGCGGAGGAAATGAGGGCAATGCGGGGCATCATTTCCAACGGCTTTTTCCCATGGAGGGAGCCGCAGTGACGCAGACGGCAGAGATACGCGTGGGGAATGAAGAGCCAGGGTTTTTGATGGAACTGTGGGGAACGGCCCCAAATACAATGAGCGTGTCGATCCGTTCTCCGGGAGGGGAGGTCATTCCGTATATCGACTTCAGAAGCAGGGAAACGAGGAATTTCAGCTTTATTTATGAAAAAACAAGAATAGCTGTGGATCATATTCTGGTAGAGCAGGGCGGCGGCGACGAGCTTGTGGTATTCCGGGTCGTGCAGCCGACGGAAGGAGTATGGACTTTCCAGATCGAAATGCGGGGGAGTATTGGTTATGGTTATATCAATATGTGGCTGCCAATCAGCCAGTTTTTAAAAACGGACGTATATTTCCTGAATTCCACGCCTTATGTGACGTTGACGGAACCGTCTTTGGCGGATAATGTGATTACGGTTTCCGCGTACGATGCGGGCAATAATAGTTTTTATATTGATTCGGGAAGGGGATTTGCCAGAGGCGGGGGGCTGAAGCCGGATATCGCCGCGCCGGGAGTGGATGTATCGACGGCGCTGGGCGCGCGCACCGGATCTTGCATGGCGGCCGCCATTACGGCGGGAGGAGCGGCTCAGTTTATGCAGTGGGCGGTGATTGAAAAGAACGATGTGCTGGCGCAGAGCATGGAGGTAAAGGCATACTTTATGCGGGGGGCGGCGCGCAGCGCGGACATTATCTATCCGAATCGATCCTGGGGCTTCGGAAGGCTGGATCTTGCCGGGACTTTCCGGGTGCTTGCGGAGGGATGAAAAGGAATATCGATGAGAAAGCGGTTGAACGGCCGGCGGATGATGGATTATAATAAGAAAAAGGTGGTATATATCTTCCAAAGGAAATAACAAGGATAAAGGGGACAGGGGATTATGGCAGAACGTTCTCAGGGGCTGGAAAGCACCGCGCTATGGCGGGCATATCGGGAGAAAATGTCTTCGGATGAAGAAAGAATGGCATGGGTGAAAAAAGTGTATGGGGAGGCCGTAGCTTATTTAAGCGATGTGCGGCAGAACTTTAAAAACTATACGCTGCATGACGGAACCCATGTCAAAAATGTTCTGGATGCCATGGGCGGCCTTCTTGGGGACTGGATCGGGAAGCTGGCGGCGGGGGAAATGGAGCTGCTTATTCTGGCTGCCTGTCTGCATGACCTTGGGATGGTGTATACGGATGAGGAGCGGGAGTCTGCTTTTTCCAGGGAAGGAGTTTTCCGGGAATTCCTGCGGGAATATGCCCCGGAGCTGCTGGGATGTGCGCCGGAAGAATGGCCGGAGGAGATGAGGCAGTGGTATCTGCGTACGCTGCA
Organism: uncultured Lachnospiraceae bacterium; assembly: GCA_910585965.1. Taxonomy (GTDB): domain Bacteria; phylum Bacillota; class Clostridia; order Lachnospirales; family Lachnospiraceae; genus Kineothrix. The sequence goes on from CAJUHH010000002.1 coordinate 192,574, forward strand.
TCCATTTCGGGTCCCGGAGGTGTTGCAGAATGAAGGATGGGTGGAATGCATGGAAAACTGGCCGGTACGGGCGGTGCCGAAACGGTGCGTGCTGGCGGTCTGCCAGGCCCATGGGGAGGAGCCGAAGGAGCTTCGCATGAACAGGGAGCTGGAATATCTGGCGGCCAGCGATGCGGATCCTTTATTCTGCGCGTTGTTATTGCGTCTGGCCGATCTGCTGGACTTTGATGATACCCGTGCGCCCAGGGTTCTTTACAGCTATGCCGCATATCATGAAAAGAGCCGTGAGGAGTGGAAGAAGCATCAGTCCTCGGCGGGCTTTTTTTATCCGCCGACTCCTGCCAGGGAGGAGCTGCCTTGTAAGGCTTGCTGCAAGGATCCGGCGGTAGAACATGCGGTCAGGCATTTCCTGGACTGGGTGGATGAGGAACTTTATCAGTGCGCCTCCTTGCAGAGGTTTTGCAGGGCTGGATGGCGGCAGGAATTTCCGTTTCCACGGGCAGTATGGCGCGGGGAGATCGAGTCGGACGGGTATGTGAGCGGCGATTTCTGCCTGACGATGGATCAGGAGCAGATATTGCATCTTCTGATGGGGGAAAACTTATATGATGACCGGGACGTTTTCGTGCGGGAGCTGCTGCAGAATGCGATCGATGCCACTTTGCTGCGGGGCGAGATGGATGCTTCCTTCGTGCCGGAGGATGCGCGTATCGATTGTTGGGAGTGGAGCGACAGGGAGGGGGACCTTTGGTTCCGTATCGACGACTATGGAACGGGGATGACGCTTGGGATGTTGCAGCGTTATTTTTTAAAGGTGGGCAATTCCTATTACATGTCGCAGGAGCTGAAAAGGGATTTGCGGGACCATGGGCAGATGGAAGAATTTCATGGAATCAGCCGTTTTGGGATCGGTTTTTTATCCTGTTTTTTGTGCGGGGATTTGGTAGAGGTTTCCACGCTGTATTTTGATCCGGAGAAAAACCGCCGCGAAGAAATGCCGACGGGGCATGCGCGGGGGACGAGCTATGGCATACGGCTTCAGGTGACAGGGGTAAAGGGATATTATACGATCAGGAGCCAGGCGCAAAACCATGGGATAGGGGGAGGACTTCCAAGGCCGGATTTTTTCGAGGAGGAAGGACAGGGATGTATGGAACGGCATGGGTATAGGGGAAAACCGGGTACGTCTATCGCGATCCGGCTGGATCCGGGAAAACTGGGGACTCTGGACTTGCGCGAAACGGTGAGAAAATATCTGTGCGGGGCCAGAATGCCAGTGTATTATAATAAGAAAAGGGTGGGCAGGACTTATAGGGAAGCGATGAAGATCGCCCATGACCTTGCGGGGGAGAGGGCTTATGAGCTGCCTCTAAAGGTGAAAAAGAAATTTGATGAGTGTTTTCCTGTTGTCAGGGGGAACTATCCCAAGCTGGTGCAGACGGTAATACCGCTGGATGAGGAAGAACCTCAAGTTTTGCCTGGTTTTTCGGGAGTATTGGTGAAGCGTGAGGTACGGTTTGAAAGGAAATTGTATTGGAATGTTGGAGAGAAGAATTGCACGGTGACGGGCATCTTTCGTTATTTGGATATAGAGCCGCAGAGTAAAATAGAATGCTGGTTGATGGAAAGGGGAATAGACCAAGCGGAGAAAATGGACAGTTATATAAAAGTTGAACAGAATGATATGAAGATAAGTGGTTTTACGTTTGGCCTGGATGAATTAGAATATGAGCAGTTAGGGTCTGTTTGGGACTTTATTTTTGATAATTGTTACATTGACAGGAATACGTGTACTTATCAGGGTATTGTAATGGATAAAAGACTATCCGCTTATGTGGGGAACGGGGATGGCATGGTGCTTTTACTGGAAGGAAAATGGAAACCGACAGTAAAGATCAGTCGCTCTGAAATAGTAAAACTGCCGTTGGAGATTCTGATGGCAATCAGGAGGATATTGGATCAGCACGGATCGGTGAATAACATAGATTTTCTATTTAAATTGGCAGATTGGAATCATATATCTTTACGGGAGTGGAGGGAATTACAAAATTCTGTAGTAGGGCAATGGATGATTCAGAAGCAGAGAGATTATGCAGAAAAAATTAGGAGAGAATATTGGGAATATGAAGGAACGAAAGAGGATAAATATAATATTCCGTTATTAATATTTGTTCGTAATGCAGAACATATCATGTATAAATACGCGATGGCATATTTGCAGGATCATTATGATATGGAAATCAATTACGAAAATGGACAAATCATCACATTCCATAAAAAGAAAGAGGAGAAAGGCGAGGGAAAGTATGATATTTTTCCTCCCATGATGTTTTGCAAGGCTGCCAGCAGCCAAAGCAGGAAATATATTTGCCATGCTTGGCACTTTTTCCGCAGAGCAATTACAGAAGACCATCCCATGATAGCCTGGCTTCTGGAGAATGCAGCACTGCTCAACCGTTATTTCCAGCGGCAGTTCCGGCAAATGGTGGAATGTCTTTATCAGAAAGATGCGTGGGATATTGTCCAGGAGTATCGTATCATTCGCGAACAGTTTTCTTCCCTGTCAAACTGCCGTGGCCTAGATGTCAAATCCATGCCGGTGATCGGCTTGGAGGATTTCTGGGAGGAAGGAGAGGAAGAACGGGATGTGTGAGGAAAAACAGGAGGGAGGAGAATTATGATTTACCTATGCATGGCAGCGGCGATTTTCATTGGCGATTTTTTCATAAAAAACCATATGGAACATTCTCTGGCAGGCGGGGAGGAAAAAAGACGGCTGAACGGTCTGATCCGGCTCCGGCTTCATCATAACGAAGGGGCGGTTTTGAATGCGGGGCAGAAAAGAAGGTCCATGGTGGCGGCGCTGTCGGTATTTTTAACCATGATAGTGGCGGCGGCCTTTGTCCTGTCTTTGGGACAGGGAAATAAGATGCTGAAAACAGGCCTTTCCCTGCTGCTGGGAGGGGGATTCAGCAATACGTATGACAGGCTTAGAAGAAAATCTGTGGTGGATTATTTTAGCTTTGGCTTCGGCGGGAAACGGTTTTCACGGATTGTGTTTAATCTGTCGGATTTCGGGATTATCATCGGGGCGATGATGGCCGCGCTGGCGGGAAGTTCTTCCTAAACACTGCCCGTTTTTCTCGGCGTGATAGATGTTATCGGTTTTTCTTCCGCAGATCGGTGAGGGCAAAGCTCATGTCGAGAAGGGGGAGAATACGTTCCTTTTCCACCGTTCCGTCCAGAAGGACCGAGATCCAATGCCCTTTGTGCATATGATAGGCGGGAAGAAAACCGTTTTGTGTGCGCAGCGAGCCGTTCATGTCGGGATCGCATTTGACGTTCAAAATATCGACAATATCATCATCGGCGGCATGGATTGCAGCATCGATGCTGCTGGTGTCGTCGTCATCTCCGATAAGGCCGAGCCTGTTTCTTGGAACGTCCATGATAATGCCGTACCATTTGCGGTTGCTGGAATGGCGGAGGACGGCGCAGTTCGGCGAATCTTTCCACAGATATTCCGGTTCCGTGCCGTATTCGGCGAATGCATAGTCTAATATTTCCTGGCGCATGGATATATGGTCGTTCATGGTTTCCCTCATCTTTTCATTTTTCGTTTTTACTCATTTTTCTATGCAGAATCTGCCATCTGCATGGCAAAGAAGTTTATGAACGGATAATGGTTCCTGCGCTGCCTTTCAGTGCTTTTTTGACGCAGTCCAGAGAAGTGATCAGTACGCTGCCTTGCGGGCAGACGTTCAAATAAGCGATGGCGGCATCTATTTTTGGAAGCATGTCGCCTTCTCCGAATTGCTTTTCTTCCCGGTAAGCCATGGCTTCTGAGACGGTCAGGGAACGAAGCTCTTCCTGCCGGGCAGAACCAAAATTTTTGTAAACGCAGGGAACGCTGGTAAGGATGATCAGCTGGTCCGCTTTCAAGTCCCCTGCTAGTTTTCCGGCGATGGAATCTTTTTCGATAACGGCAGAAGCGCCTTTTAATGCATGTTTCTGCTCGATAACAGGAATACCGCCGCCGCCGCATGCGATGACCACCTGGCCGGCATCGGCGAGGAGGCGGATCGCTTCGATTTCCACGATATCGATGGGCTTGGGGGCAGCGACCGCGCGGCGGAAGCCTTTGCCCGGCTCCTCTACCACGTAATTCCCCTTTTTGATTTCAATTTCCGCATCGTCCCCTGACATATAGCGCCCTATGATTTTCGTCGGCTCGTAAAACGCTTCGTCGTAGGGGTCCACCGTCACCTGGGTCAGGATGGTGCTGACAGTTCGGGAAATCCCCCGGCTTAAAAGTTCCGCGCGCAGGGAATTCTGGATATCATAGCCTACATACCCTTGGCTCATGGCAGAGCAGACGCACATAGGCGCCGGGGTATAATCGATATAGACGCGGCGCAGTTCGGTCATAGCCTTGTGGATCATGCTTACCTGCGGGCCGTTGCTGTGGGTGATGGTAAGCTGGTAATCGGCTTCCACCAGGTCGGCAAGGGCTCTGGCGGTAATCTGTACAGCATCCCGCTGTTCCAATGTAGTATAGCCTAAGGCCTGGTGGCCGAGGGATACGACGACTCTTTTTTTCATATTATTATTGTTCTTGTCCTTATTGTTCATAAATGATTACTCCATTTTTTTTAATTTCTTCCCCGACCAGGGAATTTAGCCGAAAAGAATTGCTTTTTTAATATTATAGTTTGCAAATATAGGATGCAGGATTGTCTGAATCTGCAATGGCGTATATATATTTTGATGCATAATGTCACCTGTTGTTTTTTAAATATCAGTAAAACAGTGAAAAAGGAAACTTTCCTAATTCCTTTGCCTTTCATTCTAGCATATAAGCATGAAATTTTCTACTGATTTTCCCCAATGAGGCATAAATAAGTTGAGGAAAGCCAGCATGGCATACATGGCGAGCCGGGGGAAGGAAAATCCCCGCCCCGGCCAGGTCCGTTTCCCGGCTGCCGCCATTTTCCTTCCCCCGGCTCGCCATGTATGCCATGCTGGCTGCCCAAATTGACTTCTGCCAGGCATGGAAAATTTTATATTGACATATTCTTCCCGCAGTGCTAATATTTAATTCATAAAATTCCTAGTGAATTACTATGAATTAAGCGGAGGAGAGATGAAAAAATGGCGAATATTAAAAAAAATGCGACGGAATTGATAGGAAAGACTCCTTTGATGGAAGTCCGTAATTTTTCCAGGGAAGAAGGGGCGGAGCAGGCGGTGATCCTGGCGAAGCTGGAATATTTGAACCCGGCAGGGAGCGTGAAAGACAGGGTGGCGCTGGCCATGATCGAGGATGTGGAAAAACAGGGTGTCTTGAAAAAGGGCGCTACGATTATCGAACCCACTTCCGGGAATACAGGAATCGGGCTGGCATCCGTGGCGGCGGCAAGAGGATACCGAACGATTTTAACCTTGCCGGATACGATGAGCGTGGAGCGGAGAAATCTTTTGAAAGCCTATGGGGCAGAACTCGTCCTGACCGAGGGGGCGAAGGGAATGACGGGGGCTATCGAGAAGGCGGAGGAATTGAAGAAGAGCATCCCCGGCGCGATGATCCTCGGGCAATTCGATAATCCGGCCAATCCGGCAGTTCACGCAGCATCCACAGGCCCGGAGCTGTGGGAGGATACGGACGGGAAAATAGATATTTTTGTGGCGGGAGTAGGGACGGGGGGGACGATCACCGGAGTAGGGGCGTTCTTAAAATTAAAAAATCCAGCTATCAAGATCGTGGCCGTAGAACCTGATTCATCCCCGGTTCTTTCCGGCGGGAAGCCGGGAGGGCATAAGATTCAGGGAATCGGGGCAGGATTCGTTCCTTCCGTGCTGAATACGAATATTTATGACGAGGTCATCAGGATAAAGAACGAGGATGCTTTTGCGGCGGGAAGAAAGCTGGCGGTGAAAGAAGGAATTCTTGTTGGTATTTCTTCCGGCGCGGCGCTGGCGGCGGCGGTGCAGCTGGCAAAAAGGGAGGAAAACGCCGGAAAGACGATTGTCGCTTTGCTGCCGGATTCCGGCGACCGGTATTTGTCTACAGAAATGTTTCATTCCGTATAGATCATAGCAATTTAGCGTATAGAAAAGGCCTGGGGCAGGAAACATTGCCTTGCAGAAATTGTCAGTCTGTGATATGATACGTAGCGCGAAGAGATTTTTTGGAAGGCGGAAGAATGGGGATGGCGGCCATGGAGACGATCATACAGATAAAAGATGTCAGCAAGACATTTGTGGGCAAAGAGAATACGGTAGAAGCGCTGAGAGGGATTGACCTGGATATCCATAAAGGGGAAATCTATGGAATCATCGGCATGAGCGGCGCGGGAAAGAGTACGCTTGTGCGCTGCCTGAACTTTCTGGAAAAGCCGACAAAGGGAACGGTGCTGGTGGAAGGGAAAGACCTGTCAGCGTTAAAAGAGAAGGAACTGCGCCAGATGCGCACGCAGATCGCGATGATTTTCCAGCATTTTAACCTGCTGATGCAGCGCACCGTACTGGATAATATTTGTTTTCCGCTGGAAATTGTGGGGCAAAAGAAGAAGGAAGCCAGAGGCAGGGCGGAAGAACTGCTGAAGATCGTAGGGCTTTCGGAAAAAGCGAAAGCTTATCCGGCACAGCTTTCCGGCGGGCAGAAGCAGAGGGTGGCGATCGCCAGGGCGTTGGCGACTAATCCGAAAATCCTGCTTTGCGACGAAGCGACCAGCGCGTTAGACCCTACGACGACGAAGTCGATTCTGGCGCTTTTGAAAGAAATCAATGAAAGATATGGGATCACGATCGTCATTATTACGCATGAGATGGCGGTGGTGCAGGAAATATGTACCCATGTGGCGATTATCGACGGAGGGAGCCTGGCCGAGACGGGTACGGTGGAGGAAGTGTTTGCAAGGCCGAAAACTCCGGCAGCCAAGCGGCTGGTGTTCCAGAATGGCGGCAATTACCAGGAAATGAAAGGAAAACATTGCATCCGTATCGTGTTTAAGGAAAACTCATCTTTCGAACCTGTTATCGCTAATATGGTGCTGGAATGTAAGACACCGGCCAATATCCTGCTTGCGGACACGAAGGACATCGGAGGGGTGGCGCATGGCCAGATGATTTTGCAGCTCCCGGAGGATGATATGGTGGCGGGCAAGATGATCAATTATTTAAAAGAGAGAAAGCTGGAAGTGGAGGAGCTGGATAATTATGTGGGATAGCGCGACGATTGCCATGCTGGCGAAGGAAACAGGAACAACTTTATATATGACGCTGACATCGACGCTTTTTGCTTATGTGATCGGACTCCCGCTGGGGATCCTGCTTGTGATCACAGCGCGGGACGGACTGAGGCCGATCCCGGTAGTTTATAAGATATTGGATGTGGTCGTCAATGTGACGAGATCGATCCCTTTCCTGATCTTGTTGATGCTTCTGATTCCGTTTACGAGGTTTGTGGTAGGAAAAAGTTACGGGGCTACGGCGACGATCGTGCCTCTTACGATAGCGGCTGCGCCTTTTATTGCAAGGCTGGTGGAATCCTCCCTTTTGGAGGTGGACCGGGGTGTAATCGAGGCAGCCCAGAGCATGGGGGCCGGAACAGGGACGATCGTATGGAAAGTTCTTCTGGCGGAGGCCAGGACTTCCCTGATCGTGGGGGCGACAATCGCTCTCGGGACGATATTGGGATATTCCGCGATGGCCGGGGCAGTAGGCGGCGGCGGGCTGGGAGATGTGGCGATCCGCTACGGATATTACCGTTATCAGGCAGATATCATGATTGTCACCGTAGTTCTGCTCATTATATTGGTACAGATCTTACAGCTGATCGGAACTCGGCTGTCGAAAAGGCTGGATAAGCGGATCACGAATTAGCGGGATGAAAAGGGGAATCACATGTTTCTATTATTCAAGGAGGAGGATAAGATTATGAAAAAAAGGATTATTTCAGCAGCAGTTGCGGCAGTTCTGGCAGCAGGAATATTTGCTGGCTGCGGCTCCAAGGGCGGAGACGGCGGAACGATTACGGTTGCCGCTACGGAAGTACCCCATTCGGAAATACTGGAGGCGGCAAAGCCGATTCTGGCAGAGAAAGGCTGGGATTTGCAGGTGACGGTATTTAACGATTATGTACAGCCGAACGAGGTAGTGGAAGCGGGTGATTTTGACTGCAATTATTTTCAGCATACCCCGTATCTGGATCAGTTTAATGTGGAAAAGGGCACGCATCTTGTGAGCGTGGGCGAGATCCATTACGAGCCTCTGGGCATTTACGGAGGGACGGAATCGGATCTTGCGAATATTTCGGACGGGGCGACAATAGCGGTTCCCAACGATACGACCAATGAAGCAAGGGCGCTTCTCCTTTTACAGGATAATGGCATCATTACCTTAAAAGAAGGAGCCGGGATGGAAGCTACGAAAAATGATATTGCGGAAAATCCCCACAATGTGGAAATTATAGAGCTGGAAGCAGCACAGGTGGCGCGTGTAATCGATGAGACTTCTTTTGTCGTGCTGAACGGCAACTATGCGCTGCAGGCAGGCCTGAATGCCCAGACGGACGCACTGGCATATGAGACTTCGGATTCCGAGGCGGCGAAGACTTATGTGAATGTGATCGTTGTGAAGGAAGGAAATGAAGAAAACGCAGGGGTAAAGGCGCTGGTAGAGGTATTGAAATCGGACGAAATCAGCCAGTTTATCAACGATAAGTATCAGGGTTCCGTAGTGCCGTTTCAATAAGCGGGATCTCTTTTAGAAGATACAGGGAGTGTGAGAGGGTGTGGCATGTTTTTGCAGCACCCTCATTTGAGTGAGGAGCAGCGAATGAAATATATTTTTCTGGATATCGATGGAACGTTGTTTGACCATAAAAAATATGCTGTCCCGGAAAGCGCGCGCCGCGCGGTGGAACTGGCGCGCCGGGCGGGGCATAAGGTATTTATCTGTACCGGGCGTTCCTGCTGTCTGCTGGACCACGTGGAGGAAATCGCCGTTGACGGGGTCATTGCGGCTGCAGGGGCTTATGCAGAGACGGAAGGTAAGATCATTTATGAAAATAATATACCGGAGGAAGAATTGAAGCTGGTTCTTGGCTTTGGGAGGAGCAAAGGGGTTTCTTATATCCTGGAAGGGAAAGAAGGAATCTATATGCATTCCGAGATCAGGGATTATTATTTTGAAGGGGAAGGGAAACAAACTACCGGCCATGATTTTTTCCAGCAGAAAGCAGTGCATGGCATGGAGGCATACGACCCGGAACGGGAAGTGATCTACAAGTTCTGCCTTTACAGCCTGGAGGCGGAGGCTTTGCAGGAAGTGGAAAGGAAGTTTAAGGATAAATACCAGTTTGTCAGCAGTATGCCGGAAAGAGGACATATGCATTCCATAGAAGTTATTTCCGTAAAAAATAATAAGGCCGACGGAATCCGGAAGGTGCTGGAATATTATGGTGGCAGCATGGAAGACGCGGTCGCTGTGGGCGACAGCATGAACGATCTGGAAATGATCCGGGAATGCGGCATAGGGATCGTGATGGGGAATGGAAATGAACGGTTGAAATCCTATGCGGATTATGTGACAGCCGATATCGATGCGGACGGCGTTTACCAGGCGCTGGCGCATTATCAATTACTTGGATGAAAAGAAAGGACAGGATATTGCAATGGAAAGAGAAAAGTTGAGTTCCCGCCTGGGATTTATACTTCTTTCAGCGGGGTGCGCGATCGGAATAGGAAATGTATGGAGGTTTCCTTATATAGCGGGAAGGTATGGCGGCGGAGCTTTCGTGCTTTTTTACCTGTTTTTTCTGGCCATCATGGGGCTGCCCGTCATGACGATGGAATTTGCGGTAGGTCGCGCCAGCAAAAAGAGCATTATCAAAAGCTTCCACGAACTGGAGCCGGAGGGGACGAAATGGCATTGGCATGGATATGTGGGGTTGGCGGGAAATTACTGTCTGATGATGTTTTATACGACTGTGGCGGGCTGGATGCTGTATTACTTTTACCTGATGCTGACAGGCCGTTTTGCAGGAGCAGGGGCGGAAGAGGTCGGACAAATGTTCGGCAGCATGCTGGCAAAGCCGGGGACTATGGCAGGGCTGATGCTGCTTGTGGTGTCGGTAGGCTTCGGCATCTGTTCGGCGGGGCTGCAAAGCGGCGTGGAACGCATTACGAAGGGAATGATGGCAGCTCTTCTTGGGATTATGGTATTGCTTGCCATACACAGCCTGACGATGGAGGGCGGATCGGAAGGGCTGGCTTTCTATTTGAAACCTGATTTTGACCGGATGATGGAAGTAGGAATCGGCGAGACGATGGTGGGAGCTATGAACCAAGCTTTTTTCACGCTGAGCCTCGGCATTGGATCCATGGCGATTTTCGGAAGTTATATCGGAAAGGAACATACTCTGTTAAAAGAGTCGGCCAATATTGCGGTATTGGATACGTTTGTGGCTATTGTGGCCGGCTTGATCATTTTTCCGGCCTGTTTTGCTTTCGGCATTAACCCGGACAGCGGCCCGTCGCTTATTTTTGTGACTCTGCCCAATGTATTTAACAATATGGCGGGAGGAAGGATATGGGGGACGTTGTTCTTTGTATTCATGTCCTTTGCGGCATTTTCCACGGTGCTTGCTGTATTTGAAAATATTATTTCCTGCGGCATGGATATGTGGGGCTTTACCCGCAAAAAGTCCTGTCTGATCAACGGGATCCTGCTTGCCGTGCTTTCCCTGCCCTGTGTGCTGGGATTTAATGTCTGGTCAGGATTTATGCCTTTTGGGGAAGGAAGCAATATTCTGGATCTGGAAGATTTTATTGTCAGCAATCTGCTGCTGCCGCTTGGCTCCTTCGTTTACCTGATGTTCTGCGTGACGAAGAAGGGATGGGGATTTGATAACTATCTGAAGGAAGCGAATACGGGGAGCGGGCTGAAGGTGGCCAGGGCTTTGAAAATTTATTTGCAGGTGATTCTTCCGGCATTGATATTGTTTATTTTTATAAAAGGTATTATCGATAAGTTTTAGGCGGAGGGGTGGAATGAAGATATCGACGAAGGGACGGTATGCAGTGCGGGTGATGCTGGATCTGGCGGTGCATAATACAGGGGAATATATTAAGGCAAAGCAGATCGCAGAGCGGCAGGAAATATCGGAAAAGTATCTGGAGCAGATCATTTCGGTCCTGAATAAGGCGGGATTTGTGAAAAGCACGAGGGGGGCCCAGGGCGGCTACCGAATTGCCGGTGATCCCGAAGACTATACGGTGGGCATGATTCTGCGCCTGACGGAAGGGAATCTCTGCCCTGTGGCATGCCTGGAAGATGAAAAGAATCAGTGCCGGCGCTGCGATACCTGCGAGACGCTGGCTGTCTGGAAGGAGTTAAATGAGGCCATTAACCGGGTGGTGGACGGCGTGACGGTCGGCGAGCTGGCCAGGCGGCAGATGGAACGGGAAGGAATCATGAACTATTCAATCTGAGAGCGGGCGCATATAAATAGAATTTTGTAACAATTTATGGCAGAAAAAACAATTTTCTGGTTTACTTCTTATCCGTTATGCATTAAACTAAAAGATAGAATAATAGTGTGCTTTTTTAAAAGATTAATATCGCGGTAAGGAGGTTCACATGACAGAGTTTATAGGGAAAACGGTGTTTTCCGGGATTGCCATCGGTAAGATTGCAATATTGAAAAAGGACGATCAGAGCGTAAAGAGGACGCACGTAGACGATACGGCAGGGGAGCTTGCGCGGGTAATGGAAGCAAAGGAAAAGGCGCTTGGACAGCTGAAGGCTTTGTATGAAAAAGCGGTGAAGGAAGTCGGAGAATCAGGGGCGATGATTTTCGACGTACATCAGATGATGCTGGATGACCAGGATTATTTGGATTCTATTACGAATATGATCGAAACACAGAACATTAATGCGGAATATGCCGTAGCGGTGACAGGCGATAACTTTGCAAAAATGTTTGCGGAGATGGACGACGACTACATGAAAGCAAGGGCTGCGGACGTAAAGGATATTTCGGAGCGCCTGATCCGCGTATTGCAGGGCGGAGACGGGGACGGGCTGGAAACGGATGAAGCGACGATCGTGGTGGCGGATGACCTTGCGCCTAGCGAGACCGTGCAGATGGACAAGAGCAAGGTGCTTGCTTTCGTTACAAGATTCGGCTCCTCCAATTCGCACACGGCGATCCTGGCAAGGACGATGAATATTCCTGCTTTGATCAGTGTGGATTACGATGAAGAGATAGACGGAAAGATGGCGGTGGTAGACGGCTTTGAAGGAAAGTTGATCGTGGAGCCGGAAGAAGAAATGCTGGAAGCATATCGGAACAGATATGAACAGGAAGTGGAAAAACGCAGATTGCTCCAGGAACTGAAGGGCAAAGAAAACGTGACAAAGAGTGGAAAGAAGATTAACATATACGCGAACATCGGAAAGGTTTCGGATGTGGCGAACGTATTGCAGAACGATGCCGGCGGCATCGGCCTGTTCCGGAGCGAATTCCTTTATCTGGAGAAAGATACCTTCCCTACGGAAGAGGAACAGTACCAGGCATATAAGCAGGTAGCTGAGACGATGGCGGGCAAGAAAGTAATTATCCGTACGTTGGATATCGGGGCGGATAAACAGGCAGATTACTTCGGGCTGGGCCACGAAGAGAACCCGGCAATGGGATACCGTGCGATCCGTATCTGCCTGAATCAGCCGGATATTTTCAAGACCCAGCTGCGCGCGCTGTTTCGGGCGAGCATATTCGGAACGATTTCCATTATGTACCCGATGATCATTTCCGTAAAAGAAGTAAGGCAGATCAAGGAGATCGTGGAAGAGGTAAAGAAGGAGCTGACGGAAGAGGGCATTCCTTATGCGGACGTAGAACAGGGAATTATGATCGAGACGCCGGCGGCGGCTATGATCAGCGATCTGCTGGCGAAGGAAGTGGATTTCTTCAGTATCGGAACCAACGACCTGACCCAGTATACGCTGGCAATCGACAGGCAGAACGCAAAGCTGGATAATATTTACGATTCCCACCATGAGGCGATCCTGCGGATGATCAAGATGGTTGTGGACAATGCCCACAAGGAAGGCATCTGGGCCGGCATCTGCGGGGAATTGGGCGCGGATACCACGCTGACAGAGGAATTTGTAAATATGGGTCTGGATGAACTGTCCGTAACGCCGACCTTCGTGCTTCCGGTCAGGAAGATCGTACGGGAAATGGAATAAGGCAGATATTGTTTATCAGAGAGGCTGTATCAGCAGGGCTGTATCATTCCGGCTGTTCAGCATGGATTTATAAGGGGAATGAGACAGGGGCGGTTAAAAAATAAAGAGTCTGTAAATCATGTTATCAGTGCCGGCAACGGCGCTGATAGCATTTTTTCGGTGTGAGAAAAGGAGAGGAAGCATTATGGCAGGAGATACAACAAGGGATATGACGCAAGGGTCGCCGATGAAGCTTATTTTAGGGTTTTCCATTCCGCTGTTGTTCGGCTTTTTGTTCCAGCAGTTTTATAATGTAATGGACACGATTATCGTGGGGCGCGTTTTGGGCGTTCATGCATTGGCAGGGGTCGGAAGCACGGGATCTTTGAATTTTCTGATCATTGGTTTCTGCATGGGCGTATGCAACGGGTTTGCTATTCCTTTGGCGCATAAATTCGGTGCGAAGGATTATTCCGGCATGCGGCGCTTTGTGGCCAACGGCATGTGGCTTTCCATTCTCTTTTCTGCAGTAATGACGGTTGTGACGGCAGTTTTCTGCCGGGGGATGCTGACGGCGATGAAAACGCCGGATGATATTTTTTCCTATGCCTACAGCTATATTTTTATTATCTTCTTAGGAATCCCGGCTACTTATCTATATAATATGCTGTCCGGGATCATCCGGGCCATGGGGGACAGCAAGACGCCCCTCGTATTTTTGACCTTGTCCTCGTTTTTAAATATAGCCTTAGACCTGATCTGCATTATCAGCCTTGGCATGGGCGTAGCGGGGGCGGCAGTAGCGACAGTGGTTTCACAGGCTGTTTCGGGCATCTTCTGTCTGGTTTATATGATAAAAAAATTTCCTCTTTTGCATATGGAAAAAGGGGAATGGAAAGTAAATATTCATTATATGGGGACTTTGTGCGGGATGGGCGTTCCGATGGGGCTGCAATATTCCATTACAGCCATTGGCAGCGTAATTCTCCAGACGGCAGTGAATACGCTGGGGGCGGCGGCAGTGGCTTCCGTGACGGCTGCGGGAAAAGTGAGCATGTTTTTTTGCTGCCCATATGATGCCCTTGGATCTACGATGGCCACTTATGGGGGGCAGAACGTAGGGGCTAAGAAGCCGGAGCGGCTTGGGCAGGGAATTAAGGCGAGCATGACGATTGCCGCCGTTTATTCGGTTGTCGCGCTGGCCATCTTATATCTGTTCGGCGCGGAGCTGTCCGCGCTGTTTGTGGATGGGGCTGACCAGCAGCTTTTGGCCGATGCCAGAATGCTTTTGATTATTAATGCAACATTCTTTATTCCATTGGCTGTGGTAAACGTTGTGCGCTTTCTGATCCAGGGCATGGGCTTCGGCGTTCTGGCTATTGCAGCCGGTGTGTGTGAAATGGCGGCGAGAAGCCTGGCAGGGACATTGCTTGTGCCTGCGTTCGGATTCATCGGCGTCTGCTTTGCCAGCCCGTTAGCATGGATTTTTGCAGACGCGTTTTTGATTCCTGCTTATTTCCATGTGCGCAGGAAACTGGATAGGATATACGAAAGCGGAACAGAGGCGTGAGAAAACCGCGCTTTTGGGCTAAGGCATCAGTTTGCATACTTTTCTGTCATAAGTGAGCAGGCCGTTTACTTCTTCCTCCACATCGGAGAGCTGCGTATAAACAGCGCCGCAGAGGCCTTTTTGGATCAGCGGCTTTAAGTCTGTATCCAGAAGCTTGTGATAAGCAGCTGAGAATTCTTCCGTCGTGGAAAATTTTTTGTATCCATAAATGCGTTCCACGCTGGAATGCCCTTCTATGCGGCAGGCATAGCCGCCGTATTCGGACAGGACAAAAGCCCGGGGATCCTTGACCACATCCAGCTTGCGGAAATAGTTATGCACGCTTTTGAAATCCCCTCCTCCCTGGTCGAACCAGCCGCTTGTCTGGTCGATGGGGCGGGTCTTGTCTTTTCGGCGGATGAGGCGCGTGATGCGGTTGGCATCGAACTGCCCCCACCCCTCATTAAAGGGAACCCATGCGGCGATGGACGGGACATTGTACAAATAATCGATGGCGGCCAGGCATTCTTTCGTCCATTCTTCGCGTCCTTTTTTGGAGGAACGACCGAACAGTTTGTATTTATTGTCTCTCAAATGCCCGGAAATATCGGGGACGAGGGTGGGCAGATAGCAGACGAGGGGGAGGGAATAGCTGGAGCCGCCGCTCACCATATCCTGCCATACGATCATGCCCAGGCGGTCGCAATGGTAATACCAGCGCGCCGCTTCTATTTTGATATGCTTCCGTATCATATTAAAGCCCAGATCTTTCATGGCCTGGATGTCATAGACCAGCGCCTCGTCAGAAGGGGCGGTGTAAAGGCCGTCCGGCCAGTAACCTTGGTCCAGCACTCCGTGGAGAAAGAGGGGGGCGTGGTTTAGGCAAAACCGCATTATGCCCTTTTCATCCGCTTCCACGCGAAAGGAACGCATCGCAAAATAGCTTTCGATATGGTCGTCGCCGAACTGTATAGCCAAAGTATATAAAAACGGATCATCCGGGGTCCATGGGTGCGCTTTCGGAATGGCCGCGCGTGCGGAAAGGCTGTACTCTTCCGCTTTTTTCCTAGCAGCAGGATAGGAGGAAGACGGATCCTCCTTTCCTTTCGGCAGGACAGGTTTTTTATAAGAGCCAGCAAAGACGCATCTGTTTTCTTCATAAATCTGTATTTTAACGGGAGCTGCCCCGTGGGTCAGTATCTGAATATGGAGTTCCCCTTTGTCATAATCGGGGGTCAAATAGAGCTTTTGGATATAGTTTTCAGGAACCCATTCCATCCATACCGTCTGCCAGATGCCGCTCTGGGCAGTATAAAACATGCCGCCCCGCTTCAGCGTCTGTTTGCCTCTGGAATGGTAAGAAGCATCGCTGTCATCCCGAACCCTTACGGACAGGGAGTTGCACCCTTCCCTGAGAAAGGGAGAAAGATCCGCTTCAAAGGGCAGATAGCCGCCCAAGTGGCTGCATACCTTCCTTCCGTTCAGATAGACCCAAGCCGCCTGGTCAACGGCGCCGAAGTGGAGAATCAGCCTTTTCGAGGAAAGCGAGGAGTAATCCTTGGCGGTTATAAAAATACCCCGCTCATACCATAAATATTCCCCGGGCTGCAGCTGTCTTTCCACGCCGGAGAGGATGCTTTCCGGGGAAAACGGGACGAGAATCGTTCCATCGTAGTTGGTCGGCATATCGGCAGACCGGGTGATGGCATACCGCCAGTACCCGTTCAGGATTGTATAATTATTTCTTTTCAGCTGGGGCCTTGGATACTCCTCCAGCACATGCTCCGCATCCAGTCCTTCCCCCCAGACCGTAGTGAGCCGGGCGAGTACGTCGTTTTCGTGGGATTTATTAATGTTGCGCGCGCAATCTAAAATATCCATAGTTTTCCTTTCTTTTTCCCGCAAGCAATGGGCAAGACGCCCTTTCTTGCAGCGGAGCTGCTGACTGTTGAACCCACATCCTTAAGGAGCGGGCGTGAAATTTTTCAACTGCATCTGAAGAACTTCCGACTGTTTTGCCAATTCCCTGCTTTTAGGAATAAGCGTCAGCCATATGGCGGCAATAAGAACGAGCAGTATATAGATCCAGGAAAGGACATCCATACCGACAGCAAGAGGATTTTGTTGAAAGCTGTTGATATATATCTGTAAAAGTTTTTCAAAAGAATCAATGCCCAATTGGGTGTGCAGCGTGTTTACGGCTGACAGGATATCTTTTAATATCAGAAGATATAAGAAAAACGCCATTTTCCATTTCGGACCCATAGCGCAGAGCAGGAAAATTGCATTAATCCCAAAGGCGGTGAGAAACCCCGGGATAAATGCTATTATGGAAATACTCATAGTTTTTGAGGCAAAACAGACTTTGGCAAATAGGAGCAGGAAACTGGAAAAAAGCAGAAAAAGGATAATTCTTTTTTTGATGGTTTCGAATCGTTCCACTTGGGGATGGTCCGCATAAACTGTTTTACGGTATGATGCAAATTGTTCCCTGGCAAGGGCCTGCTGTTCCTTTGTGTATGCCCCTTGTCCCCCTGCCCCGATCAGGCTTTCGGCTTGTTTGGCCCGTTTCATCCGTGTTCGTTTCGGTATGAAATAGAGCACTGCAAATATGATAATGAGATAAAGGGTAAAAACGATAAAGTTTGAACTCATATGACATCCTCCTTGTTATCTATTTATTATAGGTGCAAAGGGGCGGGGTGTCAAACAGGTCATGGTTAATTAGAGGTATCAAAAGAGGAAATCATAAAAAGCGTGATAGATGGGATCAGAAAGATTTAACACTACATATCGTCCAACAGCCATATATCTGTCTTGTGGTATTTTTGCCTGCTGTAGGAAAGCTCTTCCAGAAAGGAATCGTGCAGAGCCGAATATTGATTCCAATTATTATCTTCTGTTACAATCTCGGCCATCGAAAGCCGTTTTAACATAGAATCCTCAGCCATATCCCTTCCTCTTGCCATCCCATCCCCAACATGCTAAAATGTAAAAACCTCTATAACTAATAAACAGACTACATATACATCTTATGTAAAAAAGGAAGAACTTATGAAATATATCAAACAATTCAGTATTATCATCGTAATCACATTGAGCGGGGAATTATTGGAAAAAATATTCCCCCTGCCGGTTCCGGCGAGCATATACGGGCTTGGAATTATGCTGGCTTTGCTGATGAGCGGGGTCTTAAAGCTGGAAGCGGTAAAAGAAAGCGCGGATTTCCTTATCGAAATCATGCCGTTGATGTTTATTCCGGCGGCGGCAGGGCTGTTGGACTCCTGGCATGAATTGGAGGGGATTTTCCTGCCGCTGGCCGCCGTGGTGGGGGTGACGACAATTGTTGTTATGGCGGCAACCGGACGGTGTGCGCAGGGAATGATCAGAAAAGGAAAAAAAGAGACGGATACGAAGCGGAAGTGAGGGGCATTATGGAAGTATTTTTAGGAAAATCATTGTTTTTCGGGGTGGCGGTCAGCGTGATCGGATATGAGATAGGATTACAGATGAAAAAGAGGATAAAAAGCCCGTTGTGCAACCCTCTTTTGGTTTCTATTGCGTTTGTCATGTTCGTGCTGGGCATATTTCGGATAGATTATGTTGATTATTATGAAGGGGGGAAATATTTGAGTTATCTTTTGACGCCTGCTACAGTATGTCTGGCAGTCCCGCTTTACCAGCAGATGGAATTGCTGAAGAAGAATTGGGCGGCTGTGGTTACGGCCATTTGTTCGGGTGTATTTTCCAGTTTGGCCACGGTTTTGGTTATGTCGAAACTGTTTGGTTTTTCGCACGAGCAATATGTGACGCTGCTGCCAAAATCCATAACGACGGCGATCGGAATGGGAGTCTCTGAAAAGCTGGGAGGCATCGTGACGGTGACAGTGGTTGTTATCATTATTACCGGGATTTTGGGAAATGTGATTGCGGAAAGTATTTTTAAGCTCTTCCGCATTCAGGAGCCTATCGCCAGAGGGCTTGCGCTTGGAACCTCGTCCCATGCCATCGGCACTGCTAAAGCTATGGAACTGGGGGAAATCGAAGGGGCGATGAGCAGCCTTTCCATCGTTGTATCCGGAATACTGACAGTAATTGCCGCTCCGCTGTTTGCCGGGATGCTATAATCCCCTTGGCGTCCCTGCGAATACCTCTTCTTCTTTTTACTCTGAAATCGTTTCGAAAACGTTGATATGGCTTTGTTCCAGCTGTTCCACTTCCGAACAGATTGTTTCAAATTTATTTTCGAGGGAAGCGGAAAGCTCCTGCGCATGCTTGTACAGTTTTTCAGCCTGCTCTGTTTTTTCGGACTGCAATGCCAGAATCGCATCCTTCCCTGCTTTGTGCAGTTCTTTATGCATTGGCTCGACTTCTTTCCATATTTGCAAAATACGGGGGTTTCCCGGAGTCCTGCTGTAATAAAAATGCCCGAAAGCGCATTTGGCAGCGTCCGTCTGTAAAGATGTCGGTTTTCCGCCTTCGATCATCTTCTGCAGATTTTCAAGCCATAAATTCTGGGCATCGGCTGCTGAACGGATCTGCTGCAGAAATTGTTTGTTATCCAGCATATAAAAATGATCGGCGGACATTTGCCCGGCGGTTTGGTTCAGGGCAGAGAGATGCTTTTCTGCGGACTCCAGCGGACGCAATACATCCTTTATGCCTTTGCTGACTTCTGAAATACGGGAGACATCTTCGGTCAGATAGGAAATCTGCCCATGGAGTTCTGCGGACTGTTCGTCAAGCTGCCCTAGGGCATTGCTGATCTCTGCGCTGCTTCCGGCGATGTTGTTTATCTCGTTATTGATATCGATAACTTTTTGGCGGTTTTCCTTATTCAGGCCGTCAATTTCGGTAAGCTTTTCCGCCATCTGCGTCAGGGCATCTGCCGTAGAGGCAATGCTTTTCCTGCTTCTTTGCGAGGCGTTCTCCACTTTGGATACAAAACCCCCCATATTGGAAGTAAGGGCGTTCGTCTGTTCTGCCAGCGTACGGATTTCATCGGCAACGACGGCGAATCCTTTTCCGGCTTCCCCGGCTCTGGCGGCTTCAATGGAAGCGTTCAGGGCAAGGAGGTTGGTCTGCGATGAGATATTGTTAATAGAGGAAATAACCTCCTGCATTTGCTGGATCACTTCCAAGAGCGATTCCATATCGCTTTTCATTTCCCTGGAAAATGAAGACGCGGATTGGGAAATATCGATGATGGAGCTGATGCTTTCCTCGCTCTGCTGGGTATGTGTAAGGATATCCGCCGCATTTACGGATATCTCGATGATGGACATGGACTGCTGGTCCTGTGCATTGGTGACTTCTCCTGTGATCTGCGAGGTAGTTTGGGAAGAAGTATCAATAGCGGAAATGGATCGTTCCAGATCACCGCATGTTTGTTGGAGCAGTTCGGCTTTTTCATTGAGAGAAAGGGATACTGTGCTGATGTCCATGGCGGCGCTTAATCCGTCCGAGGACAGATTGTTGAATTGTACCCGGCCTTTTTCCAGACGTTTATAAATGGCATAGGCTTCCCGGTTGGAAGGCTGTTCTATGATGGGCGCTAAAGTTGCCAGTTCCTTTAAGCCATTTTTTTTGTTGTGAAACATTTTGTCTACCTCCATGATATTTCTGCAAGATGCTGTCGTTTTTCAAAAATTACATGCACTTATTTTACCACATTTTGTGCAAATGGGATATGAAAAGATAAAAAATATTTATAATCTCTTTTAAAAACAGGAAAAGTGTAAAAATTCGTCTGGTTGTTACTTTAAAATTGAATGGGGGAGTGGTATAATAAATTACGTTGGTACGCAAACAGGTCATCAAATGTAAAATATAAGAGGTTGTGGAGGGAGCAGGATGACGAGGGAGCAATTTTTAAGGGCAGACAAAAGGGTACTTATATTGATTGGAGCGACTTTGTTTTATATGGTGTTGTCCATGTTGTATGCGATTGTGCAGAAAACGGCGGATACCGGTACCTATATCCAGATGGTGATATTTGCGCTGGCATTGTGTATCTGCGTGGCCGGGTATTTTATGTTCAGAGGAAGAAAGTTATGCGGAATTGTGATGACTGGCATGGGCGCTTTGTCTTTCCTGTCCATGATGTGCCTGGGAGCAGAGGAGCTTACTTATGTGTATGCGTTTCCAATTATGATAGCGGCAATTACCTATTTGAACAAGCGTTTTGCCATATATGGGACATCGGTCATCGCAGTGGCCAATGTGATCAGGACCGTGAGGGATGTATCGGAGGGGTCGATGGATGTCGGATTTGTGATGATCAGATGGACAATCACCATTCTGATCTGTATCGCGACTTACAGCGTGATGGACATTACGCAGAAATTTAATGAAGAAAGCGTGGGGAACATAAAGAGGGCGGCGGCCAGACAGGAAATGATAACCAGGAAAATGGCAGCTGCGGCGGAGGAGATCAACAGCAATTTTGTAAGCGCGAATGAAATGCTCGGCAGCTTAAAAGAAAGCATCGATGCGAACAGTTTTTCGATGAATAATATTGCCGAGAGTACGGAAAGCACGGCTCAGGCGATTCAGGAACAGGCCGATATGTGCAATACGATCCAGACAAGCTCGGATCTGGCAGGGAAGGAAAGCGCGAAGGTTGCGGAGATATCCAAGGCGGCCTCGGAGAACGTGGAAGAGGGGGCAAGGCTGGTGCGCGAGCTGAAAGGCCAGGCAGAAGGCGTAGAGTCCGCTAGCAAAGAAACCGTGGAGGCGACGGCGCGCCTGACCGCTAAGGTGGACGAGGTGAAGAGCATCGTGGGGGATATTCTGAATATTTCTTCGCAGACGAACCTTCTGGCGCTGAATGCTTCTATAGAAGCAGCCCGCGCCGGGGATGCGGGAAAGGGTTTTGCCGTGGTGGCGGATGAGATCAGGCAGCTTTCCGAGCAGACGAAAGATGCGACAGGAAGGATCACCAATATTATTAAAGAATTGATTGATGATGCGAGGAGCGCGTCGGACAGTCTGGAGAACTCGGTGGAATCCATTAACAGACAGACGGGCATGATTGATGTGACGAAGGAGAAATTTGAAGAGATCGACAGAGAAGTGGGCGGGCTGACGGACAGCATCCGCAACATGGAAATGACGATCGGGGAGATCCTCCAGGCGACGGGCATCATTGCAGAAAGGATTACGAACCTGTCGGCTTCCAGCGAGGAAGTGGCGGCATCTTCGGAAGCGGGCGTGAAGACGGCTTCGGAAGCGGCACAGCAGATGGAAGAGTGCGGGAAAGTGCTGGATAATATCCGGGCGTTATCACAGGAGCTGAAATCTTATGCGGAAATGTAAGAAAAAAGGCAAAGCGGGAAGGCTTGCCTATGGAGGCGGAAATGGAAAGAGTCATTGAGAACTTTTTAAAATATGTAAAGATTGATACGGAATCAGCGGAAGGAAGCGCATCCACGCCATCCACGCAGAAGCAGCATGACTTGGCGGAAGCTCTGGCAAGCCAGCTGGAAGGGATGGGAGCGGAGGAAATTGTTTATGACAGGGAGAGATGCTATGTGTATGCGTCCATTCCGGCTTCCAAGGGCTGTGCCGATGCGCCGGTGCTCGGGCTGATCGCCCATATGGATACTTCTCCTGCGGCTTCGGGGGCTGGGGTGAAGCCTCGTATCATAGAAGGCTATGATGGAAAAGACATTGTGCTGAATGAGGAAAAACAGATCGTTATGCGAACGGAGGATTTTCCAGAACTGGCTTCTTATGCGGGCAAGAGGCTGGTTGTAACGGACGGGACTACCCTTCTGGGTGCGGATGATAAGGCCGGAGTGGCAGAAATCATGGCGGCGGCAGAATATTTATTGCAGCATAAGGAGATCATCCACGGCAAGATAAGGATCGGTTTTACGCCGGATGAGGAAATCGGAAGCGGGGCGGATTATTTTGATGTAAAGCTTTTTGGAGCGGATTATGCCTATACCGTGGACGGAGGGCGGCTCGGCGAACTGGAGTATGAAAATTTTAACGGAGCAGGGGCTAAGGTGACAGTGAACGGGAGGAGTGTGCATCCGGGAGAGGCGAAAGGCAAGATGCGCAACGCGATTCTGATGGCCCAGGAATTCCAGTCCATGCTTCCCCAATCGGAAGCTCCGGCCCATACATGCGGCTATGAAGGTTTTTATCATCTGGATTCCCTGAAAGGCACGGTGGAAAAAGCGGAAGCGGAATATATTATCAGGGACCATGACAGAAAAAAGTTTGAAAAGAGAAAAGAAACCTTTAGGCAGATCGGCAATTACCTGAATGGAAAATACGGGGAAGGAACGTTTGAGATCAATCTGGAAGATTCCTATTACAATATGAAGGAAATCATTGAGAAACATATGCATTTGGTGGAAAATGCGAAAGCAGCTATGGAAGAACTCGGCGTGGAACCGATAGTTGTGCCGATCCGGGGCGGCACCGACGGTGCAAGGCTGTCGTTTATGGGGCTTCCCTGCCCGAACCTTTGTACAGGAGGACAGAATTTTCATGGAAGGTTCGAGTATGCCTGTGCGGACGATATGGAAAAAATCGTGGAGGTTCTGGTCAGGATCGCGGAAAAGTATGCGAAATGAAAAGGATAGAATGCAGATGCTTTGCAGGGTGTAAAGTCTATTCAGATTCCGGGTATCATATATTGTAAAAATAGCAGCGGCAGGTGTTGTACATATATGAAGCGGCATACCGAAGGAATCAGGAAGAGAATAGGAAAAATCATACCGAAAAGGGAAGAGGGGCAATCGAAAGAGGAATACCGGAATCTGCTTTTGGTAAAAGGGGCGGGCGCGGTGGTATTCGTGCTGGCGGCTTTGGCGATCATAAAAGGGGCGGCGGCGGTTCTGCCCGGTTCCGTGACGGTCAGCAGCAGCGTGAACGGGAAGCTTCTCCCCATCAGCAGCGTGGAAACGGATAAAAAAGAAGTGGCGCTGTCCTTTGAAGCCACTTACGGGAACGGGGATATATCCAGCATATTGAAAATATTAAAAAAGCATAATATTCAGGCCACCTTTTTCTTGACGGGGGAATGGGTGGAAAATTACCCGGAAGATGTAAAAGCCATACTTGGTGCAGGACACGATCTTGGGAGCGTAGGGGAAAGCCATAAACATATGCCCCAGCTGACAGCGGAGGAATGCCTGGAGGAGATCAAACAAGCCCATACGAAAGTACAGGAGTTGACGGGATATGAAATGTTTTTATTTCGCCCGCCTTATGGAGACTATGACAATCGTGTCATAAGTTCTGCGGCGAAATGCGGGTATTATTCCATATGCTGGGACGTGGATTCCCTGGATTGGAAAGATTATGGCGTGGATGCTATATTGGCTAATGTGCTGAAAAACGGGAATTTAAGAAATGGGTCGATTATCCGCTGCCATAATGGTGCGAAATATACGGCCCAGGCGCTGGAAAAATTGATTGCAGGGCTGGAAGAACAAGGGTATGGGATTGTGCCGGTATCGGAGCTGATTTATAAGGAGAAATACCATTTAAACGGGGAGGGGAGGCAGATGAAGGATTAGGGAAAGGAGGCCTGGCAGCGGCTGCCGGAATGTCACCATTGCTCCCAGATCATGTATATCATGGTGGTCAGGAAAAGAGTGATCCATACTAGGACGCGCGTGGCATGCTGGAAGATGGAAAAAACTTTTTGACAGGCAGAAGAGCTGTTGCCAGGGCTGGCAGGGGCAGCATGGCTGTCCGAATGAGGGCAGGAACCGTCAGACAGGCCGATGGCGATGTAGACGAGGCAGATGACGATATAGCGGAAATCGCTGCTGCAAGTGTAGGGATACTTTAACGAAAAGGCAGCGAAACTCGATAAAAAAATCAAGTAACCGAAAAAAAGGAAAAGGGCTTCATGGGCTGCGGGCTGACGGAGCTGTTTTTTTGCAAGAATATATTTCCGGCATTGCAGGACAAGGAAGAGGACGGCGGAACAGAGGGCAGCCAAAATAGCAAGAGGATATACGGCCTGACAGAGGATAAGGGGCAGGCCGGAAAGCTCGGTGGGATATACTTCTGTGAAAAGGGAAGTTTGGAACATGATGACCCAGGTATTATGGATGGCATCGCCGCTCAAAGGATGAAAAGGAAAGGAAAAATGCCAGTCGGCAAATGCCGGGAGGCCGATTCTCGCCCAAATGCTATAATTTCCCGTATACATGACAGAGGCTTCCGTGGCAGAGGAAATGCCGGGCTTGACATGGAAGAGGATGAGATTGCGGATGATCCAGGACAAGCCGATTGATCCGGCGACGAGGCCGAACAGCGTATAATGACGAAGGGCGAGAAGGAGATTCTGCCGCTTTTTTTGCCGGATGGTCTGAATAAAATCCAACAGGAAAATAAGCCCTATGGGGAGGGCGATGATGGCGGCATTGATTTTGCACAGCATGCCGAAACCGATGGAAAGGGCAATAAAAATCAGATTTTTCAAGGTCTTTTCCCTGATCCAGCATAGAGAGGCATAAATGCAGGAGGCAAGCAGAAGGGCGGAAAGCATGTCGTTGTTGACGCTGCCGGACAGGATCGTAAGGGCAGGATGGAAGACGACGAGGAGCAGGCCGGTATAGAAAGGCTTGCCATGCGCGCCCAATTTCTTTAAAATAAGAAGGGTGAGGAGCATAAACAGGCCGGAATAGAACAAAGGAAGAATCTGAAGGTTTTCGAAGGCCAGATCCTCCGGCATTCCGATCCCGGTCAGGAAGATTAGCCAAAGCCCGGACAATATATAGTGGAGGGGCGGATGGTAATAGGAAAAGAGCTGGTAAGGGTTAAAATCGGGAAGTCTGCGGAATTTATAAATATATTCGATATATCCGATATGGCCGGGGTTTGCCTGGCGGTCAGCGATCCCCGTATAAACTCCTTCATCGTGCTGCCTGTCGTAAAGGCCCGACAGAAGCACATAACAGCAGCGAAATAACATGCCCGAAAAAAGGATGGCATAAAGGATTTTTTCTTCCGTCAGTTTCCCGGTTCTATGGAGAAAAAAGAGGGTAAGGGGAACCGGGAGAAAAAGAAGAAGCGTGCCAAGCCATATCGCATTCCTGGGAAGCCGGGAAAGCATGGGAATTCCCTGAAGCAGCGCAGCCGCCATGCAAAAAGCGGTAATCGTGAATAAGATGGATCGTATATTTTTACTTTGCAGATTTGTCATATGTATGGGAACCTCTCATTTGGAATTGCACATCAGCGTGCTTCATTATAATATATCATTATAACATATTTTACGAATAAACAGGGAGAGAAAACGGTGATAAGAAAAACTGGAACAATACAGGCAGGGGCAGGGAATGAAAGATGGAAGAAATATCGGCCCATATTGTGGATCATTCTTGGAGTGTTGGCGGCGGAGCTTTTTATTTTTAACTTTTCTGCATGGAAAAGCCTGTTTTATAAGGAAAGAATGGTTTTTGAGCAAATCGATGTGGAAGGGGGCATGGAAACGGCGGAAGGCTCCGGGGAATATGTGGTGCCTGAGGGGACTTTGGTCTTGCATGTCGCCGGGGTGGACAGGGAAATACATAATCTTTTCTTCGCCGTGGATTTTTCGGAAGAGGAGGGAATCCCATATACGGTGACGCTGACCGATGAGGGGAATTATTATCCATACTCCCTGCCCGAAAGAATGTTGATGCCGGGTATTCGGAAAAGTTATTATACGAATATCTATCCTTCCGGCAAAACAGGGGAGATCACGGTAACGTTTACGGTACCAGCGGGGAGCGTGGCTACGGTAAACGCGGTCTGCGCCAATGCCCGTATTCCGTTTGTGTTCCATATAGGACGGGCTGTTTTGCTGTTCGGCGTTGTGCTTTTGTTGTACCGGGCTTTATGGGGGGAAAAGAGGCAGGAAGAAGCGGATGCCTTTCTTGGAACATGGAGACAGGCGCTGGCGGCGGGAGCGGTTGCGCTGGTATTGGTCGGGGTGGCCTGGAAGCTGGCTCATGTGAACCCCATATGCGTGGTATCTCCCTGGCCGCATCATAAGCAGTATCAGGAACTGGCAGAAGCCCTGGCGGAAGGACATTGCTATCTGGACTATGAACCGTCGGAGGGGCTTCTGAACGCGCCGAATCCTTACGATACGATTTATCTTCAGGCAAACGGCATTGATTACCGGGCGGATTATGCATATTTTGAAGGAAAATATTATGTTTATTTCGGAGTCGTGCCGGAACTGTTGCTCTATTTGCCCTGTTATTTGCTGACCGGCCGTCATTTGCCTAATTATATCGCTGTTTTTCTTTTTTACAGCGGATTTATCTTGGCCGTGTTTGCTTTGTTCTGGGAAATGGCGAAACGGTGGTTTTCGCGGATTCCATTTTTCCTATATTTGTTGGTAAGCATTCTTACCGTATGCGCGGGGAACTATTTGTTCGTGATTGCAAGGCCGGATCTGTACGATACGCCGATTATGGCGGCGAATATGTTTACGGCGGCCGGGCTTTGGCTATGGATCCGGGGAAAATATACGTTGTCCGTAAAAGGCAGGAGGATCTGTTATATCCTGGGATCCCTTTGCATGGCGCTGGTGGCGGGATGCCGCCCCCAGATGCTTTTGTTTTCGTGTCTGGCGATTCCCCTTTTCTGGGAGGAAGTGATGGAGAAAAGGGTGCTGTTTGGCAAAAAAAACCTGTGGGATACGATCTGCCTTTGTGTTCCCTATATGCTTGTGGCGGCAGGAATTATGTATTACAATGCGGCCAGGTTCGGTTCGCCTTTTGATTTTGGGGCGGCCTACAGCCTTACGAGCAACGATATGACGAAGCGGGGCTTTCACCTTTCTCAGGCATTGCTCGGCATTTGGCATTATATTTTCCGGCCGCCTGTGGTGGGAAGCGATTTCCCTTATCTGGAGGGAGTCCAGATCGCTTCCGCTTCTTATATGGGAAAACTGAATGCGGAATATACGTATGGGGGCTTGCTGGCAAGCAACGCGTTTTTATGGATCCTGCTTTGGATGGGAAAGGGGAAGGAACTGTTGAAAAAAAGGCGGTTGTACGGCGCGGCTTTGACAGGGATTGCGGTATCGGCGGTTCTTGCCGTTGTGGATGTAACCGGGGCGGGAATTCTGCAAAGATATATGGTGGATATGGTTTGGGGCGCGTGGCTGGCGGCTGTGCTTGTCTGCTTTGCCTTGGGGGAAAAAGCCCGGAAAGAAGGAACGATGCGGAGGCTGATGGTCTGTCTGGCGGTGGTATGCATGCTTCAGGCCTTGTATGGTTTTGGAGTGGTTTTTGGGAACGGGGATTTGAGCGTGAATGTGAGGACATCCAATCCAGGATTGTATTATTGGCTGGAGGGGTTGATGAGGTTTTAGGCGGGTCGTGTTTGCAGGGTGCGTTGGCCTCATTCTATTTTGAATGGGGGTGATGTCTATGAAAGATCATTTTGATTTTACTGATTTAATGAATTTTGGTCTTTTTCTTTTGGCATTGCTTACATTCGTTTTTATGTTTTGTAAGTAGCCGTACATAGAAAAACCGCCCCTCAACTTTGACCGGTAGTGGGGTGGTTTTTCTACTCTCAAAAAGGTCAACCCACCTTGTGGGCGATTGTTTTCCTATGTTCATATCTTAACAGATTCGCAGGATTTTTTCAATATTTTTTTCAATGTATAGTTTATATTAAAAACTTCTAATAAATAGAAAGTATGCAAACAACATAGTTTCTTTGGACTAAATGTCCAATCTTTTCAGATGTTTTTTCGTTGACAGCATAAGCCCTGCAATGGTATCATAATCTAACAATATTCGTGAAAATAATAAATGACGTGAAACCTGTCGATCGGAGTGCGATTTCCGATGGATAGGTTTTTTTGTCCCAAAAGAAGAAAGTGTATCGCAATAGATAATAGAGAAAAGAAAGAAAACAAGAGAAAAGGAGAATTTAGATGAAGAAAAAGAAAGAAAAATGGATTCGATTTACCGCCCTGCTATTTGCCATAGCGCTTGCAATACCGTCCATATCTTATGCAAAAGAAGAAAGCAGGATATTATCCAAAATCCATCATATACATACGGGAAACCAAGAGGAGGGAGGCGGATGTTATGGAAAGGAGATCAGGCATATCCATCAGGGCAGCGAAGAGGGAGGCGGAGATTGCTTTTCTGCCCCTGTCTATCATGTACATCAGGGGGATGAAAGCGGAGGGGAATGTTTTCAAAAAGAGATCCGGCATACGCATAAAGGAACGGAAGAAGCCGGAACAGGATGCTATGGGAAGCCGGTTTATCATGTCCATGAGGGAGATGCGAAGGTAAAAGGGGGATGTTACAGCCAGCCGGTTTACCATAAGCATACGGGAAGCGCGGCCGGAAAAGGGGGTTGTTATAACCAGCCGATTTACCATACTCATACCGGAAGCCAGGCGGCGGGGGGAGGTTGTTATGGAAAGCCGGTTTATCACAGCCACAGCGGAAGCGCGGCATCAAAAGGCGGCTGTTACCAGAATGCGGTTTATCATGTGCATGCGGGAAATGAAGCTTCGGGAGGAGGATGTTATGAGCCGGTATACCATCAGCACACGGATTCCTGCTATCGGGAAGAAAGATGCGACATGGAGTATGTAGGAAATCTTCAAACGGTGCGGGAGGAAAGCGGTTATTGCTATCATCATGGGAATGTGCTTGTCCTTCATTTCCGGGCGAATTTTCGCCATATGGCTTGCGGGGCGGGAACTAGGGAGGACGTGAATTCGACATGTTGGACCTGTCAGTATATGGATTCCTGGCATACTTATAAACAGATTGTCTGCGGAAAAACGGAGAAAACGATAGAAAGGTATCAGCGTATTTGCGGGAAGGAAACCAATACCGTGGAATCATGGGCGCTGGGCTGCGGAAAAAGTGATTCGAGCGTGGAGCAGTATGCGTTAAACTGCGGGAAGAATGGGCAAACAGTAGTTTCTTACGGGCTGAACTGCGGCAAAAATGCCAATACGGTGGATAGTTATAAAGCGGGCTGTGGAAAGACAGAGTCTTCGGTAGAAAAGTATGGGTTAAACTGCGGAAAAACTTTGGAAGATGTGGATGCTTATGCACTCAGCTGCATAAAGAATGAAAAGAGCATCGATGGCTATCGCCTGTCCTGTGAAAAGACGGAAGAAACAGTGGATGGATATGCACTTTCCTGCGGCAGAAGCGGGGAAGAAAGTTATGCGGAATTTTCAGTATCCAGCCAAAATACGGAATGGACCGGCGGCGATGTGGTTTTGCAGGCGGCTGTTCAGGATACGGGGGGACTCCTTCGGTTATCGGAGAACCCTTTTGCTTGGAGAGGAAAAGGAATGGAGGAAGTTTCGTCCCAGGAAGTGAAAGTGAAGGAGAACGGGATATATTATGTACGTCTGTTGGTGGAAAACGAAGATATCGACAAAAAAGAATTGGTTTTATCCATAGAGGTAAGAAATATTGATGTGACTGCGCCTGTGATAGAAGGGATTAGCTATTCGGGGCAGGGCGGCAGGAAAGACAATCGCATTTATGTGACGGCGAAGGATATCCAGCCGGATGGAAGTCTGGGGAGCGGGCTGGCCTCGGAGGCTTATTCTTTTGACGGGGGAAAGACCTGGCAGAAGGAGAACCGAATGGAGTGGAAAGCGGAAGGGACTGCTTCCATTGCGGTCAGGGACCGGTGCGGCAATATATCGGTGCAGGATATCGAAATAAAGGACATTGGAAAAGAAGAAGAGAAGGGTGACGGAGAGGAAAAAGAAGAAGAAAAGGGAGACGGAGAGGGAAAGGAAGAGGAGAAGGAAGGGGAAGAGAAGAAAGAAGAGAAAGAGAAGGAAGAAAAGGAAGATGAGAAAGGCAATGGGGGAGGGCAGGAAGAGAAGAAAGAAGATACGGGAGAAGACGGGACGGATCACCAGGGAGGATCCGGCAACGGTTCGGGGAAGGAGCAGGACGGAGGCCAGGGTGCAGTTCTGGCAAAAGGGGAAGAGGAGAAAGAAAAGGAGAAGCCGGGAGAAGAAAAAGAGCCGGTAAAGAAAAGAAAAAGCAGTCCCGGGGGAAATGAGAAAAACAAAGGAAAGGAAAAAGGAAACGCAGCAGATGGAGCCGCTGATACGGAAATAGAGAAAATCGAAAAGCCCCAGGTAAGAATGCCTGATCGGAAAAAGGAGTATAAAGAAGAAACTACTCAGGCGAAAGTGCCGGAAACAGCCGCAAAGCCTGAAATGGGGAACCGTTCCCGGATGACAAAGCGTATGGAAACGGCGGGCAAAGTAGTAAAGGCAGTTACTTTTACCATAAGCGGCATTATGCTGGCTGCCGGAATGCTATATTTGATTTATTTAATGTTTCGCAGCATACAGATTTATGATTGTGATGGAGAGGGAAATGTCAAATATGCCGGCAGTTGTATTATGAAGAAGACAGAGGATGGATTTGAAGTGAAAATTCCTGATATGATATGGGAGCATTCCGTTACAGGGCAGTACAGCCTGAGGCCTGGCAGGACATTTGTGAAAAGAAATAAAGGGAAGGAACTGGCAGTGATCGCCGGAGAACAGAGAACAACAGTATGGATTGACCGTGAAATTCCGTTTAGGACGACAACTTGTGTATAAAATGCAAGAAAATGAATATTAATTCTTGATTTTCCATGATGAACATGATATGCTGACCTATAGCGAAACGGGATGCTGGAAACAGGAAGGCTGTGAAGGGCATCATAAAATGGAATCAGGAGGATGATATTATGAAGAAGTTATTGGCTGCGATGATGGCATCCGTATTATGCCTCGCTCTTTTGACTGGATGCGGGGGAGCTTCCGATGAGGGTGCAGAGGTTTCTGCTGAGGAAGAGACTTCTGCTGGAGAGGAAACCAATGCTGGAGAAGCGGCGGATGCGGAAAGCGAAGCAGAGGCGGCGGATGGAGAAAGCACAGACGGTTCAGGGGCTTTGGACGACGGAGTCCTGAATGTAGGAACAAACGCGGAGTTTCCGCCTTTTGAATATGTAGACGACAATGGAGAGCCGGATGGCTTCGATATTGCTCTGATCAAGGCGATCGGCGAAAAGATGGGCGTTGAAGTACAAGTGGAAAATATGGAGTTTGATGCTCTGGTGGCTTCCATCGGGAGAAAAATTGATGTTGCTATAGCCGGTATGACAATTACGGATGAAAGGCAGAAAATGGTTGATTTCAGCAACCCTTATTATATAGCAGTGCAGTATGTCATTCTGCCGGAGGGTTCTGCGATTGCAAGTGCGGAAGATTTGAAGGGAAAAGCGATCGGCGTACAGCTTGGCACGACAGGAGACATCCTTGCGGAAGACGTTGAAGGGGCGGAAGTTGCTCAGTATAATAAAGCTTTGGATGCGGTAAATGATTTGGTAAATGGAAGGCTGGACTGTGTGATCGTAGATAAAAATCCGGCGTTAGTATTTGAAACGAAATTTGAAGGAAAAGTAACGGCGGTAGACGGCGCCCAGTTTGGTTTTGAAACAGAAGAATATGCTATTTCCCTGCCGAAGGGCGATACGGAACTGGCTGAGAAGATCAATGCGGCTCTGCAGGAGATGATGGAAGATGGAACTTTTGACGCTTTGGTAGAGGAATACATCGAAGGTGGAAAAGGTTGACATATTTCATGTGGAAAATCAGATAGAAACGGGAGAGGATAGCGGGATATCCGCTATCCTCTTTCCAAGTATGCGGGTTCAGAAATGAAGAAAGGATGACATGAAATGCAGGCATGGTTGGAAAGAGTGGCAGAAATGTTTGATGCTGCTTTTATTAGCGGGGACCGGTGGAAATTGTATTTGCAGGGTCTGGGAGTGACTTTGCAGATTGCGGCGTTTGCCGCAATATTAGGTATGATTATCGGCACAGTTCTTGCGTTTATGAAGCTGTCGGTGAGAAGGAACGGGAAAAAGACAATATTGGCAATACTCGCTAATATTTACATAGATGTGATCAGGGGAACGCCTTCTGTGCTTCAGCTGATGATCATGTGGTTTATTATATTTTCCAGCGCGAAGAACCGGGTGGCGGTAGCTGTTCTTTCCTTCGGCATCAACAGCGGCGCTTATGTGGCGGAGATTGTACGGGCCGGTATTCTGGCGGTGGATAAGGGACAGATGGAAGCGGGGCGTTCGCTCGGCCTGTCCAAAACGCAGACGATGATATCCATTATCATTCCGCAGGCGGTAAAAAATGTGCTTCCGCCCATCGGGAATGAATTTATCGTATTGCTGAAAGAGACGGCGATTGTAGGTTATGTGAGCCTGACCGATCTGACAAGGGTGGCAAACCAGATTGCCTCCAGGACATATGAACCGTTTATGCCTTTGATCGGCGCGGCCGTTATTTATTTCGTAGTAATTAAAATATTGACGATCTTGCTGGAAAGATTGGAAAGGAGGCTCCGTAAAAGTGATAATCGTTAAGGACTTACATAAAACATTTGAAAACAACCATGTATTGCGCGGCGTGAATTATCATGTACATCAGGGGGAAAAAATTGTTGTGATCGGGCCTTCCGGTTCCGGGAAAAGCACATTCTTGCGCTGTCTGAATCTGCTGGAAGTTCCTACCAGCGGGGAGATCTGGTTTGACGGAGTGAATATTACCGATCCGAAAACGGATATTGATAAAGTAAGGGAACATATGGGCATGGTGTTTCAGAACTTTAATTTATTCAATAACCTGACGATCATGCAGAATATTACCCTGGCGCCGGTAAAGTTGAAATTGATGGAGAAGGATGAAGCAGGCGAGAACGCGTTGAAACTGCTTGAACGGGTAGGACTCAAGGAAAAAGCGGATGCTTATCCGAGCCAGCTGTCCGGCGGGCAGAAGCAGAGAGTCGCCATTGTCCGTTCCCTGGCGATGAATCCCCGCGTCATGCTGTTTGATGAGCCTACCTCGGCGTTGGATCCAGAGATGGTGGGGGAGGTTCTTGCCGTTATGAGAGGACTGGCAGAGACCGGGATGACAATGGTGGTCGTAACCCATGAAATGGGGTTTGCCAGAGAGGTAGGTACAAAAGTGCTGTTTATGGATGAAGGAATTATTATGGAGGAAAATACGCCTCAGGAGTTTTTCAGCCATCCAAAGAGCCAAAGGCTCCAGGACTTTTTGTCCAAAGTATTATAAGAAGGAGCCGGGAGGCACGGGAAGCAATTTTGACAGATGGCGCGGCACGCCGGGAAAAGAAAAAGCCGTACTGCCTGCGGAAACTGCTTCCTGTGCCTCTCATGGCTCTTTTATAAATGGAAGCAACAGATAAAGAGGCATCGTATATGCCAGGGAATAGGCATAACGGAATTCCGAGGATACAGGCGTCGCTGCCAGCAGGGTCAGGATAACGGCCAGGCCTGGCAGGAACAGGATGGAGCGGCGGTATTGCTTTTTGGCGAAAACAATAGCGATACAGCATATCATGGCCCAGAGCATAGCCCCCATGCTGAAAAGAAGTCCGTAAAGCGGGAGCATGTATCCCAGCTTTTGCAGGATTTCTTTTGCCTTTACGACGAGAGGGCCTCCGATCAGGGGGGTGCTTGCAACGCCTGTTTCGTTGAATATGATGCCGTCGATATCCCCGACCGTGTAAGCAATATCGGGATACCAGTATCCGACCGTCTGGTCGATATATGCCCGCAGATAAACGGACGGGTACCGAAGTCCCAGGGAGAGCCAAAGCCTGAAGTATTCCCCCTTATGCTCTTCCAGATAGCCGGGGTTTCCAGCCCGCACCAGTTCTTTCATATTATCGGCAAAACCAGGGGCATACAATTCTTTGATGTAGGTAGTATCTATGACTTTATGGACTTTTTCCCATTCTTCTGCTGACAGTTCCTTATTTTCACAAATAACCCTTGCCGTCTGCTGCAGGGGGATGCAGATCGATTCGACGAAATCCGGCTGTGTGACATGAAAAGCGTTCATAACTGGGATTTTTATGATCAGGGCCGCCGCCAGAACGGCGAGGTTCAAAACCAGCATTTGCCTGAGCCTGCGCCGGAAGGCGTAGAGGAGGAAGGGCAGGGAAAATAAAAAGGCATACCATCCGTTGGAGCGGAAAAGGCATATCATAATTCCGGATAAAAGATAGATGACATAGGTGGAAAGCTGTTTGGGGCGGAAAAAGAACAGGCGCGTCAAAGCTGTGGTAAAAAGGAGGATGGAACCGGAAAACATCACGTCTTTCCATACAGTGACGGCAAAGACTGCATGATAGGGTACGAGTGCATAAAAGGCGGTAATCCAATAGCAGATGCCTTTTTTTGCACCAAGTTTTAAGAGGGTGGCAACCAGCCAGGAAACACAGGCAGCCATAAAGAACATCTGGAACAAGGTAAAAAAAGCGACGGCGGCATTCTGGTTCCCGGTCAGGAAAAAGCCAAGGGAATACCATGCTTTTAGAACCATAGTATGGGCCCATGGATGGTGGTTGCTGTATGGAACCATGGAAAGAACTTGTTCCAGCTGGTTGATGCTGTCGGGGGTCATAATGGCAGGATATTCGTAGAGAAAATAAGGGAACCACCCGAGCAGACAGGCGAAAAGGCAAAAAAGCGGAATATGCTTGACTTGTCCGGGATTTTCTGTCAAAGTATAAGGAACTGAAAGGATGAGCAGAAAGGCAAGCGAATAGGAAACAAGGAAAAAGAATCCTATGCCGCAGACTGCCAGGATCACCAGCTGGAAAAGTTTATGGTCGAGCCCGTCCGTTAAAGAAGGGGATTCGGCGAGAAGAAATAACAGGGTAAAAAGAAAGGAAACAGCCATAGCGATGGCAGAAGCATGTTTTGTGAAAATTTCCGGCCGTTTTTCTTCGAGCCGCGATATATGTTTGAAATAGAGGAAGAAGGCGGTAAACAGTATAGGAGCCAGGATGCTTCTGGAGGAAAGACCGCTGGCGCGGCATACGGCCCAAAGCGAAAAAAAGCTTTGGGCGAGAAGGATGGGGATAAGATTTTTTTTGCTGTATGGCATAGCGAACATAAATACCTCCATTTGAAGCCTTAAGACGGTTGTTTTAGGAATAATAAAAAAATGTACCTTAATAATATAATGAATTGTGCGGAAGCGCAAGCGGATAACAGGAAGGCGATGGAGGGAAAAGGAATGATTACTGTAAGTTTATGCATGATCGTAAAGAACGAAGAGGAAATTTTGGGAAGATGTTTGTCCTGCCTTTCTGATTTGGTGGATGAAATCATTATTGTAGATACTGGTTCGGCAGACCGGACGAAAGAAATAGCGGCGGAATATACAGAGAAAGTGTATGATTTCCAGTGGACAGATGATTTTTCAGCAGCCAGGAATTTTGCGTTTTCCAAGGCTTCCGGGGATTATATTTATTCTGCGGATGCGGATGAAATTCTGGATGAGGAAAATAGGGAAAGGTTTCGGGTATTGAAAGCGAATATGCTCCCGGAAGTGGAGATTGTCCAGATGTATTATACAAACCAGCTAAAATTCCGCACGGTTTATAACTACGATAAGGAATACAGGCCGAAGCTTTTTAAGCGGCTGAGGAACTTTACGTGGATAGACCCGGTTCATGAAACGGTAAGGACGGCGCCGGTGGTATTTGACAGCGATATTGAAATTATTCATGAACAGAAAGAAAACCATGCCAAAAGAGACTTGGAGTCGCTGCACAGGGCCGTGGCCAGAGGGGAAGGACTCTCAAAGAGGCTGTTCGACATGTATGCGAGAGAGCTGTATTTGGCCGGGGATGAAGAGGATATGGAAAATGCCGAGGCTTTTTTTGAGAATGTGTGTAATGGCGGGGATTGCAGCGGCGAAGAGTTAAAAACAGCCCTTTGTATTATGGTAAAGATAGAGAGGAAACTGGGAAATATACCGAAGTTCTTTAAATATGCGATGAAAGCGGTGACAGCGGGAGGGGTTTCGGAATTGTGCTTGGAGCTGGGAGATCATTATATGGAGCTGGAGGATTATGAGGAGGCATCCATATGGTTTTATAATGCGGCTTATGAGACAGAAAGTATTTTTGATGCCCGTAGCAGGGGCTGCAATGCGTTAAGGCGGATGGCGGAGTGCTGCAGAAAGCTGGGCGCGCCGGAGAAAGCGGAACACTATGAAAAGAGCGCCGGGGAATGGGAAGAGAACGCGGCTATGGCATGACCGGCTGCCGGGAATGGCTGGCCGCCGGAAACGGCTGTGGGAAGCGGACGGCAGCAGGAAATAGTCAGCAGAGATAAAAAATCGGTAAGGAAATAAGGAGAAGACGGAAAATGAACTGGGAAGAAAATATTCGCAGGGTGGTTCCATATGTCCCGGGGGAACAGCCGAAGGACAGGAATATTATCAAGCTAAATACGAACGAATGCCCTTACCCGCCGGCCCCGGGCGTGAGGAAAAGGGCAGAAGCTTTTGATTATGGGAGGCTGCGCTTGTATCCGGATACGGAAGCAGGGGATTTGGCAGAGGCTCTCTGCCAGTATTACCATATCAGGAAAGAGCAATTATTTATCGGCGTAGGAAGCGACGATGTGCTGGCAATGGCGTTTCTTACTTTTTTTCATTCGGGCAGGCCGATTTTGTTCCCGGATATTACGTATTCTTTTTATGATGTCTGGGCAGAACTGTTTCACATTCCTTATGAGCAGAAGAAGCTGGACGGGGACTTTCGTATTGTAAAAGAGGATTATATGGGGGAGAACGGGGGAATTGTCCTTCCGAATCCCAATGCGCCTACCGGGATACTGGAATCGGTGGAGGTGATAGAAGAAATCGTGGCAGGCAATCAGGGAAGTATTGTGATTGTTGATGAGGCTTATGTGGATTTTGGGGGAGAAAGCTGCCGGAAACTGATTGACCGGTATGAAAACCTTCTGGTCGTGCAGACTTTTTCCAAATCCAGGTCGATGGCAGGGCTGCGCGTCGGATTTGCCATGGGAGGGGAGAAACTGATCCGTTATTTAAAAGACGTTAAATTTTCTTTTAATTCCTATACTATGAATATGCTTTCGATCGAGCTGGGAGTGGAAGCGGTAAAGGATGAGGATTATTTTAGAAATACCGTGCAGAAGATAATAACCACGAGGGAAAGGGTAAAGAAAGAACTGGCAGAGCTGGGATTTACTTTTCCTGATTCCAAAGGGAATTTTATTTTTGCTTCCCATAAGGATATTCCGGCGAAGCATATTTTCGAGGAATTAAAAAAGAGAGGCATTTATGTCCGTTACTGGGAGAAGCCGAGGATTGATAATTATCTTCGGATTACGGTCGGAACGGATGAAGAGATGGATGCTTTTATCCGTCATTTGAGGAGTATTATGAAAAAAGAGCCTGCATAGGCGGCTGAGAGAAAGGAAAGGTTATTGAGATGATTAAAAATGTTTTAAAAGGGATTGTTATCGGGCTGGCGAATGTGATTCCCGGCGTCAGCGGAGGCACGATGATGGTATCCATGGGAATTTATGATAAACTGATCCATTGTATTACGCATTTGTTTTCGGAGCTGAAAAAAAGCATACAGTTTTTGCTTCCTATTTTTATCGGCATCGGCATAGCTGTCATCGTTGTGCCGTTCGGCATTGAATTTTTATTCGCCCAATATCCGTTCCAGACCAATCTCTTATTTATCGGTTTGATTATTGGGGGACTTCCTGCGGTATGGAAAAAAGTGAAAGGAAATTCGGTCAAGGTCGGGCATATCATAGCATGCCTTGCTTTTTTCGCTCTGGTGGCAGGGCTGGCATTGGTAGGGGAAAAGGAAGGGAATGCGGCGGATTTGTCGTTTAGCCTCGTTTCGGTGATCAAGCTGTTCGGGATCGGCATGATCACATCCGCGACGATGGTGATTCCCGGCGTCAGCGGTTCGATGGTGCTGCTGTTGCTCGGATATTACCACCCGGTGCTGGAAACGATCACAAACTTTATCAAGGCAGTTCTGTCGTTCGATATGAATGGCATTCTGGCGGGCATTGGAGTTCTTCTTCCTTTCGGCATCGGTGTGGTAGCAGGGATGTTCGTGATTGCAAAAATTATAGAGATTATTTTTGAAAAATTTCCATTATATGCTTATTGGGCGATTATCGGCCTGATCGTTTCCTCGCCGGTGGCTATCCTCTTAATCAGCGGGATGGGGACAATTACAGTGGTGTCTGTTCTGACAGGGATCGTCTGCCTGGCGGCGGGCTTTGCCATTGCGATGAAACTTGGCGACTAACAACGCAGTGGGCAGAATTTGCGGTTTATGGGAGGCAGTATGGAAGCGTATACGGATTTTGCAAGTGTATATGATATTTTTATGGATAATACTCCTTATAGGGAATGGGCTTCGTATATTGCGGCTTCGTTAGAGGAATATGGGGTTGCGAGGGAAGATGCGCTTGCATCGTGCAATATTCCGGCTTCAGAGAGGGGAATGTTATCGGAAGAAAACATGGCGCACCAAAAGGCTCTGGCTGTGGAACGGAATGTGGTAGTGGATCTGGGCTGCGGGACGGGGACGCTGACGGAGCTTCTGGCGGATCGGGGCTATGATATGATCGGTGTCGATGATTCCCAGGAAATGTTGAATATCGCTTTGGAAAAGCGGGAAAAATCAGGAAAGGAAATTCTATATCTGTGCCAGGACATGAGGGAGCTGGAGCTATATGGAACGGCGGGGGCTGTCATCAGCGTCTGCGATTCCCTGAATTACCTTCTGGAAGAAGAGGAATTGCTGCAGGTATTCCGTTTGGTAAACAATTATTTGTACCCGGGCGGAATCTTTCTTTTTGATTTTAATACGGTTTATAAATATGAAATGGTGATCGGGGATTCCGTGATTGCGGAAAACAGAGAAGACTGTAGTTTTATATGGGAAAATTATTATGATGCGGAGGGGCAGATTAACGAATATGACCTGACCATTTTTGCAAAGGCGAAAGACAAGGAAGATTTGTTCCGCCGCTTTACGGAAACGCATTACCAAAGGGGATATACGCTGGAGGGGATGCGCGCCATCGTGGAAAAAGCGGGGATGGAATTTATCAAGGCAGTGGACGCGGACACGCAGGAAGAGGTAAGGGAAGAAAGCGAACGGATTTATGTGATTGCCCGTGAGCATGGGAAAGAAAAGATGGAAAATTGAGACAAAAGCCGTGCAGAAATGAGGAAAAAAGATGAAAAGCAGGGATTACATGGTAAGGGTGACGGCGGCGAATGCGCAGATACGGGCTTTTGCTGCAACAACGAGGAACCTGGTGGAAGAGATGAGGGGCATCCATAATACAAGCCCGGTGGCGAGCGCGGCTTTGGGGCGGCTGCTGACAGGGGGAGCCATGATGGGGGCGATGATGAAAGGGGAGGACGACCTGCTGACGCTCCAGGTCAAAGGAGACGGGCCGATAGGGGGGATGACCGTAACGGCGGATGCGAATGGAAATGTCAAAGGCTACGCTAACGAACCGCAGGTTATCCTGCCCGCAAGCCCGGCAGGGAAGCTGGATGTGGGCGCCGCCGTAGGGAAAGGGATTTTACGCGTCGTGAAAGATATGGGGTTAAAGGAGCCTTACGTGGGGCAGACTATATTGCAGACCGGGGAGATTGCGGAAGATCTGACTTATTATTTTGCGGCTTCAGAACAGACCCCTTCCTCCGTGGGGTTAGGGGTTCTGATGGAGAAAAATAATACGGTAAAGCAAGCCGGAGGATTTATCCTACAGCTTATGCCATATGCGGAAGAAGCCGTGATTGCAAGGCTGGAGGATAATCTGCGCCGTTTCCCGTCGGTGACGGCAGCGCTGGAAGCAGGGAATACTCCGGAACAGATGCTGGGGATATTGCTGGATGGCCTTGATATGGAGATCGGGGAGTCGATGGATATGAGGTACCATTGCGACTGCTCCAGAAAAAGGGTGGAACGGGCTATGATCAGCCTTGGGAAAAAGGAAATAGAGGAAATGATAGCCGAAGGGAAGGAAGTCGAAGTGGGCTGTCAGTTCTGCAATAAAAAATATAAGTTTACGGTAGAAGAGCTGGAAAGGCTGATTGTATAACCGGGGAATAGAATTGGCCGGAAATTTGCAGATCATAGAAAGGCATGGTTTGGCATTATGAAACATGGATTTATAAAAGCGGCGGCGGTAACGCCGGAGATCAGAGTGGCAGATACCGTATATAATGCGGAAAAAATTATTCTTGGAATAGAAGAGGCGGCCGGAAACGGGGCGAAAATTATTGTTTTCCCGGAATTGTGCATCACCGGCTATACATGCGGGGATTTATTTTTGCAGGAGCTGCTTCTTCGGAAAGCGGAAGAGGGGCTGCTTGCCATAGCGGAGCATACAAAGGAGATAGATGCTCTTGTCTTTGTGGGTCTTCCGATCAGAAGGGATAACAAACTATATAATGCGGCGGCATCCATCTATCGGGGGAAGATTCTGGGATTTATTCCCAAGGCCAATATTCCCGCTTATGCGGAGTTTTATGAAAGCCGGCATTTTACGGAGGGAAACCGGGAACCGGCAGGATATACGATGAAAAATGGCGAAGAAGAAACGATACCGTTCGGGACGAATCTATTGTTTGAAATAGAAGGAATCGAAGGGCTGAAGGTAGGCTGTGAGATCTGCGAAGATATATGGGTGGCGGATTCTCCTGCGAATGCGCATGCGAAAGCAGGGGCAACGGTAATCGTGAATTTATCCGCTTCCGACGAGACGGTGGGGAAGGACGAATACCGGGAAATGCTTGTGAAGTCTTCCAGTGCCAGGAATATTGCGGGCTATATCTATGCCAATGCCGGAGAGGGGGAATCCTCCCAGGATCTGGTATTCGGCGGACATAATATCATTGCGGAGAACGGAACGATCCTTGCCCAGTCCAAAAGGTTTGGCAACCAGATCATTTATGGGGACATAGATATTCACAGGATCTGCCATGAAAGGCGGAGAATGAGCACATACCGGCAGGAAGGGGCGGAACGGTATCTGACGGTCAGGGTTCCTATGAGACAGGAAAAGACAGAGATAATGAGGACATTTGACCGCATGCCCTTTGTGCCGGAAGAGAAGGGAAAGAGGGACAAACGGTGCGAAGAGATTCTTTCGATCCAGTCCTTCGGATTGAAGAAACGCTGCCAGCATACGGGATGCCAAAAAGCGGTGGTGGGCATTTCCGGCGGCCTGGATTCCACGCTGGCGCTGCTTGTAACAGTGCGTGCTTTTGATATGCTTTCCCTGGACCGAAAAAATATTGTATCGGTGACAATGCCCTGTTTCGGAACGACGGACAGGACTTACGATAATGCCTGCAAGATGGCAAAGGTGCTGGGAACCAGCCTGAGGGAGGTCAATATAAAAAAGGCTGTCACCCTTCATTTTGAAGATATCGGGCAGGATATGGATAACCATGATGTGACTTATGAGAACGGACAGGCAAGGGAACGCACGCAAGTGCTGATGGACATTGCCAACCAAGAGAACGCCCTTGTGGTCGGAACCGGGGATATGTCGGAGCTGGCGCTTGGATGGGCCACCTATAATGGAGACCACATGTCCATGTACGGGGTCAATGCCGGAGTCCCGAAGACGCTGGTAAGGCATCTGGTACAATATTATGCGGATACATGCAGAGACAAGGAGTTGGAAGCGGTGCTGCTGGACGTATTGGATACGCCGGTCAGCCCGGAGCTGCTTCCTCCCGTGGACGGAGCAATCGCGCAGAAAACGGAGGATCTGGTAGGGCCTTACGAACTCCATGATTTTTTCTTGTATTATATGCTGCGGTGCGGGTTTGAACCGGAAAAATTATACCGCATCGCTTGTAGATCCTTTGCCGGTCAGTATGACAAGGAAGTGGTTTTGAAATGGCAGAAAACCTTTTATCGGAGATTTTTTGCACAACAGTTCAAACGTTCCTGTCTGCCGGACGGGCCGAAGGTGGGAAGCGTGGCCCTGTCGCCGAGAGGGGATCTGCGCATGCCTTCCGATGCCTGCGGACGCATCTGGCTGGAGGAACTGGAGAAGATCGACAGGGATGTGATTGCACCTCAGTTATTATAACAACGTAGTTATTATAACAACTACGGTATTATAACAATATATTACGCCATAAAAAAAGTTGGCCGCCGGCCAACTTTTTTTATGGCTGCTCTTCGGCAGTGTTGCCTGCCGCCGCCGCAGCTTCCGCTTTTTTCAGGGATGCCTTGATCGCATCCAAGAGTACCATGGAAGTATATTTGTTATCATCGGAATAGGTTATGCCGTCTAAGGACTGGTTTTCGCATATCTGGGATGCAAGGTCTTCAAATGCCGGTTCGATCAACGGATACATGGCAGATACGGCCTCATCCAGATTGACAATGCGGATACTGTTAATGTTCGCTTCATCTACCGTAACTTCAATATCCACTATATTATCATTCAGAACAAGAGAAGTCGTATAGACGCCGGGCATATAAGAGTTCGCCGGCCGTACGGTGTCGGTCTCTTTATCCTTGTTCTTTGGGAGGAACATGATGATCAGCAGTATAATGAAGAGTATCCCAAGAACGGCAAAAATGCCGGTATATATCAATTCTTTCAGATGAAGCACAACAATTTTAGTTTTGGAACTCATAGCAATATTCCCGCCTGTTTTCTTTTTACTATCATATTAATGGGAGGGGATTTTTATACCTAAATTTGTGGGGCTTTCGTATTGACAAATCCGGCAAAGCCCTGTTATGATAATACGGAGCAAAGGCGTTCTTGAGGATAAGAGCGCCTTTTTTCAGTATAAAAGAAAGGCATGGGCATAAAATATGAAGAAAAAAAATACACGGGAGGACATTATCAGAATCGTGGAGGAAGAGGACATAGAATTTATACGGCTTCAGTTTACGGATATGTTCGGGAACCTGAAAAATATGGCGGTTACAGCGAGCCAGCTGGAGAAAGCGCTGGATAAGCAATGTATGTTTGACGGCTCTTCCATAGAGGGGTTTGTGCGGATCGAAGAGTCGGATATGTACCTTCACCCGGATTTGGACACCATGCAGATTTTTCCATGGAGGCCGCAGCAGGGCAAGGTGGCGAGGCTGATTTGCGATGTCTACAAG
This sequence comes from uncultured Lachnospiraceae bacterium, assembly GCA_910585965.1. GTDB lineage: Bacteria > Bacillota > Clostridia > Lachnospirales > Lachnospiraceae > Kineothrix. The sequence continues at coordinate 236,401 of CAJUHH010000002.1, forward strand.
CCGGATGGAAAACCTTTTGAAGGGGATCCCAGGTATATTTTGAAATGCGCCCTGGAAGAGGCCGGAAAGATGGGATACCATTTCGAGGTCGGGCCGGAGTGTGAATTCTTCCTTTTCCATACGGATGAAAATGCGCTTCCCACGACGATCACCCATGAGCAGGCGGGGTATTTTGACCTAGGGCCGGTGGACTTTGGGGAAAATGCGCGGCGCGATATGGTGCTGACGCTGGAGGACATGGGATTTACGATTGAAGCGTCCCACCATGAAGTGGCTCCGGCCCAGCATGAGATTGACTTTAAGTATGACGAGGCGCTTGCTACGGCAGATAATATCATGACGTTTAAATTGGCGGTGAAAACGATCGCGAAGCGCCATGGGCTGCACGCTACTTTCATGCCGAAGCCGAAGTTCGGGGTGAACGGTTCGGGGATGCATATTAATATGTCGCTGTCAAAGGACGGAAAAAATATATTTGCGGACCCGTCGGATAAGCTTGGGTTAAGCAAGGAAGCCTATTATTTTATTGGGGGTATTATGAAACATATGAAGGGAATGGCAGCGATTACCAATCCGCTTGTCAATTCTTATAAGAGGCTGGTGCCCGGTTATGAAGCGCCGGTCTATATCGCCTGGAGCGCCACGAACAGAAGCCCGCTGATCCGCATCCCGGCATCCAGAGGGGAGGGGACGCGGATCGAGCTAAGATGCCCGGATCCATCGGCAAATCCTTATCTGGCATTGGCCGTATGCCTCCGCGCCGGACTGGAAGGCATCCAAAATAAGATCATGCCGCCGGAGAGCGTGGATCGGAATATTTTTGCGATGGCGGAAGAGGAACGGGAAGAGCTGGGCATCGAAGCGATACCAGGCACGCTGATCGAGGCGGTGTATGAGCTGGAAAAGGATGCATTGGTTCGGTCCGTTTTAGGGCGGCATGTGAGTGATAAATATATTCAGGCCAAAAAAGCGGAATGGGCGGAATACCGCGCCCAGGTGACGGAATGGGAGATCGGGGCGTATTTGAATAAATTTTAGCCGGGGCGGATATTTGCGAAACAGGAAACGCCGGATGAGGGGGAGGTGAGCATATGACGGGTATTATCGTGGCATTCCCAAAGGCAGAGGACGCGAAAAATATAAAGAATCTGCTGGTGAGGAACGGCTTTTCCGTTGCCGCCGTCTGTACTGCCGGATCCCAGGCGGTCAGCCAGGCGGATCATTTTGACAGCGGCATTGTCATTTGCGGGTATAAGTTTCCGGACATGATTTACTCCGAGCTGCGCAGCTGTCTGCCGCCAGGCTTTCAAATGCTTTTAATGGCCTCCCGCCATGTGCTGGCCGAGTGTCTGGAACAGGATGTCGTCAGCCTGGCCATGCCCATAAAAGTGCTGGATCTGGTGAATACGGTGGATATGATGATGCAGTCAGTACAGACGAGGCGCAGGCGCGGGAGAGAGGTGCCGAAGAAGCGCAGCGGGGAAGAGACGAGGCTGATCCAGGAAGCCAAATGCCTTTTGATGGAACGAAACCATATGACGGAAGAAGAGGCGCATCGGTATATCCAGAAATCCAGCATGGACAGCGGGTCGAGGATGGCGGAGACGGCGCAGATGATATTGGCGACGATGGAATAGGGGAAGGAATATGGAATGGAAACAGGAGTCAGCTGTCAGGCGGCTCCTGTTTTGCTGTCAGGGATCCGCCGGGCGCGGTATCTGTTGTTTCAGAATTCATTCAGGTTTCTTAAGAATTTCTTTATCTTTCACAGCGTATCCTCTTTATTTTTCCCGTTTAGGATAGTTTTTGTAAGCAAGAACAAAATCGGAATGGATAGGTTACTTTCTCTAAATGTGGTATACTTTCAACAGCGGGGGAAATACTCCGCCGAAAGCGGCCGAATATGGAAAGGAGCGGATACGGAAATGGAAGGATATCATACGTTGGGACAAAAGAATATCTTGATTGTGGAGGATGACCAGGACATCAGGGAGGGCATCGAAATCTATCTGAGGAATCAAGGATATGCGGTATTCCAGGCTGCGGACGGAATCGAAGGCTTAAGCGCGGTCGAAAAGGAAGAGATCCATCTGGCGATTGTGGATATTATGATGCCGAGGATGGACGGTGTTACGATGTTGATGAAAATGAGGGAAAAAGGGTATGACTTTCCAGTGATCATGCTGTCCGCCAAATCGGAGGAAGTGGATAAGATCATGGGTCTGAATATGGGGGCTGACGACTATGTGACAAAGCCGTTTACGACCATGGAGCTGCTGGCGAGGGTGAACTCCCATTTGAGGCGGTATGGCAAATATCTGCAGGCGGTAGGCGGCCAGAAGGAGAACGACAAGGTGCATGTGATCGGAGGCCTGGAGCTGAATGAAGAGACGGTGGAAGTCAGCGTGGATGGAAAACTGGTAAAAATGACTCCCCTGGAATTCAAGATATTGCTGCTTTTGATGAAAAACCCCGGCAGGGTGTTCAGCGCCGACGAAATCTATGAAAGGGTATGGAACGAACAGGCGGTGAATACGGATACCATTATGGTGCATATCCGCAAAATAAGAGAGAAAATAGAGATCAATCCGAAAGAGCCAAAATATTTAAAGGTGGTGTGGGGCGTTGGATACAAAATTGAAAAGCAATAAAAAGATATGCCTGTTAATCGCATGTCTGATAGCGGCGCTGTTTGCCGGCGGTTTTATGGCGCTATATCCTGTTTTTGAAAGCAAGGCGGATCAGTATTATAAAGACGGCTTATCGAGCGGCATGTTCCTTGGAAACTTATATAAGAGCAATTACGTATTTTATAAGGATATCGCGGAAAAAGTCAATGAAACGATCTATAGTTATGACCAGCTGTATCTGGATATTGAGGAAGAATACCCGACGGATGTCCGTACGAGGGGCGGGGGAGAGGCAGGGCTGGAGGAAGAAACGATAGGCAATGTCTATATGCTCCTGGACGAGATGAAAATCGACATGGTCAATATTTTGAGCGAATGGGAGAGCGGGGTGGCGGCCCAGATCTCCCGGCAGATGGATTATTGCGTGATCGACAGAGGGACAGGGGAGTTTGTGAAAAATACCGGGAAGCATATTGAGGCGCTGGCTGGCGGGGATGACAGCGAAAAGCAGAACCTTCCCTATGTATATTATGTCATGGTGACTTATGACAGCGTTGGAAACCCGGATTATGTGGCAGTCAAGGGAAAGAACCCGGATGAACTGCTCAAAAGCGCCCAGGCGGTGATGAGGAGCAGGGATTTTGTTTCCCAGTTCGACAGCATGTATGAAGACGATTACTGCGTGCAGCAGAAGTATTTTTACGGATACAGCGATCTGGAAGGAAAGGGAAAGATCGTGAGCTGTGCCATCCAGGCTCCGAAAAACGTGACTTTTATTTATGCTATGACCCAGGAACAAAAGGATGAGATGGTGAGGGGCAATATGCTCCAGACCGGCTGGGATGAATGGTATGCTTATTTCCAGGCAGGAACAGTCGATGTTTATCTGGTATTGCTGGGAATGCTGGCGGTTGTGGCATTGCTGCTGATGATGAATAAAAAATATTGCCTGCACCATACGAGGGCAGTAAGGATTCCTTTGGAAGCGGCCATATTTTTGGCTGTTATGATCGCCGGAGGATTCCAGAATACCGTGGTTGATCTGGTGAACTATACCAATCGGGGCTATTTTGACAGCATGTGGAGTGAATATCTGTTTTTCCTTCCATTGGAAAGTTATCCGATCTTAACAGGGGCAGTGAATTTCTCGGTTTTGTTCCTCCTTTTTGGCGGTTGGTTTTATACGGTCCATACGGTGGGAGAACTGCCGGCGCTCGGGATCCGGGGATTTATAAAAGAGAGAAGCCTGTGCGTGCGCCTGCTGACAAGGTTTGGCCGATGGCTCCGCAAGCTTTGGCGGGGGTTCCAGGATGAACTGCTGCACGTGGATTTGGGCGAGAATATCGGGCATACGCTCCATAAGGTGCTTTTCGTTAATTTTATCCTGTTGGGACTCATATGCAGTATATGGTTTTTCGGGTGGTTCGCGCTCATTATTTACTCTGTTTTGCTGTATTTCCTGCTGAAAAAATATATAAGGAAATTACAGGATCAGTACCAGAAGCTTCTGGACGCCACAGGGTCGATTGCGGAGGGGAACCTGAACACGACTTTTGACGAGGATTTTGGAGTGTTTGAGTCTTATAAGGAGGAACTGTATAAGATCCAGGAAGGGTTCCGAAAAGCGGTGGATGAGGAAGTAAAGAGCCAGAGGATGAAGGCGGAGCTGATTACCAATGTTTCCCATGATCTGAAAACTCCTTTGACGGCGATCACTACTTATATCGATCTGTTGAAAGAAGAGGGAGTGACGGAGAAGCAGAGGAAGGAATATGTTGCCGTGCTGGAGAAAAAGTCTTTGCGCCTGAAACGGCTGATCGAGGATCTGTTCGAAGTCAGCAAGGCGAGCAGCCGGAATGTGACGGTGAACCTGGTGGAGGTGGATATTTGTAATCTGATGCGCCAGGCATATCTGGAATATGAAGACAAGATCGAGGACGCGAATCTGCTTTTCCGCTTCCGTATGCCGGAAGGGAAAGTAGTGTTGAAGCTGGACAGCGAGAAAACGTACCGTATATTTGAAAACCTATATTCTAATATTATCAAATATGCGATGCCTGGAAGCCGGGTTTATGTGGACTTGGAGGAACAGGACGACAAAGTCGTGATCGGACTGCGGAATATGTCTGCGGCGGAACTGCATGTACGGCCGGAAGAGCTGACGGAACGGTTCGTACGGGGGGACAGTTCGAGGAATACGGAAGGCAGCGGCCTGGGCCTGGCGATTGCGAAGAGCTTTGCGGAGATCCAGGGAGGAAATATGGAAATCGTGGTGGACGGCGATTTGTTTAAGATCGTGCTGACCTGGAATAAATAACAGGACGGCTCCGGAATGGGAGAAGCAGCTCATTCCGGGGTCGTTTTTGGCTCGCTAAAATTTTACTTTGCCGATGGGGGAATCTCTCCGCTGCATGACGATAATTGACTTTTTATTTAAAATGGGCTAAAGTTATTTCATTATTGTAAGTGACTTAAAAATGGAAGCTGGCTATTTTATCGACAGGCGGGAGGGATATGTGATGAAAACAGTAAAGAAATTATGGGACGAAGCTTGTTTTGACCGATATATTTTTATAGGGCTGGCTGCGATTGAACTTTTGATGTCTTTTACCTTTTTGGGGTATATCCACATACCCCCTATTTCCGTTACAATAGCCTATCTTCCCATTTTGGTTGCAGGGTGCTTGTTTGGGCCTGTGGAATCTGTGATTATGGGGTTTATTTTTGGAATCGCCAGCATGTATAAAGCATCTGCCACGTATGTTATGCCTGCGGATGCGGTTTTTTCTCCGTTTTTAAGCGGGTTTCCGCCTTACAGCATGTTGTTGAGCGTTGGAACTAGGGCATTGTTCGGGTTTGTGGCTGGAATGGCGTTTTTGCTTGTAAAAAAAAGAAAGCATTACCGGCTATGGATCGGAGTAATTTCAGCAGTTGCCCCCAAGGTGCATTCGCTGATCGTGTATACTGCAATGGGGATATTGTTTCCGGAATTGGGATACCGCTACAGTTCAGCTTTTCGGTATGACCTGGACGATGCGGTCTTTGCCGTGGTCTGCGTAATTGTTGTTGAATTGTGCTGGGCAGCTTATCAAAGCAATACGATACAGAATATAAAATTGTATATCAACCAGTCTATCAATAATCCTTATGCGTCAGGAAAGGTAATCCTGTTTTTCTTTTTTTTCGAAACTTTTCTGGTGTATATGGCGGTTTCAGCAGCGGTCTATTTTTCCCAAAGAGAATCCTATATGCTGGAACGGCATGGATTGGCGGTATCCGATATGATTTCCGGGGATTTGCTGCTTTTGCAGATACAATTTGTGGTAGCTATTCTGTCGCTGGATGTGATTTCGATGGTTTTTCTGATTTCTATTTATAAGTATATGTCTTATAAAGAATATAAGGGAGAGATTGATGAACTGACGGGTATCATGGGAAGAAGAATGTTTCTTTACCATTGCGGAAAACTGCAGAAAGCAAATGGCTTTGGCACGGAAAAAACAGGATGGTTCCTGTTTGTGGATGCAGATTATTTTAAGGAAGTCAATGATACGTTCGGGCATGCCGCAGGGGATAAGGTATTGCAGGAGATTGCGGTGAATCTGAGGGGCATTGTTGGAGAAGACGGAAAAGTGGGAAGGATCGGCGGGGATGAATTTGCTGTCATTATTGAGGGGGCGATCGCGCAGGAGGAACTGGAGCATCGGCTGGATCAATTTTTGGAAGCGATTTCCCATACGCTGCCCGATAAAAAAATAAGCTGCAGCATAGGCGCGTATCAGTTTGTTTTTCCGCAGAGCATAAAGCATTTACTGACGGAAACAGATCGTATGCTGTACGAGGCAAAGGCGGCCGGCCGGGCCTGTTATGCGGTAAAGGCATGTATTCCTGACAGTTCGCCCTGATCGTTTCTGCTTGATCGGGGAATGGCGCGAATTGACAAGAAAATAGGGGCAAATTATAATGGGGAGAAAGAAAGGGAAGGGTTATCATCATGAAAATAGAATTTACAAAAATGCATGGATGCGGCAATGATTATGTATACATTAACGGCGCAGACATACAGATTGCGGAAAGCAGGAAGCCGGAGCTGGTGCGGCGATTGAGCGACAGGCATTTCGGGATTGGAGGGGACGGGGTCATTTTCATCCACCCGCTTAACGGGGAAGCGGCGCACGCGGGCCGGAACCAGCAGGAAGACGGAGAGCCGAACCGGGCTTTGTACGGCGGCGAAGACGGGCTGGCGGATTTCGAGATGGAGATGTATAATGCGGACGGATCCCGGGCAGAGATGTGCGGGAACGGGATACGGTGCGTGGCAAAATATGTATATGACAAGGGATTGACGGATAAAAAATCGATCCGCATCGCAAGCTGCGGAAAGGTGAAGCATTTGGATCTTGCGGTAGAGGACGGAAAAGCGGTAAGCATCAAGGTCAATATGGGAGCGCCGATCCTGAAGGCGGAAGAGGTTCCTGTCATTTCCGGGCAGGAGGAAGCGATTGCCGAGAGGATCGAGGTGGAAGGAAAAGAGTATGAAATGACCTGCGTATCGATGGGCAATCCCCATGCGGTGGTTTTTATGAAGGAATGGGAAGACCTGGATCATTTTGCGATAGAAAAGACAGGTCCTTATTTTGAAAATCATATGCGTTTTCCGAAAAGGACGAATACGGAGTTTGTCAAAGTAATCGACAGGCATACGGTGCAGATGAGAGTGTGGGAGAGAGGAACGGGAGAGACGCTGGCCTGCGGGACAGGAGCCTGTGCAACAGCGGTGGCCTGTGTCTTAAACGGCCTGACGGAGGAGGAAATTACCGTGAAACTGCTGGGAGGGGAACTCCTTATCCGCTGGGACAGGGAAGAGAATACGGTTTATATGACAGGGCCGGCGGCGGTTGTTTTTGAAGGAACGGCAGAAATGGATTTATGACAGAGACAGGAGGAGAAAAATTATGTTTAAAATAAACGACAATTATTTAAAACTGCCAGGGAGCTATCTGTTTTCTATGATTGCGAAAAAAGTAAATGCTTATTCCCAGGCGAACCCGGGGAAAAAGATTATCCGACTTGGGATCGGCGACGTGACTTTGCCGATTGCCCCGGCGATTATTGAGTCTCTGCACGGCGCGGTGGACGAGATGGGCAGGGCGGAAACTTTCCGGGGATATGCGCCCGACCTGGGATATGAATTCTTAAGGAATGCGATTGCGGAAAACGATTATAAGGCGAGGGGATGCGGGATAGAGGCGGATGAGATCTTTATTTCCGACGGCGCAAAATGCGACTCGGGCAATATCCAGGAGATTTTCAGCGCGGACAACCGCATTGCTGTCTGTGACCCGGTGTATCCGGTATATGTGGATACCAATGTGATGGCGGGAAGGGCCGGGGCTTATGACGCGCAAAAGGAAACATGGAGCGATATCATTTATATGCCCTGCCTGGCAGAAAATGATTTTGCGCCCGAGCTGCCGAAGGAAACACCGGATATCATTTATCTCTGCTTTCCGAATAATCCTACTGGGGCAGCCGTGACAAAGGGCCGTCTGCAGGAATGGGTGGATTATGCCAATCGGACAGGGGCGGCGATCATCTATGATGCGGCCTATGAGGCTTATATTTCCCAGGAAAATGTGCCTCATACGATTTATGAATGCGAAGGGGCGAGGACTTGTGCGATTGAACTGCGTTCTTTTTCCAAAAACGCCGGTTTTACAGGAGTGCGTCTTGGATTTACGGTGATCCCCAAGGAATTAAAATGCGGGGACGTGTCGCTCCATTCCCTGTGGGCGAGGAGGCACGGGACGAAGTATAACGGAGCGCCCTATATTGTGCAGCGCGCAGGGGAGGCGGTTTATTCCAAAGAAGGGCAGGCCCAGGTCAGGGAGCAGGTGGCCTATTATATGAAGAATGCGAAATATATCATGGAAGGGCTGAGGGAAGCGGGATATACTGTTTCCGGCGGCGTGAATGCCCCTTATATTTGGCTGAAAGCGCCGGATGGAATGACGAGCTGGGAATTTTTCGATTTTCTGCTGGAAAAAGCGAACGTGGTGGGGACTCCGGGATCGGGATTCGGCCCCAGCGGGGAAACTTATTTCAGACTGACCGCGTTCGGAAGCTATGAAAATACGGTAGAGGCTGTGGAACGGATGAAAAGGCTGTAAGGTTAGTGTGAAGAGAAGTTCTAAGGCTCGCACCAGTGGGTGCTTTGCCAAGAACTTCTAAGACTTCACACCGAAAAATGCTTGAAAAGCGGCATTTTTCATCCAGATTTGCGATTCCGCGAAGCGGAATCATGGGAGTTAGTGTGAGAAGAATTTCTGCGGAATACGGAAGAGACGGCGGCCATGAATGACGCTGGGGCGGAGGAGCGGTGTGGGCGAGGAACTGTTTGAAAAATGTATAAAGGATATGGCCAACGGGGATAAACAAGGGCTGCGTATGGTTTACGAGGCATACGCCGGCTATATTTATACAGTAGTTTACGGAATATTGGGAAGCAGGGAAAATGCGGAGGATGTCACCAGCGAGTTTTTTATACGGCTTTGGGAAAGGGCAGGGCAGTACAGGCCGGGAAAAGGCCACAGGGGATATCTGGCGGCGATGGCCAGGAATATGTCGATCGATTACCTGCGGAAATATAAAAAAGAAGAGCTGACGGCCGCAGTTCATGAAGCGGACGACAGGGAAGAGGAAGGGAGGCATTGGAAGAAATGGGCATTTCGCGCGGGCGGGAACGAAGATAAGGGGGCAAGCGTGGAGAACGAAGTGATCGGAAGGATGGCGCTGAAAGAGGTACTCCTTTTGTTGAAGCCAGGCGAAAGGCAGATCGTAAATATGAAGGTGCTTGGCGGGCTGACGTTCAAGGAAATTGCAGAACTGCTCTCGCTTCCGATGGGAACTGTCACATGGAAATACCAGAACGCGATGAAAAAGTTGAGGAGGTGCGGTTATGAAGAGCCTTGAAAAGGAATACCGAAAAATGCTTCAGGAAGAACTGCCGGATCTCTGGAACCGGATCGAGGAGAGGATACCGGAAAGGGAAAAAAAGCTTTTCGGCGTGGCGGACCGGCAGGGGATGCCGCAGAGGGAAGAGGCATCATTCTGCGGGCAGGAGAGGACAAAAAACTTGCTGGGAGAAGCTCCGCTGCGGAAATCTTCGTGGCAAAAATATGCTTTGCTTGCAGCGGCATGTCTTTGCATGGTATTTGTAGTTCCTATGCTGTATGGCGGCGCGGCCGGGAAACAGGCATGTGAGACATCGGCACCCATGGAAGAGGCGGCTTTTATGGAAGAGTCGGCTTTTGCCCGGGCGGAGGAAACGGCGGATATGGCGGCAGCGGGCGCGGAGGAAGAGGGCGGTATCTTGTCTGGGACGGAGAAAGAAGCGCCTGGGATGGCGGACGGGACTGTGGTTTTCGGCGTGGAAGTCCGCATACTGGAAAAAGCGCAGATGAATTACCATACGGTTTACCGGGCAGAAGTAAGGAACGGAAATGATATATTTTCTGCCGGGGAAGAACTGGAAATACTGGCGGAAGAAGGACAGGGGGAAACGCTGGCGGAAGGAGAGGCATACTGCGTCGATCTGATTTATGATTCCCGGTGGGAGATACCGTTCCGCTTGTTTCAAAATGGGCAATGAACTCTTATAAGCCGCATGCTTCGAAAAAAATTTCCCCTTCCTTACTGGCAATTTCCAGGCTGCCGCTGTCGATCCAGCGGATCTGCCCGAGATATTGCCGATAAACCCAGAAAAAGGGTTCCGATGTTGTAACCGGTATTTTTTTCGTTACTCTTTTATTCTGGGTAATGATCAGGAAAATACCGGTTTCGTCTATGGTCTGTACGATTCTGAGATGGGCTTGTTTATGCCGGTCGGGGGAAGGGGAAGGTTTTCCGTGCATCCATTGGTTTTTGAAATTGCTGGCAAGGATGGAGCGGCGTATGCCGTCGAAATAGGGGAGGTTCCAATCCCATTTTACGCCTAAGTACAGAATGGAACTGTTGATAAGCTCCAGGTAAAAGAGGCTTTTCTCCGATGAGGGCAAGGAGGAAAAGCGGCCGGGGCAGAATGGCATATGGAGGCGGATATATCCATTGCGGCGGGAAGAGATATAGGGGCGTGCGGCTTTTTCATTGCAGGATATATTCAGTTTTTTGCAATGGGCATTTTCATAATATTTTAATAAACGTAAATACATATCGATAACAGGCGAGCTTTCTTCACGGATCTTTTCGGTCAAATCATGGTCATATTCTGAACAAATATCTATATTATTGAATCGCATAAAGGTTCCTTTTTTGCTGCAATATTATTTTGCTTACCAATATTGTACAATACCTTTTCTTTTTATTCCAGTCAGACATCAAAATTCTATATGTAATCATATTGAACTCCCCTGTGAAAATTATATCTTATAAAAGTTAAAAATATTATAAAAAAGTAAAATATAATTGACAATTAAAATGAATGATTTTATAATGCAAGTAAAAGAAGGAGGTGGACGGGATAAAGAATCTGAAAATGAAGCTGGCGCGGATGGAAAAGGATATTTCGCAGACAGAACTGGCGAACCGGCTTGGGGTATCAAGGCAGACGGTATGGATGATTGAATCGGGCGATTACAATCCGACTTTGAAATTATGTATTTCCATTTGCAGGGAACTGGGAAAGACACTGGATGATTTATTTTGGGAGGATAAGCAGGATGAAGAAGAGCGGACTTGATGAAAGACAGGAACGGATTATGGAAGAGATTGGGGCAAAAAGCTTTACCGTCATGTTTTTGGTATGCGCGGCGGTGATCGTCGGGGAACTCGCCTGGAGCGGCGACCTGGGAAGTGTCGCAGGAGAAACGGCGGTGCTGGCGGCTGGAGGCATAATATATATGGCCGGATGCATGAAAAATGGTATTTGGACGAAAAGCGGGAGGAAAATGACTCTTGGACAGAATATATTGTTGAGCGTTATTTTTTCCGGCATTTTTTCTGCCGCATATGCGTTTATGATTGCCAGGAAAACTGCTGACGGCGTGAATGTGGCGAGAATCGCAGGATTATTTTTTATCGTCGTCGCCGCTTTCTGTTTTCTATGCTTATGGTGCCTCGGGAAGCTGGCATGGAACAAGCATGAGAAAGAGGAAAACAGATGCCAGGAATAGCAAAGGAAATCTATGTTTCGGGAATCTGCATAGAAGTGCGGAAAAAGAAGATAAAAAATCTATATTTATCTGTTAAGCCGCCTGACGGGAAGGTAGTCATTTCCGCGCCTTGCCGAATATCTGACCGATTGGTCGAGGAATTTGCAAAGGAAAGAATGGAGTGGATCCTCCGACAGAAAAGGCGGCTGGAGCAGATGCCGCAGCAAGCGGAAAGGCAGTATCTGCCAGGAGAGGATTTGTATATCTGGGGAAAAAGGTATACATTGGCCTGGCAGGAATGGGGGAACCAGAATTCCTTTGTCCTGGACGACGACAAGGCAGTGTTGTGCATGAGAAGCGGCAGCACCGTAAAACAGCGGGAGGCGTATATCCGGGAACAATACCGAGCCATGCTGAAAGAAGAGACAGCGCGGCTTCTCCCCGAATGGGAGGCTAGAACAGGGCTGCATTGCAGCTCCTGGCATACGAAATATATGAAAACCCGCTGGGGGACATGCAATACGGCAAAGAAACGGCTCTGGTTCAATGTACAGCTGGCAGAAAAGCCGCTGGAGTGTCTGGAATATGTGATTCTGCATGAGTTAGCACATACAAAGATAGGAAATCATGGAAAGGAGTTTGCAGCGCTTATGGACCGGTATATGCCGGAATGGCGGGAGGTGAAAAAAAGGCTGAACGAAAGGCAGTGATTTTTTCCAATGATTATGAGCCAAGAGCCATGTTCTACATATTTGGAGAATAAAGATAAAAATAGTGCTTGCAATTTATTTCCAAGCATGTTATATTATAACTACACTTACATATTATTGTTGTGTAACGGATAAAAAAGCAGGGAAGCCGCATGTTGAAATATATGTCGGCTTCCCGACGCTGTCAGGGGCAGGATGGTCAAAAGAGGTTATCATCGTCGAAATGTACCATGATATCCTCTACCCGGCAGTGGAGAATGTTACAAAGCCGGTCTATCGTATTTACTTCTACATTTTTGTTATGCCTGAGCCGGTTGAGCTGGGAACGGTTGATATTGTGATACGTATATAAGTCGTATTGCGAGATATCTTTTTCTTTCATGGTTTCCCATAATCGGTCGTATCGGATCATCTTTTCTTCCATTTCTGCGCAATATGACATTGCGTTGACAAATTGAAATTGTTGTTTTTCTTATTCCAATTATCAATGGAAAACCAGCAGAACAATAGTGTTCACATAAAGACACTATGAAAAGCTATTCACTTTTAGAATGTGTGGAAGAAACATGTTCTTGTTGGAGCTGTTGAACAAGTTGATGATAGATTTTAAATACATCAGGAAAAATGACTTTTACACCACGTTTTGAAAGAGCCAAAACATTGCGTGCATTTTTTTCTACATCAGCAGCCGTCCTATCATCCATTCTAATGGGGCATTTGTTTTTATTGATGTATGCGGTTAAATATTTTTCCGTTGCAGGACACATATTTTGAATTAGAAACGCCGTATTTCTACCAAGGACTATGCCAAAACGAATTGTATTGCAGTGTCCATATTTTTTGATTTTATCTTGCGCTATTTGTTTGAACTTCTCAAATTTTGATGAAATAGGAATAATCCAGTAAATATCGGTGACTTTAGAATCCTTGAAAGCAAAAAAACAGGGACGGCTATGCGACATCCCATTAAGGGCATCTTTATTTTGCATAAGCTTGTCATCTGGGAAATCCTGATAATACTGGTCTGAAAGAAAATAGAACTGGGCTTGTAACATAAGAAAATCCTTTAAATGAATGATACATTTTATATGAATAGCAGTAACACCCTGCCTTTTGGCAGGGCATTACAAACATTTTAATCCCGACCATTTATAAGCCGCATATCGGGGAGCGAACATTATTTGTCGTCCCGACCATTTATAAGCCGCATATCGGGGAGCGAACACTATTTTATGGAAAAATCTTTTTCCTTATATTATTATTATACGAATCGTATTACGCTATGTCAATTATATATTAAAAGTATATGGGAAAAGTACAGATATATATTGACAGATGTTGCCCGCTTTAAACAAATAGAACTTGACATGCCAAATGCCGAATGATACCATAGATACATACTGAATGAATGTAAAAGAAAGAGAGAAGTTATATGGCGCGGAATAAATATCCCGAGGTAACGGTAGAAAAAATACTGAAAGCAGCCCAGAAATTATTTTTGGAGAAGGGCTATGACAACACGACGATCCAGGATATTGTCGATGAACTGGGCGGATTGACAAAAGGGGCGATCTACCATCATTTCAAATCCAAAGAAGATATTATGGATGCTTTGGGCGATCAGATGTTTTTTGACCACAACCCTTTTGAGGAGATCAGGAGCCGCAAGGACTTGAACGGACTTCAGAAAATGAGGACGGCTATGCTGCGGAACCTGTCTGACCAGGAACGGATGGAAATCACGAGACAGGCGATACCGATTATGAAAAATCCCCGTATTCTGGCAGGGACGATAGAAACAAACCGCCGCATCTTAAGCCCTTTTTTCCAGGAGCTGATCGAGGAGGGGAACAGGGACGGCTCCATTCGCACAAAATATGCGAAAGAGCTGGCAGAGCTTCTGCCGTTGCTGGACATATGGATCATGCCATCCATTTATCCGGCAAACAAGGAAGAAATCAAGCGCAAGTTCGAGCTTGTAAGGGATATGTTCGCCGCCATGGGACTGCCCTTATTTGACGACGAGGTTATCCATGTCATCATGGATGCGGTAGAAAAGGGACTCTATGGCAGGAAAGAAGCGCAATAAAGGAAACCATGGCCACCGACAGTTCGATATGTTCGGTGGTTATCTTTAGGAAATATACATTCATTCAGAATGTATGAAAGGAGAAAATAAATGAAAGAAAAATTGTTTTCCAGGAACTTTACCATGTTGATTTTAGGGCAGGTCAGCTCTTTGTTTGGGAATGTTATCTTAAAATTCGCCCTCTCTATGTATGTATTGGATACGACGGGTTCTGCCGCTGTTTTTGCGGGTATTCTGGCATTTGCGGCTGTTCCGTCCATTGTGCTGTCGCCCCTGGGAGGCATTCTGGCAGACAGGGCCAACCGAAGGAATATTATGGTGGGGCTGGATCTGCTGTCCGGCATATCTGTCCTGGCTACGGCACTGCTTTTTCGCAGCAGCGCCATGCATCGGATGGATATTGTGCTGATTGGAGGACTGCTCATGGTTCTGTCTGTTCTGGGCGCTTTTGAATCGCCTACCGTGCAGGCATGTGTTCCGCAGATGCAGACAGGAGATAATATGATCAAGGGAAACGCCGTGGTCAACCAAGTGGCGGCGGCCGCATCTTTGGCTGCACCTGTTCTGGGCAGTGTTTTCTATACGGCAGTAGGGATTAAGTCTGTGATGTTTTTTGTGATGCTTTGCTTTTTCCTGACGGCGGGATTTGAATGCCTGATCAGGCTGGAGTATGACAGGCCTGCAAAAAAAGAAAAGATAGGGACGATCGTAAAAAATGATTTTAAGGAGAGCGTGCAGTTTATCGGCAAGGAGCGGCCGGATATTCTAAAAATGCTGCTTTTGGCGACGGCAATGAATTTTTTGGTTGCGGGGGCGGCAGTTGTCGGCCTGCCGTTTATCGTCCGCCATGTCCTCGGAATGGGAGCCGGAATGTATGGCATTGCGGAAAGCCTGATGGGTCTGGCGGCAATCCTTGGCGGCATCGCGGCCTCTGTGCTGGCAGGGAAAGGGAAAAACGGGTCGTCTGCAAAGGCGAACAGTCTTTCCGTGTGGGTCGCGCCGGTGGGCATATGCTTCCTGTTGGCTGGGGCGGCATTTCTCCTGCCGATCGGGGACATGGCAAAATATACGGTAAATCTAGTCGGATTCTGCGGCATTCAGATTGCGGCGTCTGTTTTTTCGATTTTTGCGCTGACTGATATCCAGTCAAAAACGCCGAACCACCTGATCGGCAAAGTGATGTCCTATTCCATGGCAATTTCCATGTGTGCCCAGCCGCTGAGCCAGGCTCTTTACGGTATCTTATTCGATCAGTTTGAGCAGTCCGTTTATGTGATACTGGCGGCGGCAGGGATCGCGGTTTTGGCAATCGCGCGGTATGCGCCGGGAGTGCTGCCCATGAATTCCTTAAACTGCCTGGAAAAATAACTTGGATTGGAGAAACCGCAGCCCAAGGCAATGTCTGTAATGGGGCGGTCTGTGGAAGACAGCTGTTTGGCGGCGGCAAACAGTCTTTTCCGGCGGACGTATTCGATCGGGCTGTTATGCAGATATTGCTGGAAGATACGCTGGCATTCCCTCGGGCAGATATTGGCGGCTCCGGCAATGTCTGAAACCGATATATTTTCTGCCAGACGGCCGTCGATCCACAGGAGCATTTCTTTTAAACGCGTTTCACGGGCGGATGGGGCGGTGCGGGCAGGGACAGCCTGGCTTTTTGCCCTGACATACAGCAATATACGGGAAAGAGCGTCCCGCACCTGGAATTCATACCCGTCTTTTTCTTCCAGACATGCGGAAAAAGCCCGCTGAAACTGCTCCCAATAGCATTTATCCTCTGTTTCCGGCTGGAATTTCAGGAAAGGAACGCCGCTTTCCAGCAAGGGGCGTACATAGGCCGTGTCAAATATGCTCCCCGGAACTCCGCCTACGATGTCCGGGTCGAAAACAAAGGAACGGTAAGTGCAGGGAGAGGGTACGGCGGCGGTGAAAGAATGGATGACTTCCGTGTTGATGAAGCATCCTTCCCCGGCCTGCAGCTGGTAAATGCGGTCTCCCGCTCCAAGGCGTATGGAACCTTCCAGCAAAAGAAATATTTCTAATTCCTTATGCCAATGGGAGGGGATATGTCCTGCGGCAAATTGGTGGATGTCGCCGTCGTTGGCAGACAGATCGAATAACAGCAGCCCTTCTTCCGGCAGTTCTTTTCCGCGTTCATCGATAACCAGGGAATTCCTGTTTCGGATCATAAAATCAACTCCTGTCGCTTTTGTTATATTATACGTCGTTTTTTCTAAAGCGGCAATGCTGAAATCTTTAGTAAAATATAAAAGCGCTATAAAAGTAAAAGTCTGAATATTTATAATAAATAATGTTTTCGCCAGGCTTAGGATGCCGCAAAGAGGCAGTAAGGAGGAGTTATGAAAAATACAATTATTTTTGATTTGGATGGTTTATTGATCGACAGTGAAACAATCAGTTATCGGATATACCGCGATCTGACGGGAAACTATCACAAGGATATTTCGATGGAAGAGTATATTCATGACTACAGCGGGAAGACGGAAATCAGGAACATGCAGACACTAATCGGCGCATATGGCCTTCCGATTTCTCTGGAAGACGGCCTGGCATTTGCGAAAAAAAGGGAAAAAGAGTATTTCAGGGAAGGAGTTGCGCTGAAGCAAGGCGCGCGGGAGCTGTTGTCCTATTTGAAAAGGAGGCGGTATACAATCATATTGGCTTCTTCCAGTACGAAAGAACGCGCGGTAGGCGTTCTGGGACAGAACGGGATAGGGGCATTTTTTGATCATATGGTATTCGGCGAGGATGTGGAAAGGGGGAAGCCTTATCCCGATATTTTTAAAAAAGCATGTGAATATGCGAAAGAACCGCCGGAAAACTGCCTTGTGCTGGAAGACAGCGAGGCGGGGATACAAGCGGCATATGCGGCGGGAATCGATGTAATCTGTATTCCGGATATGAAAGAGCCGGGGGAGGAATTCCGCAGAATGGAGACCGCAGAATTGCCTTCGCTGGCAGACGTGATATCCTGGCTGGAAAAACTGCATTTCTGCGCTTAGAATTCGGAGAAATGGAAGCCCGTTGCTTGCAGCGGAGTTGTTGGCTTTGCGGATTATCGGTTTTCTTTGGCAAATAAGTGTTGTATAATAATGTAAAAAAGAAAATTCACTTCCGCAGGCAATGAGCCAGGCATTATGCTGGAAACCAATCAGGAGCTGATTTGGGCATATTGGCGAATGCCGCGCGGTTGTTGGCTTTAACAGGAAAACAGATGAAGAACAGATTGCATGACAAGGATATCCGGGATCCGCTGTTTGATTTTTTGGAAGAAACATATGGGAAGATCAGGATATTGGAAGAGAAAACGATAGGAAGATCCAGGGCTGATGTGGTTATGGTGACGCCGAATGCATTATACGGCATTGAAATCAAAAGCGATGCGGACACCTATGCGAGGCTGGAGCGCCAGGTAAAGGACTATAATGCATATTATGATTATAATTATGTGGCAGTCGGGGCGAGCCATGGGCTGCATGTGGAAGAACATGTGCCGGGATGGTGGGGAATCATTACGGCAGAGCGGACGGAAAGCGGCGTGGATTTTTATATCCTGCGCAGGCCGGGCAGGAACCCGGGAGCGGACTGGAAGAAAAAGATCAGCATTTTATGGAGGCCGGAACTGGCCCACATCCAGGAATTGAACGGACTGCCGAAATATAAAGAAAAGAGCAAACGCTTCGTGGCGGGCAAAATATTGGAAAAGGTGCCGGAGCATGTCTTGCAGGCCCAGCTTTGCGAAGAGTTGTTTGAGAGGGATTATACGTTGATCCAGACAGAGATCCTGGAATACAAAAGGATGAATGGAAGAAGATGAATGGGGACGAGGAAAGTCCTTTGGCCGGAACAGAGGAGGAATGCGGATGAGGAGAAGCATGGTTATTCACGGAGGCAATGAGTCAGAAGCCAATTTGGCGAATGCAGCAAGGCTGTTGGCTTTTGCGGCGGTTTTTTGCCTGTTGTGCTGCGGGTGCGGAGAAAGAGAAACACAACGGAAAGGGGCGGCAGGGCAGGAAACAGGGCAAAACGGAAACACGGCGGAAGACCTGATGCGCGAGGTCAGAGAGGGAAGAGGAGAAGCGGCGGAATATGAAACAACGGAAGCCCCGGAAGAAATTCTTTATGCGGATGCTACAGATTTTGCGGTCGAACTTCTGAAAGGGAATATGGCGGGAAAAAATGGGGATAATGTCATGGTGTCTCCGCTGTCCGTGATGACGGCCCTGGCGATGACGGCTAACGGGGCCCAAGGGGACACGCTGAACCAGATGCTTTCTGCTTTGGGGGAAAATCAGGATATGGACAGTTGGAACAGGAACCTGAAAGCGTGGGCGGAAGGGTTTGCCAGTATGGAGGAAACAAAGCTGGACATCGCGAACTCTGTATGGTTCCGGGACGATGAGCAGCTGGCATTGGAAAAAGGGTTTCTGGAAAGGAATGCTTTTTATTATGATGCCGATATTTACCAGATGCCGTTTCGCGGGGATGCCCTGGGGAACATCAATGCATGGGTGGAAGAGAAGACCGGCGGGAAGGTAAAGAATATTCTGGACAAGATCGATGAGGATGCGGTCATGTATCTGGTGAATACCGTCGTTTTCGATGCAAAGTGGATGCGCCCTTATGAGGAATATCAGGTAAGCGAAGGAAGTTTTACAAACGCCATGGGGGAAAAAGAAAAAGTTTTTTATATGTATGCGACGCAGAGCACATATATTGAGGATGAAAATGCAGTCGGTTTTGTCAAACCTTATAAGGAAGGTTTTTGTTTTGTGGCGATAAAGCCTGAGGAAGGAATAAGCCCGGAAGAGTATATGGAGTCCATGGACGGGGAGCATTTCCGGGAACTGTTGTCGGAAGCAAAGACAGAAGTGATCGTGGAGACCGGCCTTCCCAAATTCGAAGCGGAATATGAGGCGGATCTGGGCGGCATTCTGTCAGGGCTTGGAATGGAGGATGCCTTCAATCGGGAAAGGGCGGATTTCAGAGGAATGGGGGCTATTCCGGATAAGAATATTTACATCAGCAAGGTAATCCATAGGACTTGCATTTCCGTGGGAGAGCTAGGCACGGAGGCGCTGGCGGCAACGGTGGAGGAATGCGTGGCCGAAGCGGCGGAGGAGCCGGATATGGAGATATACTATGTGTATCTGAGAAGTCCTTTTGTATATGCCATTGTGGAAAATGAAACAAATGTTCCTGTATTTATCGGTATTTTGAATACAGTGGATGGATAGAATCATAAAAAACCTGCCTATTTGGTATTCTCGCTTTGTGTCCTGTTCTTTTTGATGCCGCCGTGATACAGTTTTCGTGTAGAAAGGAGCATGGTTATTCGATGGATCAGGAGAGGATTGGAAAGTGGATCGCCCTTTTGCGGAAGGAAAAGAGACTGACACAGGAGCAGCTTGCGGAACGCCTGGGAGTCAGCAACCGCAGCGTTTCCCGATGGGAAAACGGACGCAACATGCCGGACTTTTCTCTTTTATGGGATATCGCCAGGGAGTTGGACGTAACTGTCCCGGAGCTTTTAAATGGAAAACGGATGGAAAAAGAGGCGAATGTGGAAGTCCTGGGCAGCGTGGATGTGCTTCTTGCCTGGTCAGGCCGGGAGAAGCAAAGCAAGGCCAAAAGGCTCGGGGGTTATTTCGGAGCCGGGATGGTCTGTCTGCTTCTGGCTCTTGGACAGTCGCAGTTCGGGATTTTGTCCATTCTGTTTCCTGACAGGGCGGACGGCCGGCTGACGGGAACCTTCGCGGTACTCGGCATAGTGCTGGAATTGGCCGGTTTTGCTTGTAACCGTCAGAATGCCCTTCTTACACGAAAAGAGATCGAATTATTGTCAAAGAATGCAGGAGGTGTCAGGATGAGGGATGCACAGGAAATGCTGCGTTTTGCGCAGAAATACAGAACAACGGATAAAAAGAATTACCGGGCCGCATTTGCGAAAGTGGAGAAAGAATTGGAAGAAGGCGAATCAGTGATTTTTTCGGCCATTATGGAGGAATATTCTAGAAATGAATGGCAGATGATGTGGCATACGGTTCTGGCAGTTACGGAGAAGAGGCTTTTGATTGGCGGGGAGAGGATGAAAGGAATTCTGCTGCCCGTCTATGAGACGGAGAGTTATTTGCTTGGCGATATTGCAAAGATCGGCCGGTCGGGGTCGGCGCTTGTGATCCGGATTCCAAGAGAGGAACTGAAAATACAAGCCGGAAATGCAGACGCTGCGGATCAAATTGAGAAGGAGCTTCGGAAAGCGGTGGGGATGGAGCACGAAACATGATAAGGAAGTAATTTTATTCCAATAGGCGACATAGCTGAAAAGCTATGTCGTCCTGCTGATATGAGGAATAAGAAGCTGTTTATGTATGAAAGTTACTTACTACTTCAAAAAATTCATTTATGTTTGAACCTTTTCTTCCTAATTTATCCCAATCATAAATAGTGGAAATTTTTATTTCATATTGCTTTTGGTTAATGGAGTAATTGTTAATAACAAAACAATTTTCTTTTCTTAGCAATGACAGCATTTTGTCCTTTATATATTGGAGTATGCAGACAAGCAATATATTCAAAATCAGGATAGTTGATAACTAGAAAATGTGGAATTCTCCCGCTCCGATTTTGCAAAATGCAATATTCTAAAAGCTCTCGTAGATTTTTCCTTTCGCCCTCATCTGCTATGGCACGGTCTCCGTCAATAATGATAAATTTCGCTAAACAATTGGCAGTTCCGTCAATTTTGATTTGTTCAAGAAAGTTGCTATAGCCGCCGCCTTTCATATTTACTAGTTTAAGAGCAATCGATAATTTTTTCTGCCGCCGCATTTCGTCTATATAATGATATTCCGTATCTCCTTCACAAAAAACTTTGAAGTTCTTCTTTGTTACACGTGTTTTCCTACTCAATGGATGTACCCCCTAAAATACCTTTCATATAAAATTCATATATTTTAGTAGTTTCATATCGTATTTCTGGAAAATCTGCTAACGAGTATAATTCTGACTCTAAAGTTTCAATATCTTTTGTGATAAAATAGATTTGTTCTTTCATGTAATTCTTTAAATCGAGATGCAAAACATTGTGTGTAGTGAAGATAAATTGTCCAAAGTGTTTTTTCCCGCAGATATAAGAAATAACTTTGTCTGATAAAATAGGATTTAACACTCGATCCATTTCATCTGCAAAGACAATTTTATTTTCATATACGACTTTAAAAATCTGAACCGCCCATGCAAAGAATTCACGAACACCGTTCGAATCCTGTGAAAGTTCTCTGGAAAATGTACTGCCGTCCTGTTTCTTCCTGACTATCATTGTTTTTGAAAACGGCTTTTCTTCATCCACTTTGAAATCTATAATGCTATGATCGATCATTCTAAAAATATCTAAATATCTTTCATCATGTAAGATACGAAAATCCTCTTCTTCGCCTTTCATAGATTTATAAATGTCGTAATTTATCATATTCGTTTCGGGGCATAAATCATTTTTTATCCAGTTTGTGAAAGCGATGGCATGTTCATTGCCTAACATTGCAAACTTAGTGATAGTTAATCCGAGTGATTTTTCTTTATTGGCGGCTTTTTCCAGCGACTCGCCTATTTTATTTTCAGATTCCGGCCCGTTCAAAAGATATGAGATTGTTGCCTGGGTATGGCACTTATTGCTACTTGTGCATTGGTTTTCATTTTCGCATTCGATCGTGTAGTCTTTTCTTTCCATCGAAAAAATTTTTTTATATTTATTTTTTGCTTGATTCTTAAAATAAAAGGCTTCTTTTACAATCCCTACAAAATCTATTTCCAATTGATAGAGATATAAGGTATCCCTTTCTAGGAATATCTCGATATTGAAAGATTGTAAGGTCGTATTCTTCTTAGGGCAAAAATCATGATTGTTATTCGCATTTACAATATTCCTATATGCTTTTACCGCTTCAGTCTCTAAAAAGAAAGATTGCAGATAGGACAAACTTCTGACAAAGTTAGATTTTCCTCCTGCGTTTTCACCAATTATTACAGCAGTTTTCAACACATCAATTCCGATATCCGAAGAAATATAATTGTTTGGAAATCTGTTTTTTACTTTTGTCTTTGGTGCCAACATGGAAAATTCTACATTTTCTCGAAAGGACATAAAGTTCTGGAATTTATAATTAAGTATCATGGAACCCTCCAAAGTCAATTTTTTGTTTTGTGCCACCATTTATATTATTGTATCATATACAATATAAATAGTAAAATCAAATTTTTGTTTTAATAAGCATATCCGTTTTGGGGCAAAAATATAACAAAATGGAAATGGTATCTTATTCATATGCCCTATGCCCAAATTGGTTTCCATGGTATTTTTTAGTTGCCATATGCCGGCCAATATGATAGAATATCTTTCGGTGACATACAGATGTACGTTAAGGAGATACATTCCCGTACATCTTTTTTGGCGCTATATAAGGAAGCACAGGTGTATGATATGGATACCACGAGCGGTTATTTTGTTGTAAAGAAAAAAGCGGTGCCGGAGGTACTTTTAAAGGTGGTGGAAGCCAAAAGGCTTTTGGAGACGGGCAGGGCGGCGAGCGTTCATGAGGCGACGGAGCGGCTGGGGGTAAGCCGCAGTTCTTTTTATAAATATAAGGACGATATTTTCCCGTTCCATGACAGTTCCCAGGGAACGACGATTACGCTGACGCTGCAGATCAATGATGAGCCGGGGCTTCTGTCGGATGTATTAAAAGTGATCGCGGACTTCAGAGCCAATATTTTGACGATCCATCAGAGCATCCCGATCAACGGGATCGCGTCGCTCAGCATCAGCGTCCAGGTTCTTCCGGCAACGGGGGATATGTCGCGGATGCTGGAAGTGCTGGAGCGGCAGGAAGGCGTGCATGATGTGAAAGTTTTGTCCAAAACTTAACAAGGAGGAAGGAAGAAAAAATGATAAATGTAGCGGTATTAGGATATGGAACGGTAGGAAGCGGAGTAGTAGAGGTTATTGAAAAGAATAAGGAAGAGATCAATAAAAAATCGGGGGAAAACCTGAACATTAAATATATCCTTGATTTGCGGGATTTTCCTGGCGACCCGTATGAAGACAAGGTCGTGCATGACGTGGAAGTGATTATGAATGACCCGGAGATTCAGGTGATCTGCGAAACGATGGGGGGGATTCACCCGGCCTATGAGTTTTCCAAGAGGGCGATCCTGCAGGGGAAGAGCGTCTGCACTTCGAATAAAGAGCTGGTGGCCAACCATGGGCCGGAGCTGATCCGCCTGGCGAAGGAACATAAATGCAATTATTTGTTCGAGGCCAGCGTGGGCGGCGGGATTCCGATTATCCGGCCGATCAATTATTCCCTGACGGCGGAAAAGATTGACGGGATTACAGGAATTTTAAACGGTACGACGAATTATATTCTGTCTAAAATGGCGGCAGAAGGAGCAGGCTTTGAAGAGGTATTAAAGGAAGCTCAGGAAAAAGGTTATGCGGAGAGAAATCCGGAAGCGGATGTGGAAGGTTACGATGCCTGCCGCAAGATTGCGATCCTTTCTTCATTGATGACGGGAAAAAATGTGAAATATGAGGATATTTATACGGAAGGAATTACGAAGATTACGGCGGAAGATTTCGTATATGCGCGGGCGCTGGACCGCTCCATTAAATTGCTGGCTATGAGCCGGGAATGCGAGGACGGCAGTTTTTATGCCATGGTCGCTCCGTTTATGATTCCGATGAGCCATCCCTTGTACAGCGTGACCGGCGTGTTTAACGCGGTATTTGTCCATGGCAATATGCTGGGGGATTCCATGTATTACGGCCGGGGCGCGGGCAAGCTCCCGACGGCGAGCGCCGTCGTGTCAGACGTGGTGGACTGTGCAAGGCATATCGGCAAGACGATTATGTGTTTCTGGGATGACGAGGATGTCAAACAGACGAATGTGGACAATATCAGGCATCGCTTTTTTGTCCGTACGAAGGCAGGGCTGGAAAAAGAAGCGGTGGATATTTTCGGCCTGATCCGGGTAGTGGTGGCGGACGTGAAAGACGAGTATGCATTTATTACGGAAGAGATGAGCGAAAAGGAATTTAATGAAAAAGCGGAAAAACTGGGCTGTGTTTTGAATAGAATAAGACTGGAAGGCTAGTGTGAAGAGAAGTTCCAAGGCTTGCACCAGTGGGTGCTTCGCCAAGAACTTCTAGGGTTCGTAACGAACCGCTCTTCACACTGAAGAACGCCAAAACGCGGCGTTCTTCTCATGCGGTGGAGGAGAGATATGGGAATGAAATATATTATTGTGCTTGGGGACGGGATGGCGGATGAGCCGATCGAGAGTCTGGGAGGGAAGACTCCCCTTGCTTTTGCAAAGACTCCTACGATGGACAGGCTGAGCAAGATGTCGCAGATCGGGATGGTGCATACGATACCGGAAGGGATGAAGCCCGGTTCCGATACGGCGAACCTGGCGGTACTCGGCTATGATCCGGCGGTCTATTATTCGGGGCGCTCTCCGCTGGAAGCGCTCAGCATCGGGGTGGCGATGAAGGAAACGGATGTTGCGCTGCGCTGCAATATCGTCACTATTTCGGAGGAAGAGGAAGCTTTTGAAGAAAAAAAGATCATCGACCACAGTTCCGGCGAAATCAGCACGGAGGACTGCGCCGTCTTGCTGGAGGCAGTAAGGAAGGAACTGGAAACGGATACATACCGTTTTTATGTGGGAACGAGCTACCGCCATTGTCTGATCTGGGACAGGGGAGAAGTGGTGGAACTGACGCCTCCCCACGATGTGCTGGGACAGACGATCGGGCAGTATCTGCCAGAAGATGAAACGCTGCGGGCAATGATGAAGCGCAGCTATGATATATTGGCAAGCCACCCGATCAACCAGGAGAGGAAAAAGAAGGGATTAAATCCCGCCAACTGCTGCTGGTTTTGGGGGGCGGGAACGAAGCCGAAGCTGGATTCATTTGAGAAAAAAACGGGGAAAAAGGGAATGATGGTTTCGGCGGTGGACTTGCTGAAAGGGATCGCCGCAGGGGCCGGCATGGGCGTCAGCCAGGTAGAGGGGGCGAATGGCGGTTTACATACCAACTATGAAGGCAAGGTACAGGCCGCTTTGAAAGCTTTGCTGGAAGACGGCTATGATTTTGCTTATATCCATGTGGAAGCTCCCGATGAAATGGGGCATCAGGGAAGCGTGGAAAGAAAAGTACAGGCTATCGAATATCTGGATGAAAGGGTGTTGAAACCATTGACGGAATGTCTGGATAACAGCTATGCGGACTACCGCCTGATGGTATTGCCGGACCATCCGACGCCCATACGGGTGCGCACCCATACGGCGGACAGCGTGCCTTACATGCTGTATGACAGCACTATGCCTCTTGAAAGGGACTGGGATTATAACGAAGAGGCAGGAAAAAAAAGCGGGAATTATGAGGAGCAGGGATATCGGTTGATCGGACACTTTTTGGAGTCTTGATCATATAAAATTAGAAAAGGCAGAACGGAGAAAATATTATGAAAAAAGTAGTCAAATTCGGGGGAAGCTCCCTGGCCAGC
Organism: uncultured Lachnospiraceae bacterium; assembly: GCA_910585965.1. GTDB lineage: Bacteria > Bacillota > Clostridia > Lachnospirales > Lachnospiraceae > Kineothrix. The sequence continues at coordinate 262,570 of CAJUHH010000002.1, forward strand.
GCGGAGCAGTTCATGAAGGCCGGGGATATTATCCGCAACGATGAGGAAAGGCGGTATGTCGTACCCTCCGCGCCCGGCAAACGTTTCGATAAGGATGCGAAGGTGACGGATATGCTTTATGCCTGTTATGCGAAAGCGGAAGCGGACGAGGATTTCAAGGCTGGATTGCAGGAGATTGAAGCGCGTTATAAAGAAATTATAGATGGCCTGCATCTGGATTTATCATTGGACGGCGAGTTCCAGACGATTGAGAAAAATTTCAGGGAAAAAGTTGGGGAGGACTATGCGGCATCCCGGGGGGAATACCTGAACGGAATTATTATGGCGGCGTATCTTGGCTATGAATTTGTGGATGCAGCGACGGTGATCTTTTTTAATGAACAGGGGGAATTCGATTCGGAAAAAACAAACCATGTGCTGGCGAAACGCCTGGATGGCGTGGAGCGGGCGGTAGTACCCGGGTTTTATGGGGCATATGAGGACGGCCGGGTCAAGACATTCTCCAGGGGAGGTTCCGATATCACGGGTTCCATCGTATCGCGGGCGGTAAAAGCGGATGTATATGAAAACTGGACCGATGTGTCAGGATTCCTGCTGGCTGACCCGAGAATTATAGACAATCCGCCGGGAATCGATACCATCACCTACCGGGAGCTGCGGGAGCTGGCCTATATGGGGGCGGCGGTGCTTCACGAAGACGCGATTTTCCCTGTAAGGAGGGAGGGCATCCCGATCAACATCCGCAATACGAACTGTCCGGAGGCGAGAGGCACATGGATCGTGGAAAGCACTTGCCAGAAATCCAAGTATGTGATTACGGGCATTGCAGGGAAGAAGGGTTTTTGCTCCGTTAATATTGAAAAAGATATGATGAATTCGGAAATCGGATTCGGGAGAAAGGTCCTCCAGGCATTTGAAGACTATGGGATTTCCTTTGAACATGTTCCTTCCGGCATCGATACGATGACAGTCTTCGTCCATCAGGATGAATTTATCGATAAAGAACAGAAAGTCGTGTCCGCGATCCACCGGCTGGCCGACCCGGATACGATAGATATCGAATCGGACCTGGCATTGATCGCGGTGGTGGGGCGCGGCATGAAGTCCACGAGGGGAACGGCAGGGAGAATCTTCTCGGCGCTGGCCCATGCCAATGTAAACGTCAGGATGATCGACCAGGGTTCCAGCGAGCTGAATATTATTATCGGCGTTTCCGACGATGATTTTGAAAACGCGATCCGGGCGATTTATAAGATATTTGTGGAACTGCAGCTGTGAAAGGGCTGCAGTCCAAATGAAAGGAAGCCGGATTATGTATTTTTCATGATCGATACGGGCTGGGGCATGGACAGAGTGCTTCAGCCTTTGCTATACAGCTAGCTTTGGTTACGGACAGTAAAATAAAGAGTTTGATCAAAACGTCTTTCGGGACTAAGTTTTTCAATATAGCCGTTTTCTATGATGGAATGAACGGCTGTTTTGTGAAGAATGGGTTTGACTGTGCGTGGTGTTTCTACATATGTCCTCCATTTATTTCCAGGGATAGAGAATTCCTTGTCTGTTTGATTGCCAAAGGCCATTTGGCGGTAAATGTCCGCAACACGGATTTTCCCTGACTTGCTTAATTCCCAAAGGCACCGCGCAAGCCTGGCGGTAGCTCTCATTGGCCGGCTCATTGTATTTGCGGTTTCATATGATCCGTCAATGAATAATCTTGAAAAGGCATAATCGCTCCAAATAACAATGTCAAATGCCTGTTCGGCTAATAAAGGGGATTTTCCTTGCGTTTTCCATAATGTCTGCATAAGCAAAGGTTTTTGTTTGGTATAATATTTTTTCTGGAATTCATTAATGCTGCTGCTTAGTGCTGGTATTTTATGAGTCATTTCAAAATCGTTATCCCACCCTTGAATTGCAGAACATGCTGATTCAAAAACATCACGGACCTCTTGGGTGTTATCCTTAACGGCATCAAACATTCCCAATGCGCAATAAGAAGTGGTTGCGGAGCGTACGACCATTTCAGCCCCCCAGTTTTCTTCGGCTCTTTTATATGTAGTATTATCTGGAAGAACGGTCAGTTTGACTTCCAATGGCGAAAGAAAATTACCATGTAAATCCTTGATGACTAAATCTATTCCATCTATAGCATCAAAAGAGTACGCTTGATATGGTTCATATATACTTTCAAATGAGAAATAGAGTTCATCCGCCTGCTTATCTTTACAGTTAAAGACTTTTTTAATAGGTATTTCAGAAGCAATTACTTTTGGTATGCCATTTGCAATATCTAAATGGATATAAATTGCCGGAATATCATTGGCCATCATGTAATTTGCGGCGGCTGCCGGAAAACTGGAATTGAAACAGTTTTTACCCCAATGATCATCTGCGGAACGATTAGAATGTTTGATACCAAATAAGCCGCTTGACATAATCACCATCTCCTTTTAAGAAATGACGTCAAATACTTGACGCCTTTTATCTGTTCAAGTATAATACTCTTATTATTTGGAAGCTAAAGGTTTGCTTTTATAAATAAAAATTATAACAAAAAAGTTTCAGATTGAACAGGGGGTAAAGATATGCTTAGGGCAGTTGACTTGTTTGCAGGATGCGGAGGGCTGTCATTGGGATTCCAGAACGCAGGAATTCATATAGAAGCAGCCTTTGAATTTTGGGATGTTGCGGCGAACTGTTATGAAAAAAACTTTAATCATCCTATACACAGGGTAGACTTATCTGATACAGAAACAGCAATTAAATTAATAAAAGATTATGCACCGGATCTCATCATTGGGGGGCCTCCCTGTCAGGACTTTTCGTTTGCAGGGAAGAGAGTGGAGTCTGAGCGTGCTGGACTGACGGAATCATTTGCAGAAATTGTGTGTTCCGTAAAACCTTTATATTTTGTTATGGAAAATGTTGACCGTGCGGCAAAAAGCAACGCTTTTGCTGTGGCAAGGGAACTGTATAAGGCGAATGGATATGGACTTACAGAAATGATTCTTGATGCCAGTAAATGCGGCGTACCCCAAAAGAGAAAACGGTTTTTCTGCATTGGTATTCTTAATGGCGAAGATAATGCGGTTTGTGATATTATCAGTGAAAAAGTAAGCAAAAAATCTACTACGCTTCGGGATTATTATGGGGATGAATTGGGATTTGAATATTACTATAGGCACCCGAGGAATTATAGTCGAAGGGCTATTTTTTCAATTGATGAGCCAGCGCCTACTATGAGAGGGGTTAATCGACCTGTACCCAAAGGTTATCCTGGACATCCTAATGATGCGTGCGAACTTAGTCCTTTCGTAAGAGCTTTAACGACTGCAGAAAGAGCTTTAGTACAAACATTTCCGAAAGACTTTATATGGATTGGAAATAAAACAGATACCGAACAGATGATTGGAAATGCAGTTCCGGTTAAGCTGGCAGAATTCGTTGCAGCAGCCCTTGTCCAGTATATGGATTCTATACCAGCTTCTGAAAATATAGGACAGGATTACATATGGATTATGGAAGGGTTTGAAAATTGGTTGGTTGTTGAAAAATCATATTCGAATAGAGCCGCAAAGGATGTTGTGTCAAGATGCAGACGCAGTGAACGGATTCTCCATTGTGCGAAAAGACTGGATTCTTATTATGTGTTCTTGTTACAGCAGCAAATAGAATACCAAGCGCTTTCAGCAACTGTTAAGTCGCAGATCAAAAGAGCAGTGAATCTTCAATTAGAGTATGCGGAATATTTGAATGAGCAAAGAAACAAAGTTGCTCTTTAGACAAATCCACCAAAAATCAAAGAAAATGGCCGTGCTAGAGGACGATCGGATAGAATCCAAATTGATCCTCAAAGAGTCCGGTTTGAGAAGGAAGTGAAAATACTTTTTTACTCCGTAAGATAAGCAAGAAATAAATGGGCAATATCCAAGTGCTGCCCGCTGAATACAAAGCCGAAGACAGGACTTTCATCAATATTGGCATAGCAGTTCCACTGTGCCAGCTTCGAAGAGTCCGGCAGATAGATGCCTACCGGCACCGGCTCTTCCATGGCGGAGGGGTCGGCAGGGTCTTCGGCGGTTTCCATGGGGGAATCCATATAAGGTTCTTCTTGCGCCTTGGCCTGCTCTTCGATAAGGGCGGCATCTATATAGTAAAAATAAGGTTCATACTTTTCATATTCCTCTGCGTCCAATTCCACACGCAGATCCTGGAACATCATATCTGCCGCATAATGCCCGAAGATTTCCGCATCGCTGACAAAGGCATCCAAAGCGTTGGTCTGTACCATTCCGGCAAGCCGCTGGGTGAATGCCAGGTCGATCTGCGTCATGGCATCAAGGGAAAGGGTGGAGGAAGCGTCGATCTGGCATTGATAGGTTTGCGTATCGATGCCCGCATAAGCCGCAAAATCTTCCTGGAACTCTGCCTGCCTTTCATAACCATAGGAATTGAGGACGACGGCAGAAAAAGCATCGTCCTTGTGCGCCACCATATCACGGATGAATATGCCGACAGCAAAGACGGCAAACAGGACAACGATCGTGTGTATTTTATAATAATCCCAGAAATATTCCAGTTTTTCCCGAAAACTTTTTCCTTTTAGCTTTTGCTGCTGTTCTTTGACTTCATCCCTCATTGCCATGATAGATATCCTCCATTCGGTATACGCTGTACCCTTCGTAATAATAACTGTAATATATGCCCTTCATATAAACATTCCTGCTGCTGGTTTGGTCGGTCAGCGCTTGTTTTAACAAATGTTTTATTTCAATATCTTTTACGGGGCTGCGTTCCATTGCCATCAGGTAATCATTCTTATCCACATGCTGCCAGTCTATGACGACACCTAATTCTTTTTTCAGCATATGGTCCAGCCAGATTCGCGCGCTGCGCCCGTTGCCTTCCCAGAAAGGATGGGCCACATTCATCTCTACATACTTTTCTATAATCTCATCAAAGGTGGCCTGGGGCATTTTTTCGATATTCTCTAAAGATGTTGAAAGATATATAACAGGAACAAAGCGAAAATTACCTTTAGCAAGATTCACCTCCCGTAATTTTCCCGCAAAAGCATAGATTTCTCCAAAAAGATATTTGTGGATCCGGGCAAGTGTCCGATAGGCTCCTGCTTCCAGCGTGTCTAAATATCCGCTTTCGAATAGCTCGAGAGCTTTTTTCTTGCTGATTCGTTCTTCTTCTCTTGCGAGTTCTGCTGAGTTAGGAATACCTAGTTTATTCTCAAGCGCCATTCTTCCTCCATTTTTTCCATATGTTCCATACGTATTGTGCGTCTGTAAAGTTTATTATAAAATATTATAGCATTGAATAGAGGGAATGACAAATGGTAAGATAAAGGGGTGAAAATGACGCTGAAGTGCAAGGAGGAGCAAATGAAAATTTTAGAAGTTGTGGAAAAAACGCCGTCACTGTTGGAACAGCTCATCGTTGTATGGGAAAAATCCGTAAAGGCAACGCACTTGTTTTTGTCAGAAAATGGAATAGAAGAAATCAAAAAGTATATTCCGCAATCGCTGACTGGGATCGCGCATTTGATTATTGCTGAAAGGGAAGACGGCTGCCCTGTTGCGTTTATGGGGATTGAGGAACAAAAACTGGAAATGCTTTTTATTTCGCCTGAAGAACGGGGAAAGGGGCTGGGAAGAAAGCTCATCCAGTATGGGATGGAAAACTACTCAGTCAACGAATTGGCTGTCAACGAGCAGAACCCGCTTGCAAAAGGCTTTTATGAGCATATAGGTTTTCAAGTTTATAAACGAACAGACCATGACGAGCAAGGCAATCCATATCCGCTTTTATATATGAAATGGAAATAATACCGCCAATCATAGAGGGAAAAAGGAAAATCATAAAATTTATGAAGGGGGAACAAACTTATGGAAACCGTGACAATCCGGGATGCAGATGTGAAAGATGCAGAACGCATGTTAGAAATCTATGCATATTATGTGAAGAATACGGCAATTACCTTTGAGTATGAAGTCCCGACGCTGGATGAATTTCAAAAGCGTATTGAAAACACATTAACGCGTTATCCCTATCTCGTTATTGAGAAAGACGGAGTAATTCAAGGTTATGCTTATGCCGGCCCCTTTATAGGGCGGGCGGCCTATGATTGGTCGTGCGAAATGACGATATATCTTGACCACACTTCGCAGAAATGCGGGTTAGGGCGAAAGATATATGAGGCGCTTGAGGATAAATTGCGGGAAATGGGGATTTTGAATTTGTATGCTTGTATTGGCTATCCCGAGCATGAAGACGAATATCTGAATAAAAACAGCGCGGACTTCCATGCGCATCTTGGCTTCAGACAGGTAGGAGAATTTCACAAGTGCGGCTATAAATTTGGCCGCTGGTATCATATGATTTGGATGGAGAAAGTAATTGGGGAACACTGTGCAGAACCTAGATTGGTGATGCCTGGCAAAACAGTATTGGATGATAGGAACTGCATAAGAAAGGCCGCAGTAAGGGATGCATCCAGGCTGGCAGAGATTTTGGTTTTTACAAAGAGGATGAACTATCGGTCTATTTTCCATAATGATAAAGTATCATTCGGCGAGATCCAGGTGTTTCCCTTGGCGCAGGAATATATCGAAAGGAAGGAGAAGCTGGAAAGCATCTGGGTATATGACGATGAATTTGTAAAGGGGATGCTGCATGTGGAAGACGGCTGGATCCATGAACTATATGTGGACTCTTTTTTCCAGAACAAGGGAATCGGGGGCAGGCTGATCGACTTTGCGATCGAAAGCCTCCATGCCAGAAACCTTATGGTATTGGAAAAAAACGATGCGGCCATCCGCTTTTACCGCGCCCATGGCTTCTCTATGACGGAAGAACGGAGGCTGGAAGAAGGGACGGAGGAATTCGTCATAAAAATGGAACGATAGCTGATGCGTAGGAAAATTATGGGAAATCCATTTTGGACGGCTGGCCGGGAAGGGAGAGGGGCAGGGCGGGATCCGGGATGCCATATGCAGGGCAGGGGGCTGGCGTTTCTGGCCCCGCCATGCCCAGTCCCTTTCCCGGCCAGCCGTCCAAAATGGATTTCCCTTCCATTACCCCTTGAAAGTTTAAGAAATATATACTATGATATCTATATGCTTCGGGCATAAATATAATAAGTACAAAAAGAAACGACAAAAAGGACGCGCGCATCCGGCGGGGGCGCTGCGGCATGGAGGATTGGATAGATATGATGAGCGAAACATACGTGGAATGCCTGGTAAAGAAAAAAACAAGCACAGGGATGGTATTTCTCAGAATGCTGACGCTGTCGATGGCGGTTGTATTCATATTGGCGGGCTTTATTCTATGGCCGGCAATGATTGTGGGTCTTATCATGGCGGCGGCATCTTACTTTATTTTAATGAATACCGATCTGGAATATGAATACCTTTATCTGGACAAAGAAATTACCATCGATAAGGTGATGGCGAAGACAAAGAGAAAAAGAGTGACAAAATACGAGATCGAGAGCATGGAAATTCTTGCTCCGATCAAGTCGTGGCATTTGGATGAATATAAGAACAGGACGGTAAAAACGGTAGACTATAGTTCCGGCGTGGAAAACCAGCCGGATATGAGGTATGCCATGTATTATGACGGGGGAATCAGGGTTATTCTGGAACCGAGCATGGACATGGTAAAGGCGATTAAAAATATTGCGCCGAGAAAAGTATTTACGGATTGACATAGTGATGTAAGTTTGATAAACTTTTTCAAACTTACATCACTATTTGTTTATCGTATCAAAGGAAAGGACGACAGGAGGATAAGAAGATGGGGCAGATCATTGGCGAAGGAATTACTTTTGACGACGTGCTGTTAGTGCCGAGCTATTCCCAAGTGATTCCGAATCAGGTGGATTTGACGACGTGGCTGACAAAAAAAATTAAATTGAACATTCCTATGATGAGCGCGGGAATGGATACTGTGACCGAACACAGGATGGCGATCGCCATGGCGAGGCAGGGAGGAATCGGTATCATCCATAAGAATATGTCGATCGAAGCGCAGGCGGAAGAGGTGGACAAGGTAAAACGTTCGGAGAACGGCGTAATTACGGATCCTTTTTCCCTGACTCCGGAACATACTTTAAAGGATGCGGATGCTCTGATGGCGAAATTCCGCATCTCGGGCGTGCCGATTACCGAAGGTCGCAGGCTGGTGGGCATCATTACGAACCGGGACCTGAAATTCGAGACGGATTTTACAAAAAAAATAAAGGAATCGATGACTTCGGAAGGCCTGATTACGGCGCGGGAAGGAATCACGCTGGAGGAAGCGAAACAGATCCTGGCAAAGGCAAGAAAAGAAAAGCTGCCAATCGTGGACGAGAACTATAATCTGGCAGGGCTGATTACGATAAAAGATATAGAAAAAACGATTAAATATCCTCTTTCCGCCAAAGATGAGCAGGGACGGCTGCTCTGCGGCGCGGGCGTAGGCATTACAGCGAATGTGCTTGACCGCGTGGGTACCCTGGTGGATGCAAAAGTGGATGTGATCGTGCTGGATTCCGCCCACGGACATTCCGAGAACGTGCTTCGGTGCGTGCGCATGATTAAGGAAAAATATCCGGACGTGCAGGTGATCGCCGGCAACGTGGCGACAGGGGAAGGAACGAAGGCTTTGATCGAGGCGGGAGCGGATGCCGTGAAAGTGGGGATCGGACCCGGGTCGATTTGCACGACCCGCGTGGTGGCCGGCATCGGCGTGCCGCAGATCACGGCGATTATGGATTCTTATGCGGCGGCAAAGGAATACGGCATTCCGATTATTGCGGACGGCGGCATTAAGTATTCCGGCGACATGACAAAAGCGATCGCCGCAGGCGGAAACGTATGTATGATGGGAAGCATGTTTGCAGGCTGTGATGAAAGCCCGGGAACATTTGAACTGTACCAGGGAAGAAAATACAAGGTGTACCGGGGCATGGGTTCCATAGCGGCGATGGAAAACGGAAGCAAGGACCGTTATTTCCAGTCCGATGCGAAGAAGCTTGTTCCGGAAGGCGTGGAAGGACGTGTCGCTTATAAAGGATCGGTGGAAGATACGGTATTCCAGCTTATGGGAGGCCTTCGTTCCGGCATGGGCTACTGCGGCACCAGGACCATCGAGGAATTGAAGCAGAACGGCAGATTCATGAAGATTTCCGCCGCATCCTTGAAGGAAAGCCATCCCCACGATATCCATATTACGAAAGAAGCGCCGAATTACAGCGTGGATGAATAAAAGGGCATTGATTGCGGGCAGAAGAAAAAATATCGGAATCAACCGAAGGGATAGAGTATTCCTTCGGTTGATTCCATTTTTGTACCAAATTTTATAAAATAAAAGCAATATTGGTAAATATTGGCAAGGAAAACTGCGTTACAAAGGATAATGGTGATAGCAATGCCGGTTGATTATGTGAAATTGGGGGAAAGAATCAGGGCGCGGAGGGAAAAGGCGAGAATGTCACAGGCAGAATTGGCATCGGCAGCGGACATATCGACTCAGCATATAAGCAATATAGAAAATGCCAAAACAAAAGTGAGCCTGGAAAGGATTGTCGATATAGCGAATATTTTGAATTGTTCGGTGGATGAGCTGCTTTGTGACAGCCTGGTAAAAGCCAGGGTGATCTATATGAACGAGGTGGCAGGATTGATAGAGTCTTTTTCGGACGTGGAGATGCGGGCCCTGCCCGAGTTTTTACGCTGCTACAGCCATTTCAGCAAACTATTGGAAAATCGGATACAATCAAATGATGTGTGACAGCCGCCGGAAAATATCGGGCGGCTGTCTTTTTTTAAATTAAACCTTTATTAATTGGTATTTTTATGATAGTATAGTTATTATTGGTTGAACATTCATTTTTATAATTGTTGATATGAGGAGGTAATCCCGCGCCGGAGGCGGAAAGACGCGGCGGGAGAAAGCTATGGGTGAAAATGTTAAAACGGAGAATATACGGCAGGAAGGGGAAAAAGAAACTGTATCCAGAAATTTTATAGAGCAGATGATCGATAAGGACCTGGCAGAGGGAGTATATGACAGGGTGCATACCAGATTTCCGCCGGAGCCGAACGGATATCTGCATATCGGCCATGCAAAAAGCATATTGCTGAATTATGGGCTGGCGCAGCAGTACCACGGACAGTTTAATATGCGTTTTGATGATACGAATCCGACGAAGGAAAAAACGGAATTCGTGGAATCCATCAAAGAGGATATCGCTTGGCTGGGAGCAGACTGGGAAGACCGGTTATTTTTTGCTTCCGATTATTTTGAACAGATGTACGAGGGCGCTGTAAAGCTGATCAAAAAAGGAAAGGCATATGTGTCGGACCTGACGGCGGAACAGATGAGGGAATACAGAGGGACTTTGACGGAACCCGGCAGGGAAGACCCGAACAGGGACAGAAGCGTTGAAGAAAACTTGAAATTATTTGAAGAGATGAAGAACGGGGTGTATAAGGACGGGGAAAAGGTGTTGCGGGCTAAAATCGATATGAAGTCGCCCAACATCAACATGCGCGACCCGATCCTTTATCGGGTGGCCCATATGACGCACCACAATACTGGGGATAAATGGTGCATTTATCCGATGTATGATTTTGCCCATCCGATCGAGGACGCGATAGAAGGGATCACCCATTCGATCTGTACGCTGGAGTTCGAAGACCACAGGCCGCTTTATGACTGGGTGGTAAGGGAGCTGGAATATCCTCATCCTCCGAGGCAGATTGAATTTGCGAAGATGTACCTGACGAATGTGGTGACAGGAAAAAGATATATTAAAAAACTGGTGGAAGAGGGCATCGTGGACGGCTGGGATGATCCCAGGCTGGTATCCGTAGCGGCTCTCAGAAGAAGAGGGTTTACGCCGGAATCCATTAAAATGTTTGTGGATTTGTGCGGCGTATCCAAGAGTAATTCATCGGCGGATTATGCGATGCTGGAATATTGCATCCGGGAAGACCTGAAACTGAAAAAGCCCCGGATGATGGCGGCGCTCGACCCGGTGAAACTGATTATTGATAATTACCCGGTGGGGCAGACGGAAATGCTGACGGTGGCCAATAATATGGAAAACGAAGCCATGGGGACGCGGGAAGTGCCGTTTGGAAGGGAATTATATATTGACAGGGAAGACTTTATGGAGGAACCTCCGAAAAAATATTTCCGTTTGTATCCGGGCAATGAAGTGCGCCTGATGAATGCTTATTTTGTCACATGCACCGGCTGCGTGAAGGATGAGGAAGGAAATGTCGTGGAAGTACACTGCACATATGACCCGGAGACGAAATGCGGCACGGGATTTACGGGCAGGAAGGTAAAAGGGACGATTCATTGGGTTCCTGCCGCACAGGCAGTAAAGGCGGAAGTCAGGTTGTATGAGAATATTATTGATGAAGAAAAAGGCGTATATAATGAAGACGGATCTTTGAACTTAAACCCGAATTCATTGACGGTTCTGAAAGAGTGTTATTTGGAACCGGCACTGGCGGATGCAAAAGCGTTTGACAGTTTCCAGTTTGTACGCCAGGGGTATTTTTGTGTGGACTGCAAGGATTCGAAAGAGGATGCGCTTGTATTTAACAGGATTGTATCATTGAAAAGTTCCTATGTACTGCCCAAAAATTAAGCAACAAAAAAGAAGATAAGATATTGGAGGTTCGCGATATGGGAGGATTGTTATCCGGATTAAGCAGGTTTGGGCTGGGCGCATTGGAAGGCATGGACTTATACAGTAAGCCAAAAAAGGAAGAGAAGAAGGTAGAGGAAAAGAAGGCTCCGCCTGTGGTTCATGAACAGGATCTTTTGTTTGACAAGACCTATACTTGTCCTGTCTGCGACAAGGAGTTCAAGGCGAGGACGGTGAAGGTAGGAAAAGCCAGGCTGATCGGCAGCGATATGGATCTGCGGCCCAAGTATGAGCATGTGGATATGCTGAAATATGATGTTGTTATGTGTCCTTGCTGCGGTTATGCGGCGCTGAGCCGTTATTTTAAATTTTTGACTTCGCCGCAGAGAAAGCTGATTCAGGAAAAAATTTCCATGAACTTCAGGTCCAGGGAAGACGAGCCGAAAGAAACTTATACCTATGAAGAGGCGCTGGAACGTTATAAGCTGGCGCTTGTCAACGCGATCGTGAAAATGGCCAAATCCAGCGAAAAGGCGTATATCTGCATGAAGACGGCATGGCTTCTGCGGGGGCAGGGGGAGAGCCTGAATAAAGATGAGAAGGGATACGAGGAAAAGAAGAAAAAGATTGATGAAGAAGAGAGGGAATTTTTAAAGAATTCTTTGGACGGTTTTCTTGCGGCGAGGCAGTCGGAAACATTTCCTATGTGCGGCATGGATGAATCGACCGTGGATTATCTGATTGCTGTTACGGCGGCCAAGTTTGAGCAGTACGATGTGGCTATGAAGCTGATCAGCGGCGTGCTTGTTTCTACGAGCGCGAATACGAGGATGAAAGACAGGGCCCGCGCGTTCAAGGAACAGGTCATGAAGCAGATTAAAATGAAAAATGCATCTGGGAGCTGAGGACGGCCCGATAGATGCATCGTTGTGAATATTGGCGGCATGCAGGAGTGTAAGGATGAATGATTTGACGATTGAACTGCGACAGGACAACGGGAAACATTTATATGAACAGATTTATCTGCATATCAGAAGGGAAATAAGAAAAGGGAAGCTGCTCCAAGGGGAGAAGCTTCCCTCTACTCGTTCTCTGGCAGAATTTCTCCAGGTATCAAGAAGCACGGTAGAGCTGGCCTATGACCAGCTTTTGTCCGAGGGATATATTGAGGCGAAGCCTTATAGGGGGTATTTTGTCTGCCCGGGGGAGGGGCTTCTGGATATGGGGGAAGAAATGCCGGAGGATGGCTGGAAAGGTTGGAAAAACGAGGAAAAGGAAAGAAAAGAAGGGCATGGGACTTATGGCATGTATGGCTCCGGCCAGACATATGAATATGATTTTTCCCCGAATACGATAGACATGTCTGCATTCCCCTATGCCACATGGAAAAAGATAACGAAGGGCATCTTGGTGGATGCCAACAGCGAGATGTTTCTTCCGGGTTCGCCGAAAGGGGATTTTATTTTGCGGGAGACGATCGCCCATTATCTCCATACATCCCGGGGGGTCAACTGCAGGCCGGAACAGATTATCATAGGGGCAGGAAACGACTATTTGCTGATGCTGCTGGAAAAGATTCTGGGGAGGCATGTGAAGATTGCCATGGAGAATCCGACATACCGCAGGGCCTATCGGATTTTTGATTCTTTTGCCTACCGGATCAGCCCGATCACGATGGATGCCAGCGGAATGAGCGCGAAGGGGTTGCGGGCGAGCGAGGCGGATGTGGCTTATGTGATGCCTTCCCACCAGTATCCGACGGGGATTGTTATGCCGATCGGCCGCAGGATGGAACTGTTGAAATGGGCGGGGGAAAAAGAAGGGCGTTATCTGATTGAGGACGACTATGACAGTGAGTTCCGGTTTAAAGGAAAGCCGGTTCCTTCCCTGCAGGCTTCGGACCGGGGAGGGAAGGTGATTTATATCGGGACTTTTTCCAAATCCATTGCTCCGGCGATCCGTATCGGATATATGGTTTTACCTTTGCCGCTCCTGAAAATTTATGAAGAAAAATGTTCGTTTTATTCCACTACAGTATCGAGGATCGACCAGAGGATTTTGAATGAGTTTATTGGAAAAGGCCATTTTGAACGGCATCTGAACCGAATGAGGAAGATATATAGGGAAAAACATGATATGGTTTTGAACGGCTTAAAGGGCATGGAGAAAAGTTTTACGGTTTCCGGTGAAAATGCGGGCCTGCATATTCTCTTGCAGGACAGACGCGGAAGAAACGAAGAGGAGCTGGTAGGGGCGGCGGCAAAGGCAGGGGTAAGGGTGTACGGCCTTTCTGAATTCTGCGTAGGGGAAATGGCCCCTCAATGGAAAGCGGATACGGTGGCGCTTGGCTATGCATCTTTGCGGATGGAACAAATTGAGGAGGGAATGAAACGGCTGCGGGATGCCTGGGCGTGATAAGGGACTGGAAGCCGGCGGCATCGTGCGCCGTTTTCAGCCATGCAAAAAACGGCATAGCCTGAAGCTACGCCGTTCTTCCAACTAATTCAATCTTAAAGAGAATCAGCAGAATTATCGTCGTCATCATCGTCGAAGAATTCTTCTACCTTTGCCTCCGCTGTTTTCGCCACATCTTTTGCAGCTTCTTTTGCAGTTTCGGCCGCGTCTTTCATAGCGTCAGCAGCAGATTCCGCAGCAGTTTCGGCCGTGTCTTTTACGGCATCAACAGCAGATGCAGCGGCATTTTCCGCTTTTTCCAGATCGAGTGCAACATAGTTGCGGGCATTTTCATCGTTTTCGGCATCCTCTTCGGGATCGTCATGGAAGTTGTCGTAATCGTCATCGTCATCCATGTCGTCGGAATAAGAAGAATTCTTATTTTGCAAATAATAATAAGCGCCTGCGATAGCAGCTCCGGCGAATGCAGTAAACATTAAAAATTTACCGAATTTTTTAGCCATACATGTACTCCTTTCAATTTCACGGTTATAGGAATATATTAATACTATTTTCTCAAATTGAAAAGAGATTATGTATAAAAAACTGCATTTATTTTTCGAATTCTTTATTGTACATGCAGTGGAAATATGATATATTAAAATCTGACTCATAAAGTCAATGGAAAATACGGGCAGAAAATAAGAGTTGTCCCGCACGAGGGCGACAACGGGGAAAGTACATGAATGAGAAATTTTTTGATCTAAAAAAAGAAAAGCAGGACAGGATGATAAATGCTTCGCTGAAAATATTTGCCTTAAACGGCTACCGCCATGCGAGCACGGATGAAATCGTGGCGGAGGCCGGCATCAGCAAAGGGCTGTTATTCCACTATTTTATTAATAAACTGGGGCTGTATTCTTTTTTATACGATTATAGCACGCGTTTTATGATGCTGGAGCTTTCCAGCTGCCCTGTTAAGAACCAGGAGGATTTTTTTGAGCTGGTCAGGATGAAAGAAAACGCCAAAATGCAGGTGCTGCGGAATTATCCATATATGCAGCTGTTTTTGGACAGCGTCCGCTTCGAGGATGTCAAGGAGGCGCTGTATGCCACGGAGGAAAGAAGGAATATCCTTCCGGAAGCGGAGAAGGATTTTATGAAGCATGCGGATCTGGCGCGTTTCCGGCCGGAAGTGGATATTGACAAGTTGAATAAGGTAATTTCCTATATGCTGCGGGGCATGATGGAAGACCGCTTCCTGGAGAATTCCTTTCATCCGGATATGATGAACGAGGAGATCGGGGCGTATCTTGCCATGCTGAAGAAGCTGACTTACCGGTGAGGGAGGCTGGGTTTATGAAAGACATCGTTTTATTATATGATAATTGCTGCATCTATGAGATTGTTATATTGAATTATTTTTTGAAATGCACGGGCAGCGACCTGATGTTTTGTACTATAGACGGGAAAACGGCAAAAGCTATGGAGGGGTATTGCATCCAGGCGGACGCCGCGCTGCAGGATATAGGCCTGTCTGAGGTCAGAAGCTTTATTGTTCCGGGCGGCGAGACAGCAAATATTGACCAGGAGACTGTTTATGACTGCCTGAGAATATTGAACGGCATGGGAGCGCTGGTTGCCGGCATATGCGCGGGCGTAGATGTGCTGGATAAGGCCGGTTTGTTAAAAAATATCCGTTCCACGAAATCCGGGGATTTCGATTGTATCAGGGACGGGAATATAGTGACGGCGAGGGCGAACGCCTATGTGGACTTTGCGATAGAGGCGGCAAAAGCGCTGGATTTGTTTGAGGACGAAGCGGACCTTCAGGAAACGATCGCATTCTGGAGGGAATTTAAGAGAGCGTAACTTTTCGGAATGCTATGCGTTGGAGTACAGATGACAGCCCATTACATGGTCATTGACAATTCCCACTGCCTGCATATAGGCATATATAATTGTGCTGCCTACAAATTTAAAGCCAAGCTTTTTCAAGTCTTTGCTAATTTGATCCGAGAGCGCGGTCTTAGCAGGCAGATCGCTCTCGCTCTGAAAATGATTAAGGATTGGCGTATTGTCAACATAAGACCATATAAAGGAATCAAAGCTGCCATATTTTTCCTGGATTTTTATGAATTGCTGTGCATTCGTTATTGCTGATTGTATTTTCAATTTGTTGCGAATAATCCCTTTGTTTTTCATCAATTCATCAATTTTGGATTCATCGTATAGCGCTACTTTATGACAGTCAAAGTGATCAAAAGCAATTCTGAATGCCTCTCGTTTATTCAGGATTGTCAGCCATGACAATCCCGCCTGCATGCCTTCGAGTATTAGCATTTCAAATAACTTATCATCATCATGGACAGGCTTTCCCCATTCATGGTCATGATAATCTTTATATAAATCCGTAGTTGCCCACGAGCATCTTTTTATATGCTTTTCCATAAATTTTTCCTTTCAGCTTCTTTTTTATTTATTCATTTTATAGGGATCATCGGCAGGATATCCTCCGGCCAGCTTCTGCATGCCGCGCTGCACCGCGTCTTTGGAGTTTTTCCAGTCTGCGGCCTGGTTGCGGTAATCGAATTTTTCCACCAGCCAGGCTACGTCGTCGGAGAGACGTTTCATGTTATTTTCCATCAGCGTAAAAAGCATAGGGTAAAATTCCGCTTTTTCTTTCTCGCTCAACCTGGTTTCCGCCGCGTCGCACAGGTCGCCGAAGTGGGGGAGGCAGAATCCCTTTCCGCTTTTTACTTTGTCACGGAATTCCCCGTCTTTTTTATACATCACGAAAAAAGTGTCCAGATAGCGGCTATAAGTTTCCTCAAACCGTTTGCATATGTAACAGGATTTTTCTTGCTCTTTTGCCCAGGCACCGATGGAGCTGCGCTGGGCTGCATTTTTTTTCAGCTTGCCCATCAGCGGCGTTTTCTGGGGGGTAAAGGAACGGAACTGGTCATGCATTTCTTTATTCATATGGAGAAAATGGGTTTTCAGGATCCATCCGTTTCCGAGGGTGTTGCCGTAGTCGAACATTTTTTTGAAGTGGTTCCGGCAGAATCCGGCCTGATCCGTAGCTTCGCGGACATCGCTTTCCATATAAGAAGAGCCGGAACCAAGAACAAAATCCAGCAGGTCCTGCTCCACATTTCTTTCAATAAAGCAGAAAGGGCATTCGTCGTTAGCATTTATGGCATCGTTAAGGGGGATGGTATATAATTGTTCTTTCATGGCTGTCCTCCGTTTCTAGCTGCGATTATGTATCGTAATTTATTATACATGATTGCTCGCAGGAAGAAAATGAATTTTAGAAAATAAGTTTGTCGGAAAACAACGATTTTTGAGCGAACAATAAAAATCCTCTGGGCATTTCAGGAGAAGTGTTATATAATAGCACTGTCTGTGCGTAAGGATATGGAATGATGAATAATTGGCAGAAAGGATCGCAGATGCTTTATGGGAATTAGGAATGACGGAAAAAAGGAAAAGGGGATCAAACAGAAGATTATTTTTTGCGTGATGTCGGTGTCCGTGCTGCTTGGGACGCTCTTGATCGTGGCTATGATCGTCAGCAATCTGGTGACGACAAGGACTCTTTTGCTGGATAATATGCGGATGGTGGCAAAGATATCTTCGCAGAATATCAGTTCTAATCTTCATCTTCTGACGGACAGGATGGCGGATCTGGCATTGGAAGAGGTTCTGACGGACGAGGCGGCGGATGAGGCGGCAAAGCTGGAAGTTCTGGAGGAGAGGGAGAGCCGCATAGAATTTGTCTGGCTGGCGGCGTATGATATGGAAGGCCGGAAGATGTATGGGGATGGAAAAGCGCCGGAATCCATTGCCGGAAGGGAATATTATGCGAATGTCGCGGTGACGAATAATATTGCGATCGGAGAGCCGGTGTACGAGGACGGTATCTGGCAGATCGCGGTGGCGGCGACATTGAAAAAAGACGGGGAACATTATGCGTATTTGATCGGCAGTTATAAATATGACCTGTTGAACGATGTATTGGGCAATATCAATATCGGCGTAAACGGAGGGGCGTATATCATTAATGAGAAAGGGGATATTATTGCGGATAGGGAAAAGGAGAATATGTCGGCCCGGAATAATATTTATGATTTGTACGGCTCGGGGAAAAACGATAAAGTTTTTGACGCGATGACGGATTTCCAGACGGGGGCGGCCGGCCTGCGGATGCATGGCATATATCATTACGCCGCTTATTCTCCGGTGGCCGGGACGAATTGGACGTTGGTGGTGGACGCGCCGAACAGCGATTTTATGGGGGCAGTGGTTGTCACAGGCATTGTAAGTGCGATGCTGGGTATCTTGCTTATGGCAGGAGCAGTGGCTTACAGCAGCCAGGTGAGCAGGAAGATTTCGGATTCCCTTTCCCTGGCAACGAACAGGCTGGCTTCTTTGGCGGAAGGAAACCTGAAGGAGGAAGTGATGATTGCCGGGACGGGGGATGAAGCCCAAGTCATGACGGAGGCTTTGGCGAAAACGGTCAGGAATGTGGATGCGTACATAGAAGACTTGGGAGAAGTGCTTGGCAGACTGTCCAAGGGGGATTACTCCCAGGAAGTGCCGGACGGCTTTACCGGGGATTTTGTAGCGATCAAGGAAGCCCTCTGCACGATTACCGATTCGCTGAATGAAACGATGCATCATATTTATGCATCTTCGAAAGCGGTGGGACGGAATTCTTCGGAGGTGTCGGATTATGCGGAGCGGCTGTACGGAGGCGCGATGGAGCAGGAGAAGGCGCTGGACCGCCTGGCGGGCAGTATTCAGGCTGTGACGGACAGGATCGGAAGGATTAATGAGAGCGCATCCACGGTAAAAGGATTTGCGGCAGGAGCGCAGGAAAAGGCAGACCAGGGCAAGGAGCAGATGGATACTATGCTGGAGGCCATGAATGATATTCATGCCAGCATGCAGGAAATTATCCATATCAGCCAGATGATCGAAGAGATATCGAGTCAGACGAGCCTGTTATCGCTGAACGCTTCTATCGAGGCGGCCAGAGCCGGGGAATCCGGAAGAGGATTCGGGATTGTCGCCCAGCAGATCGGAGTGCTGGCGGACGAGACGGCGGAAGCGCTGAAGCAGACGGTGGCGATCATCGGGCAGGCGGGTCTGTCGATTGATAAAGGAATGAAGGCGGCGGAAACGACGGCGGGATCTTTCCAGGAGATCCATGAGGTGACGAAGGAATTTACGGGCATTTCCGATGAGATAGAGGCGGTGGCAAAGGAACAGCAGAACGCGCTGGACCAAGTTGCAGTAGAAATTGAAAAGGTGCTGGAAGTGGCTAACGCCAACCAGGAACTGTCCAAAAAAGCGGATGAGACTGCTGCCAGATCGCTGCAGGAAGCCGGAGAGCTGGCGGAAGTCGTGGAAGCGGTGAAACTCAGGACAGTGTGAGAAAAATTCGGGCAGATTGCGGAAAGGAAATGATTATGAAAATAAAAAGAGCGGCAGTTTTTTTGATTGTGGCATGTTTTCTGGCGGCATTTGCGGGATGCGGTTCGGGGGATAAAATGGAAAACGGCTATTATACGGCGGAAATGTCGGATTTTTCCCACGGATGGAAAGAATATGTATGTATTTATGTGAAGAATGACAAGATTATCTCCGCAGAATTTAATGCCAAGGATCCCAGCGGCTTTATTAAGGCATGGGATAACGAATATATGCGCGATATGAAGGCGGGGACAGGAAATTACCCCAATAAGTATACGAGGGAGTATGTGGAACAGCTGATGGAGGGACAGAAGGATACGGAAGTGGATACGCTTTCCGGGGCGACTCATTCCGGAGGTAATTTTGCCAAACTGATAGAAGCGGCGATCGGCCAGGCGCAAAAGGGGGATTCTTCGGCGGCGGTCGTTCCGGCAAATTAGCGTGGAAAGAACTTACAATTGACAGGAGGACTGTTATGGGTAAATTTTTGGTGGCTGGCATTGTGCAGAAAGAAACGATTGTGAAGGTTGACCGGATTCCAGTGGAATATGCGGGCATCACGGGAAAACCGAATACGATTTTTATGAATACGGGCGGGGATGCGTATAATGAATCGCTGGCTTTAAAATGGCTGGGAAATTCGGTGGATCTGATGACGATGGTCGGCAGCGGGGAAAGCATGGAATTGATCAATCCGCCGGGCTGTGAAGTGAAACTGGTGACGGACTATGTGCTGCCGAGGCTTGCCAATACTCCGGCGGCTGTTGTGCTTTATGATGAAAACAGGAAGCAGCAGATTTTTGAAGACATAAAAAATCTCAGGGACGTTTCCTATGACCTGGATTTGTTCCGGGAAAGGGCGGAGCGGGCAGAGATGCTGGTGGTTTCCAACGCCAATTTCTGCAGGCCGTTGATGGAGATGGGGAAGGAACTGCGCAAGCCGATTGCCGTGAACATCAGGGAGTACCGGGAAGAAAAAGTGGTTTATAACGAGGATTTTTTAAGAGGGGTCAATATCCTGTATATCAGCGACGACCGCTTGAATGGGGATCCCTATGAATTCGTAAAGTCCTTGGCGGCCAAATACCGTCCAGAGATTATTATTCTGGGGCAGGGGGCGGAAGGGCTTATTTTGTATGATAAAAATAAGAACATCATCGTCCACTACAATACGGTAAAAACCCATAAAGTCATCAATACAGCTGGAGCCGGGAATGCCCTGTTTTCCTGCTTCCTGCATTTTTACAATAAGACGGGGGACTCTGTGTTTGCAGTGAAAAACGCGATGCTGTTCGCTTCTTATAAAATTGGCTTTATGGGAACTTCCAGCGGATTTATGACGGAAGAAGAAATCGCACGCTGGAGGAACCTTATTTGGAGGGACGGGAGGTAATTTTAGGAACAAAGGACACGGATGTCCTTTTTTTCCGCCCCGATCGGTTGGATCATATTTTCCCATTTCATTAGTGGAATCGGATTGGAAGCTCCAGCAAAAAATCCCAGCCATGCCAGGCGCCTTCCCCTGTTGCTGTTTCCTTTCCCTCAGCGTGCCATGCCGACTGCAAAGATGGATTTCTGTACGGAAAATGGAAGTATATATTGACGGAGTGGGCGGTTTATAATAAGATAGGAAAGGTGTTGGCCGCATAAAAATAGGGAGGAGATAGTAAGATGAGTAATAAAAATAAAAAAGCAGCGATCGGCGAAGAGGGGATTTTTGATGCCAGACAGCTGGGAATGCCAAAGATGCTGATTCTGGGCATCCAGCATATGTTTGCCATGTTCGGCGCGACAGTGCTTGTTCCGGCGCTGACGGGGCTGAGCGTTTCGACGACGCTTTTATTTGCGGGGCTTGGAACGCTCTTGTTCCATTTTCTGGCAAGAGGAAGAGTGCCTGCGTTTCTAGGTTCGTCCTTTGCGTTCCTGGCAGGATATTGGGCGATCGCGCCGAACGGCGAGGCTCATCTGCTTCCTTATGCATGCTTCGGCGTGGCATGTTCCGGGCTGCTGTATTTAATATTGGCGGCTTTTATCAAGGCATTTGGCACGGGGAGGGTGATGAAATATTTCCCGCCGATTGTGACAGGGCCGATTATCATTGCCATCGGCTTAAACCTTTCCCAGTCGGCGATCAATAACTGCGAAGCGAATTGGTGGATCGCGCTTGTGGCGATCGCGATCGTGGTGGTCTGCAATATTTGGGGAAAAGGCATGGTCAAGATCGTGCCGATCATTCTCGGGGTAGTGGGGTCTTACCTGGCGGCGGCCGTTACGGGCAATGTGGATTTTACGATGGTAAAAGAAGCGGCATGGATCGGGCTGCCGGTCGTATGGGAGAGAACGGTGTTCGCTGTTTTGCAGGAGCCGGATGTATCCCTTCTTGTGACTTCCGTGATTACGATTATGCCGATCGCGCTGGCAACTATGGTGGAGCATATCGGCGATATGTCCGCGATCTCTTCCACGGTGGGGAGAAATTATATCAAAGACCCCGGTCTGCACAGGACTTTGTGCGGGGACGGGCTGGCGACGATCATCGCATCCTTGTTCGGCGCTCCGGCCAATACGACTTATGGGGAAAATACAGGAGTGCTTTCCCTGACAAAGGTATATGATCCGAGAGTAATTCGGATTGCGGCAGGTTTTGCCATCCTGTTTTCTTTCTCGCCGAAAGTAGCGGCGGTGATTTCCGTTATGCCTACGGCGACCCTCGGCGGCGTTTCCCTCGTGCTTTACGGCATGATATCCGCAGTGGGGGTGCGCAATGTGGTGGAGAACCAGGTGGATTTTTCCAAAAGCAGGAATGTCATTATTGCGGCGCTGATCTTAGTGCTTTCCATCGGCATCAACTTCAGCAATAACGGGGCGGTAGTTTTCCAGCTGGGCGATATCGCGATCCGTCTGTCAGGCCTGGCGGTAGGAGCGCTGACGGGAATTCTGCTGAACGCGGTTCTGCCGGGGAAGGACTATACCTTTGATGAAGAGGCTCCTTCGGATACTTGCGTGGATATGAGCGGGACGAGGAAGACGACGAAGAGATAGATATTGGCAGGTTCCTTCTGGTTTATGTGTCATACGCTTTTCTTATGAGCATATCAATGAGATGTCTGGGAAAGGGAAAGATTGAGGTGGAAAAAGGGGCTGGCAAATAATAATTTGGTGAAAGATGAAACAAGGATAAGAAGATGGCAGAACAAAACAGGCAGGATTATGAAATATTACCAAACTCAATTCAAACTTGCTGTTCAAAGGTTATATGCTTTTTTACTTGTAATCCTAAAATGCAGCCTTCCGAATATGCAATGTGCGGGCATCATGAGAGCAGCTTGATACAATTTGAGCAAGGCATCCCTCCAATGGTTTATAATGAATTATTGGAGATTACAGAATTACCTTTTAGTCCAACGAAAAATCAAATTTGTCTTTATTAGAATTAAATTGCCAAAGCAGGGAAATAAAGAAGAAAGGACGCATAAACCATGAAAATAGCTGATATGCATTGTGATACGATTTTAGAATTATATAAGAAGAGAAAAGCAGGAAGCCGGGAAGGGCTGGCGGAAAATGGGGGGCATGTGGATCTTGGAAAACTAGAAGCCGGAGATTGTCTTGTGCAGAATTTTGCGCTGTTTGTCAATTTGGGGGAGACGGAGCATCCATGGGAAGATGTGCTGGAAATGGCCAACCTATATAACAGGGAATTGGAGTTAAACAGGGGCAGGATTGCGCCTGTTTTTTCTTATGGGGATATAGAAAGAAACCGTAAAGAGGGCAAAATGTCGGCTTTGCTGACGGTGGAAGAAGGAGGAGTCTGCGAAGGGAAGCTGGAGCGCCTGGAGCATTTGTACCGCCTTGGAGTGCGGATGATGACGCTGACCTGGAATTATCCGAATGAAATCGGTTATCCGGCGCTGGATATTCGGAGGAGAGAAAGGGAGGATGGGATAAAAGGACGACAGGGACGGGAAGAAGCTGGCAGATCGATTCCTTTTCATAGGAGAGCGGATATGACGCGGGGACTGACGGAAAAAGGGCGGGAATTCGTGGCTGAAATGGAACGCCTTGGGATGATTATCGATGTTTCCCATTTGTCGGATGCGGGATTTTACGATGTGCTGCATATGACAAAGAGACCTTTTGCCGCAAGCCATTCTAATGCAAGGGCGGTCAGCCCTTGGGTGCGGAACCTGACGGACGATATGATAAGAAAATTGAGTGAAAGAGGGGGAATTATGGGGATGAATTTCTGCCCGGATTTCCTGGAAGAAGTGGCGGAGGGGGAAGCGAATCCGGGGAGCATAGAAGCGATTGTGAGGCATGTCCGGCATATTATCAAGGTAGGGGGAATTGAGTGCATCGGCCTGGGGAGCGACTTTGACGGGATCGAAGGACATCGGGAACTGCCGGATTTTTCCTATATGCCGAGACTAGCGGAGGCTTTAGCGAAGAGCGGGCTGAAGGAGGGGGAAGTGGAAAAGATTTGCAGCGGGAATGTGCTGCGGTTTTATAAGGAGTTTGAATTGTAAAGATTGTGTTATTTTTTAAAATTCAATATTTGGACACAAATTATGTTGATATAGATATAGCTTTTTGTCGAATTGTGTTATATAATGTTTATACTTAAATGGAATATATAGCAGAAGGTATAAACATGGAAAGACTATTTAATAAAATACCTTTATGGGTTATAAATGCTCTGTCGTTGATTTCGGCAATATTAACAATTCTTACAACATTTGTTACTATTTTTTCTTTATTTAAGGGATGGAAAAAGAATTATATATTTGTATTTTTTGTGTTATGCCTATTTATTATTGTATTAGTTTTACGTATACGAAAATATCAAAAAATTGCTTTTGATATACAATTAAAAACATCATTTGTTTATCATAGATTAACACATTTATCAAGAGACTTATATTTTGATGTTATGAGATACCATAAAGATCAAACAGAAAATATTCGTATTTTGACAGATATGTATAAATCCCAATTGTCCTTTTTATTATCATATTTATGCGAAATGATGGAAAAGTATTGCGGACAGAAAACCTCTTCATGTATTAAATTGATTGCTCATCCGGATGCAAAAATAGAGGATATTACATTAACTACATTTTGTCGGTCAATGGCTTCGGATACTACAAGGGGATTATATGAAATTAATCATGAAATAAAATTGGCAGACAATACAGATTTTTTATATATTGTTGATCCAAATAGAGATTCCAATTTAAATTATTTTTATAAAGGTAATTTAAAAGATTACGCAAAAGAGTTAAAGCAAAAACAAGGAAAGAAATATAGAAATACAAATCCTAATTGGGAGGATGATTATATTGGAACAATTGTTGTTCCAATACAAATCGAACACAAACGACTTTATGATTCTCCCTTGGAAGAGTCATTTCACATTATTGGTTTTTTATGCATTGATTCTAAATCTTCTTCTGCTTTTTTAAAACGTCAGGAACAAGCAAATGTAGATATGTTAAAATCTTTTGCTGATATAATGTATATATTATTATCACAGTATCAGCATTATTTAAAGAAAATGTCTGAAAATAGTTGATATTATTGGAGCTTTGGAATATAATACAAATGAGAAATTAAAGGGGATGAATGTTTATGCAGAAAATACTTGATTTTATTTATATTGTTTTTTTTGGAAAATATACTTTGGATGGCTTTGTTTCAGAAAAAAAAGAAGCTACTAAGAAGTATACTTATGTTTTCGACTCTGTTTTTCCAAACGAAGAAATAATGAAAATAGCGCTGTCATCTCCTTCGTCTATTATACTGGATGGTAAGAATTCCTAATTTTGATTATAAAAGCACATAAAAGTGGGGATGGATTAGGTATTTTTCAAAGCTGTCTTAAAGCTGGTCTTTAGCTTTAAGGCAGCTTTAAATTTTGCAGTTGGCAGAGGAATGTGGAGTAGTAATGCAAAACATATCATTTTTCATACACTCCCCAAAAAAAGACAAATATTCGCATACTTATCCATACCATGGCCGCTCTTTCGGAAGATATAATAATAGCAAGGAAAACATATGTTGTTTGCGCCAGGTTTGTGTGCGCGGCATCCACAAACTGGTTCCATGCGTAAAAGCCGCGCGGAAATGGAGAAAAAGATGAAATATGGCTATTTTGATAACGAAAAGCGTGAGTATGTGATCGACAGGGTGGATCTCCCCGTATCATGGACGAATTATTTGGGCGTGGAGGATATGTGCGCAGTGGTAAATCACACGGCCGGGGGATATCTGTTTTATCAAACGCCGGAATACCACAGGATTACCAGGTTCCGGGGGAACAGCGTCCCAATGGACAGGCCGGGGCATTATGTGTATCTTCGGGACAACGGGAGCGGGGATTATTGGAGCATTTCCTGGCAGCCGGTAGGGAAGCCTTTGGAGAAAGCGGAATATGTCTGCCGCCATGGGCTTTCTTATTCTGTCTATGAGTGCAGTTACAATAAAATAAGGGCGAAACAGACCTTGTCAGTTCCTTTGGGCGACCAGCTGGAATTGTGGGATGTGGTTGTAAAAAATGAGGATACAGTGCCAAGGGATCTGAGCCTGTTTACTTATTGTGAATTTTCTTTCCATCATATTGCCATCGATAACCAGAATTTCCAGATGAGCCTTTATTGTTCCGGCTCGTCTTATGAAGACGGGGTGATCGAAAACGACCTGTTTTATGAGGAGTTCGGCTATCATTATTTTACTTCCAATGTGGAGCCGGATGGATTTGACTGCCTCCGGGATCGGTTTATTGGAAGTTATAGGACGGAGGGTAATCCGATTGCCGTGGAAAAAGGACAGTGCGGCGGTTCCTATGAACTTGGGGGAAACCATTGCGGCTCCCTGCAGAAAAATATCCGGCTTGCCCCTGGCGAGGAGATAAGAATTCTGTTTATGCTTGGGGAAGGAAACCGGGAAGCGGGGAAAAGGGCGAGGAAGAAATATGAAAGCGGGGAAGCGGCGGATCGGGCTTATGCGGCTTTGCGCGCATTCTGGGATCAGAAATTGCAGAAACTGCAGATACAGACGCCGAATGAGGGCATGAATACATTGATTAATATATGGACGCTTTACCAGTCGGAGATCAATGTGATGTTTTCGCGGTTTGCATCTTTTATAGAAGTCGGAGGAAGGGTCGGGCTGGGCTACCGGGATACGGCGCAGGATGCGATGACGATTCCCCATTCCAATCCGGAAAAATGCAGGCAGCGTATCATAGAGTTGCTGCGGGGGCTTGTTTCCGACGGGTATGGGCTGCACCTCTTCCAGCCGGAATGGTTTGATACGGAACAAAAAGAAAAGCCTTTCCAGTCGCCTACGGTAGTGCCGGAGCCGGATAAAGAAAATATGATACACGGGCTGAAGGATGCCTGTTCGGACGATGCTCTATGGCTGGTGTCTTCTATCGTCGAGTATATCAAAGAGACGGGGGAAATCGGCTTCGTGGATGAAAGGGTGACTTATGCGGACGGCGGGGAAGGAACGGTCTATGAACATATGACGCGGATCCTGGATTTTTCTGCAAAACAGGTAGGGGAAACAGGGATCTGCAAAGGGCTGCGCGCGGATTGGAACGACTGTCTGAACCTGGGCGGCGGGGAAAGCGCCATGGTTTCGTTCCTGCATTACTGGGCGCTGGAGAATTTTATCGAATTAGCGGAATATCTTGGCAGGAAAGAAGATGCGGAGAAATACGGGGAAATGGCCGGGCAAGTCAAGAAGGTCTGCAACGAACGGCTGTGGGACGGACGGTGGTTTATCCGAGGGATCACGAAGAACGGGAAGAAAATCGGGACAAAAGAAGACAAGGAAGGAAAGGTGCATTTGGAGTCCAATGCGTGGGCCGTTCTTTCCGGCGCGGCGGATGAAGAAAAGGGACGGCTGGCGATGGACAGCGTGGAGGAATATCTCTATACGCCGTGGGGGATCATGCTGAATGCGCCTTCGTATACGGTGCCGGATGACGACATCGGCTTCGTGACAAGGGTTTATCCCGGGATAAAGGAGAACGGAGCAGTATTTTCCCATCCCAATCCATGGGCATGGGCGGCGGAATGCAAATTGGGCAGGGGAGACCGGGCGATGAAATTTTATAATGCCTTGTGTCCTTACTGGCAGAATGATAAAATAGAAATAAGAGAAGCAGAACCTTATTCTTACTGCCAGTTTATTATGGGGAAAGATCATTCGGCCCATGGAAGGGCAAGACATCCTTTTATGACTGGCAGCGGCGGATGGGCTTATTTTTCGGCAACGAGGTATATCCTTGGCATGCGCCCGGGATTTGAGACGTTGGAAATGGATCCCTGCGTGCCTGCGGACTGGAGCGGTTTTTCGGTGGCCAGGCAGTGGAGGGGCGTCACTTATCAAATCGAAGTGTCCAATCCCGATCATGTAATGAAAGGCGTGAAGGAACTGTATCTCGACGGGAAGAAGGTGGAATGCATTCCTTTGATGGAGAAAGGAACAGTACATCGAGTAAGAGTAGTGATGGGAAAGGAAGGAGATGCAAATGATTAAGTTTGGTACGGGGGGCTGGCGCGCGATCATCGGGGATGATTTTACAAAGGCGAATATCCAGCTGTTGGCCAGGGCATTGTGTGATAAGATGAAAGCGGAAGGAAAGGCCGGCCAGGGAATCGTGATCGGGTATGACAGGCGGTTTCTGGCAAAGGAGGCGATGCAGTGGGCTGGGGAAGTGTTCGCGGCAGAAGGGATTACCGCTTATCTGATCAATAAGTCGTCGCCGACTCCGCTGGTTATGTTTTATGTAATGAAACATGATTTCCCTTATGGAATGATGGTGACGGCGAGCCATAACCCTGCGGTTTATAACGGCATTAAAGTTTTTACGGCAGGGGGCAGGGATGCGGACGAGTCCCAGACGAAAGAAATCGAAGAATATATCGGGAAAGTGGATGCGGCATCCATTCAGGGGATGGAATACGAAAAAGCACTGTCACAGGGATTGATCCAGGAGATCTATCCGTTGAACGAGTATCTGGATAATATAATATCGGCGGTCAATATGGACGCGATCCGCGCGAAAGGGCTCAGGGTGGTACTGGATCCTTTATATGGGGTGAGCGAGACTTCCCTGGCGACGATCCTTCATACGGCGAGATGCGAACTGACGGTAATCCACGACAGGCATGACACGCTTTTTGGGGGCAAGCTGCCCGCGCCTAATGCGGTAACGCTCCGTCCGCTCCAGAATGCGGTGATTGATTACCGGGCGGATATCGGTATTGCTACGGACGGCGATGCGGACCGGATCGGCGTGATTGATGACACCGGGCGCTTCCTGCATCCGAATGATATCCTCGTGCTGCTTTATTATTATCTGGTAAAATATAAGGGATGGGAAGGGCCGGTAGTAAGGAATATCGCCACGACCCATATGCTGGATAAGGTGGCGGAGCGGTTCGGGCAGAAGTGTTATGAGGTGCCGGTAGGATTCAAGCATATTTCAGCGAAGATGAACGAGGTGGATGCGATCATCGGCGGGGAATCTTCGGGCGGCCTTACCGTGCGCGGGCATATTAACGGCAAGGACGGTATTTATGCGGCGGCGCTTTTGGTGGAAATGATCGCGGCAACGGAGAAGAAACTGTCGGAGATTTATAAAGAGATTGAAGAGGAATGCGGTTCTATCTTTATGGAAGAAAGGGATTATAAATTCAACCAGGAAAAGAAAGAGGCGATGCAGAAACTTCTTATGGAAGAGAAGAAATTGCCGGAGCTTCCTTTTGAAATCGACCGGGTTTCTTATCTGGACGGCAGCAAGGTATACTTTAGGAACGGCGGATGGGTGATCGGCAGATTTTCGGGAACGGAGCCGCTGATCCGTGTATTCTGCGAGATGCCGGAGCTGGATATGGCGAAGCAGGTATGCGATATTTATGAGGAGTTTTTAGGGCTGAAAAAATAAAGGGACGGGCGTTGCGACGGACTCGGCAATACAAAAACAATCGGGCAAAGGCTCGATTGTTTTTGCGCAGGGGTTTGGGAAGAGAGGAGGCAATGGGGATGGAAGAGCGGATGACGGGAGAAAAACGGAGCGGGGCGGGGCAGCTTTCGGGCGCAGCACAGCCTTTGGCTGTGCGGAAAAAGTCACCTTTGAAGTGGAGCATGATTACGCTTCTTACCCTTTGCTGGCTTCTGCCGCTGGCGGTGATTGCTTATGTGATGCTCTATGTGGCGGCTGGGAAGATCAATTCGCAGACGGAGCGCACGATCGTTACTTCCGTGGATAATGCGATCCGAATCTGCGAAATGCGGATGGATGCCGCCGTGGAGGCTTCCAGGAATGCGTCATATCTGCCTACGATCAAAGAATGCTATGCGGAGTATTTGGCGAGCGGGGACAAGCTGGCTTTTCAGAAGACGGTGAATCTTTTCCTGGAACAGCATTATTGTTATAATGACAGTTTTTTATATACATCTTTATTTTTTACCGATGCCCCGGAGGAGCAGTTTTTTACCGCTTACAGGGGGAGCACCAGCAATGCGGTATATCAGGCGAGCCGGAGGTTCGAAGAGAAGGTGATGCCGAAGGTGCTGGAGATTTATCCGGAATTGGACACGGATGTGGCGGTAATCAATATAGAAGGGGGAGTGTATCTCATCCGCAACCTGATGACGCCATCTTACCACCCCTATGCTGTGCTGACGACGGAGCTGAACAGGGATGTGGTGTTCGGGAGCCTGGACGGTTCATGGGGCTATATGGGAAGCGCTGTTTATGTGGACGGTACTTTTCTTACGGGAGATAACGGCGGCGTGCCGGAAGGAATGCCGGGGATAGGGCCGGAGCTGTTTGAAGAGAATAACAGGGAATGCCGGCTGGTGAAGAGGGGAAAGGAATATTACGCTTATGCGGTAAGAAAGCCGGAAAGGCATTATATCGGCTATATGATAGCTTTGGACAAACAGGCGGTTATCGATGAAACTTATGCGGTAAAATACATATCCGTCACCTTGATTCTTTTTATGGCACCTCTGGTAGTCATTGTATTTTATTTTTTCAGCAAAAAAGTGACGAAGCCGATCGGAAGCCTGACCCGGGCATACCATATGCTGGAGGAGGGGAACTTCGGCTATCAGATGGAAAGCGGCGCGAACAGTCAGGAGTTCGAATATCTGGAGGAGGCGTTTAACCAGATGTCTGCCCGGCTGCAGTATCAGATCGACAAGATTTATACGGAGGAGATGGCGCTGAAGGATGCGAGGATCATGGCGCTCCAGGCCCAGATCAACCCGCATTTTTTGAATAACGCGCTGGAAATTATTAACTGGGAGGCCAGGATCGATGAAAATTATAAAGTGAGCCGGATGATCGAAAACCTGTCGGTGATGCTGGAGGCAACGATGGACAGGCGGCACAGGAGGTTTGTGACGCTGGCTGAGGAAATGTCCTATGTGGAGGCGTATCTTTTTATTATTTCACAACGGCTTGGGGAACGCCTGAGGGTGGAGAAGGCTGTGGATGAAGGGCTGCTTTGGATGAAGATCCCCCGTCTGGTGATCCAGCCGATTGTCGAAAACGCGGTGGAGCATGGCATCAATGGACAGACGGAAGGGCGGATCGCTCTCCGTATATATAAGGAAGAGGAAAAGCTGGTAATAGAAGTGCGGAATACGGGTACGATATCGGAAGAGGACGAAGAGAAAATAAAGGCATTGCTGACGGACGGCTATGAACCGGGGGAACTGGGGTCGGCCAGCCTGGGAATACGCAATGTAAACCGAAGGATACGCATTATTTACGGCGAAGGATTTGGGCTGACGATTGCGAATGACGGAAACGGAGAGACGGTGAGCAGGATTGCGGTAAGAGCGGAGGAAATGAGAAAACAGACGGCAAATAACCAATAAAAGACAAGAAATAACAAGTCTGACAATTCCCTGTTTCCCTCTTATTTTATATGATAAATACAAGATACGAAACGGAAGTTTTGAAACAGGGAGGTATGAGATATGAAAAAAATGTTGGCAATGTTATTGACAGGAGCAATGGTATTCTCATTGGCAGCCTGCGGAAACAGTTCCTCAGGGAACGCGCCCGCACAAAGCGGCGCTTCAAACGACAGCGCGCCGGCTGCGGAATCACCGGCGGAAAGCGAACCGGCAGCAGAGCCGTCGGCAGGGCCGGTGACATTAAATGTAACGACGACTTATGCGGGGGAAGATACGAACGCAGGAAATTACCAGGATGCGATCGCTGCATGGCAGGAAGAGACGGGGAATAAGATCAATGATGCATCGGCATCCTCGGCAGAAACTTTTAAGGCAAGGGTTATTTCTGATTTTGAAATGGGTTCGGAGCCGGATGTGCTTTTCTATTTTAACGGCGTGGACTCCAATCCTTTTGTAGAAGCGGGAAAAGTAGTTTCCATCGATGAAATACGCGAGACCTATCCCGACTACGCGTCGAACATGAAGGACGGCATGATGGGGGCTTCCCCGGTGGACGGGAAAAATTATTCCGTTCCTGTGAATGGTTACTGGGAAGGGCTGTTTGTGAATAAATCGGTCTGCGAAGCGGCAGGCGTGGACATTCCGACAGCGGATACCACATGGGATGAATTCATGGAGATCTGCCAGAAAGTAAAAGATGCGGGCTATACGCCGATCGCGGCTTCCTTTGCAGAGATTCCCCACTATTGGTTTGAATTCTGTATTTACAATTATCTGACTCCGGCTACTCACAATATCCTGCCGGGTTCCGTAGATGATGAACACGGAAAAGCGTGGGTGAACGGCATCGGCGATATGAAAGTATTGTATGAAAAAGGATTTTTGCCGGAGAACACATTGTCGGCGACAGACGGCGAGACATTCCAGCTCTTTATTGACGGCAAAGCAGCGTTTCTGATTGACGGCTCCTGGAAAGTGGGCGGCATCGAGAGTTCGACCGACGACATTGATAACTTTACCGTAACTTATGTACCGGGCAAAAATGACCGTAAATCGACGGATATTATCGGCGGCCTTTCCTCCGGCTGGTATATTACGAGGAAAGCATGGGATGACCCGGAAAAACAGAAAGCGTGCGTGGACTTTATTTCCTATATGACATCGGACGATATGGTATCCAAGTTTGCCAGCGTATCGGCAACGGCATTGAAAGACGGGGTTCAGGTGGATGAATCGCAGCTGACTTCCCTGGCAGTGGCAGGGCTGGATATGGTCGAAGGCGCAACCGGCATGGCGGGGGCAGTACAGGACCAGGTAACGCAGGAAGCGAGAGTTCCGGTATTCAACGGAATGCCTGACATCGTGACGGGCAAGGCAGACATTGCTACAGCCGTTTCAGATCTGTTAGCGCTGGTGGCAGAAGGCCAATAATGGAAAAAGACGGATAGATGCCGGAGCGGAGAAGGGGTATTCTCCGCCCCGGTTTTCTAACTGAAAGGATGTTTCTTAGGAAGGAGGCGCAAATACCATTATGAGTTCCAATATTTATAAGAATAAAAAACCGGTTGTTTTCTTTTTGATTCCGGCGTTTGCTTTTTTGGCTATCTTTTTGTACTATCCTTTTTTGCAGAATATATTGAACAGTTTCCGGGTCATTAATAATCTGGGTTCTTCCGCGAAGGGATGGAACGATCCATGGTTTACGAACTATGTGGAACTTTTCAAAGATGATAATATAAGGACGGCGCTGATCAATACATTGAAAATGATAGCGGCGACGATTATCGGCCAGCTCGGCATCGCGATCGTATTGGCCCTGATGGTGGATAATATCAAAAAGGGGCAGAAATTTTTCCGCACGGTTTACTTTTTCCCGATTGTCATAGCGGCTACGGCGCTGGGGCTTTTGTTCAATATTGTTTTTCTGTATGACAAAGGAATGCTGAACCAGCTGCGTGAAATTTTCGGGGCAACGAAGCTGGTGGATTTTAAAGATAACGCCCATGCGATGCTGACGATGATGATCCCTGTCACATGGCAGTATGTAGGATTTTATTTTATCATCTTGATTACGGGGCTGAATAATATATCCGATGATTTGTACGAGGCCGCGACGATCGACGGGGCTTCCAAATGGCAGAGGGTGCGCTATATTTCCCTGCCCCTCCTGCACAATGTGATTTGTACCTGCGGGGTGCTGGCGGTAACGGGGGCCTTAAAGGTATTCGACCTGCCATGGATCATGTTCCCCAAGGGGATGCCGAGCAACAGCACATGGCTGACGGGTACTTATATGTATTACCATGCTTTTGAGTCGCACAATGTGGATTATAGTTCGGCGATATCCGTATTGATCGTTATCCTTGGCGTGATTACGGCAAAAATCGTAAACGCCGTCTTTAAAGAAAAAGATTATTAGGAGGGGCGGATATGGCAGGAACAAATATTAAGACGAGCAAAAAACATCATAAAATTTCGTTTGGGATGGCAGGGATCTATGTCGTATTGACTGCCTGGGCCCTGACGACGATATATCCTCTGTTCTGGATATTGATGAATTCTTTTAAGGATAAAAAGGTGATTCGTTCGGATTCGTTTTCCCTTCCGCTCGGCGAGCTGTTTACCCTGGACAATTACAAGACGGCTTTTGACCGGGTGAATATTTTGGGGGCGTACCGAAACAGCCTTGTGATTTCCTTGAGCGTGGCGGCGGCGGTTATTCTTCTGGCCGGGCTTGCATCTTACGCCCTGGTAAGGTATGATTTTAAAATGAAAGGGCTGCTGAACAGCATGGTAGTGGCAGGAATGATGTTTCCGGCGTTTGCCACCATTATTCCGGTCATCCGCATGATGAATGTGATCGGGCTGGCCAATACCAACCAGATCCCGAAATCCCTGCTGGCGGTTATACTGCCGCAGATCGCGGGAAATCTTTCTTTTGCCATCGTGGTGCTGCGGGGATATATCGCAGGGCTTCCGGTGGAGCTGGAGGAAGCGGCTTATATGGAAGGGTGCAATATTTTCCAGCTTTTCTTTAAAGTGGTAATGCCCCTTTGCAAACCATCCTTTGCCACGATCGGTATTTTTTCTTTCTTGTGGAGCTATAACGACCTGTTTACGCAGTCGTTTTTCCTGAAGACAAAGCCGGAATATTCGGTAACGGTGCTTCTCAGTCTGCTGACTTCCCAGGAAGGCACGAACTATGGACTGATGGCATCCAGCGTATCGCTGATCGTATTCCCGCTTCTGATCGTATATCTGTTCTTGCAGAAATATATAGTAAAGGGCCTGACGGCGGGGGCGGTGAAAGGATAACAGGGGGAGTTATGTATAAAGTTGTGATTATTGATGATGAGCCGATTATTGTAAAGGGCCTGGAAAAAACAGTAAAGTGGGAGGAATTTGGCTGTACTGTGGCAGGAACGGCATATAACGGCGTGGAAGGCATGGAGCTGATACGGAAGGAAAGGCCGGATATGCTTATTTCCGATATTTGTATGCCGAGGATGGATGGACTCAGCATGATTGCGGCGTTAAAATCCGAATTCCCCAATATGGAAATTACGATACTGACCGGCTACCGGGATTTTGATTATGCCCAGCAGGCTATCCGCCTGGGGGTCTGCCGCTTTTTGCTCAAGCCGTCCAAAATGGATGAGCTGAACGAGGCGATCCGGGCGATGCTGGAAAGGCTGAAGGAAAAAATGCCCCTGCGGGAAGAGGAAGCGGCCGGGGATGAGGCGAAAACCGGCGCACAAGAGGAAAAGGAAGAGCTGGAAAGCGCGGCCAGCAGTTTTATTGTAAAGAACGCGCTCGCTTTTATCGAGGCGAACTATGCGGAAAGGCTGAAGCTGGCTGATGTGGCGGATAATGTTTATGTGAGCCAGTGGCATTTGAGCAAATTGCTGAATAAATATACGGGGCAGAATTTTTCGGAAGCTTTGAACCATGTCCGCATGGAAAAGGCGAAGGAGCTTTTGCAAAACCCGTCCCTGCGGATCGGCGATATTGCCGAACAGGTGGGATTTTTGGACATGGCACATTTTTCCAGAGTATTTAAAAAACAAGTGGGAATATCTGCCAACGAGTACCGTAATACGGTCAGTATACCTCAAAAAAAGAGAGAGAAAGAAGAATTTTGAAATAAAGTATTGACATCCGGCGCAAATTAGTGAAAACTATAGATAATAGATTGAATACTAAGAAAATGAGGTTGGACTGATGGCGGTTGGAAAAAAGAAAGCAATACTTATGAAAGCGGTTTCGGAGCTGAAAGCGGAAGACTATTCCAAGATGCCGGAGCTGGAGGGAATTTATAAGAGGCTGGCAAGCGGAAGGAAACAGTTTGCAGAAGTATTGGATAAGAATATCAAGGCAGTGATGCAGATCAGTTCTCTTGATCTGACGATGCAGCACCATACGGATCAGATTATGGAGATCGCCCGCAGCGTGGCGGCGGCAACGGAGTCTATTTTCGGGGCGCTGGAAAATTCGGCGGTTTCTGAAAGCAGGGTCAACAGCCAGGAAGAATTGACGAATACGATCATCCATGTTTCCGAGGAAATGAGCGAAGTGAATAAAAAAATCGAGGCTGGCCAGGAAGAACTCACATCGATCAAGGAGCTGTCCGGCCAGACGATTGAAATATCCAGGAAAATGCAGAAGGATATGAACGCCCTCTTCGATGTAATCGCCCGGATGAACGAAGTAATCGCGGGGATTGATGCTATCTCCATGCAGACGAATCTGCTGGCTTTGAACGCTTCCATTGAGGCGGCGAGAGCCGGAGAGGCGGGCAAAGGTTTTGCAGTGGTGGCGGATGAGATTCGGGGGCTTGCGGAGCAGACGCAGAAATTGACAGGCGATATGGGCAATTTTGTGGAGGGCATCAGGGAGGCTTCTCAGAAGAGCACGAAGAGCGCCGACAACACGATAGAAGCTCTGAGTACGATGACTGAGCGCATTGGGCATGTGTGGGAAATCAACAGCGAGAACCAGAACCATGTATCCCAGGTGGACGGTTCCATCAGTTCTCTGGCGGCTTTAAGCGAAGAGATCAGCAGCTCCATGGCTGAGATGGAGAACCAGATCAGGAATAATACCGTCGTGATGCAGGATGTCAGCGTTTCCCTACAGAAAGCAGTGGAGCCGGTGGCGGATATAGAGAAGACATTGGACGGGGCAGTAAGGCAGATGGGCAGTATGGCGGAAGATGCTTTCTATCACCTGGAACGCCAGGAATTCGCCCAGTATATGAATAACGCGATCAATGCGCATAGAACGTGGCTCGGCAATTTGAGGAAGATGGTGGGACAAAGGGAGATTATTCCATTGCAGCTGGATTCCTCGAAATGCGGATTCGGCCATTTCTATTATGCGATGAAGCCGGATATACCCGGTGTTGAAGCCGTGTGGGAAGGCTTAGGGCCGAAGCACCAGCGGTTCCATCAGTTCGGTGGAGAGGTGATCAAGGCGATCCAGGGCGGCGATTATATGAAAGCGGAGAATATCTATCGGAATGCGGAAGCATATTCCAAAGAATTGATCAGGGATATGGAAACGATTATACAGCTTTCCATGGCTTAAGGAAACGATTGGCGGGCAGCGGATACGCTGCCCGTTTGATGTATCTGAAAAAAGACAGAGAGGCTGATGCCGGGAAGAAATGTTCCAGTTCGTGTCTGCGCGGCATCTACAAACTTGACATGCGCGAAAGACCGTATAGAAATGAGGAGAAAAAATGTACGAATTGATTCAGGCCGGGGAGAGGACATATTATATCGATTGTCCTTCCAGGATTGGAATTTACAAGATTGACGAGGAAAAAGTCTGCCTGATTGACAGTGGAAACGATAAGGATGCGGGAAAAAAGGTGTTAAAGATTCTGGCGGAAAGAGGGTGGAAGCCGGAGATGATTTTGAATACCCATTCCCATGCGGATCACGTGGGCGGAAACCGGGTGATACAGGAGCGGACGGGCTGCAAGGCGTATTGCGCCGGGGTGGATCGGGTTTTTGTGGAATATACGGCGCTGGAACCCGCTTTTTTATTTGGCGGCTCCCCCTATAAAGAATTGAAAAATAAATTCCTGTTGGCGCAGGAGAGCAAGGCGGAAGAGCTGACGGAGGAAGTTTTACCGGCAGGGATGCGCATGATGCGTATTGACGGACATTCTTTTTCCATGACAGCTTTTGGAACGGAGGACGGCATCTGGTTTATCGCGGACGGGGTCAGCGGGGAGAAAATCATAGAAAAGTACCACATTTCTTTTTTGTATGATGTGGAGCAATATTTAAAAAGCCTGGACAGGCTGGAGGGGCTGGAAGGAAGGCTGTTCATTCCCTCCCATGGGGAAGTCCGCACGGATATCAGCCTTACCGTAAAGAAGAACAGGGAGAAAGTGTTTGAGATTGCGGATCTGTTGAAGGATATTTGCAAAGAAGAGGCCGGAACCGAGGAGGTGATCCAGAAAGTATTCGACCGATACGGCCTTGTGATGGACGCTAACCAATATGTATTGGTCGGCGCTACGCTGCGGTCTTATCTTTCCTGGATGAAGGGGCTGGGAGAAATGGATGTAAGCTTCCGGGGAAACAGGCTTTGGTGGCACAGCACAGAGCGGAAGGACGATGCAGGGCATGCAAGGTTAAATCAGGATAAGGACGGGCTGTTAAAAAATATTGACTGCTTTGCCCTCGATATGGACGGGACGATTTATCTCGGTGAGCGCTGGATCGACGGAGCTAGGGAATTTTTGGAGGAAATCGAGAAGAGGGGAAAGAGATATCTGTTTTTGACAAACAATTCCTCGAAAAGCCCTGATGTTTATGTGGAAAAGCTGAAGAGGATGGGGCTGGAGGCAGGGACGGACAAAATCGTGACCTCGGGACAGGCGACAGTTTTTTATTTGAAGAAGCATTATCCGGGAAAAAGGGTGTTTCTGCTTGGAAATGATTTGCTGAAAAAGGAGTTTGAAGAAGAAGGGGTCGTTTTGGATGAGGAGAACCCGGAAATAGTGGTGACGGCTTTTGACACGACGCTGGATTATGGAAAAATGTGCAGGGTATGCGACCTAGTGAGGGCCGGTCTGCCTTATATCGCTACCCATCCAGATTACAACTGCCCGACAGAAGACGGTTTTATCCCCGATGCAGGGGCGATCCATGCATTTATTCATGCTTCGGCGGGCAGATACCCGGACCGGGTGATCGGGAAGCCGAACGGGGATATTATAGATTATTTGCTGGAGCGGGCCGGTACAGAGAGGGGGAGGACTGCCATGGTGGGCGATCGGCTTTATACGGATATTGCGGCCGGCAGAAACCATGGGCTGAAAAGCGTGCTTGTGCTGAGCGGGGAGGCTTCTGCCGGGGATGTGGAAAAGTCGGAAGTGAAGCCGGATTTGGTCTTCCAGTCGGTGCGGGAAATGATTCCCTATTTATAAGGGGATGGAAACAGCAATGCAGCAGCAGAGCAGCATGGGAAAAGGGAGGGTGTCATGGGTCTTAGATTTTATTTCGGCGCTTCCGGGGCAGGGAAAAGCACGAAACTGCGGGAAGAGATGATCAGGCGTTCCATCGAGGAACCGAATACCCGCTTTTTTGTCATTGTGCCGGATCAGTTTACGATGCAGACGGAAATGGATTTGGTAAGGGAACATCCCCAAAACGGCTTGATGAATATAGAGGTTCTCAGTTTTGGCAGGCTTTCCCACAGGATATTGGACGAAGTGGGGGGGGATGGCCGCGCCGTGCTGGATGATACGGGAAAAAGCCTCGTGCTGCGGAAGGTAGCGGAGAATATCGGGGAAGATATGCCCGTGATCGGCGGCAACCTGGGCAAGATCGGCTATATTCATGAGGTGAAATCGGCCATTTCGGAATTTATGCAGTACGGCATCGGCGTGAAGGAACTGGATGAGCTGACCGAATATGCAAAAAAACGGGGGGCGCTTTATTATAAGCTGAAGGATCTTGGCACGCTTTATCGAGGTTTTTTGCAGTTTATCCAGGAAAAATATATTACGACGGAAGAGACGCTGGATCTGCTTTGCCGGATGCTTCCCGGCTCCCGGCTGATCAAAAACAGCGTGGTGGCTCTGGACGGGTTTACTGGCTTTACGCCGGTACAGAACCGATTGATCCAGCGCATGATGGGACTGGCCAGGGAGGTTATTGTCACCGTTGTTATGGACGGCGGGGAAGCGGATCCGTATAGAACGAAGGGAGAGCAGGAGCTTTTTTATTTGAGCAAAAAAACAGCGGCGGATTTGTCCAGGCTTTCCCGGGAGGAAGGAGTTGCCAGAGGGGAAGATGTATTCATACGCAGGGAACCGCTGCGGTTTTTGGGCAATTCGGAAATGGGACATTTGGAAAAATTTTTGTTTCGCTATCCGTTTATGCCTTACCAGGGGGAAAATGAATCCATACATCTTCTGGAGGCCCCGTCCCCGGGGGAAGAAGTGCGCCAGATCTGCCTGAAGATGCGGGAGCTGATTCGGAAAGAGGGTTATTGTTACAGGGATTTTGCTATTGTCACAGGGGATATGGAGACTTATGCTTCCCATGTGGAAGCAGAAGCGGAAAAATTCGATATTCCCGTATATATGGACTATACGAGGGGGATCCTTTTGAACCCCTTTATTGAATATATCAGAAGCGCCCTGGAAATGGTGACGGATCATTTTTCCTATCCGTCCGTATTCCATTATCTGCGCAGCGGGCTGACCGGATTTTCCAGGGAAGATACGGATAAGCTGGAAAACTATGTGATTGCCTGCGGCATTCGGGGAAAGAAAAAATGGTCTTCGCTTTTTACAGCCGTTCCTGCAGGAATCGGGGAAGAGGATTTGGCATTTTTTAATCAAATGCGCCAGACGCTTATGGAGCAGTTTGCCCCTTTGATGGATGAAAAGGCAGGGACAGCAGGGGAAAAGATAAAGGCGTTGTACTATTTTATTATGGAAAACCATGTACAGGAGAAACTGGCGGCTTATGAAAAAATGTTCCAGCGCAGGGGGGACATGACGAGAGCCAGGGAATATGGCCAGATCTACCGGCTGGTGATGGATCTGCTGGATCAGATCGATAGTCTGCTTGGAAATGAGAAAATGGGAATGAAGGAATTTGCGGATATTTTGGATGCCGGTTTCGGGGAGATCCAGGTAGGGACGATTCCGCAGAACGTAGATCGGGTGATCGTAGGCGATATGGAAAGAACCAGGCTGGATAAGATCAAAGTTCTGTTTTTCGCTGGCGTGAAC
This sequence comes from uncultured Lachnospiraceae bacterium, assembly GCA_910585965.1. GTDB lineage: Bacteria > Bacillota > Clostridia > Lachnospirales > Lachnospiraceae > Kineothrix. The sequence goes on from CAJUHH010000002.1 coordinate 303,315, forward strand.
GATGGAAATATTCCGAAAAATGCAGGTGGGGGAGGAATTATTTCCGATATAGACAGAGAATTCTTAAGGGAGTCCCCTTATGAGCTTGCCCCGACCCCGAGGCAGCAGATGTATATCCAGAGGCTTTATCTTTATATGAATATGACGAAGCCTTCGGAACAGCTTTACCTTTCCTGGTGCAAAGTAAATAATGAGGGGAAGAGCATCCGGCCTGCTTATCTGGTCGATACGTTAAAGAAGCTGTTTCCGCATTTTGCGGCCGTCCGGCCGGAACAGAGCGAATTTAAGGGGCGGATAGAGTCCAAAAAGGAGGGAATGGACCGCCTGGCGGATATGCTGCGGGATTATGCCGCAGGGCTTCTGGAGGAAGAGGAGAAAAGGAAGTTTTTTACTCTTTATCATATTTACCGCCAGGACGGGGAGTACGTAAAAGAGGTAGAACGGCTGGTGGATGCCGCATTTATCCATTACCAGGGAGGAATGCTTGGAAAAGAGCTGGCGCGGATCTTGTATGGCCGGATGCTGCTCGGCAGCGTAAGCCGCCTGGAGAAATATGCCTCCTGCGCGTACGCCCATTTCCTGCAATACGGGCTTTCCCTGAGGGAAAGGGAGGAATACGGGTTCGAGGCGGTGGACATGGGAAACGTGTTCCATGGAGTATTGGAGAAATTTGCAGGGAGGCTGCAGGAGGAAGGCAGCAGCTGGTTTGATTTTGACGAGGGGACGGCAGACCGTATCCTGAAGGAAGCGTTGGAAGAACATGCGGCGGCTTATGGGGAAACGGTGTTGTACAGCACGGCGAGGAACGAATATGCCATCGAACGAATGCACCGTATTCTGAAGAGGGCGGTGGAAACTTTGCAGTATCAGCTGAAAAAAGGGAGCTTCGTGCCGGAGCATGTGGAGGTTTCTTTTGCGATGGCAGAGGATCTGGAGTCCGTCAACATCGCCCTGTCGGAAGAGGAAAAGATCAAACTCAGGGGAAGGATCGACCGCATCGACACCTATCAGGCGGACGGGAATGTATATGTGAAAGTAATTGATTATAAGTCCGGCAATAAAAAATTTGACCTTGCCGCTTTTTATTATGGCTTGCAGCTGCAGCTCGTGGTATATATGAATGCGGCGGTGGAAATGGAAAAGAAAAAATATCCGGGGAAAAGGATTGTGCCGGCGGCTCTTCTCTATTACCATGTGGCCGATCCGATGATCCAATCGGAAGGGGAGATGAGCCGGGAGGAACTGGAGGCCCAGCTGAAAAGAGAATTGCGAATGACCGGTCTGGTCAGCAAAAATGACGCGGTTATCACCTATTTAGACCATGAATTTACGGATAAGTCGGATACGGTACCATTGGAGCGAAAAAAGGATGGAAGCTTAAGTGTCAAATCCAGTGTCATAAGCGAGGAGGACCTAGAGGAATTATCCCGGTATGTGAATTGGAAAGTGAGGGAGATCGGTTCTGAAATTCTGGAAGGAAGGGCCGAGGTAAACCCTTGCAGACAGGGAGGGGACAGCGCCTGTGATTATTGCAGCTTTCGGTCTGTCTGCGGCTTTGATGAAAGGATTCCGGGGTATCATTACCGGCAGCTCGACGGGATGGATGAGGAAGAGGTTATGGAAAAAGTGCGGGAAAAGAATGCCGGAGCGGGGGAATAGGAGGAAACAGCGGATATGGCAGTTATATACACGGAAGAGCAGCAGCAGGTCATTGACACGCATGGATGCAATATTCTCGTATCGGCGGCGGCTGGTTCCGGGAAAACGGCAGTTTTGACGGAGCGCATTGTAAAGATGATAAGCGACGAAAAACATCCGATAGATATCGATCGGCTTTTGGTGGTGACATTTACCAATGCGGCGGCGGCGGAGATGCGGGAGAGGATCGGGGCGGCCATTGCGAAGCGGCTGGAGGAGGAGCCGGAAAACGGGCATTTGCAGAAACAGGCGACGTTGATCCATAATGCCCAGATCACGACGATCGATAGCTTTTGCATGTTTGTGATTCGGAATAATTTTAACGATATCGGCCTGGATCCCGGGTTCCGCGTGGCGGACGAAGGGGAGTTGAAACTGATGAAGCAGGATGTGATGAAGGAACTTTTGGAAGAACGGTTTGCCGGGAGAGAAGAGGAGTTCCTGCATTGCGTGGAATATTTCAGCACGGGGAACAGGGATGATGCCATAGAAGGGCATATTTTAAAGCTTTATCAGCTGGCGGAGAGCAATCCGTGGCCGGAAGAATGGCTGGAGGAGCGGAAAGCAGATTATCGGATTGCCGATGCGGAGGAGCTGGAGAGGGCGGAGTTTATCCGTTTTGGAGTGGAACAGGCGGCACTGATGGCAGAGGACTGTCTGCGGAGAACGGAGGAGTGCCTGAAAATCTGCGCCCAGCCGGACGGCCCCTATATGTATGGGGAGATATTGGAAAGGGAAGCGGAGGCCTTGCGCAGGCTGGCTTCCGTGAAGGGTTACAGCGAAGGCTATGCGCTCTTCCAAGGGATGAGTTTCGGAAGGCTGCCTTCCAAAAAGGATGATTCTGTTTCCAGGCAAAAGCGGGAATTGGTGCAGGAAATACGTAAGGAAACGAAAGAGACGGTGAAGCGGTTATGCGGGAAGTTTTTCCCTCTTTTGCCGGAAACGGCGGTGGAATATATGAAAGGAAGCGAGAGCGCCATCGCCGTGCTAATCGATTTGGCGTTATCGTTTAAAGCGGCTCTGGATAAAAAGAAGAGAGAGAACAATATCATTGACTTTTCGGATATGGAACATCTGGCTCTATCCATCCTTGTAAGAAAGACGGATGAAAAGGGAGAGGGCAGGGAGGGGAAACGATATGAACCGAGCCGTACGGCGTTGGATTACCGGGATTATTTTGAAGAGATCTTGATCGATGAATACCAGGACAGCAATCTGGTGCAAGAGATGCTGCTGGAAAGTATTTCCGGGGAAGAAAATGGAAAGTTTAACCGGTTTATGGTAGGGGATGTGAAGCAGAGCATCTATAAATTCCGTCTGGCAAGGCCGGAAATCTTTATGGAAAAGTACGGGGAGTATGGGAAGGAAGGAACGGAAAGAAGACGGATCGATCTTCATCGGAATTTCCGCAGCAGGGCAGAAGTGCTGGATAGCGTGAACTTTATTTTTTCGAGGATCATGGGAAAATCCCTTGGCGGCGTGGAATACGATGAGGAAGCGGCGCTTTATCCAGGGGCGGTTTATCCTGTACAGAAAGAAAAAGAGGGCATGTCGCCGAACCATACGGAGCTTTTGCTGATTCGGAAGGAAAAGGCAGAGGATGACGGGGAAGAGGAAAGCAGGAAGCAGAAGGACGGACAGGAGAAAAATATGTCCGACCGTCAGAGGGAGGCCTATGCCGTAGCCCGCCGCATCAGGGAACTGATGGAAGATTTTCTGGTGACGGATAAGGAAAGCGGGAAACTGCGGAGAATCTCCTATAGGGATATCGTGATCCTGCTGCGTACTAATGCAGGCTGGGATGAAGATTTTAAGAGCGTGTTAAAGGAGGAGGGCATTCCTTCCCATGTGCTGTCCAGAACAGGATATTTTGCGGCGAAGGAGATACGGATCCTGTTACAACTATTGCGCGTGCTGGATAATCCGAATCAGGATATTCCGTTGTTCGGAGTGATGAGATCCTGCTTCGGCGGTTTTACCGACGGGGAAATCGCCTGGATGAAAGGGAAGGGGGAAGAGGGGAAAAAGGATTTGTATGCCTGTTTAAAGGCGTGGGGGGGAGAAACGGATGGAATGGATGGAACGGGAATAAAGGAAGCGGGAGGCGCACCGGACAAAGGGGAGAGGCTGAAAAAGAAGGTTCGGGATTTCCTGCATTTTTTGGAGGAATATAGGGATAAGACGGTATATATGCCGATTCATGAACTGCTGCAGGATATTGTAACAGGGACAGGCTATATGAACTATATTGCAGCGATGCCGGGCGGCGGACAGAGGCGGGCGAATGTGCAGATGCTTCTGGAGAAAGCAGCCGCCTTCGAACAGACCAGTTACTATGGCTTGTTTCATTTTATTCGTTATATGGAACAGCTGGAGAAGTATGACGTGGATTATGGGGAAGCAAATATTTTGGATGAAAATGCGGATGTGGTTCGAATTATGAGCATTCATAAGAGCAAAGGACTGGAATTCCCCGTCTGCTTTGTCTGCGGCCTGGCCAAAAAATTCAATTTGCAGGATACCAGCGGAAAAATGATCGCGGACATGGATATGGGTATCGGCGTGGATTATGTGGATGTGGAACGTAGGATGCAGGGAAAGACCGTAAGGAAAAATATCATCGGGGAAAAGATGCGGCTGGACAGCCTGGGGGAGGAACTGCGCGTCCTCTACGTGGCACTTACGAGAGCGAAGGAAAAACTGATTATGACCGGGGTCGCGGATAAGCTGGAGAAAAAGCTGGCGGTGTTGGCGCTGGATTCCATGGGACAGAATATGGAGAAGCTGGCCTATGGCAGACGGGCGCAGGCCGGAAGCTTTCTGGATCTCCTTCTTCCGGCCCTTGCGGTCCATCCGGCATTTGGGACGCTTTTGCAGGAATATGGCGGAGAGGGCGGCTGGAAACGGGAGAAAGGGGAAGGGGGGATGGGATGGAGCCATGCCCAAATGGAAATCAGGGTCATTTCCGAGGAGGATCTTCTTGGGGCCGAAATCAGGGATCAGATCGCAGCCGAGGGGACGCGGAGGAGGCTGGAATGCTCCGATCCATTGACCGATACGGACATCCGATGGATGACAGAGGTGTCCGATATTTTCGCTATGCCTTATAAACACAGCAATTTAGCGGACTTATATACAAAAACCACTGTGTCAGAATTAAAGAAGGCAGGGCAAGGGGAAGAAAAGATGTCCCTGGAAAAGGATTTTTCATTCCGATTATACGAGCTGGAGGAAGAGAATGTCATACCCTATATTCCAAAGTTTATGAAGGAGGAAGAAAGCCTTGGAGGGGCGGGGAGGGGGACGGCGTTCCATAAGGTGATGGAACTGCTGGATTTTGGAGAGGCTGCGGAGCCGGTGGAGAAACAGATGGAGGAAATGGTGCGGGCAGGAAAATTGCCGCCGGAGTATGCCAAAGCCGTTTCGCTTCCGGCAATCCATACGTTTCTCTCTACGAATCTGGCCAAACGTATGAAAAATGCCGAAAAATCGGGCAAGTTATACCGGGAGCAGCCATTTGTCCTCGGGATTTTTGCCGATGAGCTGAACGGGAAATTTCCGAAGGACGAACTCGTGCTGATCCAGGGAGTGATAGACGTTTATTTTGAAGAGAACGGGGAACTTATAGTGGCGGATTATAAGACGGACCGGGTGGAGGACGGGAAGGAATTGGTGGAAAAATACCGAAAGCAGCTGGAATATTATGCGAGGGCGCTGGAGCAGCTGACGGGGAAAAGGGTGAAGGAGAAAATCATTTATTCCTTTAGACTTCATGAGGAAATTATGCTATAATATACTGCGTCAATGCACAGGCAGGGCAGACAGAAAAAGGAGGAAAACGGGTGGAAGATTCTGGGATTATTTTAGAAGGAGGAGCTATGCGCAGCATGTTTTCGGCAGGCGTATTGGATTCTTTTCTTGACAATGGAATAGAGGTTCCGAATGTCATCGCGGTATCGGCAGGGGCTTATGCCGGGATGAATTATGTGTCGGGGCAGAGGGGCCGGGTATTGGATGCGGTGATCAAGCCATTGGAAACGGAAAAATATATGGGATTCCAGACTTTCCTGAAGAGGGGAACGTTTTTCGATATGGATTTTTTGTTTGACGAAGTTCCAAAACGGAAGGCTCCTTTTGATTTTCAGGCTTTTTCCGAGTCTGCGAAAAAATTTATTACAAGCACGGTGAACTGCCTGACAGGAGAAGCGGTCTACCATGACCATTTTCCTGATATGGACCAGTTTTTCCATGTGTGCAAGGCGGCCAATTCCATGCCCTTTATAGCAAAAATAACGGAAATCGACGGAATCCCCATGCTGGACGGGGGGATGGCGGATGCGATTCCCATTGTCAGGGCGCTGGAAGAGGGCTGGAAAAAAGTTGTAGTGGTGATGACAAGGGATAAGAAATATCGGAAGAAAAAAAGACATGTGTATCTTGCTTTTTTGAAGCTGGTTTATCATAAATATCCGGAATTCGTACATATGGTGGCCGGAAGGGCGGAAAAATATAACGAATCCCTGGACACGCTGGAACGGCTGGAAAGGGAAGGCCGTGCTTTTATCCTGCGGCCGGAGGAGGGAATGAACCTGGAAAATAATGAGTCGGATGCGGACAGGCTGAGGGAATATTATCGGCATGGCTATGAGGTGTCGGAGGAGAGGAAGGAAGAATTGAGGGACTTTTTGGAGGAGCAATAAACAATGATTAAGGTGTATGAGCATGGATCAGGATGGGTTATATTTTTTTGACGGGAAGCCGGAGGCATTGCTTTTGTAGGAGGCTTTTATGGAGCAGGGGGTACATTTTATGGGAAATGAGAAGATATATCAGATGGATTTTTCAAAGGTCTATGATCTGCTTGTCAATAAGGCGGAGCGAAAGGGGCGGACAAGGCAGGAGGTTGACGAGGTGATCCGCTGGCTTACCGGGTACAGCCAGCCGGAACTGGAGGGGATGCTGGAAAGGCCGGTGCCTTATGGGGATTTCTTCCGGGATGCCCCGGAACCCAATGAAAACAGGAGGCTGATTAAAGGCATGGTCTGCGGTGTCAGGGTGGAAGATATTGAAGAGCCTCTGATGCGGGAGATCCGTTATCTGGATAAGCTGGTTGACGAGCTTGCCAGGGGGAAGGCCATGGATAAGATACTGCGTAAATAAAGAGGCGGCATATGGGGCTGTCATTGGGCATCTCTTCTGAGGCGCCCCCTTAAAGTTAGACTTTAAGGGGGCGCCTTAATATTTTGGCTGGAAGCGCTTTTTCTATGTATGCTACTCTTTCCATTGCACCATTTTTTCATTCATCCAGACAACCTGGTTCCGGCCAAGGTCTTTGGCGTTGTACAGCATCTGGTCTGCGATCTTTAGATACGTTTCATATTGATCTCCTATTTGAGGGAAGAGGGTGATTCCGCCCATGCTGACTGTGACGTATGGAGGGCCGCACTCCTTGCCTTTATGTTCAATATGTAAATCTTCTATTGCCCGGCGGATATTTTTAAAGTGGCTGAATACCTCTTCTGCGGTTCCCCCTAAAACAACAGCGATAAATTCTTCCCCGCCATAACGGGCGAATAAGTCCGTGCTCCGTCTCAGGCAGGAGCCTGCGGCCTGGGCTACGGCGGCGATGACCCGGTCCCCGGCAGGATGCCCGTAGGTGTCGTTATACACTTTGAACTTGTCAATGTCAAACATGCAGACGGAAAAGGGAGCTTTTAAACGGATGGCTTCCTGCCATTTCAAAATGCTTTGCTGGTCATAACATCTTCGGTTCGCGATCTGGGTCAGTTCATCCACCATAGCCTGTTGCTCGATCCGGGAGCGGTACCGGTATAATTTAATATGGGTGTTTACCCGCGCCCTGACGATCGGCGGATGGAAGGGTTTGACGATATAGTCCACAGCCCCCAGGATCAACCCCTGCTCTTCGCTGTTTGCGTCGGAAAGGCTGGTGATCAGAATGACAGGAATATGTTCCGTGACCAATTCTTCCTGCAATTTTTTTAACAAAACAAAGCCGTCCATTTCGGGCATGACGACATCCAGAAGGATCAGGGAATATTCCCCGGTTTTGGCATACGCAAGCCCGTCGCTCGCCGTGTGGGCGAGAGAAATATCATAGCTGTCTTCCAGGATGCCTTTTAAATAGTGAGCGTGTACGATGCTGTCATCGATAATCAATATTTTTTCCATATGCAGACTCCTTGTTTCATATTTTTATATACGAAAAAATGTAAAAATATGTATATTGACTTAATTAGAAGTATATCATACCGAATTGCTTTGTCAACCGGGCGGGCGTTCACAGCCGCTAAAAACGAATTCATTTTCTATGCATATAATTTATTAGGATAAATGGATTATCCTTTCATATGAAATAAAAAAGGGGTGACTTTTATTGAACAGTTTTAATACAAATCGGATGTTTCGTCCACCGAATCTGTTCGGTACGGGAAGGGATTCCGGCAGGAATTATAATCATAATATGATACAGCCTTGCTATTGCGAATCGGAGCCAGCGCCAGAAGAAGATGTTAATCTGCCGGACTTCGTTTGCGAACGCGGAGAACCAGGGCCGATGGGGCCGAGAGGGGAACCGGGTCCGCCGGGCTGTCCCGGCGAAAGAGGAGAAACCGGCCCGCAGGGGGTTACAGGGCCGCAAGATCCCCAGGGCGCTACCGGGCCGATGGGACCAAAGGGCGAACCTGGGGAACGCGGGCCAGCAGGACCTCCGGGTTATCCGCAAAATAGTATATTTGCATCATTTTTAGCGCAGGGCATTATTATGCCGGAAAGCGCCAGCCTTCCATTGAAAATAAATATACCTGATATCACACAAAACATATCTCTCTGCAACCATTATTCTGTTATGCTGACTCCCGGCTGTTATGCCATCTGTTATTATGTATCCACAGTGATGAAAAAACATGGTTTTATAAAACTTACTCCAGTATTCAACGACTGCGAACAGACAGCATATACGGCGTATGCAGAGTCAGCAAAGAGGAAGGAAATGCTTGCCATATCAAGATATTTTATAATTGAGATACCAAATGGTTCCGAACTGTTTTTTGCATGGTATTCTTCAGCGGGCGCTTCTAAAATCAATATGAATCTGAGCATAGAGAAGCTTTGCAGGCAATAGAAAGGGCATGGTTATTAATATGGCGACAATAAGTATATGCATGATTGTCAAAAATGAGGAGATGCATATTGCACGCTGTCTGGACAGCGTAGCAGGATTGGCAGAGGAAATTATTATTGTAGATACCGGTTCGACAGACCGGACGGTAGAAATTGTGTCCGGCTATACGTCAAAGGTCTACTCCTATCCATGGAAGGATGATTTTTCTGATGCTAGAAACTATTCTTTTTCCAAAGCATCTATGGGGTACTGTATGTGGATGGATGCCGATGATGTGATAGAGGAAACGGAAAAAGATAAATTTTTGCAGTTAAAACAGTCATTGCCGCCGGATACGGATATGGTGATGATGAAATACCATACTTCTTTTGATGAAGCGGGCAAGCCTTCCTTTTCTTATTTCAGGGAAAGGTGGATCAGAAACTGTCCGAGATATCGTTGGATCGGCGCAGTCCATGAAGTGATCCCGCCGAACGGCAATGTGATATATTCGGATGTTGCTGTCTGCCACAAAAAAATGAAGGCAGGAGATCCCGACCGAAATCTGAAAATATATCAGAAGCAGCTTGCAGAAGGGAAGTGTCTGGAGGCGCGGCAGCAATACTATTATGGGAGGGAATTATATTATCACAAGCAATACGAAGAGGCAGTTTCCGTGTTTGAGCAATTCCTTCTTTTAGAAGAAGGATGGGTAGAAAATAAAATAGAGGCGTGTTCCATCTGTGCCGACTGCTATTACCAGATGGGGCAGGAGCAATCCGCGCTGATGACGCTTTTGCGCAGTATGAGCTTTGATATGCCAAGGGCTGAGTTATGTTGCGAAATCGGAAAGTATTTTTTAGAGCATGGAAATTTCCATAATGCCATTTACTGGTATGAAACGGCGCTGAATACGCCGAAAAAGGAATATGCGGGCGGTTTTGTCCTGCCGGATTGTTATGACTATGTTCCTCTTTTGCAGTTATGCGTTTGTTATGATAAATTAGGAAACCGGCAAAAGGCAAAGGAATATAATGAAAAAGCCGGAGCTTGTAAACCTTATTCCAAAGCGTATCTTTATAACAAACAGTATTTTGACAGTTTATAGAATTTTCAGGCGCAGGGCTTTGCATATTCTCTTTTTCGACAAAATGTAACAAATATTACAGAGCCGCGTAAAATATTTGTAGAAAAAGGCATTTTGTATCGTCTTTTACAAATAATGATAAAGGATGTGGTTTGTATGAATCAAAATAATTTATGTAATTGTTGTCCAAACCCATGTCATCCGCCTTGTTGTGAACGCGGTCCCGCAGGGCCTAAGGGTGATCCGGGTCCGATAGGTCCGCAGGGAGTCAAAGGTGATACCGGCTGTCCCGGCCCTAAAGGCGACAGGGGTGATCCAGGCCCGATGGGTCCGCAAGGGACGCCGGGTGTTCCTGGTGCGAGGGGGCCGAGAGGAAATACGGGGCCGGTAGGGCCTACTGGAAATACGGGGCCAAGGGGGTATGCAGGGCCGAGAGGCTATGCAGGGCCTCAAGGGATTCAGGGAATCCAGGGGGTTCGCGGCGATATCGGACCAAAAGGGGATCCGGGTTGTGAAGGTCCCAAGGGAGATATCGGTCCCCAAGGTCCGGCTGGTCCTATAGGTCCGATTGGTCCGGCGGGTCCGCAGGGAGATGCCGGCCCTCAGGGGCCGAGAGGTATTCCTGGCCCAACCGGGGCGACCGGAGCAACAGGAGCGACGGGAGCCGACGGGGCGACAGGGGCAACAGGAGCCACGGGAGCAACAGGAGCAACAGGGGCCACGGGAGCCACAGGACCGACTGGCACGGCAGGCACGGGGGCTATTATTCCATTTGCATCAGGGCTTCCGATTTCTTTGACGACAATCGCCGGAGGGCTTGCAGGGCTTCCTGCCTTTGTTGGTTTTGGAAGCAGTGCGCAAGGCCTTACGCTGCTGGGTTCCACAATTGATATTACCAATGCCAGCGGAACGCTTTCTAACTTTGCATTCCAGACCCCGCGCGCTGGCATTATTACTTCATTCAGTGCTTTTTTCAGCACAACAGCCGCGCTTTCTTTGGTAGGCTCTACTGTTACAGTGAATGCGCAAATCTATCAATCCGCAACGCCGAATAATGTATTCTCTCCGATCGCAGGAACATTGATCAATTTGACGCCGTCACTTACTGGAGTTATATCTGTTGGAACCTTGTTAAACGGCACGCTGACAGGACTCAATATTCCGGTGACGGCGCAAACCCGGCTGATGCTGGTATTTTCGGCAACGGCAAGCGGCCTGACTTTGGTCAATACAGTGGCGGGATATGCAAGTGCCGGCTTAAGCATTAATTAACAGTATAGAACAAAGAGAATGCCTGGCGGCATAAATTATTCATAGGCGGGAAAGCCATGAGAAGCATAGCTTTCCCGTTTGTGGAAATTAATTTTTATACTTCTCATACACGGAAATCAATTTTTGCATCCTTGACAAATCCATCATCATAAAGTATATTGAATGCGAGTATGGAACAAATAAATAAAAATCGCTAGGGGAGCATTTGCTGAGATTGAGTCCGCCACGGACTCTAACCCTCATAACCTGATCCGGATAATACCGGCGAAGGGAAGCTGGATTTTATGAAATATCGGACTGACGCATAAAGACGGGCGGCGTATTGCAGACGACAGCAAAAACGCGGCGCGGGCTGGATTGCGGAGCTTGCTTGTATGCGCATGCCGAAGCAAGAGTAAAATCCTGAAATGAAACCCCTCCAAGTGATTGCCATTACGAAGGAGGTTTTTTTATGTCATTTTTTGTAAACGAGATCATTGACGAAGAGGCTGGGAGGTATTTTGAACTCACCGGGGCCGGGTATGGCGTATTGGTTGCCATCATGGTTGTTATTCTGGTGGCCGCATGTTTTCTTTCCGGGAAGAAAAGGGAGGACGGAGAGGGGGAATCCCGTCGGTTCGATACCAGACAGTTGGTATTTTCTGCCATGGCTATGGCGCTTGCGATGGTGACATCGAATATAAAGATTGTCGATATGCCGATGGGAGGAAGCGTTACTCTTTTCAGCATGCTGTTTATCTGTCTGATCGGTTACTGGTACGGCTTAAGGAGCGGATTGATGACGGCAGTAGCCTATGGCTTCCTGCAGCTGGTTACAAATCCTTATATTATCAGCATTCCGCAGATGCTGACCGATTACATATTTGCTTTTGGAGCCCTGGGGCTTTCCGGGATTTTCTGTAAATCAAAGTATGGTCTTGCGAAAGGTTATCTGGTTGGAGTTCTGGGAAGGTATTTCTTTACCTTCCTGTCAGGCATGATTTTCTTTGGGAGCTATGCATCCAGCTATAATATGACGGCTCCTGTGTATTCGCTTGTATATAACGGGTCTTATCTGGGAGGGGAAGCCTTGATCTCGGTAATATTGGTGATGCTGCCCCCGGTTGCCAAAGGGCTGGACAAGATCAAGGAGATGGCGCAGTCATAGTATTTGTTGCAATAATTGAAGAAAATCCTCTTTTCAGTAAGGACTAAGCGACAATAGTTCTTGCTGGAAGGGGATTTTTTTTATGCGAGCGGTGAAAGGCCAGATCAGAAAAATGAAGCAGAAGCAGTGAAAAATTTTACACCATTTTGAAAGATTAGCATCTGTAAATGTATTTTGAGCATGATATGATTGAAATATCAAATGAAATATCAAAAAATGGGAGGATAAAGAGATGAAAAAAAGATTCATTGCACTAATGCTTACGGCAGTTATGGCAGCATCATTGTTCGCAGGATGCGGAAACTCAAATAATGACAAACCGGCCGCAAGCCCTGCGCAGGAAGCTTCCGAAGAAGGGAGTCCTGCGGCGCCGGAAGAGGCGGGCGGTACAGAAGCAGCTTCGGCGGAAGAAGTAACTATTAAGCTGTTTTCGAATCTTCCTGACCGCAAAAACGGGCAAGGATTGGTAGAGCAGATGATTATTGATGAGTACATGGAGGCAAACCCCAACGTTAAAATTGAAGTGGAAGCGCTCGACGAAGAGGCTTATAAAACAAAGTTTAAAGCATATGCCATGAACGGTATGCCGGATGTCGTGAGCATTTGGGGACAGCCCGCTTTCCTTGATGAAGTATTGGATGCAGGGGTGCTTGCGGAACTGAATGAGGCTGATTATGCCGATTATGGATTTATCGCCGGTTCGCTGGAAGGATTTAAAAAAGACGGCAAACTGTATGGGCTTCCAAGAAATACGGATATTATGCTGTTCTATTATAACCAGAAAATGTTTGATGACAACGGATGGAAAGTTCCTGCCACCTATGATGAGCTGATGGGACTTTGCGCGGATATTAAGGCAGCAGGACTGACCCCGGTTGCCATGGATGGAGGGGACGGATGGCCGATGGCATGCTTCCTCACGGATATCCTTGTAAAGGTTGCAGGAACCGATTATGCGGATATTGTCCGTGATGCGGTTGCATCTGGTGATTTTACTGCTCCTGAGATTCAGGAAGCGACACAAATCCTTGTGGATTCCGTAGAGGCGGGCATGTTCCAGATGGGGTATGATTCCCAGGACTATGGCACGACGATGAATCTGTTTACCAACGGACAGGCGGCAATGTACTGCATGGGAAGCTGGGATTGCTCGATGGCGTTAAACGAAGATATCGCGCCTGAAATCAGGGATAATATACGGGCATTTACTATGCCGGTTGTGGATGGAGGCCGAGGCGGAGCAAATGATATTGCGGCATGGAACGGCGGCGGTTATGCAGTATCTGCAAACTCCACGGTGAAAGATGAAGCGGTTCGGTTTTTGAATTATATGTACCAGCCCGATAAGCTTTCCAAATATGGATGGGAAAACGGAGTAGGCATGTCTGCACAGGATCAGACGGCATATTTGGCAGGCAATGAAACGGAGCTTCAGAAACAGGTTATGGATATTTTGAAGAATGCGACCAGCGTTTCGGGCACGCCGATTAATGACTGCGGCCCTTCCGCATTTAAGACAGCTATCGAAAGCGAGATCCAGGGCGTATCCAATGGTTCGACAAGCATAGAGGACTTCCTCGCGGCAATCGGCGCGGCATGTAAATAATACACAATTCATTGAATGATCAAAAGGAGGATGTTCCAAAAGAATTTACTTTTGCGGCATCCTCTTTTTTATCGGCATATATATGGGAATATTCATTCATATTTGCAGGAAGGAGGAGGTTTCCAATGAAAAAACTATATAGCAACAAACCGGTTATTTTTAGTCTTGTCCTGCCGGGAATATTGGTTTTTATGTTTGCTGTTCTGGCTCCGATCTGTTTAAGCGTCTATTATGGATTTACAGATTATACGGGAATGGGGGAGGTAAATCTGGTCGGATGGGATAATTATGAAAAACTATTGCATGACAGCGCATTTGGCCGTTCCCTTAAAAACTCGCTGCTGCTGGCAGTTGGCTTTATCTGTATCCAGCATCCATTAGCCATTATCGTTGCAGCAGTATTGGATAAACTACAGGGAAAAGCGGAAGGAATCTTCAGATGTATCTATTTTATACCCAATGTTATTTCCGTAGCGGTTATTGCTTATCTTTGGAAGTTTATTTATAATCCTGATTTTGGGCTTTTGAATAATGTGTTGAAAGCATTCGGGTACCAGGGACAGATTAATTGGCTGTCGCAGCAGAATGCGATCTGGTCAGTGCTGCTTGTTTTGATCTGGCACGGTTTTGGCTGGGGAATGCTGATTTATTACACGGGCATTAAAAATATTGACCCGGTATTGTATGAGGCGGCTTCTATTGACGGTGCAAACTGGTGGACGACGTTTTTCAGGATTACGCTTCCGCTGATGAAGCCGGTGATCCAGATCAATGTAACCATGGCGATTATTTCCGCGCTGAAACAGATGGAAACGGTCTATCTGCTGACAAACGGAGGGCCGAACAACAGCACGCAGTTTGCAGCGAATTATTTATACCAACAGGCATTTAAGGCATTTAAGTATGGATACGGCAACGCCATTGGCGTAGTGTTTATTCTCATCTGCATATTAGTGACAGCGGCGCTTAACGGCATATTCAGAGATAAGCAGGATGCATAGGGGGATGGATATGAAGGCGAATAATAAAAAAATCGGTAAAGTGGTTTTATGGATAGTATTGGTTGCGGTGGCTGTTATCCAGTTGTTCCCTCTGGTCTGGCTCGTTGATTTTTCACTGGGCAGCAGCAACGAAATGTTTACAAATGGCTTGCTGATTATTCCGGAGAAAATACGATGGGATAATTATGTAAAAGCATTTGTAGATGGTAATTTTTTGCATTATTTAAGGAACAGTGTGCTGATCAACGTGCTTGCGGTTGTGCTTGTTGTTATGATATCTATTATGGCGGCATTTGCCTGTCAGAGGATGAAATGGAAATGGAGCGGCCTGGTAAGCACAGTGCTTGTTATGGGAATGATGATCCCGATCCATGCGACGCTTCTTCCGAATTATAAAATATACAGCACGCTGAATCTGACGGATTCCATATGGGCTCTGCTGATTCCCTATGTGGCGTTCTCCATGCCGCAGGGAATATTCCTGATGACGGGATTTATCCAGTCTATACCGAAGGAGCTGGAAGAAGCAGCAGTCATGGACGGGTGTGGAATATATAGGATTGTATTCCAGATAATAACGCCTCTTCTAAAGCCTTCGATTGCGACCGTGGCTATTATGACCTTTTTGAACAATTGGAATGAGTTTATGATGGCAAGCACGTATCTGAGTACGCCTACATGGAAAACGCTGCCTTTTTCCGTGCTGGAGTTCACCGGAGAATACTCTTCCAATTATGCAGTCCAGTTTGCAGTCATGGCATTGACGGCGGCACCGGCGGTTATTGTATATGTGGTTTTGAATAAGCACATTACAAAAGGAGTTGCAATGGGGGCTGTAAAAGGATAGAATAAATAAAATTTTATTCATGAAAGGGCGGAGAGGACGCTATGGGACAAATCAGGAGTTGGATTATGAAGATGAGTATTCGGCAGAAACTGGTCTTTTACAGTTATTTGATTATTACTCCTATTTTATTGTTGATCAGCGTTCTCCTGCTTATACGCAATTATCGGGCGGCAGTACAGAGCGAAGAAGAAAGGTGCATTCAAAATGTGCAGAGTATATCGGACAGTATCGGCGTGGTACAGAAAAATATTATGGAGATGGGAACCTACATCAGTATCAATGATGAGATTAAGCAGATATTGACTTGGGATGACCCGGAAGAACTGAACCATGATGCAAGGCTCTGGCTGAACCGCGCGCCCATGCAGATCATACAGGATATGGTGGCAATAGACGGGCAGATCAAAACAGTTGCCATCTATCCGGAGAATGGAATCAACCCTTATCTGAGATGCATTGACCGGTCATCTTATATAAGCGATATGGAACAGATAAAAAAGCAGGAGATATATGAACTTGCCGTAAGGGAAAAAGGGGCGTTCCTCTGGCAGAGGGTCGGCCGGTACCAGTCGGACACTTATCAGTTCAACCAGAGCGATAAAATTGTTATGTACCGTGAAATTTATGATATGGCGCAGAGAAATAAACTGGGTTATCTCGTCATCGGTTCGTCGGCGGAAACATTTGATGGCATATGCAGGAATTATTTGCGGGATGAAAGGGAAACCATCGTTGCGGTGAGCGCGTATGGAACGGAACTTGTGCGTTGCGGCGGCATAGATGACGAAGTGGTATCTGCTATAATTTCACAAAAACTTTCGGAGCCTTCGGGACGGGAAACGGTTCAGAGCAGCACATGGGGAAATTATAATATTTACCAGAGCAGGGACGAAGAAACGGGAACGGTTATTTATAAGATCGTACACCGGGTTGGCTGGGCGGATTTGAGCAATACGGTCATATATGCGCCGATGGCGCTTCTGCTTGGTTTTTTGATCGGCTTGTATCCTGTTTTGCTTCTGGTTTCCAATATTGTTTCCAAGCCTCTGCATACTTTGAGCGTCGCGATGGAAAATTTCAAGCAGGGGGATTTCAGCCAGAAGGTAGAAGTGATGACCGGGGATGAGGTGGGGGAAGTATCCGCATGCTTTAACAGGATGGTGGATGATATCAAAGGACTGATCGACCGGAATTACGTTATGGCGCTGAAAGAGAGGGAAAGCGAGCTGGATGCCCTGCAGGCGCAGATCAACCCTCATTTTCTTTATAATACGCTGGACTCTTTGTATTGGAAAGCGACGGAATCAGGGAATGATGAAATTGCAGAGGATATCTTATCGCTTTCCCAGCTGTTCCGCATTGTTTTAAACAGGGGGGAAGGCATAGTGACGGTAAGAATGGAAGCGGAATTGCTGGACCGGTACCTTCACATTCAAAAGGTGCGGTTTGGGAAAAGGCTTACATATGAAATAGCCTTGGATCAGGCGATTCTGGAGGAGGAGATCCCCAAACTGGTTTTGCAGCCCTTTGTAGAAAATGCCATTGTGCATGGCTTTGAAAAAACGGATGATAATTACTGCCTGTCTATTACCGGGACGAAAAAGGGAAAATATATGATTTTTCAAATCAAAGATACGGGAGCGGGCATGAGCGGCGAACAAATGAAGGCAATATGGGAAAAGGCGGATGCCCGCAAGTACGCAAGCCAGAGAATCGGGGGATATGCGATAAAAAATGTAAAAGAGCGTTTAGAGCTTATTTACCATGAGGATTATGAGCTTCACATTGAGAGCCGGATAGGACAGGGGACTGTTGTGGACATTTCTGTTCCCTGCGGGTTAAAGGAGATAAGGAAGCATGAGTATCAAGTTATTGATTGCGGATGATGAGGATATTATCCGTAACGGGATTTCCAAATACATACAGCTGCATACGGACCGTTTTGACAAAATATACCTTGCCGCTAATGGCAAGGAGGCTATGGACATTATTTTCAGGGATAAGCCGGATATCATGTTTTTGGATGTGCAGATGCCTCTGATGGATGGAATCGAGGTTATGCAGGAAGCAAAACGCGCGGATATTTTGCCTTATACGCTGATATTAAGCGCATATGACGAATTTAAATATTGCCAGCAGGCGCTGCGGCTGGGGGCGAGGGAATATTTGCTGAAACCGGTAAGATCTTCCGATATATTGCAAATGGCAAACCGGGCGGCGGATGAACTGTTCGGGGAAAGGAAAACGGTTCGGATTGAGTCGGCGGAAGAGAAGAATCATTTGGTGGAATTAGCCAGGGAATATGTGGAAGAGCATTATTATGAAAATCTTATGCTGGCAGATGTAGCACAGAAAGCAGGTATATCTGCAGGATACCTTTCCACGCTTTTCCAGAGGCAGTTATCCAAAGGATTTGTGGATTATCTCAACGAAGTCCGCATAGAGCATGCTTGCACTTATCTGCGGCAAAATTATTTAAAAACGTACGAGGTTGCCTACAAAGTCGGATTCAAGGATGAGAAATATTTTTCAAAAGTGTTCAAGAAGGTGAAGGGGCAGTCTCCCTCGGAATACAGAAAATCAAACCAATGAGCAGATAAAGAGAGGATGATTCTATATGGAAGCTAAAAAAATAAAATATGTCAGTACTGTATACAACGGAACAGAAAAATGCTGTCAGGAGAAAGAGGCGGAATTTATTCCGGACGGCGGAGAAGAAAATTATCTGCTGAACCTATATCCCTCCGTGAAGTACCAGGTTTTTGAAGGATTCGGAGGAGCAGCTACGGAATCGGCGGGATATATTTACGGCCAAATGAGCCGGGAGCAGAAGACAGAGTTGCTTCATGAATATTTTGAGGCCGACAAGATGGGATACCGTATGGCGCGTATTCCGATCGACAGCTGTGATTTTTCCCTGGGGCATTATGAGGCAGTTGAAGATGCGGCAGATAAAGCATTGGAACATTTCCAGCTGGAAAGAGTGGAAAAAAATATTTTTCCTCTCTTAAATGATGCACAGAACGTATATGGAGGCAATTTGGAGATTATGCTTACTCCGTGGAGTCCTCCGGCATATATGAAGGATAATGCCGACAGGAACCATGGCGGCAGGCTGAAACAGGAATACAAAAAGGTATGGGCGGATTATATATGCCGGTATATTGAGGAATACAGAAAACGGGGATATCTGGTAAAGCGCATCAGCCTGCAGAATGAACCTCATGCAGTCCAGACATGGGATTCCTGTGTATATACTGCACAGGAGGAAAAAGAATTTCTGCGGGATTATATGTGGCCGGCATTACAAGAACATTCCCTGGGCGACATAGAAATATTTATTTGGGATCATAACAAAGAACGGATATATGAGAGAGCCTGTGAAATCATAGATGAAACGACCAGCCATATGATATCCGGCCTTGCATTCCACTGGTATAGCGGCGACCACTTTGAGGCTCTCGGCATGGTTCATGAAAAATTCCCGGATAAAAAGCTGGTTTTGTCGGAAACTTGCATTGAGTATAGTAAATTCGCCCCGGATGATTTTTTGAAAAACGCGCAAAAATATGCGCATGATATGATTGGGAATATGAATCACGGCATGTGCGGCTTTTATGACTGGAACCTTGTACTGGACGAATCGGGAGGCCCTAACCATGCGGGGAACTTTTGCGATGCCCCATTTTTATATGACACGCAAAAGAAAAAATTGCTTAGAAGAAATACGGCAGATTACTTATGGCATTTTTCGCACTTTATCAAACCCGGAGCCGTTCGGATCGGTATAAGCAGCTATTCGGATGAAATAGAGACGACTGCATTTTTGAATCCGGATGGGAGGATAGTTGTTGTATTGCTTAATAGGAAGACTGACGGCGTCAAAGTCAATATCCGTTTGGGAAATCGAATGGCGGGGATTTTTATAGAACCGAATTCGATTGTTACGGCGATAGTTTTTCCATAACCGGCAATTCCATAAAGATCCCGCAGCGATCCGTGCTGAAGTAAAAATTGCCCTGATGGGAGAGGATGACCTGCCTTGCAATGCGTAGTCCCATAACATGCACCTTGTCCGGGGCGGAACTTTCGGCATGGCCGCTGCCGGAGGCAGGGGTATTTTCCTCCAGTGCCTGTATGACCGCATCCGGGATGCCGGATCCGTTATCCCGGATGCAGACAGAGCAGGCATGGCTGTTCAACAGCATGGCAGAGACTGTAATATGGCAGCCGGGCGGATTATGGCGGATACTGTTTCCGATCAGGTTTTTCATGGCTCTGTTTAACAGGGCTTTATCGCCGTCTATATAGATATTTTCCAGGTTATCCGGCATATTCAGTTCTATTTCATAGTTTTTCCCCGGCATTTCATTCAAATAAGCGGCAGTCAGGGAACGCAGGAAGGGAGCCAGCAGAAACGGCTCGGTCCTTAGCGGCTGCATATGGTATTCCAGTTTCGAGGTCAGGTTCAGGTCTTCGATCAGTTTTTTGATGATCATGCTTTGCTGCTTAATGATATCCGCTTCCCTGCGCTGTCCGGCAGAAAGGGAGCTGTCGCTGGCAAGGCTGTCCGCATAGCCCATTACCATGGAAAGGGGAGTGCGGATATCATGGGATACGCCGGATATCCATTCGGTGCGTGCGTTATCCCTTTGGGCCAGGGCATCTTTCTGTTCCTTTAAAATCAGGGAAGTCTGGTTTAACCGCTCGCATAGCCCGGCGGTCAGCCCCTTTTCGGGGAGGGATACTGTATTGCCGTCCGCCAGCGTGTCGATGCCCCAGGCCAGGGGGCGCAGGGAAATATAAAAACGATAACCGGCAACCAGCAGGGCAGATGCCAGAAGGAGAAGGTTGATCGTCAGCATGTATTTGAAATAAGTCCCCAGATTCCTCATAAAAGATTCGGGGAATTCGATCGTATATTTCCAGGCGGAATGCGGCGGCTGTCCGCATACGAGAAGGTAGTCTCCATGCCGCCATGTTTTGACCGGGTAATCCTGCAGATACCATTTGCTGAAAGCGGAAACGTCCCCGGGAGAGAAATGGGAGGGAAATTCTTCCGGCACTTCCCATTGCCATATCCTATCGCCGGAGGGGGAGAGAATAAAGGCGAAGCAGTACTGGTTCTGTTCGGCCAGGCGGATGCCCTCTTCGGAGAGATAAGGGATGCCGCTGTTTGCTGCCGGATCCTGGACAATTTCCTCCGCAATGCTGTCCATATTGCCAAGGCTGAGGCTGTCCTGGTAATAAGTCGTATAGTGCAGGACGGAGGCGGCCAGGAAGATCAGGTTCGCCGCAGCTAAGAGCAGGAGGAGCAGACAGGCGGAGAGGATATAACGGCTATATATTTTCATCAGGCTTTTCATCGGGAAGTCTTCCCTCCTTTTTCATTTTTTTGTTTCAATACTGCCAGGGCAGCGCATTCGCCTATTCTCTGGAAAGCTTGTATCCGATGCCCCGGACAGTCAGAATCCATCGGGGCTGGGAGGGGTTTTCTTCTATTTTCTCCCGGAGCCTTCGGATATGCACCATCAGCGTATTTTCATAACCATAATAATAATCGCCCCATACCGCCTGGGTCAGGGCATCGAAGGTGACAATATTCCCCTGGTTTTCCCCCAGTTTTTTCAACAAAGCCAGTTCTTTTGCCGTCAGCGGCAGTTCCCTGCCGTCGGCGCAGATAATGGAAGCGCTGCTGAAACGGACGGTTTTGCCGCCAAGGATCAGGTCGGTTTCTTTCGGCTGCTTTGCATGTCCCGGCGGGAAATAGGTTCTTTTTAATATGGCGGTCAGGCGCAGGATCAGTTCCCTGGGAAGGAAAGGCTTGGTCATATAGTCGTCCGCGCCCAGCCCCAGCCCCAGGAGCCGGTCGTTGTCCTCGTCCCGGGCCGATAAAAAAAGTACGGGGATATCGGAAAGAGAACGTATTTTTTGCATCAGGGAAAAGCCGTCCCCGTCCGGCAGACCGATATCAAGGATCACAATATCGGGGTTCTGCCTGGAAAAATAGAGCAGCGCATCGGCGCAGGAGGAAGCCGTATCAATATGGGAAAATCCTTCCTTATGGAGCATATCGCAAATCATTTCCTGTAGCTGGAGATTGTCATCCACTAATAAAATCCTGCATTCATAAACATATTTCATAGCATTGTTTCACTCCCTTGTTTGACTGGTATTATTATATCCGTTTTGCCTTTGGTTTTCTATAAAGACAGCGCTGATTTAAGGTAAAAATAAGGTGGCGTTTATTGGCCGGTAAGGGAAAGGGGGTATGATGGGAGATGGAAAAATAAATGGAATATACGGGACGCGGCGTTTTGGGATGCGTTTCGGAAGGGAGGATTCGTATGACGACTGCGATTGAAACGGAGCAGCTTTGCAAAAGCTATGGGAAGCACATGTGTGTAAAAAATGTGGATTTGAAGGTGCCGGAGGGAAGCATATACGGCTTTCTGGGGCCGAACGGGGCTGGGAAAAGCACGACGATGAAGATGATCCTGGGGCTGGTATGGGCCACCCGGGGGCAGGTATCCGTATTCGGGGAGGAAATGAACCGAAAAAACCGGCTGGAGATACTGAAAGAGACAGGTTCTTTGATTGAGTCGCCGTCCTACTACGGGCATTTGACGGGAAGGGAAAATCTGGAGATCGTCAGGATGCTGAAGGGAGCGGATAAAAAAGAGGTGGATGAGGCATTAAAAACGGTCCGTATGGAAAAGCAGCAGAATAAAAAAGCAGGGGATTATTCCCTGGGGATGAAGCAGCGGCTGGGGCTGGCGGCGGCGCTTTTGGGGAAACCGAAGCTCCTGCTTCTGGATGAACCCACGAACGGGCTGGATCCGGCGGGCATCCAGGAAATGCGGGAACTCGTCCGTTCCCTGCCGGAGCGTTACGGCATGACGGTGATGGTGTCCAGCCATCTTCTCAGTGAAATCGACCAAATGGCAACCCATACGGGCATTATCCATAAGGGAGAACTGATTTTCCAGGACAGTATGGAGCATCTTCATGAACACAGCCGGAAAAGGATTCTGCTAAGGACCGACCAGAATGCGGCGGCGCTGCGCATCTTGGAGGAGCAGGGATGCCGGGGGAAAATGGCAGAGGACAGGATTTCCCTGCCGGATATGGAGGATGAAAAGGTAGCGTTTTGCATAGCGGCTCTTGTAAGGCAGAAGGTGGGCATTATCCGGGTAGAAGAGTACCAGAGGAACCTGGAGGATATTTTCTTGAGCTTGACGGGAAAGCAGGTGAGCCTGTGATGAAAAATTTTCTGGCAGAAATGAAAAAAACGAAGGGAAAATGGATGTGGGGGGCGCCGCTTGGAATTTTTCTGGTGGATTTTGCATGGCTGTACTGGGTGTTCTCCGATCTGGGGGCGGAGGAGCTGGCAGACGGTTATTATCAGCTGCTGATGAATCTGCCTCTGGTCAACACGATCACCCTGCCCATATTGGCGGCCGTCCTGGCAAGCCGCCTGTGCGATATGGAGAACAAGGGGAATACTTATAAGCTGTTGTGTACCTTGCAGGAAAAAGGAGTAATTTTTTGTAATAAATTCCTGCTGGGGAGCTTATATATTGTATTTTTCGCCCTCATGCAGCTGGGGCTGGTTGTTTTTCTCGGGTGGAGATACCGGGTTCCGCAGGAGCTGGAGGCGGATCAGATGGCATATTTGTTCCTGTCCACCTGTGCGACGACGATTGTGCTGTTTCTGTTGCAGGAAATATTATCCCTGATGATGGATAATCAGCTCTATCCCCTTTTTATCGGCTTGATCGGGACCTTTGCCGGGCTTTTTTCCTGGTTTTTCCCCCATCTGCCGCTGCGGTACATCATTCCGTGGGGGTATTACTGCGTAGGCTGCACCATCAATAATATATATTATGAAGAGACGCGGGAGGTGTTTTTTTATACCATTCCCTTTTCCTACGGGGGGCTTGCGGCGCTGCTTTGCTTTGCGGCAGTTCTTTACATTTATGGCAGAAATCTGTTTTTGAAAAAGGAGGTCTGAGAGTTGAAAAGGAAAAAAGTCGGTCTGCTGACATGTATGAAAGCGGAAAACATGAAATTAAAACGTTCTTTTATATGGATTGCATTTTTTATCATACCAATCATTCCGGCATTGATGGGAACGGGGAATTATTTGCAGAATATTGATATCCTGCAATCGGAGTGGTTTAGTTTATGGACGCAGAACACATTATTTTACAGTAATTTTTTCTACGCCCCGCTGATCGCGGTTTACTGCGCTTATACGTGGAGGGTGGAAAATTTTAACCATAACAGGAATTCCCTCATGACGGCTCCTGTGCCGGCGGGATGCATTTTCCTGGCCAAGCTTTTGAATATTTTCTGGGTCACGCTGCTGACCCAAGCCTGGGTCTGGGTGTTGTATGTTCTTTGCGGAAAGGCCGCAGGGCTGCCAGGGCTGCCGGACACCGTTATTTTCTACTGGCTGGTCCGGGGGGCATGGGGCGGTATGGGGGTGGCAACGCTGCTGCTCGTAATATCTATGGCAGTTCGGAGTTTCGCAGTGCCGGTGGCGTTCGGGCTGGTCGGCGGCATTACAGGGTTATTGGCGACAAACAGCGCGTATGGGATGTATTACCCGTTTTCTTTGATGATGATGGGGATGAATTCCAATAAATATGAAGATATGCTGGGCGGAGAGGGGCTGCAGTTTATGGTGTTTTCGACGCTGTACATTGTTTTGTTCTGCCTGTGCGGGGTCAAGTGGCTGGCGGTGCGGGATGTGAAGGCGTGAGGGCTTGAAATGGGAAACGGGTTGTTATAAAATCAAGTTGACAAATTGGATTGGTTGAGGTAGCAATATGGTTTTTCAAGTTTTATCGCTGGCAATTATGCTCATATTTTACGGATTTTACATCTTTAAGATGATATCGCAGAATAGGCAGTCTATTAAAACAAACCAAATGGGTATTGGAGATAAGCCGGAGAAAGTATTGGTGATTGAGAAAGTCATGGGGGGTGCTTCTGTTTCAGCGGCTGCCGCCGATGTATGCAGCATTTTTATGGCAGAAGCCACACCCATTCCGTTGCTGCGGATTGCCGGGCTTCTGGCAGGCGTTTTTGCGGTAATGTTCTTTGCATCAGCAACTATTACAATGAAAACGAATTGGAGAGTAGGAATTCCGAAAGAAAAGACGGAATTAGTAACAAATGGGATTTATCGATGGAGCAGAAACCCGGCATTTGTCGGGTTTGATCTGCTATATTTATCCATATGCCTTTTGTTTTTTAACATCCCCCTGCTTTTGGTTTCTATTTGGGCGGCAGTGATGCTGCATTTTCAGATTTTGCAGGAAGAAAACCATATGAAAGAAATGTTCGGGGAAGATTATATCGCTTATATGAAACACACATGTCGTTATTGGGGCATTAGAGTTTAAAGAAATACAAATATATTCCTATAAGAGCTTAGTGTGAGAAGAACTTCTAAGACTTCACACCGAAAAATGATACTCAGCAAAGGATGTTTGGAAATTGATGGCAAATACTTATAAAAAAATTTTAAGCGATGAAAGAAACCTAAGATATATAATTTTAGCAAATATGATAAGCCGTTTTGGCGATTCGATTGATATGATTGCATATAGCTGGATGGTTTATCAGATAACGGGATCCATGACATGGCTGACCATTATTTTAGGTGTTAATATGATGCCGACAGTTTTTTTGCAGCCATTTTTTGGTGGTTTGACTGAGTATTTTAATAAAAAAAGAATAATAGTGCTTTGCGATATTTTGCGGGGAGGCATTGTATTTATTACATGCATTGCTCTATTTTTGAATGCTGTCAGTCCGTGGAAATTATTAGTTTTAACATTGCTTAATTCATCCATCGAAGCTTTGCGAATACCTAGCGGAATAGCTATCCTGCCTAAAATACTAAAGGAAAAAAATTATAAAGAGGCTGTTTCCCTGGATCAGGGAGTACGCAAAATATCGGAATTAATAGGAACGGGCTGTGCCGGAATCGTTATAGGCTATATCGGTATTGGCGGTGCTTTGCTTATAGATGCAATTACTTTTATCGTTTCTGGATTTATACTTTCTTTTTTGAAAATGCATAATGAAAAGATAACGAATAATAAATTTCAATTCGATGAATATATGCAATCATTGAAAGAAGGCATTGCTTATTTTAAGAAGAATAATCTGGCAAGAGTAACTTGCGCTGTTTGCATTATATTGAATTTGGTTATGCTGCCAATAGAAAATCTTCAGGCAGCATATATAAACGAACATTTAAAATTGGATGTTTTTGCAATGTCTGTGGGTGGATTGGCTATTACAATCGGCATGATATGCGGACCGTTATTTTTGCCCAAAGTTTTACAAAAAATAAAAGAAAAACATTTGATGATCTACGGGGAAATTCTAATAGGATTTCTGTATTTTATATATATATCGCTGGGAGAGCTTGCATCATTAGAAGGCAAATATATTAGTTATTTCATAGCGGCATTTGCTTTTGGATTTATAAATTCTATGATAGGTGTTGCTGTTCAGATCATATTTATATCCCAAACACCTGAGGAACTCATAGGGAGAATTAGCGGTATATTTAATGCTTTGGCTTGTTCATCAATGCCCATAGGATCTTATCTGCTAGCAATATTTTCAACGATGTTTACAATACGTGAAATCTATTTGTTAATGGGCTTTTTTACTATAGTTGTTTTTGTAATTATGGGACGGACAAAATACATAAATTCGCTAAAATCGGAGAATTGATGGAGGTTTTACAAGGGGCAGGAAAATGGATAATGTGGAAATTATAAAAATCGCCATGCAGCAGTCAGCCTATGACTGCTGCTGTACGGCGGCGGACTTTCAAAAGGAAGAAAACAGCACACATGTGTCTTTGTCATCCGAAAAAGCAAGAAAATATTTGAAATTACCGCATATATGCAATCTGGTGTCTTACGGGACGAATATCGTCGCCTGCGGCAGGAAGGAGCTTTTGCCGGAAATCGAGGCGTTTATCAATGGGGCATCGAGCATATCGGACTGTTTTGAGACACCGGAGCTATATGCGCTGAACGATATCTTGGCAAAATATGATGCAAGGGTATGCTTTATGGCGGAATATTTTCTGCCGGATATGGATCTGATTTATGGCGCGGATATTTCCTGCCCTTACGAACTCCGGGTTTTGGCTCCTGATGATTTTACTACGTTGTATGTGCCTGCATGGAGCAACGCATTGTGCAAGGATCGGAAACACTTGGATATCTTGGGAGTCGGAGCCTATGAGGAAGGAAAATTGATCGGTTTGGCAGGCTGCTCGGCAGACTGCGATGCGATGTGGCAGATCGGCGTGGATGTGCTTCCCGGGTATCGGAGGCGCGGCATTGCGTCAGCGCTTACGAACCGGCTGGCAAGAGAGACTTTTGAGCGCGGCAAAGTCCCGTTTTACTGTGCGGCATGGTCAAATGTGAAGTCGGTAAAAAACGCAGTCCGAAGCGGATTCCGGCCTGGGTGGGTCGAAGTGACCGCAAGGCCGTGCGGCGAAGTGGAGCAGATGCTTGGAAGGGCGGGCGAAAGGAGCTGACAGAAAAGATAAAAAAAGATATTGACTCTCCCCTTGGGTCAGAAGATAAACTGTCCATAGATTCGAATCAATCATTGCGAAAGGAGGGTCAGAAGATGTTGCAGATTGGAGAATTTTCAAAGATATGCCAGGTCAGCATAAAGACGCTTCACCATTATGACAGGATCGGTCTGCTCGCTCCGGCCAAAGTGGATCAATTTACGGGCTACCGCTATTACCAGGCGGGGCAGATCGACATGATGAACTATAGTTTGACAGGTTTTTGGAAGGAAGAGCTGCGGGTTGATAGGAACTTCGGATGCGGAGTGTACGTATCGCCGCGGCTCTTTCCTTACTTATCGCTGTAATGGCATCGGCAGTGGGCAATATAAATGCGGTCGTTGTCCATGTGGTAGACAAGACGGTCTGATATGCCAAACAAATGGCTGGAAAAGAAGGCCATGAAATAATGACAAAAGGAGTAAAAGAGGTTATAATAAAGTATTCGATGGACAAAAGAAAAAATGTGAAAGGGAACATAATTATGGGCAGCAAGATTACAGGAAAAGAGTATCCGTTAAGCAAGATATTCAGCGAAGAATTTGATTATCACATCCCGCCATACCAAAGACCTTATGCATGGACGGAAGAAGAAGCGGAAACATTATTTGACGATTTGTGGGATTTTTTTCAGACAGAAGAGCTGGATAATTATTTTTTAGGCAGCATTGTTCTGATCAAGGAGGATGATAAGCCAAAGGCAGATGTCATAGACGGGCAGCAGAGGCTGACGACGCTGACGATTCTCTTTGCGGTGATTGCTTCTTATCTGACAGGGGATAATAGGAATAACTGCTATAAATATCTTCTGGAGCCGGGCAATGAGCTGGAAGGGCTTGCGCCCCGGCCAAGGCTCGAACTTCGGGAAAAAGATAAATTTTTTTTCCAGAAATATATTCAGAATGTAAGGCTGGACGAGCTTGCGGCATTGGATGCGGAAAGTCTGCCCAATGAATCGCAGCAGCATATAAAGGCGAATTGCATATTGTTACAAAGAAAGATGGATGCCGCCTTTGGGAAAGATGAAAAAAAGGTTACGGAATTCTGCAAATTCCTGGTGACAAGATGCTATTTGGTGGCGGTCTATTCCCCAAACCAGCAGTCGGCATTCCGCATGTTCTCTGTGATGAACAGCAGGGGTCTGAACCTGATGCCGGTAGATATTATAAAATCGGATATTATTGGGAAACTGCCGGAAGAGGAAAAGCAGTATTATACGGATAAATGGGAAGATTTGGAAGTGCAGACTTCCCGCGCCGGATTCAATGAAGTATTTGCCCATACCAATATGATCTTTTCAAAAGCAAAACCGAAAAGAAATCTTTTGGAAGAATTCCGGGAGGTCGTGCTGGCAAAAGTCACGCCGAAGGAACTGATTGATGATATTTTGGAACCATATGCAGAGGCATATGTTATGCTGGCAAATAGAACATATGTTGCCACAAGAAATGCGGAACAGGTAAACCAATATTTGTTTTGGCTGAATAAAGTCGGCAATTCGGACTGGATGCCTTCGGCCATCAAGTTTCTGGCCGAACATAAAAACGAATCGGATTATGTGCTTTGGTTTATGGAAAGGCTGGAAAGGTTGGCATCGTTTCTCCACATTACGGCGAAAGATATCAACCGTCGCATTGAAAGATACAAACTACTGTTAGAGGAGATGGAAATGAACCCGGACCACGGCATGGATGATCCGCTGGCATCGATAGAATTATCCAATGGGGAAAAGAAGGAGTTTGCGGACGCGCTGGATGGCGAAATATACAAGATGACAGGAATACGGCGTAACTTCGTGATTTTAAGGCTGAATGAGTTTATAGGGGACGGGGCGACCAAATTTGATTCTGAGCTGAATATATTTACGATTGAGCATGTGCTTCCACAGACTGTAAAGGCGGGATCGGAATGGGAGAAATTATGGCCGGATATGGCAGTGCGCGGACAGTGGGTCAATCGGATTGCCAACCTGGTGCCTCTGACCAGGAAGAAAAATTCGGAGGCGCAGAATTATGATTTTGACAGAAAGAAGGAAATTTATCTGAAAGGGAAAGGCGGGACCATTACCTATCCTTTGGCGACGCAGGTGCTGGGCGAAAAAACATGGACGCCGGAAATTGTGGAGGCTAGGCAGAAAGAACTGATGAACCAGTTTATATCATGCTGGAGGCTTTCCAGCCAGGCGGATACCGGGAAAAAAGAAAAGACAGAAGATGATACAGTGCTGTTCTATATTACGAATAAAAGAGGGGCGGATTCCTCCGGTTATCCGACAGAGGGGGGATTTGTCGTCAGGGAAGGCAGCAGGGTATCCAATGCGGTGGTGGAAAAATTTGAGAAAAGCTATCCGAAGGCATACAAACTCCGCGAGAGCCTTTGCAGGGACGGCATGATTGTCAATGGTATTTTTCAGTTGGATTATGAGTTTGACAGTATTTCCCTGGCGGCATCATTGATTCTCGGAAGAAATGCCAGAGGGCAGAAAGAATGGGTTGACAGCGCCGGAGTCCCGTATGAGGAAAGGATGGAAAGCGAAGGGGCTGCCGCCGGGGGCTTCAATATTCAGGATGAAAGCACATACGGCATGCTGAAAGTGGGGTCGCTGGCGTTCGAGCTGTTTAAAAAAATATTGGAAACAGGCAATATCACAGACGAGGAAGTAGAGAAGCTGAAGGGAAAAGAATATTCCAAACAGCTGTTTCATAAGACGCATTATCCGATCCTGGCAGACCGCAGGGAAGATAACAGGGGGAAAAGCAATGTGCTGCGATATAGGAAAGAACCCATTCGATACAAGGGGAAAAATATTTATTTTACCACGGAATGGTTTGACGGCAATCGGAATGATGTGATTGCCTGGTATCATAAGCATTTGTAAAAGAAAAACAGAAAGGCATGGCTATTAAAATGGAAATCGTTGATTTTTGCAAAAGCCCTGATTTCATGAAGCTTGGACAGGCAATCCACCATAAGAACTGGCGGGCGGCCTTTTCCGTGCTGCAAAGGATGCAGAGGCAGTATGAGGAAACGGGGGAAGAACTGTTCGGGAGGGGCTTTATCAATTTGAGGCAATGCCTGCTCCGTAAAGACCAGCAGGCGGCGAAAAATGCGCTGGCTGTCGTAATAGCCAGACGGACCCGGATTTTAAACGGGCAAAAGCAGGAAGACAAGGGAAAAAGTATGAAATACAAATATTTATTGTTTGATTTAGATGGGACTTTGACTGATCCGAAAGAAGGGATTACTACATCGGTGCAGTATGCCCTGCGTTCTTTTGGCGTGGATGAGCCGGATTTGGATAAGCTGACTCCGTTTATCGGCCCGCCGCTGCGGGAGAGCTTTATGCGATTTTATGGCTTCGGGGAGGAACAGGCAGGGGAAGCGGTGGAAAAATATAGGGAATGGTTCCGGCCTAAGGGCATTTTTCAAAACAGCATTTACCCGGGGATAAAAGAAATGCTGGAAATGCTGGAGAAAAGCGGCAAGGTGCTGGCGGTGGCATCCAGCAAGCCGCAGGTCTTTGTGGAACAAGTATTGCAGCATTTTGACATATACCGTTATTTCCGTGTGATCGTAGGAAGCGAACTGGACGGAAGACGGGACGCGAAGGAAGAAGTGGTGGCGGAGGCTTTGCGGCAGCTGGAAGAAGCCGGATGGGGGAAAAAAGAAGAGTCTGGGGAAACCTGTTGCGGGGAGGAAGGCGCAGCGGTGATGACCGGCGACCGCAAATTCGATGTGGCCGGAGGGAAGGAACATGGGCTGGTGACGGTGGGCGTTACCTTCGGCTATGCGGAAGAAGGGGAGCTGGAAGCGGCGGGCGCGGATTTCCTTGTGGATACGGTAGAAGAGCTTGGGAGGTTATTGATGCAATGACGGGCGGAGGCAGGATAAAGACGACGGAGGAAAGTTCCTTCCGCAAGACGGTAAATATTCTTTTTCCCTTTTTGATTTATTTCATCGTGCATGATCTGGCGCAGATTCTGCTTGCATTTCTGGCGGGGCTTGGAACGGGGATATTCGGCGATGCATATGCGGGATGGATAGAAGTTCATGCGGCTACGGTGAACGGCATTCTCAATGCGCTGTCGCTCGTCATCGGTATGGCGGCGGTATGGCCCATGGCACATAAGGAACTTAAATGGGCAAAGGCGTTGTCCGGGGAAAATGCGGCAATCGGAATGGAAGGAAGGACAAAAGTGACGGAATATGTGCTTCTGGCCGTTTTTGCGGCCGTCTTCGCCCTTGCCGTGAATATGCTGATGGCGCTGGCCGGGCTGACCGGGGTTTCGGAAAGCTACCGAGAAGTGGCCGTCCGGCAGTACGGCGTGGCATTTGGTCCGGGTCTTTTGATCTATGGACTGATCTCTCCTTTGGCGGAAGAGACCGTATTCCGGGGGTTGATTTATAACCGGATGCGGAGATACTTTGGAAAAATGCTGTCCGTCGTTGTCTGCGGCATTATGTTCGGCGTTTACCATGGCAACCTGGTGCAGGGCATTTACGGCTGCATTCTCGGCATTGCGATTACGTATTCCTATGAATGGTTCGGCAGTTTTTTTGCCCCGGTACTGTTTCACTCCGTGGCGAACATTGCCGTGTTTATTGCCGGTTACGACCAGGTGGTGAAAGGAAATATTGTAACACCGCTAAATTGCGGCATATTGGCGGTATTGGCTGTCCTGGCTTTGTATGCGATGGGGAAAAAAGTTAGCAAGCGGAAAAAAGATTATTAAAAATTCACAAAAGGTTTGTTGCATTAGCCGATATAAGATAATAAAATAGAGGTAGAAAAGCCATACTAACAAAGGAGATGTTTATCAATGCGATTGAAGAATCTGCCAATAATCGTTCTGTTCATGTACCTGTGGCTATAAGAGAAATCAAGGGAGAATCCGAATTGAGGGAAATGATGCGGATACGGAAGAGGAAAATAAAGGAGAAAGAAAATGCCGGAAAATGAGGAAAAGTTGTTATCATTTTATCGTGGTAATCATTTTTCGCAGTTTGACACCAGACAGACGGCATCAGATACGAATGAATCGCATAAGCTGACACAGCTTTTAAGGCTGCTCTAACGTGACTGCTTTGCGCAAAAAATTTCAAAAGGCCTGAAGCATCCGCAGGAAAAATTTGTACACCAGATGATTTATGGCATCCTTGCGGGAAATAAGCTGCATCTGAGTGAGATTGCTGGCTCCCTTAAAAAAACATTATTACCCCCAGATGCGTCCGTACCTGTTTATAAACTGGCTTTTTCGATATGCATCCTCAGATGATTAATCCGTTGGCGCTTCCCATATTTTTAACATTTTGATTTTCTGACAAGTTTGACTTATTTCAAAATGTTAAGTTTTTACATACTCGCTACAGCCTTACGCTTTAACGCTCTTCTCCGTTCAATTTCTCTTTCCGCTTCTTTGCCAGAATTATTGTAATATGCAACTTTTTCCGCTACTGTCATATCTTTTGTCCGTTCATAGTTCTGTTCCCTAATCTTGTGAATATCCTCAATCGTAAAATCAGGACTAATAACCAATGTTTCCATAATCATCACTCACTTTCCAATAATACAGATGGATTGATAATATCTATTCCCTTGTAACCTTCCAGATTAGTAATCGCTCTTAAGCCCCTAATTGTTTTAATATTTACAATATGCTTAAAATTCCATGATATGATGCAGTCACAAGCATTGACAACGGCGGCGGCAATATGCTGACAGTCATCAAAGCTTTTCGGTCTTAATATACCCATATCAATAATCTTCTGTGCGAGTTCCACGATTTCTTCATTAATTTCCAATTTTGTGTACTCAATATCACTCAAATAGTCATACAGCTTATTCCTTTTGCTTTCGGAACACTTCTCTATTTCATCCAATGTTACCTGGGAAAGATATACGTCATATTTTCCGTTGACAAAATCTTTCCATAGATTTATTATTTGTATTATACTGTATTCTTTTCATATTTACAATGCAACATAGATTTGAGTTTCCCCGTTTTTTCAACTGACTTATTTAAGCCTGCCAGCAGAAAGCTGGAGGCGCTTTCTGAAATACGGGACGACAGCATGAGCCGTTCCGGCATCAGCGGCTTCCCGCCGCCAAAAGCCTGATCACAACAGATACCCCTGTTTGAATATTTTAAAATAGGTGCCTACACGACATGAGAGCCTAAAAAATGGGGAAACTCAAAATAAAAAAATATTTACAACTGAAAAAAATAGGTGTATAGTTATACCCGTAAGTCGCAAAGAAGCGTAGAAAAGGCTCTTTGCGACTTTTTTTACTTTACAGGAAAGTTCTGCACAGGCTAGCATATGGAAGTTTGCTGCAGGCGCAGCATGCGGGCCGCGCGATGAACATTCGGTTGATAGCGTTACAGAATATGGAAAACCAGCTGCTTGGCGGGCAGGACGGCGGGACAGGGGCAAGGGGAGGGCGGTTGGACGCGGGGGCGCCGTTGCCTTACGCAGGGAAATGAGATTTTCTTAATATTCCGTCCAAAAACAGCAATTGGGGGACATGGATGTCCTCAAAAGACCGCATTGAGCCTGGATGGCGAATTGCGGTCGGTTGCGTCCGGCTGGTACCATTTCATCGGAATATTTAGAAAATCCATTTCCCGAAGCCGGTACGGCGCCCCGCGTCCAATCGCCCTCCCCTTGCCCCTGTCCCGCCGTCCTGCCCGCCAGGCAGCTGGTTTTCCATACCTCATTTTACCTGAAATCAAAAAAGGAGAAAAAAGCTATGTTTGACGCAAAAAAAACAGCATTCCGCGCCCCTCTTTACCGGGAAGAATTTGAACACGATAACTGCGGGATCGGAGCCTGCGTGGATATGAAAGGGAGAAAAAGCCATGAAACGGTGGAGAATGCCCTGAAAATCGTGGAGAACCTGGAACACAGGGCTGGGAAGGATGCGGAGGGAAAGACCGGGGATGGAGTGGGCATACTGACGCAGGTACCCCATAAATTTATGTTGAAGGTGACGAAGCCTCTCGGAATCGAGCTGGGAGGGGAGAGAGAATATGGCGTGGGCATGTTTTTCTTCCCCCAGGACGAGATGAAGAGAAACCAGGCAAAAAAAATGTTTGAGATCATCGTGCAGAAGGAAGGATTGGAATTCCTCGGCTGGAGGAAGGTGGATATCGTGCCGTCCGTCCTCGGGAAAAAGGCGGTGGAGTGCATGCCTTATATCATGCAGGGCTATGTGAAAAAGCCGCTCCATGTGGAGAAGGGGCTGGCTTTCGACCGAATGCTTTATATCGCCCGCCGGGTATTCGAACAGTCGGGGGACAATACTTATGTGGTATCCCTTTCCAGCCGTACCATCGTTTATAAGGGGATGTTCCTGGTGGGGCAGCTGCGTACCTTTTTTACGGATCTCCAGGACCGGGATTACGAGTCGGCAGTGGCCATCGTGCATTCCCGTTTTTCCACCAATACGAACCCGAGCTGGGAGAGGGCCCATCCGAATCGGTTTATCGTCCATAACGGCGAAATCAATACGATCCGGGGCAATGCGGACAAGATGCTGGCGAGGGAGGAAAATATGGAATCCGAGCATCTGCACGGACAGCTGCACAAGGTGCTGCCCGTCGTCAACGCTTCCGGCTCCGATTCCGCCATGCTGGATAATACGCTGGAATTCCTTGTCATGAGCGGAATGGATCTGCCGTTGGCGGTGATGATCACAATTCCTGAGCCATGGGCCAACAATAAGACGATGAACCAGCATAAAAAGGATTTTTACCAATACTACGCCACGATGATGGAGCCGTGGGACGGGCCGGCATCCATTCTATTCTCTGACGGGGATATGATGGGGGCGGTGCTGGACCGCAACGGACTGCGTCCTTCCCGTTATATGATTACCGATGACGGCCAGCTGATCCTCTCTTCGGAGGTGGGGGTTTTGGATATCGCGCCGGAAAAAATCGTGGTGAAGGAGAGGCTGCGCCCGGGCAAGATGCTGCTTGTGGATATGGGGCAGGGCAGAGTGATCGACGACGAGGAATTGAAAGAAAAATATGCCTGCGCCAAACCTTACGGGGAATGGCTGGACAGCAACCTTGTGATGCTGAAGGATCTGAAAATCCCCAATGAAAGGGTTCCCCAGTTTACGGACGAGGAAAGGCAGCGGATGCAGAAGGCTTTCGGTTATGCTTATGAGGAGCTGAAGACGAGCATTCTTCCGATGGCGAAAAACGGGAATGAGGCGATCGCGGCGATGGGCGTGGATACGCCGCTGCCAGTGCTGAGCAAGACTTATCATCCCCTTTTCCATTATTTTAAGCAGCTTTTTGCCCAGGTCACGAATCCTCCCATCGATGCGATCCGGGAAGAGGTGGTGACTTCCACTACCGTCTACATCGGGACGGAAGGGAACGTGCTGGAAGAAACGCCGAAGAACTGCAATGTGCTGAAGGTGAATAATCCGATCCTGACCAACACCGATATTATGAAGATCAAGGGCATGAAAGCGGACGGCTTCCGCGTGGAAGTGGTGCCTATCATATATTATAAAAATACAAGCCTGGAACGGGCCATCGAGCGGCTGTTCGTGGAAGTGGACAGGGCATATAGGGAAGGGGCGAATATCCTGATCCTTTCCGACCGGGGAGTGGATGAAAACCATGTGGCGATCCCTTCCCTGCTGGCGGTGTCTGCGCTGAACCAGCATCTGGTAAAAACGAAAAAAAGAACGAGCGTGGCGCTGATCCTGGAATCGGGAGAACCGAGGGAGGTGCATCACTTTGCCGCCCTGCTCGGGTACGGCGCGTGCGCGGTCAACCCGTACCTGGCTCAGGAATCCATCCGGGAACTGATCGACAGCCATATGCTGGATAAAGATTATTATGCGGCGGTGGATGATTATAACAGCGCAGTTTTGCACGGCATTGTCAAGATCGCGTCCAAAATGGGTATTTCTACGATTCAGTCCTATCAGGGTTCCCAGATTTTTGAGGCCGTGGGCATTGACTATGATGTGATAGGAAAATATTTTACGAACACGGTATGCCGCGTGGGCGGGATCGGGTTAAAAGAAATTGAAAAACAGGTGGATGAACTGCACTCCAGGGCCTTCGACCCGCTCGGGCTGGAATCGGATCTGACGCTGGACAGCCTGGGACATCATAAGATGCGCAGCGGCGCGGAAGAACATCTTTACAACCCGGCCACGATCCATTTGCTCCAAGAATCCACCAGAAGGGGCGATTATGGGATGTTCCGGCAGTATACGGCGCTGGTGAATGACGAGACTTCGATCAAAAACCTGCGGGGGCTGATGGACTTCAACTATCCGAAGAAAGGCGTTCCGCTGGAGGAAGTGGAGAGCGTGGAATCCATTGTCACCAGGTTTAAGACGGGCGCTATGTCCTAT
Source organism: uncultured Lachnospiraceae bacterium (assembly GCA_910585965.1). GTDB lineage: Bacteria > Bacillota > Clostridia > Lachnospirales > Lachnospiraceae > Kineothrix. Next base: position 340,104 of record CAJUHH010000002.1, read on the forward strand.
GGCTCCATTTCCAAAGAAGCCCATGAGACGATGGCGATCGCCATGAACCGGCTCCATGGGAAATCCAATTCCGGCGAAGGGGGAGAGGATCTGGAGCGGCTGCGCGTCGGGGAGGACGGCTTGGACCGCTGCTCGGCGATCAAGCAGGTGGCCAGCGGAAGGTTCGGCGTGACCAGCCGCTATCTGGTAAGCGCGAAGGAGATCCAAATTAAGATGGCGCAGGGGGCAAAGCCGGGGGAGGGCGGTCATCTGCCCGGCGGCAAGGTTTATCCGTGGATCGCTAAGACAAGGCATTCCACGCCCGGCGTGGGCCTGATCTCGCCCCCGCCCCACCACGATATTTATTCCATCGAGGATCTGGCGGAATTGATTTATGACCTGAAAAATTCCAATAAGGAGGCAAGGATCTCCGTGAAGCTCGTTTCCGAGGCGGGCGTGGGAACCGTGGCGGCGGGCGTGGCCAAGGCGGGAGCTCAGGTGATCCTCGTGTCCGGGTATGACGGCGGCACGGGGGCGGCTCCAAGGAATTCCATCCATCATGCGGGGCTGCCCTGGGAACTGGGGCTGGCGGAAACCCACCAGACCTTGATTATGAACGGCCTGCGCCATAAAGTAAGGATCGAGACGGACGGGAAGCTGATGAGCGGACGGGACGTGGCGATTGCGGCCATCCTGGGCGCGGAAGAATTCGGATTTGCCACGGCTCCTCTTGTGACAATGGGCTGCGTGATGATGCGGGTATGTAATCTGGACACCTGTCCGGTAGGCGTGGCGACCCAGAATCCGGAACTGCGTAAGAATTTTAAAGGAAAACCGGAATATGTCATGAACTTCATGAAATTTATCGCCCAGGAGCTGCGGGAGTATATGGCAAAATTAGGCGTGCGCAAAGTGGATGAACTGGTAGGGCGCACGGATCTGCTGAAAAGAAAGGAAAATCTCACACAGGAGCAGAAACGGATTGACTTGGCCAATATCCTTGCCAACCCCTATGAGGGAAGCCGGGAAAAAATGATTTTTGACGCGAAACAGGTTTATGACTTCCATCTGGAAAAGACCTTGGATGAAAAGGTGCTGTTAAAGCAGTTGGGCGGAGCGATCGCCAAAGGGACGAAAAAGAGAATTGAAGTGGAAGTGAAAAATACGGACAGAGCTTTCGGGACGATTCTCGGCTCCGAAATCACGAAAAAGCTGGGTGACGATGTGGAAGAGGACAGTTACCATATTATTTGCAAAGGAGCCGGCGGGCAGAGTTTCGGCGCTTTTATCCCGAAGGGCCTGACGCTGGAACTGGAAGGAGACAGCAACGATTATTTCGGGAAAGGGCTGTCCGGCGGCAAGCTGGCGGTATATCCTCCGGCGGGGAGCCGGTTCCGGGCGGAAGAGAATATCATTATCGGAAACGTGGCTCTTTACGGGGCCACCAGCGGCAAGGCTTTTATCAACGGCGTGGCGGGGGAGCGGTTTGGCGTGCGCAATTCCGGCGCTTATGCGGTGGTGGAAGGCGTGGGCGACCATGGATGCGAATATATGACGGGAGGAAGGGTCGTGGTGCTCGGTTCCACCGGCAAGAACTTTGCGGCGGGCATGAGCGGAGGCATTGCCTATGTGCTGGACGAAAACAGCGATTTGTACATGAGGCTGAATAAGGAGATGGTTTCTTCCTATGAGCTGACGAACAAATATGATGTGCTGGAGCTGAAGGAAATGCTGGAAGAGCATGTAGCGGCGACGAATTCCGAAAAGGGCAGGGAGGTTTTGGGACATTTTAAGGAATACCTGCCGAAATTCAAAAAGATCATCCCCCACGACTATGAGAGGATGCTGACCGCTATCGTGCAGATGGAAGAAAAGGGACTGAGCGCGGAACAGGCGCAGATCGAGGCGTTTTATGCGGATAAAATGAAGAAATAGAGACTTATATCCGCGTAGAAAGGGAGAAAAAATGGGAAAACCAACAGGATTTATGGAATATAAGAGAGAAGTATCCAGGGCGGCCGGGCCGAAGGAGCGTATCAAGAATTTTAACGAATTTCACGAGCATCTGCCGGAGGAAAAGCAGAGACAGCAAGGAGCCAGGTGCATGGAATGCGGCGTTCCCTTCTGCCAGTCGGGAATGAGCCTTTGCGGCATGACATCCGGATGCCCTCTGCACAATCTGGTGCCGGAATGGAATGACTTGGTATATATGGGCAACTGGGAACAGGCATACCATCGTTTGAAAAAGACAAACAGCTTCCCGGAATTCACGTCCCGCGTATGCCCCGCTTTGTGCGAGGCGGCCTGCACCTGCGGGCTGAACGGGGACGCGGTGGCGACAAAGGAAAATGAATATGCCATTATCGAAAAAGCTTATGAGGGCGGTTACGCCAAGGCAAGGCCGCCCAAAACGCGTACGGGGAAACGGGTCGCCGTCATAGGGAGCGGCCCGGCGGGGCTGGCCGCCGCAGACCAGCTGAATAAAAGAGGGCATTCCGTGACGGTATATGAGCGCTCTGACCGTGTCGGCGGGCTGCTGATGTACGGCATACCGAATATGAAGCTGGAAAAGGGAATCGTAGAGCGGAAAATCAAGATCATGGAAGAAGAAGGAGTTACGTTCCTCACTGGCATGGACGTGGGCAGGAATGTAAAAGCGGAAGAGCTTTTGAAAGACTATGACAGGGTAGTGCTTGCCTGCGGTTCTTCCAATCCCAGGGATATCGATGCGCCGGGAAGGGATGCCAAAGGGATTTATTTTGCGGTGGATTTCCTGAAAGCGAATACGAAGAGCCTTCTGGATTCCGGGTTTGCAGACGGTAATTATGTGAATACGAAGGGGAAGAATGTAGTGATCATCGGCGGCGGCGATACGGGCAACGACTGCGTAGGCACGGCAATGCGGCATGGCTGCAAGTCGGTAACGCAGATCGAAATGATGCCGAAAGCGCCTGACCAGAGGGCGGAGAACAATCCATGGCCCGAATGGCCCAAGGTCTGCAAGACGGATTACGGGCAGGAGGAGGCTATTGCGGTATTTGGCCATGACCCGCGCATTTATGAGTCCACGGTGAAGGAGTTTTTGAAGGATAAGAACGGCAATCTGAAGGGAGTAAAGATCGTCCGGCTTTCCTGGGAAAAGGACGGAAAGACCGGGCGCATGAACCGGAAGGAAGTGCCGGGGAGCGAGAAGGTGCTTCCGGCGGATGCGGCGCTGATCGCGGCCGGGTTTTTGGGATGCCAGAAGTATGCGGCAGACGCTTTCCGGGTGGAGTTGGATGAGAGGACGAACGTGAAGACGACGGACGGCGGCTATGAAACCAGTGCGAAGAATGTATTTGCGGCGGGCGACATGCGCAGGGGGCAGTCGCTGGTCGTCTGGGCGATTCGGGAAGGTCGGGAAGCCGCAAGGGCGGTGGATGAGAGCCTGATGGGGTATAGTAATCTGATGGCATAAGCCATCCGCTTAGAAAAAACAGGTTGTCATAACTATGCCGCAACGATATAATAAAAGAAAATGTCAGGAAGCCCGGGCGGTAAAGAGAAGAGGAGGCGGCAAATATGCCTGAAAAGACAGTCTTTCAGAAGAAGATGGCAAAAGAAAACAAGCATATCATGCCAGTTTCAGAAGTGATTGACAAAGTTGCCGCAATATGTAAGGCAAATGGAGTCAGAAGGCTGGATCTGTTCGGCTCTTTTGCCACGGGCACGGCTACAGCGACAAGCGATATTGATTTTGTGGTTTACGGATGTGAAGACCTCTTTCAGCTGGAAGAAAAACTTCAGGAGATCGATACGCTGCGCAAGATAGACCTGTTCGATTATGACAGTATCAAGAATGAATTTTTGTTAGAGGATATAAGAAAATATGGAATACAAATCTATTAATCGATATCATACATTCTGCAAAAGCCTGAAAAATCTGGAAAAGAGTCTGGATGCCGATGTAAAGGCCGATTTTGTGCTGGAGGGGACTGTCCTGAATTATAACCTTACGTTCGATATTGCATGGAAGGTCATGAAGGATATATTGGTAAAAGAGCTGGAAGTTCTCGATTTTGCGCTGGGGTCGCCCCGGGAAACATTGCAGCAGGCGTTTGCCAACGGAATCATTGATGACGACCAATGGATGAAGATGCTCCGGGTGAGAAACCAGTTGGCTCATGATTACGATGGAGTCCTTGCGCAGGAGCAGTTCCAGAATATTATCGAAGTGTACTATCCGCTGTTTGAAAAATTGAAAGAACATGTGGAAAAATATTTTCTATGAAAAGGGATAAAACCTTGCGGCTGTTATGGCAGCTGCAGGGTAAAAAACATGGAACGTATTAAAATAAGCTAGTCAACACTCCTGAAAATGGAGCTTTCCAGCCCATAGATATCACAGATCGGTATGACGGTTCCATCCTTCATGAAGATCCTCTGTCCGATATCATCCAGTTTCTTTATAATCCCTATAGTCTGCACATAAGCGCCGCCGTCTTTTTTTGCATCGGGAACGAAATAAGTGACGGCGATTTCGGGTTCCAAGGCAAGCTGTTCCCTGGCCATCTGCAGTTTTTCGTCCAGTTCCTCTTTTCTGTTTTCATCCAGTTCTATTCGCCGGTCTACCAGGCGTGCGGTCTCGGCAATCGCTGTTTCATATCCTGTCAGCGCGGCAAAGGGCGAGAACTGTGCTGCCCGGTCCAGTGCAGGCATCTGCGGGTGTTTGGCGGATACATGGTGCGGCAGATGAATGATGTCGTCATATTTTCCCATTATGCTTTATGCCCTCCGATCTGATGGTTCCTTTCCATTGTAGTGGCTCCCTCTTCCAGGTTCATTCCTTTTAATATCGCATTTTTTCCATATTTGTTTTTGACGGACAGGATCGCTTCCTGGAGCGCACGTTCCTTTTTCATGGCTGCCTCTTCCTCTTTTTTCTTTTTTTCCAACGCTTCATAGTCGGTAAACAGATCCATTTGGACAAAAGAATCCTGCCTGTTTTCCAGTGCCGCAGACTCGTCGGCCAGATGGCTGGCGGTTACGTGTATCCTTCGGGCCAGCAGATTTTTATCCATAATGCGGTCATAGAGTCCCATGACGGCATCCATGATAAGCCTGGTGGATGAGGTCGGCCTGTCCAGATTGACGGTTCCATGGGCATGCTTGGGGGTTTTCCGCCCATAGCGGTCTATTGTCACCTCTCCTTTGTATTTTCTTCTGGTTTCAGGGTCTTTCAGGTTATCAATATCGTATCCAATGGTAAGGACGATCTGGTCCGTTACCAGTTTTTTTGCTACCAGGTCCAGCACGAGCAGGTCTGTCATTTCCTTTACGATAAGCCTTGTCTTGATGTGGTCATAAGGGCATTGGAGAACCTGTCCGGAGCTTAGGCAGTTGGTTTCCGGCTGATATTGTTTTACAAGGTCGATCGTGGTCGGCTCCCATCCCCATGCATGGTCGATTAACAGCTCGGCATTGACACCGAATAGCTTGTAGAGCAGGTCTTCATTGTAAAAGTCCCGGCTGTCGCCGACAGAGCATCTGGCAATTTCTCCCATCGTAAATATGCCGTTTTCCGCTAATTTTTTTGCGTATCCATTGCCGACTCTCCAGAAATCGGTGATCGGTTTGTGGTCCCACAGCAGTTCCCTATATTTCATCTCATCCAATTCCGCGATCCGCACTCCGTTTTGGTCAGGAGAGACATGCTTTGCCACGATATCCATAGCAACTTTGCATAAGTACAGATTTGTTCCGATCCCGGCAGCGGCAGTAATGCCGGTCTGGGCAAGGACATCCAGTATAATTTTCATGGCAAGTTCCCTGGGAGTGAGGGAATATGTGCCGAGATATGCGGTGACATCCATGAATACTTCATCGATGGAATAGACATGGATATCCTCGGGGGCGATATATTGGAGGTAGATCTGGTAAATCCGGGTGCTGTATTCCATATAATGCGCCATGCGGGGAGGCGCGACAAGATAGGAGATGGAAAATTCCGGATGTGCCAGCAATTCCCCCGCCAGATAAGATTCCCCGGAGAACTGGTGCCCGGGCGCTTGTTCCCTCCGCAGGGCGTTGGCTTCCCGGACTTTCTGCACGACCTCAAACAGCCTTGCCCTGCCCGGTATGCCGTAGGCTTTCAGAGCCGGGGACACGGCGAGGCAGATCGTTTTTTCTGTCCTGGATGCATCGGCGACCACAAGGTTTGTATCCATAGGGTCAAGCTGCCGCTCAACGCATTCCACGGAAGCATAAAAAGATTTCAGGTCGATTGCGATATAGATATGCCCGTTTTCCAAAGCTCGTTCCACCTCCTGCTGTGTCTGTTACTTTATCTGCTTGCGCATCAGCGCAATTCTTTTTTATCATTCCCGATTATGGCGTATATTATTTTATCACGGCTGGAAGCGTTTTTCTATGGGATAAGATGATGAACCGGGAAAATGCCAAAAGGTAGTTGATTTGCGGAAATTTCCCCTTATTCCTTACAACACCACACAAGCCGGAATAGGCGGAGATTTACGGAAATTTCTCTTTGCCTGCCCTCCACGGACAGCTTGCGGATTTGCCAAATGGGAGAGGAAATTTCTTTCTATCCCCTTTGCACGGCATAATACTGGCGATTTTTCAAAATGCCAAAAATGGGCGCAAAAAAACAGGAAACCTTTTCTTGATTTCCTGTCTTGGTGTGCCGTTCCATGTAGCGGCGGTTATTCAGTTTACAAATAAGCCGGATTTAATTTGCCCCAGTGTTGTTCCTTTTCGCAATTACAGCAAGTAATTATTTTCCCGGTTTGCAATCTGCAAACCAACCAATTTGTAGGTTGCATATCCTCCCATAACCAGCGGCTCTGCTTTGCAAATTTCTTCTGCTTCTTCACGGCTCTCTGTTTTTAGGATATACATACCTGCCATTCCCGGATAGCCTTTAAAGACACCGCAGATTTCCAGCTTTCCCTCATCGTCCAGCTTTCTTATGTTCTCAACGTGTTCCATAACTACCTGTTTTGTCATTTTATTATAGGTCTTGCTTTTCTCAATCATCATCATATACATCAATTTTTCCATACGATTTTCTCCTTTACATTCTATGGGGATTCACTGAGGGTATTATATTATATTTATCCGGCAATAGCAATCTGTCTGTCATTCTCTGGAAACAAACTTATAGCCCACGCCTATAACGGTCTTTATGTAGGTAGGCTTGCGGTTGTCCGGCTCTATCTTTTTTCGCAAGTTGCAAATTACATTGGCAACGCTTGACTGGCAGCTTTCACTTTCCATGCTCCATACAGTTTCAAAGATTTGCGCCTTTGTAAATACCCTCCCCGGACTGGTGGCAAGGCAACAGAGTGCGCCATACTCTAAACGGGTGAGATTTATGTCTGCCCCGCCTTTCAGTACCCGGCGTTGGTGTAATCTGATTTCCAATCCTGGAAAAATCAGTGTGGGGAAGTGTGGCGGCGGCATGGCTTCCAGCGGTATTATATGGGCAAGGCCAGCTATGGCTTTTTCAATCGCTTTTTCTTCTGTGCCATTGAATGTAAGCATGACTATTTTCCCGACAAATATCACCTCCCATTATGTAGCCTGTCCGTCAAACCGAAAACGGAACAAAGCAGAGATAAGCCGCTGTTTTATGCTATCCTCGGTGTCTGTATCTATATGACCATTTTCAAGGGCTGCCATACGGATACGCTTGCTGTAATGGCGTAAAACCTCTTCCACGGCTTCCGGCTCTCCGCTGGTCGCCCGGACAATCGTTTCATAAGGCAAAAGATTCGGATTCCCCATGTGAAAGCACCTCCATTTCTTTATGCAGGAGTTGTAAAGTCCTATGGATTTGATACCCGGTCGTACTCCGGCAGCGTCCGTACATTTCCCCGATTTCCCGCTGTGTGTAATGCCCGAAAAAGTAAAGGAAAATGATTTCCCGGTTCTTCTCCGGCAAAGATAGCAGGGCGGTGGCAAGCTCCCCATTGGTGAGGATAACTGTCTGCCCGCATATCGTAATGGGGTATTCTTCATAGGGTGCTTCAAAATATTCGTCTGTTGTGCCTAAAGGGTAAAACTTTTCTTCTGTGAGGTATTCAAGGGATATTTCTTTTTGTCGCCGTCTGCTCCTGTCACGCCATGCGTTGATAGCCGCAAAGCGTATGACGGTCTTGCAAAAGCCGTTGAACGTATACATGATATGTTCTTTGTATGCTTCTGTACAAGCCATAAATGATTCCCCCTTTCTCCCACATGGGGCGTGCATGGTTTCGTTTTAATGCTATATTGCATTTGGTACATGGATAGTTTATCATAGAATAGTGACAAGGGCTGTCACCATTCGGAAAGGAGTTCAAAAATGTCAAAAGCAGAACGGCTTATCGAGATGATGATAACAATAAATGCAAAAAAAGATTTTACTGTAGGCGAATTGGCAAATGAATTTTCCGTATCAAAAAGAACCATACTACGTGACTTGCAAGAATTGGAACAAGCTGGTTTCCCTCTTTACTCCGAAGTTGGGGCGGCGGGTGGGTATCATATCTTAAAAGAACGCATTTTGCCGCCTATTGCTTTTTCAGAAAGCGAAGCAAAAGCTATTTTCTTTGCCTGTCAAGCCTTGCAATATCACCGTGACTTGCCGTTTGAACAGGAAACCATATCCGTCCTAAAAAAATTTTTGAATTGTCTGCCATTAGATGTACAAAACAGTATTACGCAGATTCAAAACAAGGTAGTATTTTGGATTCCAGACAGACATTGCGATTCGCCATTACTTAAATCAATGTTCCTTGTTGTGATAAACCGTCATGCCGCAACAATACGGTATTCGTCAACATATTCTGAAAGTACACGCACAATTATACCTATCGGCTTATATGCTATGAATGGACTTTGGTATTGCCCCGCCTATTGTACAACGGCAAATCAAATCAGAGTATTCCGGGTTGACCGTATTAAAGAAATCATAGAGGAAAAGCCCTATCCAAAAGGGAAATACCCTATTCCTACGTCTATTCAAGAATATCTTGAAAAAACAGATGTTAGGAATGATTACCATATGAAAATCCAACTAACGGATATAGGCGTTAAACGCTGTGAAAGTGAATGTTTACTTGCAAGCGGATTAACAACATTTCCAACGGGCGGCGGGATAATCGACATGGAAATAAATCATGCAGCTTTAGAATGGGTTGCCGATTATATATTGCCATTTGGGAACAACGCCACTGTGTTAGCACCATTGGAGCTAATAAAACTAATGCAGCAAAAAATATATGAATTACATCAGCATTATTGCAGTTTGGAAACAAGTATGAATGAATGAGAGGGATTCCGTCGTCATCGGCATTGTGGGAATGTGTATAACTGGCTGTCTCATGGAATTGTGGGTAACTCTGTTTGCAGGACGTGGGAAAGCTGCACTTTAGCTTTTCCATGTGCTGTGAATAGAGTTATCCATGATTCCATAGCCTGTTATGCACATTTCCATAATGCTTGTCTTTTGGTCTTTGGCTTCTTTGGTTCGGAATAGTGTGGTGCTGGCGGTCTATCTCTTGTTTTCGGTTGCTTGCTTCTTTACCGTACATGAGCATTTTCCAAAGGTGTTGTTTTTAGATGAACCAACAACCGGGCTTGATCCGCAGACAAGGGTAAATGTATGGGAATATATCCAAAAAATGCAAAAACAAAAGAACATGACAATTTTTTTGACCACGCATTATATGGATGAAGCGGAGGTATGTTCAAAGGTTGTGATTATGGATCATGGGAAGATTGTTGCCCACGATACGCCAGAGAACTTAAAACATCAGTATACCGGTACCGAGGTTGATGCAAGCTGCACACATACGGAAACCTTGGAAAATATATTGAAGGAACAGAAAATTCCCTATGAGAAAACAGGAAACAGGGTTGTTTTCCACACAAAGAAAGCAACTGATGCGCTTACTATTATGTCAGGATGCAGAGATACAATTCTTGATTTTGAGGCAAAAAACGGAACATTGAACGAGGTATTCCTCGCAATCACAGGAAAGGAGATTAGGCAGTCATGAATCCGGTTACAGCAATTATACAGAGAAATTTATTAAATTATACTAGAAACAGGGGGAGGATGATCGGGAGTATTGTGATGTCCATGTTCATGCTGGTGATGTTTTCCTTTATGATGAAATCTTCCATGAGTGGTTTTGGCGAACCCATGAATTATTTAATTGCAGGTGTCATTATTATGACTGTTTTTCAGACGGGTATTAATAATTCGTCAGATATTCTGTCCGATATTTCGGACGGATATATGAAAGAGGTTATGGTTGCGCCAATTGCACGTTCCCAGATTTCTATTGGAAATATCCTATCGGGGGCAGTCGTTTCTACCTTGCAGGGAACGCTTACCATGATAATCAGCCTGCTCATTGGATTTAGAATTAATGTGCTTCAGATTTTACTGCTGATTGTGGTAATGCTGGTTTCAGCTATGACCTTCAGCGCAGTCGGCTTGTTTTTAGCGACTGTGTCGCGCAACTCCCCTTCGTTCCAGACAATCAGTTCCATGATTATGATGCCGCTGACGTTTGTTTCTGGCGCATATATACCGACTACGATGATGCCCGGTTTTCTTTTGCCAGTCGTATATCTGAATCCGCTTACCTATGTGACGTCTATTTTCCGATATATTGCGCTTGGGGTATACAAAATGAGTTCTGCAGAACTTGTGCGGGAGGGAATGGCATTTGATATTCATGGCTTTATCATAACGCCGGTCATGGGGCTTATGATTACGGTTCTTATCGGAACGGTTTTCTTTGCATTGAGTGTTGGAAAGTTTAATCAGGCAGATTTTTCCACGGTAAAAGTGGCAAGGACAATGCAGGGAGGCGGAGCGCCAAGATAAGTATGCGGGATATAGTGTGTTAAAGCGGAAAAGGATAAATGAATTTCAAAGAATACCTCTTTTGTCAGATAAAAAAGAAAGTCTGATAAAAGGGGTTATTTTGTATACAAGAAACACAAGTATGTTTTAATATAGTGAAAAAAATATGGTTATATGATACAATAAATTATTATCATCATGGGTTGAAACAAAAAACACGCTTAGAATAAAAACAAATCGCTTATCAGGAAAATAGTGGAGGGTGAAGCCATGGCAAAGGAAAAGCAGGAAGGACTGGTGTTTACAAATAAAAAATGTATAGGATGCAACAAATGCATTTCCGCCTGCCCGGTCATTACCGCCAATAGGGCGGAGGAAGAGGGCGGAAAACAAATCATTCAGGTAGACGGGGATAAGTGCATTGCCTGTGGAGCCTGTTTTGATGCCTGTGAGCATGGAGCGAGGGAATTCAGGGACGATACGGAAGCTTTTTTTGCCGATTTAAAGAAGGGCGTGAAGATATCCCTTTTGCTGGCTCCTGCCTTTGCAGCAAATTATCCAGGGGAGTATAAGCAGATTTTGGGCGGCTTGAAAAAGATGGGGGTGAACCGAATTATCAGCGTCAGCTTCGGGGCGGACATCACTACCTGGGGATATGTGAAATACATCAGCGAACATCATTTTACGGGAGGGATCTCCCAGCCTTGTCCTGCGGTGGTCAATTATATTGAACATTATATTCCGGAGCTGATTCCCAGCCTTGTGCCGGTACAGAGTCCGTTGATGTGTGCGGCTATTTATGCGAAAAAATACAAGAAAATTACGGACAGGCTCGCGTTCATCAGTCCTTGTATCGCCAAAAAGGACGAAATTATGGATGAAAACAACCAAGGTTATGTATCCTATAATATTACCTTTGACCATTTGCTGGAATATGTCAGGAAAAATAATATCAAAGGCGAGCCGGTAAACGATGAGATTGAATACGGCCTTGGTTCCATTTATCCCATGCCAGGGGGACTCAAAGAAAATGTTTACTGGTTCTGCGGGGAAGATGTATTCATACGACAGATCGAAGGGGAAAGGCATACTTATGAATTCTTGGAGGACTATAAAAAAAGGGTGCTTGGAAAGAAGGAGCTGCCGTTTATGGTGGATGCGTTAAACTGTGCGCAGGGATGTATTTATGGGACCGGTATCGAGGAGAAAAAAGGGAAGACGGAAGATACCCTTTACGAGATACAGAGAATCAAGGCGGCCAGCAAAAAGCGGGGCGGCAAAAGCGCATGGGGTGCGAAGCTCAGTCCCAAACAGCGCCTTGCCAATTTGAACCGCCAGTTCAAAGCATTGGATATCAATGATTTTATACGGAAATATACGGATAAATCCAAAGACAGCGTCATCCGTTATCCGAGCCATGGCCAGATGGACGAAATTTTCCTCACGATGCATAAGAAGACGCAGGAAGAAAGGGAGATAGACTGCAGCGCCTGTGGATACAAGACGTGCAGGGATATGGCGGCCGCCATCTATAACGGATGCAATAACAAAGAGAACTGTATTCATTACATAAAAGGAAAAGTGGAGAGGGAAAAAGAAGAGGTACAAGAGGTTTCCAGGCAGATTGAAGAGAAGAATACGGAGATCCAGCATAAAAATGAAGTGATCGGCGTTATGGTAAAGGAGGCGAATGAAAGTTTTGCCGTGTTGAACGATTCTATTTCGGAGATGGTGAGCGGCAATAATTCCAATGCGGAAGAAAGCAGCAATATCAGCGCGGCGATGCTGACGGTAGTGGATTTTTGCAGCAGCATGAAAAAGTCTTTTGTAGAGATCAACGATTTGCTGATGCAGCTGGAAGATAACAATAACAGCATTGCGGAAGTGGCGAGCCAGACGAATCTGCTCTCTTTGAACGCTTCGATCGAGGCGGCAAGGGCGGGCGCGGCAGGCAGGGGCTTTGCTGTTGTGGCGCAGGAAATAAAGAGTCTGAGCGAATCCAGCAGGGATACGGCATTGGACAGCAACAAAAACAAAAAGGAAATCGGGAGCGCCATGGATAAGCTGGCAGAGGAATCCAGGCATTTGATGGAGATCGTGGACGAGGTAAATGAACGGATCAGCAGCCTGGCGGCAAGCACGCAGGAAATCGCGGCATCGGCGACGATGATCGGGGAAGTTTCCGATGAACTGAAAGGGAAGTTTGAGGAATTGAACCGGATGTAGCAGAAGGATGCCAGAATAAAAAGGAGAGGGATTATGGGAAAAAAAGTGAGCGGAATACAAGGAAACAGGAGCCAGGCAGCAATGCTTCGGAGGCTGGTGCGCCAGGCGCTGATATCGGTGGCCATAGGGGGCGTATTGCTGCTTGGGTTCATTTTATTTAACATTATGGTGTCGAATATACAAAATGCCGAGCTGGATACGGCGGTGGCGCTGAACCAATACAGGATTGCGTCCAAGACTTTGACATACAACATACAGTCTTATGCTGTGACGGGAGAACAGGAATATTATGACGGCTATATGAGAGAACTGGATGTGGACCAGAACAGGGAGAAAGCGGTCGAGACTTTAAAGAAATGCAATATTACCGAAGAAGAGTGGGCGAGCTTGAATGAGATCGCATCTATGTCGGAGAACCTTGTTCCGTTGGAAACAGAAGCGATTGCCCATGTGCAGGAAGGCGATCTGGAGGCGGCAAAGGCTTGTGTATTCAGCGCAGAGTACGGGGATTCGGTCAATAAGATCAGCCGCCAGACGGATGAGACGATCCTTCGTATTTTGGACAGGAAGGGCAAAATACAGCTGGGCATGAAAGCTGTACGGTTTATTTTCACTATTTTATTTGCAGGCTCTTTTCTTTTTGTAGTGATGCAGTTTGTAAAGACGATAAAATTTGCGGAGAAGGAACTTCTGGAGCCGATTCAGAAAGTTTCAGACCAGATGGCCGTGCTGGCAGGAGGGGATTTCCATACGAAGCTCGAACTGGAAGAGGATGAGAGCGAAGTGGGAAGGATGGTCGCCGCGATCGCGTTTATGAAGAAAAATCTGCTTAGCATGGTGGAAGAGATAACAAAAACGCTGGAAGAGATGGGGAACGGCGATTACAGGATAGAAATCAAACAGGAATACGTAGGGGAGTTCGTTACGATCAAGGAATCTTTCCTGCAGATCGGAAAAAAGATGAGGGACACGCTTTTGACGATCCGCAACGTTTCGGAGCAGATCGACGGCGGTTCGGAGCAGCTGGCATGTGCGGCACAGGATCTGGCTGAGAGCTGCACGGTACAGGCTTCCCAAGTATCCGAGCTGATGTCGGTATTCGAGGGCATGACCCAGAGCATGGAGCAGAATACGAAAGAGGCGGAAGAGTCTGCAAGAATCGCCCTGGAGGCAGGAGGAACGCTTTCAGAAGGCAACCGGAAGATGGAGGAGCTGAAGGACGCGATCCAGGAAATCGGAAGATGCTCGGAGCAGATCGGCACGATTATAGAAGCGATCGAGGAAATTGCGTCCCAAACGAATCTGCTGTCCTTAAATGCGGCTATCGAGGCGGCAAGGGCGGGCGAGGCAGGAAAGGGCTTCGCTGTGGTAGCGGACCAGGTGAAGAATCTGGCAAACGAGTCGTCCAAGGCGGCAAAGAGGACTACGGAGCTGATCGAAACTACCGTTTCGGTCATGGCGCGGAGTATTTCGATTGCCGATGAAACGGCTTCCAATATGGGAGAAGTCATGACGGGCGCTAAAGAGGCGACGGAGAAGATGGAGCAGATCGTGCAAATGCTGGAAAGGGATGCGGCGCGTATGCATGATATGAACGAAAACATTATACAGGTATCCGCCGCTGTGGACAACAATTCGGCCACGTCGGAGGAAACAGCTGCTGTTAGCGAAGAACAGAAAGCCCAGGTGGAGTCCATGGTGGAATTGATGTCGCGTTTTAAAATATAGAATTGACTTGCGCAGCCATCTTTGATATGATAGGAGCCAAGTAACAGGGAGTAGCTTGCACGTTCCCATTGATGATTGGTGCTGCCGGGAGGCGGCATGGCGGGGAGCATGTAACATATTTACGTCAGTACGGGAAGATGGTTCCCCGGGATATGTTGATAAGAAGCGAGACTTTTACTGCAAATGATTTTGCGGTAAGAATCTCGTTTTTTTTGTGTATGGTTTGCTGCCTATGTTTTAGTAGGTTAGGCATTCCATACGATGCATAGTTTCGGGGACGAACAGGGAGGATGAAAATGTTTATGATGAATGTATTGATTTTAGCGGTTGGATTTTGGGCTTTGATTAAGGGCGCTGATTTTTTTGTCGACGGGAGCGCGGCGCTTGCAAAGAATTTCGGGATATCGGGACTGGTGATCGGGCTGACCATCGTTGCGGCAGGAACAAGCGCGCCGGAACTCGCCGTCAGCACAACGGCGGCTTTCCAGGGGGCGAATGAAATAGCGTTAAGCAATGTGGTGGGTTCCAATATCTTTAATTTGCTGTGCGTGCTCGGGGCATGTGCCGTGATCCGCCCGGTTCCCGCCGATAAGGAAGTGCTGAAAAGGGATTTTTCTGTTTCTATCATAGCTGCGGTGTTCGTATTTCTATTGGCTGGAGCAGGAGCCAGCTTCTCGGAGGGGTTTTTCAAAACGGGCATGGAGGAACGTGCAGGGGAGCTTGGCCGGAATGCAGGAATATGGCTTGTTGTATTCTTTCTTATGTATATGATATATCTTATCATAAATGCGAAAAGACATGCGGAGCAGGAAAGCGGCGGAGAAAAGCGGCCCACATGGCAATGCCTTTTCTGGATAGCGGCAGGGCTTGCTTTAATCGTGGGCGGCGGACAGGGAGTCGTATATAGCGCGAAGGAGATTGCAAGGGCGTTCGGAATGACCGAGACGCTGGTCGGCCTTACTATCGTCGCCGTGGGTACCTCACTGCCGGAACTGGTGACATCCGTCGTTGCTGCACGGAAGGGGGAAACAGGGCTGGCAGTGGGCAATGTGGTTGGATCGAATATTTTTAACTTGTTGTTTATATTAGGGATTTCGGCGCTGGTTCACCCGGTGGCGGTGAATGCGGCATCGGTTTATGATATGGGGATACTGGTTTTTGCCAGCATTCTGACTCTTTTGTTTTTATGGAGCGGTAAAAAGCTGAAGAGGGCGGAGGGAATTGTGATGCTGGCGGTATATGCGGCGGTTATGGTTTTTGCTGCAGCGAGATAGAGGATGGCATGCCAGGACGGAGAGTTTAATGTGATTTATGCACTGCAATGCCGCTCCTTTGAAGGCGTTCCATAAAATATGGGAAATTTTTCCCGCCTTTGCTGATTTTTGCTGTTTTATTTTCACCTATATATAGGATAATATACTCTTCGCGTTCCACTACTTTCGTAATTTGCCGTATTTCATATGATTTCACGATTCCAAATGAGTTTCTGATTGATATGGAATGAAAATCTATTGTAATTCTCCATAGTAACACATGGATTGTGCGTAAGAGGAGAAGCAGTGCGAAGAACGGGACGGCTATTTGATAAAATAGCTCGGGTTCGTCTCTTCCGGAGATTATAACAACAGAATATGAAGAAAGAATAAAGCACATGATGATCGTCATTATGATTTCGGATTTTTCTGCTGTAATAGAAAAATTTTCTACGACTGGGGTATGTTCAATTTTCCTGCTTTTGTCAAAGTAATCACATAATAAATCAAATCCTGACATGCTTTCTTCGATAGAAAAAATCTTTTTCCTTTTATTGTAGCCTTCTAATAATTTGTTGCCAATTCCATTTTCAATCAATTTTACCGAAGTGATTTCGTAAAACTTTATTTCTTTTACTGGAAGGAGGGGAGTATAAAAAACAAGAGAGTCTCTCTTGACTACATATTTCTCAAACAATATACAAATAGAAAGATAGATGGAGGCAAGCATACAAAAGTAAAAGGGAAGAAATGCATAAATCCATTCATCTCCTAAAAACAGTGACAGGATTATAAAAATAGCACAAAAGATAAAGCCGGAGACGGAAATGAACCAATATTTGTTCGGTGGGCGCATGATAAAAATGATATCTTCATGATTAGGAATGGGAAATTTTTTGTTCCACCAGCAAGCAGAAAGTATTAGAACTAAGATAAGTATAACTGCTATGATACAAGTAATAATCTTTGCCATTTACGAATCACCCCATTGTCCATCATCTTATTTTTATTTGCCTTTTATCTTGATTTTACAGCAAAAGAGCAGATTTTTCCATATGCAGATTTACAGACGTATTGCGGATCATATGGATAGCTATTATAATAAGGTTGGCACCACCATGGACAACGATAAGAAGAAGTATGCGGGTGAGGAAAAGAATCGTATGAGGGACGCGGTAAGGGCAGGAATAGGAAAAGCAATAAAAAAAGCGGCCATAGTAACCGGCGTAGTGTTATTTTTTACCAGCTGCGGCGTCGTAGGAAGGACGGCGGCCGACGGAATGGAAGAAGGGGCTGGCCAGGCAGATTACAAACCGCTTCCGGGCACGCTGGCGGAAGCGGGTTCGTTTGCATATACGGATGAGGAAAATAAGCTTTGGCTGTGGGAACAGGGAGGGGAAGAGCCTGTACTCTTGACGGACAAGGCTTTTGCGCTGGAAGAAAAGGCAAAGACAGGCGGTTCTTATTGGGAAGAATGGGAATATTGGCAGGAATGGGACAATCGGACAGGCCAATGGGTATGGAATCAGGAAAGCGCACTGGAAGGGAGCGTTCAGAAAGTGCCGGACGGCGGCGTTTACTTTCCGCAGGAAATGCGGTGGGAAAGCTTTTGCATGAAACGGAGCGCGGGAGAGCAGGAAGAGGCGCTGCAATACGCGAATGAAGAAGCGGCAGGAGAGTATGCGGGGGTTCGGGTATTTCTTTATGACCTGTATCGGCACGGCACAGAGGATGAGGACGGGCAGAGCGAGGAAGTGGCCGGGAATGTATGTTATTACCAGATGGATGGAAAGGGTAATATCTGGTATTGCAGGGTAGAATCTGCAGGGGAAACGGGCATGGATTTTCCTTTGGCGGAATGCACGCTGTACCGTTATGACGGGAAAGAGAACCTGAAAATCGGGAAGATAAACGGCAGGAGGAAAGAACCTTTCCGGGTGGATGAAGAGGGGGAATATGTGCTGTTTTTTGCTTTGGATGATGGCTTGTATGGGTGTAAGCCGGGGGAGGAAGCCGAGCTGCTGGTGGAAGGACTCTGCAAGGATATGTTTTATGAATGGGGCATTTATGCGGATGCGGACATGGGCAGGATCGTATATGCAAAGGACAGTGCCATTGGGATAAAGGATCGGAGAAGCGGTGCGCAGTGGCAGCTGGAGGGCGAAGGGGAACTCTTGTTTGCGGGGCTGGCAGGGGAAAAGGCGGATCGGATATGGACGCTGCGGATTGAGGAGAGGACGGCTTATTCTGACTGGATAGAACGGGGAATGGAAGAGGGAGAAGATGAGGATACCAGAAAGCTTTGGGAGCTGATGGAAAGGGGCGGGCATGGCCTGTACCCTTCCATGTGCCATGCGGTAATGTCCGATATTTCCCGGGGGGAGGCAGAGAATATCCAGACGGTGGACGGGTACTTGCTGGACTGGCCGGATGTGGAGCGGGGATATTCGCCAGGATGGTCGGATGCGGAGCTGGTGAGCGGGCCTAGGCAGATTTATTATATGGAAATGATACCGAAGGACTCGATGGAAAAATTCACGCTGGAAGAAGTGCTGGGTGAATATACGCCTGGAGATGTATTGGAGATTTATGAGGGATTGAAAGCGGAGGGAGGGTATCAGGAAATCTATGGAGAGGCATATGAGGAATATGCTTTTTCCGATGCTTTTTTCCGCTGTATGGACGGAGCGGCATTGGAAAAGAAGGCGGATTTGTATGCAGTAACGGCAGAGGGCATGCGCCGGACGGACGGCGTGGAAATGGAAAACGGGATAGGGGTCGCGAGTGCGGAGTATGGCGGCGGCAGCCTTTATTTAAAGACCTATCCGAGGGTGGATTGGCAGGGGAACGGCACGCCTTATAAATGGCGGGAGGATATCTATGTGCTGGCAGGGGACGGAAGCTGTGAGAAAGTGGTGGAAGCGGCAGAAGAAACGGCAGTGAGGCTGGGCGAAGTGTTTTACAGCAGGGAGTCAGGAGTGTTTGGGCTGGCAAGTCTGTATCGCAGCGGTTTTTCCGGGCGGGTCGCAACGGCGGTATCCATTTCGATGGAAAGCATCCGAAAATCGCCCCGGTCGAACCGAATCTTGTTTTTGGCGGATGGCCTGATAGGGGATACGGAGCAGACGGAGGATGTCCGGGCGGTATCCGTGGAGGAGCTGAGAGAGGCTTATTGGGAGCAAACAGGGAAGAAAACAGGATACGGAGGAGAAGGCGGAGAACGCACATTGGTGCTGGCCGATGAAAACGGGGCACAGATATTGGCAGAAAATGTGTTCCGTTACGGATTTTATGGGGAAGATTCCATCTGGATCCTGCAGCATGAGGAGAAAAAAGCCGATGGGGAAGAAGATACGGAAGAAAGCGATCCGTATGGCTGGGAGGCATGGAGCGAGGAAGAGGACGACAGCACGAGGGGAGGCTGTCTGTACATATATGAAAACGGGGAAAAGAAGCGGATAGCGGAGCGGGCGGTATGGATGGTCGGGCTGGAGAGACAGAAAGCGGCGGGCGCGATGTGGCGGTATGAGTAAAAAAACCGTCTGGATGAAGGAAATGAGGGAAGACATGAAAAAGGAGAAAAGGAATAGAAAGAGGGTTCCTGGCTGTCCTAAAGAGACAGCAGGAACAAATCGGCGGGCCATGAGGAGATGGGCGCTGGCTCTGGCAGTCTGCTTCTTGGCCGGGGCGCTGCCTGGCGCAGAGGGGAAGAGAGGCGGCAGCGGCATGGATCATGCTTATGCTGCCGGGCATGAGGACGGCGAGGGAAAGACTGAGGGAGAGGAAGCGGACGGGAGGGAGGCTGCCGCAGAAAAAACAGTTTCGGAAGAAGAGGCCGGAGATTATGCTTTTTTACTGCATCCGCAAGGTGGGCCGGAGAATTATGTTCTTCTTTATGCTGCGCTGGAAGACGAGGTTGTGGTACAAGGCGGGAACCTTTGGAAGATGGCGGAGGAAAAACTGGGCGACGGCGGGCGGTGGCAGGAAATCGCCCAAATCAACGGGCTTTCCGATCCGGATCTGATTCTGCCGGGAGAAAAACTTGCCATGCCGGATTTGCGGTATTATATGCAGAAACCGGCGATACAGAGGGGGAAGGGATATTATCTGACGGACGAAGGGGCATTCCGTTTCCAGACGCCGGAATGCTGGCCCCTTGGTACTTGCAGCCTGGACAGCCATTTAAGCACTTTTATAGGGGAAGACAGCAGCATAAGGGTTTTGTGGGGGATAGAAGATAACAGGATGGGGGAAGATGCCTGGGCGGAGGAATGGGACAGCGTATGCAGGAACGCAGAGGAAACGGCAAGGATCGTCTTCGATGAAAGCCTCCGGGATATTTTTTTTGAAAAGTATGGGCTGGAGGGAGGCGGCGAAGTATATTATATCGGCTGCACCTTTGCGGACGAAGAAGGAAAACCATGGACAGTGGGCGCGGCTTATCGGTTCGGGGAGAAAAACCTGATGGAGTTTATCGGCATCGGCCCGTCGGAACATCGGCTGGATATAGGGCGGCTCACTTTATATACGGCGGCTACTTATGAGGAATACGGGGAAGAACGCCATATGGGTTATGGAGAAGACGGAGCTGTTTACAAAGGAATGGCAGTATGGCAATACCCTTTGCTGCACAATCCTTTTGTCATCGCTTATGAATGCACGAACAGAAAGACCTGGCATCAGAAAAGAGAGCTGGAGGAAGAGGAAGAAGACTATGTGGTGGAATGGAAGGAACCAGTTCTTCCGGCCATCATCCGCAAAGCCCTGGGGATAGAAGGGGATATTATGTACAGCGACCTGCTGGAGATCGAGAGCCTGGAAGCGATCGAAAGCGTGGGATATGATTATTGCAGCATTAATGAGGAACGCTTTGAGACAGACTGGAAGGATATTCCGAACGGGGATGCTTTGTTGGCGGATATCGCCCAATGCAGGGCTCTGTGTGAGTTGCGGCTCCAGATAGGGGATATTTCAGATTTCTCCCCTGTGGGGGAACTGAAATTACTGGAGGAGCTGGAAATCCAGGCAGGGCAGACGGTCAAGGATGTCCGCTTCCTGGATGAATTGGAATATCTGCGGCAATGCGTGCTCGAAACGGCTCCGCAGCAGATTTTCGTCGATTCCCTGAGTGACAGGCTTTGGGAACGCACTTGCGAAGAGGAAGGGCTGACTACCTTTCGGAAATGGTATGACGGGGAACCCGGGAGGGCCTTTGACGAGGTTAACGTGAGAAGAACTTCTAGCACTCGCAGTAAAGGCTGCTTCGCGAAGAAGTTCTAAGTCTCACGCGGAAGAACGCCTAAAAAGCGGCGTTCTTCCCATTGATGATTTGTGCCGCCGGAAGGCGGCATGGGGGTTAGTGTGAAGAGAAGTTCTAAGGCTCGCACCAGTGGGTGCTTCGCTAAGAACTTCTAAGACTTCACACCGAAAAATGCCTGAAATACGGCATTTTTCATCGGGATTATGGAAGTTAATGTGAGAAAGGGCATGGTTATTAAGATGAAGGATTTGACAGAAGGAAAACCGGGAAGGGTATTGTGGCAGTTTTCGATTCCCATGTTCATCAGCGTGATTTTCCAGCAGATGTACAATATAGCGGACAGCGTGATCGCCGGAAAGTTTGCGGGGGAGGACGCGTTGGCGGCGGTGGGGGCGTCCTATCCGATCACCATGATATTTATGGCGATCGCGGTGGGCAGCAATATCGGCTGTTCCGTCATCATATCGAATTTGTTCGGTGCAAAAAAATATAAAGAAATGAAAACAGCAGTGACGACGACGCTGATCGCCGCGCTGGCGATATCGGTAGTTTTGACGGTTCTGGGATTGGCCGGGACGGGGGCGCTGATGAAGATGATACATACGCCGGATAATATCTTCGATGCGGGGGCGCTTTACCTTGGCATTTATATCGGTGGATTTACCTTTTTGTTTTTATATAATGTGGCGACGGGCATTTTTTCCGCGTTGGGGGATTCCCAAACCCCCCTTTATTTCCTGATGGCATCTTCCATCGGGAATATTCTGCTGGATTATTTGTTTGTGGCAAAGTTCCAATGGGGCGTGGCCGGAGTGGCCTGGGCGACTTTTCTTGCCCAGGGCCTGGCGGGGATATTGGCCCTGCTTACGATGGCAGGGCGGCTGAGAACGATCGAAACGGAAGGAAAGGCAAAGCTCTTTTCCTGGGAGATGCTCCGCAGGGTTGGCCAGATAGCGGTTCCTTCTATTTTTCAGCAGAGCTTTATTTCCATAGGAAATATTTTTATACAAGGGCTGGTAAACAGCTTTGGGTCTTCTGTGATTGCCGGGTATTCGGCGGCGATCAAGCTGAACACCTTTGCGATTACCAGTTTTACGACGCTCGGAAACGGAATTTCCAACTTTACGGCGCAGAATATGGGAGCTGGGAAAAAGGAGCGGGTGAGGGAAGGCTTTCTTGCAGGAGTCAAAATGGCGCTGCTTGTGGTGGTTCCCTTCTTTGCCGCTTTCTTCCTTTTTGGCAGACAGATGATTGATTTGTTTATGACGGAGGGAAGCGGGGTGGCGCTGCATACGGGCGTGGAATTTTTGCGCATCATCGCGCCTTTTTATTTCCTGATTGCCATAAAACTGATGGCGGACGGGGTATTGAGGGGGGCTGGCGCTATGAAGCAGTTTATGACGGCGACTTTCGCGGATTTGGTACTCCGAGTCATCCTCGCCTTTCTTTTGGCAGGAAGACTCGGAAGCACGGGGATCTGGCTGTCCTGGCCCATCGGCTGGATTGTGGCTTTTGTGCTGTCCATTGTATTTTATAGAAAGAATTTCTCAAGGACATCGGATTTGGGTAAATTATAATAAAGGAATTCCGGCTCTTTTTGCCTCTTCAGCAACGTCTTCCGGCCAGAGGGAACACTGCACTTCCCCGATATGGGCCTTGCGCAGGAAAAACATACAGATGCGGGACTGGCCGATGCCGCCCCCGATGGTAAAAGGAAGTTCTTCGTTTATAATGGCCTTTTGGAAGGGAAGATCAGCCCGTTCCGGGCATCCCGCCTTTTCCAGCTGGGAAAGCAGGGCGTCTTTATCCACGCGGATGCCCATGGAAGACAGTTCCAGGGCGATATCCAAAACGGGATAGTATACGACAATATCCGCATTCAGCGCCCAATCGTCATAGTCCGGGGCGCGGCCGTCATGCTTTTCGCCGGATGCCAGCAAGTCGCCGATCTGCATGATGCATACGGCCCCTTTTTCTTTGGAAATATGGTATTCCCTCTCTTTCGGCGTGCAGTCCGGGAACATTTCTTCCAGTTCCCTTGTAGTAATAAAGAAAATATCATGTGGCAGGATTTCCTCTATGTAGTCGTAGCGGATTGCCATATATTTTTCTGTTTTCCGTAATACCTTATATACATTTCTGACAACATCTTTTAAAGTATCAAGCGTACGCATTTCCCTGGTGATGATTTTTTCCCAGTCCCACTGGTCAACATAAATGGAATGGATATTGTCCGTGTCCTCGTCCCTGCGGATGGCGCTCATATCGGTATAAAGCCCTTCTCCCACTGAAAACCCGTATTTCTGCAGGGCAAATCGTTTCCATTTCGCCAGGGAATGGACGATTTCCGCCTGTGCCTCTCCTTGGTCTTTGATGCCGAAAGAAACGGGACGTTCCACGCCGTTCAGGTTATCGTTCAGCCCGGATTCGGGCGTGACGAACAGGGGCGCGGAAACGCGCAGAAGATTCAGGCGCTCTGCCAGGAGGTTCTGGAAAAAGTCTTTTACGGTTTTGATCGCGATCTGGGTATCATGCAGATTCAGCGCCGGTTCGTAATGGTCGGGAATCATTAAATTTTTCATAATATTTCTTCCTCGCTTTTGATTCATTCATAGATTTGTATGCGCTTTCGGCTTACTTTATTATTTAACCTCTTTTTGGGGGAGAATGCAAGTGTTGGTTTGGGGAGTTATCATATATAATATTGTTAGAGCATATAGAAACTGAAAATCTATATGCTCTATTTTTATGGGCAGGTCCGTGCGGAAGAACAAAAAACAGAACAAATGTTTGTAAAAGTATTGAAATGGGAAAAATAATATGCTATGATAAAACAAACAAGTGTTCTGATTTGGAGTGAGAAGAGATGTATTACAAGGCTGCGGAGACGATGGGGATAAAGGAAAAGCTGGGAATTCTTACGGATGCGGCTAAATATGACGTGGCATGTACTTCCAGCGGGGTGGACAGGCGCGGGAATGGAAAAGGAATGGGGAATACGGAGCTTGGCGGAATCTGCCATAGCTTCAGCTCGGATGGCCGGTGTATATCATTGCTTAAGATTCTATTTACCAATGAATGCATTTATGATTGCAAGTATTGTATTAACAGGAAGTCGAACGATGTGCCGAGAGCTTCTTTTACCCCGGACGAGGTATGCGAGCTGACGATGGGATTCTATAAAAGAAATTATATCGAGGGGCTGTTTCTTAGTTCCGGCATATTGTACAATCCTGATTTTACGATGGAGCTGATCTGCCAGACGATTTTTAAGCTGCGCACGGAGCATGGGTTCCAGGGTTATATCCATGTCAAGGCGATTCCGGGAGCAGATCCTGCGCTCATTCAAAAGGCGGGTTTTTATGCGGACAGAATGAGCGTGAATCTGGAACTGCCTACGGCGGATGGCTTGCGACAGCTGGCTCCCAATAAGCATAGAAAGAATATTCTGGCTCCTATGCGCCAGATCCAGAACGGGATACAGGCCAATAAAAATGAGCTTGTACTCTATAAAAAAACACCTTATTTTGTGCCGGCGGGGCAGTCAACCCAGATGATCATAGGGGCAACCCCGGAAAACGATTACCAGCTGATGATGGTAGCAGAGAGCCTCTACCAGAAATTCGAGTTAAAAAGGGTATTTTATTCCGCTTTTGTGAATGTAAATGAAGATAAGGATCTGCCGGCGCTGCCGGGAGGGCCGCCGCTGCTGCGGGAACACAGGTTATATCAGGCAGACTGGCTGCTGCGTTATTATGGATTCCAGGCAAAAGAACTGCTCAGCGAGGAGCGGCCGAATTTCAATGTTTTGCTGGATCCTAAAGCGGATTGGGCGCTTCGGCACTTGGAGGTATTCCCGGTAGAGGTAAACCGGGCGGATTACCAGCTGCTTCTGCGTATACCGGGGATCGGGGTGAAGAGCGCACAAAGGATTGTCCGCGCAAGGAAAAACGGAGCGCTTCATTTTGAAGACTTAAAAAAGATAGGAGTCGTGCTGAAAAGGGCGCTTTATTTTATTACATGCTGCGGGAGAATGATGTACCGCACAAAAATGGAAGAGGATTATATTACAAGAAATCTATTATCGGTAAAGGAGAAACTTCCCTTTGACAGGGACGGGATGACTTACCGGCAGTTATCGCTGTTTGATGATATGAACTTCCAGATGCCGCCGGGGAAAGAGGATCATGTCAAGGCGGCATACGGGCAGTTATAGGGAAGGGAGGAGGCATGGAAGAAAAGTATTTCATATGCGAGGATTCCCTGGAAGGAATTTTTACAGGGATTTACGAAGCTTATGCTCTGCGGGAAGAGCATGGGGGGATCCATATACAAGTGGGGGAAGAGGAAAATCTGCGTTTGTTTGCGGTTTATATAGAGATAAAACCAGATTGCGGGAAAGCGGCTAAAGTGGCGGGGACAATAAACAGGAGGCTTGGAGGGGAAGCCTACTTGGATATATGCAGAGCATTGGCCAGTGAAGACAAACAAAAGGGAGAGGCCGTATATAAAACGGTGGTTTGCGGGCTTAGGATGAAAGACGGGAAGCAGATTATGGGGAATCTGGCGAATCCGTATGTCCATAAGGTATTTGAACTTGCGCGATACACGAGGAATGAGGTACACCATTGGAAGGAATTTCTACGGTTTCAAGAACTGGAAAATGGAATTTTGTTTTCCAGGATAGGGCCGAAATGCAATGTGCTTACTTTCCTGGCGCCGCATTTTGCGGACAGGCTTCCTATGCTGGATTTTGTTATTTATGACGAGAAGAGGGGAATCTTTGCCGTACATCCGAAATCAAAAGAATGGTATCTCGTTACAGCTAAAGATTTTGATGAGGAGGAAATCGCGCCTTATTCGGAAAATGAGTTGGAATACCAGGAACTATTTACCTTTTTTTGTCATAAAATAGCAATTAAAGAGAGAAAAAATTTGAAATTACAAAGAAATATGCTGCCTCTTAGATTCCAAGAATATATGGTGGAATTTGGGCAATAATTATCAATATGCAAGTATCCAAAAAGAGGCGGAGCGATTACTTTTGTGAATTCCTACAAAAGAATACCGGAATCGGCAAGTCTGGAAGTGCAATTTGAAAATTTATTAAAAAAACAGAAAATTTTGCCAATTTTGTTCACAAATTTTTTGCTTTACTTTTACAGAATATGGGATATAATACAGATGTAACCACAAAGAAAACGTTTTTTTCAAGAAAGGGTGATTTATTATGAAGCATAGAATTAAGTTAAGACCCGTTGAAGTGAAGGATTTTGTGGCAGCAGCGTCAAAATGTGAATTTGATGTTGACATTGCATATAATAGATATATTGTAGATGCAAAATCCATCGTCGGCGTATTGGGATTGGATTTTAATCAGACTTTGACAGTTTCTTATGCCGGCTATGACGCTGACTTCGAACAGTTCATGAAACGGTTTGCAGTGGCATGCTAAAGACATGCGGCGGCAACAAACAACAAACACTGCTGGCTGCGGGAGCAGGGATAGCCTTTTTTGCAGTCAGCAGGATGATTGGTGTTAAAACGCTGAGGCAGTGAGGACATTAAAGCGCTGAAAATGCCAAACGAGTAAATAGGATTCCGGATAATTGACTCCCCATGAGAGATAGAGTAGACTATTCTTATGGGGTTTTTTGCTGTTATTCGGATTTGAGATGGGGGACACATGGCCTTGCGCAATAAAGACGCGCAGAAATGGGGAAAAATATGGCGGATAAGACGGAGGTTCGTACTTCGGTGCGCAATCTGGTAGAATTTATATTGCGTTCTGGAAATATTGACAATAGAAGGGCTTCTTCGCCGGAGAATGCCATGCTGGAGGGCGGAAGAATCCATCGGATGATCCAGAAAAGGATGGGGGCGGATTACCGCGCGGAGGTTGCCTTAAAATATCGGTATGAAACCGAGCAATATACGGTGATCGTAGAGGGAAGGGCGGATGGCATTATCACTGCCCTGCAGGAGGAACCACGGCTTCTTACAGATGAGGAGGCCGATGGGACGATAAGGCCGGAGTATGCAGTGACAATAGACGAGATAAAAGGAACTTATCTGGATTTGAAAAAGCTGAAAAAACCTTCGCCGGTTCATCTCGCCCAGGCAAAATGCTATGCTTATATTTATGCAAAACAGGAAAAGCTGAGCGGGATCAAGGTGAGGATGACTTATTGTAATATAGATACAGAAGAAATAAAATATTTCCACTATGATTATACGTTCCGGGAATTGGGGGAATGGTTTGAGGATGTGATGGGCCAGTATCGGAAATGGGCGGATTTTCAATTTCAATGGAAGGCGGAGAGACAGGAATCGATCAAAAAAATGCCGTTTCCGTTTGGATACCGGGAAGGGCAGAAGAGCCTGGTGACTTATGTATACCAGACAATTTATCATAAACGAAAATTATTTATCGAAGCTCCCACAGGAGCCGGAAAAACGATATCCACTATTTTTCCGGCGGTGAAGGCCCTCGGGGAGGAGAAGGGGGAGCGGATTTTCTATCTGACGGCGAAGACCATTACGAGGACGGTAGCGGACCATGCGTTCCAGATTTTGCGGCAGAACGGGCTGAAATTTAAGACCGTGACATTGACTGCGAAGGATAAAATATGTTTTATGGATGAGACGGAATGCAACCCGGAATACTGCCCATATGCCAAAGGGCATTATGACAGAATCAACGATGCAATCTATGATCTGTTGACTCATTTGGATAATTTCAGCAGGGAAGGGATCGAAAGCTATGCGCGGAATCATAGGGTCTGCCCTTTTGAGATGGGGCTGGATATGAGCCTTTTTTCCGACGGAATTATCTGCGATTATAATTATGTATTCGACCCGCATGTCTATTTGAAACGCTTTTTTTCCGAAGGCGTGAAGGGAGAATATATTTTTCTGATTGACGAAGCGCATAACCTGGTGGAGCGGGGAAGGGAGATGTACAGCGCGGCTTTGTGCAAGGAAGACTTCCTGCGGCTGAAGCGGACGGTCAAAGGAATGGATGATCGGATGGAGAGAAGGCTGGAGAAATGCAATAAGGAACTGCTTGCCATGAAAAGGGAATGCGGAGTTTACCGGATGGAAGAATATATTGAGCCTTTTGTGACAGCGCTGCGCCGGCTTCATTCCGCCATGGAAACATATCTGGAGGAGGATCCCGAAGGAGTGGTGCATGGCAAAGAGGTGCGGAGCGAAGTGTTGGACTTTTATTTTGAGGTCATGCATTTTCTTGATATGTATGAAAGGGTGGACGAGAATTATGTGATGTATTCGGAACTGAAGGAGGACGGATGTTTTCTTTTAAAGCTTTTTTGTGTCAATCCCTCCTTGAACTTGCGGGAATGTATGGGGAAGGGAAGAAGCACGATTCTTTTTTCCGCCACTTTGCTGCCGATAGAATATTACAAGGCACTGCTCGGAGCGGAAGCGGGGGATTATGAGGTATATGCCCAGTCGGTATTTGACCCGGGGCGCAAAAAATTGCTGATCGGGAGCGATGTCACCAGCAAATACAGCCGCAGGACGGAAGAGGGGTACTATACGATCGCAAGATATATTTATGAAATCGTGAAAAACCGTTATGGGAATTATATGGTTTTCTTTCCATCCCATGCTTTTTTGAAAAAAATATATGATATTTTTATAGCATATTTTGCGGAAGGGGAGAGGATGGACTGCATTGTCCAGGAGGATCATATGGATGAGGAGTCCAGGGAGGAATTTCTAAGGCGGTTTGCTGTTGATGAAGAAAGTAAGACAGAGGAATGGCAGGAGGAAGAAAGCTCTGCCGTGGGAAAAGAGGAGAGGAGCCTTCTTGGTTTTTGCGTTTTGGGGGGAATATTCAGCGAGGGCATCGACCTGAAAAGAGACAGTCTGATCGGAGCGATTATCGTAGGCACGGGGCTGCCACAGGTATGCAATGAACGTGAGATATTAAAACAATATTTTGATGGGAAAGGAAAGCAGGGCTTTGACTATGCTTACCGCTATCCCGGAATGAATAAGGTGCTGCAGGCGGCCGGAAGGGTGATCCGCACGGATGAGGATGTAGGGATCATTTCCCTTCTGGATGAACGTTTCTTAAACAGTTCCTACCAACGGATGTTTCCCAGGGAATGGGAAAGTTTCGAAATCGTTACGGCAGACAGGGTGGCCAAGAGGGTGGAACGATTTTGGGATGAATGGCTGTGAAAAGGCTGCCTCTTTTAGACGCTGTAAACGTGCTTAAATACAAAATGCAGCGTAAAGAGGAACGGTTTTTTTGTTGTCTTCAAAACCGAAGTTTTTTGCAGAGAGCTTGATGGCATAGTCTGGCTTATAGGTTTCCATATATACTTTCAAGCTCTTTGCTTTTGTATTATCTGCTGATTTGACCTCAATGGGAATCAGTGTTCCATTGCGTTGAATGATGAAGTCAATTTCAGCTCCTCGGGCTGATTCCCAATAGTAAGGAGTGTATCCGTTGATGGCAAGTTGTATATTTACATAGTTTTCTGTCATACCGCCTTTGAAATCATTGATTTCTTCCACCATATAAAGGATATCGTTTGCTGCCAGATTTTTTTTGGCGCAAAGCAGTCCGGAATCAGAAACATAGATTTTGAAGGCATCGATATTGCGGTAGTTTTCGAGAGGTTTTTTGATTTGTTCGACTTTGTAGACCTGTGATACGATACCGGACAGGCAAAGCCATTCGATAGCATTTTCAAATTCGGAGGCTCTTCCGCCTTTTTTAACCAACTTATATTGGAAACGGGTGTTTTGCCTGGAAAGTTGTACAGTAATGTTATCGTAAGTGAGTCTTGTCTTTTTTATTTCGTTTAAATTATTATATTTACTCATATCATTGAGATAGCATGCAAGAATGGTATCTTGGGTATGGCGGACAAAAATATAGTCTTTTGTGTCGGCAAACTGCATAACACACTCCGGCATGCCTCCGACGACGAGATACTGGCGGTAAAGCTGCATAGCCGAATTATGAAGGGCGCTTGGCAAAGGCATATTGGTGTCGAAGCATTTTCTAATATCTGCAACAAGACTTTCCATGCCCATTGCAAGCATAAATTCTTCCATATCCATTGGATAGAGGGTTTTTATATCCACCTTCCCAACAGGAAAAGAAAACCTGGCCCGGTTGACAGCTACACCAAGCAGGCTCCCGGCTACAATGATATGATAGTTGGGAGCATCTTCACAAAAATATTTCAGGGAAGTCAGGGCTCTTTCGCAGAGCTGCACTTCATCAAATACGATCAGCGTTTTTTCGGATAGGATCGTCTGGCCTGATATATGGGATAAAATAGGTATCAAATAGGCAGGGCTGATATCTTCCTCAAAAGTTTTGTTTAATCCGGGATTTGTTTCAAAGTTAAAATATGCCACATTTTCATAGTATTTTCGCCCGAATTCCAGAATGGAATATGTTTTGCCGACCTGTCTCGCTCCTTGTAAAATAAGCGGTTTACGGTGTTTATTTTTTTTCCAGGCCTCTAAAAAGTCCATAATTTTGCGGTACATCGGCGACTCCTCCTTAAGTGTATCAAATATAACATATATTTGTGTAAATATCAATGGATTTTTCCAATATATTGACATTATATTACACGAATAATGCGTGGGGGAAGTGATCAGATCTGTCCGTTTCTCAACCGCGCGATTTCATCCTTATAAGGAGGAATAAGTTTGGAAGGGTCGCTTTCAGAGGGCAGATAGGGGGTCTCCAGTATTCTTGGGATTCCGGGGAAAGCGGGATGATGCACGATGGCGTGCAGGGCATCAAATCCGATATAACCCATGCCGATGTTAGCATGTCTGTCTTTTCCCGCCCCGCAGGGATTTTTGCTGTCGTTGATGTGGATAGCAGCCACCTTGTTTTTGCCGATGAGCTTATCCAGCTTATCGATGACACTGTCAAAATCGTGGATAATATCGTATCCGCTGTCATGCATATGGCAGGTGTCCAGGCAGATGCGGAGTTTGTCGTTGTGTACCACTTTGTCAAAAATAGCTGCCAGTTCTTCAAAGTTCCGGCCGATCTCAGAGCCTTTTCCCGCCATGGTTTCCAATGCAATGCAGCAGGGCGTATCCGCAGAAAGGATTTCGTTAAGCCCCTGGGCGATCTGGCGGATGCCGGCATCAGCTCCTGCGCCTACATGGGAGCCGGGATGGAGGACGAGCGTATGGCATCCCATGGCGGCGGTGCGTTCCATATCCATGGCGAGGAAATCCACTGCGAGCCGGAATGTCTCTTCGTTCGTGCTGTTGCCGAGATTGATAATATAAGGGGCATGGATGATGGGTTCCGAAATATCATGCGTTTTCATAAATTCCCAGGCGGCTTCGATGTTTAGTTCAGCAATCGGTTTGCGCTTGGTGTTTTGTGGCGCTCCCGTGAATATCATATATGTATTGGCTCCATAAGAATGAGCTTCCTTCGCCGAACCAAGCATCATTTCTTTTCCTTTCATCCCGACATGTGAACCTATTTTTAACATTCTTGATTTCTCCTTTGTTCTTGAAATATTTCGTTTCGCATTTGTCATGTTTCTTATTTGGAAAGATACCATATGTAAGAACAAATAGCAAGCAATCCATAGAGGCTATGGCAGAAATGATAAAAAAATAGAAAAAATGAAGCCAGATGACATCATAATTCTTCTGTAATGATTCATGAGTCACCACATATGACACATATGTCATATGTGGATAACTATGTGGATTTTGGGGATTTCTATTTGAAAAAGGTCGAATGGAAAGAAATAGGGAAGAAAAGATATAGAATTCTATTTTGCAAGTTATTTCTTTCAAATATTGTAAAATACTCATTGGGTCAAAAACGAAATAAGCGTAAAAATGAGATGAAAATGGAAGAATTTTATGATAGAATGGAAAAGGCCAAAAAATTTGGCAATGGTATATTTGAATTAGGAGGGACAATAATATGTGGGCATATGAAAGTGTTTTTTACCAGATTTATCCTTTGGGCTTCTGCGGAGCGCCTTTTGAAAATGACGGCGTGGTGGAACCAAGGATACTGAAAGTATTGGATTGGATCCCCCATATGAAGAAGCTGGGGATAAACGCTGTTTACTTTTCGCCTGTATTTGAATCGGATACGCATGGGTATAATACGAGGGATTATAGGAAGATCGACAGCAGGCTGGGAACGAACGAGGATTTTAAAGAGGTTTGCAGGCAGCTGCATGAAAATGGGATACGTATCGTGCTGGACGGCGTTTTCAATCATGTGGGGAGGGGATTTGCCCAGTTTCAGGATGTGCTGAGAAACAGGGAACATTCCCCTTATCTGAACTGGTTCCATATTAATCTGGGAGGAAACTCCAATTATAACGACGGCCTCTGGTACGAAGGATGGGAGGGCAATTATGACTTGGTGAAGCTGAACCTCAGGAATGAAGAGGTGATCGGGCATATTCTTGACAGCGTGGCTTCCTGGATTGAGGAATTTGATATCGACGGACTCCGCTTGGATGTGGCATATTGTCTGGACCACGATTTTGTTCGCAGATTGAGGAGCTTTGCGGATGGAAAGAAAGAGGAGTTTTTCTTAGTGGGCGAGATGCTCCATGGGGATTATAACCAGATGATGAATGACGGGATGCTGCATTCCGCGACAAACTATGAATGCTATAAAGGGCTGCATTCCAGCTTTAACAGCATGAATATGTTTGAGATCAATCATTCCCTGATGCGGCAGTTCGGGCCGGAAAACTGGACTTTGTATAAGGGGAAACATCTTCTTTCCTTTGTGGATAACCACGATGTATCCAGAATTGCCAGTATATTGACGAATGAAAAGCATTTGCCGTTAATTTATGCGATCTGTTTTGGCATGCCGGGGATTCCGTGCGTATATTATGGAAGCGAATGGGGAGCGAAGGCGAATAAGAGCGAAGGCGACCCGGCGCTGCGTGCATGCTTTGAGAAACCGGTCTTTAATGAATTGTCGGAGTTTATTTCCAAGCTGGCGGAGGCGAAGAAGAATTCGGAAGCGTTGAACTATGGGGCTTTCCGTTCCGTTGTTTTAACGAATAAACAGTGCATTTTTGAGAGAAAGACGGACAAGGAAAGGGTGCTGGTGGCGATTAACGCGGACGGGGAAAACTATACGGCTCATTTCGACGCGGGGTGCGGCACAGCCATAGATTTGATCAGCGGGAAAACCCATGATTTTGGAGGCGGCAGCGAACTTCCGCCTTACAGCGCTTATTTCTGGAAGATGGAGAAGTAATTAATAGAGGATTTTTCTGACGGCGGCAACGGCGGCGGCATCCGTTTCCCATATCTCGTATTCCCCCAGGCCGGGCAGGCCCATGGAAACACTGGGATTACGGAATTGCATGCCGCTTTCGCGGATACGTTTGCCGGACATGTGGAAAGCAGTGATATTTGTTTTTTCTTTTAAAATTTTTGCGCTGTTTTCCTGAATTCCGGCTCCTGCCATGATGGAAATCAGACCCTCCGAACATTGGTCCAGCTGTCTGATTAAGTCAATGCCCTGCAGGCAGGAGGGCTGGCAGCCGGAGGTGAGAATCGTATGGATACCTAGGGATTTGGCAAGTTCCAGGGTGCGAAAGGGATCGACACACATGTCAAAAGCACGGTGCAGGGTGATTTTCATTTGACCGGCATGGTCTATCAAAGAATTCATCGCTTCCACGTCCAGGCAGCCGTCAGGTTTCAGGCAGCCGATCACGATACCTTCCGCTCCCGCCTCCCGGAACATATCAATTTCTCTGGCAATGATGCAAAGTTCCTGGTCTGTGTATAGAAAATCGCCAAAGCGGGGACGGAGCAGAACATGAATCGGGATATCCGTATGCTCCCGTATCTGCAGGAATAAGGCGCGGGTGGGCGTAGTGCCGCCGATCACCAGGTTGGAACAGAGTTCCAGCCGGTCAGCCCCGCCTTTTTCGGCCTGGAGCGCCGATTCCACGCTGTCCACACAACATTCCAGAATATATTTTCTGTTGCTTCGATCTTTGCTTTCTGTGGGATTTTCCATTGGAACAACCATATCCTTTCCCGAACCTGACTTTTCTTCCCTAGCAGTGTCCTGTGCTGGAAGCCTGCTGCGGTTGCAGCTTAGTCTTCTACTGGGGTAAAACGTTTGAAAAATTTATCTGCGCCGCATACATGGCGTTCATGGTCGTTTTCGGTGATGATATAATCGCCTTCGCGGATAAAAATAACGCCCCGCCTGTTTTGGATAAACGGACATACGACAGAACCGTCCGGCCGGGTAACTTTGAACAGGCCGTC
Organism: uncultured Lachnospiraceae bacterium; assembly: GCA_910585965.1. Taxonomy (GTDB): domain Bacteria; phylum Bacillota; class Clostridia; order Lachnospirales; family Lachnospiraceae; genus Kineothrix. Next base: position 374,716 of record CAJUHH010000002.1, read on the forward strand.
GGTGCTGATCCAGCCGTTGGTAATAACCTTGGTATATAATTCAAAGCCGTCTTCCAGTCCTTTGTCCAGTTCATATTGTTCTGCTGTTACGATTAAAGATGCACGTTCATATTTCTTTTGCATATGTTACCTCATTTCTGAATTTGGCTTGCAGGTTTGTGGGCGTCGAGCCAACACAAACTTGAAGATTCCTATTAAGTGTCTTACCCATATTTTACCCGAACTAAAGGAAAAATACAACAGAGAAATCCAAAGTGGCATGGTTAATAAAAACAAAATTGTACCTTTTCATATGTACAGATAGGAATATAATAATGAAAAAAGAGGGTCATGGCCGAAAAGATAAAAATAGAGGATGGAGAAAACAATATGAAAGAAAGATATGAATTGAATAAGCAGCTGGCGCAGATGCTGAGGGGCGGCGTGATTATGGATGTCACCAACCCGGAACAGGCAAGGATCGCGCAGGAGGCAGGCGCCTGCGCCGTCATGGCGCTGGAGAAAATTCCTGCGGATATCAGGGCGGCCGGAGGAGTGGCGCGAATGAGCGACCCGAAGATGATCAAAGGAATCCAGGAAGCGGTTTCGATTCCAGTCATGGCAAAATGCCGTATCGGGCATTTTGCGGAAGCACAGATATTGGAAGCGATCAAGATCGATTATATCGATGAAAGCGAAGTACTTTCACCGGCAGACGATGTTTATCACATTAATAAGGAAGAGTTCCGGGTTCCTTTTGTATGCGGTGCAAGGGATTTGGGGGAGGCGCTGCGCAGAATTGCGGAAGGGGCCTCTATGATCCGTACCAAGGGAGAACCGGGAACGGGGGATGTGGTGCAGGCGGTGCGCCATATGCGGAAAATGAACCGGCAGATTGCAGAGATCGCGGCGATGAGAAAGGATGAATTGTACCAGGCGGCCAAAGATTTGGGAGCGCCTTATGATTTGGTGTTATATGTCCATGAGAACCGAAGGCTGCCTGTGGTGAATTTTGCCGCAGGAGGCATCGCCACTCCGGCGGATGCGGCATTGATGATGCAGCTGGGCGCAGAGGGGGTATTTGTCGGCTCCGGCATATTCAAATCGGGTGATCCGGAAAAAAGGGCGGCGGCGATTGTCAAAGCCGTCACCAATTATAAGGATGCGTCCATATTGGCAGAATTATCGGAAGATCTGGGAGAGGCGATGGTCGGCATAAACGAAGAGGAAATAGAACTGCTGATGGCAGAGCGGGGAAAGTGATGCGGGCGGCGGTACTGGCCCTGCAAGGGGCATTTGCGGAGCATGAACGCATTTTGGGGGACATGGGCGTGGAATGTATGGAAATCCGACAGGAAAGGGACGCTTACCGGGATTTCGATGCCCTGATCCTGCCGGGCGGGGAAAGCACGGCGATGGGAAAGCTGCTCAGGGACTATCATTTGCTCGATCTATTAAAAGAAAGGATTGAAAACGGGCTTCCGGTCCTAGGGACATGCGCGGGGCTGATTCTTTTGGCAAAACAGTTGGACGGCGGCGGGATTCCTCATTTAGGCACGATGCCCGTGACGGTAAAGAGAAACGCTTATGGCCGACAGCTGGGAAGCTTTTCCACAGAAGCGGATATGGAAGGGGCGGGAAGAATAAAAATGATCTTTATCCGCGCTCCTTATATCGTCGAAGCTGGGGAAGGGGTGGAAGTCCTTGCGCGGGTGGACGGGCGCATCGTGGCTGCCCGGTATGGAAAGCAGATCGGCGTAGCATTCCATCCGGAGCTGGCCGACTGCAGATGCGTGTATGAGATGCTTTTAAAAAAATAAAGAAGGAAAAACCCCGGCAGTTCCCATAGCCGGGGTTTCTCATTTATACAATAAAGTTAGGGAAAAGTTTTTCTCTTTTTTTACTATTCCCTATTGACAGACTAATATTATATGCTGTATAGTATGAATCAAGGATAAATACTATACAGCATATAATATTATAAGATATGAAAGAAGGAAGAGGAGAAATGGATTTATAATCGCAAGGAGAAGGAAAGGAGCAAGGTATATGGTATTCAATACGGGGGCGGCGCTGTTGGACGCGATCGTTTTATCGGTGGTTGCCCAGGACAGAGAAGGGACTTATGGATATAAGATTACCCAGGAAGTCAGGCAGGCGATTGAAATATCCGAATCTACTTTATATCCGGTTCTTCGCAGGCTCCAGAAGGATGAATGCCTCGAGGCATATGATGTGGAGTGCGCCGGACGGAACAGGCGGTATTATAAGGTGACGGAAAAGGGAAGGATACAGCTTGCATTATATAAGAGCGAATGGAAAAAATATTCCGCAAAAATAAGCGCGGTGTTCGAGGGAGGATTCATTTATGAATAGATTGGAATTTATGCGGCGGCTGGAAGAGCTTCTCTCCGATCTTTCCCAAAGCGAGAGGGAGGAAGCTTTACAATATTATAACGATTATTTCAATGATGCAGGGGCGGAAAACGAGCAGGAAGTGCTGGCATCGATAGGGACTCCGGAACAGCTTGCAAGGATTATCAAAGAAGGGCTTGAGGATAACGGCGCGGCCGGGGAATTTACGGAAACCGGGTATCATAATGAAACGTTTACGGAAGAAAAAAGAAATGAAGTTGTAAAAAAAGAAAATGGAAAACGGTTGTCTGGAGGTATGATCGTGCTGCTTATTTTCTTATGCATCGCGGCCCTTCCTATGGTGGCAGCCATGCTGTCGGGGCTTTTCGGCGCGGGAATCGGGGTACTCGGAGGGCTTTTAGGACTCTTTATAGGAACTGCAGCAGCCGGAATCGGCCTCTTTGCGGCGGGCATCGGACTGCTGATTGCCGGAATGGTCAAAATGGCAGTAGTTCCTCTGGCAGGAATCTGCCTGGTGGGAGCGGGCATATTGCTTCTCGGCCTGTCCATGTTTTTCATATGGGTCACGGTATGGCTGTGGGGGACGGTATTCCCGTGGATGATACGCACGGTGGTGAATCTCTGTAGAAGATTGCTGCATGGAAGGAGGAGGGAAGAGGGATGAAAAAATTTACGAAAATTTGTTTGATCACCGCTGCCGTATTGGTTTTGATAGGGGGTACCATCTGTGTGCTCGGCTTTGTCAGCGGCGGCTGGGGTCTGGTGGATGAGATGAATATGGACGACGGCTTCTGGCATTTTTTAAGCAGAGTGGGAGGCGAAGATGCGGTAAGGCATATCCGGCATGAAATCACGGATGATATAACGGATGATATTGCGGATAGCATCCGGGAAGAAGCAGAGGATATAGAGGACGAAATAAGAAAGGAAACAGAGGACGATGTCAGGAAAGCGATCCAGGGGGAATTCGGCGCAAAAGCATCGGGGGAAAACGGGAATACCGGGATAGGCGCGAACCAGGTGAGGGAATTAGAGATCCAGATCGGCGGGGCAGCGCTTTGCCTTATGGAATCCGGGGATGACCATTTCGGCGTGGTCATAGACGGAAAAGGGGATTATCGGTATTATGAGTCCGAAGGGGTGTTTTATCTGGAGGGAGGAAAAAAGCATACCACGGTTCATAATGAAAAAGTATATTTGTATATTCCAAAGGGAAAACATTTTGACGATGTGGAGATCGATATCGGCGGCGGGATTATCAGTATCGACGGGCTGAGTGCCGATGAGGTGGAGATGAACGCGGGAGCGGGGGTTATTACCAGCGAACAGATCAACTGCCGCAGCCTGTCCGTGGAGGTCGGCGCAGGGGAAGCCGTTCTGGAGGGGATTGAAGCGGATGAGATAGATATTGAAGTCGGCATGGGTTCCGCGACCGTGTCCGGGAAGGCAAATTATGAGATAGATGCTTCGTGCGGCATGGGGTATCTGTCGCTGGTATTGGATCATGAGGAAACTGACTTTAATTATGAAATAGAATGTGCAGCAGGAGCCATCAACGTAGGCAGACAGTCATACGGGGCTTTGGGGAACGAAGCATATGTGAATAATGGGGCATCCCGCGAATGTTCTCTGGAATGTTCCATGGGCAGCATAGATGTTACTTTTACAAAATAAAAATAGAAAGAGAGGAAGAAAGGATATGGAAGGCAATTATAAGAAATTAACGAGGTCGAGAGTGGAAAGAATGATTTGCGGAGTCTGCGGGGGCATCGGGGAATATGTAGGGATCGATCCTACGCTGGTGCGGATCATATGGGTAGTGCTGAGCATCGCTGGATGGGGAACGGGACTAGTGGCGTATCTGATCGCGGCAATCATTATACCGGAAGAGCAGTAGGCGGACAAAAAGCGCAGGCGGGAAACGAAAAACGGCAGGGCATGGACTCTGCCGTTTTCATGCAGTGTGCCGGTTCACGAAGCGGGGCGGTGCTATGGGAGGTGGAAAGATGCTGGGGCATTTGGGATTTTCTTATGTAGGTTTTATTTTTTTGCTGCTGTTGTTTATTCCCAATATCATATGGACGAAAAAGATGCCGCAGGGGTATACTTCGGAAAATGAAAACAAGATATTGCTGTTCCTGGAAAGGACGGGAGAAGTCATGGTATGCTGCTGCGCGCTTATTTTTTCTGACTTTAACATAAGGCCCTGGTCGGCCTGGTCCTGGTGGCTGCTTGCGGCTTCCGGGCTGATGGTTTTGTATGAATTGTGGTGGATCCGCTATTTTCGGAGCGAACGGCGGCTGGAGGATTTTTACAGCAGTTTTGCCGGAGTTCCGCTGGCGGGAGCGACTTTGCCGGTGGCCGCCTTTTTTCTGCTCGGGATTTATGGTAAAATAATATGGATGCTGATCGCGGCGGCAGTGTTGGGAGTCGGGCATGTCGGGATACATATGCAGCACAGAAAAAGCTGCGTTCCCGCCATGGAATTCGACAGGGAGAATCTGCGCGCTGTTTTGCGGTGCAGCATCTGCAACGGGGAACAGGTAGCGGGATTTAAGGATGTGCATACCGGCAAATTCCAGGAAATAATGGTCATACGGAACGAAGGGGATCTGGAGAATTTCCGGCGGATGTACGGCCTGGGCGATGTGCCGAAAGAATATTGAAAGGCTGGGAATGAGAGGATGAGAATTCTTCTGGTAGAGGATGATTTGGAAATCAGTATGATGCTGAAGGAGTATTTGGAGACGGAAAATTTTGAGGTGGTTACGGCTTATGACGGCAGGGAGGCATGTGAAACATTCGGAGCCTCCCGTTTCGATCTGGTGCTTCTGGATCTGATGATTCCGGCGGTCAGCGGAATGGATGTGCTGCAGCATATCAGGAAAGACAGCGTTGTTCCTGTGATTATTGTCTCGGCAAAGGATTCGGAGGCAGATAAGACGCTGGGGCTTGGCCTTGGGGCGGATGACTATATCACCAAGCCTTTTTCCGTGGCTGAAGTATTGGCCAGGGTAAAGGCGAATATCCGCAGATCGACGCAGTATAACGGAAAGATCTCCAAACAGGAAGAAATTATCAGGGCGGGGGAAGTGGAGATGAACCTGTCCGATTACACGGTGACGAAAGCGGGAAACAAAATAGACCTGACCGCCAAGGAATTCGAGATATTGAAGCTGCTGATGCAGAATCCAAGGAAAGTATATACCAAGGAGCAGATTTATTCCCTCGTTTGGAAGGACGTTTATTACGGGGACGAAAATGCCGTAAACGTCCATATCAGCAGGCTTCGGAACAAGCTGGAGGAAGACGCAAGGAACCCCAGGTATGTCGTTACTATTTGGGGCATCGGCTATAAACTGGGGGTTATGCCATGAGTGAGAGGAAAATGGTAGCGGTTCTTTCTTTTTTTATTCTGGTGCTGGTCGGCGTTGTTGTCTGGCAGCGTCTGGCTTTCCGTTCCGGCACTCAGAAGAAACTTTTGGGGATGGCGGAGGAATTAAAAAATATTCTGGACAGGGACGGCGGAGCCGGCCTGATGGTCTTTACGGACAATAAGGGTCTGGCGGCGCTGGCGGCCCAGATCAACCGGCTGCTGGAGAAACACCGAAAAGCGAAAGCCGGATATTACCGTTCTGAAATGGCATCCAAAAGGATGCTGTCTAATATTTCCCATGATATTAAAACACCGATGACTGTCGTGCTGGGTTATTTGGAGATTATGCGATTAAAGGGGGAGTGCAGCGGAGAAATGCTGGAAAAGACGGAAAAAAAGGCGCGGAATGTCATGGAACTGATCGACCAGTTTTTTACGCTGGCAAAGCTGGAGTCCGGCGATACGGATATGGAAATGGCAAGGATCGAGGCGGGCGGCATATGCAGGGAAACCATATTGGGATTCTATGAAATGCTTCATTTCCAATGGCAGGCGGGCAGTTCGGGGAAGGAAGGGGCGGAGAGTTCCGGGGAAGAAGCGTTCTGCCTGGAGATCGATATTCCGGAGGAGCCTGTGTATGTATGGGGAAATAAAGAAGCTTTGCAGCGTATTTTATCGAATCTGATTTCCAATGTCATCCGCTACGGGAGGGAAGGGAGATACTTGGGAGTATTCCTGCGGGAAAAGGAAGAGGAAATATGGATCGATGTGGTCGACAAAGGGAAGGGAATCGCCCCCGAATTTGCGGAAAGCGTATTTGAACGTCTTTTTACGATGGATGACTCCCGCAGCCGCAAGGTGCAGGGGAACGGACTCGGGCTGACGATCGCGAAGAATCTTGCGCTCCAGATGGGAGGGGATATCGTGCTGGAAAGCGTTCCCTGCCAAAAGACTACCTTTACTTTGCAATTAAAAAAAGCAGCCCATAAAGTTTACGGTGAAAGAAATTCGTAAGATTTGGTCAAGAGTTTTGAAAAAACGGGTTGTTACAATGGTTCTTGTAAAGAGAAATTCGGAGGCTTTACAACGAGTGGCTGATGCCGCTGCAATGAAAGGAGACAGGATATGCCATATGTAATACAAACGAACCATCTTACGAAAACCATGGGAGAAAAAGAGATCATAAAGGATGTAGGCCTGCACGTAAAACAGGGGGAGATCTACGGATTCCTCGGGCCGAATGGAGCAGGGAAAACGACAGTAATGAAAATGATCCTCAACCTTTGGAAGCCGACGGAAGGGAGCATCGAGCTTTTCGGGGAGAGACTGACGCCGAAATCCTACGGCGTATTGAAAAGAATGGGAAGCATTATAGAATTCCCCTGTTTTTATGAGCGCCTGACAGGAAGGGAGAACCTGGAGTTCCACTGCGAATATATGGGATATTATCATCCGGGGAGCGTGGAAGGGGCTTTGGAGGCGCTGGAGCTTCTGGCGGATGCCGACAGGCCGGTGAAAGAATATTCTTTGGGAATGAAGGAGCGGCTTGGGATAGCCAGGGCGATCCTCTGTCGGCCGGAGCTCCTGGTTCTGGATGAGCCGACGAACGGGCTGGATCCTGCGGGTATGAAGCATGTGAGGAAGCTGCTTCGAAACCTTTGTTCGGAGTATGGAATGACCATAATGGTATCCAGCCACATCCTGACGGAGATCGAGAGCATAGCCGATACAGTGGGAATTCTCCATCACGGGGAATTGATGCAGGAAATGGGCATGCAGAAGCTGGAGGAGATGAATACAGTCTATATTGAGGCGAGCGTGACGGATACGAAAGGCGCGGCGTTTATTTTAAGCGATAAGTGCGGGATGAATAATTTTAAAATTATAAAGGAAGGGAATATCAGGATTTATGATTCGGGGGCGACGGTGCAGGAGACAGCCAGGATATTGGAGGCCCATGGAATCGAAGTGACGGCGATTGGGAAAAAAGCGGAAACGCTGGAAGATTATTTCCTGAAAATAACGGGGGAGGCGGACAGAGCATGTGGAAATTAATGAAATTGGAATGGAAGAAAAACAATATGAAAAAATTTGTCGTAAAGGCGGCGATCGTGACAGCGATTATATTCCTTATGGTGCTGGCCACGTCCGGGGAGCTGGAGGATATAGAGACAGTGGAAACTTATGGGAAGAGCATGATCGGAGCCGCTGTGGACATGTTTGCCAATATGGCGTTTATGCTTCTTACTGCCGTGATGCTGGCATCCGCGATCGTCAGCTCTTATAAAGATAAAACGATGGATCTGATGTTCTCCTATCCGATCAGGCGGCAGAAGATATTGCTTTCGAAAATGCTGGTCGTATGGATCTTCAATTTTTCAGGGTTAGTTTTGTGCAAGCTTATTGTTTATGGAGGGCTTGTCCTGGCAAGCCCGCTGGCCCATATACCGCAGGCATTGATTTTGCCTGGGGGGGATGTTGAGGGACTGTCATTTTATCTGGAACTCCTGGCCAATTCCGCGATCATGGTCAGCATCAGCTATACGACGTTATTCGTGGGCCTGCGGATGAAATCCTCGAAAGCGTCTATCGTGGCGGCTTGCATCGTTATGCTGCTGACCCAGGGGAATATCGGTTCTTATACGCTGATCTATAATATACCGTTTTATATGGGCATGGTTGCCTTGTCCGCTGTATCCGTATTTTTATGCGTGCATGGGGTGGAAACGAGGGACGTTGTGTAGAGAGCGGTATCATATTTTGAGTCTGTGTTCTTTTTCGTGCTGTTTTTTATACTCTATTCCCCATGCTTCCATAGCGTTAATAATCGGAAGCATGGATTCCCCCAATTTACTAAGGGCATATTCTACTCTTGGCGGCACTTCAGGATACGCAGTACGGGTGACAATCCCGTCACTTTCCATAGAGCGTAAACTGTCTGTTAAAACTTTCTGGCTGATACCATCTAATGATTTTTGAAGCTCGTTAAACCGCCACGGTCTGACACGGAGATTGCGCATAATCAGTAATTTCCATTTATTCCCGATAAGCTGTACTGTTGTAGCAACCGGGCAAGCCGGGAGTTCTTCTTTTTTAACCATGGCAATACCTCTTTTCTTTTTACATATCAAAACAAATGTTACACTCAAATTATAATGTAATGCGCTTCTTAAATCAACTCATAATCTAATACAAAAAATTTTCTCATGTTTAGACGGCTAAATCACACAAAACTTACAAAAAAGTAACCACCTAATAAAAAGGTGCGTACTTCCAAATAACAAGGAAGCTTGTAAAATAAGAATTGCAGAGAGGAAAACCTCTCAAAAAACAAGGAGGAAAATTCCTCTGCTCCTGCTTGGGCAGTCGCATTTTTCCTTCGGAAAAACAAGGAGGAATGAAAATGGCACTTTCGAATTTATTTGGTTGGAATGACAATACGGGGGCTTCTTCCGCTTGCGGTACTGCCTGCGGCGCTGCTGATAAGCCCGCCGAAGCCCCGGCTGCCTGCGGCGCTGCCGATAAGCCCGCCGAAGCTCCGGCTGCCTGCGGCGCTGCCGATAAGCCTGCGGAAGCCCCGGCTGCCTGCGGTGCGTCTGACAAGTAATTCCAACGGAAAAGACGTTTTATCTGCCTGCTCCCGGAGTGTCCTGCTTCGGGAGCATATTACAAAATATCCGGCGGTATGCCGTTCTCATAAAAAATTTACAAGGAGGTTTTTCCTATGAAACAATATTTTGCTTTTCAATGGCATATTACGGACGAGTGCGACCAACGCTGCAAACACTGTTACATTGTCTCTGAAAATAACTGTAAAGCATTAGATAGTATGTCTTGGGAACAGATGCAGTCTGTCTTTGAAAATTGCCTTGAAATGTGCAATAAATACAACCGCCTGCCTTATTTTTACCTCACTGGCGGCGATCCTATCCTGCATCCCGATTTTTGGAAGCTGCTAAGTCTGTTCAAAGAAAAGGTCATACCCTTTACAATACTTGGCAATCCGTTTCGCTTGAATGACGAGGTATGCAGACGGCTAAAAGATATGGGCTGCGAAAAATACCAAATGTCCCTTGACGGCATGGAAAAAACACATGACTGGTTTCGCAAACCCGGCTCTTTTCACTGCACGCTGGAAAAAATACAGTGTATTAGAAAAGCGGGAATACGTTCCGTCATTATGACAACCGTATCCGGGACAAATATTTCTGAAATCCCCGATATTATTGACACCGTGGTAAAACATAAAGCAGATGTGTTCGCATTTGCCCGTTACTGTCCCACAAAACGGCAACAGGCTGCTGGGGAAAAAGAAACGGGAATGACCCCGCAGGAATACAGGGCATTATTAGATACCTGCTATGCAAAATTCAAAGCCTATGAAGCGGCGGGGTGTGAAACATATTTTAACTTAAAAGACCACCTTTGGACGTTGTATCTGTATGAAAAGGGAATTTTCAAAATCCCGGAAGACGCAAAGCCGGATATGATATACGGTGGCTGCAACTGCGGCAACTGCCACTTAACGATATTGCCTACGGGGGATATCTATGCCTGCCGGAGATTGAAAAGCAAGGTAGGAAATGTTTTTACTGACAGGATAGCGGATGTTTGGATAGGTAAAAACATGGAAAGCTACCGGGATTATGGAAAATTTGAAAAATGTGCAAAATGCGAGCTGTTAAGGTTCTGTCGTGGCTGCCCTGCCGTAGCATATGGTACGAACGGCAATTTCTATGGCGCAGACCCGCAATGCTGGAAAGCTGCGAAGCAGAATTGAATTTGGCATAGCGGAAAGGAGAAGATGAAAAATGAAAGCTGTAGTTTTGACAAAACCCACTGAAAGTACGGAGATAAAAATAACGGAATATCCCATGCCTGCGGTAAAGCCCGGCTTCGTGCTTGTCCGTATCAAGTCTTTTGGCATGAATCATTCCGAGCAGATATTACGGAAATCAGAAATATCTGCCCCGTACATTCAAAAACCAATTATTCCCGGCATTGAATGTGTCGGGGAGATTGCGGACGCTTCCGATACTGCTTTTACTGCCGGACAGAAAGTGATTGCCCTCATGGGCGGCATGGGACGAGAGTTTCATGGCAGCTATGCAGAATACGTCCTGCTTCCCGCACATCATGTTTTTGCAGTAGACACTAACCTGTCATGGGATCGACTTGCGGCGATACCCGAAACCTACTTTACCGCATGGGGTTCGCTCTTTGAATGTCTTTCCTTAAAAAGCAGCGACCACCTGCTTGTCCGGGGCGGCACTTGCGCTTTAGGATATGCGGCTATTCAGATTGCAAAGGCTTTAGGTTGTAAAGTTACCGCAACTACCCATAGAGAAAGCAAAATGCACTTATTGACCGATTGCGGGGCAGACGTAGCTTTGCTTGACAATGGCTCATTAAAGGGGCAGGTTTCCGGCATTACAAAAGCCTTGGAGCTGGTTGGAATAAAGACGCTGAAAAGTACCCTGTCTTGCATGGAAAAAGGCGGGATAGTCTGTAATACGGGCAATCTTGGCGGCATATATGCATGGAATGGTTTTGACCCGATCAAAGACATTCCAAACGGTATTTACTTGACGGGCTTTTTCAGCAACACGCCTACACAGGTAACAATCAATGAACTATTTGCTTTTCTGAATACACATAACCTTACCCCTCATATCGGAAAACGCTACCTTTTTACGGATATTGCAAAGGCGTGTGAAGATATGGAGAACGGAAAAATAAACGGCAAAATTGTGATTAACGTGGACGGTGATATAAATGTATAAAGCTGTTACAATCAAAGAAACTTAGATAAACAGACTTAAGGCGGAAATAGAAACCGCAGACGCTATCATTATCGGGGCAGGGGCAGGGCTTTCCGCCTCTGCCGGATTTACCTATACGGGAAGCCGCTTCGGCCAATACTTTATTGCTTTCTGGCAGATGTCGGGAATGAATTTTCAAATACACTCTAGAACTGCTTTAATATATCGTGATGCCCGACATCTATCAGAATAATCATTTTGTTACCTTCATAATACCAGATTATGCGGATGTCCATATTGACGCTGCACTCAAAGAGATCAGCGGTTCCCTGAATACGTTTTGTACGGAGCGAAGGATGAGAAGGATTTTCGGCTAAAAGCTTTAGTTTGATTTTTAGTTGATTTTTTTCCTGCTCAGTCAGTTTTCTAAAATGTTTTTGGAAACGTGGTGTAAAAGTAAATTCATATGCCATTATTGAGCCTCCAATTTGTCAAACAGAGCATCTATACTGTTAAAGACAGACTGCTCCCCGGATGCTATTTTGGATTTTACTTCATCAATTTCATCTCGGAGTTCATTCAGATATTTTTTGGGGTAGACAGCCACAGGCATTATGCAGATTATCCCATCCTTTTCAAAAATATCTAATGTATCGCCTTCTGACAGACCAAGTTTGACAATAATTTCTTTTGGAATAGTAATTTGGGCTTTTTGACGTAATTCGGCTAACATAATTGCACCTCCCATAATATTTGCTTGTAGTTAGAAAATCTTACTTTCTTACATTTAGTATATTCAATGGATGAAGTTTATGCAAGGATATTTTAGCAAAAATTTGTACAGAGTTAAATAATGGTACGCAAAAAACATAACACTCCCGCTATTATTAAATACCCGTTTAACTATCCAGACAAACGGGAAGTTATCGCTCAAATTTTTCTATGTTTATAATTATTACATCTGGACAATAAAACCCAACTTCATACTTTGAACCGTTTTCATCCATATGCTGAAAGCTCTTTTTTATATTTCAAAAAAGAATGGTCTATGGGTATTCCCGCAAAAGTCTGCCATATAGAGTTTCATCATTTCTCAAGAATCTGCGGGGCAAGAAGGAAGCCATAAATGTTCATAGTCAGGATGCCGTAGTCGTCATAATACGGCTGTACAATGTCTTTCGTAACATAATAATCTTTTTGAAAGAATCATCAATCTTTCTGAATAGTAACAACACCAACATCTACGCTGTAACCGCGCATATGTAATTCATTGCAGATTACATTCTCTATAGAATGGGTCTGCTCAAACTGGCGGAAATGGATTCTGGCATTACGAAGCCCGAGGTCAGAGAAATAGTATTTCTTTGGAGCCTTAATATATGCCTTTCCTTTTCAATCTGAATATGGCTTTCGCCAATCAAATACCATACAACACAATCTCCTTAGGGAATATTTTGCATTTTCCATGGCTTCCTGCGGCAAATGGAATGCCTTCGAAGAAAACAGGAAAATATAAAAGAATCATATTGACAAACAGCATCTGCCTGTGTACAATATGATTAATTAAATAGATTTGCAAAAGTATTTTGCAAAAGTAATTTCAAATAAGGAGGGTATTTATGAAAAGAACGAGAAGAAACGATGTTGCCGGGAATCTGCGCCGCAGGGGGCTTTCGCTGCTGCTAGCCGGGCTGGTGGCTTTTGGGGCAGCGGGATGTGGCAATGCGGGAGAAGAGGCCGGCCAGGAGAATGCGCCGGAGGCGGTTGAGGCAGAAGCGGATGAAGGGACGGCCGCTGCGGAAACGGATGCCGCAGAAGCAGGAACAGGGGAAGAGTCCGGCAAGGACATTTATTTGATCGGCTACTCCCTGAATTCCATGGATTCGACGATGAAAACCATGGCGGATTATTTTGAAGACGTGGCCAAAGAAAGAGGATGGGAGCCTGTCTTGCAGAATGCGAACGGGGATGTGACGACGGAATTGAATAATATGGAAGCCCTGATGAACATGGGCTGCGATGCGGTTGTCATCATGGGCTGCGATACGGAAGGATCTGCGGCTTCCATCGAGGAATTAGGCGCGGCGGGCATCCCGGTAATTATAGCGGGGCGCGCGATTGCGGCAGAAGAGGGTAGTTATTATACCTACGTGGCGGGAGACCACCGCGAAGCCGGGAAAGTACAGGGAGAATATTTGAACGGGCTTTTGGAGCAGGATGAGGCGCTGGAGCTGAAGGTCGCATTTTTATACGGACAATCCGGTTCTTCCTCTGTAGAGCAGCGTTATGAAGGCTTTGAGGAAAACTGCTTGAAAGGGAAATATGCAGATCGGATCCAGTTGGTAGCCAGCCAGTATGCGGAGTTCGATACGCAGAAGGCATATGATATTACCAGCGATATGCTGACCACATATCCGGAAATCAACTGTTTTGTCACCCAGTCGGACGAGCAGGCGGCGGGCATCATTAATGCGATTAAGGCGAAAGGGGAGCCGGTGGAGGATTTTATCATCGTATCGATCGATTGCTCTACGACGGGACAGGCTTACTTAAAGAGCGGGGAACTGGATGCGACTGTGCTGATGGCGATGAGACAGCTGGCGGTTTCTTCCGCAGACTATGTGGAAGCGGCTTTAAGCGGCGAAACGGTGGAGAAAACCAATCAGGTAGAGGGATATTACCAGCTGGTGACGCCGGATACTTATGTTTCCGTCATGGAAGCGAACGGCATGACGGCGGACGAATAAGGAACAGGGCAGAGGCAAAACAGGAAAGGCGGTATGAGGATTGAAAATATTAGAGGTAAAGGGCATCAGCAAAAATTTTTACCAGACCCATGCCCTGACGGATGTCAGCTTCCATTTGGAAAAAGGGGAAGTGCTGGCGCTGGCAGGGGAAAACGGGGCGGGAAAATCGACGATGATGAATATCCTGCTGGGAAGCTTCCCGCCGAGCAAAGGGGAGATGGTTTTAAACGGAGAACCTTATGAACCCAAAGGTCCGCATGACGCCCTGCAAAAGGGGATTTCCATGATTCATCAGGAGCTTTGCCTTGTTCCGAGCATGTCGGTGGCCGATAATGTCTGGATTGGGAGATGCGGACAGTTTTCACGGGGCGGGATTTATATGCCGTCCCTGTGCGAGGCCCGGACGCAGCAGCTTTTTGATGAGTATGAGATCGAGCTGAATCCGAAAGAAAACGTGAAAGATTTGAGCACTGCCCAGATGCAGATGGTGGAGATCGCGAGGGCGATTTCCTACGGTTCCCAGATTGTGATTATGGATGAGCCGACGAGCGCCTTATCGGACAAGGAGGTAAAGGTTCTGTATAAAATTATCCGGCGGCTGACGAAGGAAGGGGTTTCCGTTCTGTTTATCAGCCATAAGCTGGAAGAAGTCTTTGACCTTGCCGACAGGGTGACGATTTTCCGGGACGGCCATATGGTGGAGGAACGCGAGGTCGGAGGGCTGACCATGGAAGAGCTGATTAACGGCATTGCCGGAAGGAAAGTGGAAAATCTTTACCCAAAGGAGATGACGACGCTGGGAAAGGTGCTTCTGGAAGTAAAGCATCTTAGCCTGAAAGGGGTTTTTGAAGATATCAGCTTCCAGGTCAGGGCAGGGGAAGTTCTGGGATTTGCCGGGCTGGTAGGGGCAGGCAGGACGGAAATCATGCAGAGCATATACGGCATTATGCCGGCCGACGAAGGGGAAATCTATGTGGACGGGCAGAAAGTGAAAAACCGTTCCTCGCGGGAAGGGCTGGACCATAAAATAGCGATGGTGACGGAGGACCGCCTCCGGCAGGGCGTGATTAAGAAAATGAATGTACAGATGAATATGACGCTTGCTTATTTTTACAAAATATGCAAAGGCGGTTTTATCAGCCGGAAGAGGGAAGAGGACGACACGGACGCGATGATCAGGGAGCTGCGGGTAAAAACAGCAGGGAGCAGGATGCCGATCTGGTCCCTTTCCGGAGGAAACCAGCAGAAGGTAATGATCGGGCGGGCGCTGATGACAGACCCAAGTATCCTGATTATGGACGAACCGACCCGCGGGGTGGATGTGGGAGCAAAAAGCGAAATCTACGGCTACTGCAATGAACTGGCCCGCCAGGGCATGGCGATTCTGCTGATTTCCAGCGATTTGCCGGAAGTGATGGGCATGAGCGACAGGGTGCTTGTCGTCCGGCAGGGGCGCATCGTGGCGGAGCATGACAGGCGGGAGGCCGAGGCGGAAGAGATTATGGCGGAAATGTTCGGTTTGCCGGGCGGAGAGAAAAAGGAGGAAAAATGATATGCAGCAAAAAACAAAGAAAAAGTGGACAGGGGATTCCGTACTTATATTTTTTCTGAAAAACAGGGCTTTCCTGCTCGTGATTTTATTCTTTCTTCTGCTGATGCTGACGACAGATACTTTCCTGACCGGCAGCAATCTGATGAGCCTGGCAAGGCAGATAGCGGCAAACGGGATTATCGGCGTGGGATATACCTTCCTGCTGGCTTCGGACAGCGTGGATCTTTCGGCGGGATATATGATGTGCATGATCGGCATTATCAGCGGTCTGTTGAGCCAGACGCCCTTGCCTTTTGCGGCGATTCTGCTGATCTGCATCGTGATCGCGATGTTTTGCAGCAGCATGAACGCGGTGATTGAGAACCGTTTTAATCTGCCGCCCTTCCTCGTGACGCTGGCAATGCAGCAGGTATTCAGGGGAGTGCTGATGCTGCTTTCCAACGGTTCCCCGATCAGCAATCTGGACGAAGGGATTATTTTTATGGGGCAGGGATATATAGGGCCGATTCCCTTTTCGGTGCTGTTGATGGTCGTTTTTATTATTGCAGGGCATATCCTGTTCAGCCGCACCCAGTTCGGTAGGAATGTCATCGCGGTAGGGGGCAACCCGGATGCGGCGCGCGTTTCCGGCATCCATGTGGAACGCACGCGGGTGTACGTGTCCGCGCTTTTAGGATTTACGATCGCGATCATGGCGCTTGTGTCCTGCGGGCGGGTGGCCTCCGCGCAGACGACGCTCGGAGGGGATACGGTCATGGATATTATCGCGGCGGTAGTGATCGGCGGAACGCCTATGGGCGGCGGATCGGGCACGGTAGGAGGGACTTTGTTCGGATGCCTGGTAATCGGCCTGATCAGCAACGGGCTGAACCTGCTGAAAGTATCGAGCTACTGGCAGATGGTATCAAAGGGAGTGATTATTCTGGTGGCCGTGGTTCTGGATGTATACAGCGAACGCATTTATGAGCGCATGCGTAATAAGGAATAGAAAGGGCATGGTTATGGATAGGATAGATTTGAGAGGAAAACCTTTTTATCTGGGGGATGAGGCTGTCCGCTGGGTAGAGGAAACTTTGGAAGGAATGACGGACAAGGAAAAAGTCGGCCAGCTGTTTTGTGAGATTTTATGGGACAGGCCGGGCAGCAGCCCGGAGGCTTTGTTGGAGGATATGGAGCCGGGCGGCGTGATGTACCGTCCTTTTCCCGGAGAAAAAATGCGGGAATATACGGAGCGGATGCAAAAGAAGGCAAAGATTCCTTTATTGGTTGCCTGCAATCTGGAACGGGGCGGCTCCGGCGGAAATGGAGGGCTGACGGACGGCACCTATGTTTCCAGCCCTATGGGATGTGCGGCAACGGACGATGCGCAGAGCGCATATCGATTGGCAGAGGTGGCTTGTAAGGAAGGCGGGGCCGCAGGAGTGAACTGGACATTTGAACCGATTGTGGATATCGACTTCAATCCTGGGAACCCGATTACGAATGTCCGTACATATGGCAGCAGCCCGGAGCGCATCCTGCGCATGGCCAGGGGGTATATGGATGCCTGCCGCCGTTACGGAATGGTCAGCACGATCAAACATTTTCCGGGGGACGGGGTGGATGAGAGGGACCAGCATCTGATGAGCAGCATAAACAGTCTGTCGGCGGAGGAATGGTACGCGTCCTATGGGCGGATTTATCAGGAACTGATCGATGACGGCGCGCCGGTTGTTATGTGCGCCCATATCAGGCAGCCCGCTTTGTGCCGGGAGGTGAATCCGGGGATAGAGGACGAGGATATAATGCCCGCTTCCCTGAGCAGGGAGCTGATGCAGGGCATATTGCGGGAGAAACTGGGCTTTCGCGGATTAATTGTGACGGATGCGACGCAGATGGTTGGTTTTACCAGCAGCATGCCGAGATACTTGGCGGTACCCGCCGCGATCGAACGGGGGGCGGATATGTTCCTGTTCACCATCAACAGGAAGGAAGATACAGGCTTTATGATGGAGGGCTTAAGGAAAGGGCTTTTAAGCCGGAAGCGCCTGGACGAGGCAGTAACCCGCATCCTGGCGCTGAAGGCGTATGCCGGCCTTTGGAAGGGGGCTGCTGTGCCGCCTAAGGAGAAACTTTCCTGCCTGCGGTGTCCGGAACATCTGGCAGCGGCCAGGGAAATCGCGGAGCGCAGCATTACGCTGGTGAAGGACAGGGAGAAGCTGCTTCCGCTGTCTTCGGAAAGAATGCGGAAGGTGAAACTGATACAGATTACGAACGAAAAGCTTCCTGCCGGCGGGCTTTTGCCGGAAATAGAGCTGTTTAAGGCGCTTCTGGAGAAGGAAGGTTTTGAAGTGTCTTATTTTAAGGACGGGCGGTTTCCGGGGGAGGATTGCAGCTTGGAAGAATTCAAAAAAGAAACGGATTTCATGATTTATTTTGCCAATATGAAGGTCGGCAGCAATCAGACGACCATCCGCATCGTATGGGATGATTTTCTGGGTGAGGATTCGCCGAAGTATGTGAAGGACATACCGGTGCTGTTTTTATCTTTTTCCAATCCTTATCACCTGGTGGATGTGCCGATGGTGGGAACCTATATTAATGCTTATACCTGCAACGAAGAAAGCGTTTATGCCATGGTGGAAAAATTAATGGGACGCAGCCCTTTTTTGGGACATAGCCCGGTAGATCCGTTTGCGGGGCTGTGGGATACGCGTTTATGAGGTGGAAATGTCAATTTTAGAAGTGCTTATGATTATATGTTTCGGGCTGGCATGGCCGATTAATCTGTACAATAGCATAAAAAGCCGTTCTACCAAAGGGAAAAATCTGCTTTTTATGAGCTTTATCCTGTTAGCTTATGTATTCGGCATCCTGCACAAGCTGTTTGTCGCGGCGGACGGGGCGGTTTATTTTTATATCGTGAACGAGGCTATGGTTCTGGCAGATTTTGCAGTTTATTTCATGAACCGCAAAAGGGAAGTCAGGGAGGGCGTATGCAGCGGATATATGCGGGTTTACAGGTAAAAGGAACTATACAAGAAAGCGGAAAAATGTTATCCTGTTTTATATAAAAGGTGGAAGGAATACGAGAATATGGAAGCGGAACTCAAGGAGCAACAAACATTCAGCAATGCGTCAGTGCGCATCATTAACCGTGGAAGGGTCCTGCGGCTTCTGTTTCAGGAAGGAAGCATGACCCAGCTGGAAATTAAAAACAGGTTGAACTTAAGCGGGCCTACCGTAACGCAGATTCTGCAGTTTTTTAAGGAAGCAGGGCTTCTGCGGGAGGGGGATGAGATTCCGTCCTCGGGCGGGCGCAAGCCGAGGCCGATTGAATTCTGCTACCGTTCTTTCTTCGCAGTGGGGGTAGAAATAAGGCGGCATCATGTGGATGTCCAGGTGCTGGATTTAAAAGGAAAGGTAGAGACGGGAACGGTGCGCCGCCTTGTTTTTGAAGACAGCGATGCCTATTGGAGGCAGGTCAATGACATGGTGAAGGAAACCGTCGGTTCCGGCACGCGGGCGGGGCGCATACTCGGAGTGGGGATTGCTTTCCCCGGGGAGATTTCGCCGCAGGGCAATATTGTTTCTCGTTCTACGGTGCTGGGGCTGAAGAATTTTCCGCTGGACCATATTCAGAAAAATTTTGATTATCCCGTTTACGTGGAGTATGGGGCGAATGCGGCAGGTTTCGGCACTGTTTGGCGCAGCCGCAAGTTAAAGGATGCGGTATATGTGATCGTGACCAATAACGGGGTTGCCGGTTCGGTTATTTTAAATAAAGAAATATATAGAGGGCGTTATAATAAACCGGGCGCTTTCGGGCATATGGTGCTGAACCCGAAGGGCAGGAAGTGCTTTTGCGGCGGCCGGGGATGCTGGTCGGCTTATGGCGCGCTGACGTGCCTGACGGACGGCGAGGATCCGGATCTGGAAAGTTTTTTTGACAAGCTGGATCAGGGGGATGCGGAGTGTCAGCTTCGCTGGAAGGAATATTTGGAGCGCTTTGCCCAGGCATTGGCCAATATACGGTTGAGTTTTGATACGGAAATTATTATAGGAGGAAAATTGGCCCCTTATCTCGCGCCAAGGATTGATGAATTAAAAAGGATGGTGGCAGCCTATCCGGCTCTGGCGGAGGACTGCATGGATATATGGGTGGATACGGAAGCGGACAGCCCTATGGCGGAGGGCGCGGCGCTTATGATTGTATCCAGCTTTTTGAACGATACATTGGAAGGGTTTCATTTGGAACAGTTGTGATCCATACATATTTCTGTTGCAAAAAGGGGCCGCTGGAAGGAGAAGAAGAAATGAGCTTCAAGGCGGTGATTTTTGATTTGGACGGAGTGATTGTATGTACCGACCGATTCCACTATCAGGCATGGAAGAGGACAGTAGAGGGGCTGGGGATTTTTTTTGATGAGGAAATGAACGACCGGCTGCGTGGCGTCGGCAGGATGGAAAGCCTGGAAATCATACTGGAATGCAACGGAAACAGATTGTTTTCCCAAGAAGAAAAGGAGAAGCTGGCGGCACGGAAAAATGAAATTTACCGGGAGCTGCTCGCTTCCATGACACCGGGCGACGTAACGGGGGAAGTGAGGGATACGCTGTCGGAGATACGCAGGAGAGGATATGGGATTTGCCTCGGTTCTTCGAGCCGGAATGCGGGGTTTATCCTGGAGAGAACCGGGCTAAAAGATGCTTTTGATCAGGTGGTGGACGGGACTCAGATAAAGAGATCCAAGCCTGACCCGGAAGTGTTTTTAAAAGGGGCGGCTCTGCTGGGCGAAAGACCGGGGGACTGTCTGGTGGTGGAGGATGCGGAAGCGGGAATTGAGGCCGGAATCGCCGGAGGAATGAAAACGGCGGCGATCGGCAGGGCAGTAACCTGCGGGAAGGCGGATTACCGGCTGGAGAGGCTGGGGGATTTGCTGGGGATAGTGTGAGAAGAGTTTCTAACCACTCGCAGCAAAGGCTGCTTCGCGGAGAAACTCTAGACTTGCTTTGCAAGTCTTCTCACACAAGAGAATGCCCAGAAAACGGGCATTCTCCGCACAGATTTGTGTCACTGCACAGCAGCGACATGGGAGTTAGTGTGAAGAGAAGTTCTAAGGCTCGCACCAGTGGGTGCTTCGCCAAGAACTTCTAGACTTGCATCACCACAATTTTGTAGGCCGTGAATCTTTTTAGATTCCCGGCCTACGATTTCGTTTCTGCTCTTTGTTCTGTTTTTTCCTTGAAAAAACGAACCCGATCTGCCAGTTTGCTATAATACATATCACCGAATGGTAAAAAACAGTCCTGACTTTTTCAATGCCGGCCGGAGAGCCATATAAATGGCAACGGACGCGATGGTGGAAGTCACGGCATTGATGGAGGTGGAAGCGATGTTCCACGCGAGGGTAAGTTCTGCGGCTGGTTTGCCGAGTATCACCAGTTTATAGAAATATCCGATAAGCGGATCAAAGATGACATTGAATAACAGCCCGCCGACAGCGGCGGCAACGGTCCACTTCCATACCTTCCGGTTGTCTGTTTCGGTCGTGATATGTCCCAGACGATGGGCGATCAGGCCAGTAATCAGGCCGATGCAAAGCTTTAAAAGAAAGGTTTTGGGGGCATAAACGACATAAACGGGGTCGAGAAGATCGCCGATCGTCATGCCGATCGCTCCGCCGAGTCCTCCATATGCCCCGCCAAGGAGCAGCGCACCCAGCACGCAGACGGCGTTTCCGAGATGGATGGAAGTCGCGTCCCCGCCGGGAAGGGTGATTTTGACTTGAAGGAAGGTAAATACTACATAAGAAAGGGCGGCCATCACTCCGGTAAAAATAACTTTTCGTATGTTCTCATTTTTCATAATGGATTCTCCTCAATATTTTGCAAGTATGTGCTTTTCTGATGCAATTTATTATACAGCAGATTGGCATAGAAAAAAGAACCATTTCAGGTTTTTTGAACCATGCCAGTCTGCGAGGAGAAAAAGCAATGACGTTATACTTGGCCGGAGATCAGGGAAGGAACAAGATCCGCCAGGGCTTTTGCCAGCAAATCGTGGCTTTCTTCGGTGAGGTGCATGTAATCATTGGGGTGCATGCAGATGCCGGGGATCGTGCCGGCATCGAAGAAATGGCAGCCGGTCAGTTTGGCGGTCCTCTCATAATAGAAAGCCAGTTCCCTTGATTTTTCCGCGCATCCTTTTCCCATTTCGTTGGCTACAAAAGTCGATGCATAGCCGTCTTCAATAGGAGCGGGGGCGACTAAAAGGATATTGGGACGGCCGTTTGCCCATGCGTCTGTGACAGAAAGGGCTTTTTTGGCCAGACGTTCCAGTCCTTTCGCAATATTTTCCGCATTGCATCCGAATCTTTCTTTGGTATCGTTCGTGCCGAGCATGATGATCAGCAAGTCTACGGGTTCGTGGCTCATCAGGCAGCCGAAAATGGCAGACAGGCCGCAAAGCCCTTCGAACAGGGGATCTTCAAAAACAGTGGTGCGGCCGCTTAAACCCTCTTCGCGGACAATATATCCTTCACCCAGATATTTTTCCAGCAGACAGGGGTATCTTTTCGTGTCATCGAATCTGCCGCCTGTTTCGGAACAGTAGCCATGCGTGTTGGAGTCTCCAAAGCAAATAATTGTTTTTTTC
Source organism: uncultured Lachnospiraceae bacterium (assembly GCA_910585965.1). GTDB lineage: Bacteria > Bacillota > Clostridia > Lachnospirales > Lachnospiraceae > Kineothrix. The sequence goes on from CAJUHH010000002.1 coordinate 397,145, forward strand.
ATAGATAGATGATCCTTTCTTTTGGTAATTGTAGTCGGTATATCCGTTTAAAACCCCGCTGCCCGCAGGAATGAAAGCGGCAGAAAAAAACGGGTTTTATAAATGGAGGGAATGAATAAATGCGAGAATATGTCGGTTGACTGTGCCAGGCACATCGGTATTGGAGTTATGTCCGGCATTTGCCAGCCAGATGAGCGGATATCCTTCTTTTTGGTGCCATCTTTTATTATAGAACCGGGCGGAACCGGCGGCATCCTTTTCGCCGCAAAGCAGAAGGACAGGGCATGTAATGGTATAATCTCGGCCCGATTCCACGGCTTCGGCAAGGATGCGGAAGCCGTGGTCGGCAAGGGCGCAGTATTCCTTTCGTTCATAGGATTCCATCGTGCGCTTCATGAGGGTGCGGCCGTATGGGGTAGTGGAAGTTCCAGCAGTTCCCCATCGGATCAGTATTTTCCATGGAATGCTTAAGTATATCCATTTGGTATGTTTTAACAGAGCCAGTTCCCACCCGGAGAAATACTGATGTTTGAGCGGGGCGGAATCGATGGATATAAAGCCGGATACGGAGCCGGGATAAAGATCCATGTACATCTGCGAGATATACCCGCCCATGGACTGGCCAATCAGTATGGGCATATCGATGGCTTCTTTCTCCAAAATATGATGCAGGTAATGAGCCATATCCTGCAAGGTGAATGCCAGACGAAAAGGCCGGGACAGGCCGTGTGCCGGCGCATCCCAGGTAAAGCAGCGGAATTTATTTTTAAAAAATTTTATTTGCTGTTGAAAAAGACGGTGGTCTGCAGTAAGGCCGGGTAAAAATACGAGCCAGGGTTTCGGACTGCGAGTCCGGCTGGTCCAATAGATGATATTTCCATCCGGCGTAGAATATATTTTTTTTCTCATGGCTTAGGTACTCCTTATGTGCTTTCAATGGGCTTTTGGATTTATTATAAGGCATTTATGGGGGGAATGGAATACCTTCGCCTCTTTTTGGCGATATAATATGGGGCGCCACCTATAAAAGTGAAACGCCCCACGGCAACCAGCATCTATGCCGGCAATATTCGGTTTTTGCTTAAAGCTGATACAAAATTTCTCCGATATCTCCATTGATACAAATAGATTTCTTTTCTATTTCATCAGGCGCATATGCCTCGCCATAGTTCAGACAGACATAAACAGCATCTTTCCATTCGTGCGTCATACGCCAAAAGCTATATTTTACGATTGTTGGTGTATTGAATCCGACTGCCGCCTCTAAAAACACTATTTTCACATTCTGGTGTCTGTGGAGAAATTCTGCATACCGCTCCGAGGCCAGATGCCATCCTTCATCCTCTACAAAAGTATGGTCTGCCCTGAGGTTCATGCTCATGGGTTCCCCGCACTTCGGGCAATGCGGAACAAGGTCTGACGGAATCTTCATGTTAGGTGATGTGCCTTCCGGCAAAATCAATGTACCATCCGTATCAATGCCATAGCCCTGCGCACTGACCATTTCCCGAATAATGGCTTCATTATCATAAGTTTTCTGATGACAGGGCTTGCTGCATTGAAACAGCCCATAATCCCCCTGTGTGTAGAATAACCGATATTTATCAAATCCGGCTTTTTGGAAACAATGGTCTACATTCGTTGTCAGCACGAAATAATCTTTGTCTTTCACCAGGTCGTACAGTTTATGGTAGACTGGTTTCGGGGTATCCATATATCGGTTGATATAAATATACCGGCTCCAGTAAGCCCAATGTTCTTCAAGCGTATCATATGGGTGGAACCCGCCGGAATACATATCCATGAAATGATACTTTTCCGCATAGTCATGGAAGTATTTTTCAAAGCGTTCGCCTGTATAAATAAAACCCGCAGAAGTAGACAGACCGGCACCCGCGCCAATCACCACGGCCTCCGCATTGTCCAGAACCTCGCGCAGCCTGTTAATGCCATTGGGCGAGTTCTCCGATTTGGAATTTTTTCGATCAAACATTATGCGCACCGCCTTTCTTTATATTCTGTGGAAGCCCGCTTCCAGTCCCGGCAATATTATTTTAGTATCCTTAAAATTTACCGTTTGCATTCTGCCAGCTGTCTTTATCAGCAATCGTTTCCATAACATCCCAATGCTCGGCAATCTTGCCGTTTTCTACTCTCCAAAGATCATAATAGCTGGTAGGAGTTCCTCCGAAAGTTCCTTCGCTGACTGCCAGCACATAATTTCCCTGTGCCAGTACCTGATGAACGGTGTCATAAATCATTTGGATGCCCTGTCTGCCAAGCTCCTCCAAAGCAGCGCCCAGGCCGGACAGGCCGTCCGCGATACTTATATTATGCTGGATATAGGTATCTCCGTCAAAATAATCCGGTGTTTTTTCAGGGCGGTTTCCCTGCATCACATCATATAAAAATTCTTTTACCAGGCGGCGGTTCTCCTCTGCCTTTTCCAGATCTTTTACCGGGGACCAGTTGTCAGTCTGTGTGCGGCCCGATGGATTGGGCGCTGCCAGGGCCGCCAGGTTATCCCAGTGTTCCGCAATTTTTCCATCATTGTCAAAACGGAAAATATCGAAGGCTGCCTGTTCGCCCGCTCCGGCAAAGTTACATCTTATGTTAGGATCATATCACCATTTAGATGTAATGTCAATAGTTACATCAAAAAATATAAAAAAATTTGCAAGGCAGTGGAAGCAACCGCTACAATGCCTTGCATTTGTTAGTTTTTATTCATTTTCCCGATGCAGATATTTATCCGTATCCCGTTTCAGGTCTGCCAGCGTAATAGAAGCGAGTTCCTGTTCCATAGCGTTCTGCACACGGAGAAGCTTATCATCCAAAATGGAATGGATATTTCTGCCGACAGGGCAGTTCGGGCTTGGGTTTTCATGGAAATGAAACAAATCGCCGTTTTCGATGCAGTCCACCGCGCGGTAAATATCTAAAAAAGTAATTTCATTTAATGGCTTTGTTACGGTAGTTCCGCCGGTTCCCCGGGCAACATCGACCAGCCCGGCATTTTTCAGCTGGCTTAAGATCTTTCGGATGACGACAGGGTTGACGTTGGTGCTTCCGGCAAGAAAATCGCTGGTTATTTTGTAGCTGTTTCCGAAAGTGTCAATGCAGGCAAAAATATGGATGGCTAATGTAAAGCGGCTTGAAATCTGCATGTGGGTTCATTCGTCCTTTCTGTAAATTATAAATCTTATTATAGCGTATCTGGGGTTTATTTCAAAGGATTTTTAGAGGGATTTGCATGACAGCAACTGCTAATTGCTTTTTGGCACCTTTCAATCTCTTTATTTTTCTATAGGGTCTTTTTATAATAGAAAAAGGAGGGAAATCTTATGAATATAAATATCATTTCAAAATATTTGCAATTACTGCGAAAAAAACATAATTACACGCAAGATGAATTAGCAAAAAAATTGGATATATCCAGGCAAGCTGTTTCCAAATGGGAAACGGGAGTAACAATTCCAGATTTAGAGATTCTGTTAAAAATATCTAAACTTTATGGAATTACAATAAATGATATTTTGGAGCCGAATATACCGACTAAAATGATAACTGATTTTGAACAATTATCAAAAGTTCCAGAAAACGAATTAAGAGAAATATTGGAACAATTTGATCTGAAATCTCTTGTTATAGCTTCAATGGGGGCATCTCCAGAAATAAATAATTTGCTAGAAAAATTATTTTCGGATGTAGATTACAAAATGGAAAGAAACTGTATTGGAAGAGTTAGAGTTGATGAAGTTGAAAGAATACAACAGGAGATAGTTTCTGCCATAAATATACGAGCTTTAGCAGAGGTTAAGGACCGTTGCTGATTTACTGGACGAGATTTCGAGTAATAATTTATAATATATCTTGACAACCCTCCATTTCAGGGCTTATATTAACCATAGGCATTGATACGAACAAAGGTAATGAAAAAGAGGAGTACGCACAGCCACTTAAAAGAGAGAATGGTTCGTCGGCTGAAAGACCATTTGAAGGAAGGCATGCGGAAGGTAGCTTTGGAACCGGGAGGCTGAAACGGAAAGAAGAAAAGTAGGCTTCCACGATTAATCCCCGTTATAGGATAAGGTCTGACAGGACCGGTGAGTGAAAATGAAGGTGGTACCGCGTGATAAAATGAACGCCCTTTGCTGACGGATGTCGGCAGAGGGCGATTTTTTATGCGCACAGGCATCCAAATGAAATATGTCAGCAAGCTGACGGATGCCTGGCGCGCGAGTAGGGGAAAGGCTTCCCCTACTCGATTGCGCAGCCCCATGCAGAGGAAGCATGCCGCAGAAGCGGCGCATGGGGCGCGCGGCGAGCAGGGAAGATAAATCTTCCCTGCTCGGTGAAACACAGGACCGCATATGGAAGCTTGCCATAAAAAAGCAGCGTAGAAAAGAGGTAAATTATGGCGAAAGAATTGGCAAAAACATATGATCCGAAAGGGATCGAGGACAGATTGTATGAAAAATGGATGGAAAAGAAGTATTTCCATGCGGAAGTGGACAGGAGCAGGAAACCGTTTACGATCGTGATCCCGCCTCCGAATATTACCGGGCAGCTCCATATGGGACATGCCCTGGACGATACGATGCAGGATATTCTGATCCGGTTTAAGCGGATGCAGGGATATAACGCGCTCTGGCAGCCAGGGACGGACCATGCGTCCATTGCAACGGAAGTCAAGATCATTGAAAAACTGAAGGAAGAGGGCATCGACAAGGAAGATCTGGGCAGGGAAGGATTCCTAAAGAGAGCCTGGGAGTGGAAAAAAGAGTACGGGGGAAGGATCATCGGCCAGCTGAAGAAGCTGGGATCCTCCTGCGACTGGGACAGGGAACGCTTTACGATGGATGAAGGCTGCAACAAGGCGGTGACGGAAGTGTTCTGCAAGATGCATGAAAAAGGATGGATTTATAAGGGAAGCCGGATCATTAACTGGTGTCCGGTATGTAATACTTCTATCTCCGATGCGGAGGTGGAATACGAAGAACAGGCGGGGCATTTCTGGCATATCAAATATCCGCTTTCCGATGGAAACGGGAAAACGGACAATACGGAATTCCTGGAATTCGCCACTACCCGGCCGGAAACGATGCTGGGGGATACGGCGGTAGCCGTGAACCCGGAAGACGAAAGATATAAGCATCTCATAGGAAGGAAGGTGCTGCTTCCTTTTGTCAACAGGGAGATTCCCATCGTGGCGGATCCTTATGTGGATATGGAATTCGGGACCGGCGTGGTAAAAATCACGCCTGCCCATGACCCGAACGATTTTGAAGTGGGAAAGCGGCATGGCCTGCCGGAGATCAATATTATGAACGATGATGCCACGATCAACGAGAACGGCGGGAAATTTCAAGGGATGGACCGTTACGAGGCGCGGGCGGCCATCGTAAAGGAATTGGACGAAATGGGGCTTCTCGTAAAAGTAGAGGATTATTCCCATAATGTAGGAACCCATGACCGATGCAAGACGACGATCGAGCCTCTGATTAAAAAGCAATGGTTCGTGAAAATGGACGAGCTGATCAAACCGGCCGTAAAAGCGGTAAAGGAAGGGGAGATCAAGCTCGTGCCGGAGCGCATGGAAAAAACGTATTTTAACTGGACGGACAATATCCGCGACTGGTGCATCAGCCGCCAGCTCTGGTGGGGACACAGGATCCCGGCGTATTACTGCGAGAAATGCGGGGAAACGGTAGTGTCGGCCGGGATGCCCGCCGTATGCCCGAAGTGCGGCGGCGGTAAGTTCACGCAGGACCCGGATACGCTGGATACATGGTTTTCCTCTGCCCTGTGGCCGTTTTCCACTTTGGGATGGCCGGAAAAAACGGAAGAACTGGATTATTTTTACCCGACGGACGTACTCGTGACCGGGTATGATATTATTTTCTTCTGGGTCATCCGCATGATTTTCTCCGGCTATGAGCAGATGGGGGAAAAGCCTTTCCATACCGTGCTGTTCCATGGGCTGATCCGGGATTCCCAGGGGCGGAAGATGAGCAAATCCCTGGGCAACGGCATTGATCCTTTGGAGATCATCGACAAATACGGGGCAGATGCCCTGCGGCTGACGCTGATTACGGGCAACGCGCCGGGCAACGATATGCGCTTCTATTATGAAAGAGTGGAGGCCAGCCGGAATTTTGCCAATAAGGTATGGAACGCTTCCCGTTTTATCATGATGAATATGGAAGGGAAAGATGCGGTTGATGTGGCGCTGGACCAGCTGGAACCGGCGGACAAATGGATTCTGTCCAGGCTGAACCGGTTGGTAAAAGAAGCTACCGACAATATGGAGCATTACGAGCTGGGCATTGCGGTGCAGAAAGTATATGATTTTATCTGGGATGAATTCTGTGACTGGTATATTGAGATGGTGAAGCCGAGGCTTTACAATTCCGACAATAAGGAGAGCCAGGATGCGGCGCTCTGGACATTGAAGACCGTGCTTGCCGGGGCTTTGAAGCTGTTGCATCCTTATATGCCTTTTATTACGGAAGAGATTTTCTGTTCCCTGCAGCCGGAGGAAGAATCCATTATGATCTCCCCATGGCCGGAATATAAAGAGGAATGGAATTTCGAGAAAGAAGAAAAAGACATCGAGACGATCAAGGATGCGGTGCGGGGGATCCGTAACGTGAGGACGCAGATGAACGTAGCGCCAAGCCGGAAGGCGAAGGTATATGTAGTGAGCGAAAATGAAACGGTCCGCGGGGCCTTTGAAGAGGGCAGGCTCTTTTTCGCCTCGCTGGCATACGCCTCCGATGTGGCTGTCCAAAGGGATAAACAGGGCATTGAAAGCAACGCGGTATCGGTAGTGATCCCCGGAGCCACTCTTTATATTCCCTTTGCGGAGCTGGTGGACATCGCGCAGGAGATCGGGCGGCTGGAAAAAGAAGAGAAGCGGCTGCAGGGAGAGCTGGCCCGCGTCAACGGCATGCTGAATAACGAAAGATTTCTTTCCAAGGCGCCGGAAGCGAAGATCGCGGAAGAAAAGGCAAAGCTGGAAAAATATACGCAGATGATGGAACAGGTAAAGCTTCGTCTGGAACAACTGAAAGGGTAGGGGAAATGTCGGCGGATTCTTACCGAAAAGCGGAGCGGTATATTCTGGGATTACCGAAGTTTACGAAAAAGAACAGCGTGGAGGATACCGGGAATTTTTTGAAGATTCTCGGTTCTCCTGAGGAAGAAATGAAAATTATCCATGTAGCAGGCACAAACGGGAAGGGTTCTGTTTGTGCCTACTTGTGTTCCATGCTGGCCAGGGGCGGTTTTGCGGTCGGCATGTTTACATCCCCCCATCTGGTGGATATGAGGGAACGGTTTCGGACGGACAAGGGACTGGTGACAGAGGAGCAGTTCGTATGGGGATTCGATTATGTGATGGGGCGGCTGGAGAAGATGCGCAGTTTATCTGGGAAACCGGACTATCATCCTACTTTTTTCGAGCTGTTATTTTTGATGGGAATGGTGATTTTCCGAAAGGAAGGGGTGGAATACCTCATACTGGAAACAGGGATGGGGGGAAGGCTGGATGCCACCAATGCGGTGAAAAGCCCTGTTCTTACAGCGATTACTTCTATTGGTTATGACCATATGGAATATCTCGGGGATACGATAGAGAAGATCGCAGGGGAAAAAGCGGGCATACTTAAAGCAGGGGTTCCCGTCGTTTTTTGCGATAAAAGAAAGGAAGCGTCCCTTGTGATAGAAGAGAGGGCGAAAACGCTGGGAATTAAGGCGGTTGGAATAAAAGAAGGGGATTTCCTTTATAATAAATTAACAAAGAAAAGCATTGATTTTTTCATGCATACTCGGTATTATGGTTATATTAGGCTGAAACTGGAAACAGATGCCCTTTATCAGGCAGAAAACGCGGCGCTGGCCGTTCGGTGCATGGAAGAACTGCAAGACGGCGCAAAAATGAAGCGTGAGCAGATCGAGGAAGGCCTGCGGGGGATGTCCTGGGAAGGGCGGATGGAAGAGATTCTCCCTGGAGTTTATGTGGACGGAGCCCATAATGAGGACGGGATTCAGGCTTTTGTGCGGTCGGTGGAGGCCGATGGATGCAAAGGCAGGAGATATCTGCTGTTTTCAGCAGTGGAAGATAAAAATTACGGGGGAATGATAAATATCTTGAATCGCTGCGAACTTTTTAACGAAGCTGTGGTGGCGGGGATTCATAGTATAAGGGGAGCAGGCGCAAAAACGCTGGAGCGGCATTTCCAAAGGATGAAATGCGGCATAGCAGAAGATACGGCGCAGGCATTTTATGGTTTGCTGGCAAGAAAACAAGAAGAGGATTTCATATATATTGTCGGCTCGCTTTATCTGGCAGGTGAGGTGAAGGCATTGTTAAGGAGGAAATCGGATGATTAATTTTGAAGAAGAATTGAAAAAATTCCATCCCAGCCTGGAAGTGGAGGATGCGGAGGAATCGATCTATAACCAGGATTTGACGGATATGGCGGATATATTGGTAAGCATGATCAAAGATATGGGGAATACGGCATTTTCGGAACGGCCTGTAAGACAGGATGAGATAGCGGCCCGCGAAGAAAACGGTTCCTTCGAAGAATAGGGGGGACGGCATGTTATGTTATAATTGCGGCCGCAATTTATCGGAGCATGATTTCTGTACTTCCTGCGGTGCGGATGTCAGTATTTATAAAAAAATCATGCATCTTTCCAATCGTTTTTATAATGACGGACTGGAAAAAGCCCAGGTCAGGGATCTGACCGGCGCGATAAACAGTCTGCGGCAGAGTTTGAAGTTAAATAAGAACAATATAAAAGCCAGGAATTTATTAGGGCTGGTTTATTTTGAAATGGGGGAAGTGGTGGCGGCCCTCAGCGAGTGGGTCATCAGCAAGAATATCCGGCCGAAGAAAAATATCGCCGATATGTATATCAACATGATACAGACGAACCAGTCGCGGCTGGATTCCATTAATCAGACGATCAAGAAATATAACCAGGCATTGGCATACTGCCGCCAGGACAGCCAGGATCTGGCAGTCATACAGCTGAAAAAGGTGCTGTCGCTGAATCCTAAGTTCGTCAGGGCGCACCAGCTGCTGGCATTGCTTTATATCGAGGCCGGGGAATGGGAAAAGGCCCGCAAGGAATTGTATAAGTGCGGAAGGATAGATTCGAATAATACGACGACAAGGCGCTATTTAAAAGAAGTGGAGAGGATGCTGGCGCCGGAGGAAGGGCCGGCGAAGGGAGTCGTCGGGAAGAGGCGGGGCATTTCCCCGGATGTTATTAAATACCAGAGCGGCAACGAGACGATTATCCAGCCGGTCAATGGAAAGGAAAAGAAAGGAATTTCCGTCCTCGTCAATATGGGGATCGGCATCGTGATCGGGCTGGCGGCAGCTTGGTTCCTGATCCTTCCGGCAAGAATCCAGATGGCGCAGGTAGCGATGGACGAAGAATTGAGGACGATCGGCGACCAGTCGGATGCCAAGACGGCCACCATCGACGAGATGGAACAACAGGTGAAGCGGCTGACGGAAGAAAAGACGCAGCTCGAGGCGCAGCTGGAGAATTATGTAGGAACAGACGGCACGATACAGGCTTCTGACAAGCTGATCGCGGCGGCGAACGAATACCTCGCCAGCGAGGGAGACGCATTTAAAGTGTCGGAATATCTGGACGAGGTCAATATGGACGAATTGGAAGACACGGCATCGGAGTCGTTTATTATGCTTTACGATACCCTGACCGCCATGATCGGGCCGGAACTGGCCCAGACTGCTTATGACGAAGGCTATCAGTCTTATAAGGACGGGGAATTCGCGGAAGCGCTGCCGAAGCTGGCAAAGGCTTACCAATATGATGAGACGAACGGGGATGCTCTTTTCTATCTGGCCAACTGCTATAAGGAAACCGGAAACGTGGAAAGGGCGAAGGAAACGTACGCGCAAGTCATTGAATTGTTCCCGGGGACGCTCAAAGCGAGCAATTCCCAGACCTATCTGGCAGAATTGAACGATGAAAACTGATATGGAATAAATATAAGAAAACGGACACAAAAGAGAACATAGGCATATGTTCTCTTTTTGGCCTTATAAGCGCCGGAGGGCGCATGCATGAAAAACCGCGATGTATGACATAGAAACAGAGGAAAGGAGAAGCGCATGATAGAAAATTTCAAGGTGATCGATAATTACTTGATGGTCAGAATGCCGGAAGAGATCGATCATCATAAGTCATCATACATAAGCGAAAATGCGGACAAGTTTATTGTTCAGGAGAAGGTGGACCATGTGGTCTTTGATTTTGAAAATACGAAATTTATGGACAGTTCGGGGATCGGGATTATTCTTGGAAGATACAAGAAGATCGCCTGTTTTGGGGGGAAAGTCTTTGCGATCAACACGGATAATCGGATCAGGCATCTTTTGATGATATCGGGATTACAGAAAATTGTGGAAATCATGGAATAAACAGGGAGGACTGGGATGAAAAACGAAATGAAGATGGAGTTCGACGCTATATCGGCAAACGAGGCATTTGCCAGGGTAGCGGTGGCGGCTTTTGTGTCCGAGCTGGATCCTACGCTGGAGGAAGTTTCGGATATTAAGACGGCGGTGTCGGAGGCGGTGACGAATGCGATCATCCACGGATATGACGGGATAGAAGGGGGGAAGGTAAACATACGATGCCTCATTGAACAGGATGTGCTGCATGTGGAAGTGGTGGACAAAGGGAACGGCATAGAGGATATTGAAAAGGCGATGGAACCGCTTTTTACGACAAAGCCGGAACTGAACCGTTCGGGGATGGGCTTTCCTTTTATGGAAGCGTTTATGGATGACCTGGAAGTGCTGTCCGTAGTGGGAGAGGGGACGACGGTCATCATGAAGAAAAAAATAGGATGCATTCCGTGGATAGAGGATGAGGAATAAATTATGGAGGAAGTTGCGGTACTGATTGCTCGTTCACAGGCAGGGGATAAGGCGGCGCGGGAAGCGCTGATAGAGAAAAACCTTGGCCTGGTGCATCATATCGTCAGGCGTTTTCTGGGGAGAGGGTATGATGCGGAGGATTTGTTCCAGATCGGGGCGATAGGGCTGATGAAAGCCATTGATAAGTTCGACCTGGCATATGATGTCAAATTCTCCACCTATGCAGTACCAATGATAAGCGGCGAAATCAAACGTTTCCTGCGGGATGACGGGATCGTCAAGGTGAGCAGGACGCTGAAGGAAAACGGATGGAAGGTCAGACAGGCGGCGGAGCAGATCTACCATGAGCGCGGCAGGGATGCTACGCTGGAAGAGATTGCGGAAGCGACAGGGATAGCCAGGGAGGATATCGTCATGGCCATGGAAGCCAATGTGGAAGTGGAATCCATTTACAAATCCGTTTATCAGTCCGACGGCAATGAAATCTATCTGGTGGACAAGCTGCCGGAAAAGAAGGATGACAACGAAAAGCTTTTAAACCATATGCTGCTCGAACAGCTGATCGGGGAACTGGGGGAAGAGGAACGGACGCTCATACATTTGCGTTACTTTCAGGACAAGACCCAAGTGGAGGTGGCAAAAAACCTGGGCATCAGTCAGGTGCAGGTGAGCCGGATGGAGAAAAGGATATTGATACGGATGAGGGAGAAGCTCCAAAGCTGATGCAGCTGGGAAAATGAGGATTTATGTGGTAGAATGGAGCTGTATAAAAACGAAGGAAGCGAGGTAAAATGGATGAAAGCTTTTGATTATGTGGTGGAAAGCATCGAAGGGGATTATGCGAATTTGAAACAGCTGGGGGTTGAGGGCGATGAGCGGAAGCTGGTTGCCAGGGCCCTTCTGCCGGACGAAATCGGTGAGGGGACGAAACTTCATTATGAGTATATGGAGTACAGCATTGTAGAGTAGGAATTAGGAGAAAGTATAGCGGGAAACCATTTTTGCAAAGACCGAAACGCCCGTCTCGCGGGCTGGAAGGAACGGAGCGCCCCGGCCTTTGCAAGAATGGTTTCCCGCTTTGTTTTTTTTTAAGATAAACGGGAGATTTTTAGGAATTGCGTATTTTTCAGGAATTGCGCATAAAGGGAATTTTTTTTGCCATAATAAGCGTATGGATAATCGCGGAAGGAGCGGATGGAGGGAATGGCAGGGGAAATTGTTTATATAAAGGCGGAGCGGAATGTAGAAGTCATGGAGGACGATGTGTTTTTTAAGGATATGGCTAAGGTGTATTGCGCGGACAGCCATATTACGGCGAAGGTGAAGTCGTTAAAGGTGCATCGGTTTTCGGATGCGGAGCAGAAGCGGCAGGTATTCAGCATCCTGAAGATGATCGAGATGATCCAGAAGGCGTGTCCTGGCGTGACGGTGGAGAATTTGGGAGAAACGGACATCCTTGTGGAGCGGGTGGATGTGGACAGGCATAAGGGGGCTGTCCAGACTTTAAAAATTATTTTTGTGGCTTGTATCAGTTTTTTCGGGACGGCTTTTACGATTATGGCTTTCCATAACGATGTGGGGATCAACCAAGTATTTGAGAAGATGTATGAATTGGTGATGGGAGAAGCATCCAGCGGATATACGATCCTGGAGGTTACGTATTCGCTCGGGTTAGCCCTTGGGATTATTGTGTTCTTCAACCATATCGGCGGCAGGAGGATTACGAAGGATCCGACTCCTATCGAAGTGGAAATGCGCGTTTATGAGAAGGATGTGAACGATGCGCTGATCGAGACTGCGGACAGGGAGGGAAAGGTAATCGATGTTTCTTAGGCAGATATTTTTGGGGATCGTGGGCATGAGCTTCGGGGTGTTTGCGGCAGGCGGGGTTTTTACCGTATTGATATCGGTAGGACTGATCCCGCGCTTTGCCGGGAAAATGCATGTGAGCAGGAAGGTATTTCTGTTCGAGGAGGCGGTGGTGTGCGGCACGTTGTTCGGGGATTTTTTCAGCGTGTTCGACAAGTACGGGCATATCGGGGATTGGATAATAGAAAACAGCGTATTTGGAAGCGGGAACACGGAGGCGGTGTGGCGGATATTGGGGAGCGCGGTGCTTATTGTTTTTGGATTGTTTGCCGGGATTTTTGTCGGGTGCCTTGCCCTTGCGATTGCGGAAATGCTGGATACAATCCCTATTTTTTCCAGAAGGATCGGCTTCCGGCACGGGCTTGGCATCGCTGTGCTGGCGATGGCCCTGGGGAAGGCGGCGGGAAGCCTCCTTTATTTTGCGAAAGCGGTGTATCTGCATGGTGGAGTGTAGTGTGGAAAGAAGTTCTAACGCTCACGCCAGAGGGCGCTTCGCGAAGAACTTCTAGACTTGCCTTGCAAGTCTTTCCACACCGAAGAACGCCTGAAAAGCGGCGTTCTTCCTTCAGGTTTTAGATTCCGCGAAGGGGAATCATGGTATTAGAAATGGTATTAGAATATAAAGAATATAAAGATATAAAGGCGTAAAGCCGGAAATGAGGTTAGATATGGAAGAGCAGTTGAAGCAGGAATACCAGGAGTATGTCAAGGAGGTCACGCCGACCCATAATTTATGGCTTCAGATGGCAAAGGCTTTTCTTGTGGGAGGCATTATATGCGTGATCGGGCAGTTGATTTTGAATTACTGCACGAAGACGATGGGACTGGATAAGGAAACGGCAGGAAGCTGGTGCTCGCTGCTGCTGATCCTGGCAAGCATCGTACTGACCGGGTTCAATCTATATCCTTCTGTCGTGAAATTCGGCGGGGCGGGAGCTCTCGTGCCGATTACGGGATTTGCCAATTCGGTGGCCGCGCCGGCGATTGAATTTAAGAAAGAGGGCCAGGTCTTCGGGATCGGGTGTAAGATTTTTACCATTGCCGGGCCGGTGATTTTGTATGGGATTTTTACTAGCTGGGTACTGGGGCTGGGGTATTGGATTGGGAAATGCCTCGGATGGTTCTGAAAAGTCAAAAGAGATAGGAAAGAATAAGGGCATAAGTCGTAAAGGAGCTTGACAGGCAGGGTAATGGATGAAGGAATGCGTTACCCTGTTTTTTGATAGTCTTTTGTGAAAAGGATGGGAATTTCTTTAGAAACTTGATATAATGGGATTTATGTGGAGCAAAGAACTCGTGTGATTTTTGTACTAGATTGCAGATGAAAACGATGTTGAGGGATCAGACAGAGACCTGTTTGGATGTTTTTAAGATATGCAAAGAAATGCAAGCAACGGGAGGTATTTCCATGAATAAGTATAAACCGCCATTTCATATGACCGATAGAATGACGTTGTTAATTGCGGAGATCAGTGAGCAGATCGGCCGTATTACCGTTTTGCAGGGAAGTACAATCAGCCCTCGTTTAAGGCGCGAGAATCGCATACGAACAATCCACTCGTCCCTTGCGATTGAGCATAATTCCCTTTCATTGGAACAAGTGACTGCGGTTCTGGACGGCAAACGTGTTCTTGGCAATCCGAATGAAATTAAAGAAGTGAGGAATGCATACGAAGCCTATGAACTGATGCAGCGTCTGGACCCATTATCGGAGGCCGATTTGCTGAAAGCGCATAGGCTGATGATGAATGGGCTGGTTGCTGAGAACGGAAGATTTCGCTCGGGCGGCGTAGGAGTGTTTGAAGGCAGGGCGCTGGTTCATATGGCTCCACCAGCAAAATTTGTATCGGAGCATATTCATAACTTGTTTGCCTGGTATGGGCGGTCTGAACTGCACCCGCTGATTAAGAGCGCAGTATTTCATTATGAATTTGAGTTCATTCATCCTTTTGTGGATGGAAACGGCCGCCTTGGGCGAATGTGGCATAGTCTTCTGCTGGGCAGATGGAAGGAATTATTCTACTGGCTGCCGATAGAAGGGCTGATTCAATCAAGGCAGAGGGAATATTATGATGCGCTTGGCGAAGCGGATGCACAGGCGGATAGTGCAGGCTTTGTGGAATTGATGCTGGAAATCATTAGGGATAGTCTGAAGGAGTTAGTGGTTGTCGGCCGAGACAGCGACCGAGATAGCGACCAAGTAACCGACCAAGTAACCGACCAAGATAAAGACTCAGTGAATCAGCTCCTTTCTATACTCGGAGAAGATACGTTGTCGGCGCTGGAATTAATGGAACGCCTTGGGCTTTCCCACAGGCCGACTTTTCGAAAGAATTATTTAAATCCGGCATTGGAAAAACAGTTTATTGAACGGACCATCCCGGATAAACCAAACAGTAAAAACCAGAAATATAGGAAACGAAAGTAATCCATAAGATATCTAAAAAAATAGATGGATATACAGCCATCATCAGAGGAGGCAAATCATGAACATAAAACTAAAAATCCCGACAGAAGAGGACAAAGAAGGGCTGAAGGCTTTGTGCAACGCCGTTGACAGGAGATACCTTTCGGACAGGCTGCCGTACCCGTATACGGACGAAGATGCGGACTGGTGGATCCGTATGACCGCAGAGAAGGAAGGAAAATCGGGAATCTGGCGCGTCATCTATGTGGACGGCAGGCTGGCCGGAAATATTTCCATCGAACAGAAGTCCGATGTTTACAGAAAAGACGCGGAGATCGGCTATTGCCTCCTGACGGAATACTGGTCGCGCGGGATCGCGACGGAGGCCGCAAAACGAATATGCAGGATTGCCTTTGCCGAATTGGACATTATTCGAATCACGGGCCTGTATTATGAGACGAATACCGGATCGAGGCGCGTTCTGGAAAAGGCGGGTTTCTCATATGAAGGTACGATGAAAAATGCTGTAGTGAAAGACAGCAAAGTCTATAACTTGTGTGTCATGGGACTTTTAAAAGAAACGCTTTAAATATTCGTTCCGTTTGCCTGGGTGGAACCCAGATAAGATAAGTATTTCATCAGGTCTGCTTTGCCCGCTTTATTGAGCTTCCTCAAGCTGATCAGCACATCCTTCAGCTGGACTCCCTGGACAAAAGTAGCGTTCAGGTCATAGGAGCCGGCCCGTTCCGGTTCCATGCCAAGGATATAGTCGGTACTTACGTTGTACAGTTTCGCCAGATTTACGACATGCCTGGAAGGAAGTTCCCGTTTATCCAGTTCATAATAGGAATAAGCCTGTTGGGATATGCCGAGATAATCGGCGACCTGCCTTTGCTTGAGGTGGCTTTCTTCCCTTAAATTCTTGATTTTAACATGAACATTTGTCAATGTAATTCCTCCTCACTTCAAAGAGTTGTGTGCAATTATGTGGAAATCATAGCACAGGGAGAAATTCTTTGCACAGATTAACAACAAATATATGTTTATAAATATTCATGCAAATCATATATATGTAATTCGGGAAAGTATAAGCTAGCGTATTAACTTGTAAGCTCCTTTGCCGATCTTTACGACTACCCCGGTTTTTTCGTAATGATTCAATATGCGCTGAAGCTGCCTGGCGCTGCAATGCAGGCGGAATGCCGTTTTTTCGATTCCCTTCAATTCCTTGTTTTCGCACATGAATTTCATATATGTCATCACCCGTTCTTCTATGGAAGAGGGCGCAGCATCCAAAGCAGTCAGGACTTCCAGCTTTTCTGCCATACTTTTTCCGACAAAATATAGGAACTGGCTGTTCTGGCATAACTTTTCCCTATAGTTTTCCGTCATAAAAGCAATGCTGGTAAGCTTTTTGGTGACTTCCGCATATATATGATTATTTTTTATAAGAAACAAATCCATTTCTCCAAGAATATAATTGTCCTGCCCGGCCGCTAACGAATACATGCTTCCGTCATCCCTGATAAAATAGATGGACAACTCGCCGGAAAGCACAAACTGAAAGATGGAAGAATCTAGCCAGGGCGCTGAGATCAGTTCCCCGGGTTCATACTCAATCAGGCAGAGTTCCAATTCCAAGTTTTCCAATAAATCTTTGTATTTACACCCGGATACCGCCGCCTGGATTCTGTTCTTATCATATATTTTTTTCATTCTGCCCCAATGTCCTTTCCCAACAAGACATATGTCTTGTTCCTCGCTTTGATTGTATCTTATTATTCTTTTGATAGCAAGAAGGAGGTTTTATTATGTCGTCAATATTTGAAGAAAAAAATATGTCCGCAACCATTATTAAGCTAGGTGTTCCGGCTATGCTCAGCCAGCTTGCGACATTGATTTACAATCTGGCGGATACTTATTTTGTATCTTTGACGAAAAGTGCGGAGCAGATTGCTGCCGTCACGCTTTGCGTTCCGGTTCTCCTGATTATTATGTCCATAGCATGCGTATTCGGCATGGGAGGCGGCAGCGTAACGGCAAGGCAGCTGGGGGAAGGCAACAAGGGTTATTCCGCAAAATGCATGAACTTTTGCATATATTCCATAGCAGCAGCAGGAGTGCTTGTGCTTTGCTTCGGTTTGCTGGCGCTGACTCCCCTTGCATACGTCATCGGAGCCGACGGCGGCAATCTTGCTTATACCCGTGATTACCTGAAATGGATATTGGCAGGCGCTCCGTTTGTTATGCTGGCAAATGGGTTCCCCCATATTCTTCGGTCGATCGGGATGATAAAGGAAAGCACGATTGGCATTGTATTGGGAAATGCGGTCAATATTGTCTTGGACTGGATTTTTATCGTCCTCTTCCATATGGGAACGGCCGGAGCCGCCTTGGCTACGTCCATTGGCTTTTTATGCTCCACGATATATTATTGCGTATGCCTGGTTTATGAAGAAAAACGGGGAAATGAACTGATTGCCCTGTCCCCGCGCCAATTCCGGCCTGCCAAAAAATGGTTCTTGATGTGATCAGGATCGGCATTCCCGGCGCTCTCATCACAGTTATGTTAAGTGTTTCCAATATTGTCCTGAACAATTATATCAGCATTTACGGCTCCGATGCGGTGGCGTCTTACGGCATTGCTTATAAAATTGATTTATTCCCGATCATGCTTTCTGTCGGGCTGTCCACAGGCATTGCGCCGCTGATCGGATATTGCTATGGGGCGGGGCAAAAAGAGCGCCTTGAGAAATCCATGCGGATAGGCATGGCTTATGGAACTGTGCTTGGCGCAATGTTTACGGTTCTGCTGATGGTTTTTTCCAGAAATTTTGCTTCGGTATTCCTGGCCGAGGAAAGCCTGGTGACACAGACATCTCATTTCCTCCGGCTCTTATGCTTCCACGCCCCGCTGCTCGGCATTATTAATATGGTGACATCCTATTTCCAGGCGCTTGGCAGGGCGGCAAGCTCTCTGGCAGTCACCGTCTTGCGCAATGTTTTGCTCTTTATTCCAGGGGTCATGATATTGAATTATTTTTGGAAGCTGGACGGGGTTATTTTGACGCAGCTTGTGGTGGAA
This sequence comes from uncultured Lachnospiraceae bacterium, assembly GCA_910585965.1. Taxonomy (GTDB): domain Bacteria; phylum Bacillota; class Clostridia; order Lachnospirales; family Lachnospiraceae; genus Kineothrix. Next base: position 415,440 of record CAJUHH010000002.1, read on the forward strand.
ATTGTCTTGGCCGTAGTATGTCTTATCATGTATGCAGCGGCTTCCCCCGGGAAGATGGTATCGGCCAGACAATCCGCATAACAAGGATAGGCCTGTGAAAGGGGATAAAAAGCGGAAATGTTTCTATTGAGATTCTAGGGATGGGATGGTAGAATAGAAAAAGGTGATTACGAATGAAAAGGATGGATCGATGATGGCATCGTTTACCGGCTTGGAGTTTCTGTTCCGCTTTTTTCCGGCGTTTCTCGCCGTTTATTATATAACGCCAAAAAAATACAGAAATACGACACTGCTGCTTGGGAGCATTGTTTTTTATGCTATGGGGGAGCCTTATTATGTGGCGCTTCTCCTTGTTATGGTATGGCTGAATTACTTTTTTGCAAAAAAAATATATTCCTGCAGGGATACCCGGAGAGGAAAGAAGTGCCGGAAGGACAGGTTTGTTACGGTTCTTGTTCTGGATGTCGGCTTGCTTGCCCTGTTTAAAGGGCTGGGCGCTTTTGCCGGGAGCAGCATACTTCCGCTGGGATTGAGTTTTTATGTTTTTAAAATGATATCCTTTCAGGCAGATATATTCCGGGGAGATAGGAAGGAGCTGCCGACTTTTAAAAGGACGGCAGTTTATTTTACTATGTTTCCCCAGATCGTGTCCGGGCCGATCATGCGTTTTGACGAGGGAGCTTTCCTTCTGGAAGAGCGGGAGTATTCCTGGGAAAAACTGGAGGAAGGGCTGCAATATTTTGTGGCGGGCCTGGGTACGAAGGTGCTGTTGGCAGACAGGCTGGCGATTTTGTGGAAGGATATCCATATGATCGGATATGAAAGTATATCGACCCCGCTGGCATGGCTTGGGGCAGCGGCTTATTCCATGGAACTTTACTTTGATTTCTGGGGATATTCCCTTATGGCATCCGGCATTTGCGTGATGCTTGGTTTTCCATTTGTTAAAAATTTTGAACATCCTTATGCATCCAAAAGTATCAGTGAGTTTTGGAGGCGCTGGCATATGACGCTTGGCAGTTTTTTCAGGGACTATGTATATATTCCGCTGGGCGGGAGCCGGGGAGGGATGATAGAGACGCTCAGAAACCTTCTGGCAGTATGGCTTCTGACAGGATTATGGCATGGAGGAAGCCTTAATTTCCTGCTTTGGGGGCTGGTGTTATTCCTTCTGATCGGGATCGAAAAGATCGGGCTGGGAAAGCTGTTTTCGAAATGTCCGCCAATCGGCCGATGTTATACTCTGGTTCTGATACCAGTGACATGGGTGTTTTTTGCGTTGACTGACTTTGGCGAGCTTGGCCTATACCTAGGACGGCTGTTTCCTTTTGCGGGAGGAGGGATTGCTGTCAATCCTAACGATATCTGGAAGTATTTGGGGATGTATTGGCATTATCTGCTGCTGGGGGCGGCTTGGTGTGTTCCGTTTTTTTCCCGTTTTTTGCAAAGGCACAGGAAGAACCCGCTGGTAGTCCTGCTGACGGCGGCGGTTTTCTGGCTTTCCATTTATTGCCTGGTGAGCATGGAAAACAATCCTTTTGTCTATCTGAAGTTTTAAGTTGATATTGACCTGAGATAAAGCGAGCGCAGATATGAAAATAATAAAATGGATAAAGAAATGCCCGGTTTTCCTGATTTTGACGGTCAGCGGCCTGATATTGGCACTGACGGGGGCGATCGGCAGATTTTCAATATATAAAGATTATGAATTCCATCCGGTAAAAAGACCTTTTCTGGCTCTTGTGATGGAAGGGGCCGGAAAAGGGACGGCACCCTGGGAGATGGCGGGGAACATAGGAATGGGGGCCGATGAATTTCCGGGCCGTCTGTTTGCCATGTTCCAAGGGGGAAGCGACGGGCAGAGCATTGACGGCTGGAAGGAGGAAGAGAAAGCCGGTGAGGAAGAAAGTGCAAAAGGCATTTCCGAAGAAGCTATGCCGGAAGAGGGGATCCCCGTGGAAGAGGCGGCGGGAGAAGAAACTTCGGCTTCTATGGATGGAGAAGCGGCGGGAGAAGAAACTCCGGCTTCCATGGACGGCAAAGCGGAGGGGGAAATGAATGCCCTGACAAGAAGTGATGGGGGGGAAGATGCGGCCGACGGTATAGAAACGGAAGAAAGAACCTATGAATTCCAAACGGTGACGGAAGATTATTTTAACGACGCGGCGTTTATCGGGGATTCCAGGACGGTAGGCCTGTTCGAATACGGGGGGCTGGAGGAACGGGCGGATTTTTATGCCAAGATATCCTTGACGATATATAATGTCTTTTCCGAACTGCTGGGCAAGGAAGAAGGAACGGGGAAGAAAATAACGGCAGAAGAGGCGCTGGCACAGAAGCAGTACGGCAAGGTCTATCTGATGCTGGGAATCAACGAGCTTGGGACCGGGACGACGGAAACGTTTATGGAAGAATACAAGGCCGTGGTGGAACGGATCCGGGAACTGCAGCCGGATGCGGTTATTTTTGTGGAAGGGATTATGAAGGTGACGGCGGATAAGAACGCGGAAGACCCGGTTTTCAATAATAAGAATATCGAGGAAAAAAATGCGGCGATCGCGCAGCTTGCGGACCAGCGGACCATTTTTTATATCGATGTGAACGAGGTGGTATGCGATGCAGAGGGCAACCTGAATGCGGAATATACCATAGACGAGGTGCATTTAAAAGCGAAATATTACGAGATATGGAAGCAGTTTTTGCTGGAACATGGAATTGAGCGTTGAAGATGCGGCAATACTATACCTGACAGGAAAAGAATTTTGAAAGCGACGGGAAGGAGCAGTGTATAGTATGAGCCAGGAAAAAAAAGAAACATGTATGTTGGGGAAGCAGAGCATAGAGCTGAAAGAGCCGGTATATATCAGGGAGAGCGCCAGCGTGGTCGGGACGAAAGAAGGGCAGGGCCCGCTGGCGGAGCTTTTTGATATGGTCGGCCAGGACGATATGTTCGGCTGTGCTTCCTGGGAAGAGGCGGAAAGCAGTTTACAGAAGGATGCCGTTTATCTCGCGCTGGGGAAGGCGGGGCTGAAGAAAGAGGATATCCGTTATCTGTTTGCGGGGGATCTGCTGGGACAGTCCATTGCCAGCAGTTTTGGACTGGCGGGCTATGAGATACCCCTTGTCGGGTTATACGGGGCCTGTTCCACCTGCGGCCTGTCGCTCAGTATGGGGGCGATGGCGGTAGGAGGAGGCTATGCGGAGCATGTGGTGTGCGTGACATCCAGCCATTTTGCCAGCGCGGAAAAGGAGTTCCGGTTTCCTTTGGGATATGGAAACCAAAGGCCGTTATCCGCTTCCTGGACGGTGACGGGCAGCGGGGCTTTTGTCTTAAGCAATACGGAAGGGAAGCGGTCTCGGGCGAAGATCACGGGTGTGACGACGGGAAAAATCATGGATTATGGGTTGAAGGATTCGATGAATATGGGAGCTTGTATGGCGCCGGCGGCCTGTGATACGATTTACCAGAACCTGAAGGATTTCGGACGAAAGCCTTCGGATTATGACAAGATTATTACGGGCGATCTGGGAAGCGTCGGACAGCAGGCGCTGATTGATCTTCTGAATGAAAAAGATGTGGATATTGCAGGACAGCATATGGACTGCGGCATTGAGATCTATGACGCGAAAGAACAGGATACCCATGCGGGAGGAAGCGGATGCGGGTGCAGCGCTGTCACCCTGTCGGCCTATATCTTAAAAAAGATAGAAGAAGGTGTATGGAAAAGGGTTCTTTTCGTGCCGACAGGGGCGCTGCTGAGCAAGACAAGCTTTAACGAAGGACAGACCGTGCCGGGAATCGCCCACGGGCTGGTCATCGAAAGCTGCCGTTAATTCCGGCTCATTCCGGCGTGAGGGATGTCCGTATATTCCGCGATGTCCCGGTTCAGGGTGACGAGGTCGCTGACATTCAGATCATGTACGGAAGAATGGCCGGTAGTTCTGGCAAACATTTTTAATTCTGCCAAAGAAACGTTGAGGAAATTAGCGACTCTCTGCGCTGCCGCATCCACTTTCAGCCTCTTTCGAAGTTCCGGGTCCTGCGTGGCGATGCCTACGGGGCAGTTCCCGGTTCCGCAGATTCGGTATTGCTGGCAAGCCGCCGCAATCAGCCCTGCGCTGGCTACAGCAACTGCATCGGCGCCCATGGCAAGGGCTTTCGCAAAATCAGAAGATACCCGGAGGCCGCCCGTGATGACGAGGGAAATATCCGAATGGACGGAGTCTAGGTATTTTCTTGCCCGGTGCAGGGCGAAAATGGTCGGGACGGAAGTGGATTCCCGGAGCAGGAGCGGACTCGAGCCGGTAGCGCCTCCGCGCCCGTCGATGGTAATAAAGTCAGGGCCGGCATATACGCAATATTCCAGGTCGCGTTCGATCCGCCCGGCGGCAATTTTGATGCCGATGGGTCTGCCGTCGGAAAGCTGGCGGAGCGTATCCACCGTTTTTTTCAAATCTTCTTTGGAATTAATTTCTTCAAAGCGGCTTGGACTCTGGATATCCTCGCCCGGATTTTTCCCCCGGAGCGCGGCGATTTCCGGGGTGACTTTTTCGCCCGGCAGATGGCCGCCCATCCCCGGTTTTGTCCCCTGGCCGATCTTGATTTCGATAGCGTCCGAAGTTTTCAGGTTCTCGTCGGTCACGCTGTATTTGTTCGGAATATATTCAAAAATATATTTATAAGCCGCTTTTTTTTCTTCGGGAAGGATGCCTCCTTCTCCGCTGCACATGGCGGTTTTCGCCATAGCGCTGCCCTGGGCCAGCGCTACTTTGATTTCACGGGAAAGCGCGCCGAAGGACATATGGGAAATATACACAGGGCTTTCAAGCACCATAGGCTTCCGGGCGTGCTTTCCGATAACGGTTCGTGTATCCACAGGATCGGAATCAAGAAGAGGGGCCGGGTTCAGCTGGGCGCCGAGGAGAAGGATATCGTCCCACCCCGGCATGGGCATCCTGGTTCCCATCGCTCCGTCTATGCTTTTTCCCGATACGGCCATCTCATGGATTTCCTCCATATAGCGGCTGCTCTTATCGTGCCTTATATACTGGGGGTCATAGGCGAGTTCCCCCTGCTGCGGAGCCGGCGTTTGCGCTTCCTGCGACGCTTCATCCGCGATTTTTTCAAATTTGGAAACGGGCTGTTTGCAGACCGGGCAGCAGTCCAGTTCCGATAATTTCTTTCCTTCTTTTTCTTCATCAAAGACAGCGCCGCATACGGCGCATTTGTAAATTGCCATAAAAAGTCCTCCCTATGTATTTAATAATGATAATTAGTATTAAAAATATTTTAGTGTACGCGGTTCCTTGTTGTCAAGGAAATGAGGCGGGTGAGGGAATCCATATTTGCAGACGGCAGAGCGCGGCGGAGGATGGGACAGCGGCATTTGCCTGGGCAGAGGGATGGGGCAGCAACATAAGCCGGAGCAGAGGGGGGTGGCCGGGGCGGTATTTTCTGTTGTTACGTACAATCAGTAATTTCATTTATGAAATAGTTCACTTATGAAATGGCCGAAATCCTAGGGGAAAATTGCCATGGATGGCAATTTTAGGAAAAAAGGACACGGATGTCCTTTTTTTCCGCCCCGAACGGTTTGATATGATTTCCCCATTTCATTAGTGAAATCTGATTGGAAGTTCCAACAGAAAATACCGCCCCGGCCACCCCCCTCTGCTCCGGCTTATGTTGCTGCCCCATCCCTCTGCCCAGGCAAATGCCGCTGTCCCATCCTCCGCCGCGCTCTGCCGTCTGCAAATATGGATTCCCCATAGAAAAATATTGAAAAAAGTGGAAACTCCTAGTAAAATAAAGTGCGGTAGGGAGGTCAGCTATGAGGGAAATGGAATTCAAGATGGAAAGGCAGGGCCTTTTGAAGGAAGGGGACCGGGTGACGGTGACGGAGGGGGTTCTTCCCAGCAATTATTATTATACGATCGATCCGGCGCTGGCGATGTCCGGGAATTATCCGTTTTGCGAGAGGATGCTGGCGAGGGAAGGGGTCGTCAGAGAGATTCGGGAGAAGGAAAGGGGATTTTATGTTATGGTGGAATTTGAGGAGTAATCGGCAGGGTATGGATGGAATTGACTGATCATACGAAAAGAGAGAAACAGGAGGAACAGGATATGAAAAAAGTAATATCGACACAAAAGGCTCCGGCAGCGATCGGGCCGTATTCCCAGGGGATTATCGCAGGCCCGTTTTTATACGCGTCAGGCCAGATTCCGATCGATCCGGCGACGGGGGATATCAAGGGCGGGGATATTCTGGAGCAGGCAGAGCAGGTGATGAAGAACGTGGGAGCGATTCTGGAAGAAGCAGGGTATGGCTATGAGGATGTGGTGAAAACAACATGTTTTTTGGCAGATATGGCTGACTTCGCGGCGTTTAACGGGGTTTATGAAAATTACTTTACGGGAAAACCGGCAAGAAGCTGCGTGGCGGTGAAACAGCTTCCGAAAAATGTGCTTTGCGAAGTGGAAGTGATCGCATATCATGAATAATATTGTATTGATCGGTATGCCGGGGGCGGGGAAGAGCACGGTGGGGGTCGTGCTGGCCAAATGCCTCGGCTATCGTTTTGTGGATTCGGACATCGTGATCCAGGAAAAAGAAGGGAAGCTCCTGCACGAGATTATGGAAGAGCGGGGGACGGACGGGTTTCTTGCGGTGGAAAATGAGGTCAACGCTTCTCTGGAGGCAGAGCGGAGCGTGATTGCCACCGGGGGGAGCGTAATCTATGGAGAAGAAGCCATGGAACATCTGGGAAAGATCGGGACTATCGTATATTTGAAGCTTTCCTGTCCGGCGGTCGAAGAGCGGCTCGGGGATTTGAACGAAAGAGGCGTAGCGCTCCGGGAAGGGCAGACTTTGAAGGCTTTGTATGAGGAACGGATTCCTTATTATGAAAAATATGCCCAGATCGTTCTGGATTGCGAAAACAAAATGATAAAAGATATTGTGGCGGAGATTATTTCGGCGGCAGCCGGACAGGGACGGGAGGATTGACACCAATGAAAAAGATGGCGATCGGCAGCAGCCTGCTGCTGTTTCTGGCTGCCTGTATATGGGGCGTGGCTTTTGTGGCCCAGAGCGTGGGCATGGATTATATGGGGCCGTTTACTTTTAATGGAACCCGTTTTCTGATCGGAGGCACGGTGCTGCTGCCCCTTGTCTGTATCAGGATAAAAAGGAAAAAAGATACGCCGCAGGAGATTCCGGCTGCCCTTACGCTGAAGGGAGGGGTCTGCTGCGGGCTGGCGATCTGTTTTGCCTCTTTGAGCCAGCAGATCGGTATTATGTATACGACGGTAGGAAAGGCAGGGTTTATTACTACGCTGTATATTATAATCGTGCCTGTGTTCGGAGTATTCCTGCACAGGAAAGTATCGGGGAAGGTCTGGAAAGCGGCGCTGGTGGCGGCGGCGGGAATGTATCTGCTGTGCATGAACGAAAGTTTTTCCATTGGAAAAGGGGATGCTTTTGTCTGTCTCTGTGCGGTCATTTTTTCGATTCATATTTTGGTGATCGATCATTTTTCCCCGAAAACGGACGGTGTGGCTCTTTCCTGCATCCAGTTTTTTACGGCGGGCCTTATCTGCATTTTGGGGGCTTTTGTCCTGGAGGAGCCGTCCTGGGAGCAGATTTACAGCGGGATCGTTCCTTTGCTATATGCGGGCGTGATGTCCTGCGGAGTCGCGTATACGTTGCAGATCATCGGACAGAAAAACCTGGATCCGACGGTGGCTTCCCTCATTCTCAGCCTGGAATCCGCAGTTTCCGTACTGGCCGGATGGGTTATATTGGGACAGGCTTTATCGGTAAAGGAGCTGTTTGGATGCGCCCTTGTATTTGCGGCGGTGATTTGGGTGCAGATGCCGGAGAAGAAGGGGCGTTTGTCCGGCGAATAGCGGCGGGGGATTTCGATGCCCGAATAATAGGATAATGAATAATTTGTGAAAAAAACGGGATAATAGTATCATGCAAAATGAATGGCAGCATGTGGATAGGATAATGGCATGAGAGACATATAAGGAGGTTTGCATGGACTATTTGAATGCTTTTTGGGTAGGGGGGCTGATCTGCGCCCTCGTACAGATTTTAATGGAAAAGACGAAGATGATGCCGGGGAGGATCATGGTTCTCCTCGTCTGCCTGGGGGCGGTCATCAGCGCGTTCGGCATTTACGAGCCTTTTCAGGAATTCGCCGGAGCCGGTTCTTCGGTTCCGCTGCTCGGGTTTGGGAACGTGCTGATGAAAGGCGTTAAAGAAGCGGTGGATCAGGCCGGGTTCATCGGGATATTCCAGGGAGGGTTTAAAGCAGGCGCGGTCGGCACATGCGCCGCTTTGGTGTTCGGGTATCTGGCAAGCCTTGTTTTTAACCCGAAGATGAAAAAATAAAAAGCAAGGATATTCAGCTTTCTCAGCTTTCTTCCCAGGAAATCTGGCGCTTGTCCAGGAATTTGCAAAAAGCATCGTCCCAGAGCTGTTCCGGCATCTTATCCATAAGGAAGGTATTGGTGGAAAGGCCGGTGGTCAGCGTGGCGTTTGTTCCATCAAACCGGATAGCGAGGGTAAAGTATTTGACGAGGCTTCCGTTATCCTGGAATCCTCCTTGCTCCAGGATCCGCGCCATGTGTCCGGGGAAGAGCAGGAGTATGAATTTGAAGCTTAAGGGCGTGCGCTTTCCTTTGATCAGCTGAAAACAGAGCGGGCGGACATTCTTCCATAAGGAAAAATCATAAGGGCAGAGGACTGGATCCTCCTGCTCTTCTTTTGTGTAAAAATTTTTTTGGATATGGCCGTCAATCTGGAATGCGTTGGCGGTGACAATGGTTCCTTCTTCCAGCAGGAAACAGTCGAAAACATCGGAAAGGAGAAGTTTGTTCATAAAGTCTTTGAGATTGGATATTTGGTAAGTTTTCATAAGCTCCTCGTTTTTTATATAGAATGGAAATCAATTCTTGCTTGCGTTACCGTCGATAATTTACACCATAAGAGGAATAGGCGCAGGATTTTGTTTTACCCATTGAACGGAAAGCTCTTTCAGCCTGTTCTGCCCATTTATTTGGGCGGGTATTATAAAAGTTTTGAAATCCTTTAGGGAGTGTCATTCGTAACTTTGCCATAGTATCTTCCTCCTGCTACCAATTATAACATACAACTATGATTAAACCTACCTCATTTCAGCCTGTGCTTAATTTTTTGTATGTGTGGACATACAAAACAGCGGCAAGCGATATCGAAAGAATGTCGGCTACCGGCTGCGCCCAAACTAACCCGGTAAGTCCTAAGACTGCTTTCAGAATGAACAGGACGGGAATGAAAATGATTCCCTGTCGGCTCAAATTGATAACCAGCGAAGCTGTGGCTGCTCCCATAGCTTGTAAAGCGTTGGTAAGGACATAGAACACGCCGAAAATGGGACTCGTTGTAAGTAAGATTTTCGCAAACTGGACGGCGTAATCAAAGGCTGTCACATCAGCTAAAAATGCACTGACGATTTGGTTTGTAAACAGGTAGCAGATAACGGTCAATACAACGCCTAAAATGAAGGAAAAAATGAAAGAGAACTTAAACACGTCCTTGAACCGTTTCCATAGCTTTGCGCCTACACAATATCCCAGCAGAGGCTGTACGCCCTGCCCCAGCCCAATACATACCATGCCTGTTATCGTTACAACTTTCATCGCAACACCCATTCCGGCAATCGCCATATCGCCGTATTCTGCCATTTGGCTGTTGATAATGATTTGTGAAATGCTCATCAGCATGGAGCCTAACGCGGCGGGTACGCCAATGGCAAGCACGCTGCTGCAAACCTTTTCCCTTAAGGTAAAATCTTTCAGCCGGACACTAAGGCTTGATTTTCCACGGAGAAAATAGGTAATGTAATATCCTGCCCCGAACACGTTCCCGATCACGGTGGCGATAGCAGCCCCGGCGATATTCCACCCAAAACCTAAAATCATAATGGGGTCAAGAACTACGTTCAGCAGGTTTCCTAAAAGCTGCCCCATACAAGCCCGTCCCGATTCTCCCTCTGTACGGATTACATTGGTGTAACAGTTGGAGATAAGCACAAAAGGCCCGCTGCATACAACAATCATTAGATAGGTTTTCGCTAAATCCCATGTATCGGAACTTGCCCCGATAAGGGAAAGTATCTGCTCCATAAAAATCAAGAACAGAGCCGCCATAACCACACCCATAATCACGCAGCCCCACATACAGAAAGAGCATACTTTCTTTGCGTAGTCCTTTCTTCCCTCTCCCAACGCACGGGAGATAACCGAAGTGCCGCCCATTCCGAACACGGTTCCTACTGCCATAAATATCAGAAATACAGGCGTTGCAAGGGAAACTGCGGCAACCTGTAATGCGTCATGGGTCTGACCGATAAAGAATGTATCAGCCAGATTGTAGATTAATACCATGAGCATAGCCGCCATAGCGGGCAAGGCGTTCTTGAATACTGCTTTGGGTACGGGCATTGATTCAAATACTTCCAGTGATTTCTGTTCCATAAATTTTCCTCCTTGTATGCTTGTTAAAAGCAAGCTATTGAATTGGTTTTTATAAATACCCGCTTTATAACGGGTTTCTATCAACGGCAATCCTCTTTTTGATTCTTCATCAGCCTTTTATGAAAGCACGCTATCAATTTGTTTGGGATAAATGCCCGCGAGTCTGGCGGGCATTTATTTCATGTTCTCGTATATCCTTTGGAGCAGACTGTGAAACGTGGTCTGTTCTTCTTCAGATAATCCGTGAAACATGGTTTGTTCCACTTTTCTGCTATTCTGTATAGCGTCCTGGCAGCATTTTTCACCTGCCGGGGTAATTCGGACAAGTTTCATTCGCTTGTCGTTTGGGTCGGTAAAACAGTCAACCAGTTTCTTTAATGCAAGCCTGTTTACGATTCCGGCGCAGGTGGATTGTGCTACCCCTAAAATACGTTCCAGTTCTTTGAATGAGTAGGTCTTTTCGTCTTTTTCGTTCAGTGTGTTACTACGTCAGCTAAGTAGCCTGATATGGCATTTTACTTGTTTTACGTTATTCTACTTGTTCCACCTTGTTTTACTTATTTTACCATATTTTACTTGATTTACTTGTTCTAGGCTCGGTGCGTCACTCGATTACATTCCTATAGCGTTCATGTTACCTCTAAAAATAAAGAGGATCGCTCAAAAAGTATCCGTTCTGGATGCTTGCCCGAAAGAGATAGGAATGGTTTCAATTGTGGTTTTAGCCCTAAAGGCCTTGACAAAAAGATGGTTGCATACCCTTGTCCATCCATATGCTAAGCTCACGACAAAAAAATACTATCTGCAAAAACAGAATTCTCAAGCTACCGGTTGGTTTGATAGTTTAGGATTTCTGTTTTCATTTCATTGGAAATTGCGGTTATAGACTTTTTATTGAATGAATTCATAAGCAATATTTTTCCCGGTTTTTTCCACATAAACATCTATGGATGCTTGAAGTTTGGAAATTAACCCTTCATCTAATATATGTACATATAAATCTTCTTTTGCTCGACTGCATGCAACGTAATACATCCTTGTAAATTCATCAGCGGGGTTCTCATCCATCAATTGCGGCTTGGAATAAAGGTCGGCAATTTTAATTTTATCGAACTTATTTGGAGTAACACTTACAATAACTTTATTCCACTCAAGCCCTTTTGCCTGATGGACAGTCATATATTTACTATTTTCAGAAAAGACCTCAGTAAACAATTTATAAGATGTCCCCCAAAAAAGCCCAGTTACAGCAGCTGTTAGCCTCTCATTGTCAAGCTCGTCAAATAACGGAATAGAAAAATCGGGTCCTAAAAACGTTTCTCTAAAATTTGCAAAATCCGGTTTCTCAATTTCTTTATTGAATTTTTTGATAATTTCACAAGTATAGTTTTGTTCACTGACTTCGCTAAAAACATTATTCGAAAGCCTATTTATTTGAAATATTGCCCTTGGCGTAATCTTTTGTACATCAATAGTTGCGTATAATTTTAACGCTTGTATAATATCTATAAACGATCCATTAAGGTGACTCTCCCATAAACTAAAAATAAAACGAAACGCCCTCACCCATGTTACATTATTATGTTCCACTATTTCATCTCTAAGTTGAATTGGAGAATTATAATAGGAATTATAAATATTTTTCAATAATTTAGCCTGAGATTCATCAACGCCCTGTATATAATCAAAAGCAGAAGCCCATGCCCTCGTAAGCACTACACCGTCACTTTTAAGAATATCTTGAATCGTATTATGGACAACAAGTGAGTTCCCAACAAGAAAGTGGATTTTCTTCGATTCCGACAGCGTTTTTTGGTCCTCTGTATCATATGAGCGTTTACTAACTTGTACAACATCTTTGTCTGACTGCCGCAAAAAATTACAAAAGTTTACCACATTTTCAGTAGACCTCCGGTTCCCGTTTATAACATATTCGTTTACACCCCGATCGCCTTCAATAGAAAAATTTCTAAAGTCAGTTGGTTGTGCTCCTTGGAAACTATAGATTGACTGTGCTATATCACCTACAATCCCTACTATAGTGGATTTTTTACCAAGTAGCTTTATAATTAAGGTCTGGAGTGGGTTTGTATCCTGAAACTCATCAACGAATATAAAAGGAAACTTTACTCGTGTAGCATATAATGCCGTTGGGTTACTTTCAAGAATTCTATATCCAAAATAAAGAATCTCATTATGTGTTAACTTTCTTACTTCCGACCACATGTATTTTTTCAGTGGTACAACATGTTGTTCATTAATTTTAGAGGGCACCTTAAGTCCTATACAGCGAGGCGTTCCCTTAGTAATTGATGAAACAAACGCATCATTATTAACTTCTACTTCGCTCATGGCTTTTTTACTATATCCAAACTCATCATCTGAGAATTCAGTGGAGCTCGCTTTTCGGATGAAATCATAAATTTCATTTTTATCAACACCGTGCAAAATCCCTAATCCCTCAACCTGAGAGGAGATTTTTCCTTTGCTGCTCACTTCTATTCCAAAATCGGATTCCATGATACCTCTAAGATCCTGCTGAAATGGCTGAATTATATGTGCAATAATGAAGCCGTGGATAGTATATACTTCAACAAGCTCCGTGAACTTATCGAGGCGTCGTTTAATCTCATCGACTGCTGCGTTTGTGTAGGTAACGCATAGGACCTTTCGCATTCGACTTTGTGTTATTAGTGAATTCGTTGCAATTATATTTTTTATATTCTCAACCAGAAAATGTGTTTTACCTGCCCCTGGACCTGCATATACTTTAGCATGTTTTCCTAACTGTTCAGGTGTGAAAATGTCGCCAGATGTCATTTCAGTAGCCATGTCAAACCCTCCTGAATATAGCGTGGGACCACTAACTTTGATGAGCCATCTTCGTTCATAAGTGTCTTGTCTGTCAATATTTCCAAAGCCACATCACCCTTCTTATCCTTTGCATAATGCAGAAATATTTCTGCAAATATCAATTTTTCATAATCAGGAGCCAGTTCTGGAGAAGCGTCTACTCTAGATTTATATGCATCAAGAAATTTCTTAATGGTTTTACGCGAACGTCCATCTACTTCATCAATATGTGCCTCCCAAGCGGTTAAGTTGAAGCCATACTTATCAAAAAACCCACTTATCGTATTGCTAATTGCTTTCTTAAATACCGTTGTAGCGACATTTTCATTCGCCATATTTGCGAGGAAAAATTCGTCTTCAAATGTTCTTCCACCCATAGACTGCGTAAAGATGTGAAAATTTTCAATAGGAAATCTCTTTTTTAAGTCGGCAATATGCGTTGGTTCATCGCTTTCATACTCAGAATAGCTTCGCAGATTACCATCTCCATCAAAATCTATCCATTTGAAATCTTTGTCGGTAATACATAGTACTTTTTTCTTAACGGCATTCCCGTTAAAAAGTTCTACGAAATACTGGAAGTGTTTTCCGCCAATTTCAACAATTGAGATATGTTCGTCTTCATAGGGACAACCGCATATCTCCATAAACAGTGGTACTAAAAGTTTCTCAGCAATTCCTTCTACCAGAATGACTCTATCGGAGAATAGCATGTCTGACCGTGTAACATCAAGAAATTTTGCGAGATGAGCTTTTGCCTCAGCTTTAATTGTTGTCCCATCTTTATCAGCAAACTGTTCCAGCAAACTTTGCTGAGTGCAATCCGAAGCATCCCCTTCGCGATTATAAGCAAGCATAAACATGTTGTCTATACCTGCAACGGCAGAAATATTGCTTGAATGTGTTGTAACAAAAATCTGTTGATTTAAGCCGTTAATATTATCTAAGTCTCTTAGATACTTAAATAGCTTATACTGCATCGCTGGATGAAGATGAGCTTCAGGCTCCTCCAAACAAAGGATGCGGAAGTCTTTTCCCGGTCGAATTTCTGTTAATTTGATTAGCATGTAAATATTAATCAAATTATTATAACCAAGACCGTTGTTTTGCAGAGGTAGTGTATATCCACTTTTTGTATCTTTTACTTCTGTAGTATAGGTATCTGCCAAGGAAAAATTTGCATGAACCGCTGATGCAATTGATACATTACCTTTCGCAAGACCAATCGCATTTTTTTCATTCTCAAATAAAGTAGCCAGCTTGGTAATAGATGGAGACAACAATTTTTCAATCCCTTCGGATATATCATGTTTAAATTTGTCAAAGGCAGCTACATTATCCGTATTCTTCGTGAAAGAAATAATTTCCCGCTTTGTTTCCTTTCTTACTTCTTCACTTGTGCGTTCTGCCCCAATAAATCGAATGTCAAAAACATCTGTTACGGCTTTCTGTTCAGCTTTTGTATCACTAATTCCATTTGTGTAATTCCATGAATAGTGCTTCTCTACAAAGCGTTTTAGTACCAACAAATAAGTCTCAAAGTCTTTTGCGTCATTTGTAACAGTCTTTTTATATTCTTCCAAAAATTTTGCATCCAGAGAGTAAACCGCCCTTATACGCGCAGCAATATTATATTCGACAACTCCGTCATGTTCCTGTCTGTTCTCAGCGAATTCCTTTATACCTAAAAATGGCAACAGCCTAATAATACTCTCATCGTCGGTATCGTTTTCACAAATTCTGTGACAAATACCGTATTCGATCATAATACTTGGTGCAGTCTCCAAGTACAATTTAGAATACTGTAAAAGATTATTTTTATTAAAATCATCTATTGAAATATCAGAAGGAGATTTTAAAAGATTAATAGCATAGAGAAGCCCCGTCTTTCCGGAATTATTTGCTCCAATAATAACGTTTAAACCTCTATGAAATTCCATTGTAAAATCAGCAAAATTCCTATAATTTTGAATATGAATTTTATTTATATACATATCTGCCTCCGAACAAATTATTTTCCATAAAATGAATATTATCCTTGTGTTAAAATTATCCTATTCTCCGCCTCCTTATAAGCCATTTTGAGAGTGGTGATTGGAACAATATCGCCTTTACCACTTCCTCGGCTGATAAAGTACATCTCAAAAAGTAGGGCTATCATAGTCAATTGTTAGGGAATACGCACATTCTTTTAATTGCATTAGCTCGCCGAACGAATCTTTATTCGGGGCATACATAAGAAGCCCCTCCGAAAATCCAATATTCCTGTGAGCCTCAATTAGCAAAGCAGGTAACTCATCATCTATTTTATACATATCCCCATGCATTAGAAGTCGAGGGGCAAACGTATAATATTAAAATCTTCTATGTTGCTGTCAGTATGCTCAACATAGTCTTCTGTATAGGGAAGCATTTCATCTACCCCAATAGCCTATTTTTAGCATATCACCAACATTGAAATTAATAAAGATTTATTTCACAGATTTATTTCAGGAAGCCGAGAAACTATGAAATACAAATCAAGCTTCATGATTTAGACAACTTTATCCCCGGATGACAAAGTCAGGGATTTTTCTGAAGGTTTGGCAACCATTTGGAAGGTACACGGCTTCCGCGAAGGGAGCACTCGGCTGACCATCACGTTTTGTTATTAGTTTATCGAAGCGCTGGAGGCTCCTTTTGACCGGACGATTTTTGAGAGACGCAGCGCGTATGCCTGCACCGCACTTGTAGCCTACTGCGCAACCTTTCACAATTTAGGTGACTTGCTTAAAAAGAGTATCTGGAGAGGATAATCATAGGCCCCGGGGATACTTACTCAAAAAAATAGGGATGGTCTTAATTGTGATTTTAGCCCTAGGAACCAAGAACTGGACAAAATGTAAAATGACAGGGGCAGGATATGAACAGTCGGGGGTTCAGAATCCAACTTTTTTCATTTTTTCACACACAAATTTTCACTTTTTGGAAACGCCGTCCAACAAGAACGCCCCTGTCATGGTGGACATGGGGGTTCAGATTGCATATGGTAGATCAACGTCAGGCGAATAGCTAGATATGACATTTTACTTGTTTTACATTATTCTACTCATTTTACCTTATTTTACTTGAGTTATTTGTTTTGCGCAATCGTTAGAAAATGTTCTGTATTAAAACACAAGTACAAACATAAAAAGCATAAAAAGCCCCGTCCAAATGGGCGGGAAATTTCTTTTTAAACGTCATCTTTTATGGAGGCCGCTTCATATTAAATGTGTTGTCTTTTTCTTCCTTCTGGTCGTACTGACGTTTGTGCTGATCTTCTCTTGCAGAGATTTTCACTGATTATATGCAATTATTTTAGTATTCTGTGCCACGATAATCAGCAATCTCATATTTAGCGTAGAAAAGATACCACAGAATAAACCGACAATCAGGGAGTATCGGCATCATTTGCGTTTTCAACAACGGTTTTCATTAAGCGTATTCCGCAGAAAGGGCATCATGCTTCGCCAAGCGGATAAATTTTTCTACATTTTTACATTTCATAACAGTTATCATTTTCTAAAACCACCCACTTTATTTCCTCCACCCCATTTCCGTAATCGTTATCTTGCTCATATCTTCCAAATTTTATTATCTCACGGCTTGTGCCATTACTCTGATTAAAATCACCAGATTCCTTATTACTGTCCCCCATAAAAACGGGAAAACCAAAGTAAACTGTTTCCGTAAGATTCAACACAGTGTGTGATCCATAATGCCAACTGGTACTACCATTTGCTCTTTTTGATACAGAATCGGATACTTTGACTTTGAAGACAACGTCGGTTATATCATCCATAGTTCCATCAAGAGTAAAACCGCGATTAAATATACGCAAAATCCCACTGTCCCCCGGTTCAAGAAATAAGGTGGAGACTCCAACTGTGACATTTTTACCGTTGATTTTCAAGGATTCAGGAGAAACTGCAATCATGGTGTCGCGGTTATTGATAACATCAAAATCAATCTCAAAGAAATTGTCATCCGTCCCTAAATAGTTACGAGTTGCTTCCAACCCTGAAAAATAAAATTCTATGTATCCATCCGTATAAACCATCCTGTTTTCAATATAATATGTTTCCCTTATCTCTGCATCTAAGTATTCCTTTTGTGACACATAGCTGCTTAAAGAAAGATATTTAGCCGTATAGGAATACTGATCAACTTGTTGGTTGATAAGTCCATTGCTTTTCCATGCTGTACAGGATACTAAATTTCTAAAAAAATTGTATTTATTTTCGAATGTGATGACCAAAGGGTTGTCAGTAAATCCATCACGATAGTCATAATATGTCCTTTTTACCGGATTTCCTTTCTTATCGTACTCGTATTCAGCCCGATAATATGTTGTCCCGTCTGAACGAAATCCAGTTTCACTGATTTTATTTCCAATCTCATCATACTCATACTGAGTCTGACCTAAGTAGCCTCCATCTGCATCATAACTTAACTCGGAAACAATATTCCCAAATTGGTCGCATACATACTCGCATCTGTATAAACTATCATACGCCTCAAAAATAATCTTCTCAGCCAAAACACCGTTACTGTATTTATTAGTCTCACAGTACTGATTCTCCATAGAGTCTGTGAGAATTTCTTTTATGCAGAGTCCATCTTCATTATATGTGTAAGTATAAGAACTACCGTTCAAAAAGTTTTTTTCCACCATTACATACGTTCTGTTGCGAAGATAAGCAATACTACTGCATATGATCACAATAATAAGTATAAAAACAACGCCTATGGCTAAAAAGATTTTAACCTTTCCAGACTTTTTGCCACTTTTATCATTGATTAGATTTTTGCTATCAGAAATCTCGCTACTATCTGTGGAAAGTACAGTAGACTGACTACGATCAATGGAGCTGCCGCAAAACGGACAATATACCCATTCGTCCGGAAGTTTCTTCCCACAATTCATACAAAACATACATCTATCCTCCTTTCAAAATGTTGAGCGATCTCAGAAACTTTTTAAAGTCCATATTTCCGCACTTTTTTGTTTCTCTTTTTATCCCGTTCTCTAACACATACGACAAAATGTGCATGTACATATAATAGCCATAAGCATCAACCACCATATGCACCCCTTGTAGTCAGGGAAGTGTCCTACGCCGTATACGCACAGAATATGGCAGGGGTTTGTTTCACTTTTTCTACCTTTTATTTTGTTCTCTGTAATTCCGTGACATTGTCGCCATAATATACATCAATATGATCGGAATCTATAATTTTCACAGTAAAGGCGGCAGTACTGGTGGACATGAAACTGGTACATTCAAGCCTATAATCATCACCATCTGCATAAAAAGCATAAGTATCAGACGGGCTGAAGAAATTGCAGTTTGTCCCGTCAAAGGCTACAATTGCGCCCGGTTGCGCCTGCCCGAAACCGTAGCTGCCGACACTTTTCCACTTGCCCTCAATGGAGAAATTATTCATGGTAATATAGGTTTTTTCTGTTATTTGATGCGACTGATTGGATTGTTCCATCAAATCGTCTGCGTTTCCCACTCCAGCTTGTGGGAAAGCATCATCAAAAGCTGTATTTAAGAAATAATAACTGCGGTAATAACCGTTGTCTTTGTAAACCAGTGAGTATCCGTCTGAAAACGGGCATACACTGTCATATCCGGAATCTATCACTTCACCTTCCAATGTTATATAAATGCCGAAATTACCGGTTCTGGCTGCCTGATAATATAAAGGATTGCTTTCATCTGTCAAAACAAAGCAATTCTCCGAAACATACCCTCGGCCATAGCTGTCCCAGGAGAGGTTTCTATATGCATCAGGATATTTTATTGGCGAGAATATCTGGTTTCCGTTTTCGTCAATCACGGTAAGATAAGGTGCTCCATCCGGATTTCTGATCGCCAGAACGCAGTATCCGTTCAAGAAGGAAGTGGGGTAGCGCACAAAGTTATATTGTGAACAATCAATGGTAATATTTTCCCCATCATTTGTAAATCCTTTCAAATTCGAATCATACCAGAAAGCATCCATAAGAGTTTTTCGATTTTCTTTGCTCCACATTTTATATATTTCGACAGCAGAATCATGCTTCGAAATTTCTATTGTTTCACCCGTAAATATGTTTATTAATAAATGGCTGTTTTCATAGGATATACTACAAGTCCCATCATTTAAATTTGCGTTTACATTACGACTGGGTTCAAAAAGCGGTGTTGCATCGGGATTCATTATTGTAATAAAATTACCTGTCTCTTCAAACGTATTAATCTTGGCTCTTATTTCAAAATATCCATTAAATTCTTCACGGCTAGTATAGCTATTTCCGGTTCCATATGATAAATATAAAGATTCTACGCTATCGGAGCCGTATATTTCTTCAAAATATTTAATGCCATCATCCTGCATGCTCCATATTACTTCTCCTTCTGTATTGACCAAAAAAATATTCTCGTCAATTGAGAGTAGCGAAACGCCGTTATGAAAGTTTGTATACTCATAGTCTTTGGTTTCCAATTTCGTAAAGTAAAGCACCTCGCCAGAAGTGTTAATCAACATGATGTAGCGATTATTTGTAGCTATTCCAGGTTGCTCCGCAACCGTAATCCACGCCACACCCTCGCTAAAACTTATGGCATCTGTGATTGCCATGTCTCTTGTTACATTGTTTAGCTCTGGGTAGTCCCAGAAATTGGAAGTTTCTTCCGATTGCGTAGCATCAAATTCCTCATCGCCTGACATGTAGTTCAAAAACTCCTCGTAAATTTCGTAACTTATTTCTCCGGTAGCGACCTTGGACTCAATATCCTGCTTGTTGAGAATCCCTGAAGACCACAGATTCACCAGTTCATCGACAGAATAGCCCTCGGCATCGGATTCTTTGGATACTACTTCATCCACGGGTTGTGTTGAAGTACTTTCTACCGTTGACGTAGGCGGCATCGGCGCTGCGGTCGAATCACCACTGCTCCCGCATCCACACAGTCCGAGCGTCAGCCCACCGGCCAACAAAATTACCATAAATCTTTTCTTCATCTTTCACTTTTCCTCCCAGTGTTTGTCTTATCAGTCAAAAAACCGCCCTAGCGGGTCGGATGTAACATTTTTGAAAAATTATTAACTCTTTTGGCAGATATTTTATGGTCAACAAGGGTAATGTGTGGTAAAACGTTCCTCAAAAGTGGACGAACCACTAAAATATGTTTGGACAATACCGGAAAAGAGCCATAAAATGCCCCTTATGTGCCTTGAACGCAGGGGCAAAATATGCTAAAATAAAACAGACTTTCAAGTTTGTTACATCCTAATCTGTGAGCTTTATACTTATTGCAAAAACAGATTAGGAGGGAATGTATTATGGCAACAACTGAACCAATCCGAGACCAGTCCCAACTTCATGCTTTAGCGGATTATTTTTTGCAGAAGGGGGAATTTAGGAACTATACGCTGGTGGTGCTTGGCACTTGTACGGCATTACGAATCAGCGACTTATTAGGAATCTGCTGGTCAGAGATTTATGACGCGGAACAGGATCGCTTCAAGGTACACGTCAAAATTACAGAACAAAAAACCGGCAAGGCAAAATTGATTGCCCTGAACGAACAGGCCATTGATGCGCTGCGGCTGTACTACCCACACAGCCACAGCGATTTTGTTTTTGCAAACAACCGCAAAAATGCGCGTCCAATCAGTCGGGTGCAGGCGTGGCGAATTCTACAGGACGCAGCTACAGAATTAGGCTTGGATGGCAACCTCGGCTGTCATAGTCTCAGAAAGACTTGGGGATATCATGCATGGACAAGTGGAAACGTGTCACCCATAATCATTACGGAAATTTATAACCATAGCAGCTATGAGGTCACGAAACGTTACCTCGGTGTGGCGCAGGACGATCTGGACAAAGCATATCTGGAGATGCGGCTGTTCTAGGTTTCTGTTCTTTCCAGTTCTCAAACACCCAATAATTGTCCTCTGCACTATAGAGGGACGGGTGGCGATAATGGCTACCCGGCGGCTCAATAGACCAGAAGGAGGAATATAGGGATGGCAGAAATGATAAGAATTATTGATGAACAGGGGCAGATAGCAACTCCGCTGCTGACACCATATCCGCACGATGAGGATAAATATGGTGTAGCTGATTATTTAGTGAAAGAGTATAAACTTCACTATGCGTTCACAACAGTAATCTACGGGTTACGCACCCTTGAACTATTGGGGTGCGACAGGCTGGATATTCCAGAAGATACAGACCTATCAGATTTGCTCTATATCGGATTAGGCATTTATTATGCTGTAGAGTCGGATATTTTTAATGATGCGATGGGAGTTTTGGCAAAGAAAAATGAGGAGCTTACCCAAGATGTTAATTTTTTTATAGCCGAAGCACTCCAATGGCTGCTCTATCTGATCGAGGAGGATATATCCAGATTTGATTGTGATGAATGCCTGTATGGAGAAGCTATTAGACTTCTCAGTGCATCGGCAGACCATAATATAAGGCTTATCATATATGGGCTGGAGCTAATGCAGAAAAGTTATTTGGTAGAAAAAATCGACCCACTGGTAATCCTTGGCTGTCAGGAAAGTTATCTGAGAGAGCATATGAAGATGGAAAAGACAGATTAACGAATCGGTGCCGCCAGTATTTGGCTGGCGGCACTAACCTTAGAAGAAGCCCTTGAGGCTTTCTCGCAATATATTAATAATTTTGTGTATTCGGTTGTTGACCCCTTTCTGGCTCATGCCGACCTTTGCTGCGATAGCCCGTTCTGTGGCACCTTCGCTGAACAGGAGGATAATGATTCGATTCTGCTCGCTCAGGGCGTTGATGGCATCAGCGAGAGCCTCTGATAGTTCCAGTTCCATGATATGGTCTTCCAAAGAGAACACATCGGCGGCCTCTATGCCTGTTTCCGACAGGGCATCAAGGGAAAGCGGATTGCCCTCTCGTTGTCTTGGGCAGTTGCGGCAGTTTGCCATGCAGCGGGTGCCATTCTCCAGCCTGCAGCGGGAGCTTCTTTCTGAACCTTTGAGGCTGCGCCAGTATAGTTGTTTGATTTCTAGGGTCATGATGTCCATCGACAGATATTCGAAATAGTATTTTTTGAGTTCCATGTAATCATTGTAGTCAGACATTTTTGCCTCTCTTTCCAGCCAGAGAGGCAGTGACGGCAGGATGCCAAGAATCGGATTAACCCGCAGTACCCAGGTACGGCAAAAAAGATGCGCAGGAAACAAGGGTACTTACACCCCCACTCCCAACAACCGCCTTTATCACGGTCATAAGGATGTGGTATGTCGTATCCCGCCTCACTGCGCACATGTGGCCTGATATGAATTTGTTAATGGTTTCTAGTGTCTTAGCAGTCAACTCCCCCGACCGCCAATGAAGATTTTCACCCCGCTTTCTGCGGTTTTATGTAGGGGTGCCTTGCTTAAATTAGATTATATAAGGGGAAAACGGCCACTCTCGAAATAAGAATGAAAAAGAACTCCTCGGAAAGAAAAAGAATCGAAAAGAATTCCACATTTGTCAATATGGTCGAAAAAACGTTAAAAGTATTGACAAAATCGAACATGTGTGCTACAATGAAAGCATAAGTTAGATAAAACTAACTTGTAGGCACATTAAGATACCGAAGTATTCTACATATCTAATCTATCCGTTTTCCTCCCGATAATCGCAGAACTCGCCTCTTCTCTTGCAGGATGGGCGATGATGCGATTATTGTGTAAATTTGCAAAAAATAGGAGGGAACGATATGAGACAGATGACATACACGAGGGAATTGGATTATGACGGATACGTAGTCCACGGTTACAATGGAGACTTCCGTGACCGCATGGGGGATGCCGACTTCAAACCCATTCAAATGAAGCTGGCCAAGGCTGATGAGATGTCTAAGGAACGCCAAGAGAAGAGCTGGAACCACATACTGGAAACAGCAGATTCAGATTTGTTTGGAGATCTGGATCAGGTCGATTTCACCGAAAATTACGCCGCAATCGTCAAAGGCAAGCGCCCAGATTGGCAACTGAGTGCGTTTCGGGTTTCTGTTGGTATCATAGAACTATTCTACAACAACATCGAGACTAAGGATTATGTCTTTCTCTGGGTTACAAGCAATCATGGTACTGTAAGGTTGAAGTTCGAGTGTGCCAAAAATTGTTTCGGATTCAAGCCAACATACTGTGTGAATTGCCATCGTAATCAGACTGATATTGAAGAGGATTTAGGCTATATCCGTAACGAAGTAATACTCAAACTCAAAGACCCCAAAAAGACAGATGACAATCTCTTTCACGACCACAATACGATTATCGAAATAACAGAATATGCCGGTGTCTAAAACCTGCACGGCCACATGCGAAAAACATGTGGCCATTCTCTTTTTTGTTATCTGAAAAAATGATATAATAAATTACTTTACTGCGGATGGGGGTGTGGAAATGGGAATAGCCAAAAAACAACAAACAGAACATAGGCCTATTAAAACAACAATCAGTGGTACTCTGACCAGCATCCGCAAAAATAGGGAGAATGCTCAGAAGCTGCTCGAGTTACTTGAGAATAATGATGATTTTTATGGTAAAGAACCGCAATTTATTAAAATAGCATTAGGTGGACGAAATTATAATGGTATTGATAATCTAGATACGTTGTATCAATCTTTCTGTGAAGCATATATAATCCGATTATTAGAAGAACGTGTTCATCCCCAAAAATATTTATATCTGCTGTTTGCTATATTTGGATTCTTGCCCAATTATAGGGATTTGGGCGTAGGAGAACGATATGAAAAATTTGTAAAAGAAAACCCAGACATGAGATTCAAAAAGGGGGCTAAGGCTATAGCGAAACTAAAAGATCCCAGTAGCAGTCTTCAAAAAATTGAGAACGAAAAAATAGATGAGGTAGCTACACAGCTTGAAAAAGCTATCATCAAAAATGGGGGAAGTCTAGGTTTTGTATCTGCGGTTATTGATGAGCTGGCAGAAAAATTTCCAGAAGGGTTACCCGAAGAACTTCCAGCAGATTTTCTGAAACATATTACAATAGAATCATTTTCGGATAAAAATTCGTTACAAGATGGAATCTCTGAGAACGATAAAATAGAACACACGGGGCAAGTACCGAATATTACCATAGAAATATCAGACGAAGGAACAGTGGCGAATGAATTGGCATCAGAAGATTCAACGCCGGAAAAATTGATAGCCATACAAAGTTGGTTCCAGGCATGGCGGAGTATCTTAAAAACAAGAAAAGGGATAATAACTGCGCTGGCTGTCGTTTCAATAATCTCTGTTATAGTAGTGATTATTCTTGCCATATATATTACCACACTTGGAGGTAGCGATCCCCCTTCCGGGGAACTTCCCATTCTAATTTCGGAAGGAGCAGAATATAATTTTGAACTTGATGCCGGCAAAGGTAAAATTATAGAGATTCAAGGCATACCTGGTGACGCCGACATAGGGAATTTAGAAATATTGTTCAGTCCAGAGAATACAGATTTGATAACAGTTAAAAAAATAGCTGCCGATAAATCCCAGACACTGCAATTATTAATCAGGGCACAGGAGATCAGAAACAGAAAAATTGAAAAATGGGAAGATGAAAGCAAAATAACTGTTACGATTGTAATCACATACGAAAAGCACAGTTCTTTATGCATGAATGTTACGGTAGTGCCGGATTCGGAAGAAGGATCCAGTGTAGATCCCCTTAGAGAATGGAGGTGAGGACTGATGCTAAAGCAGCCTAAAGCAAAAAAAATTGTTCAGTATATGGCTCTGTCTACCATACTGTTTTCCATAGCAACCATACTAATTCCGATGAGCGTTTCAGCTTATTGGGATAATCTAGGCGGGCGTCCGGCATTGACGCTTACTGATGGGGACGAGAATGGAGACGGTGCTACATTCCTTGATGAAGAAGGTAACCCACGCAGTTTTATTGGGGATTATACACCAGTTTTTAATTCCATTGTCAATAATCCGAATTATGGTGATGAGCGCAACTTTGTTACGGCTCTTGCAATAGATCAGGATATGCATGGAGCCTGGAATTCTAACACGATTACCGCAGAAGATGGCCAGGTGTACTTGGTACGAATATATGTCCATAATAACAACCCCAATGGCGAAGATGCCACAGCCACCGGTACTAAGGTTGCATTCAGTATCCCGACAGCGTCGAGTGACCAGATTGAGGTAGGTGGCTGGATTAATTCCGATAATGCCAATGCCACCCAAATTTATGACGATATTTCATTTCAAGCTCCTGATGGCCAGTCCTTCCATTTGGAATATGTGTATGGATCTGCTATGTTGTATAATAAGGGATTTGCTGGTCTAAGTGGTACTGGTTTTCCAGATGATTCTATTGTGACAAATGCATCCAGTGGTGGAGCTTTAATAGGATATGAAGATTTTAACGGCAGGATTCCAGGCTGTTTTGAATACACTCAGATTGTCACTATCAAGGTCAAGGTGGTTTATGACCATGAATTCGAACTGGATGTTAAAGTACGTCTTGCTGGCACGCATGATGAGTTCACCGAATCCGTTGACGCTAAGGTTGGCGATAAGGTTGAATATCAAATTGAGTTCCACAACAATACTGCCAATGACATCCAAGAGAACGTGATTATTCGCGATGTTCTACCAAACAACATGGTCTATGTTGGCAATACTACTTACCTCTACAACTCCAACCATAAAGACGGTAAGCAAATCCCTCAGGATGGTGACCTCTTTGATGGTGGTATGAACATCGGCAATTATGAGCCTAATGCATCTGGTTGGGTGCGTTTTACTGCTGAAGTCACTGATAAGAGTCTTGAAGAAGGGGATAATGTTCTCGTGAATTGGGCACAGGGCATGGTCAAAGCGACAATTCATCAGGATCACGCAAAAACAATGGTACAGAAACCTAAAATAACTCACACTATTATAACAGGTTTGCTGTGTGTATTGTTGGTGCTGTGCCTATTAATCATCATCTATCTGCTTCTAAAATTACGGCGCACTCCCAAATAAGTATTACAATTTCATAAATTCAGGACACTTATAAGCCTGTTCCGCACATTCTTCAGTGCAGGACAGGCTTATTTTTTGCGCCTTTTTCAGGAAAATTTTGTTTTCACTACTCAAACAGAGAAAGCGAGTCCTTTCTGTTGTAGAGGGATAAAACAGCCCTCCCAAAAATCAAAAGGAGGTTTTCACAATGGGAAGACAAAGAAACAATAACAGGAATTATGCCTACAACACTTATGACGCCCCGCCGGAGGCGGAGGACATTATCAGCCTCATCCCGGCAGGTGCAGGGGAGTATGTACATCCGGAAGAATTCACGGAGTCTGCCGCGTTGTCGATTCTTCAGAACCGCAGGGATGTGCTGTTCGCCAAATCCATCATGGAGAACACAGGCGGGCTGGCCTTCATGGCCTCTAAATTATCCGAGACGGCACCGCTGGGACGCGAGTATTATGAAGCCATACTGGCGGTGTACGCCAGGAAGAGCCTGCAGCAGATGATGGAAAGGAGGTAGCCGGAATGGATGAATACACAGTTATCGCTATACTTATTTTTGCGCTTCTGCTTATGGTCATCGCGCTGCTTTGGCTTGCCGATACGGTTTTTTTCTATTCCGGCAGGCTGGCAAAGTTGCAGGAAGAAAACAAGTATCTCCGTCAGCTGATCCAGGATGAGTTTCTGTTGGACAATGATGGCATGGAAGCTTTTAGCAAGATGTTCAGCGCCGCCTGCCTGCACGGGTTCAGGGACAGCGGAATGGATATGGATGTCTGAGACGCTGCCAATGGACAGGGTTGTGCAACGCCCGTACCGTAAAAGTTATGCTCACGGCGTAAGCATAACTTACATATTTCCACGGTTTTTGGCGGGGAGGCGTTATAATCGCACCAATCGCCCGCCGGTTTGACAGCCTGTCAAATCGGTGTGGCAATAAAAATTAAATAGTAGGGAAGGACTGCATGGTTTTGGATGCTATGAAAATAAAAGCCCCTATACTGCCGGGCACAATGTCAAAGGGCGCGTCTACGGTAATCGTTGACCCGCCCTGGAATGTGCAGCAGCGTGGAAATTATGGTGCGGTAAACCACTACAAGCTCATGACGCTGGAGCTGATCAAAGCCCTGCCGGTCGGGGGCCTCTGTGCGGAAAATGCGCACTGCTGGCTCTGGGTCACCAATGCCACGATGGAAGACGGGTTTTCCATTCTAAGGGCATGGGGCTTCACACCCCGTTCTATTTTCACATGGTTTAAGCCCCGGCTCGGCCTTGGCGTATATCTGAGGAACTGTACCGAGCACTGCATTTTAGCTACCCGCGGCAAAGCGCCGGTCAGGGTAAAAAACCAGCCAAATGTTGGGATTTTCCCCATACAAGACCACAGCCATAAGCCGGAGGAATTTTACGACATCGTGGAGCGTGTGTCTCCTGGCCCGTATCTGGAACTGTTTGCCCGCCGCCCCCGGCACGGCTGGGCGGCCTGGGGGAATGAGATTGACTCGGACGTAGCCATCCCCGGCTACCCGGTGCCCAAATACAGCGACACCATCCTGTCTGCTTTGCCAGACAGCAAAAACAAAAAGGAGGACAAAAATAAATGAGTGTTGATGCAATGACAATAGATAAGCCTATATTCCCGGATACATTGGCAAACGGAGCCGCCACTGTGGTGGTCGACCCGCCCTGGGATGTACTGCAGCATGGGCTGCATGGCGCTGTCAGATATTACAGTTTGTTAAAACCGTTTCGGATCAAGGATATGCCTGTTGCAGACCTTTGTAAAGAAAATGCCCATTTGTGGCTCTGGGTGACGAATGGCGCCCTACGCATCGGTTATGACATTTTAGAGAGCTGGGGCTTTACGCCGCGTTCAACTTTTACATGGGTGAAGCCGCGCATCGGGTTGGGGGCATATCTGCGCAATGCCACAGAACACTGTCTGCTGGGAACACGCGGCAAGGCACCGGTAAAATATAAAAGCCAGCCGAACTGGGGCTTCTTCCCGGTGCAGGATCATTCCCATAAGCCGGAGGAATTTTATGACATCGTGGAGCGTGTATCCCCCGGCCCATACTTAGAGCTGTTTGCCCGCCGTCCCCGCCATGGCTGGGCAGCTTGGGGGAATGAGATCGCATCCGATGTGGTCATCCCCGGATTCCCGGTGCCAGAGTACAGCGATACCCTGCTAAAGGACTTTCAGAAGAAAACGGAGGGAGTGTGATGGCTTATGTTCGGATACGGAGACAGGGAGCAGCGCGGCCACGGCCGATGGATTCAGTATATCTTCGAGACGGCGCTCATCATCGCCGTCAGCGGCTATCTGATCCGGCTGGGTGTGCGGTTCTTTCTCGAGGTCTGGTGGGTGCTGCTCATTATTGCAGCGGTGATAACTGGGGCAGCCATTGGCTGGCATATCTGGAAAAACCGGCATGGGGACAGATGGTAAAGGAGGCGGCATTATGAGCACACATGATTTTAAGGAACTCGTCTGGCGGGAAGTGGCATGGCAGAGGCCGTTTGCCATTGAGGCGGTGTGGGATATGCTCTCCCACCTTGCCGCCACACACCCGCGCGGCGCGGTGGTGTGGGAGTGCCGGGGCAGCGGCGGGAAAATCCGCTACCTGCTCGGCGCAGAACGCCAGCATCTTGATAAGATAGAACGCATTTTTAAGGCGCACGGGGATGTCCGTTTTGGGAGCATTTGCCAGACCCCACGGAAAGAGACCGCCGGGGCGGCGCAGCTAAAAACTTCCAAAAAACTGCTTTCCCTCAACATGAACACTTCCATGGCGGTGCTCCGGGCAGGGCTGGCGGCTCTGGCGAACACCGGGGAAAATGAGGAACTGGCAATACAGATCGTGCTGGGCGCTTCTTATGGCCCAGTGCCGCTCTCCGGCGGGATGCAGGACCCGAACGCCTCGTGGCTGGAGATTATCACCGGGACGGTACAGAAAGCCACAAACGACATGGTGAAATCGGCAAAGGAAAAAGCCGAGCAGAGCGGGTTCCAAGCGGTGATCCGCATCGGCTCCAGTAACCGGAAGGACTATATTGACCCACTGCACAACCTGACCGCCGCTTTCCGCATTCTGGAATCGGCAGGCGTCAAAATTTATACCGCCAGCGAGAATCCGAAGAAACTGACCGAGGCAGACGTGCCATGGCATTTCCCGCTCCGGCTGTCGGTGAAAGAGCTTTCCGGCTTCATGCTCCTGCCAGTGGGCGAGGATGCTCTGCCCGGAACTGCCCCGCTCCACCCCAAAGCTGCCCTGCCGCCCGGATGGTATAGAGAGCCGGAGTTTAAGAGCGGAGACCGGAGTTTTGCGGTTGCCCTGAATGGGGAAGGGCTCAGCATTTCCCCGAAAGACGCACTGGAACACACGATCATTTTGGGGCCTACGGGGAGCGGAAAGTCTACCGCCATGTTAAACCTGATTCTTTCCGACATTAACGCCGGGCGGGGCGTCCTTGTGATCGACCCAAAGCAGGATTTGGTGGATGACGTGCTGGAGCGCATCCCTGCGCACCGCAGAGAAGATGTGGTGGTGATTGACCCGGCCAGCCCGGAGCCGGTAGGGTTCAATCCACTGACCTGTGCAAAGGGGCAAGATAAGGAACTGACTGCCGACACGGTGCTTTCAGTCTTAAAAGAGATTTTTGCAGACAGCTGGGGTGTCCGCACACAGGATATTTTATCTGCCGCCATCCTGACACTCATGGAGGTGGACGGCGCTTCCCTGATGTGGTTGCCGGAACTTCTGACAAACGAAAAGTTCCGCGCTGACATCACAAAAAATGTAAAAGACGAAATCGCCCTGAAGCCCTTCTGGTCACGTTTTGAGAACCTGACCCCATATCAGCGGCAGCAGATGACTGAGCCCGTTTTGAACAAGCTCCGGCAGTTCCTGCTCCGCCCAAAGCTCCGTAACTGCCTGGGGCAGGGACACCCGAAGTTTGACTTAAATAGCCTTTACACCGAATCAAAGATTGTGCTGGTGCCGCTGAATAAAGGCGTTATCGGCGGTGAATCTGCAAGGCTGCTTGGCTCACTGATCGTCGGCCTGACCTGGACACTGGCGCTTGGCCGGGCAAATATCTCGCAGGAAAAGCGGAAAATGGTGAGCATCTACATTGATGAATTGCAGGATTACCTCTCACTGCCAACCGATTTATCGGACGCATTGGCGCAGGCAAGGGGCATGGGGCTTGCGATTACCATGGCACACCAATACCGTGACCAGCTGCCGGTGCTGCTCCGCTCCGGCGTGGATGCCAATGCCCGGAACAAGATTATTTTCGGCATCAGCGGGAAGGACGCCAAGGATATGGCGGCGATGGCTGACGGGCTGGAGGCGCTGGATTTTGCCTCGCTCATGCGCTACCACGTCTATGCCAGTTTCCAGAGCGGAGGCAGGAACACCGGCTGGGTGCAGGGCGTGACCCTCCCAAAGCCGGAACCCCTGCAGGGGGCGGCGGAGCTTAGGGCAGCCAGCATGGCGCGCTACGGCACACCAGCCGAAGCGGTAGAGGCAGAGCTGAAAGGGATATTTAAGGACACTGCCACCCTGCCGCAGGAAGAAGCAAAAGGGTTCAAAAAGAGCGGCATAGGACGCCGCAGGAAGGAGCAGAAGGATGAATAACCTTATGAACAGCACAGTCACAACTGGATTCCCAGAAGGCGCACAAAGCGGCACTTTCACTCCTGATAAGGGAAAAGACGGATACCGTCCTAGAGCGGTATCTCCTGCCATAAGTGCGGCGCCGTCAAGGCTCACCAGAAAACGCCTGCTTGCACTGGAGACGGAACTCTCCGACCTCGACTGGCAGATTCTTGGCACCATCTGCCGGTGCCGGGCAATCCTCGGAAAACAGATTAAACGGCTTTATTTTACAGGCCGGGCGAGTAAAAATGCCAGCACGACCGCTGCCAACCGCCGCCTGAAAGCCCTGTCTGATTTGGGGCTCATTGCCGCCGTCAACCGGAAGGTGGACTGCCGCAGCCGTGGCTATGTGGCATACATTTATTACCTCACCGAAGCCGGCGAGCATATCCTGCAGATACACCGCCATGAGCCGGAAATCAGGAAACGCAACATTGAGCCATCCGTTGCAACCCTGGCGCACACTGTTTCCGTGGCTGAATGTTATGTGCTGGCGGTGGAGACCTGCCGGGAAGAGGACATGAAGCTTACAGAGCTCCAGGTGGAGCCGGACTGCTGGCGGCCATACCAGGGCAGTTATAAAAACCGCATCCTGAAACCTGACCTTGCCATTGTCACGGAAAAACAGGATTGGATGAGCCATGAAGAGGCATGGTATGAGCTGCGCTGGTTTATCGAGGTAGACTTAAACACTGAGGACATCCAGACCATTATCGGAAAGTGCCGCCGCTATTATGAATACTACAAAAGCGACACCGAGCAGCGCCTGCACGGCGATGTATTCCCGCTGGTGGCCTGGATTGTAAAGACCGAAGCGCGGAAACGCTCGCTGATCCGGCACATCCGTGAGACTTTCCCGCAGTACCCGCGTATTTTCGCGGTTATCCTGCCGGATGAGTTTACCGGCATGCTCCGTGATGAACTGGATATGGAGGACTGCCTATGCCCGATTTGATTTTTGATTTATCTGCCGCGGCGGGGCGGAAAGGAGGGAAGGGACATGATGTCTGAACAGGAAAAACAATATATCGTGAAGCAGAGGGCTCTGGGGAAGAGTTTTGTCCAGATTGGCCGGGAACTTGGCCGGGGCGAGAGTTCCGTGCGCTATGTCTTTAACCATATCATGGAAGAAGAACCAAAGGCAGATAAAGCTATCCCCACAGTGGTCCTGGGCGCAGGAACATCCGGCACGCCCAAATGCAAATACTGCGGCAGGGACTTTATGAGGCCTGCCATGGGCGGCAAGCAGCTGTTCTGTTCAGCCCATTGCCGCAACGCATGGGGCAATGAGCAGAAACGCCGCATTCCTTATGGCCGGGTCTGCGAGCAGTGCGGGCGTGAGTTTACTGCCTTTGGCAACCCGCATAAACGGTTCTGCAGCCGGAAATGCTTTGCCGACAGTAGGAAAGCAGTGCAGGTGATGGAGGTGCGGGGATGACAGATTTTGAACGCCAGCTCCGGTACCATGCCCTCTGCTGCATGGCGGACGACCTGCTGGGGCAGGGGCTTATCACGCTCAGTGAATACCACCGGATTTTACAGAAACTTTCACAGAAATACCTTGGCGGCAGCCCGCCGCCGGGAAAGGAGGAAAAATGTAATAAATAAAATATCACTTTAACAGCGAAACGACTGCGAGCGGTACACCGGGAATTTCTTTCTGCGGTGTGCCGCAGAGCCTCCCGTGACCGCCAATCAAAAAAGGAGGTGGGATACAGTTGTTTACACACAAATTTGGCATTGAGGTGGAGTTTACCGGCATCACCCGTGAAAAGGCGGCCGGTGCAGCCGCAGAATATCTGCACGGCAGCGCAAGGTATTCCGGCGGCTATTATGAAGCCTACGAAGTAACCGCGCCGGATGGGCAGGTCTGGAAGTTCATGTATGATGGCAGTATCAGATGCCAGAAGAAAAAGAACCGGAGGACTGTCGGCGCGGGCAGCAGCTACAGCGTGGAGATGGTCAGCCCGATCCTCAGTTATTATGAAGATATCGGCAACATCCAGTCACTAATCAGGAGGCTGCGGAAAGCCGGGGGTTTTACGAATAATACCTGCGGCATCCATATCCATCTGGACGGAGGCGAACACACCCCTCGCAGCATCCGTAACTTTGTGAACCTGATCGCCTCGCGCAATGATCTGTTTTACAAGGCTTTCCAAATCGCACCGGATCGGATGAACTACTGCAAAAAGATGGACGCTTATCTGGTAGAGCAGATGAACCGGCAAAAGCCAAAGACATTTGGGCAGATTGAAAGAATCTGGTATGAGAAGTATGGCGGTAACCGCAACTCCCATTACCACCAAAGCCGCTACCATTTCCTCAATCTTCACAGTTTTTTCCACGGCCATCACACCGTGGAGCTGAGGGGCTTCAACAGTGAGCTCCATGCCGGGAAAGTCCGGGCCTATATCGTGTTCGCACTTGCGATGGACCATCAGGCCCTTACCCAAAAATCTGCATTCTACCATAAAGTCCAGGCCGAGAACGAGAAGTTCGCCATGCGCACCTATTTAAACCGCATTGGCTTTATCGGTGAGGAATTTAAGAGCTGCAGGGAGCACCTTTACAAACATCTGGATGGAAACGCCGCCTGGCGCTACGGTAGCCGGGAAAATGTCAGAAGCCATATCGGGAACGGAGGGAATACACATGAAGGATAGGAAAGAAAGGCTCTACATCGCCTACGGCTCCAACCTCAATCTGGAGCAGATGGCACACCGCTGTCCTACGGCACAGGTCGTGGGGACAGCGACACTGAGGAACTGGCGGCTGATGTTCTACTCGGTAGCGACGATTGAACGCCACAAAGGCGGGGAAGTCCCCGTCCTGGTCTGGCGGATTCAGCCGGGTGACGAACAGGCGCTTGACCGCTATGAAGGCTGGCCCTGCCTTTACCGCAAGGAACGGCTGCGGGTCACGGTAAATGGCCGCCGGGTTTATGCGATGGCCTACATTATGAACACGGAAGGCAGACATTACTGCGCACCAGGCAGGGGTTATCTCTGGACAATCCACCGGGGCTACCTCGATGCGGATTTTGACCGGGAAATTCTTCTGAAGGCTGTGGAGGATTCAGACAAAGAGGGGAAGGCCGGCACTATGCCATAATCCGGCATAATATCAAGACTTGATGGAAATGCCAATCTGAGTGACTAATAGTCTATGGCAAGGGTAAAATCAGGAAATTGTAACTTACAGGCTGAGGGGGCGTCCTGCCCCCTCTTTCCAACATCAAAAGGAGATGATGCATTATGAGGATTGAGAAATTAGACAGCCAGACAGCCAGTCCAAAGCACAGGAGGAAACGGGTGGCTGCCTATGTCCGTGTCTCCACGGAAAAAGAAATGGCGCTAAATTCTCTGGAAAATCAGGCGGAATTTTACACAGCGCAGATTCAGGCAGACCCCGATTGGGAATTTGCCGGTATCTATGAAGACCGGGGCATTTCCGGCACAAAGGAAATGAGGCCCGCATTCCAGCAGATGCTGGCGGACTGCCGGGCAGGGAAGATTGACCTGATCCTCACCAAAGCGTTCACACGTTTTGCCCGCAACACAGTGGTGCTTTTAAGCACCCTGCGCGAGCTGAAAGCCCTCGGGATAGATGTCTATTTCGAGAAAGACAATATCCATTCGCTTTCGGAAAATGGGGAATTCCTTATCACCCTGCTCGCTGCTTATGCGCAGGCAGAAAGCTATTCTGCCAGCGAAAGCCAAAAGTGGCGCATCAAAAAGGCCTTCGAGGAGGGACGCACCACGATTGGGAAAATGATAGGCTACCGTCTGAAAGACGGGATGCTGACAGTCGTACCAAAAGAAGCAGAAATTGTGCGGCAGATATTTGGGGATTACCTCTCCGGCATGGGGGAAAATGCCATTGCCAAAAAACTCATCCGTATGGGCATAGCGCCGGCGCGCAGCCAAAGGCTCTGGAACCGCACCAGCATCCGGCGCATCCTTACAAACGAAAAGTACTGCGGGAACATGCTGTTACAGAAAACCTATACTGAGAATTATATCAGCAAAAAGACGATAGAAAACCGTGGGGAAAGGACACGGTATCTGGTGGAAAACAGCCATGAGGCTATCATCCCCAAAGAAATGTTCGATGCCGCACAGGCAGAAAGGAGAAAACGCCGGGAAAAAATGAAAGCAGACGGCAGACAGTGGTCGAGGCGCTATCCTTTTTCCGGGATAATCGAATGCGGGGAGTGCGGCATGCATTACCGCCGCCGGATTGCCAATGCGGGGACTCCATATGAACAGGCAGCGTGGATATGCCGGACTTTTTCTACTTATGGCAAAGAGTTCTGCCACAGCAGACAGATACCCGAAGACATCCTGATTGCAAAAACAGATGAAGTGCTGGGCAGTGACGACCTGGAAACCGCTGTGCCTGCGATGCTTTCGGCAATCCGTGTGGTAGGAGCCAATCACCTTGTCTATGTGTTCGGGGATGGCTCGGAGCAGGACGTATTTTGGGAGCACCATTCCCGTAAGGAAAGCTGGACAGAAGAAAAGCGGCAGAAAGCGCGGGAACTGGCCCTTGAGCGGAACCGCCGGAGAAAGGAGGGAAACAGCGATGCCTGAGAAAACCATACGCGTGATCCAGCCGACTGCCAGCCAGCATGGCACAGAAAATACTGCCGCCCCGGCCAAACGCAGGGTGGCAGCCTACGCCCGTGTCTCCACGGACGAGGATGAGCAGCTTAACAGTTATGAAAATCAGATAAATTACTACACCCGCTATATCCAGTCCAGACCGGAATGGGAGTTTGTGGGGCTGTATTCGGACGAAGGGATTTCCGGCCTGAACACCAAAAAGCGTGACGGCTTTCGGCAGATGGTAGAGGATGCCCTGAATGGGAAAATTGACTTAATCCTCACAAAGTCCATCTCCCGCTTTGCCCGTAACACGGTGGATACCCTTGTGACCATCCGCCAGCTGAAAGACAAAGGCGTGGAGGTGTATTTCGAGAAAGAGAACATCTACACGCTGGACAGCAAAGGGGAGCTCCTCATCACGATCATGAGCTCCATTGCGCAGGAGGAATCCCGTTCTATCAGCGAGAATATCACGTGGGCGAAGCGCAAAAACATGGAACGCGGCAAGGTGAGCATGTCCTACGGACAGTTTCTCGGCTACGAAAAAGGGGAAGACGGGAAACCGCAGATTGTGGAAAAAGAGGCGGCAGTTGTCCGGCGGATTTATAACCTTTACCTTGAAGGCAAGAGTGTCCGGGAGATTGCACGGATTCTTACCGCAAGGAAAGTTCTCACGCCGTCCGGCAAAAACTGTAACTGGAGCGTGTCGACCATCATGAGCATCCTCCGGAATGAGAAATACAAAGGCGATGCCCTGCTCCAAAAAGTCTATACGGCAGATTTCCTTAATAAGAAGGTGGTCAAAAATACGAATGTCCTGCCACAGTATTATGTGGAGAACTCCCACCCTGCCATTATTGACGGGGAGACCTTTGACTTGGTACAGGTGGAACTGGCAAAGCGCGGCGGATGCAGCCGTGGGCGGCGGGCAAAATCCGTTTTCGACCGCAAAGTCATCTGCGGCGACTGCGGGCATTTCTACGGACAGAAACTCTGGTATTCCGATTCAAAAGAGCGGGTTTATGTCTGGCGGTGCACGCATAAATACGATACGGAGCCAAACTGCCAGACACCGGTGGTTAGGGAAAGTGACCTGCAGACGGCATTCCTGGTCACGTTCAACCATCTTTTACGGGGCAGGAAAGGCTATGTCGCCGAACTGGAAAGGGAAGTGGAAACCGCCCGGCCCGCAAGGGCAGGGGAAATCCAGCGCTACCTGAAGTCCCTGAAAACGCAGCCGGAAACCGTCAGGACGTTCAGCGGGAGTGCATTTATTGCCCTGGTGGACAAAATCACTGTACGGGCAGACGGCCACATGGCTGTGAGCTATAAGGATGGGCTGGAGGTCAGCGTTAGCGAAGGCAGAGAATGGAGGGGCAGCGATGACAGCGGAAAAACTTTTTGAACTGGCCTGTGCCGGGGAAACCGAAACTCTAAGGAAACTTTATCATAGTGGGCAGCGGTTAGACGTAACCTATAAGAAATTTGGCAAAGAACACTCCCTTATCATAGGTGCGTTCCGCAACCGGCAGTGGGATACGGCGCGCTGGCTCCTTGGAAACGGCGCAAAGCTGACACCGGCAGAACAGGCGGAAATCAATGACCGGTACCAGGAGATGCAACTCATTGAAAAAATGCAGAAAAATTCATAAGCCAGTACTTATCCGGGAGGGGCATATGTTATATCTTAATGCCGCCTCCCGGAAACCATGTAAAACAAAAACACAAAGGAGGGAACAGACATGAAACTTACACTGAATGCTGAAAACCGCAAACCGCTGGTAGACTTAATCAGCAGATTTACCGGGGAGGCCGCCGTCTACATGAGGATGCCGACTTACGCCTACCGGATTGGAAGCTACACGGTGACACGCGAGGGGAATCTGGAGGCGCCGGATGATTTAGATTTTGACGTTATCCATGCCCTTTATAAGACTCTGGCGGGCGGCGGGTATTATCCCAAAGAGGATGAACCTGTCGCGGAAAACACCGAAGAAGAGGAAACCGCAGGCCAGAATACTGGAATGACAGAAAATGTCAGGACAAATGAGGATGCAGATACAGCGGTGCAGACTAAAACTGCCGGGGAACCTCCATCGGAGGACAGCAGCCTTTCCAATCCTACAGAAACTCCCGGCCTGCCCACGGATGTCCTGGCGCGGCTGGGTGCGCTGCGCATTGCCCTGATCAGGGAAATCAACCGCCAGATTAACGGGATTATCCGTGACGGTGGTGCAGATACACCGCACAGGAGTACCCCTGTTATAAGGGAAAACCCCGGGCAGGCGATAGCATCGGGAGAAACTATGGGCATTGCTCTTTATGGGGACATCAGCACCCTGCGGGGGACAAAGCCTACATTTGTGAGGTATGGGGATGAGGTTATCCCCGTGACTTCCTGGAAACGGGCTTTCGCTGCCGTCCTTGACATCTGCAACCGGGAGGAACACTATCACGAAGCGCTCCTTGCCATCCGTAATGAAACGTTGGGGCGGAGCCGGAAAGTCATAGCGGATTCTCCGCAGGGAATGTTGTCCCCGCTAAAGGTTGATGACAACCTTTATATTGAGACGAATTTCAGCACGGAGGTGCTGCTCAAACTGCTTAGGGACCGTATCCTTAACAGGATCGATTTCGACAGCAGAAGTATCACCTTTGAATACTGGCGTCCGTGACAGGGGGATAGTTCTTTAAGCACATTATTTCTGAGAAAGACCCGCGGCTGCGGGTCTTTTCCATGTACTGTGCCGGGAACACCGTTGGCCTGAAAGGAAGGAGTTCCTTTTTGATAAATAAAATGCTATAATATAGATAAAATAAAAAGAACCTAACGATTATTTAGAAAGGAGCGGTACAATGACGACGCTGGAGAATACAATCTCTATGATGGAAAAATTGCCGGAAACCGACCTGATAGAAATCCAGAATTTGATCAAAAAACTCTTCCGCCAACACGAGTCCGAGTCAACTGATGCCGCAGTTGGCCAGGTTCTGAAACGTATGTCAAAAGCTGACTTCATGGAAGATGCCAGGGCTGCAGAAAAGGATATTGTGGCCGGCAGATACAAAAGTGCGGATGAGGTGTTTGATGGGCTGGAACAAAGATACGGATTTTAAAGTTATATTCACGGACAAAGCAGAAAAACAGGCACAACAGATTCTTGACTATATTGCCTATGAGCTGGAGAATATGCAGGCTGCCCTGAGCGTCGAACAGGACATGAAAGATACCGCCGTCAGGCTCTCTTATATGGCGGGCAGCCTGAAACTTTGCGACGACGCTGACTTGCGGGCTTTGGGCTACCGGACGATTCATTTTAGGAGGCACAGATATTTTATGCTGTATGAAGTTGCCGATAACTGTGCATATGTTCTCGGCATTTATCACGACCTACAGGATTACGAGAATATCCTGCGGTAGTATTCCAAATTTATCACATAAACTCCAAATCCTATATAATAAGGTTTATGACTAAGGCGGATATGCGGGTAAAGAAATCACTTATTAAGATTCGTCATGCCCTCTGCAAAATCCTCAGTTCCACGCCGGAGCTGACAGATTATAATTTCACTGTGAGAATCATTGCTAAAACAGCCGGGGTCAGCCAGTCCACGGTACGCCGCCGTATCCGCGAATTTGAGCGCGAATCCGGCACGGGGACAGTCGGACGGCGTATCTCCCCGTGGACATTGTTCGAGCTTTTTAATGCAGAGGTTATGGGAGAACTAAAGCAGCGCCGCGCTTCCCAAAGTAAAATAGGGGTGGAAAAATCGACCGGGGATTTTTTTATGCGGTGCTTGCCACCATCCATCACCACCGCACATATATTGGTGCGATAGTCAGGCATTACGGCAGATGTACGGTGATCGGGGACATGCTGGAACTGGCATCAGAACTGCTATGGCAGGACTACCTTAAGGCTAAGGGAAGCAGCGCTGTCCCCTATAAGCGGGGTTTTTCTCAGGCTTACCGTAAATACTGCCATGAGCAGATGCCCCGGATTGTGACAAGATGGATTCTTTCTTATGGCTGTAGTGAAGACTACTATTATGCCCATATGATGAAGCTGAAGCACTCAGCAGAGCTTTTTACTTTTGGAAAAGACAGCGTAGAAAAGTTCCGGAAAATTTTGGAGCAAAAGCCTGCCGCAAAGACTTATTATCCATATGACAAGCGTGAGTGGGATAAATTAGGGTAAAATCGCAGTGATTCACAGAAAGTCGCAGAAATCGCAAAACCTCGCAGTGAACCGCAGAAATCGCAGACACCAGTAGGTGCAAGTAAAATGACTTTAACTGAAGTAGCTGATTTTACTTATTTGATAGCAAAAGAGTGGGGAAAATCCTTGATTTATAGGGGTCTTCCGCCACTCTTTTACTCAGCTTATTTGACGTACTAACATGACAGCAGCACCCATACTTGAACCATAGTCAAATCGTTCTGGCGCAAGGAATTATTTGCCTGTCTTTCGATTGCGTCATGTAGCTGTTTTATGAGTTGCCCGCTGGTAAGGTTATCGTTCAATTCAGCACTTCCTTTCTCTTTCAAAAGGTATCATAGCATATCGAAAGCAGGCTGTCAATACCTTGCTTTTAATCTCCGTGTATTTTACATGTTGGATATTGTATTTGAAAGCCGTTTCTTGTATAGTATTAGGAAAAGACTGGAAGTTAGTGTGGAAAGAAGTTCTAAAGCTCACGCCAAAGGGCGTTTCGCTAAGAACTTCTAAGTTCCACACCGAAAAATGCCTGAAATACGG
>CAJUHH010000003.1 GCA_910585965.1 uncultured Lachnospiraceae bacterium
ATGCGGCTACTATGTAACATTCAAACTCCCACATCCGGGAAGATTGTTTTGAATGGTAAAAACATTGTGGGGATTGGAGAAAAGTATAGAAATCTTTTGGGCTATTTGCCGCAGCACTTTGGGTATTATCCCGATTTTACAGCACTTGATTTTCTGCTATATGTATCTGCCTTAAAAGGGTTAAATGAAAAAAGCGCAAAGAAAAAATCAAAGGAACTGCTTGAAGCTGTTGGATTATCTGCGGAGAGCAGACATAAGATTAAGACCTTTTCCGGCGGTATGAAGCAACGTTTGGGGATTGCACAGGCAATGCTTAATGAACCTCATATTTTGATTTTAGACGAGCCAACAGCAGGGCTTGATCCAAAAGAGCGTGTACGTTTCCGTAATCTGATCAGTGCCTTTGCGAAAGATCGTATCGTAATTTTATCAACGCATATTGTTTCGGATGTGGAGTTTATTGCGGAAGAAATCATTATGATGAAATCCGGGCAGATTGTCCATTTTGGGAAACCGCAGGAAATCACTTCTGAAATTGATGGGCAGGTATGGGAATGTATTGTTCCGGCTGCTCGTGCTGAAAAATGTGCAGCCATGTTCAATACGAGCAATCTCCGGAACACAGACAGGGGTGAAACCGTATTACGGATAATAGCAGATCGCCCGCCTATGGAAGATGCAGTACGGGTACAGCCTAATTTGGAAGATTTATATTTATTCTATTTTAAAGGAGATACGGAAAAATGAAAAAACTAATTCAATTTGAGCTGCGGAAGATATTTTCAAAGCGTCTTACACAGGTTATCTTGGCGGTTCTACTGCTTTTATCGGTTTTCTTTGGGTTTTCCACTTATCAAAATATGTATGCTTTTGACGGAATAAATAATGAAGGTACAGGACGGACAGCCGTTGAAATTGATAAGTCTATCGCAGAGGAATATGAGGGGATGCTGACTGATGAAAAAGTGCAGCAAATGATGGCAGATTTTAAGCCTACGCAGGATTTACATGGTATGAATGCGGCGTATCTTTACAATAACGCCATGCAATCGGCTTTGTTCCGTAACTTTTCTGATTTGGACGGTAATTGGAATGGACTCAGCGTTTCCGATGTATTTGGGAACGAAGAAATTAAGATAGGATATACATACGGTTGGCTTGAAACAAGTCAAAATATGGTAAGAATATTTATTATTTTGTCATTAGCTATTGTCGTTATGACTGCGCCTGTTTTCTCCGGCGAGTACGGAGGAGTGGATAGTATTATTCTAACAAGCAAATACGGGAAAACAAAATGTGCTGCAGCAAAAATCATTGGAAGTGTTTTAGCTGCGTTGATTGTGACTGCGGCTGTTTCAGCAATTAACCTTATATATGCTTATATTCTATACGGAAGTAGCGGGCTGGATTGCAGTATTCTTTTTGCACCTGCGGGTTTTGTGGAGGGTTATATTCCATTTAATATTACTTGCGCTACATTGCTTAAATATCAAATCCTTTTAGCATTTACCGGTGCGATAAGTATTACGGGTGTTACATTGGTTCTATCCGCTGTATGTAAGAGTCAAATGATAGCATTAGTGGCTTCTGCGGCAATTTATCTTTTTCCTGTTATGTTGCCTATTTCCGAAACAAGTCCACTGTTTAGGATTATCACGCTTTTACCATTGTACCATGCGCAATTTGTTTCCCTTATGTCGGTAGCTCAAATGGGGAGCGGTGTATTGTATGCAATAATGGCTGTACCTGTTGCACTGATATTTATGGGAGTTGGTGTTGTTTTTTCCCGCAGTTTTTTTGCAAAGCATCAGGTTTCATGAATAAGTGAAATGGTCTCAGTGAAACTAAAATCATGTCAGAGGGACGCTTGCAGACAGATTATTGTGTGTGGCTTAAATGGCAGATGAAAAGATATATCAGGAAAACATCGGTCTGTATTTGTGGGCCGAAAATTTATCTATGAGGGGCGATACCTGTATTTCGGGGAAAAAAACTGTAAGTCGGGAAATGACAATGACAGAAAATCCTCCAATTTTTATAATGCACAATAGAAGGAGGCAATTATGGAAAGAAAAATATTGATATTGTGCCAAGAAAGACCACAGTTGTCTGACCTTCGGAGAGAATGGCAGAAAGATGGAATATTTGCCCGTATAGTATCTGGTGTTGGGGAAGTAGCCTGTGAATTGTCAAGGAATACCGATTATTTGTTAGTTATTATTTTTTCAGACGGACAGGAGTATTTAACCTCATTAAAACTTACACGGGGATTGACAAACGCCCCAATCATGGTATTAAACCGGCAGTATGACAGTGCAGAAAAAATCGCTGCGATTAAAGCAGGTGCAGATGAATATATTAAGTGGTCAGATAGTTATGTGGAAGAAATTTTCGCCAGCAGCTATGCGTTGATCAGGCGCTATACGGAATTGAACCAGGTTGATCAGAAGCCTTTCATCATTATTTCAAAGGGGACTTTACTTATTAACGTGGATTATCACAAAGTTTTTATCAATTCGCAGGAAATGGAGTTTCCGCGGTATGAATTCAACCTGCTCTGCCTGCTTGCATCTAGTCCGGAACGGGTATTTACGAATGAACAGCTTTACCGTGAGGTGTGGGGAGACGATTACCTGCGGGATGCCGATAACGGCCTCCATTCCTGCCTGAACCGGATACG
Organism: uncultured Lachnospiraceae bacterium; assembly: GCA_910585965.1. Classification (GTDB taxonomy): domain Bacteria; phylum Bacillota; class Clostridia; order Lachnospirales; family Lachnospiraceae; genus Kineothrix. Next base: position 2,681 of record CAJUHH010000003.1, read on the forward strand.
CAGGAAGCTGGAGGAAGCAGACTGTACTTCCTGCCGCATTGAAAATGTACGCGGAGTGGGCTACCGGTTCATTCAGGATGATATATAGCACAAAAATATAGAAACGGTGTAATCTTTGCGGTTATGCCGTTTTTCGTCGTAACTTGCGTTATCTGCTCATCTTTTGACAATCTTACGATTATTTATTGACAATATCACCGTTTATAATTCCTTTTACTACAAATAAGCAGGGAAATCATTAAAAATCTTAGGAAGAAATATCGTTTCCCGCTGGTAAGGGGAATATATTGGTGGAACCAGGGGGAAAGACAGGAGAACCAGAACAGACACATAGAAGCGCCGCAGTCCTTACGGGGATTGCGGCGCTTCTGCTATCGACAAAAAATTCCCCACGTCCTTATGAATTTCCAATAAAATACAGAAAACTTCCCGCCGTGCCTGGCACTTTCCGGGTGCGGCTTTTTTTATGTCGTTTTCTGCCGCAGGGTGTCGTTCCCTTACGGTGCCGTGCCCCTCCCTCCGGGATTCTGGAACCCATTTTATTTCAGAATTTCGGAGGGAAAATACATGGAGAAAAGAGATTTCTATTTATACATAAACGGACAGCCCGTACCGGTGAGTGAGGAAGTGTACCGGGAATACTACCGCGCGGAGGATAAGGAGCGTTATTTTATGGGCAGGCTGAAAAAGGGGCATACAAAGGTAAACCCGGAAACGAAGGAAATACGTTATATCCCCAGCCGGGAACTGTCCTATGAACAGCTTGTGGAGCAGGACTGGCAGTTTGCGGCAACAGGAGATTCCGTAGAGGACAGGGTGGTCAGGGCAGACCTGATAGAGAAGCTGCGGGCTGTCCTGCACAGCCTTTCCATGGAGGAAATGGCGCTTCTGGAAGAACTGTTCTATCTGGAAAAGACGGAGCGGGAAGTGGCAGGGTTGTATGCCGTTTCGCAGAACACTATCCACTACCGGAAAAACAGGCTTTTGGACAAGCTGAGAAAATTGATGGAAAAATAATCAGATTTTTTCTATCAGGATGCCGGTACAGTCCCTTACATTATGAGGGGGTTTTTTGCCAATAAGCTGCCTGCGCAGCAGGAAGCGTTTGGTTCTCTTTACGGACATTGGAAAATAACAGGGGAAAACTCTGTTCATAACCAGTATTCAAGTTTCTCTATCTGTGCGGGGCTGTGAAAACAGCAAGCGGCCCAGGCACGGGCGCGATGACTGCCTGCGGGTACGGATGGGACAGGGAGGGAAGAAGTTTTTCCCTCCCTCCCCTGATGCTCCCGTCAAAAAAGATGACTTCAAAGGCACGAGCGGCAACCCGGAGGGCCTGTAAACGGCGCATGGCAGCGCCGGAACCGCCATGAGCCGCCAGATCAAGGAGAACCAGCATATTCCCGTACCGCAGGGTGAAAGGGGGATACTGTGGGCATGGCCTGGGCAGCTTAGTCACCTGCCGCCACCTGCTGTCGGTATCATGGCGCTTATGGAGCCGTAGGCGGCTTGGATATTCCCGTGCCGGGGGTGGGCAGAAGGGCGGTCACGCCGCCTGATAATACGGCACAAAACAGGAACTTTATGATTTTGCAGGAATCGGCACCGGAAACACAGGAGTTTTATACATGGACTTTCCGGACGGTTATCCTTTTACTCAATAAGCTGTCACGCGGAGCGTGGCGGCCTTTGATGTTTCCGGCAGGTGTGGAGAAACGCCTGCCGGATTTCTATTCAATAAGACATCACGCGAAGTGTGATGGTGTCTGGCGGGATGTAAGACCTGCCGCCACAAGCCTTTTTGATGCGTACTGATGAATAGGCGGGGGTTGCGGCGCATGGTGTTCCATCCGGCAGGCAGTAAAAAAGATAAAGAGGATAAGGGGGTGTTGCTTATATGCGGCTTTCCATAAAAGAAATCCAGGTAAAGGAAGGGCGGCGCAGCCTTGACACCTGCCATGTAGGGGAACTGGCGGACAGTATACGGGAAATCGGGCTTTTGAATCCCCTTACCATAGACCGTGATAACTTCCTGATCGCCGGCCTCCACCGTCTGGAAGCGGTAAAGAGGCTTGGGTGGACGGAAGTGGACTGCACTGTCAGCAGCCTGGAGGGGCTGGCGGCGGAACTGGCGGAGATTGATGAGAACATTGTCAGGAGCGATATGTCTACATTGGAATACGGCGAGATACTCCTGCGCCGGAAAGAAATATATGAGACCCTGCACCCGGAGACAAAACGGGGGATGCGCAATGGACAGACTTCTAAAAGCGACAAAATGTCGTTTTTAGGAACGAAGTCATTCGCGCAGGACACCGCTGAAAAGCTGGGGGTAGTCCCCCGGACTGTGGAGCGGCAGATACAGACCGCAAAAAATCTTACACAGGAAGCGAAGGAAATCATCAAAAATGCGGATAAAAAGATTTCCAAAAAGGAGGCGTTAAAACTCTCGCGCTTAGAACCGGAAGACCAGAAAGAAGCGGCAAGGCTTTTGACAACACAACAGATCAGAAACATGGGTGAATATGCAGAAAAGAAAAAGGAAGAACCGGAAAAAGCAGGGGGCAGTTTAAAGGATATGATAGCGGAACTGAAAGACCCGGATAAGGATTGCAGCGGCACGCCGGACAGCTTCCTGGAAGAATATGGGGCTTTCGTCCGGAAATTCCATAAAGAGATCGGCTGGTACAGTGACCCTTATTATGACACGGTATTTCCCTATGTCAGCCAGAGGCAGCTATCTATCCTCCGGGAACTGACGGATTCCATATGCGCCGCCGCCGGGCAGTTATTACATAAAGTAGAAAGGACAATGAAAACATGAGCAGTTACAGAAAAAAGCATAATTCTTCAAAACCGGTAAAACCAAAACCGGAACCGGCGCTTCAGCCAGACCCGGAGTACAGTAATCCAGGCGTTGTGCGTTCCATCCACACAAACCGCCTGACTTCCGGCCTGCCCTACCAGCGCCCGGTAAACCCGAAAGAGGTGGAGCGGCTGATAAGGGAATGGGACGAGCGCCTGCTTGACCCGGTCACAGTCAGTTTCCGTGACGGCAGGTTTTATGTAGTGGACGGGCAGCACCGCATTTCCGCCATGCGGAAGATGAACGGCGGCAGGGGCGTCATGGTGGACTGCAAGGTCTATGACGGCCTGACTTATGAGCAGGAAGCTGACCTCTGCTATAAGCTGGACAAGGCTAAGAAGCGCCTGAGCCTGTCACAGTCCACAAATGTGCTGGCGGAATCCGGCGCGGATGCGGAGATCACGGAAGTCAAGCGGTTAGTCGAAAACGGCGGCTTTATATGGGCGCTTGGGAAAAGCCACGGGAAAACCGGAGAGATTGTATCAACTCGTGCGCTGCTAAATGCTTACCGTCTGCTGGGTGGCGCATCCTTTACCCGTATGTTACAGCTTTTGTGGGATGCCTGGGAGGGAGACCCGCGCTCCCTGACAGCGGCTGTTCTCTCTGGTATGGCGCTCTTTGTTAAGACTTACGATACGGAGATAAACGATAAGACTTTTATTTCCCGGCTCTCACAGTGCGACCCGGATGAAATCAACCGCAGGGGGAGGGCGGATTTTTCCACCAGCAACACGGCCCTCCGTTTTGCCCGTGTGATACTGGAAAAGTATAACGGGCAGCGCGGGGGCAGGAAACTCCCCTACCGCTTCCGTGGGTAATGCACCAGTTGTCACAAGCCTTTTCCATACCGTTCTGGTAAATGGGCGGTGCGTACAGTGTACCATCCCGCTGGTATAGGGAGGGCACAGGTTTTTGTGATAAGACAACCATAACTGGAAATAAGATATAGAAAGGTGGCCAAGGGGCAGGATATGGAACTGACAAGGGAAAAATTACAGGAGATGGCGGCTGTGGATATACGGGATGTGGATATTAATAGCCTGACGGATTTAAGGGATATTGTGGTTGACACGAAAAAACCCGTCCCCCAGAAGCTGGCTTCTTTTGCAGCGCAGACCAATAACGTATACATCCACCGGATCGGGGACTATATTGTGAAAGTCCGCTTCATGGAGGAGGGGCCGACCATTGACGACAAGATGGAGGAATACCTGCGGCGGCTTGCGGAGATACATATTTAATATAACAGTTCAGCCAGACCGAACCTGGCTGACAAATCATGCTTGCATGAATTTGGCAGGCGGATGAAGGTCTGAGGGAACGCCCGTTTATGAGCAAAAGAAGCTGTAAAGCAGCGGAAAGCGCTGAAAGCGCGTTTTGCGAATGGCGTGGGCTGTACTGTTATTTTCCGGTATGGGATGCAGTTTATCCTTGAAAAGAGAAAAAAGTTATGTTAATCTAAAGTCAGGATTAAATTCAGTGGAAACCCTGGCTTTCAGGCTTAAATGGGATAACGGCTATCCTTGTTAGCTAATAAAAAGTCAGGGGTGATACAGTGAAAGCAAAACAATTCTATGCGGCCATGTACCTCCGTCTTTCAAGGGATGACGAGGACAGGGACGGTTTAAATAAGTCCGAGAGCAATAGCATCGGAAGTCAGAGGGAACTCATCAAATCATTCTTAAGGGAGCAGCCGGACATAGAGCTTTACGACATCTATGTGGACGACGGCTTTTCAGGGAGCAATTTCGACAGGCCAGAATTTAAGAGGATGATCGGCGACATTGAGGCAGGCAGGGTGAACTGTGTGGTAGTGAAAGACCTGTCCCGTTTCGGGCGTGATTACATTGAATCCGGGAGGTACATACAAAAGACTTTCCCGGCTCTTGGCGTGCGCTTTATTGCGCTGACCGACCATTTCGACAGCATATCGGCGGACACAGGGGAAAGCTCCATTGTCCTGCCGGTAAAAAACTTTATAAACGATTCTTACTGCCGGGATATTTCCACAAAGGTAAAAAGCCAGCTTGAGGTAAAACGCAGGAACGGGGAGTGCGTGTCTGCATTTGCCGTCTATGGGTATAAAAAGAGTGAGGAAGATAAGAACCGGCTGGTCATAGATGAATACGCAGCGGAGAACGTGCGGCGGATATTCGCATGGAAGATCGAGGGGATGGCGTTATCCGCAATCGCGGAAAAGCTGAACAGCCTCGGCATACTCTCTCCCAAAGAATATAAAAAGTCAATGGGGCTTCATTATCAAAGCGGTTTTTCCGGGACAGGAAGCAGTGTCTGGGGGAATGCCACGGTAAAACGGATACTGACCAATGAGGTTTATCTGGGGCACATGGTTCAGGGAAAAACGGAGAAGGTCAATTATAAGGTAAAGAAGCATACCGCAAAGCCGGAAGAAGAATGGATCAAGGTGGAGAACACCCATGAGGCAGTCATATCCGCGGATGACTTTGCGGTGGTACAGCGCCTGCTGAAAACAGACGGGCGGAAAAGCCCGGAATCAGGGACGTTAAACCCGTTTGTAGGGATACTGTTCTGTGGCGACTGCAAAGAGCAGATGATAAGGCGTGTGACCCGCTATAAAGGCGCGTCCAAAGTGTACTATATCTGTTCCACAAAGAACCGCGGGGAAGGGTGCAGCAGGCACAGCATAGAGGAAAGTACGCTGAAAGAGATCATCTGTGAGAGCATCCGGAAGTTTGCAAATTCCTTCCTGAAAGAAAAGGAACTCTTTGACCGGGCTGTGCGGTATGAGACGAACTTTGAAGCAGTTGCCCGGTATGACAAGGAGATCGAGCGGCTGAAAAAAGAGCAGGATAAATATTATTCCCTCTGTTCTGGCTTATATGAGGATTTGAGGGAGGGTGTTGTCACAAAGGAGGAATTTGAACGCCTGCACAGCGGTTTTACGCAGAAAGGGAAAGAACTGGAGGCTGCCATGCTAAAGCAGGAGCAGCTCATTAAAAGCATGTTTAAAAAGGGAGTGCTTTCTGCGGGGCGTCTGAAAACTTTCCAGGGCTGCGTGGAACTGAGGGAGATAGACCGGCACACTTTGAGCAGCCTTATCAGGCGGATCTATGTTTATGAAAATAAACAGATTGTGATTGATTTTTATTTCATGGATGAATTCCGTATCATGGAAGGTCTTGGCCGGAAGATTCTGGAGGACAGGGAAGAAGAAAAGCGGAAAGCGGGAAGGAGCGCATAGCATGGGGAGAGTGTCAAAGAGGACTTCCGCCCCTGCTGTGGCGGTAAAAGAAGCAAAAATATGTTATAAAGCAGGCATTTACGCAAGGCTTTCATCCGACCAGGACAAGAAAAAGAATGAATCCGTTGAAGTGCAGGTGAAGATTGCGGAAAAATATATCGAAGATTTTAACAGGGAAGGAACAGAGCGGATAGAGATTGCAGACCGCTATGTTGACCTGGGAAAAACAGGGAGCAACTTCAACCGTGATGAGTTTCAGAGGCTTATGCAGGATATAAGGCTAGGAAGCATTGACTGTGTGGTGGTCAAAGACCTTTCCCGGTTTGGCAGGAACTATCTGGAAGCGGGGAATTATATTGAGAAAATATTCCCGTTTCTGGGCGTCCGCTTCATTGCGGTTGCTGACGGCCTCGACACGGGGATGCGGGGAAGCAATACGAAGCAGATGGCAGCGGAGATAAAAAACCTTGTCAATGATATGTATGCAAAGGATTTTTCCGTAAAGGCGAAGCAGCATTTGAAACAGAGACGGCAGGAAGGCTCCTATGTAGGAGGGCCGCCGCCCTACGGCTATAAAGCCGGGTGGGATAAAAAAATACGAAAGCTTTTACCGGATGAAAATACGGAAGGAATTGTAAAGCATATTTTCAGCCTGTTTATCGAGACAGGCAGTTTCACAGCGGTAGCGGATGACCTGAACAGGAAGAAAGTCAATCCGCCCTCTGTATATAAGAAAACCGGGGAGGTATTTTTTGTGCCGGAATCCGGGGCATATAAGGGATGGGACAAAAGCGCCGTGGAACGCATCCTGAAAAGTGAGACGTATACCGGGAAGCTGGTGCAGGGGCGGACTTCCATCACCGCCAGGGACGAAAAAAACCGTATCCATAAAGGGTCAGAGGAATGGGTAGTCAGGGAAAACACCCATGCTCCCATTGTTGATGCGGCAATGTTCGCAGAGGCGGCAAAAGTGTGTGAAAGGCTCCATGAGAGGACAAAATCCTATGCACATCCGACGGAAGGGTGCCCGATAGGGGAGAATATTTTTGACAGTGTGCTTTACTGCGGCGTATGCGGCAGGAAAATGACAAGACATAGTTATGTGAAAACCTATGCGGATAGCAGCAAGACAAGGCTGGACGGGTATTTCTGCTTAAACGGCGGGCAGACGAAAGTGGAGAGCTGCCCGGCGTCGAACCGCATTTCAAAGGCGGAACTGGTGGATATTCTGATGCCGCTCCTTAAAATGGAGTTTTCTGTGTACCTGGGGAAAATGAAGAAATATACAGAGATCGTGAAAGAGCAGCTCCGGGAAAAAGGGGCAGAAATTGATGCAAAAATCAGGAAAGCGGAAAGGTCTGTTGCCGCCGCAAAAGAAGAAGAACGGACAAAATATGTGGAATACCGGGAGGGCATTATCTCCCAGAGTGAGTATGTCGCGTATAAGATGCGGCAGGAAGGCAGGCTTAAAGACTTAAACCGGCAGAAGGAGGAACTGGAAGCGGACAGGAATAACCTGGATACCGTATCAGGGAAATACCTTGCGGCGGCCCGTGCCCTTCTCCGTTTGAAAAGCGGCAGGGAACTTACAAAGGAAATGATAGAATCCCTGATCCGGAGGATTTATGTCTATCCGGGGAAAAGGATAGAAGTACAGTTTGCCTATACGAATGAACTGCTGGAGGGGGTGCTTGCAAATGGATAAACTTGCCATTTACCTGCGGCTGTCCCTGGAGGATGCGGATGACAAGGATGAGAGCAACAGTATCAGCAGCCAGAGGGCCATGCTCTATGCCTACATACGCGGCAATGAGGAACTGAGGGGAAAAGAAGTCTCTGAGTTTTGTGATGACGGCTATTCCGGCACAAGCATGGAAAGGCCGGGAATGCAGAGAATGTTAAAGGAGATCAGGGAGAAAAGAATCGGGTGCGTACTTGTCAAGGATATGTCCCGTTTTTCAAGGGATTATATCGAGCTTGGAACCTACATGAACCAGATATTCCCGTTCATGGGGGTGCGGTTTATCGCGGTAAACGACCATTACGACAGCCGCGACCATGCGGGAAGCACAACCCCTATTGATACGGAATTTCAGACGCTTTTATATGACTTATACAGCAAGGATATATCTGTAAAGGTTAAGGCTTCATTTGAAAATAAATGCGCCAGCGGGGAATATGTTTTCGGACAGGCGCCTTTTGGGTATGAGAAAAGCCGGGAATTAAAAAATACAGTTGTAGTGAACGAAAAGGAAGCGGAGATCGTGCGTTATATTTTTGCACTTGCCCTTAGTGGGAATGGAAGCGCTCAGATCGCAAGGATTCTCAATGAAAAGGGGATACCGACCAAAACACAGATGCGCCACCCGGAGCGGGCAGATAAAGACGGCAGGATGCAGGCGTGGGATCATGTGTCTGTCCGGGCTGTCCTGAATAACCGTTTCTACCTGGGTGAGATGGCCTACGGGAAATCAAAGCGTAAGTCTGTAGGCAGTAAAAATGGTATCGCTGTACCAATGAAAGAATGGAAAGTGATACCAGACCACCATGAGCCACTCGTCACACCGGAAGAATACGAAAAGGTGTGCCTGTTCCGTAAAGATGCGGACACTTCCAGAAAAGGGGAGAAAAACCCGCTTGTAGGGAAACTTTTCTGTGGCGGATGCGGTTATTCCATGACTTACAAGCCCATACGGGGGAAGAATAAATACCGCAGGTTTGAGTGCCGGAAACACGCCGTTTTGCAGATACCGGAGTGCTGTACCTATTTTTCCGCTGATCTGCTGGAGGAAACCGTGCTGATGATGCTGAACCGGGAATTGATGGTGCGCGGAAATGCCGAAAAGGAAAAACAAAGTCTTGTTTCTTTCCAGAAGTCCTGTATTGTGAGGATGGAAAAGAAGATAGCAGACTGCAAGAGCAGGAAGAAGGAACTTCAGGCAGAGGCAGACGCCTTATATGAAAGTTACGCCTGTGGCAGAGTATCTGCCGAAAGCTACAGACAGAAAGCAGACAGCATAAAAGAGCAGACTATCCGGCTGTCGGCAGAGGCAGATGCGCAGGGGGAAGAACTGGAACAGCTTCGGGAGGAATACCGCAGGGCGGGGGAAGATATGAAGCAGGTCATCCGGTATTCCCATCTGGAAATGCTGACACAGGAAGTGGTTGATGTATTTATTAAGAAAATATACGTTTATAAAGACAAAAGAGTTGAAATTATGTGGAACTTCCGCGAAAATGGAAAGGAGACAGAATGAGGGCAGCGATATATGCAAGAGTAGGGAATCCGGATCAGGTGGCAGTACGGCATCAGGCAGAAGTGCTGACAGGGCAAATCCGAGGCATGTGGGGAGAGCGGACAGAGATAGATATTTATGCTGACAACGGTATCTCCGGCCTGCGGACAGACCGCCCCGGACTGCAAAAACTTTTAATGAATGCCGGGACTTATAATGGGGTATTTGTCTGTAATATGAGCAGGCTGTCACGTTCGGTGCCGGATGCAGTAGGTTTGGTCAGGCAGTTAAAGAATCAGGGAGCGGAACTTTATGCGGCAGACAGGAATATGGCGGGGATTACAGAGGAAATCCTGAAGGCTGTTTCGGACATTCCAACTTGACAATAATTTGTCACCAATTTTGCCCTAACTTAGCAATAATGAACCACACGCCCCACGAAGTTATGCGGCTTTCAGCGATTTTCGATCAAAAAAATTGAAAAATGTTTGTGACAATAACTTGACACACGCGGGGTATGGGGCGCTTTGTGTGGAAAATAGTCTGCCGAGGTAGAATTGGGGAGGTTTTTGGGGGAATAAGCACTTTATTTTTCATGTATGGTGTCGAATAAAGTGCTTATTATGTGTTGGTTAATTTTATGGAATTTACCGCAGGAAATAATAGAAGATATTATTGTACTCAAAGACATAGATTTGTGATAGAATTAAGAACATTAAAAGAGGAGTTGTTGGTGAGAAACATTTTTGGGTTAGTGTAATAGAAAATTTTATTTACAGATGAAATAGCAGTGATAAGATATTGGTTTACAATAAAAACTGTTTAATGATGTTAAAAATTGAGGTGTGTTTGATGAATAATCAAAAAGAATTAGAAGAGGTATGGGAAGCTACAAAATCACTTGAAGGAACTGTGATTTATGGAGATAATATAGCGGAAAACCTTCAGTTTATCCACAAAAGCAAAGAGTTGGCAAAAAAACACGAATGGCTATATCATTGTACAACTGTTTCTGCATTGAAAAGTATTCTAAAAAATAGAGAATTTTGGTTGTCAAATCTTAAATGTGTGAATGATATGGAAGAAACCGAACGCATTGATGTTCCAGAATATGAAAATAAATATTATGTTTGTTGTTTTACCTATGACGCACAGATTCCAGATATACATTGGAAAGAATATGGAAGTGAGTATGACGGTGTACTAATTGGTATAAAAACAAATTGGTTTCTTAGAAAAGCAATGTTTATGTGTAGTGATAATTCAAAGTGTAATGATGAATTTATGACTATTATGAAAAATGATAATGAAGCGCTTAGAATGAAAATTACGGAACAGAAAAAGGGAAGGATTATAAATCCATTTTATATTAATTCATTTGATTTCTATCAAATTAAATATGATGATGAACTTTTCAAAAATATATCGGGGATAGGATATTTAGGCGAAAATGGAATTCAAGTGCGAACTTTGACACCGGAAATAGGAGGAATTATTAAAGCTACACATGGAATGTGTAGAAGGTTTGGAGAAGAATCATATGATAAGGATTGGACAACGGAAAAGGAAGTAAGACTTAAAGTAGGAATTCAGCAATTAGAAATTTTTGCTAATGGATATAAGATTCATGATGGGCAGATACTGAAAACTGTTTTTTTCCTAAAATAGCAATTCCCGTTTCAGAGAATGCATTTGATGTTGTGAAAATAGGGTTTAGCCCGCAATTTTATGACAGGAAAGAGTTTTTGGAGGAGATACGGCAACTTTTACCAGAGAGTATAATCAATGTTATTTAAGACCATAATAGTTAGCTATTCTAAAAATAGATGATTTAAAATATTTGTTGACAGATGAAGATGTTAAAAAAGTAATTGATGAAAAACTTCAAAAAGAAAATTGTATAGATATTGAAAAAATAGAGATGAGGTGATATTTTGGAATTAATAAGATTTGATAACTTTCAGCAGAATCAAAGAATGTATGGTGGAACAGCCGGTCGAAAAATGGGAATTACTTATGAAGGTAAAGACTATCTTTTAAAATTTCCGGGAAATTTAAAAGAACAGCAGATGAAAAATATTAATCTGAGTTATTCGAATAGTCCTGTCTGTGAATATATTGGTTCAAAGATATACGAGATAGTTGGCTTGCCTGTTCACAATACAATTTTAGGAACCAGAAATAACAAAATTGTAGTTGCCTGCGAAGATTTTTTACAAGATGGAGATAAACTCTATGAGTTTGATAAAATAAAAGTTACTTTTGAACCACATTTTTTAGATTCAAATGGCAATGAGACAAACGGTGTAGGCGTAGACTTGTATGAAATTATGATGACGATACAGGAGCATCCGTTTTTGCAAAATGTTCCGGGAGTAAGAGAGCATTTTTGGAATATGTTTATAATAGATGCGCTGATTGGCAATACAGATCGTAATAACAGCAATTGGGGAATCATTTTGAGAAAGGATGGTTCGAAGGAGATTGCGCCTGTTTATGATAATGGCAATTGTTTAAATAGCAAATGGGATGATGAAAAGATGGGAATCGTAATGAATGATGCTAATAAAATGGAAGCAGAGGCGTATAAAGCACGCAGGTGTATCTTTGAATTACATGGGAAACGGGTAAATCCATATCATATAATTGAAAGCAGGGATTATCCGGAATGTTTAGAGGCTGTTTATAGATTGACACCCCAAATAGGCAATAATATGGATAAGATACAAGCAATGATAAAAGAGATACCAATTTTGTCAGAAATACAGAAGAGATTTTTTACATCAATAATTCAATATAGGTATGAAAAAGTACTGTTTGAATGTATAAAGAATGATTGTGTACATTAGATTATGGGAAACAGTAAAAGGAGAGGTGATAAATAATGTATGTGGATGAACAGATAATTTTAAGAGATGATTTGCCAGATGGGCTACAACGCGATTTTATGGAATTACAGGAATATTATAATACAGGTGACTGGTTTATGTTTGATACTGTTTTTGAAGCGATAGAAGCCAGTGTTAAAGCGTATTATCTGGCAGGAAAAATCAGCCGAGAGGATTTGAATAGTATTTTTAAAAAATATGGTATTGCATAATATGGGAAAGGCTTATTGGCGGATGTTGTTACATTACAGAATATTGTTCCTCTTCAGATAAATGCATGATTATAAAGTGGTCGAATTCGACCACTTTTCCATTGAAAACAAATTGACATTAATTCACCATTAATTTTCCTCCCACTTGACACTAATGTACCATACGCCCCACGAAGTTATGCAGGTTTCAGCGATTTTCACGTGGAAAAAGTGAAAAAAGTTTGTGACATTAACTTGACATACGCGGGGTATGGAGCGCTTTGTGTCGAGGATAGTCTGCCGGGGTAGAAAAACACGGATTTGTGAGATAAAACACATGCTATTTCGCAGTGCTTGTTGTCGAATAAAGTGTTGCCACGGACTGACTAAAATTTTGCTGAGTAAATTAACTGGATTTGTTTAGATATTCATTTTAAAGGAAATATAATGTAAATCTATAAAAAATCAACATATAATTCAGGGTTTTATATGAATTACATGTTGATTATTTGTTAATTTAGGGTATAATATAATAAAAGTTTTAATAAGAATGAGGAGATTATTATGCTGATACAGTTTAACTTTAAAAATTACAAATCATTTCGGGATGAAGTATCACTGGATTTATCAGCCACTAAGATTACGGAACATGAAAGCCATGTGGTGGATATTGCCAATGACAAACTACTAAAGGTTGCTGCAATTTACGGAGCCAATGCGAGCGGAAAATCTAATGTATATGATGCATTTGACTATATGACTTACTATGTGTCAGAATCCTTTAACTTTGGGGGAGAGGAAGACAGTCGCAGGAAAACAGAGAATAATTATATGAAAGTCACTCCTTTTTTGTTTGATAGAAAGAGCCATGACGAGGAAACTACATTTGAGGTATTTTATGTAGATAATACCGAAAATAGCGGGAAAATTTATCAATATGGATTTTCACTGAAAAGCAATGAAGTGGTAGAGGAATGGCTATATTCTAAAGCCAAAACAGCGAGGAACAACTATAGAACAATCTTTTACCGAAAAAAAGGTGAAGAATTGGAGATGAATGGTTTTTCTAAAAGCCATATAGAAAATATCAAAGCATCCTTAAATAAAGAAACACTTATTGTTTCATTAGGAACAAAATTGAGAATTGATAAGTTAAAAAAAGTAAGAGACTGGTTTTTGAATAATGATGTTCTTGATTTTGGTGATCCGGCAGAAAATTACTTTCGATCAAGAGTGCTTCCGGAAGGTTTTGTAGACAGCAAGGAAGTGCAGGCGAATGTAGTGAAGTATTTTGCATCTTTTGATGAGGCAATTCAGGATTTTAACGTAGAAGAGTTGCAGCAAGAAGATGAGAAAGATACAGGCAAAGGTTATAAGATTGATGCGTTACACAAAATGGTGGACAGTCAGGAGCTGGCATCTATTCCTTTAAAATTGGAGTCCAGTGGTACGTTAAAAATGTTTGCGCTCTATCCTTCCTTAAAAGATGTGTTGGATCATGGGGGCACATTGTTTGTAGATGAGCTAAATGCTAGGCTGCACCCGTTGTTGGTACGGAATATTATATTGACCTTTTTGTCGCCAGAAATCAATACGCAGAATGCACAGTTGATTTTTACAACACATGATGTTTGGCAGTTTTCTAATGAATTGCTTCGCAGGGATGAGATTTGGCTGGTCAATAAAAACAGGGATGGAGTTTCTGAATTATATTCTCTGGCTGACTTTAAAGATGAAGAAGGCAATAAGGTACGTAGAGACGAGGCTTTGTCTAAGAAATATCTGACAGGCAGTTATGGGGCTATTCCTGCCTTGAAGCCCATGGAAATGCTGACTGGGAGGACTTTGGATGACGAGTAAAGGGAAAGGCAAACCCAGTGACCGCAGGGCTGGGAAACGAAAAGACCGGAATAAGCGGGTAGGGACAAGGATACCTGAATTAGGGTATTACCTGATTGTAACGGATACGGAGGAAACAGAGAAGAATTATTTTGAAGGTTTGAGAGATAGCATTCCCGTGGAACTAAAAGACCATTTGGTTATAAAGGTGGAAAGGGCAAAGACCGCAGAACTGGTGAAAAGGGCGATGGAACTTAACGATGCAGAATCGCAGTATCGTATTCCATGGATTGTTTTCGACAGGGATCAGGTAAAGGATTTTGATGAGATTATAAGGCTGGCAGAGAGAAACGATATCAATGCCGGATGGTCTAACCCGTGCTTTGAAATATGGATGTTTGCATACTTTGGTGAGATGCCTGCTATCAAGGAATCTTATATATGTTGTGAACGGTTTGCGGAGAAGTTTGAGAAGGTAACAAGGCAAAAGTATTCTAAGAATGATAGAGATATTTATCGGAAACTGGTGCAGCATGGGGATGAAGAAAAAGCGATTCAGATAGCAAAGCGATATTACAAAAAGTGCATGGAAGATGGGAAAAGGAAGCCATCGGAGATGTGGCCGGCGAGTATAGTGCAACGGTTGGTGGAAGAAATACGAAGAAAAGTTGAGAGCTGATGATATGGCAGATATAGTTAGTAGGAGGAATGAGGTTGAAAGATTATTTGTTAAATGTTATGGAAAAGCGAGAATGTGGATTATATTTGTGTGAGTTGCCTACTGGTAATGGTAAAACATTTGATTCGGCACAGGCGATGAAGAAATATGCGGATTCTATAGAGGACAATACCCAGATAATCTATCTCACAACTTTGAATAAAAATCTTCCCGAAGATGCGCTGAAAGCAGCCTATGGAAGTGAGGAGCTATACAAATGTAATGTATTAAGATTGCGTTCCAATTTTGATGAAGTGGTTGAAAAGATTCTTGATATTGAAGTTCCAGAAGAGATGCAGACAGATACATATATAAAATTACGTAAAGTTGTTTCTCTTTATCGAGATGCTGTAGACAAGCAATATGCAGATAAAGAATACATAAAGGAGTTAGCAGATAGAATAGCAGAGGAAGACAGACTGCTTCGTTATGAGATAACAAAGCGGTTGAAAAAATGTTTTTCAACAAAAACACAACGTAAAAAAGCCATTAGAGATAAGGTTGAGTATCAATGGATTGGAAAATTATATCCGGCAGTATTTACAGACGACTATAAAATTCTGTTAATGAGTGTTAGTAAGTTTATGAAGAGAAATTCTATCCTCACTGATACCAGTTACGAATTTTTAAACTCCGATTTAATTGAGAAAGCAGTGATAGTTATTGATGAGTTTGATGCAACAAAAGATACAATACAAAATGAACTTATTGAGAAGTCATTGGCAATGCAGGCGGATTACATTCAGTTGTTTCGCCAGATATACCGTACATTGAATCCAAATGATTTTTCATCTGATATGAGAAAAGCAATGGAGCAGATTGAAAAGGTTGGTAATAGAAACACGCTTACTTCATTAATCAGTGAAGCCAGGAAAATTGCAGAGAATTACCATGTGAGATTGAGCATAAAGACAAGGGAAGATTTGGTAGAACGGAGGCAGATTTTTTTATTTAATGACGGTTCTTTTCACACTGTTTTAAAAGATGGCGCGCAATATATTAGGGCAACATTAAATGAAGAAGATAATCGTATAGATGTTTTTTTTGAAGGCAAGGAAGAGTTTTTTAAAAACAGGAATAAAGAAAAAGATATTGTTTTATATAGCCTTTTACGTGAAATCAATTTATTTCTTTTGCATTTTAGAATGTTTTCTATGGAATGGGCAAGGAATTACATGGATATTGTAAATAATTCTCGAAGTGGGATTATGGATGCGATGAGTTTAGAAAATGCGATTAGTTCCATTTTAAAACGATTAGAATTGACCAATAAGCAGAGGGCTTTACTTATGGGCGAAACCTGTCAAAGGGTTTGTAATAATCATGATTTGATACTGGAAGATACAAGTTTCTATCAGGTTGGCATGGAATATTATGAATTTGAGGACAGTGATTCACATCATGACAATACGAATCTTAATTTTGTTAAGGTATATGATACGCCTGAAAAAATTATATTATACCTTTCAGGAAAAGCAACTGTGTTTGGAATATCCGCAACATCTGAAATTGATACGGTTGTAGGGAATTATGATTTAAGATATTTGGAGGAGCAGTTAAAAGAACGTTTTCACAGAACCCCGCATTATTTAAAAGAAAAAACAAAGAATGCTTTAGAGAAAAGGTGGAGTGCGTATATAGCCGGAGATATTAAGGTACATGGAGAGATAATTACAAGTGATATACATGGATTTCATGCAGAAAATTACTGTAAGACATTTATGGACGCAGAAATTGCACGTTATGCAGCAAATATTATCACCAATATGGCAGACAATGAATACCAGATAATAAGATACTGTAATATACTTAAAGCTATGTGTATTTTTAATAAGACTGAGGATATTCAATCAATGTTGTATCTGGGGATGGCATTGCCTAGGAAAAATAATCCGGGAATGGATGAAGAAATTTTGACGAAGTTATTTGGATATTCCCGATTAGCGGTGCATCAAATAGAAAGCAGCCTGTGCTTTTTAAAAGGGGAGAATTTTGAGCAGGATAAGGAAGCGCTCCAACAGAGATTAGGATGCGGTGAAAAAATATTTGTTATGTCGTCTTATCAAACCATAGGAGCAGGGCAAAACTTACAGTATAAAATACCAGAACATATGACAGGTGTACAGTTGGGGGAATTTGATGAAAATGATAACAGATATTTGTATAAAGATTTTGATGCTTTGTATTTGGGCAATATAACAAATATGACAGTGAACACATATCAGGAAGATAGAATTAATTCTCATGAATTATTGCAGATGCTTTTTCAAATTGAGGAGTTGTACGAAAATGGTGAAATGAATTACTCTGATAAAGAGCAAATGTTAAAACTCGCTTTTCGTTCATATACGGGAACCGAACAATATACTTTAAACAAATTATACAAATTGAAAAGCGTTGTTGTACAGGCGAGCAGAATGGTTTTGCAGGCAGTAGGGCGTATGTGCAGAACGTTTGTTAAGAATCCTAATATATATTTGTTTGTAGAATCTGAATTGTTAGAAAAATTGTATGTTGGTGAATTGAAAAAGCGTATATTACCGCCTGAAATGAAAAAAATAGTTTCTATGCGTGAAACGTTGGGAAAGGATTATCTGCCAGAAGAAAATACTTTGCTAAATAAAGCGGAAAAGATATCATCAGTGGGTCTTTGGACCATACATAGAATGTTGGCAAAAGATTGGACAAGGGAAAGTATGCAGTTATGGGAGCATTTAAGGACATTGGTTTTACAATATCCGACAGCAAATATATCTGATTGGGAGGATAATGAGTATATACAAAAACTTTATATTACAAGCGGTGTAAAGCAGAATCGGTATATTTATTCACAATATTCGGATTTTAACGATGTTACAATAGATTTTGGAAATGACAAGGTGGCGTTTAGAAATAGTAAAAGAGCAAAAATCAAAGGTAATTCAGATGAACTGGCTATTTATGAAATGAGTGAAAACGAATCAGGATTGCAAGAAGTATTAAAGTATCCGGGAATGAAATCTTATTTTGAAGAAAAAGGATATGCATTAGAATTTCATATGAATGAATATCTTATGAGCCCGGTTCTGTTTCATAATATTTACAAGGGAGCCTTGGGAGAAGCGGCGGGTAAATTTATATTGAGTAAAGAACTGGGGATTGGGCTGAAATCAATAACAGAACCGGAATACTTTGAATTTTTTGATTACAGGCTGTCTGATGATGTGTATGTTGACTTCAAAAATTGGAAATTTACATATGTGCAGGATAGGGATGAAATCAGAAAAGATATATTGAGAAAGCTGGATTATATAGGAGCTAAACGTGTTTATGTAATAAATGTCGTATCGGATAAAAATTACAAGCCAAGTGCCATTGTGGATCAGCGATTGGTGGAGATACCGAGGCTGATTAAAGAAGACGGGACGGTATGCTATGATAATTTACATATGATTCGCAGGGAGGATTTTGAAAATGTTAACGAATAGAATTAGTGTAACTTATAATATGGAAAATATTGATTCTGACTTTGATATTTTTAGGGTTGAGAAGGCTAATAAGGACTATTATGGTTGTAACATATTGGATTCAGCTATATATGAGTTTAAGGCGGTAGCCGTTCAATGGAGCTTTGGGGCAACTGCACTGGTGTTGTTTCGTAAAGGCGATGTAACAGAAAGAGAATTTAAAGATAGCATCATGGAGGAATACAAGGATGTAAGAATTCAGAAAATCAATGTATTTGATAGTGAACAGTGTGATAAATATTTTTATTATGAAAACAGACTGCTTGCTCAATTGTTGATAAATTCAATGAGAACACCTAAATTTGATGCATTTATGTATAATAATCTGACAGGTAAGCTTTTCTACCATGAACCCTCATGGAGCCATAAGGATAAAATAACGGGCGAAATAAACTTTATTAGATTTTTGGAGATTGTTATTGACCCTGGGATGTATCTAAATCTGGAACATAGAACATTCAAAAGATGTAATAGTGCGGGAGCCGGGTTATATGTGATAGA
Organism: uncultured Lachnospiraceae bacterium; assembly: GCA_910585965.1. Classification (GTDB taxonomy): domain Bacteria; phylum Bacillota; class Clostridia; order Lachnospirales; family Lachnospiraceae; genus Kineothrix. Next base: position 21,649 of record CAJUHH010000003.1, read on the forward strand.
TTCAAAAACGGGTGAGTTTAGAAAGAAATTAAAAACGGACGTAAATGTTATTACATACAAAAAAGGCTCGTTACCACATAATCATTTTAGGGTGGATAATTTTGATATTACGGATTATGCACATTTCAGAAAGAGTAAGATGGGTATAATGGAGCATTTTTTAAGAGATGTGAAAGATAATCTTTCCAGATATATTACGATAGAGATGATGGAGCGGGAAGATGCAAAGGAATTTAATATTTCGAGTCTGGAAAAACAGGGAATATCGGAACATCAATATGGAGAAATACTACAGAAAAAAGGAGTTGTTATTGTAGACGAAAATAAATCTGAAACATCAGATGATATTGTTGGAAGATTAAAATATGAATTGCAAACGTACTATGGCATCGAAGCCAGTGTAGGAGAAGTGTCCCCAAATGCATATAATATAAGAATTATTCACGATGGTGGGTTTTATGCTGAAAATGACATCCATGATCCTCATGATGATAACTTTAGAGGATATATCATTCAGCATATGACAGAAGAAGCGGAACATTTTACAAAGTCACAAGGTGGCTCACCTGCTGTGAAAAAGATAATACAGGAATTGATTATTAAAGGCGATGTGAGAGATAAGCTGATTTCAATTTTTGACTGGAGAAGACTTGATTCCGGAAAAGAATGGGCATTTGTTATCAGGAGAAAAAACAAGACGGAGTTTAGAAAGAGTACAGAACATACGAATGACATTAATAAAAAGGTGTATAGCAATTACAACTATTATCGACTAAAAATTGATAGTAATGGTGAACTGGAGTTTGATACGTTTTGCGATGGTGGTCAGAATGATACGGAGGAGTGGAGCAAAATATGTTATGCATATGATTTTGTGGAAAAAAGACATCGTGGTGCCAAAAATCAGGTAGAAGGTTTAGTTTATTCAGATATTGATAACATAAATGTCATATTATTAACAAGAGAAAAGACTTTGCCCAATATTACAGCACTTATGGATACATTGAAGGAAACTGATGTGAAAGAAAAGGTTCAAAAAGAGGTACTGTTTAAAGCAATAGAAAATTTTGAGATTGGATATCCGGATTATGTTGGGAACGTTGTAGAGTGGAAAAGTAAATTGTCAGAAGAAACAGAACTGATTACGAAAAAGACGTTAAAGAGAGTGTTAAATATGCGCACGGGTGCTGCATCAATGTTCAATAGATTTTTGCATGAAAAGTATGATATTTGGATAGACGGCGAGTTACGTAAAGAAGAATTTGAATCCACTTTTCAAATTGGCAATTTATTAAATATAAAGTATGAGTATAACATGAATGATTATTTAGATGGTAAAGCATTTGTTTATTATGTCGGTGCAAAGAGCAAAAAACGTTCTTATCCGAATGCCTGTTGCATGCGGAAGGTTATTTCATTGGGGGATCATATAATATATGAAGAATTGCTTCCGCTTATGGCAGTGGAATTTGTGAGAAATAATCAATATACCGTACTTCCATTTCCATATAAGTATTTAAGAGAGTACATGGAACAATGTTGATTGAATGAAGACTCTTGTTTGGTCAATTCAGTATGCCATATATATTATATACAATAATATAGTATTTATGAAAAGGATGTACAAAAGAATTTTGGTTGTAAGAGAAAGGGGAAAACTATGTTTCTAAAAAAAATACACGTAGAAAATTTTAGATTGTTAATGGACTATGATGTAGATTTCGATGAAGAGTTGACGCTTTTTGTAGGAAAGAATAATGCCGGAAAGACATCACTTATGAATTTGATGGATATGATTGTTAATGGCAGTAATTTAGTTTTTGATGATTATCCTATTCAATGCCGTAAGGGCATATATCATGCATTCACTGATTTTTGGAGCGGCAGGATTTCATTTGAGGATTGTGTAGATATGATTCCTACCACAATGATACGTATGTATATTAATTATTCTAAAGAATCGGAAACGGACTACCTTGGAGGATTATCTCCGTTTATTATAGATCTGGATGAAAAGGTTACAGAAGCAGTAATTGTGGCAAGATATTCATTTTCTGCAACAGACAATATTTTGTATGAGTTGAAAAAGAACTATGAAAATATGAAACAAAGTATTGAAAATATTGGGCAAGAAGAAAATGTGGGATACGATATTGAAATTTTGTCAAAAATTATAGAGCAAAATTTTTCGAGTTTATTTTCGCTACATATAATGGCAGTAAATCCAACGAACATAAGTAATACGCAGGAAAAAAAAAGGAGATTAGAGATTTATTTGTATTGACTACTATCAGTGCAGAAAGAAGTTTAGATGAAGCTGATAATGTGAAAGAGAAACCGTTAAGTACAGTGATGAATCGAATATTTAAAAGTGATGTATCTGAGATTGAAGAGGAAATTGCTACTCAAACACAATCATTAAAGGAATTTGTCGATAAGCAAAGTCTGAATGCAGAAAATAAGGTAAACGAGATATTATCTGATATTGTAAGCAATATGGCACCTTTCGGTTATCCAACAGCAGAGGATATGCAATTATATGCGAAAACACAATTTTCAATGAAGAATGATATTATTAACAATACGGATTTGACTTATGTGACAGCAGGTACTGGGGAGGCATTACCCAGTTCGCATAACGGTTTAGGATATAAGAACCTGATTAAAATTACACTGTTGTTGAAGGAATTTGCCAGAAATGTAAAGCAAAATGCTAAGAGTGCAATTCCGATATTGTTTTTGGAGGAACCAGAAGCACATATGCACCCTCAGTTGCAAGAGGTGTTTGTTGAACATTTGAAAGATGTGCTATCAGAATTTTCGGGTAATCCAATTCAAATTGTAATGAGTACACATTCCCCACATATTGCAAATACAGTCCCATTTAAAAATATACGATATTTACGAAGAAAAGCAGATCAGGTTATCTGCAAAAATTTAAATGAATTCAGTGAGAAAAAAGGTAAAGCAAAGGAAGAACATAAGGAAATATGGAATTTTTAAGGAAGTATCTAACATTAAGTCGGTGTGATTTGTACTTTTGCGATAAAGCCATTTTAGTGGAGGGTGCTGCAGAACGTCTGTTGATTCCGGATATGATTAAAAAATGTGAAAGATATGGAAAATTTAAAGGGAATATTCCATCATTGTCGTCTCAATATTGTTCCATCATTGAAGTTGGGGGTGCATATGCGCATCGTTTTTTTGGATTCGTTGATTTTCTAGAAATTCCTACACTGATTTTAACAAATATTAATTTTGATGAAACAGAAGGGAAAAAGACAGGTTTTGCTTTAGATTTAATTTTTGGAGAAATAGCAGATAGTTATAGTATACCTTCGTATATTGAAAACGGACTTATATGGTTAAATGAACAATCTAAGTTTCCCGCAGCTATAGAACCAAGGAGAAAGTTTAAACGGACTTATATTAAGAAAAAATAAAAAATAAAAAAGAAGAAAGAAGAAAGAAGGAAAACAATTGTGGCATTGGGCAAATATGAGATTGCAAAACTGAGGTCAGATGAAATAGATGCTTGTTATTATAAAAACTTTGCAATCAAGACAAAGTTTTAGGGTTGAAGCTGGTGCTGGTTCTGGAAAAACTTATTCCCTGAATAAAGTGATTGATTGGATACAGGATAATTATTGGCAGTCATTGAATTTAAAGAAACAAAAAGTTGCTTGCATTACATATACGAATGCAGGTGTAGATGTCATAGCTTCAAGACTCCGGATGGAGAGTTTTATCGATCCAATGACAATCCATACGTTTGCATGGGGGCTTATTAAGCAATTTGAGCATGAATTGAAGGAGAAAATAGTTGAAGAAAATCTGTTGCCAGATGGGATAAAAGGTGATGATTTTGATATGGTGCATTACGAAATAGGGGCAAGGTATGTGGAAAATAGAGTTTTATATTTGCACCATAATGATGTCATTTCGTTGTTTGCCAGATTTATGGACAATAAAAAATTTCGTCAACTCCTGACAGTGCAATATCCAATTATATTGATTGATGAATATCAGGATTCATTAAAAATTATTATCGATAAATTTTTAAATTGGTTTATAGATAAGAAAGAGGGACCACAGTTTGGATTTTTTGGTGATGCATGGCAAACCATATATGAAAAGAGTTCGTGCGGTATAATTGATTCTGCTAATGTTGCTGTTATTGGTAAAGAAGCAAATTTTCGTTCCCAACAGGTAATTGTTGATGTACTAAATGAAATGAGACCTGAATTACCACAGATTTGTGCTACAGATGACAATGATGGATTTGTCAAAGTAATTACATGCAATGATTTTTGTGGGAATCGGCAGAATGGATACTATAAAGGAGAACTTCCCAATGATATTTTGATAGAGCGCATAGATAATTTGCAGGAAAAACCTGATAAGGATTATCAATGGAATGATGAACATATTACATTGATGATTACACATAAAATGTTGGCGAAACAACAAAGTTATGTTAATCTTCTGGAAATGCTAGATGAACGTTTAAAAGATGGGGATGATCCTTATCTTGAATTTTTCTCAAAAGTAGTTGAACCTTTGTATTCAGCATTAGAGGAAAAACGGCCTACGCGGATTTTTGACGTATTAGGGAGCAGAGGGTATCCAATAGAGTATAAAGGGCAGAAACGAATTTGGAGTGAGTTTGAAAAACACACTTGAGTTTTTAAGTCCGAATGCTGAGTATTCTACAGATCATGGAGTAAAGGGAGAAGAATATCAAAATGTACTTTTTGTGGTTGGGCGTGGCTGGAATAACTATCAATTTGATAAATATATGGGGTGTGATTCAAGTAAATTAAAAGGAAATGAATACAATGCATATATAAGAAACAGGAATTTGTTTTATGTATGTTGTTCTAGAGCTAGAAAGAGACTTGTTCTGTTTATAACTGTCCCTGTAGAAGGCGATTTTATGATATATTTGAAAAAGTTATTTGGAGTCGAAAATATATGTACATATAGTGAGTTTATGAGTAAGGATAAATAAAGAATATTTAAAATAGCGGTAGAAGATTTTTGAATATGCAGTTTTGGACACTATGTTTATTAGAAAGTGTGATACCCCGTAAACATTTAAATAATTAGTAAAATGTAGGTGATTAAAGGAAAAGTTACGAGATGGTAGCGATGGATATTCGGAACGTGGATATTAACATTTTGACAGAATAGTGTTTTGTTTGGCATTCCAACTTGACACTAATTTACCATAACCCTAATGAAGTTATGCGTCTTTCGGGGATTTTGCGTGGGGAAAATTGAAAAAGTTTGTGACATTAACTTGACATAAGAGGGGTATGGAGCGCTTTGTGTCGAAAGAAGTCTGCCAAGGTAAAATACAGTAGGTTGTAGGGCTGATATGCATAAATCTTCTTTTTTCGATAAGAAATGATTGAAGGAGCAGGGGCTGCTGGATATAATATAGATGAAAGATTTTGGAAGTTTACAGATTGCTAAATAGAAACGGTTGCGATGCGAGTCCTGTTTTGAAGCAGCTATTCCAGCAGAGCGGAATGTGTCACATATACGATAATTCGGGCATTGAACCATTTGGGATCTTTAACAAGAAGAAAGAACAGGCATATTTTGATGAATGTTCTGATTGCCACACAACAGGAGGAGAAAGCATGCAGTGGAATTTTTACTTATCTGGCATTTTGTATGGAAGATTTTATGAAGAAGAACAGGAAGTTTTCGTATCCAGGCGGGATCCGATGTCGGGGCGCTGGCTTTTAAAGGAGCCGATGAGCGAGGAGGCGGACGAGTATTTTTTGCAGCTTTGTAAAAGAAGCCTGTGGGAATTTTTCCGCAACAAAAAAGAATATGAAGAAATGATAGAAAAAGGGGCGGAACATGGAGTAACCGCTTCGGGCGAGGAGTTTACGAGGCGCCGGACAGAAGCTTATATTCAGAGAAACTGCAAGGCGGCAAAGGATTTATTCTATGAGAACGGTAAAATCTATGCGCTGCTTATGAGCGCAAGAGAATATACGGCTGTGCTTGTGCAGGACGGCTGTGAGGAAAAAACCGTGCTTTCCAAATGGAAAGAAATGTATCCAGAAGAGATCGCAAATGTAAGTTTTGCGGGTACATTTTTTGTGGATACGAGAGATGGGGAAAAGTTGGCTACAGACGTGTATCTGCCGGAAAAGGAAGGCGAAAAGGACGGGAAAAAGATTCCTGCCGTGCTTGTGAGAACGCCTTACGGAAAGAAAAAAGGAGTGGAAATCTATTACCGCTTTGTCCAGAGGGGCTATGCCCTGGTGGTGCAGGATACGAGAGGGAGTGAGGAGAGCACTGGAAAATGGCAGCCGAATTACTATGAAGTGGAGGATGGGGACGATACACTAAACTGGATTGCAAGGCAGGAGTGGAGCGACGGGCAGGTGTCCATGACGGGAGGTTCCTACCTTGGCTATGTGCAGTGGGCGGCAGCGGCCAGCGGAAATCCGCATTTAAAGGCGATGCTGAGTTCTGTTTGTGCGGGAAGCGCCTTTGTTGATCTGCCAAGAAGAGGGGGATGTTTTGCTTCCGGAATGCTTGCCTGGGCTTTTGCCATGTCCGAACGGAAGTTTGAGCCAGCTAGGATGATAAGGGACGACTGGGATACGGTGCTGGATATACGGCCTCTGGAGGAAATCCCAAAGAAAGCCCTTGGAAAGGAAATCCCATTCCTGACGGAATGGCTCGGGCATAAGGATATGGATGAAATGTGGAGATGTACGAGCTGGAAAGAACGTTATGCAGGCAGGCCCGTTCCAGCATTGATTCTGTCTGGATGGTTCGACGATAATGGAATGGGAACCACAGAGGCTCTTGATCTGGTAAGGGATTGGCCGGAAGGAACCTGGAAAACGATTCTTGGCCCATGGAAGCACGGTGGAAATGCGGAATATGATTTGCACGGAATTTACATGGGGGAGGATGCCCTGCGTTACGATGTGGATTTGCAGAGTATGATGTGGCTGGATCATTTCCTGAGGGGTGTAGATAACGGCATTGAAAAAACGCCGAAAGTGGAATATTATACCTTGGGGGAGAACAAATGGAAAACTGCGGATTCCTGGCCGCCGGAAAACGGAAAAGTGACGCGGATTGAGCTGAAAGGGGAAAGGGACAGCTATATCTATGACCCGGATAATCCGGCCACACATATCATCGATATGTCTGAAAACGAGATCGGAGTACCGGAAGATTATACGCAGGAAGAAAAGAGAGAGGATTTTCTCCTGTTTTCTTCGGAGCCTTTTGAGGAACCTGTCACGGTGACAGGGGATATTGTCGCGCATTTATTTGTATCCTGCGACTGCCCGGATACAGACCTTGTGCTGCGTATGACGGATGTGGATGAGAACGGAAAGTCTGTCAAGCTTGCCGACGGGGTGATGGATGTCAAATACAGGAACGGGTTCGAGGCGCCGCAGTACATGGAACCCGGAAAAGTGTATGAGGTAACGATCAGAACTACCAAAATATCCAATACGTTTCTTCCGGGACATAGAATGCGTTTTACGGTTACATCCAGCGCGAAAAATTTCATTTTCCCAAACAGCAATACAAAGGATGGCTTCAATAGCGAAGGGAAGCAGAAGGCCACGGTCATGATTCACCAGGATGGAGAGCATCCGTCTTATGTGGAGGTTATTATGTACTGAATCCGGCATAGCGATAAGTGATTTGCAAAGAAACCGAAAAGGTGAAAAAGCCTTGAAAAAGCATAAAAGATAATAGTTGACAAGCAGAAACGGTAACTTTTATAATAATTATAATATCAATAAAAATGGTGGGATATGTTGATTGGCGAATCTCATATTTCCGCCATATGAGCAGGGGGTAGCATTCCAATGAAAAGCATTCGAACCAAAATCACCTTATCTCTTATTCTAACTGTTCTGATCGGACTGGTCGCATCCGGATCCTCAAGCATATCGCTAAATTATCACAATACTATGGATACAGTAGAGAAGATGATGAGCCAGACGGCAGTCTTGGCGGCAGGCCGTGCGCAACAGGAGCTGGAAGTATATAAAAATGTTGTCATGGAGGTAGGATGTATTCCGCAGCTGTCCGACCCGGAAGTGCCGGTAGAGGAAAAAAGGGCTATTATTGACGAACGCGTTGCCATGCATGATTTTCAGAGAGGAAATATTGTGGGTGCAGACGGCATCAGTATTTTTGACGGAAATGATTATTCAGACCGTGAATATGTGCGTCAGGCCATGGAGGGAAATGTTTATGTATCGGAGCCATTGATCAGCAAGATTACGGGGGAACTGTCTATTATGGTAGCAGCTCCTTTATATTCCGGAGGAAACTATGGGGAATCCATTGTCGGCGTAGTATATTTTGTTCCGCATGAGACCTTTTTGAACGATATCGTATCAGCCATTCAGATTGGCGAAAACAGCAGAGCTTATATGATTAATAAATCGGGGGATACGATTGCCGATATTACGCTTGATACGATCACGGTTCAAAACATAGAAGCGGAGGCAGAGAGTAATCCTTCCCTGCAAGAACTGGCAGAGATCCATGCGCAGATGCGCCAGGGGAAAAACGGATTTGGAAGTTATACAAACGGAGAAGATAAAATGTTTGCGGCTTATGCTCCCGTGCTGGAGACAGATGGCTGGAGCATTGCAGTGACGGCACCGCAGATCAATTATTTGGAATCGACAAGGGACGCAATGGTTATCAATATTGCAGTGATTATAATATCCATATTGCTCTCCATTGTTGTTGCTTTGGTTTTGGCCCTCAATATCGGCAAACCCATGAAGGCTTGTGTCAATCGAATGAAGCTGCTTGTGGAGGGCGATCTGGAAACACCAATGCCTCAAATTAAGAATAAGGATGAAACCGGCGTACTTGTCAGGTCAACGGCGGCGCTGGTGGAGGGGCTGCGCATTGTCATTGGCGATATCAGTTATTTGCTCAATGAAATGGCGAATCAGAACCTGGATGTACATACCAAACATGAGGAAGCATATGTCGGCAGCTTTCAGGACATTCTGCACTCCATGCGCAACATGAGGGTGGAGCTTAGCGGTGCCATGCGCCAGGTGAATCATTCTGCGGAGGAAGTGGCGAATGCCAGCAATCAGTTATCCTCGAGCGCACAGACGCTTAGCCAGGGGACTACAGAGCAGGCCAGCTCAGTGCAGGAACTGGCGGCAAGGATCGGCATGATTTCCGGGGAAGTGAAAAATATGGCAGACGGAGCATTGGATGTCAGGAGCCAGACACATCAGGCTGGTGAAGAAGTCTTCTTATGTAACCAGAAGATGCAGAATCTGGTAGAGGCCATGGCAAAGATTCAGACCAGCTCCGAAGAGATTGAAAAAATCCTTAAAACAATCGATGATATTGCATTCCAGACCAATATACTCTCACTGAATGCAGCGGTGGAAGCGGCCAGAGCCGGCAGCGCGGGGAAAGGATTTGCTGTCGTTGCGGAAGAGGTCCGGGATTTGGCCGGCAAATCCGCACAGGCGGCTAAAAACACATCGGAATTGATTGCCAATTCAACAGAAGCAGTACATATTGGGACGGAAATTGCCCAAAATACAGCGGATGTTCTGCGCGGCGTGGTAAACAGTATCCAGTCTGTGACGGATGCTATCGACCATATCGCGGTAGTGTCCAATGAGCAGTCGGAATCGGTGGAGCAGGTTTCCGAGGGCATCAACCAGATTTCGCTCGTCGTGCAGAGTAACAGCGCTACAGCGGAAGAAGGTGCAGCTGCGAGCGAACAGCTTTCAGCAGAGGCTGTTTGCCTGAAAGAATTGGTAGATCAGTTTATGCTTGCTTCAGAATGATTGCAATAAGGCAGAAACAGAGACAGAACATAAGGAAAGAAGGAATCAGGAATGGGACAGCGAAAAGGGAAAAAGACCGGAACCAGAATTTCAAAGAAACGAAGAGGGATGGGAATCACGATAAAGCTGGTGGCGGCTGTCGTGGGGAGCGCCGTCATTGCGGTATCCGTGTTGTTGGCGGTCGTGTATGACAAGATGTCTAAGACGCTGCTGGAAAAAAAGTGAGGAAATACTGCATACCACTACTGACAGTACGCTTCAGGAGACAAGGGCATGGATGAATCGCACGCTCGCTATGCTGGAAACGCAGAGGGACACCATAGAATATGAAAATATGGATATCCAGGAAATGACCGAATATATCAAGCATACGGCCGGGCAGAACGATGCTTATCCGGCCGGTTTGTACGTGGCGCTGACGGATGGTTCGCTGTATCATGCATCTTTTGTTCCCGGGCCTGAATTCAATGCTTTGGTAAAAAGCTGGTATGTGGACGGACTGGATTCCGAGGAATTTATATTAGGCGACGTATATTTTGACGAAGACAGCCAGTCATATGTAGTGGGGGCATCGGGAGTGCTGAAGGACGGCGGCGGCGCGGTACGCGGCGTTGCAGCGGCGGACGTGTACTTGGATTCGATTTCTGATATTGTCAGCAATATCCAGATTGAAGATACTGGCGGTATCTTCTTGGTCGATACGCGTACGGATACCATCATCGGACACAGGGATCCATCGGTCGTGGGCATAAAACTGGGCGAGGCTGACGGCATGTATGCTTATGCGGAAGAACAGATTAAGGCCGGGAAGACAGGGATTGGCATTTATGAAGATACTTATATCGAGATAGCAAATATTGAGGGAAGCAGCTGGACGGCGGTAGCTTATGTTTCCAGGCAGGAGGTTTTGTCAGAGCTTTATGATCTGACCCGTACGATGACGGCAGTTTCGATCATAGCAATACTCGTGCTGACTCTTCTTGTAGTGATTCAGGTTCGCCGCATTATTGGCAGGCCGGTAAAGGAGCTGAGCCAGGTGGCGACGAGGATTGCGGAGGGGGAATTGGATCAGAACATCCGCTACAAATCCAGGGATGAGCTGGGCATTCTTGCGGATGATTTCAACCATGTGACAATAAGGCTGCGTGATTACATAAAGTATATCAATGAAATCTCGGACACTCTGCGGGAGATTGCAAAGGGGAATCTGGCCTTTGAACTGAAAAGCGAATATAACGGCGAGTTCGCGAAAATAAGGGAATCATTGGAAGAGATTGGCGTTGAACTCAATATTGCCATGGGACAGCTGCGGTCATCTTCCAGGGATGTTGCCGCAGGAGCGGCGCAAGTATCGAACAGCGCGGTGAGCCTGTCCCAGGGTTCGACAGAACAAGCGGCAGAAGTGGAAGCATTGGCAGGACATATCGGGAAAGTATCCGACAGCGTACAAAAGATTGCCCAAGGAGCCGAAAAAGCCAGCGGCATTTCCCAGGAAGTCAGGGAAGGGCTTCTGGATAGCAATGCGAAGATGGAGAATATGACGGAAGTGATGCAGAAGATCAGTGAAAAATCGAACGCGATCCATAAGATTGTAAAAACGATTGATGATATTGCATTTCAGACGAATATTCTTGCGCTGAATGCGGCGGTTGAGGCTGCCCGGGCAGGAGAGGCAGGAAAGGGCTTTGCCGTGGTGGCCGAAGAAGTTCGGACCTTGGCGGGAAAGTCTGCCGATGCGGCTCAGGAAACAACAGAACTTCTTGGAGAAACGATCAGTTCAATGGAAGAGGGAGTCAGCGCGGCGGATGATACGGCAAAATCCATGCTGGCAGCAGCCGGGCTGGCAGAAGAAATGGACAGCTTAATAAGCGGCATTGCGGATTACACGAAACAGCAGGCTGCCACAGCGGAAGAAATCAGCCATGGAATCGATCAGATCGCTATTGTTGTCCAGGGAAATGTGAATACAGCAGAATCCAGCGCAGCCGCCAGCGAAGAATTGTCCGGCCAGGCTGCTGCGCTGAAAGAACTGGTGTCAAGATTCCGGCTGAAAGAATAGGAGAACTTCCTATTCAATACGGAATTGCCCGATTAAACGGTTCAGCGTTCTTGACTGATTGGATAATTCATTGGAAATTGCCGCGCTTTCTTCTGCGGAAATGGAGTTTGCTTCTGTGACTTTAGAAACTTCTTTGATTCGGTTTCCAACAGAAACGATCATTTCCGATTGCTGGGCGCTGGCCGATGCAATTTCATCCATCAATATTTTAATTGATTGGATACATTCGCTGATCACCTGCATGGCAGAGATCGTGAGGTTTGTAGATTCTGTACCTGTTTTTACATCTTTAATCGAACGGCCGATCAACATGCTTGTGTTGCTTGCAGCCTCGGCAGATTTGGATGCAAGGTTTCCTACTTCATCCGCCACGACGGAGAAGCCTTTTCCAGCTTCTCCTGCCCGGGCTGCTTCAACGGAGGCGTTCAAGGCGAGGATATTTGTCTGGAAAGAAATATCCTCAATGGTTTTGATAATACTGCTGATCTGCGCGGAAGAGCGGGCGATATTGTCCGTTGCAGAGACCAGCTGTTCCATCTTTATATCGGCTTCAGCTGCATAGCCTGTGGCCTTATCGACCAAATCGCTGGCATTGCTGCAGCGGGCCGCGCTATTTTGTATTTGCACGGTGATATCCGTAACGTTGGATACCAGTTTGTTGATAGAAACTTTTTGCTGCATGGTACCTTGGGACAGAGCCTGGGCTCCTGCGGATACTTGGTTTGCCCCGCAGTCCACCTGGTTAGCAATTTGTATAATATTCCGCATAACATCCGTAAGATGGAAGCGGATGCTCTTCAGGCTTTCGGCCAGAACTTTAAAATCACCGATATAATAAGATTCATTTTTCATAACATCTACGGCAATATTACCGTCTGCCATTTCACCCAGAATTCGTCCGATATCGTCGATCGTTTTTCGCAGACAGTCACAGAGGTGGTGAGTTGTCTGTGCAATCATGCCAATTTCATCTTTTCTTCCATAAAATGCTTCCAGCTCATGATCGGCAGAAAGCTCCAAATCCCCAAGGCGGCGAATTGCTTTTTCCATTACCATAAGTTCTTTGCCTTCTTTATGCAGGATCAACAAGGTGACAATCATAATGGCTACAGCTACGATGGAACATAAAATTCCTACGGTGAAGCGCACTGCCGTTACTTTTCCATAAACTTCTGACGCATCATCATGAACCAGAAAGACCCAATTCCGGTCTTTCAAATATTTATAAACGACCAGCTGCTCCACGCCGTTTTCATCCTGATAGGAATAAACGCCTGTCTGGGTACTGGCATCGGCTTTGATCCGCTGGATAATTTCCAGATAACCGCTGTCGTCTGTCTGGGTATTGAGCAGAGTTTCATCCGGGTGATACAAATATGTACCGGTTTCTGCATTTAAAAAGACATATTCGCTGTGTGGAAGTCCTTCTATGTTCAGATCCAGAAGCACATCCATTAACCGGCTGGCATAAACGCCTGCCCCCACGTAGCCAATGCATTCCTGGCCGTCAAAAAGCGGGTAATACATGGAAAGGATCATGCTTCCAGTTCCCGGGGACTTCATAATTCCGAGATTGGTCAACTGGGGCTGGGATAGAATGGTATTACGGAATTCCTCCAAAGATTCCCCCGTTCTGGTAGTTATGCCAATGGCTCCCTGGGAAGTATGGGTCAGAATATAGGTGTCGGGAGTACCGATATACAAGCCTTCGAAAATACCTTTGACCGCAGCAAAATCTTCCGTATATTTCTGGCCTTTTTGCAAAAGGACTGGATCTTCCGGATGTGCAAGAAGATCGCGGACTTCGCTGCCTAATGCAAATGCTGTCATATACTCTTCGGCGGATGTTACGTAATCATTGATAATGGATGCCCTGGATTCAACGGCATCCGTCATTTGGTTTGTGATGTTGTCTTTGACCATAGAGGCAACACGGCTGGATACGATGAACCAAAGCAGAAACATACCTGCAAATGTAATGGCTGTAGTTATAATGCTAATACGTGTAGCAAGTTTTCGATTCACCAGAAACTTCATGAAATTCTCCTCCCTGATAAAAATTTTGCAGAGATAATTTTAACACTGGCTACTTTGTTTTTCAAGTATCAGGATAAAGAAGATAAATAGAAAACAGATTGGAAAAATGCTTTGCCAATATGTGCAATATCATATATAATTAAAATAGTGTGATAAGATTTATTTTATTGATTACATGCATAAGGAGGAAGCGGTATGTATCATTGTTGCGTACACTTTTATTTGTTAGGAGATCGGAGCGGAATCTTTGAAATAATAAAGGAAATGCCTCCGCTGGAGCATTTTACGCATGAGTATTGGGAAAGCAACAATGTGGAAGAGTCCCTGGCAGCCAAAGCGGATGTGATTTTAGCCGATTTGCAAGGTTTGGAGGCAGAAGCCGCAATGGACAGGATTGTTTCATCAAAAAATAAGGAGGCCGAACTGATTTTGATTGCCGATAAAGGACAGATGGGTTCTCTTTCTGGCGTTCTGCCTGAAGTGAAAGACATATGGATCAGTCCTATGGCAGAAGAGGAGATAAAATTCCGTTTTTTGAGATGGCAGCAAATATATAAAATGGGCAAGGACTTTTGGGAAACCAGCCACTTTTTTGAAGCTACCATCAATCATGTTCCGAATTTAATCTGGTATAAAGATAAAAACGGTATCCACGAAAAAGTCAACGACAGCTTTTGCCAGACGGTAAATAAGCCCAAGCATCAAGTAGAAGGACGGGGGCATGCCTATATTTGGGATGTAGAGCGGGATGATCCGGCTTGTATTGAATCCGAGCGGGAGGTTATGGAAAGGAAAAAAACTTTTGTATCGGAAGAAACAATCCAGACAGGAGCAGGAACCCGAACGCTTACGACATATAAATCCCCCTTATATGATTGGGACGGCAGCGTCATGGGGACTGTCGGGGTAGCTATTGACGTAACGAAGGAACGGGCTTATAAGCAGGAATTGATGCAGAAAAACCAGACGCTGGAAAAGATATTTACCACGATCGACTGCGGGGTCATATGCCATAGCATGGACGGCATGCGTGTTTTGAGCATAAATAAGGCGGCGCTTAAAATCATGGGATATGAGTCTATGGAAGAACTGGTGAAAGACGGATTCGACATGGTTGCGGGAAGCGTTGTGGAGGAGGACCGGGAAAAACTCCAGGATGGCATGAAGAAACTGCAAAAAGAAGGGGACAGCGTCAGCATTGAGTATAGAGTGCGGCATAAGAACGGTGAAATGCTGCATATTATGGGAAATATTAAATTGTTGAAAGAAAATGGGGAGTTCTTTTACCAGCGGTTTCTTTTGGACTGCACGGCCCAGAAGCTGCAAGAAAAGAAAAATGAAAGATGGCAGATGGAACTGATCCAGGCGTTGGGGATTGATTACAGCATTGTCTGCTATTTTGACCTTGATACGGATAGCGGCATTCCGTTCCGGGTAAACGGGGTGGACGGAGAGATTTTTGCCGCGAATTCGGAAGGAAAAATTTCTTTTAAGGAGTGCATGGAACGATACATACGGGAATTTGTACATGAGGATGACAGGAAAATGGTAAGTCAGTTTTCTTCCGTGGATTATCTGCAGGAAGAACTGCTGGAAAAGAGCCTTCAATATGTGAACTACCGTGCTTGCATAAATGGGGAAATCGAATATTACCAGTTAAAGATCGTACGCATAGGGAAATGGTCGGGGGAACACGGCATCGTTTTGGGATTCCGCAGCGTAGAGGAAGAAATCCGTAAAGAGATAGAAAAGAAAAATTTGCTGGAAGACGCGCTGCAACAGGCCAATCAGGCAAATAAGGCAAAGAGCGTGTTTTTATCCAATATGTCCCATGATATCCGTACGCCGATGAATGCGATCGTCGGGTTTACCACTCTTGCCATCGCGCATATAGATGATAAGGAACAGGTGGCGGAATATTTGAAAAAAATCATGACATCGGGCAACCATCTGCTGAGCCTGATTAACGATGTTCTGGATATGAGCCGTATCGAGAGCGGGAAGATGCATCTGGATGAAAAGCCCTGTTCCCTGCCGGATATTCTGCATGGCCTGCGTAATATCCTGCTGGCGGACGTACATGCGAAACGGTTGGATCTTTATATGGATGCGGTGGATGTTATAGATGAAGAGATATACTGCGATAAACTGCGGTTAAACCAGGTGCTTTTGAACTTGTTGAGCAATGCGGTCAAATATACAGGGGCGGGCGGCATGATCAGCATGCGTATCCGGGAAAAACCTGGCGCACCGACTGGGTATGCGAATTATGAATTCAGCATCCGGGATACGGGTATCGGCATGAGTGAAGAATTCGTGGCGCATATTTTCGAACCGTTTGAAAGGGAAAAGAGCAGCACGATCAGCGGTATCCAGGGAACCGGCTTAGGAATGGCGATTACGAAAAATATCGTGGATATGATGAACGGCACGATAGCAGTGAAAAGCGAGCAGGGGGAAGGAACCGAGGTGACAGTCTGCTTCACTTTCCGTCTGGATCTGGAGGCAAAAGGCCCCAAGGATATCCCTCAATTGAAAGATTGCAGGGCGCTGGTAGTGGATGATGATTTTAATACGTGCGACAGCGTTACTTATATGCTCGGGCAGATCGGGATGCGCGCCGAATGGACGCTGTCAGGAAAGGAAGCATTGCTGAGGACGCGCCAGTCGGTAATGAGGGACGATATTTATGACGTATATGTGATTGACTGGATGCTGCCCGATATGAACGGCATTGAAGTAACGAGAAGAATACGGAAGGAAATGGGGGAGGATGTGCCGATCATTCTTCTGACGGCATATGACTGGCTGGATATTGAGGAAGAAGCGAAAGAAGCTGGAATTACAGCATTTTGCAGCAAGCCGCTGTTCTTGTCCGAACTCCGCAGCTGCCTGCATTCCATTGTGAATCAGGGGGAAGAGGGGGAAGAGAACGGGGAGGAACGGGTGGAACGCCATATGGGGCGTATTCTTCTGGCAGAGGATAACGAATTGAACCAGGAAATTGCCACAGCTATTTTAGGAGATGCCGGATTTGCGACAGAGGTTGCGGATAACGGACAGATTGCGGTAGATATGTTGAAAAAGTCGGAACCTGGTTATTACCAGCTGATCTTAATGGATGTCAGGATGCCGGTAATGGATGGGTATGAAGCAACCAGAAAGATCCGCAAGCTGGACGACCCTAAGCTGGCATCGATTCCAATCCTGGCCATGACGGCCAATGCCTTTGAGGAAGATAAACAAGAGGCACTAAACAGCGGGATGAACGGACATCTGGCAAAACCGATTGATGTAAAAATATTGCTGGATACATTGGACAAAATACTTGTTTGACCGGACAATGAGGAAATGGGGATCGACATGCAGGAAAGGATAAAGCCTCCAGTAGAAGAAAGATATCAGGAAGAATTAGAAGTGCTGAGGAATACGGATCATGGATGCCGCCCGGAAAACTGGCAGATGTCGCCGAAGGCAGTCCGCACATTTATTCTGGGAAGCCAAAGGCCTATAGAATACCAGGGCAGGGAGTACCAGATCGAAAAGAAGTATTTTGGCAACGATGCGTTGATCGAACGCTGTATTGTGACGCTTGCAGGGAATCGCGGACTGATGCTGGTAGGAGAACCGGGGACGGCGAAAACGATGCTTTCGGAGCTTCTGTCAGCAGCCATCAGCGGGGTAAGTACGAACACGATTCAGGGAACGGCAGGCACGACAGAAGATATGATCAAATATTCTTGGAATTATGCGCTTTTGCTGGCAAAGGGACCCGGGCGGGAGGCTCTGGTTCCCGCTCCTTTGTATGTAGGAATGGAAAAAGGGATCCTTACCAGGTTTGAAGAAATTACAAGGACTCCGGCGGAGATCCAAGACAGCCTGATCAGCGTTTTGAGCGATAAGGTACTAAATGTGCCGGAACTGGGGGATGAGGGATTTTTATTTGCCAGGCCGGGATTTAACATCATTGGAACGGCCAATACGAGGGATAAGGGCGTAAATGAAATGAGCAGCGCACTGAAACGGCGTTTTAATTTTGAGACTGTAACCCCGGTCAGGGAAGTATCTATGGAGAAGCAGATCATCCTGAACGAAGTCAACAGACTGGCAAGGGAGAGTAAGATCCCTATGGAAGCGGATGAAGATGTGGCCGGGCTGCTGGCATCCACTTATCATGAGCTGCGGGAGGGGATTTCCGCCTATGGACACAGGATCGATAAGCCGGCTGGCGTGATGAGCACGGCGGAAGCGGTTTCCGTCTGTTACCAGACGATACTTACCGGCTATTATTATGGGGATGGACGCATGGATGTGGACTGCCTTGTACAGAATCTGGTCGGGGCGGTTTCGAAGGAGAATAAAGAAGACTTGGAAAAAGTAAAAGGATATTTTCATACGGTAGTGAAAGACAGAAGCAGTAAAGAGGGCGGTTTATGGAAACAATATTACGAAGCGAGGAAATGGCTGAAATAATGCTGCTGCCCATCCGCCATCACAGCCCGGCATGCTCTTACCAGATTGAAAAAGTAATTGAGAACTGGAAGCCGTCAGCCATTCTGGTGGAAGGACCGGATAATGCCAATACCTTGCGGGGAGTCATGGTGCATGAAGAAACAAAAGCTCCTTTTGCCATATATTATTCCTGCTATGACAGGGAAGGGAAACTTTCAGAAGAAAAAGGACATTATAAATGTTATTATCCGTTTCTGGAATATTCCCCGGAGCTGACCGCTTTGCGGGAAGCGGAGAAAAGAGGGATAGAGGCGGCTTTTATTGATCTGCCCTACGGGGATATCCTGGCGGCATCCGAAAAAGGGAAAGGGCTGCTGCGCGAGGCGGAGAAAAATAATTATAATGACGATTATCTTCTGTCCAGAAATGCATACATAAAAAAGCTTTGCCAAAAAACCGGGCTGAGAAATTTTGACGAATTCTGGGAGAAATATTTTGAACTGAATGGATTTTATGAAGATTCCGATACATGGTTTTTCCATCTGCTGACTTATTGCAGGCTGGCAAGGGAGAATACGCCGCCAGAGGCTCTTCTGGAAGAGGGCTGCCTGGAGCGGGAAGCCCATATGGCAGGAAGAATCGTGCAATGGGCAGAGAAAGGGACCGAAGACAAGAAGGAGCGGTCTCGCCTGTTGGTGATCACAGGGGGCTTTCATACGCCGGGTATTTTTGAGAGGCTTTCCGGGGAAGAGTGGGGGAAGACAAAGCTTTTATTCGAAAAACAAGAAGGCGTTATATCGGCCAGGGATCAAAGCGTATATTTGATGCCCTATTCCATGGAGGCGGCGGACGCGTTAAATGGTTATGCCAGCGGTATGCCTTACGCTGGCTTTTACCAGCGAGTATGGGAAGGAAGCCGGGATGTGGAAGAGGCATTCCAGAAAGCAACGCTGGATATGCTGGTGGCTGTCGGCAAGGAGACCAGAAAGAAGGATGGAAATCTTTCCACCTATGATGAAATATGCGCCTGGCAGATGGCGAGGGGCCTTAGTGAACTGCGGGGAAAACCACAGCCGGGGGCTTTTGAATTGCTGGATGCCGTTCTGGCATCCTATGTGAAGGGAGAGTATAACGCGGCTTCCGATCTGCCGCTTCGGGTTCTGCAAAAATTAATGGCGGGCAGAGGAATGGGGCGGCTTTGTTCTATGGCGGATATCCCGCCGATTATTCATGATTTTGAGATGCAGTGTAAAAGTTTAGGGCTGAAAGCCCATTCGACAGTAGAAGCAGAAACGACGCTGTCCATCTTTTCCAGCAAAAAGCATAGAAAGACCAGCATGTTCTTCCATCGGATGGTTTTTTTAGGAACAGCGTTTGCAAAGCGTGTGAAGGGGCCGAACCTCCAGCAGAGAAGGGACAAGAATCTGGTTCGGGAAATATGGAGATATAAGTGGAATGTCCAGGTTTCTTCCGCATTGATCGACGTATCGGTTCATGGCGCGACAGTGGAAGAGGCGGCGGCCAGCCGGGTTCTGGAACAATTAAACGAGGATATGGGAGCAGGGGATGCGGCAGTTCTGCTGACACAGGTCTTTGAAATGGGTCTTACGGATCAGCTGGATACCGTATATGACAGGGCAAATGAGCTGATCGTAAGGGAGGAAGATTTCTATTCGATTGTGGATGCCTTGAAATCTTTGATGATGATAGAGGAACTGGACGGTCTTTACCGATCCGGTTTAAAAGTGTGGGAACTGGTTTTGACAGGGATCAGAAAGCTGATTGCGCTGCTTCCCTCTATGATCGCTGTGAAAGAGGAGAATCTGCCGGATTGTATGGATGCGGTGAAGCTGCTGTATCAGATCACAGGCAGAGAAGGAAGAGATGTCGATAAAGAACAGGAAATGTATTATGAAGCGCTGGACAGAATGAGGAAAGACAGGAATATCCATGCGGGGCTGTGCGGCTGTATCCACGGAATCTTATATGGAAGCGGAAGGGAAACGGCGAAAGAGGCGGAAAGGGCTTGTTTGGGGTATTTGACGGGGACAAGGGAACAGCTGCTGCAAACGGCATTCTTTTTCCGGGGGCTTTTCTATACGGCAAAGGATTTGCTTTTTATCGGAAGCGGTTTTCTGGAGATGCTGGATCGTTTCTTGGGACAAGTGGACGAAGGGGAATTTATGGAACTGCTGCCACAGCTGAGGCTGGCCTTTGCTTATTTTACGCCTGCGGAAACGGACAAAATAGCCGCCAGGGCGGCAGGGCTTCATGGGAAAAAGCGGGAAGATATTACGGAACGCAGGGAAATCCTCCCGGATTGGTATGCTTATGGAAAAGAATTGGACATGTTTGCCAGAAAGCATATGGAGAATACCGAAAGGCTGGAAGACGGGGGAAGAGGATATGGATGAGCAGGAAATTTTGAACCGTTGGCGGTTAGTGTTGGGGAAATATGCGGCTGGCCGTATTTCTTTTACCGGGGGAAGCCGACCGTGGACAGACATGGAAGAAACGCTGGATTATCTGTATGAAAGGGAATATGGGGAAGAACAGGAAATCCGAAAGGAACGCGGAGGAGGGAGCGGGGATTCCCGGCTGACGGTTCCTTATTGGCTTTCCAGAATAAAGAAACTGTTTCCCAGACAGACCGTTGAGATCATGGAGAGACATGCGCTGGAAAAATATAAAATGACGGAACTATTGACCGACCCGGAGGTACTGCGGAAGCTGGAACCGAATAAAGAACTGCTGAAGACGATATTGAGCCTGAAACATATGATGAAAGGCGAAGTCCTTCTTTTGGCGAGGGAGATCGCACGCAAAGTGGCGGATGAGCTGACGAAAAAACTGGAACAGGAATTGCGGCAGTCTTTTTTCGGGAAATTGAACCGCAATGCCAGCAGCCCGGTCCGGTCGGCAAGAAATCTGGATATGAAAAAAACGATTCGCAACAATTTGAAAAATTACGATACGGAGCGGGAACAGATCTTGTTAAAACAAATTTATTTCCATTCCCGCATGAAAAAATATAATACATGGAGAATTATTCTATGCGTGGACGAGAGCGGCTCCATGCTGGATTCGGTCATTCACAGCGCAGTCATGGCCGGGATTTTTGCCAGGCTTCCCATGCTGGACACGAGACTGGTTATTTTTGATACGAACGTGGTGGACTTGAGCGGTTATGCCGATGACCCGGTGGAAACGCTGATGAGCGTGCAGCTGGGCGGCGGTACGAACATTGCAGGAGCGTTGTCTTACTGTGAGGGATTGGTGGAGTTCCCCTGCCGCACGATGATTGTCCTTGTTTCTGACCTTTATGAGGGAGGCGGATACCAGAATCTCTATTATGTCAGCCGGGGGCTGATTGAAAGCGGCGCCAGGATGGTGGTACTGACGGCGCTGGACCGGGATGCCAATCCGAATTATGACAGAAATGCGGCTGCCGTCCTCGCCGGCATGGGGGCTTTTGTGGGGGCGATGACCCCGGAAGAACTGGCGGATTTTATTGGCAATATAGTATAGAAATGTAGGAGATATGCGGATATGGACGGCTGGAAGGCATTGTTGGATGAAACGGACGACGACTATCTGATTGGTATTTCGAATAAAGGAATCGTGAAACGGGCATATAAAGACAAGACAGAGGGCGATTACCAAGTGCTGTCTTTCGGGGAAGAGGCAGAGGTCAGCGCGGGGGGCGAAATAGTCCATATTAAAGTTCCGTTGGGCGAAAGCACTTGTTCCTGCCCTTCCAGAACGATCTGCCGGCACGTGGTATTAGGAATATTAGCGTTAAAAGAATGGGCGGAAGAGAAGGGAAAAGAAGAAACTACGCAGCAGGAACAGAAAGAAGAGATGCAGCCGAACGAAATGCCAGAAAAGGAAAAGCATGTGGAAGCGGAAATAGAAGCGTATCCGCTGGCTTCTATTTTAAGAACCCTGGGCAGCAAGCAGCTTCAATACGTGATCAGACAGGCAGAATCCGGGCAGAAGGCAAACATGGTTTCTTCCAGCGTTATTATGGTAGAGCCGCCGGGGATGGAATATAAGGTAAAGCTGCTTTCCCCTCTGGAATACTCTTCCTGTACCTGCCATAAAAAAGATTTTTGCATACATAAAGCGGCAGCGATTCTTTGGTATAAGCTGGAAGCAGGGATGGTGACAATAGGAGAACTGAGAGGGGCGGCGGAAGAAAAATCAGAGTATAATAAAGAACAGGTGAAGGAAGCGGCAGGGCAAATGAAGGTATTTTTAGAAGAACTTCTAAATACCGGGCTGGCGAGAGCCTCTTCTGATGTGGCCGATTATCTGGAGCGCCTGGCGACGATCAGCCATAATGCGCGCCTTGCCCGGTTTGAGGGATATTGGAGGGCTTTGTATGATTCTTACGGGGATTATTGGAAAAGGAAAGCCTCTTTCCGCGCACAGGATCTGATGGGGCAATTAACCCGTTTGTACCGAAGGACGGAGCTTCTTTGGAAAGCAGAGGACGGAGCCGGAATCGGGGAACTGGCCGGGGAGTTCAGGGCAGAATATAAATATACGGGAAGTTTGGATTTGACAGGAATTGCGATAGAACATTTCGAAAGCAAGACAGGATATGAAGGGGATACGGTATATCTGATAGAGGATCATACGAAGGAATGGTATACTTATACTTCGGCAAGGCCGGTCTATTATGAAAAGACAGGCAGGCAGGGCAGAGGGAACAAGGCACAGACCCCATGGAATCTTCCGCTGACGCTGGAAGCGCTGGCTGAAACACGCATCCATTTGGACGGGGCTAAATGGGACGGGCAAAAAAGGATTTCCTCCAGCCAGGAAACGAAAGGAGAGCTGATCGAAAACTGGAGAAAAGCGGGGCCTCTTCCCATAGAGGCATTGGGGGAGTGGTATTATCGGGATTTTGGAAGTCTTTATGAGGAACAGATTGGAAAAAAAGAGATCAGCTGGCTGATGGAAAAAGAAAAGGGTACAAAACTGGTAGTGGTATGTCCTTATGCCTGCAAGAAAGCTTTCTTTTCGGAAACGGAGCAAAAATTGTTTATGAGTCTGTACGATGAAAAGGGAAGAGAAGTAGTCATCGAGGCGGTTTATTCCAAAAAGGACGCACGCTCCATACGCTGTCTGGAACGGATTACGGAAGAAAATATCCCCTGCTTTTTAGGGAAAATATATTTGCGGGACGGAAAAATCAGGATGTATCCAGTGGCAGTATTCGGAAAAGAAGAACTGCTGGAAAAAGAAACGCTGCTGGAAGAAGAAAAACGGCGGGAAGACGGGGAAATCAATGAAAATGGACAGCACAAAGAGGACGTATGGCGCAAGGGAGAGGCATTGGAAATCCTTTTGGAGGAAGTGGGAAATTTGTTGGAAGAATTGTTTCAGAGCGGATTCCGTACTGTCCATGACAGCACGATGGCATCCTTGGAGAATATGGAAGAACTGGCGGTTCAGTATGGAATGCAATACTTGGCAGACATGTTGGGAGAACTGAAGGGCGGGCTGGCTATGCGGAGGCACAGCCTGGAACGGCCGAAAGACGGCATGGCGGAGACTTACACCCGCTTGAACGAATATTTGTATTTGTGCCGGGAAAAAGCCGCTTATGATAAAGGGCTTTGGTATTATAAAGGGTAATAGATCGGATGATAGCAAAAACAGTTCGTGTGGAGGAGATGCAATGATGATGAATCAAAAAGATGCACAGATTGGGAAAATGATGGATGTATTGGAAAAACTGAATCTTTCGGAAAACCAGTTGTCGGCGGCGGAAGATTTTTTGTCAGGGAGGGCAGGAAAGGAGATATTGGAACGACTTCCTTTTCAGGATTTGTCGGGAGTTCCTTCTGGAGAAACAATAAAAATATTTCGCGATTTGGAGAAAAAAGGAAAGCGTGAGTATATCGTTAAATTTTTCCAGGTGCTGTTTGCGATAGGAAAGGCTACTTGTTATCTGCTGATTCCTGTCAATATATTGGTGGAGGATAAGGGAGGTTCTGGCTATGAGTATGCGCCGGAAGAGAAAGCGGCTGTTTACGCCATGTGGATTGGAGCGGCTTCCTATGCGCTGGGAGGGTATACGATCAATACGTTGATTTCTGATGCGGAAAAGAATCCGGAAAATTTGAAAAAAGCGATGAAGTATCAAGGGGACGGATCGGCAAACGGAAGAATTGTTCTTCTGGCTGCCTATTTTATATTGAAGTACGGCGAAGAGCGTCGTGTGGAAGAAGAGGATGCGGCTCTTCTGCAAGAGTACGAGAATATCATGATATCTAACCTGGAACTCATTTACAATAACCAGATCGACAAAGGAGCCGCGCAGGAAATCAAAGACGCTATCTATAAAAATCAGATGACGGAAAGGATACTGCGGCTGGCAGCAAAGAAAACGGATATTTCTGATTTTATGATAAAATTGCTGGGCGGCATGTCATACCTGAATTTCCCTCTTTCCATAAAGCTGAAAAATGTGGTCAGGGTATGCTTTGCTGCGGATATGGAGGAAACGTTGGATGCGATTCGGACAGTAAGCAAAGGGCTTTCCATGGATATCGGCTTAAAGGGCGGTGCTTATGACAGGATTTTCGGCATAGACAGCGAACAATATCTGCGGTGGGCCGCGAAAATGGGCTATCAAGAGGTTTTAAAGGAACAGCTGAATAACAACAGGGAATGCTATTTGAAAGTCATGAATCAGGTGGATATGGAGTTTTCCAACCAGATGCTGGAGATCGTCGGAGAACAGGATCATGCTTTGTACGAAAAATTGCTGGCAGAGGAAAGGCTGCATGGAAAAAGCAGGAAAATGGAAGAAATGATTCGGCTTGTGGTGGATAACACGCCGAATGTGCATGTGGTAAGGGCTTATCTGAGGGGGGAGGCAGGAATCGATTCCTTATACCCTTATATAGACGAAATAAAGAATAAATGGGGAAATGGTTCCCCCAAGACGAGGGAGCTGTTAAAAGAATACGAAAAAACCTATCAGGATGAAGCATTTGCCCGCAGATGCAGGGTATATGTCCTGCTGAAGGGCAAGGGCTATTTTTTCCTGGAAAATATACGGGACCGGGAAAGACTAAAAGAAGAGAGGCTGAAAGAGCTGCTGGAAGATATGGAAAAGGAAGGGCTGGCCATGCCATACCGTCTGCTTGGCATGTCCATCCTCTATGACGGCATGGATTTTTACTATAACCAGGACTTAAGGCAGCATTTTCTCGATTATATTTCGGAATATTTTATGGGTTATCTGGAAACAGGAAAAGAGGAAATGGTGAAGGCATTCCAAAGCTCAGAAGCGTTCGGGCGCTTCTTCGGCCTCCATGTTATGCGCCGGGATACAGAAAAGAATAAAAACGAGATTTTAAGCTTTGCGCCGGACAGCGCCAAAATGGTCAGGGAAGAACTGTTGGATATCTTGTATGGGCAGAGCGGATGGGAGGAAGAGGTGAAAACCCTGCTGGTTTCCAGAAAAGCGGCGGAGAGGGAACTTGCCGTCCGTGTATTGCTGCGCTGGCAGGGCGAAGGGAATACATATCAGGATCTGCTTGCCCGGGCATTGGAAAAAGAAAAAAATTCCAAGGTGAAAGCTCTTTTAGAAAGCACGCTTGCGATAGGGAAAGGGGGCATATCCGGCGAAAAGACTGTGGCGAAAACGGATTTTGTGAAAGAATTACATAAAGGCGGAACCAGGCGCAGTCTGGCATGGGCATACCAGACTCCTTTTTCTGCGGTACATAAAGTGACTGGAGAAGAGGCGCAAGAGGAGTATTTGCAGGCGGTTCTTTTATGCTACTCTTCTTCCTTCCGTTGCGGAATCAGCGAAAAGGCGGCTTTGCTGGCAGAAGGCCTGAGGCCGGAGGAACTGGCTGTCTATGTAAATGAATTGTTTGACAAATGGATGGAGGCCGGAGCGGAAGCGAAGAAGCGGTGGGTATTATATGCGGCATCGATACACGGAGGGGAGGAAATTATTCCGAAACTACAGCATTGGATCCAGGAGTGGCCGCAGCATTCGAGAGGAGCGATTGCCGCAGAGGCCGTCCAGGCGTTGAGCCTGAACCCATCGCCGCAGGCGTTATTGATCGTGGACGGCATGTCCAGAAAATTCAAATTCAAGCAAATCAAAGCCGCCGCAGGAAAAGCGCTGGAGTTTGCGGCCGCCCAGCTTGGAATCAGCAGGGAGGAGCTGGCAGACCGTATTGTCCCTGATTTTGGGTTTGATAAGAATATGGAAAGGGTTTTTGATTATGGAGAACGTCACTTTACAGTGACGATTACGCCCGGGCTGGAAATTGAGGTTTATGACGGGACGGGAAAAAAGCTGAAAAATATGCCCGCGCCCGGGAAGCGGGATGAGGAAGAAAAAGCAGCGGCATCGTATGAAGCATTCAAACAGATGAAAAAGCAGATGAAGATGACGGTAAACAGCCAGCGGATGCGCCTGGAACAAGCGCTGTCCACTGGAAGGGAATGGAAAACAGAGGCATGGAAAAAGCTTTTTGTAAAAAATCCTGTGATGCATCAGTTTGCGATCGGCTTGATATGGGGGATATATGAAAATAAGAAACTGTTACAGAGCTTCCGATATATGGAAGACGGGTCTTTTAATACGGCAGATGAGGAAGAATACGAACTTCCGGAGAACGGACAAATCGGCCTGGTGCATCCGATAGAACTGGCAGAGGAAGAAAGGGAGGCGTGGAGGCAGCAGTTGGAAGACTATGAGATCCGCCAGCCGATCGAACAGATCGATAGGACGTTCTATCCTATAACGGAAGAAGAAGCCGGTATGAAAGCAATGGAACGATTTGGAGGCTGTATCGTAAACGACCTGTCTTTGGGCGGCAAGCTTTTGAATCTTGGCTGGTACAGGGGTTCTGTGGAAGACGGGGGCGGCTTTTATACCTATTACCGGGAAGACATGGAACTGGGAATTGGCGTGGAACTGCATTTTTCAGGAAGTTTTGTAGGAGGGGAGAATGAAGACGTGACTGTTTACGATGCCAGCTTTTACCGGGCCGGTGAGGTAAAAAGGGGCAGCTATGTATATGATAAGGCAGGAGAGGATAAAGCATATTTCTTAAAAGATGTCCCTGCCAGGTATTTCAGCGAGATCGTATTGCAGCTGGCAAAAGCGACGGCTTCCAGCCAGGAGAGGAATGAGAACTGGAGGACAGAACGCTAGTGTTTCCATTTTTTTATAAATAGTTTATCAATAGTTTATTCTTTTGTTAGCACTCGCCATTGACGAGTGCTAATTTGTGTGTTATATTACATATAGAACAAGGGAAGGGGAATAGAAAAAATAAATGGACAAATAATAAAGGAGGAATAATTATGTTGATGCCCAGTATTTTTGGAGAAACTTTTTTGGATAATTTTTTTGATGAATCTTTCGGAAGCACGTATCAGACCGGCCATATGATGAATACCGATATCCAGGAGACCGCAGAAGGCTATCTGCTTACGATGGATATGCCGGGAGCGAAGAAGGAGGATGTAAAGGCAGAATTAAAGGATGGCTATCTGACCGTCCAGGCAACCTCCGGGGCAGACAGGGACGAGAAAGATGCGGAAGGAAGGTATATCCGCAGGGAACGCTATTTCGGTTCTTCCAGCAGAAGCTTTTATGTAGGGGAAGATGTGAAACAGGAGGAAATTAAAGCGAAGTTTGAAGACGGGACTTTGAAGCTTCTGATTCCGAAAAAGGAAGCAAGGACGCAGGTTGAACAGACAAAATACATTCCCATTGAAGGATAAAAAGAAGAAAGAGTAAAAGGCAAATCGTTGCAGAAAAACAGCCAATCAGTAGAAAAAGAGAAACAGGAGGAATGAACGATGTTAGTACCCAGTATTTTTGGAAAAGATATGTTTGATGATTTTTTCGGATTTCCATTTTATGACGACAAGGACTGGAAAAAGATGGAAAAGAAACTGTATGGACACAGGGAAAAGAACCTGATGAAAACCGATGTCAGGGAACACAAAGACGGCTATGAACTGGAAATGGATCTGCCGGGATTTAAGAAGGATGAGGTGAAGGTTTCCCTTGAGAACGGTTATCTGACCGTGAGCGCGGCAAAAGAGGCGGGACAGGAGAACGAATCCGGCAAGTATATTCGAAGGGAGCGCTACGCCGGGTCATGCCAGAGGACTTTCTATGTAGGGGAGGATATGCAGCAGGAGGATATCAAAGGAGAATTCAAACATGGCATCCTGAAGTTGTCCATCCCGAAAAAGGAGCAGAAACCGGCAGTGGAAGAAAAAAGATATATTGAAATCGAGGGTTAAAATGAAAAATGAAAAACTCATGGCATAAGAAATGAAAGCTGCACAAAACGCAGTTTTTCAGGCATAATTGTCGGTTGAATAAGGTCTTGCGCTTTGCTATAATGATTGGCACAACAGAATATAGCATAAGAGGAGCAGGGCATAATTATGAAAGCGCATGAGGAATCTTTTGAAGAACTGGAATTTATGAACGGAAGAATGCTTATCGGCTATGGAATGACAGTGGCAGTTTTATTGGCCGCCTATCTTGTGGAATTGCTGAAGGGAAACAGGACTCCCGGTTATGTGGCGGTATTTTCCGCATTGCTTTTGGCACCGTTGCTTTTGTCTTTTTTGATATATCGGAAAGAGAAAGGATCAATGGCGTTAAGAATAGTGGCGGCGATAGGATATGAAATGCTATATGCTTTCGTGCTGTGGACGAGTGTAAGCGTTCTTTCGTTTGTGTACATTATCCCCATGCTGGTTATATTTTCTTTATACCAGGATAAAAAGCTGGCCATGGGAACAGGGATTATAACACTTATTATCAATGTTGTTTTTATTATATTAAATATTATGAGAGGGGTTACGAAAGAGGACATCGTGAACTATGAGATCGAAATTGCGGCGATTCTTATGGTTGTGGGATATTCTTATATGGTTTCAAGAACTTTGGACCGAGTATCCTCGCAAAAGATACGAATTATTGAGGAAGAAAAAGAAAAAGCGGCAAATATTTTGGATCAAATGGCGGGAGCCGTCAGCCATCTGAGCGTGAATATTGCGGATATCACGGAAGAATCCAAACAGATAGCGAAACAGGGAAAAAGCAGCAAAACGGCGGTAATGGATATCGTTGCAGGGACGAATGAATTAGCAGGGACGATTCAGAACCAGCTTCGTATGACTGGAAATATTAACCAGTTGACCTTTGCCACGCAACAGTCAGCAAAAGATGTTCAGGATAAGTTTATAGGAACGAGAAGGGCGGCAGAAGAAGGAAATCAGGATATGGAGGAACTGGAAAACACTTCTTCCCTATGTAAAGAAGCAGGGCATGAAGTGGACGGCACGATGGCCGGCCTGATGGAAAGAACGGTTGAAGCAGAAGAGATATTGGGGCTGATTGAGGAAGTGACGGACCAGACAACGCTGCTGGCTCTAAATGCAAGCATTGAAGCAGCCCATGCAGGAGAAGCCGGAAAGGGTTTTGCCGTGGTGGCCGATGAAATTAAAAAACTGGCAGAACAGACGGCAGAAGCTACAAACAATATTTCCAGAATTTTCTTAGAACTGCAAAAGCAGGCAGATAAAGCAGGAGGCAGCGTGGACGGGCTGATACAGACGAATGAGAGACAGACGGAATTGATCGAGAAAGTAAAGAAAACTTTTGACAGAATAAGGGGAGATATTGACGAAGTCAGTCAAAGCATGGAAACGCAGCTTTCAGACATGGAAAGGATTGTGGAAAGCAATGGGGAAATTGGAAGGAGCGTGGAAAGCCTCAGCGCATTCAGCGAAGAATTGCTGGCGAATGCGGAAAATACGGAGAATATGTCGGATCAGACAGTGTCTGGCACGGTTAATATTGCAGGGCTTCTTACCGGTGTAGTGGAAGAGATCGGCAGACTGCAGAAAATTATTGATAATTCCAACGTTTCCTTGGAAGCATAATAAAAATATATGGATAGATGAAGGCCGTCGGAGCTGGCAAAAGCAACCGACGGCTGTTTTTTATGCACACAGTCATCCAAATGAAATATGTCAGCAAGCTGACGGATGCCTGGCGCGCGAGAAGCTCGATTGCACAGACTTGTACAGAGAAAACTAAAAAAATATTCCATATTACCATTGTTCGATTGACCTCTTATCTAAGATATGGTAAATTTACAATATATTGTTGTAAAAAGATGATTTATAGAAGCAATATGAAAGAATGGGGATATATGGAAACGATAAAAGACAGGAGGAAGAAGGATATGGGAGCAACAATGGAAGAGGAAAACAGGGAAATGATAGAATTTATGCTGGATAATGCGGTACTTGAGGAAAAAATGGGAAAGTGGAAACAAAAAGAGGAAGACGTTGTCCTGTTTATGGATTTTATGTCAGCCCTGATAAGAAGATCAAGGGAGGATGGGGGGCTGATTATTTCTATAAAAAGCAAGGATGTTCCTATTGGCGCGGAAAATATAGAAATTTTCAGGAAAGAGAAAAAAGGAGATGTCAATATTGTCGCCGGAGAAAATAACCGGCGTTTTGCTATGGTGTTTACCTCCAGGAAACGTTTTGAAAAGTGCGATGATACTTCTGGGTTTGTGATGTTTATTGATGAACTTTTTGCCTTTTTGGAAGCCCGGGAAGAAATTGATGGAGTAATTATGAATTATAAAGAAGAGGATGTTGTTTTCAGTAAAGAAATGTTGAGAGTTTTTGTGGATTTGCTGGATTATAAAGGAAATATTGAGGGAAAAATAGGGAATCCCTAATCGTCAAGAAAAAATACTTGACACTCCTTCTTCCTTGTAGTAAGATATGCAATGTGCTTGGAAAGCTTTAGGAGATAGATAATGGAAAAAATCGTAGAGCAGGGCTTATTATATGATTTTTATGGTGAACTGCTGACAGAACACCAGAGGAAGATATATGAAGATGCGGTTTATCATGATCTGTCCTTAAGCGAGATTGCGGAGATGCAGGGAATCAGCAGGCAGGGAGTCCACGATCTTGTCCGAAGGTGCGACCGGATCCTGGAGGATTATGAAGAAAAGCTGCATATGGTGAAAAGATTTTATGAAATGAAAGAAAAGATCCGCCAAGTCGATGCGCTGGCCGAAGAAAGTTCGCTTGCCTTAGAACAGGTGAGAAAAGAGCTGAAAAAGCTGGCTGTTGAAATGACGGAGATATTACAAGGTTAGGGCAGCAGTGACAGGATTAGGAAAAGACAGAGGTTTGATATATGGCGTTTGAAAGCTTGACGGATAAACTGCAAAATGTATTTAAAAATCTGCGGAGCAAAGGCCGGCTGACGGAAGAGGATGTAAAAGCAGCCTTAAAAGAGGTAAAGATGGCTTTGCTTGAGGCCGATGTCAGCTTTAAGGTGGTGAAACAGTTTGTGAAAGCTGTGGAGGCAAGGGCAGTCGGCGCAGATGTTATGAACGGACTGAATCCCGGGCAGATGGTCATTAAGATCGTCAATGAAGAGATGATTGCCTTAATGGGGTCGGAAACAACGGAAATCCAGTTACAGCCGGGCAAATCGATTACTGTAATTATGATGTGCGGCCTTCAGGGAGCTGGTAAAACGACGACTACGGCGAAGATCGCAGGGAAATTAAAAACCAAAGGAAAGAAACCGTTGCTGGTTGCATGCGATATTTACCGCCCGGCGGCAGTGAAGCAGTTGCAGATCAACGGTGAAAAGCAGGAAGTAGACGTATTTTCCATGGGGGAAAACCATAAACCGTCGGATATTGCTAAAGCGGCTCTGGAACATGCGAAGAAAAACGGCCACAACGCGGTTATTTTAGATACGGCAGGCCGGCTCCATATTGATGAAGAAATGATGGCGGAGCTTCAGGAAATCAAAGCGTCCATGGAAGTCCACCAGACCCTTCTCGTGGTAGATGCGATGACGGGGCAGGATGCCGTGAATGTGGCGAAAGAGTTTGACGAGAAAGTGGGCATCGACGGGGTGGTGCTTTCCAAAATGGACGGCGATACCCGGGGCGGGGCGGCTCTTTCCGTAAAAGCAGTCACAGGAAAGCCGATACTATATGTCGGTATGGGGGAAAAGCTTTCGGATCTGGAACAGTTTTACCCGGACCGGATGGCGGGCCGTATCCTCGGCATGGGCGATGTGCTTACCTTGATTGACAAGGTTCAGGCCAATATCGACATTGATGAGGACAAAGAAAAAGAAATGGCTGCCCGGATGAAAAAGGGCAAGTTTGATTTTAACGATTATCTGGAAAGCATGAAACAGATGAGAAAGATGGGAGGCCTTTCCAGCATCTTAGGGATGATACCAGGCATGGGACGGCAGATGGGCGATATTGAGTCCATGGTGGATGAAAAACAGCTGTCCAGGACGGAAGCGATCATCTTAAGCATGACCCCGGCGGAAAGGGAAAATCCGAAACTGCTGAATTTAAGCAGGAAAAGCCGTATCGCAAGGGGGGCCGGCGTGGATATCGCGGTGGTAAACCGTTTTGTCAAACAGTTTGAACAATCCCAGAAAATGATGAAACAGCTGCCCGGCATGATGGGCGGGAGAAAAGGGAAAGGAATGTTCGGGGGGATGAAATTTCCCTTCTGAATTTTTAAGAAACGCCTTGTGAACTTGTAGATAATAAAAGTAAATAAGCTACAACGTATTTATTTTTATTTCTTATAAAAAATTATCAATGGAAAGCAATATGCGGAGGTGAAAGAACATGGCAGTAAAAATCAGGTTAAGAAGAATGGGTCAGAAGAAAGCTCCTTTCTATAGAATCATTGTAGCGGATTCCAGATCCCCGAGAGACGGAAGATTCATTGAAGAGATCGGAACCTATGACCCCAAGACAGATCCCAGCACTTTTAAGGTAAATGAGGAACTGGCTAAGAAATGGTTAGCAAACGGAGCACAGCCTACAGAAATTGTTAACAAGATTTTCAAACAGGCAGGTATTACGAAATAAGGATATCGGGCCGCTTTTGGAGGTGGACTATGAAGGAATTAGTTGAAGTGATTGCAAAAGCACTTGTTGACAATCCGGATGAAGTTGTGGTGACGGAGAAGGAAGAGGGCAGGAATGTCGTTATAGAACTTCATGTCGCGCAGTCCGATATGGGCAAGGTGATCGGAAAACAGGGAAGGATTGCAAAAGCGATTCGTTCCGTTGTGAAAGCAGCATCATCCAAAGACAATAAGAAGGTGGATGTAGAAATCGTTTAAGAGGAGTTGGCCGCCGGGCCAGCTCTTTTTTTCATGAATAGGGAAAGGGCTTGGAAAAAGATAATGATGGAAAACAAATTGAGAGTGGGCGTTATTTCCTCAACCCATGGAATCCGGGGGGAGGTTAAAGTTTTTCCTACCACGGACAATCCGAACCGTTTTAAAAAAATGAAAAAAGTGATTCTCCGACATGGAAAAGAAGAGCGGGAACTGGAAATCGAAGGAGTCAAGTTTTTTAAAAAATTTGCGATCCTGAAATTTAAGGGCATTGACAATATCAACGATGTAGAGGCATATAAAGGCGGAGAGCTTTATGTAGAAAGGGAAAATGCCCAGAAATTAGGGAAAGATGAATACTTTATTGCCGATCTGCTGGGCATTTCAGTTGTCAGCGAAAACGGAGAAAGCCTTGGTGTCTTGAAAGATGTAATAGAAACCGGGGCGAATGATGTCTATGTGGTGGAAATGGACCATAAAAAAGAATTGCTGATTCCGGCAATTAAACAATGCATTCGGAACGTAGATATAGAAGCGGGGCGGATGGAAGTGCATTTGATGGAAGGGCTTTTGGAAGAATGAACTTTTATATCATGACTTTATTCCCGGAGATGATCGAGCAAGGGGCCGGGAACAGCATTATCGGACGGGCTCTTGCCAGGGGCATCTTATCTTTGGAAGCCGTCAATATCCGGGATTATACGAAAGACAAGCATAGAAAAGTAGATGATTACCCTTATGGAGGAGGCGCGGGCATGCTGATGCAGGCGCAGCCGGTCTATGACTGCTGGCAGGCAATCGCGGAGAAGATAAAGGAAAAACGAGGAAAAGAAGACGGGCCTGAAACAAGGGTAGTATATCTTACGCCCCAGGGAAAAACTTTTCATCAGGAAATGGCCAAAGAATTCGCAAAAGAAGAGGATATTATATTTCTTTGCGGACATTATGAAGGCATTGATGAACGGGTGCTGGAAGAGATCGTAACGGACCGCGTTTCGATCGGTGACTATGTATTGACGGGAGGGGAGCTGCCCGCGCTGGTAATGGTCGATGCGATCGCAAGGCTTGTGCCTGGCGTGTTGAGCAATGAAGAATCAGCGGGAGAGGAAACTTTTTATAATGATCTTCTGGAATATCCCCAGTATTCCAGGCCGGAACAGTGGCACGGAAAGAACGCGCCGGAGATATTGCTGTCCGGCAACCATAAAAAAATCAGGGAATGGCGTCTGGAACAGTCAGAATACAGAACGAAACAGATACGTCCTGACTTATATGAAAAATACGCCCTGCGGAAAAAATGGATGGAAAAGCTCATAAAAAAGAACAAAGCATTATACGCGGACATGTCGGAATGCCTGAACAGAGGGCAAGGGGAACTGCTTTATGCCGAAGAAGACGGGGGCGTGCTCTGGGATAGAAAGGCAGATGTTTATATGCTGGCTGCTTTTAGCCAAGCGGCTGCGGAAAAAATTGTGGATCAGATACCGGACCGGATCAGCGAAGGGCAATTTATCCTGCATGAGGAATGGCTGCTGCCTCCGATGGAAAAAAGATTCCAAATAACGGAAAAAATGATGTGCCAAAGAGCAGTTTATAACAGAGGCGTTTCCCTTCCCCAGTCAAAGGAATTGGAGATCCGGCAGCTGGATATTTCCTGGCTGTCTGCCGTGCTGGCGCATTACCATCTGGGATCAAAAGAATATGTGGAAGAACGGCTGTCCGAAGGCGCTGTATTCGGTGCTTTTGTGGAAGGGAATCTGGCCGGTTTTATGGGGGAACATATCGAAGGAAGTCTGGGCATGCTGGAAGTGTTCGAGGAATACAGGCGAAAAGGCATTGCCGCAGAGCTGGAAAGCTATATGATTAACCGGCAGCTTTCGAAAGGGTATCTTCCCTATGGAGATGTCATCGTCGGGAACGAGGCTTCCCTGAAGCTCCAGAGGAAACTGGGGTTAAAGGTCAGCAAGGAAATTTATTGCTGGGCGATTGTATCCAATGTCGGCGTGCCTGGGGAGTAACTGGTATAGCGGCCGCTTTTCAGGAAAAAGCGTCGATGTGCATGGTAATGTTCTGCGCATGGTCGCCATAGGCTTTGCCGAAGATATTGATGCCGCCAATATGGACGGCATCTTCTTTAATAGCGATTTTAAAAGAAATATAAGGGCTGGATGCCAGGTTGAAGGTGTCGATGGTAACGGATTCTGTTTGGTGTACTCCGTCCAGCGACACCCCTTTTTTGTCCAAACCAATGGTTTTTAACAGGCCAAACTGTGTGTTGCCGTCCGTCCACCATGAAGGCGTCAGCTTGCCGTGGCGGCCGCCGAAATCTCCGGGCGAAGTATAGGTGAGCAGTTCCGTATCATTGAGAAAAAAAGTAATATCGGAAGGCCAGATATTTCGGTAGCCGGGAGCTTCCGAACATAGCTCCAGGCTGAAAGAAATATAACTCGGCTGGGAGTCAATCAGAAAATGGTTCGGAAAGCGGTATTCAATATATCCTTTATGGAACCATATGAGTTGGGCAGAAACACGGTTAGGGGAATAAAAAGCTCTCACGTCGTCGCAGGATTCAATGTAAGATGTCTCGTTCACCATACCGCATGTAGGGTGAATCTTAAAATCAAAATAATTGCCAATAGGCATGTCGACGGAAAAAGAACGCGCCGTCGTCTGCCTCGGGGAATCGTTAATGGAAATTTTAATATCTTCCGCACGGGAACTGCAGACCTTCTGGGAACCCCGGATACCGGGAAGCATTTCGGCCGTGATCAGGCCCGCCTCTTCCAAAAGGTTAATATGGAAGGCGGCAGAAGAAACCGGAATCTGTAGTTTCTGAGCCAGTTCCACGATGTTGAGTGACTGATGCTTTAAAAGATAAAGGATGTGAAGGCGAACTTGGGAAGAAAGAGCCTTTCCCAACAGTTCCAAAGCAGAATATTGGCCGGGGTCATCCAGGCTTAAAGAAATATGCCTTGTTATTTTTTCGCTTTCGCGAATCGTTCCTGTCTTCATAGGAAGTACCGTTCCTTTCTGTTTGCTATGGTTTATCTCATATTCCATCCACATGGTTCATTATATCATAGACCTTTAAAAACCTCAATTTATTACAGTGATATTGTAATAAAATATTTTTTGAATACAATTTAATTGTAAATATGCACATAAAATAAGTATTTTTTATAAATAAATATTGACATATTGCACAAAATATATTATATTAAAGGCACATCAAAATTGAAACAAAGTGAGGGATAACATGACGAAGTATTATAAAGAAAATTATCCGAGGCCTCAGTTCGTCAGAGATTCTTACCTTGATTTGAATGGCGAATGGAATTTTCGCTTTGATGATGGGGATGAGGGCCTTTCGGCAGGATGGAAAAATGGTTTTGAAAGCCGGAAGATTTTAGTGCCGTTTTCTTACGAATGCAGGAACAGCGGCATTGGATGTACCGAAGCCCATGAAATCGTATGGTACAGCAGGAAAATTGATTTTCAGCCGTTAAGGAAACGCGGAGGAAGGATTGTTCTTAATCTGGAAGGCGTTGACTATGAAGCAAAACTCTGGGTCAACGGTATTTTTATCGGAAGCCATAAGGGTGGTTATGCAAGATTTTCCTTCGATATTACGGAAGCGCTGGTAAATGGGGAAGGAACTGTCGTGATCCGGATAAACGACAGCCTGACGACAGCGCAGCCGAGAGGAAAACAGCGCTGGCTGAAAGAGAATTATGACTGCTGGTATGTGCAGACGACCGGAGTTTGGAAGAGCCTTTGGGCAGAAGAAGTAGGGGAAAGCCGACTGGAACATCTGCATATGATTCCAAGATACGATGAAAATGCGGTTGATTTTGAATATGTCATTAAGGAAAGGAGAGAGGCAGGAAAAGTAGAAGTGGAGACAATAATTACCTTCCAGGATGATACGATATGCAGCATAAGGGAAACGATGGTCAGGGGCTGCTATTCCAGACGTTTTTCCTTGATCAACGACCATGTGAAATGGAAAGTAAAATATTGGTGTCCGAAATCGCCGAATCTATATGATGTGTGTGTAAGAATTTACGAAGATGGAATACTTACAGATGAGGTGGGAAGCTATTTTGGATTGCGGAAAATCGCGGCAGACAGCAGACGGGTAAAACTGAATAACATGGATTGCTACCTGAAAATGGTTTTAGATCAAGGATATTGGGAAAATACAGGGATTACGCCCCCGGATGAAGAAGCGTTGAAAAAGGATATCGACAAGATTCTTTCTTATGGATATAACGGAGTCCGCAAACACCAAAAAACGGAAGACGAACGTTTTTATTACTGGGCCGATGTAAAAGGGCTGTTGGTATGGTGTGAATTTCCTTCCTTTTACGAATTGAACGGGATATCGATGGAAAATGCGGCAAAGGAATGGATGGAGGTCGTCAAACAATATTACAACCACCCTTCGATCATTACATGGGTTCCTTTCAATGAGTCCTGGGGCGTGCCGAGGATTATAGAGGACAGCCAGGCGCAGAATTTCACGGAGTCTGTTTATTATATGACGAAAGCTTTGGACGATACAAGGCCGGTAGTGAGCAACGATGGCTGGGAGCATACGAAATCAGATATTCTTACGCTTCACGATTATGCGCCTGACGGAAGAACGCTTCGGAAAAATTGGAAAAGCCCTGAAGAAATCCTAAAAAACGAACATTCCTTCAATGGAGAGCGCTACGCGTTTGCCAAAGGATTCCACTATGAAGGGCAGCCAGTGATTCTTAGTGAGTTCGGAGGAATTGCTTATGGAAAAACAGAGGACGGATGGGGATACGGAGATGCGGAAAACAGCGAGGAGGCTTTTTTGGAACGGCTGTCAGGAATGATGTCCGCGATCTATGGCATGGAGCATATTTGCGGGTTCTGTTATACCCAGCTGACCGATGTGGAACAGGAACAGAACGGCCATATGTATATGAACCGGGAAGACAAAATAGAACCTGAAAAAATCGAGAAAATCATAAGAGGGTTATGAAAAAGGAGGAAAAAATGAAAAAACGTTTATTGGCATGGATGCTTGCAGGAATTATGACAGCGTCAGCACTGGCAGGGTGCGGCAACGCTAAAAACAACGGACAGGCAGGTGATGTCGCTTCCGAGGCAGAAACTGCGGAAGGGGAAGGGGGGCCTGCAGAGGCTGCTGGGTCAGCAGAAGGCGGAGAAGGGGAAAAAACAGTCATTACCTTTTGGAACGGTTTTACTGGCTCTGACGGGGAAACGTTGGAAGCTTTGGTAAAGGAATACAATGAAACAAATGATAAAAATATTGAAGTACAGATGGATATTATGCCTTGGGATAGTTTTTACCAGAAGCTGGCAACCGCTCTTCCTGTGGGAGAAGGGCCGGATATCCTGGCTATGGCGACGGAAAGGCTTGGCGCTTATGCAGAACCTGGAGCTTTGGCAGTAGTGGATGACATTTATTCTTCAGGCATTGTGGACGAAGCGACAGTGCCGGAAACTTTAAAAGAGAATTTAAAATATGACGGGAAATATTACGGGGTTCCCATGAACTTTGCCACCTTGCTTTTATATTATAACAAGACGATCTTTGAAGAAGCCGGGCTGGATCCCGAAAAAGCGCCGGAAACGTGGGACGAGCTGGAACAATATGCGCAGCAGATCGTGGATAAAACAGGAAAATACGGATTTGATATGGCGGTGAAAGACACGACCCCTATGTGGTGCATCATGCTCTGGGGCAATGGCGGAGATATTATCCAGGACGGCAAAGCAGTGTTTAACAGCCCGGAAAATGTGGAAACAATAACGAGATGGGCGGAAAATATCAGGGATAAGAAGTTCGGGCCGGAAGTATTGACCGGCGGGGAGATCGATAAATTGTTCGAAAGCCAGAAACTGGCCATGTATTTCTGCGGCCCCTGGGCGACAAACGGGTTTACCAATGCAGGAATCGATTACGGCGTTGCGCAGGCTCCGAAAGGGCCGGCAGAGCAGGTGACGCAGGCGAATGCGGTCGGCATGTACATGACTTCCTCCAGCCAAAACAAAGAAGCGGTTTACGATTTCT
The DNA here is from genome assembly GCA_910585965.1 of uncultured Lachnospiraceae bacterium. GTDB lineage: Bacteria > Bacillota > Clostridia > Lachnospirales > Lachnospiraceae > Kineothrix. The sequence goes on from CAJUHH010000003.1 coordinate 61,329, forward strand.
TCGGGTGGTGGAATTCGAAAGATACCCAGGTGAAATGGAGCCTTGGAACAGGATTTCCTCCGGCAAGGACGGATATCGCGGACGATGAGAGAATGCAGGAAAACCCTTATATTGCGGAATTTGCAAAACCGGCAAATGAGAGCAAGATGTATTTGCAGCAGCTGACAAATTTTGCAGAGGTGGATGTCCAGGCAATCGTTCCTGCTTTTGAAAAGATCCTGCTGGAAAATGCGGATGTGAAGGAAACGCTGGACGAGGCGAACGCAGTCATTGAAAGCTTGATCCAGTAAACATATGCAATGTGAGGCGCATATAATGCGTGTTCGGCCAGACACCCCGCCATGCCGCAGCATAAAGGAATTGACATCCGGCGGCATATGGCGGGGTTTGGCTTTTTTGATAAAACACAGCCGACAACGGGTATTAATATTGTCGGCAGACAGAAGAAAGGAAAGCTATGAAAACAAAATCCATACTGGAAAAAAAGCGGGAGCGGACAGGACTATTATTTGTTATGCCTTCAATGATCATTTTTACGGTATTTGTGTTTGTTCCATTGATAATATCATTTGTTTTCAGTCTACTTAAATTTGATATGATGTTTAACCATATTGAGTTTCAAAAACTGGATCATTATAAAAAATTATTAGGGGATGGAAGATTCTGGAATGCTTTGTGGAATACCGTATGCTATACGGTTTTCTCCGTGCCGCTGTTAATCGGCTTAGCTCTTATTGTGGCAGTGATGATCCGGAGGAAGGGATGGTTTTCAGGATTCTGTAAATCAGTTTATTTTATTCCGGCCATCTGCTCCATGACGATTATTTCTATTTTGTGGAGTTTTCTGGTCAATCCGGATATCGGGGTATTTAGCTATTGGCTCAGCCTTCTTGGGGTGAAGCCGATCAATGTGCTGAACAGTCCGAAATGGGCCATGCCTACTGTTATTTTAGTCGGGATATGGAAGAATTTCGGCTTTAATATGGTGATTCTTTTGGCCGGGTTAAACGGCATTGACGAGTCCTATTACGAAGCGGCCGAGATGGACGGGGCGAAAGGCATACAGAAGTTCCTGAAAATAACAGTTTCTATGCTGATGCCTACTTTGAGTTTTACGATTGTCAATTCTATCATTGGATCTTTCCAGGTATTCGACCAGGTGTATGTGATGACAAAGGGAGGTCCTTTGTTTAAAACCCAGACGCTGGTACAGCTGATTTACAGCACGGCTTTCGATTCGTTTAATATGGGATATGCTTCAACAATTGCCGTAGCCTTGTTTTTGATCACATTTTTAATTTCCACATTTACTTTTAAAAGGATGACAAAGGGAGAAGAGGATTTGGGATGAAAGGAGTTTGGATAGAAAGATGAAAATAAAGAAAGAATATGCTGGCAGATATATTGGGAAGGTGATTCGTATTGTCATTCTCGGATTTCTGGCCTTTATCGTCCTATATCCGTTCTTATGGATGCTTGTGACATCTTTTAAGGCAGAAGCCGATATCGTTTCCTATCCTCCCAAACTGTTCTCCGGCCGTTTTGGATTGGATTCTTACATCAGTATATGGGACAGGATTCCCTTCTTAAAATATTATAAAAATACGGTTATTTTTTCCCTGTCGGTTACTCTCATTTCGCTTTTGCTCGATACGATGTCCGGATATGCATTTGCAAGGATGAGGTTTCCTGGAAAAAATATTATGTTTCTCCTCGTTATGGGAACGATGATGATTCCGTTCCAGGTCATTATGGTGCCTCTGTTCGTGGAAATCTATAAATTCGGCCTGATCAATACTTATGTAGGGATGCTGCTCCCCAGGGCGACCAATGCGTTCGGTATTTTCATGATGCGATCGTTTTTTGTTTCATTGCCAAAAGGGCTGGAAGAAGCAGGAAGGATTGACGGGGCCGGAGAGTTTCGTATTTTCGGGAAAATAATGGTTCCTTTATGCAAACCGGCGATTGTGTCATTGTTTATTTTCCATTTTATGTATCAATGGAACGATCTTCTTTATCCGTTGCTGATGACTACGGATGAGAGCAGGAAGACGCTTCCGGCGGGGCTGGCCACTTTTATGGGAACCCATGTGGTAGAATATGGAGTCATTATGGCCGGGGCATGTCTATCCCTGCTTCCTATATTGATCGCTTATTTGGTGGCCCAGAAACAGTTCGTGCAGGGAATCGCTATGACTGGTATGAAAGGATAAAAAAGAATAATCAGGAGGAAAGATGAAAACAGCAAAATTTTTCATAAACGAAAAAAACAGAAAAGAAGCGAACCCTATGCTTTTTGGACATTTTATTGAATTTATGCGGGACTGTATTGATGAGGGAATGTGGGCAGAGCTTTTAAAGAACCGGGGATTTGACCGAAAAAAGGAGATACCGGAAGGCGTCGTGGACGGCAACCCGAATATAGCGGAAGGCTGGTACCGCACGGGAGGAAAAAATACCTTTGAGATTACACTGGACAAAGAAAATTCTTTGGCGAAAGATGGGTTTTCGCAGAAAATAACCTGTTATAATGATTACGATGGATATGTTGGAGTTGCCCAAGGGCGGATTAATCTGGAAGAGGGAGCTTATCAAGGATATTTATGGGCGAAGGCAGAACATGATGCGGAGATTATGATCTGTGTTTGCGAAGAAGAGGGTGCTTTTTTTATAAACCGTAAATTCCATGTCCGTGCAGAATGGGAAAAATTCCCGTTTGCTTTTCAGGTAAACGGAAAAACCCGGTGCGGGGTCTTTGAAATCCGCTTGCTGGGAGAAGGAACGGTATGGCTGGATGGGGCATCCCTTATGCCGGAAGAGACAGAAAACGGCATATGGAAGGAAGTCTATAAACATATTAAGGCGCTGGAGCCGCCCGTGATCCGTTTTCCGGGCGGATGCTTTGCCGATTGTTATTGCTGGACGGACGGCGTTGGCGAGCGGGATCAAAGGCCTTACCGATTCAACCGCCATTGGGGCGGCTTTGAGGACAATAGCTTTGGAACGGATGAATATATGGCATTTTGCGAAAGCGTGGGCTGCGAACCGATGATCTGTGTAAACTTCGGAAGCGGTACCCCTGAAGAAGCGGCGGCCTGGGTGGAATACTGCAACGGAGGGGAAGATACTTTTTATGGAAAAATGCGGGCCAAAAATGGACATCCACAGCCATATCACGTAAAATATTGGGATATAGGAAACGAAACTTTCGGGGATTGGGAGATCGGACACTGCAACGCGGAGGAATATGGCCAAAAATATATGGATTTTTACCGGGCGATGAAGGAAAAGGATGAGAACATTGTGTTCATGATATGCGGAGGCGACGGCGACGACCGATCCCAGCAATGGAATGAACAGGCTATGAAATTTGCAGGCCCCCATATGGACGCGCTCTGCCTGCATATGTATGCGCTAAAGCAGATAGAGAAAAAGCATTATGACAATAAGGATATTTATTATGCGGTAACTGGCGCGGTAAAAAAATACCAAGAAATACTGACGGAATCGTTCCGTACAGTGACAAAAGTAAATCCAAAGGCAAAAATAGCGGTGACAGAATATAATGTGGGCACATTGATCGACTCTTACCGGGAACAAACTCTGGAAGCGGCCTTGTTTAACGCAGGGATGCTGAATATGTTTTTGCGGAACACGGAAAAAATTCTGATGTGCAATATCTCCGATCTGGTCAATGGGTGGCCGGGGGGCTGTATCGTCAGCAGGAACGGGCATGCTTATGGAACGGCGAGCTATTACGCCATGAAATTATATGCGGAGGCCGGGATATGCGAAGTGCTGGATGGAAACATGGAATGCGGGGAATATAGGACTAAAGAGCAAATCGGAAATATAGAGCCGATGGAAGGAATACCTTATGTGGATGCGGCGGCTTGCAGGGATAATAAAGGAAGAATCGTTATTTTTGCGGTCAATCGTTCTCTGGCGGACAGCATAGAATTCCTGACCGGCATGGAAGGGAAAGAAGCGGAAATAACGGAATTGAACGCGGAAAAGGCTTCGGACTGCAACAATGCGGAAAACATGGCGGTGTTTCCCAAAAGCCGGAAATCAAAGATCGGAGAAAAGGGAGTGCTTCTGCCGCCGCATTCCATCAGCAGAATTGTTATTTTATCATGATTATTTATCATGATTATATGAGTGAAAGTTTTCATGAGTGGGATTTTCACGAGTGAAATTTTCAGAAATTTTCACTTATGAAAATTTCACTTGCGTTCCTCAGCTTTTTATGGTAAAGTATCAATGTTGCATAAAAAGTGGATGGTCCTCTGTACTTTCATGTAGTAAGAACATCTGGATATGAAGGAGGCACATATGAACGATATTATCAGAGAAATCGAAGCAGAACAGTTAAAAGAAAATGCACCGGAATTCAGGGTCGGCGACACGGTTAAGGTATATGGAAAGATCAAAGAAGGCAACCGTGAAAGAATCCAGGTTTTTGAAGGAATCGTTTTAAAGATTCAGAACGGCGGGAATCGGACGACTTTTACCGTAAGGAAATTTTCGAATGGAATTGGTGTGGAAAAAACATGGCCGTTGCATTCCCCGAATGTAGAAAAAGTGGAAGTTGTAAGAAGAGGTAAAGTAAGAAGAGCGAAACTGTTCTACTTAAGAGACCGCGTAGGCAAGAAAGCGAAAGTAAAGGAACGGATTTAATAAGCCGGTAATAAGGAGGGCAATTACGTGTGTAATTGCTCTTTTCCGTTTTTTGACAGGATCTCTTGGCATGGATACAGAATCAGGATAAAGGAAATGAGAAGAAAGCGCAAAGGATTAAGTTTCTACGAAAAAAAGAAAAAAATAAACGCCAGTGTGGTAAAGGAAATATTCGGGATGCTGTTTGAAACATTTGCCGCCGTATTTCTTGCCGCCGTGCTTGTATACAGTGTAGGAATGCGGACAAATATGATAGGGGTATCCATGGAGCCTTCCTTGTATAACGGGCAGAAAATATTGGTCAACCGATTGATTTATAAACTTTCCGCGCCGAAAAGAAACGATGTGGTTGTTTTTCTTCCGGGAGGAAATCAGAACGTTCATTATTATGTGAAAAGAGTGGTGGCTGTTCCCGGACAGAAAGTACAGATCATAGACGGCATGCTCTATGTGGACGGCATTCCTGAGGAAAACGAAGCGTATGATAAAATGGAGGATGCAGGGATTGCAGAAAATGAGATTCTTTTAGGAGATGATGAATATTTTGTCCTGGGCGATAACCGCAATAGCAGCGAAGACAGCCGGTCAGGCAATATCGGCCCGGTCAGCAGGGAAAGCGTTTATGGAAAAGCCTGGTTCCATATGGGCGGAGGCGGGGACGGCATGGGCCTGGTAAAGTAACAGCAGAAATGGGAAGAAATATGGCAGAAAGGTATTACGGAAAAATATGAATTATCAATGGTATCCGGGTCACATGACAAAAGCAAAACGAATGATGCAGGAAAATATCAAGCTGATCGATCTGGTGATCGAGCTGGTGGATGCGCGAGTTCCGTTCAGCAGCAGGAATCCTGATATTGATGAACTGGCAAAAAATAAATCAAGGATATTGCTTTTAAATAAATTTGACCTGGCAGATGAGGAATATAATAAAAAATGGAGCAATTACTTTAAAGGAAAAGGCTTGTATGTGGTGGAGATCGATTCCAGAAGCAAGTCTGGAATGAAGAATATCCAGAAAGCGGTACAGGAGGCATGCAGGGAGAAAATCGAGAGGAACAGAAATCGTGGAATTATCAACCGCCCGGTACGGGCTATGGTAGTGGGCATTCCTAATGTGGGGAAATCCACCTTCATCAATTCTTTTGCCGGGAAAGCATGCACGAAGACGGGAAATAAGCCGGGAGTGACAAAAGGGAAGCAATGGATACGGCTGAATAAAGGGCTGGAGCTTCTGGATACTCCGGGAATCCTTTGGCCGAAATTTGAAGAGCAGGCGGTGGGGATGCGCCTTGCCTTTATCGGCTCCATGAATGACGATATATTAAATATTGATGATTTGGCGCTGGAGTTAATACGTTTTCTGGAAAAAAATTATCCGGGGGCGCTGGCGGAACGCTACGGGGAAGATGTTTTAAAACGGGATGAAGAAGGGGCAGACAAGAAAACGGAGAATGCTCTTGAAATATTAAAAAGGATATGCATGAACAGGCGCTGCTATTTAAAAGGGGAAGAACTCGATGTGCCGAGGGCGGCATCCATCGTTCTGGATGATTTCAGAAACGGGAAACTGGGCAGGATTACATTGGAATTTCCGAATGAAACGCAGCCGAATCCATAGGAGCAAATGGTATGAAAAAGGTATTAAAAGAAATATTGAGTACAAGCTTATATCTGCTGATCGTATTATGCCTGACTTATGTCGTGATTCATTTTGTCGGGCAGAGGACGCAGGTGATCGGCGGATCGATGGAAACTACTCTCAGCGAAAATGACAATTTGATCGTGGATAAACTGACTTACCGTTTCCGGGAGCCGAGACGGTTTGATATTGTTGTTTTTCCTTTCCAATACGAAAAGGACACCTATTATATCAAACGGATCATCGGACTGCCTGGGGAAACAATCTTTATCGACGGCGAAGGAAATATTTTTATTAATGATGAATTGCTGGAGGAAAGCTACGGCAAAGAGATTATAAAGGACGCGGGACGCGCCTATGAGCCGATTACCTTAGGGGAAGACGAGTATTTCGTGATGGGCGATAATCGGAATAACAGCCAGGACAGCAGAGATCCTTCGGTGGGAAATATTGCCAGGGATGATATTATCGGAAGGGCGTGGATACGTATTTGGCCGTTAAATAAGTTCGGTATTCTAAAACATCAGTAAAAACCAAGGGGCGAAAGGAACACAGATGGGATATGGAACAGAAGATAAATGAAATAAAAGCGATTTTTCAGGCAGCCGATAGGAATAAGCTGCCTGAACTTATAAAGGAATATTCCGGGGACCAAAGAAGCGGCGTGCAGGCGCTCCTTAAAAACGCGGAAAAGAAATTAAAAAATCTGGAAAAAGAAATAGAACGAACGGAAAAAATGAAGGAATACGAATATCGGTATGGAGAATATTCGTATATCTGCGGCATCGATGAGGTGGGAAGGGGGCCGCTTGCCGGGCCGGTGGTTGCCGGAGCCGTTATTCTTCCGAAGAATTGTGATATTTTATATCTTAACGATTCCAAACAATTATCCGAAAAAAAAAGAGAAGAGTTATATGATGTGATTATGGAAAAGGCGGTGGCGACAGGCATCGGATATGCATCGCCCCAAAGGATCGATGAAATCAATATTTTACAAGCGACTTATGAGGCGATGCGCCAGGCAGTCGGGCAGCTGGCGGTGCAGCCGGATCTCCTGCTGAACGATGCCGTGACAATCCCGGGGATATCTTTCCGGCAAATCCCAATTATTAAAGGAGATGCGAAAAGCATATCGATCGCGGCGGCAAGCATCATTGCCAAAGTGACCAGGGATCGGCTGATGGTGCAGTACGATGAAGTTTTTCCCGGATATGGTTTTGCGTCCAACAAGGGCTATGGGGCGGCGGCTCATCTGGAAGCGTTGAAGAAATATGGTCCTACTGCGATACACAGGCATTCTTTTATTCGTAACTTTATGGAGGTAGAGGATTGAACTTATCCAGTTTATTTCAGTACGGAAACAGAAATTTAAAAAGCAGGAATACGGGAAAGGTACAAGTGCCGAATACTCCGTCGAACAGTTCCTCTTCCCACGCTGTGCGGAACTTGTCCAGTGGGCAGACCCTGCAAGGGGAAGTGGTGGGCAAGAATGGAAATGAAGTGCAGATCAGGGTGGACAATAAAGATGTCATTATATCCGCCAAATTGGATGCGGATGTGAATGTGTCCGTCGGGCAGAGCATGACTTTCGAGGTAAAAAACGGTACCGGCACGCAGATAGCGCTTCGCCCCTTGTATGAAAACCTGACAAACGATGCCAATGTGCTGAAAGCGCTGGAAGCGGCAAAACTCCCGGCCACCAACGAATGGATGCGCATGGTTTCCTCCATGATGGAAAACGGCATGTCCATTGATAAAAGCGCGGTTATGGATATGAGCAGGCTGCTGATGGCAAATCCTGGGACACCCCCGGAAACTCTCGTCATGATGAAGAATTTACAGATCCCGGTTACGCCTGGGAATATCGCGCAGTTTGAAAATTACCAAAGATATGAACATCAGATTCTAAGCAGCGTGACGGATATTCTGATGGAAATTCCCCAGACATTTGCCTCTATGGTAAATGGAGGAAATGAAAATGCTGCCATCGATTTTTATATGCAGATATTGCAGTTGTTCAGCGGCAGCCAGGAGTCTGCCGGAGAGGGCGCAAATGTCACTTCGGGAGGAAATGTTTTTGCGGATATTATAGGGGAAACAATCGAAACGGGAGAAAATGCCCAGGTTCCAAATGGTGGAACAAAAGATACGCCAGCAGCTCCCCGCCCGGAGGCAGGAATTCTCCAGGATGCTTATACACAGGCAAAAGGGGATATGTCGGAAAGCCTTTTGGAAATAGGCGCAAAAGAAGGGACGAACCTTTCGGAAAATGTAACAGGAACTCCGGCTGATGGGGCGAATCTGCCGCTATTGGGGGAAAGCCTGAATATGGGGGAAAGATTCCAGCTGGCGGCTTCTCTGGGACGGCTCGGTTTCTTGCCGGAACAGCTGCAGCAGGTGAGGGAAGGAAATATCCCGATTGAACAGCTTTTAAAAAATATCGAGTCTTTGCTGGCGGAAAAAGGGGATACCGTCCATAAAGACGATCTGCTGCGCCTGTTTGGAAGCAAAGAATATGGACAGATTTTGAACAGGCATATAGGGCAGCAATGGACAATACGGCCCGAAGAGGTGGCAAATAAACGCGATGTGGAGGAACTTTACAACAGGCTCAGGCAACAGACGATGCGCCTGGCAGAATCGCTGGGGCAGGCGGCAAAAGACACTCCGCTGGCCAAAAGCCTCACCACAATGCAGAATAATATCGATTTTATGAACCAGTTGAACCAAATGTTCAACTATATACAGCTTCCGCTGAAAATGAGCGGAGGGGAAACCCATGGGGATTTATATGTATATACGAACAGGAAAAGCTCTGTACGGGAAGACGGGAGCGTCAGCGCCCTTCTTCATCTTGATATGGATCATTTAGGACCTCTGGACGTATATGTCGTATTGAAAGAGCAGCATGTCAATACTCAGTTTTATCTTCAAGATGAGAGCATGATCGACTTTATTGCGGATCATATCCATATTCTGAATGAGCGGCTGGAAAAAAGGGGATATTCCCTTCATGCGGAAATGAAAATGAAAGAGGAAGAGCAGGAAGCTGGGAATATTATAAAAAATATAACCGCGCAGGAATCTAGGGCGACGCTAATGGCCCAATATGCGTTTGATGTCAGGGCTTAGCGTGAAAAGTACTTCTAACCACTCGCAGCAAGGGCTGCTTCGTGGAGAAGTACTAAGTTTCACGCGGAAGAACGCCTAAAAAGCGGCGTTCTTCCCATTGATGGTTGAGGTTGATGTGAAGAACTTCTAAGGCTCGCGCCAGTAGGCGCTCCGCCACGTAGATTTAATACGTAGGCAGGGTGAATGGATGGAGAAGTGAGGATGGGAATGAATCAGTATCGGGGAAAAGGGATGAAAAAAGGGGAAAAAGAGGGAAAGCCGAAGCAGGCGATCGCGCTTTCTTATGATCCGGACGAGGAAGCGCCCCGGGTTATAGCAAGCGGCCGGGGGGCTTTGGCAGAAAGGATCATTGAACGGGCGAAAGAATCGGATGTGCCGGTTCATCAGGATGATAAACTGGCAGACACGCTTTCACGCCTGGAGATCGGGGATATGATACCGCCGGAATTATATGAAGTGGTGGCGGAAATACTTGTTTTTGTAGACGCTATGGATAAAATTAAAGCGAAAATGGATCAAAAAGGAAAGAAGCATTGAATAAAAGGGCAGTAGGGAAAAAGTATGAAGAAATGGCCTGCCAGTATCTGGAAAGCGAGGGAATGAAGATTTCGGAGAAGAATTTTCGGTGCCGTCAGGGAGAAATTGACGTAATCGGATTCCATGAAGGATATCTGGTGTTCGTAGAAGTAAAATATAGGGCGGAAAATGCAGGCCATGCGGCAGAGGCCGTGACGGAAGCAAAGCAAAGGAAGATATGCCGGACAGCGGATTATTATCGGTACCGCCATGGGATCGGAGAGGACAGGGCCATGCGGTATGATGTGGTCGCCATGCAGGGGACAGAAAATGATCTGCGCATTGACTGGTATAAAAATGCTTTTTTCCATAGATTCCGATAGAAAGGCATGGTGTGAATATGGATCTGCAGAGCATCAAAAGAAAGGGGACGAGCGAAGTCCTGAAAAGGAATGTTTCCCGGGGGGTGGAATATCTGACGTTTCCCTCCCTGGAAAAGACAGGGATTGTCAGCCATCTTTTTTCCACCCGCATCGGCGGGGTGAGTGAGGGGATCTATGCTTCCATGAATCTGAGCTATACGAGGGGGGACCGGAAAGAAGCGGTGGATGAAAACTTTCGGAGAATCGCGATGATCATGGGGCGGGAAATTTCGGATTTTGTATTGTCCGACCAGACGCATACGACGAATATCCGCAAAGTCACGGAAGAAGACAAGGGAAAGGGAATTACTGCCAAGAAGGATTACCGCGATGTGGACGGATTGATAACGAATGAGAGGCATATGATACTGGCTACTTTTTATGCGGATTGTGTGCCGCTTTTTTTGGTGGATAAAAAACACCGCGCCATCGGCCTGTCCCATTCCGGATGGAAGGGAACGGCAGGACGTATGGGGGCATGCACGCTCCGGAAGATGAAAGAAGCTTATGGAACGGAGCCGGAAGACGTGGAAGTCGGGATCGGGCCTTCGATCTGCGGGGACTGCTACGAGGTCGGAGAGGATGTGGCCGATGTTTTTGCCGCAGAGTTCCCTGGCAAAATACAAAACGAAATACTTATTAAAAAAGAAGGCGGGAAATACCTTTTGGACCTTTGGAAAGCGAATGCGTATATTTTTCGGACGGCGGGCGTCCCAGAGGAGCAGATCAGCATAACGGATATCTGTACCTGCTGCAATCCCGATTATCTTTTTTCCCATAGGGCAAGCCAGGGGAAGCGGGGAAATCTGGGAGCCTTTCTTTGCCTACTTTAAGAAAATCTTAAAGAAATTCCTATATATGCCTTAAAAAAATAAAGATATATTTATGAACATGAAAGGACGATATTATGGCGGCAATACTTGTATGCGACGATGATAAGGAAATTGTGGATGCAATCGAGATTTACCTGATGCAGGAAGGATATGAGGTATATAAAGCTTATGACGGGGAACAGGCTCTCAAAGTATTGAAGGAAAAAGACATCCATCTTTTGATTATCGATGTGATGATGCCCAAACTGGACGGCATCCATGCCACGCTGAAAATCAGGGAATACAGCAGTATTCCGATTATTATTTTATCCGCCAAATCGGAGGATACGGATAAGATTCTGGGCTTGAACATAGGGGCGGACGATTATGTGACAAAACCGTTCAATCCGTTGGAACTTGTGGCAAGAGTGAAATCAAATCTGCGCAGATATACGACGCTTGGGAACCTGAATACGGAAAATAATGCCTTGTTCCGTGCCGGGGGACTTTGCATCGATGATGATACGAAAGAAGTAACGGTGGATGGGGAAAGCGTCAAACTGACTCCTATCGAGTACAACATCCTGCTTCTTCTTGTGAAAAACCAGGGGAGAGTTTTTTCTATCAACCAAATCTACGAAAGTATATGGAACGAAGAGGCGATCGGAGCGGATAACACGGTGGCCGTGCATATCAGGCATATCAGGGAAAAGATCGAGATTGATCCGAAAGAACCCAGATATCTTAAGGTAGTATGGGGGGTAGGATACAAAATAGAAAAGCAATAGGGAAACAAAATGAGGGAGGAACGGGATGAAAAAGAAACCCTTAAAGGAAAATACGAGGAAGATTTTGCTGGCTGTACAACATGTATTGATCGTGGCGGCAGCAGTTTCCATATTGGTTGTACTGACCGGGTCCAGCGTTATGCTGACTGGCGTGGATGAAAATTACAGCTATAGCATGGATGTGGGGGAAAAGGAAAAATCCTATGAAGACTCCATGTTGTTCAATCATATATTCGGGAGAGGGGTTACGGACGTGGCTCGTATGGCGGCGGTTCGTTCCCAAATGGAAACGGAAGGGCGTTTTGACGGCAGAAAAATCATCGATGTGGCGACTTTTTATTACCGTTATGGGGATTTGCCGGACAAATATGTAACAGCGAAGTATTATCTGGAAGATTTGATTAAATGGGGGCAATACGGGCTGGAATACGAAGACAGGTGGTTTACGGGAGAACAGGCGGATCAATTTTTAAGCAGGACGAGCACCTATACAAGAATCGATTACAGCTCGGGAAATCTTCCCGGAGGAATCCTGACACCTTTTAATGCTCAGCTTGGCGAATATACGGAAGAATACAGTGTATCGGCTAACGGGCTGGAAAACGGGGAATTCTATAGGGATGATACGAGCGCGACCGTGCTTTTTAACCGATATCAGACCGTGGATAAAAAGAATATCGAGGACTATACTGGAACATGGGAGGATTATAAAGATCTTTGCCAGTATGTACAGGAAACGGCTACAACCCTTTCCGGCAATTACCAGGAATATTTAAAATATAAGGAATTTTATGATGTCGATCATTCGAATTTAAGGTTTTATATTATAAAGAATATTGGAGACCAAAAGGAAATATATACGAATCTGTCTTCCCGCACGCTTTCAGAAGAAGAAGCGGACAGACAGTTCAAGTCCTATGGGAAATATTTATATTTCAGCCCGGAAGATATGAAATATGACACCAATACTCTGTTGGAAGAAAAAACGGTACGGCATGTATTCAATGCTTTTGAATATGCCTACCCGGAAACAATGAAAGTCTGGATCGGGGTGGATACTTCCTATGCGGCGGATGATGTTTATATCCAGGGAATGAAAGGGTACGAAAGCTATATGCCTTATTATTGGCAGCTGATCGGATTTGCTTTCGCATGCATTTGTGCCTGGCTGCTCCTTTTGATTTATCTGACAGTTACGGAAGGACGCTTTGTCGATGAAGAAGGGAATCTGTCCATCCGCTTGAAAGACATCGACCATATACCTACGGAATGCATGGTGCTTGCTGCGGTCTTGCTGGTAGGAGGAATCATTGTGACTTTCACTTATATTTATGATTCCATGGCGCATGAATTTTATTATGAAACATGGTTTGCCGTTGCGGCCGGAGGCGTTGTTTTTATTTGCGAGCTGTTGTTTACTGGATTTTATTATAGCCTGGTGCGGAGACTGAAAGCGGATAACTTATGGAAGGAAAGCCTGGTCTTTAAAGCAGCGGTGAGCGGCAGGGCGGCAGCATGGAAAATTTATGATAACGGCGATGTGATCGCAAAATCCTGGCTTCCTTATCTCGTATTCCTTATTGTCAATTTGATCCTCGTTCTTTTCGGATGGAAAGGAATTGCCATTGCGGCTGTCTTTGATCTTGCTTTCGGGGTATTGATCTACCATAATACAAAAGACAGGCAGCGCATTGTGGAAGGAATTGAGAAAATAAAGGAAGGTGACTTTAAACATAAGGTAGATGAGGATCATCTTCATGGCGATAATCTGGCATTGGCCCGAGCAGTCAACAGCATCGGCGAAGGCATACGAGTAGCGGTAGAAACGAGCATGAAGGACGAACGGCTGAAAGCGGATTTGATTACGAATGTATCCCATGACATTAAGACGCCCTTGACTTCCATCATTAACTATGTGGATTTGATTAAAAGGGAAAATATAGAAAGCGAGAAGGTAAAGGGATATGTGGAGGTGCTGGATACCAAATCCCAGCGGTTAAAGCAGCTGACCGATGATCTGGTAGAGGCATCCAAGATTTCTTCGGGCAATATTTCCCTTCAGTGGGAGAGAATTAATCTGGTGGAACTGGTGAACCAGACGATCGGGGAGTTTTCGGAAAAATTCGAGCAGAAAAATTTATCCCCCATGATCCAATATACGAAAGATTCCATGTATATCGAAGCGGACAGCAGAAGGATCTGGCGGGTAGTGGAAAATTTGTTCAATAATATCGTCAAATATGCCATGGAAGGAACACGGGTCTATATCGATATGGCCGATTTGTCCGATGCCGAGGGAAAGAAATATGTGGAATTTTCCTTAAAAAATATTTCCGCCCAGCCGCTGAACATTAATGCGGAGGAACTGACGGAACGCTTTATCCGGGGCGATGTGGCGCGAAGCACGGAAGGAAGCGGCCTCGGCCTGTCCATAGCGAAAAATCTGACAGAAGCCCAGAATGGAACATTCCAGATTATACTGGACGGGGATCTGTTCAAGGTAGTGTTGACGTTCTTTCTATTATAACTATTTTAAAAATAATGTAACTTAAAAAACCGCCTCAGGTATTCGGTGCCGAAGGCGGTTTCGCTGTTATTTATAAAACAACTTCTTCCCGATTGTTGTATTTTGCCAGCAGTTCATGGATTTTTTCCGTAGGAGTGGAAACATTGGCCATGGAAGAGTCATGGTTCATAAAATCAATAATGGAAGCGAGGAATTTGCTCATGTCAGCCTCTACATAATAAGGGCGGCTTTTCAGCTCCGGGGGCTGATAGGTCAGGTTCGTTGTCACGACCTTGTCGAAATAGCATTTCTCATAAGCTTTATCAAAGGCAGAAAGCCCGTCGGTAAACAAACCGAAGGTGCAGCAGATAAACACTCTTTTCGCATTCATGGATTTCAGCTGTTTTGCCGTATCCAGCATGCTTCCGCCGGAAGAAATCATATCGTCAATGATAATGACATCTTTTCCGTCAATATTATCGCCCAAGAATTCATGGGCAACGATAGGATTTTTCCCGTTGACGATCGTGGAATAGTCCCTGCGCTTATAAAACATGCCCGTATCCACGCCGAGCACATTGGCAAAATAGACAGCCCGGTCAAGCGCGCCCTCGTCGGGGCTGATCACGACGGTATGGTATTTATCAATGATCAGATCCTCTTCGGTATGCAAAAGGGCCCGGATAAACTGGTAAGGAGGCGTAAAATTATCGAAACCGGAGAGAGGGGCGGCATTCTGCACCCTTGGGTCATGTGCGTCAAATGTAATAAAATTGGATACTCCCATACGGCTTAGTTCTTCAATGGCATAAGCGCAGTCCAAAGATTCCCTTCCGTTCCTCTTATGCTGTCTTCCTTCATATAAAAAGGGCATGATCACATTGATTCGGTGGGCTTTTCCATATGCTGCGGCGATGAGCCGTTTCAGATCCTGATAGTGGTCGTCCGGGGATTTATGGTTGACATAACCGTTCATTTTGTATGTAATGCTGTGATTGCAGACATCTACGAGAAAGAATACGTCCTTCCCGCGGATAGATTCATGGAACGCTCCCTTTCCTTCCCCGGTGCCGAAGCGGGGGCAGGAAGCTTTGGCAAGATAATTGTCTTCTACATAACCCTGAAAAGCGGGATCGTTTTTGGCGAGATTATTTACTGTCTTTCGGAATTCTACCAAATAGTGGTTGACACGGTCTGCCAGCTTTGCGGCGGACTCCGTGGCAACAATCTTCAGAGGGGCAACTGGTATAGCAGCCTCCAGTTCATGTAAATTAGGCATATTGACCTCCGTGTTGTTCGAATCTTCCGTTTTTTTGTCAAAAAGAAAAAGCGGAACTATATATCTTCATTTATATCATTCCTGGTAGTGACACGTCAAGGAAATTCTAGTAGAATATAGATGGACATGGACGAGGAGGAAAAGCATGAAAAAAAAAGGCCATATTATAAAGCACACGTCAGAAAACGGCATTGCACGGGAAATGGGAATAGAAGCCGGAGACAGGCTGCTGCAGATTAACGGGGAGGAAATTACGGATATTTTTGATTATCAGTATCTGGTTCAGGACGAATATATAGAAGCATTGGTAGAAAAGGCAGACGGCGAGCAGTGGCTGCTGGAAATTGATAAAGAGTACGGGGAAGACTTAGGGGTCGAATTCGAAAATGGTTTGATGGATGAATACCGCTCCTGCCATAACAAATGTATTTTCTGTTTTATTGACCAAATGCCGCAGGGAATGCGGAAAACTCTTTATTTTAAAGACGACGATTCCAGGCTTTCTTTTTTGCAGGGGAATTATGTGACGCTGACCAATATGTCGGACCATGATATCGATCGTATTATTAAATACCATCTGTCGCCGATCAATATTTCCTTCCAGACGACGAACCCCGAATTAAGATGCCGGATGCTGAATAACCGTTTCGCAGGGGAAGCCCTAAAAAAAGCGGACAGGTTTTACGAAGCAGGAATTACGATGAACGGGCAGATCGTGCTTTGCAAGGGAGTGAATGATAAAGAAGAGCTGGAACGGACGATTTCGGACCTGGCTGGTTATCTGCCGGTGCTGGAGAGCGTATCCGTAGTTCCCGTCGGCCTTTCCCGGTACCGGGAAGGGCTGTATCCCCTGGAGCCATTTACAAAGGAAGATGCCAGGGAGGTGCTCAAGACCGTCCATCGGTGGCAGGAAAAGCTGTATCCCCTGCATGGGCTGCATTTTATCCATGCCAGCGATGAATGGTATATCCTGGCGGAAGAAGAACTGCCAAAAGAGGATCGCTACGACGGGTATTTGCAGCTGGAAAACGGCGTGGGAATGCTTCGGCTTTTGCAGGATGAGTTCGGGGAAGCGATGGAAGAGGCGAAAAGAAATAAGGAAAGAATCCTTACGTGTACAAGAACTCTTTCCCTTATTACCGGAAAACTGGCTTATCCCTATATTCTTTCCATGGCAGAGCAAATGATGGAGGCTTTTGATTTCCTCCAGATCAGGGTATTTGGAATCACCAATGAATTTTTTGGGGAACGCATTACCGTATCCGGGCTTTTAACCGGGCAGGATATAAAAAAGCAGCTGAGAGGGAAAGATCTGGGAGAATGTATTCTGCTTCCGGAAAATGTGCTGCGCAGCGGGGAAAACATTTTTCTGGACGATATGACGGTGGAAGAGCTGGAAAAGGCTTTACAAGTCCGGGTAGATATTGTAAAATCAAGCGGACGTGATTTTGTAAATGCTATATTAGGAAATAGCTGAAGCCTGAAACGGAAAGGCGGGAGGTTGGAAATGAAAAAAAGAAAAAAGCCGATTGTGGCAGTGGTAGGAAGGCCCAATGTGGGGAAATCCACGCTGTTTAATGCATTGGCCGGAGAAAGGATATCGATCGTAAAAGACACTCCGGGCATTACGAGGGACAGAATTTATGCGGATGTCACATGGCTGGGCACATCATTTACGCTGATCGATACGGGGGGCATTGAGCCGGACAGCAAGGATATTATCCTGTCGCAGATGCGGGAACAGGCGCAGACCGCTATCGACACGGCAGACGTGATTCTGTTTATGACCGATGTCAAACAGGGGCTGGTGGACGCGGATGCAAAAGTGGCGGATATGCTGAGGCGTTCGAAAAAACCGGTGGTTTTGGTCGTCAATAAAGTGGATGATAATAAAAAATATATAGCAGATGTTTATGAATTTTATAATCTTGGAATCGGGGATCCGCATCCCATATCATCGGTAAATAAACTAGGGATCGGGGATATGCTGGACGAAGTCATTTCCCATTTTGATAAAACCGAGGCAGAAGAGGAAGAGGATGATCGGATCCGGGTGGCCATCATCGGGAAACCTAATGTGGGAAAATCTTCTATCATTAACCGCCTGATCGGAGAAAACCGTTTGATCGTGTCGGATATTGCCGGAACGACCAGGGATGCCGTGGATACGGAGGTAAAATATAAAGGAAAAGAGTATATCTTTATTGACACCGCCGGGCTGAGGCGCAAAAATAAAATCAAAGAAGAGCTGGAAAAGTATATGATCATACGGGCGGTCAGCGCCGTGGAACGCGCTGATATTGCGGTACTCGTGATCGATGCCATGGAAGGGGTGACGGAACAGGATGCCAAAATCGCCGGAATCGCCCATGAACGCGGCAAAGCAGTCATCGTGGCGGTCAACAAATGGGATGCCGTTGAGAAGGACAACCATACAATGAAAAAATTCACCGGCCGGATCAGGGAAATATTGTCCTTCATGCCATATGCCGAAATCCTTTATATTTCTGCGATCACTGGACAGCGTCTGCATAAACTGTATGAAACGATCGATATCGTCAACGAAAACCACTCCATGCGCATAGCAACGGGGGTTTTAAACGAGATCATGGCAGAAGCGGTCGCTTTGCAGCAGCCGCCCTCCGACAAGGGAAAAAGGCTCAGGCTCTATTATATCACCCAAGTATCGGTGAAGCCTCCTACCTTTGTTATTTTTGTCAACGACAAGGATCTGATGCATTTTTCTTATACGCGGTATATCGAGAATCAGATCAGGGAGGCTTTCGGGTTCCGGGGGACGCCTTTGAAATTTTTTATCAGGGAAAGGAAGGAGAGTCGGTAAAGTGGAGCGGATCTTATGTTTGGCGATCGGATATTTGTTCGGGCTGTTTCAGACCGCATATATCTATGGCAGGATGCATGGCATCGATATTCGGCAGCATGGAAGCGGCAATGCCGGAACGACCAATACTTTGCGGGTGCTGGGAACAAAAGCCGGGCTTATTGTTTTTGCCGGGGACGTGTTGAAATGTGTATTGGCGGTCGTGGTTTGTTCGGTTTTGTTTGGAAAAAAATACCCGGAAATGGTTTATTTATGGAAAATGTATGCGGCGGCCGGGGCGATCCTGGGCCATAATTTCCCATTTTACCTGAATTTTAAAGGCGGAAAAGGGATTGCAGCCACAGCAGGGCTTCTCCTATCCTTCCATCCGGCATTTTTAGCGGTCGGCGTAGTGATGTTCTTCGGCACTTTTTTGACCACTCATTATGTATCCCTGGGGTCGCTGCTCGTATATGCGGCCTTCCTGATACAAATCGTCGTATCCGGGCAGACGGGATTTTTTGCAAGCATGAAACAGGGGAATTTATGGGAGCTGTATGGGATTGCGGCATTTTTAACGGTCATGGCATATTATAAGCACCGGGAAAATATCAAGCGTCTTCTGAAAGGAGAAGAACGAAGAACTTATCTTTTTAAGAAACAAAGCGACAAGTAAGAAGATGGAAAAGAGGGGGATGTGCTGTGCATACCCCCTGCATGGAGCGCCGCGCGAGCGGCAGAATGAGAGGAAATATGGCGGATATAAGCATTATCGGGGCAGGAAGCTGGGGAACCGCTTTAGCGGCTCTGCTGCACAAAAACGGACATAGGGTTACAGTATGGTCCATTTTAAAGGAAGAGAGCGACATGCTGGAAAGGGAGCATGAACATAAAGAGAAGCTGCCGGGTGTAAAGCTCCCGGAGGATATGGGTTTTACGACGGATCTGGAACAAGCGGTAAAAGGGAAGGACATCCTTGTTCTTGCCGTTCCGTCGCCTTTTACGAGAAATACGGCAAACCGTATGAAAGAGTACGTGGAGCCAGGTCAGATTATTGTTAATGTAGCGAAGGGCATTGAAGAGAAAAGCCTCCTTACGTTATCTCAAATCATAGAGGAAGAAGTTCCGCAAGCAAATGTAGCCGTATTGTCAGGGCCGTCCCATGCGGAAGAGGTAGGAAGAGGACTCCCTACGACAATCGTTGTAGGCGCAAAGGATAAAAAAACAGCGGAATATTTGCAGAACCTGTTTATGAACGAAGTTTTCCGGGTCTATATCAGCCCGGATGTCCTAGGCATCGAACTGGGTGGAGCGTTAAAAAACGTAGTCGCTCTGGCGGCAGGGATCGCTGACGGATTAGGTTATGGCGATAATACAAAAGCGGCGCTTATCACAAGGGGCATTACAGAGATCGCCCGCCTCGGCATCGCTATGGGGGGGCATTTTGAGACCTTCTGCGGGCTGACAGGGATCGGCGATCTGATCGTCACCTGTGCTTCCATGCATTCCAGAAACCGGCGGGCAGGCATATTGATCGGCAAGGGCTATTCCATGGAGGAAGCCATGAAGGAAGTAAAAATGGTGGTGGAAGGCGTATATTCGGCAAAAGCCGCGCTGGCGCTGGCAGAAAAATACCAGGTGCAGATCCCGATTATCGAACAAGTGAATGCTGTTCTTTTTGACGGAAAAGAAGCGGGGGCTGCAGTAAAAGAATTGATGATACGGGATAAGAAACTGGAAAATTCAGACCTTGCGTTTGAACAGTTTCTATCGTAACATAGTAAAAACAGAAAAATTTCGAAAGAGCTGCCAAAGGCAGAAATGGGGTAGAATATGAGCGGATTGAAACAAGGATTTTCGGGCACATCCGAGTACGTGGCTTCCGAACAGTTAATGGCAAGCGTGAACGTGGCGATCGCGCTGCAAAAACCGTTATTAATCAAGGGGGAACCCGGGACGGGGAAAACGATGCTGGCAGAAGCAGTGGCAAAATCCCTTGGCAAAAAACTGATTATCTGGAATATTAAATCGACGACGAAAGCGCAGGAAGGACTGTATGTATATGATACGATCCAGAGGCTTTATGACGGGCAGTTCGGAGAAGAAGGAGTAGACGACATCGCCAGGTATATTAAATTGGGCAAGCTGGGCGAAGCTTTTGAAAGCGAAGAGCAGGTTGTGCTTTTGATTGATGAGATCGATAAAGCGGATCTGGAATTCCCGAACGACCTTTTGTGGGAGTTGGATCAGATGGAATTCTATATCCATGAAACAAAGAGAACGGTAAAAGCGAAAAACAGGCCGATCGTTATCATTACTTCCAATGCGGAAAAGGAACTGCCGGATGCATTTTTAAGAAGGTGTATTTTCCATTATATCGATTTCCCGGGAGAAGAACTGATGGCGGAAATCGTCAGGACACATTTCCCGGATATTGAAGACAAGCTGTTAAAGAGCGCGATGGATGTCTTTTACTGGATACGCTCCATCAAAGACGTACGCAAGAAACCAAGCACTTCTGAGCTGATTGACTGGGTCAACGCGCTTCAAATCGGAGGCATCCCCTTGGAGAAGATTCAAAAGGAGCTTCCTTTTATCGGCGTTATTGTAAAGAAGGACGAAGATCTGGATACCGTAAGGGATAGGGTGAATTAAAGGATATGTTTGAAAAATTTTTTGACACCTTGAAAGCGAAGGGCCTGGAAGTAACCTTAAGCGAATGGCTTACTTTGCAGGAGGCCCTGGATAAAGGATTATGCGACAGCAGCCTTACCCGGTTTTATTATGTGGCGCGGATGATCCTTGTAAAAAGCGAAACAGAATATGACAAGTTTGATCTGGCCTTTGAGGAACATTTTAAAGGAGTCC
Organism: uncultured Lachnospiraceae bacterium; assembly: GCA_910585965.1. GTDB lineage: Bacteria > Bacillota > Clostridia > Lachnospirales > Lachnospiraceae > Kineothrix. Next base: position 82,795 of record CAJUHH010000003.1, read on the forward strand.
AGTCGGAGAATGAAGTCACTTCCCAGATGCTTCGCTGGCTGGACAAGTCCGATATGATGGAGCTTGCCCATGAAGAAGCCAGGGATCATCTGAACCGGATGGAGGAAGTCCAGATCGATAAAGAAGATGTGGAAGAGAAGTTCAAACAGCGTCTGAAGGATCAGGACAGCGAACATAACGGGGGAAGCTACTGGATCGGAACGATGGGAAAAACTTCCTTCGGAAATACCGGCGGAAACGTAGGAGGAGTCCGCGTGGGCGGAACTACTGGCTACCAATCGGCTTTCCAGGTGATCGGAGCGAGAAAATACAGGGATTTCAGAGAGGATAAAGTTATTGATAACCGACAGTTCCAACAGGCGCTGCGCAGGCTGCGCCAGTTTTCCAGCCGACTGGATATTCCGAAAACAGAACTGGATATCGACGGCACGATAGATAAGACGTGCAACAACGGAGGATGCCTCCAGATCGTGATGGATAAACCCAGGAAAAATGCGGTCAAGCTTTTGCTTTTGATGGATTCAGGCGGAACCATGATCCCTTATACGACATTATTGAGCGAACTGTTCCAGTCCGTACACAAATCCAATCACTATAAAGATGTAAAAACTTATTTTTTCCATAATTGCATTTACAGCAAGCTCTATAAGACACCGGAATGCGAAAACGGGGACTGGATCGACACGGAATGGATGTTCCGCAACCTGGACAGCGATTATAAAGTGATCATTGTCGGGGATGCCGCCATGGCGCCGGAAGAACTGTATTCCACAACGGGGAATTACAGAGGCCCTAATGGCGGGCTTTCAGGCATGGACTGGCTGCTGCTGATGAAGAGGCATTATAAGAAAATTGTCTGGCTGAATCCGAAAATGGCACCGGGACATGCGCCTTGGAGGGAAGCGGAGACGGTGATCAAGAATACCTTCCCGATGTATAAACTGACGGTGGACGGACTGAACCAGGCGATGGTGAAGCTGATGGTGAATAAGTGATGAGTGTTAATTGAAAAGAAATAAGGAGTAAGGAAATGACGATATTTGATGAATTGAAGGCGAGGGGGCTTTTGGCTCAGCTTACGGATGAAGAGGAGATTAAGGAACTGATTAATAACGGAAAGGCTACGTTTTATATTGGTTTTGATCCTACGGCGGACAGTCTTCATGTAGGGCATTTTATGGCATTATGTTTGATGAAGAGGCTTCAGATGGCGGAAAATAAGCCGATCGCCTTGATCGGGGGCGGTACGGGCATGATCGGTGATCCTTCCGGCAGGAGCGACATGCGTACGATGATGACGCCGGAAATGATCCAGCATAACTGCGACTGTTTTAAAAAGCAGATGAGCCGCTTTATTGATTTTTCCGAGGGAAAGGCATTGATGGTCAATAATGCGGACTGGCTGATGGATCTGAATTATATTGAAGTTTTGCGTGAAGTGGGTTCCCACTTCAGCGTAAACCGCATGCTGGCGGCAGAATGCTATAAACAGCGGATGGAAAAAGGCTTAAGCTTTCTGGAATTTAACTATATGATTATGCAGAGCTATGATTTTTACGTATTATATCAAAAATACGGCTGCAATATGCAGTTTGGAGGGGATGACCAGTGGAGCAACATGCTGGGCGGCACGGAGCTGATCCGCCGCAAGCTGGGAAAAGATGCCTATGCCATGACGATTACCCTGCTGCTTAACTCCGAAGGAAAGAAAATGGGGAAAACCCAGAAGGGCGCTGTATGGCTCGATCCCAATAAGACATCCCCCTTTGAATTCTTCCAGTATTGGCGCAATGTGGCCGATGCCGATGTGCTGAAATGTATCCGCATGCTCACGTTCCTTCCGTTAGAACAAATTGACGAGATGGATCGATGGGAGGGCAGCGAACTGAACAAGGCGAAAGAAATCCTGGCTTTCGAACTGACAAAGCTTGTCCATGGAGAGGAAGAGGCGCAGAAGGCGCTGGAAGGGGCAAGGGCATTGTTTTCCAGCGGAAATGCGGCGCAAATGCCCACGGTATCCCTGACAGAGGAAAATTTTGCAGAAGATAAGATCGATATCCTTTCCATGCTGACCGTTTCCGGCTTGGTGGCATCCCGTTCCGAAGGACGGCGCGCGGTAGAACAGGGAGGCGTCAGCGTAAACGGAGAAAAAGTGGATGATATCAAAGCCGTTTTTGAAAAAGAGCAGTTTTCCGGCGAAGGCCTCGTATTAAAGCGCGGAAAAAAGAACTTTAAGAAGATCATATACACAGAATAATGCGCAGCCCCCTTGCATATATTGTAACAGCAAATATGGAAGGGGAGCTTTTTTTATGGATGCGCTGCATACACATAACTTATACAAAGATATTCAATCCCGCACCGGAGGGGAAATCTACTTAGGAGTCGTTGGGCCGGTAAGAACCGGGAAATCCACATTTATCAAACGCTTCATGGATATTATGGTGCTGCCTTATATGACGCAGGAGCATGAAAAAGAAAGGGCGCAGGATGAACTGCCCCAAAGCGCCGGAGGAAAAACCATCACGACTACGGAACCGAAGTTTATCCCGAAAGAGGCGGCAAAAATCACCTTGAATGATGATATTGATGTCAATGTGCGCCTGATCGACTGCGTGGGATATATGGTGGACGGAGCCAGCGGCCATATGGAAGAAGATGTGGAACGGATGGTAAAGACTCCCTGGTCCGCAGAAGAGATTCCTTTTACTCAGGCAGCGGAGATCGGCACGAGAAAAGTCATCAACGACCATTCCACCATTGGGATCGTTGTCACCTGCGACGGCAGCTTCAGCGAGATACCGAGGGAAAACTATATCCCTGCGGAGGAACGGACAATACAGGAACTGAAAAAAATACATAAACCCTTTATCGTCTTAGTAAATTCCGAAAAGCCTTATTCGGAAGAAACCAAAAAGCTGACAAATGATATTGAAAAAAAATACCAGGTCAGCGCGATGGCGGTAAACTGCGAACAGTTGAAGAAGGACGATATCCATGCCATTATGGAAAATATCCTTTATGAATTCCCGCTGACAATGATCGAGTTCTATATGCCGAAATGGGTGGAAATGCTGCCCAATACCCATCGGATGAAAGCCGATATCATTGCACAGATCAAGGAACTGATGGGGCGCTTAAGCTGCGTCAGGGATGTGGCTGGAAACGGAATTATGCTGGAAAGCGATTACATACGCAAGTGCAAGGTGGACGGAGTGGATATGGCCAGCGGATGCGTGTCCGTGTCCCTTGATGTGGACGATTCCTATTATTATGAAATGCTCAGCGACCTTGTCGGCGAAAGCATTACCGGGGAATACCAGCTTTTATCCATCTTAAGAGATATGGCGAAAATGAAGAAGGAATACGTCAAAGTCCTTCATGCCGTGGAAGCGGTCAGATGCAAGGGGTATGGAGTCGTAACTCCCGACCGGGAAGAAATCACGCTGGATAGACCCGAAGTCATCCGGCATGGCAATAAATTCGGCGTAAAAATCAAGGCGGAAAGCCCAAGCATCCATATGATACGCGCCAATATCGAAACCGAAATTTCTCCGATCGTGGGAACGGAACAGCAGGCAGAGGATCTGATCCGCTATATTTCCGATGCGGGAACGAGCGAGGAAGGGATATGGGAAACCAATATCTTTGGAAAAACGGTAGAACAGCTTGTTAATGACGGGATTACAAGCAAAATAGCGATGATCGGAGAAGAAAGCCAGGTAAAACTGCAAGAAACCATGCAAAAAATAGTGAACGACAGCAATGGAGGAATGGTCTGCATTATTATTTAATGCCAGACAAAATGACAACGTTTCTATACGGAAATCCATTTTGCTAAGCGCCATGCCATGCCGGAAACCGGGCAGGACTGTGGATCGGGGGCGGGCTGCCGGAGTATCCTTTTTATGCTGTTGCGTACAATCAGTAATTTCACTTATGAAATGGTCAATAACCAGAGTGAAATCGCCAAGGATGGCGATTTCAGGAAGCATAGGCATGGATGCCGTTGCTTCCGGCTCGTTCGTCTTGATATTATTGCCCATTTCATTAGTGAAATCTGATTGGAAGCTTCAGCATAAAAAGGAGATTCCGGCAGCCCGCCCCCGATCCACAGTCCTGCCCGGTTTCCGGCATGGCATGGCGCTTAGCAAAATGGATTTCCGCACCGCGTTCGTTTGATAGTTGCCTTTTTTTCCATCACATGGTATATTGTTACTATTAATGAACGGAAGAAGGGTGGTTACGTATATGAAAAAGGATTATGAAAAACTATTGAAATGCTTGGAAAGCGTTCGGGAAAAAATAAAATTTCAGCCAAAGGCGGCGATTGTACTTGGCTCCGGCCTTGGAAACTTTGCGGATCAGATAGAAGTGGTGGAAGAACTTCCTTATGAAGAGATCGAAGGATTCCCGGTATCTACCGTGCCGGGACATGAAGGAAAGTTTATCTTCGGTTATCTGGGAAAAGTGCCTGTTGTATGCATGAAAGGGCGCGTCCACTATTATGAAGGCTATCCGATCGGGGACGTAGTGCTTCCCACCAGGCTGATGAAGCTGATGGGGGCGGAGATTCTCTTCCTTACCAATGCTTCCGGCGGTGTCAACGATTCCTTTCATGCAGGGGATTTGATGATGATCACGGATCATATTTCCTGTTTTGTGCCGAACCCGTTAGTCGGGCCGAACGTGGATGAGTTAGGCACCCGGTTTCCGGATATGAGCAACGTATATGACAAAGGACTGCAGGAGATACTCAGGCAGACAGCAAAGGAATACGATATTCCTATGAAGGAAGGGGTATATATGCAGCTGACAGGGCCTTCCTTTGAATCCCCTGCGGAAATACGCATGGTGCGTGTTCTTGGCGCGGATGCTGTGGGAATGAGTACGGTAGTCGAAGCCATCGCCGCAAACCATATGGGAATGCGGATATGCGGGATTTCCTGCGTATGCAACCTGGCGGCAGGGATGACGGAGAATCCTCTGACCCATGAAGAGGTGCAGGAGGCAGCCAGACAGGCGGCTCCTTTGTTTACAAAATTAGTGGCGGAATCGGTAAAGAAATTTGTATAAAGAAAAGATAACGGCTGTGGCATAGAAATGCGGCATATGGATCGTACAACTGCGCGGAGCAGGGATTTACGGTCTTTTGCCGCAATTACTATTGTAAGGGCTTGGGGATGCGGGAAGCAGGAGAAGGAGGAAATACATCGATGAACATTCGGTTTTACCATGCGTTGTTATTGACAATGGAAGAAAACAGGTCTATTTTTGAAGGGGAAGTCTGGATCAGGGATGAATGGATACGGTATGCGGGCGACGGCAGCGATAAGGATACCGCAGAAGCATGCGCGTTTTTTGGATGTTCCAGGAAGGAGGACATCCTTTGGGATGAAGAAATCGACTGCAGGGGTAATCTGTTGATGCCCGGGTTTAAAAATGCCCATACCCATTCAGGAATGACGCTGCTGCGTTCCTATGCGGACGATCTCCCCTTGCATTCCTGGCTGAATGAGCAAGTGTTTCCGATCGAGGCGAAATTATCGGAGGAGGACATCTACCATCTGACGAAGCTGGCAGTTCTGGAATACCTGACCAGCGGAATTACTTCTATTTTTGATATGTACCTTACGCCGGAGAGCATTGCCAGAGCCTGCGCGGATATGGGCATGCGCTGCGTGCAGACAGGGGGCGTGAATAACTTCAGCCAGTCCGTGGATCTTTTGGAGAAATGGTATGAAGAACTGAATGGAAAGCATCCGCTTCTGTCTTTCCTGCCAGGCTTCCATGCGGAATATACCTGTTCAAAGGAATTGATGGAAGAAATCGCCGCATTTGCGGCAAGAAAAAAAGCGCCGATTTATGTCCATCTGTCGGAAACGGAAGAGGAAGTGGCTGGATGCCAGGAACGTTATGGAATGACCCCTGGCATGTTCCTTGATTCCCTTGGCATGTTTAAACATGGAGGGGGTATTTACCACGGCGTATGGCTGACAAAAGAGGAAATGAAGCTTTTTAAGAAAAAAGAGGTCAGCGTGATTACTAACCCTGGTTCGAATACGAAGCTGGCGAGCGGGATCGCGCCGGTCAGCAGCTTCCTGGAAGAAGGATTAAACGTGGCGATCGGCACGGACGGGCCTGCAAGCAATAACTGTCTGGATATGTTCCGGGAAATGTTTCTTGTCACAGGGCTGGCTAAATTGAAAAATAAGGATGCGGCTGCAGTGGATGCGATGGAAGTGCTGAAAATGGCTACGGTAAACGGGGCGAAGGCGATGCATCTATGGGATGCCGATACGCTGTCAAAGGACAAGCTGGCAGATTTGGTTATGATTGATTTGCATATGCCGAACATGCAGCCCCTGAACCATATCGCAAAAAATATTGTATACAGCGGCAGCAAACAGAATGTCAAAATGACGATGATCCATGGAAAGATCCTATACCAGGACGGAAAATTCCTCCTTTCAGAAGATCCAGAGGATATTTACCGCAAGGCGAATGAGATTATCCAGCGATGCAGGGATTGACCAGCAAAATTGTAATTTACATTTTGCTTTTCAATAAATGTTACTTAATGTTTTTATTTTTTTAGGAGGTACAAGGAGATATGTTGGAACAATTTTTCAAGCTGAAAGAAAATAAGACAGACATGAAGACCGAAATCATGGCCGGTGTGACCACTTTCATGACGATGGCTTATATTCTTGCGGTAAACCCCAGTATCCTTTCCGCTGCTGGAATGGATGCCAATGCGGTGCTGATCGCGACGGCGCTGGCTTCTTTTGTGGGTACTTTGCTAATGGCGCTTTTGGCGAACTATCCGTTTGCATTAGCCCCCGGTATGGGATTGAACGCTTACTTTGCGTTTACGGTCGTGCTGCAGATGGGATATTCCTGGCAGATTGCCCTGCTGGCAGTTTTTGTAGAAGGCCTGATCTTTATCGTGCTGTCTTTGACGAATGTGCGCGAGGCGATCTTCAATGCGATCCCTATGACGCTGAAGTCCGCAGTCAGTGTCGGCATCGGCCTGTTTATTGCCTTTATCGGCCTGCAGAATGCAAAAGTCATTGTCAACGACGATTCGACCCTGCTGACCTATCAGAAGTTTGCAGGCGAAGAATTTTCTACCGTGGGCATTACCGCGTTGCTGGCGATTATCGGCGTTCTGATCACGGCGGTTCTTTTGATTAAAAACGTAAAAGGAGGCATCCTTCTCGGCATCGTTGCCACGTGGGTACTCGGAATTCTTTGCGAACTGGTAGGACTGTATGTGCCGAACCCGGATGCGGGCTGGTTTTCTACCATTCCCCATGCTATCGTAAGTTTCGATTTTTCCTCGATTGGAAATACGTTCGGACAGGTATTCAAAGCCGACTTTTCTTCCATCAAGGTATTGGATTTCATCGTTATTATGTTTTCTTTCCTGTTTGTCGACCTGTTCGATACGCTGGGAACCCTGATCGGCGTTTCCTCCAAAGCGAATATGCTCGATAAAGATGGGAAGCTTCCGAGAATCAAGGGCGCTTTGCTGGCAGACGCAGTCGCGACCAGCGTCGGCGCTGTATTCGGCACATCCACCACAACGACTTATGTGGAAAGCGCTTCCGGCGTGACGGAAGGCGGAAGGACTGGACTTACTGCTGTTGTAACCGGTCTTTTATTCCTGCTTGCCCTGATTTTCTCGCCTTTATTTTTGACCATTCCGTCCTTTGCAACGGCTCCTGCTCTGATCATTGTAGGTTTCTATATGATGGGTTCCGTAGCAAAGATCGATTTTAACGATATGACGGATGCTATTCCGGCATTCCTCTGCATTATCGCCATGCCTCTAGCATACAGCATTTCCGAAGGCATTGCGATCGGCGTCATTTCATGGACGATCATCAGCCTGGTATCCGGAAAAGCAAAAGAGAAGAAAGTCAGTGTTTTGATGTATGTGCTTACCGTTTTATTCATATTAAAATATATTTTCTTATAATTTTGGTATTGCGCACAACAAAAGGGAACCATTCACCGAGTGGATGGTTCCTGTTTTTCAATAAGGAAAAGATATGAAGATCACTTATATTTATCATAGCGGTTTTACGGTGGAACTGGATACTTGCGTGCTGTTGTTCGACTATTATAAAGGAAACCTTCCCTCATGGGACAACGGGAAGCAGATCTATGTTTTTGCTTCCCATAAGCATCAGGATCATTTCCATTTAAAAATATTGAATTTGGCGAAAAAATATCCGAAGATATATTTTTTTCTCGGCAGTGATATTAAACTGAACGGCAAATACCTGGAAAGAAACCAGATCGATCCTTCCGTTCTCAGCCAAATAACGAATGTTGGGAAAAACAAAAATATTTCTTTCGACGGCTTGGAAATACGCACGCTTCGTTCCACTGATGCAGGGGTCGCATTTATCGTCCGCGCGGAAGGCCGCTGCATTTACCATGCCGGCGATCTGAACTGGTGGCATTGGGAGGGAGAGCCTTATCCATGGAATGAAAACATGGAAAGGGATTACAAAAAAGAAATGGATGCCATCCAGGGGATGCATTTTGACGCGGCTTTCGTGCCGTTGGATCCCAGATTGGGAAAAGCATATGGATGGGGCATGGATTATTTTCTGGAACATACGGATGCGGATATGATTTTTCCTATGCATATGTGGGAAGAATACGGATACATTGGAAAATATAAAAAAACGCCGATAGGAAATCGGTACAAGAACCGAATCGCGGACATGGACAGAACGGAATGGGAGTGGTAGGGATGGAGTATATCATATTTGCCGGAGTAGTTATTGGAATTATCGTCCTGATTATGCTGAAAGGATTCTGGGATGACCAGAAAAAAAAGAAAAATTTTATCCTGTGGCTTAGGGATCATTATGGCGAACTGCCAAAGCGCGGGGAATATAAGGATGAGGAGCTGAAAAAGATTGCCCGTTACTATGAGGCCCACGCACATGCAGGCTTCCATATCGACGATATTACATGGAACGACCTGAACATGGACGAGGTATTCAAACGCATGAATTATACTTATTCCGCCGCAGGGGAGGAATATCTTTATTATCTGCTTCGTACCCCCATGCAGGAAGATACGGGAACAGAAACAATGGAGAAGCATATCTATTATTTCATGCAGAATGAAGAAGACAGGGTGGCCTACCAGACTTTTTTTGCAGGAATCGGAAAGACGGGGAAATATTCTATCTATGATTACCTAGATTATCTGGACTTGCTCGGAGAAAGAAGCAATGGAAAACACTATCTGGGAAACTTAGCCATCGCGGCAGCTCTCGCTCTTTTGTTTTTCTCCGCCCAATATGGCATTCTCCTTCTGGTCGCCGCCCTGATGTACAATATTACTTCTTATTTTAAGGATAAAAATGAAATTGATCCTTATATCACCAGCTTTGGATATATTCTGAGGCTGATTGAAAATGTGGAAAAAATGGAGAAACTTCCGGCCCGTGCTTTTGAAAAGGAAATGGAAGAGCTGAAAAACTGTAGGAAGAAAATGGGAGGTTTTCGAACAGGCTCCTATATTGTAATGTCCTCCTCCAGAATGAGTGCATCGGGAAATCCGCTGGAAGTTCTTTTGGACTATTTGCGGATGGCTTTGCACCTGGATCTCATCAAATTCAATTCGATGCTGTCCGAAGTGCGGAAAAATAAAGATACCATAGACAAAATGCTGACAATCATCGGCTATATGGAAGCCATGGCGGCGATCGGCGCTTTTCGGACTTCCTTAGAAAGTTATTGCATCCCGGAATTTGATAAAAGAAGGGGGATAAAGGCTGAGAACTTATACCATCCGTTGTTGGATGAGCCGGTAAAAAACAGCATTTTGACAGAAAAAGGCGTGTTAATAACAGGTTCCAACGCCTCCGGCAAATCTACCTTCCTGAAAACAGTGGCAGTGAATGCCATCCTCGCACAGACCATACATACTTGTATGGCAGACCATTACCATGCCGGCTTGTATCGGATTATGTCCTCTATGGCTTTGAGGGACGATCTGGCAGGGGGCGACAGTTATTATATTGTAGAAATCAAATCCTTAAAAAGGATTTTAAACCAGATAGAAGAAAACGGGAACCCGGTGCTTTGCTTTGTGGACGAAGTATTGAGGGGAACCAATACTGTGGAACGCATCGCAGCTTCCACCCAGATACTGAAAAGCCTTGCCCGTTCATCGGTGCTTTGCTTTGCCGCTACGCACGATATTGAACTGACGCATTTGTTAGAACGCTATTATAATAATTACCATTTTGAAGAAGAAATTATCGATAACGACGTAGTTTTCCATTATAACCTGTTAAAAGGCAGGGCAGTCACAAGGAACGCCATCAAACTGCTCGGCGTGATGGGATATGACGATGCGATTATACGGGAAGCGGAGGAGATGGCGGAAGGGTTTCTGCAAAAGGGGAGTTGGTAAAGGAAGAAAGTACGGAGCTGTGGGTTGAGAAAGCATCGCTCTGCAAGAGCATCCGGCGGTAAAACCCTGGGGAAGGATGGCGAGGCGGCAGGAAATGGCTGGGGTTTTTTGCTGAAACTGCCAATCAGATTTCACTAATGAAATGCTTTATGTTGCGGAACCGGCCGGGTCGGAAAAAAAGGGCATCCATGCCCTTTTTTCCTGAAATTGCCCTCCATGGCAATTTCCCCCTAGGGATTCGACCATTTCATAAGTGAAATTTCTGATTGTACGTAACAGCAAAAAAACCCCAGCCATTTCCTGCCGCCCCGCCATCCTTCCCCAGGGTTTTACCGCCGGATGCTCTTGCAGAGCGATGCCCGTACATTTTAACGCTCTAATGTAGTACGTTTTTTATATGGATTATATAGTTTATTATTAAAACAAAGTTCATATAATTGGAGAATTTTGCCTTTGGATGGTTTTCCTGGCACGGTACTGGCACTGCCGGGCTTGCATGGGACGGTTGGGCAGGCGAAGTTTTCTTCTGTTACGAACAATCAGCTATTTCACTTATGAAATGGTCGAATTATAGGGTGAAATTGCCATGGATGGCAATTTCAGGAAAAAAGGGCATGGAGGCCCTTTTTTTCCGACCCGATCGGCACCATAACATTGTGCCATTTCATTAGTGAAATCTGATTGGCAGTTCCAGAAGAAAACTTCGCCTGCCCAACTGTCCCATGCCAAACCCAGCAGTGCCAGTACCGTGCCAGGAAAACCATCCAAAGGCAAAATTTGTTGCTATGCTTGACGGCAGAAGGGAAATAGTGGTATGATAGATATTATAAAAAACATTCGGGTATGTGAAAAAGGACAGGAGGGGCAGTAAAATGACGAATGTGATTTTATTTTTTAATTCCTTTTTTTCTTATTTGCTGGTATTTGCGATTATCGTAGCTTTAGTGGTTGTCGCATGTATCCTTGGAGCGAAATGGAGCCGGAATTCGGATGCAAAAGCTGCAAAGACGGATGGGCCGTCGATGCCGGATACCGTCAATATCGATAACGGGAAATAAATTTTAGCGAGTTGGCTGCCAGGCCAACTCTTTTTCAAGTAATAGGAAATTACGTTACAGCGTTATGGAAGGATATAAGACAAAATGGGAAGATTTGATACGATATTATGGGATGTGGATCAAACGCTTCTGGACTTTAAAAAATCGGAAGACTATGCCATCCGATATTGTTTTCGAAAATTCGGCAGAGAGGCGACAGAGGAAACGGTCGCCATTTATTCTGCAATTAACGAAGGATTTTGGAAACGGATCGAGAAAGGCGAGATCAATAAAAAGGAAGCATTGGTTCAGCGGTTTTATCAGTTGTTCCAACAGATCGGGGAAGAGGAGATGGATGCCGCAGCATTTCAAGCGGAATATGCGGATGCCCTTGGAAGCGTTTATTATTATCAGGACGACTCTTATGAACTGTTAAAAAGCCTACGGGGAAAATACCGCCAATATTTGGTGACAAACGGCGTTACCTATACACAGATGAAAAAGCTGCGGCTTTCCGGCTTTGACCAGCTGGCGGACGGTATTTTTGTTTCAGAGCAGATAGGGGTTCCAAAGCCATACAAAGAATTTTTTGAAAAATGTTTTTCCATGATCCCTGGATTTTGCAGAGAAAAGGCTTTGATTGTCGGCGATTCCCTAAGCAGCGACATGCAGGGCGGCAATAACGCGGGCATTGCTACGTGCTGGTATAATCCTGCCGGCTTTGAAAATTCTCTGGATATTAAAATTGATTATGAAATTAAAAATTTAAATGAAATATGGGACGTACTTCAGGAGGAGAAGAGATGGAACTGAGATTTGCAGACAGAATGAAAGATTTTGAAGAGGGAATTTTCCAGGTATTGAACGAAAAGAAAAATGAAAGGCTGGCCCAGGGCAAGACTGTTTATAATCTTTCCGTCGGGACTCCGGATTTTCCTCCCGCCCGGCATATTATAGATGCAGTGGTGGAAGCGGCTAAAAAACCGGAGAATTTTAAATATTCCCTGGCCGATCTGCCGGAACTGACTGAGTCGGTTATAAACAGGTTCCAAAAAAGGTATGGCGTTTCTTTAGAGCCGGAAGAGATCATGTCCGTATATGGTTCCCAGGAAGGAATTACCCATATCGGGCTGTCGTTGTGCAATCCAGGGGATGGCGTGCTCGTCCCGAACCCCGGATACCCTATTTTTGCCATAGGGCCGTCCTTGGCAAATGCGGAGCTGGTTCCCTATGATTTGCTGCCGGAAAACAATTATTTGCCGGATCTGGACGGAATGAATGACGAGCTGCTGGAAAAAATCAAGTTCATGATCGTGTCATACCCCATGAATCCGATCTGCAAGACTGCCCCTAAGAGTTTTTATGAGAAACTCATTCCCTGGGCAAAGCAAAAAAACATTATCATTGTCCATGATAACGCATATTCCGATATTATTTATGACGGGAGGGAAGGAAGGTCGATACTTTCTGTTCCGGGGGCTAAAGAGGTTTGCGTGGAATTCTATTCTTTGTCCAAATCCTACAATTATACAGGGGCAAGGATGGGCTTCCTTGTAGGGAATAAGGACATTATAGCTAACTTTAAAAAACTTCGTTCACAGATCGATTACGGAACTTTTTTCCCGGTGCAGTACGGGGCGATTGCCGCCTTGAACGGGCCGGATGATATGATCCGATCCCAGTGCGCGGAATACCAAAAAAGAAGGGATGCCCTTTGCGGCGGCCTGCGTTCCATCGGCTGGGATATTAAGGACAGCGAAGGCACGATGTTCGCCTGGGGGGCTATTCCTGAAAAATATGGCACGGATGATGTTGCTTTTGTCATGGAACTCATGGAAAAATCCGGCGTCCTTTGCACGCCGGGGAGCAGTTTTGGTTCTCTCGGAAAAGGCCATGTCCGTTTTGCCCTGACTATGCCTGTAGAAGAGATCCAGGCGGCAGTAAAGGCTGTGGAAGCATCAGGGATGATTCGATAATTTAAGATCACGGAAGCCAATTTTTGCAGACGCCATGGCTGCCGGAGAACGGGAAACGGAAAGGCCGGAAGCAGGGAAGGGGATGTGGGAGGCGGCCTTTCCGTTTCCCGTTCTCCGGCAGCCATGGCGTCTGCAAAAATTGGCTTCCGTGTTTTATCCATTCTCTTGTTGACATCAGCGCTGTCTTACACTATACTATAGGATAACCGCTAAATATTGGTGATTGCCCCGTGAACATCACAATATATAGTGGAAAAGCAGACAGGAGGTATTGGAATGAGTAGTATGGAAGCTGCTGCAATGGAATCGGGGATTGACTATGGCGAAGAGTTCAGACCGCAGAGAGAAGTAAAGGTAATTAAGAAAGACGGGAGTCTGGAGGCTTTCAATGTGCAGAAAGTCATCGATGCGGTGGGAAAAAGCGCATATCGCGCCCTGACAAAGTTTACGGAAGAGGAAAAGCAACATATCTGCCAATATGTAGTAGATAAGGTAACGGAATTGGAACAAGATGAGATCCCGATTCCGATCATGCATAATATTGTGGAAAGCGCTCTGGAAAATGTAAAACCGATCGTTGCGAAAAGCTATCGGGATTACCGCAATTACAAGCAGGATTTTGTGCGCATGATGGATGATGTTTATAAAAAAAGCCAGTCGATCATGTATGTGGGTGACAAGGAAAACGCTAATACGGACAGCGCCCTCGTATCCACGAAACGGAGTCTGATCTTTAACCAGTTTAATAAAGAGCTGTACCAGAAATTTTTCATGACGACAGAAGAAATACAGGCATGCCGCGACGGTTATATTTATGTCCATGATATGTCTGCCCGCAGGGATACGATGAACTGTTGCCTTTTTGACGTATCTAACGTGCTGACCGGAGGCTTCGAAATGGGGAACATCTGGTATAACGAGCCGAAAACGCTGGATGTTGCCTTCGATGTCATCGGGGATATCGTCCTCAGCGCGGCAAGCCAGCAGTACGGCGGTTTTACTGTGCCGGAAGTAGACAAGATCTTGGAACCCTATGCGGAAAAAACGTACCAGAAAAGCCTGGCGAAGTATGAGCGTCTAGGTATTGGCAAAGAAAAAGCAGAAGTCGAGGCTTATGCAGATGTGGTGCGGGAATTTGAACAGGGTTTCCAGGGATGGGAATATAAATTCAATACGGTAGCCAGCAGCCGGGGGGACTATCCGTTTATTACAGTGACTGGCGGCATAGGAACCGGCCGTTTTGCTAAGCTGGCATGCATCTGCATGCTCAACGTAAGACGCAGGGGACAGGGAAAAAAGGAATGCAAGAAGCCGGTTCTGTTCCCGAAAATTGTTTTTCTGTATGATGAAAATCTTCATGGACCGGGGAAGCCGTTGGAAGATGTATTCGAAGCAGGAGTCAAATGCTCTGCAAAAACAATGTACCCCGACTGGCTGAGCCTGACCGGAAAGGGTTATATTGCCAGCATGTATAAAAGATATGGAAAAGTCATTTCTCCTATGGGATGCCGTGCTTTTCTTTCGCCTTGGTATGAAAGAGGCGGAATGCACCCGGCAGACGATAAAGATACGCCTGTTTTTGTCGGCCGGTTTAATATTGGAGCGGTTTCTCTCCATCTGCCGATGATCCTTGCGAAAGCAAAGCAGGAAAGCAAGGATTTTTATCAGGTTTTGGATTATTACCTGAACCTGATCCGCCAACTCCATATACGCACCTATGCGTACCTTGGGGAAATGCGCGCCTCCACGAATCCCCTGGCTTATTGCGAAGGCGGTTTTTTAGGGGGAAATTTAAAGCTGAGCGATAAAATCAAGCCGATTCTGAAATCAGCGACGGCAAGTTTCGGGATCACAGCTTTTAATGAACTACAAGAGCTTTATAACGGAAAATCTTTAGTGGAGGACGGACAATTTGCCCTGGAAGTTTTGGAGCATATTAATAAACGGATCAACGAATTCAAGGAAGAAGACGGAAATCTGTATGCTATTTACGGCACTCCGGCAGAAAATCTCTGCGGGCTCCAAGTAAAGCAGTTCCGGGCCAAATACGGCATTATAGAAGGGGTTTCCGACAGGGAATATGTATCCAACAGCTTTCATTGCCATGTGACAGAGGATATTACTCCAATCGAAAAACAGGATCTGGAATACCGTTTCTGGGAACTTGCCAATGGCGGGAAGATACAATATGTGAAATATCCGATTGATTATAATCTGGAAGCGATAAAGACATTGATCCGCCGGGCAATGGATATGGGATTTTATGAAGGTGTCAATCTATCTCTCGCTTATTGTGATGATTGCGGGCATCAGGAACTGGAAATGGATGTATGCCCGAAATGCGGCAGCCGGAACCTGACAAAGATTGACCGAATGAATGGTTATCTGTCTTATTCCCGCGTCCATGGGGATACGAGGCTGAATGATGCAAAAATGGCGGAAATAGCGGAAAGGAAGAGCATGTAATGAGATATCACAACATAACCAGAGACGATATGCTAAACGGCGACGGCCTGCGCGTCGTTCTGTGGGTCGCCGGCTGTTCTCATTGCTGCAAAGAATGCCATAATCCTATTACCTGGGATCCGAACGGAGGGCTTCCTTTTGACGACCGGGCAAAACAGGAAATTTTCGAACAATTAGACAAGCCCTATATCTCAGGAATTACATTTTCAGGCGGTGATCCCCTTCATGCGGCCAACCGTCTGGAAATACGTAATTTAATGGCAGAAATCAAGGAAAAATATACGGATAAGACTATTTGGCTCTATACCGGGGATTTATGGGAGAATATTTTCCATTATTCCCTGATGCAGTATGTGGATGTGGTGGTGGACGGCGAATTTGAAATAGCTTTAAAAGATGTAAAACTTTTATGGAAGGGAAGCCGCAACCAAAGAGTGATTGATGTGCAAAAAACGCTCCAATCGCCGAATCCTTCCATTCCCGTATTGCATTGCGGGGATTATGCTGCGGCCGATGAAGCATGAAAGAAGGACGGCGTAAAGTGAAAACAATAAAGATAAAATATTTTACAGACAATATAGAAAAACTGGCATATATCGACGGCAAATCGGATTGGATTGATTTGAGGGCGGCAGAAAGCGTGGATATGAAAGCGGGAGAGTTTCGGTTGATTCCTCTTGGAGTGGCTATGGAACTCCCGGAGGGCTATGAAGCCCATATTGTACCGAGAAGCAGCACCTTTAAAAATTTTGGAATTATCCAGACAAACCACCAGGGAGTCATTGATTCTTCTTACTGCGGCGATAATGACCAATGGTTCATGCCCGCCTATGCTTTGCGGGATACGCACATTGAAGCCAACGATAGAATCTGCCAATTCCGTATTATGGAAAATCAGCCTGTGCTGGAATTCGACGAAGTGAATTCCCTGGCTGGAAAAAACCGGGGCGGATTTGGAAGCACCGGAAAAAACTGAATAATGAAATAGTATAAGAAACTCCTTCCAAGAGATAATAAAATGAGAAACCAGCGGAAGGAGTTTTTATTATGAATACGGAATCAAAAGGTACCAGAAGCGGCGGGAACGAAATACAGCAGGGAAGTATCTCATCGTCTCTGGAAGAAAATATGCAGTACCTGAATAAGGAACTGGGAACGGATGCAAGTTTTGATATTATTTACAGGGTCATTCAAGTGGGCGGAAAGAATGCCTGCATGTATCTTGTGGATGGCTTTTGCAAGGATGATCTGATGCAGAAGCTGCTGCAATATTTTATGGATATTATGCCGGAAGAGATGCCGGCGGATGCCCATGAAATGTCAAAAAAGAATATTCCTTATGTGGAAGTGGATATGAAAGCACAATGGGAACCAATTATTTACAGCATTTTGTCCGGCGTATTTGCCCTGTTTATTGACGGATATGAACAATGTCTTCTGATCGATTCAAGAACATATCCCGCCAGAAGCGTTTCCGAGCCGGAAAAAGATAAGGCATTGAGGGGGTCGAAAGACGGCTTTGTGGAAACGGTCGTGTTCAATACAGCCCTGATCAGGAGGCGTATCCGAAGCACAGACCTCCGTATGGAAATGTTCCAGGCAGGGGAAAGCTCGAAAACGGATATCGTATTATGCTATATGGATTCCCGGGTGGATCATGGATTTCTGGATAATTTGAAAAATAAAATCAGCCATATTCAAGTAGACGCGCTTACCATGAACCAGGAAAGCCTGGCAGAATGCCTTTTTGAACGGAAATGGTTCAATCCTTTCCCTAAATTTAAATTTACGGAGCGTCCAGATACGGCGGCGGCTCAGGTATTGGAAGGAGACGTGGTAATATTGGTAGATAATTCACCTTCCGCCATGATCACGCCCACTTCTATTTTTGATATTGTAGAGGAAGCGGATGATTATTATTTTCCGCCGATTACGGGTACTTATCTGAGGCTGTCCCGCTTTTTGATTGCTTTAATGACTTATTTTGTAACGCCTGCCTTTCTTCTTTTCATGCAGCATCCCGAATGGATACCGGAAAGCTTTCAGTTCATTGTAGTAAAAGAAGCGCCGAACATCCCTCTTTTATGGCAGTTTCTGCTTTTGGAGCTGGCTATCGACGGCCTGCGGCTGGCAGCCGTCAATACGCCGAATATGTTAAGCACCCCGCTCAGCGTCATGGCTGCCCTTGTACTCGGTGAATTTTCTGTGAACAGCGGGTGGTTCAGCCCGGAAGTCATGCTTTATATGGCTTTTGTAGCAATTGCAAGTTATACCCAGCAGAACTATGAATTGAGTTATGCCATTAAATTTATGAGGATCATTAATCTGATTCTGACACAAATTTTTGGCTTGTACGGATTCCTTGCGGCGGTGGCAATCTTTTTAGTCGCTATTGTTTGCAATCGGACGGTATCGGGACAGAGCTACGTATATCCTTTCATACCATTTCGTCCAAAACAGCTGCTGAAACGTCTGGTTCGCTATCGCCTCCCCGGATCCGAAAAAGAATAGTTTGAATTTTCGAAAGGGGAGTGGTACAATGGGTATTATATTTTTTCATCAAGGGAATGAATAAGGAGGCGTTGATTTTGTCTGACTTTAAAATAATTACGAATACTACTGCGGATCTTCCGCTCAGCTATATAAACGAAAATCATTTGGGATTAATGGTTTTTAACTATACGATTAAAGGAGAAACTTATGCAAGAGGGCATGAACTGGATTGGAAGGATTTTTACGCCCTGATGAGGGAAGGTTATATGCCGACGACTTCCCAAGTAAATCCCGAGGAATGCAGGGGATATTTTGAAGAATATTTGAAGGAGAGCGACCGTCTGCTGTATCTTTCTTTTTCTTCCGGCCTAAGCGGGAGCTATGGGAGCGCCTGCATTGCTGCGGATATGGCAATGGAAGCTCATCCTGGCTGCAAGATAGAGATCATTGACAGCAAATGCGCGTCCATGGGCGAAGGACTGCTTGTCTATAAGGCTGTGCAGATGCAAAAGGCAGGAAAAAGCATGGAAGAAACTGCCGCATGGGTGAGGGAAAACATTCCCCGCCTGATACATATTTTTACCGTGGATGATCTGAACCATTTATACAGGGGTGGAAGAGTGAGCCGGACGGCGGCTGTGATCGGGAGCGTTGTAGGCATCAAGCCGATTCTCCATGTAGATGATGAAGGACATCTGATTCCAATCCATAAAGTAAGGGGAAGAAAGAAATCGTTAAATACCCTTGTAGATTATATGGAAGAAAAAATGGGGAAGTACAGGGACTCTAACGACATTATATTTATTAGTCACGGAGATGCGCTGGAAGACGCTGAATTTGTCAGGGATGAGATACAGAAGCGTTTTGGGATCAGCACCTTTATGATCAATCATATCGGCCCGACGATCGGAGCCCATTCCGGCCCTGGGACAATTGCGCTGTTTTTTATGGGAGAATCCAGATAAAGAATTGGCACTATGATTTCTGGTCAATGGTTTAGTATAAATAGACAAAAGAGGCATCGGAATGAAAGCGGTACAGAAGATCAAAGAGGTGGGGCTGCCCAATATTGCGGTCGGCTTTGCAAAGAGAATGCAGTATGCAAGACTGATGGAAAAATATCATTTTGACGCATGGCACCTAAGCCCCTATGAATGGCGGAAGTACATGCAGGAATGCGCAAGATATATCAATGCGGACAAGAAACCCGGCGGAGAGCAAAAGACAGTAGTGGATATCGGATGCGGACTTGGCGGCTTGCTGCAGCATATTGAGGCCGATAAAAGAATCGGGCTGGATATCCATAAGGAAGTAATTATGGCCGCCCGCGAACTGGGCGGAGACGGCATTGTTTATCGAAAGGGCAGCTTTGAAGATGTTGCGGAAGATTCTGTCGATTACTTCGTCACCTTGAATTTTATGCATGGCGGAACCGAAGATACATGGATAGAACCTTATCGGAAAGCAGCGGAGCGGAATCACGTATTGCATTTTATGGTCGATACTGTTCCATCCGGAGGAGGAAGTCATTTTCTGGACTGGGAGAGAATTCTGCCGGGAAATTATAAAAGAACCGAACGCCTCGGCCCGTTTTCCGGCGGAAGATATCTTGAGGTTTGGGAAAGGCAGTGATGGATATCAGTGATATCTATTGCTATATAAATATAAGAAAAGAACTGGCTTCCATTGCGGTGAACAGAAAAATGAAGAAATAGAGAGGCCCTTGCCAATATTCCTGCAGGGGCCTTAAAAATACATTTATTAATTTTTACACCTGTCAAATTCAGGATTGAACGCATAGAAATTCTTGGAGTCCAGTTTATCCTGCACGATGCGCAGGGCTTCACCGAAACGGGAGGATTGAAGTAAATCTATCTGTTGATTTTCTGCATCTTCTTGATAATCGATTGCCAATACATGCGGTCTTTCAAGACCCGGATTACCGTAATCGTGGAATCCTCCACAACAAAGAAGATTAAATATGTACTGTAAGGCTTGAAATAAATGCTCAATCCCTCAATCACATATCCCGTAGCTTCATAGCCTTTGGGAAAAGAATCCAATTCCTTGATTGCCTTCTTTATCTTCTTTGAAAAGTTTTCCGCATATTCACGGTATTTGAAGGTGTCGAGAATATACTTTTTTGTTGACTTAATATCTAGGAGAGCATCTTTGGAAATCACAATTTTGTATTTTTTAGGTTTATCTGGCATTATATTTTGTCAATTTCCTCCCATGCTTCATCAAGCGTATAGACATCGCCTTTTTTCAGACTTTCTATTCCCTTGGATAGTTCTTCATATAATGCGCCTATGGCTGCTTTTTCGGAATATTCAGTTTTTAGGATTTCCTGATTTTTAATTGCCTGTGCTGCAGATGCCATAGTATCACTTCCCTTCGACTATTTTCTATGGAACGTTCTTTTTCATTATTATACGGTATTTAGTGTTGGCGTATCAACAGATTTTTATTAAATTTTCCTCAAAACTGTGTGGCATAGACTTTCATGGTTAAATGTTCCAAGTGATTTCAATGTTTCCGTCTGCAATCCGAATGACCTTAATAAGGGTATCAACTACCGCCTGTCTGTCCTTGAAAGAGAGCGTTTCCCATGTTTTTGCATGATTGGTTATCTGCTTCAATCTGCCCTCTGTGTCTGTGACATTAGCCGTAACGATTTCTTCCTGCAAGGCTTTACGCTCTGCGTCCAGTTCTGATACTTTTTCGTTTATGTACTTCATCAGAACGCCGCTTGCCCCGGACACTTTAGAGAGAAGTTCTTCGATTTCTTCCTCAATCTGTATCAGACGGATTTTTTTCGTCATGTGCCTTTGTTCTTTTCCTGCGTCAAATAGACAGGAAAGTAAGCTCTCTTTGAGAGCTGAAAATTCTGACAGTCTTTCTTTGATTGCGCCAAGCATATATTCCTCTAAAACGTCTGCATAAACCGTACAGCCCGCCCCGGTACAGTTGCTTCCACGGCTTCCCGACTGGCTGCAAACAAAGTAACGTCCCCACTTTGTTTTTGCCTTGCGGATTGTCAGCGCATAACCGCAGTTGCCGCATTTTACCTTACCTACAAGCCATGAGTTTTTGGGTTTACAGGTTTTTGTAGATTGTCGGTTATTTAGACACCGTATGCGGCAGGCTAACCATGTCTTAGAGGGGATAAAACCCTTATGCGGCGCAAGCACAATCTCTTTGTCGGATAAATCACTTTGCTTTCTTGAAGTGGAAACCGTACCCTTGTAGAGATAGCAGGCATTGTAACCCGTAAAATCACTTGCCGGATTATAGATGTTAGCGCCTTGACTTTGGAAAAACTGGTACACGTCAATATCGGCTTGCACATACACGGGATTGCGGAGCATTTCACTGATACGGGCGGTATTCCAGTTTGCACCGCGCAGATTTTTAATCTGGTGTTCATTTAAGTACCGTACAATATCCCCAAGTGAGTTGTCCTTGTCCGCATACATGGAGTAGATCAGCTTTAGCTGTTCGCTTTCCTCCGGGACTTCCTCGTACATGGAAGTGCGGATATTGTCGATGACCGTGCTTGTCAGACGGTAGCCGTAGGGGATACGTCCGCCCATGTAGAAGCCGCGCTTACACCTTGCATAATAAGCGTCCGTTACACGCTTTTGTATGGTTTCCCGTTCCAGTTGTGCGAACACGATACAGATATTTAACATCGCCCTGCCGATCGGTGTGGACGTGTCAAATTTTTCCGTGGAAGAAACAAACTCCACATGATATTTCTGAAATATCTCCATCATGTTTGCAAAATCCAAAATGGAACGGCTGATACGGTCGAGTTTGTAGACAATAACCCGTTTGATTTTTCCTGCACGAATATCATTCATCATTTTTTCAAAGCCGGGGCGGTTGGTGTCCTTGCCCGAAAAACCTTTGTCTGTGTATTCCATACAAGCTTCCCCGTGGGTTTCATATCTGCAATACTCAAGCTGGCTTTCCACGGATATGCTGTCCTTTTTTTCGATTGACTGTCGCGCATACAATGCGTCATATAAGGCGTCATACATTCTATCTACCCCCTAAAATGTAAGACGCAAATACCACAAACAGATCATATCGTTTCCATGATTGTTTTACAAGGAACTTACGCATATTTTTTAAAAATCTGATAGAGCCTTTCCCCAATTTCCTGCCGGGTTTCCTGTTCTGATTTTTTCTGAAAGGCGGGGTAGATGTTGGTAACGGTCAGTCTCATTTTATCAATGGAAAGAAATTCTTCCATGGAAAGACTTTCCATTCGTATTTGGGTATCGAGTGTAGGAGAGTTATCCGTTCTTGGCATAAACTTTCTCCTTTGACGTTTTCCCTAAATTTTATGAAAAGCGGCAAGTACACTATACGGGAATAGCGTAAATTCCACGAGCAATGAGCCAAACGGATGTGCTTGCGCATCCTTCTGCCTTATATGATATTCTTTATAAAAATTTCTGCCTTTTTCAATTCCTGTTGACTTGGGTGTCCTTTTGCAATGCCGCCTAATTTTCCGAAGATACCATATGTGTCATATCCTCTGCACTGAAAACTCCCCACACATTCCACATTCTTTTGTTTGAGTAGTTTTTTAATTCCCTTTGTGTAGTCGATATATGCAACGCCGCAGGTATCAACAAGAAATATTTTTTGATTTTTATTGAATACTGTATTACTAATATATTTTTTTATGTTTTCATGGAAAGAATGGAAATATATGCCGGACGCAAATCCAATTATATCATACGCTGTAATATCGGGGTTTTGATTTTGGGTAATATCAATCAAATCCGCTGTTATGATTTTTGCCATATATTCAGCCACTTTTTTAGTATTTCCATGATGTGTAGAAGCATAAATAACCACTGTTTTCATTCTTGATTCTCTCTTTCTTTTTGGTTTAATTCTTTTGCACGTTCAACCATAGTGTCAATTTGTTTTGAAAAGTTGTTTATTGTTTCTTGTTCCATTCCTTTTGTCATTGCACATACCCATTTTGTTTGTATTTCCCGAAGTTCCATTTCTAATGATTTTGCCTTGTCTGTCAAGAACAGCTTTTTTGCCCTTTTATCTGCACTATCTGTTTTGCGGATAATCAGCTCTTTTTTTTCCATTAGCTGCAATGTCCTTGTGACAGCGGCTTTATCTACTGAATACTCCTGTGCTAAATCATCTTGTGAAATGCCGTCTTTTGTATAGAGTGATGATAAATATAACAGCTCGGTTGCAGATATACTTATTCCACTTAATTCACGGTTGAAATATAGATTTAACTGTCGGAATAAAATACTTATTTGTTTCCCTATCAAGTTTTCACCACCTCCATTAGTTGATATGTCAATCATATCAGCATTTAGTTGATGTGTCAACTTTTTTCGCCCAAAATCGGACTTCAGATATTACAATGAAAATAGCATAGGCAATGGGAAAGCGGCTTCTAAGCGTCTACAAGAGCATAAGTACACGGCTTTGAGGGGCGTGTGGGTATGCGTCTTAGTGATTGTATTTTGTATGTTTTCATTTACTGCAATCTTCCCGGTTTGCTTCACCAAACCTTTGGAAATGCACGATTTCCCTTGCCCGTAAGAAGCGGATAGGATCGCAGACTTCCTGATCATGAACCAAGCGAAGAATATTGTCATAGGTGGTTCGTGCTTTTTGTTCTGCTACAATCATATAAGAACAACTTTTGGTTAATAGGTTTATGGAATTAGGAAAGTATTGATTAATCAGCGCTTCCCTTAGAAATTCCAGTGAATTTCAATCGGAACGTCCTTTGTTCCCGGTATACGTTTTCCCACAGACACATAATCAATCAGTATTTCCACGATTTCACGGGTAAGGTGTTCCAAGTTGGTGTATTGATCAATCAGTTC
Source organism: uncultured Lachnospiraceae bacterium (assembly GCA_910585965.1). Classification (GTDB taxonomy): domain Bacteria; phylum Bacillota; class Clostridia; order Lachnospirales; family Lachnospiraceae; genus Kineothrix. The sequence goes on from CAJUHH010000003.1 coordinate 107,102, forward strand.
GCGGCGGTTATCGCCAGCCGCAATTTTTTCTTCGATTTCGGATAACTGCTTTTCGCATTCTGCTACTACGCGCTCCAAGCGGTCGCGTTCCGTGGTAAAGTCCCTTGACATTTCCACATAATCGCTTTCGGACAGCAAGCCCTTTACCTTATCCATGTAAAGCTCCCGAATACCTTTTGAATATTCCGCAATCTTTTTTTCATAGACTGCCATATCAGAAAGCAGATGGGCTTTTTGTTCCTGCAAGTTATCACAAAATTCTATGTTTTGTTCTAATTCGTCTTTGTCAAGATATTCCGCTGCTAAATGGTTAAGTTCGTTGAGCACAAGCTGTTCTAATTTATCAACGGAGATAAAAGAACCGATGCAAGCGTCCTTTGATACATGGCGGCTTGAACACTTTAGATAATACCTATCGTGGTTTTTGGAAGAACTCATTGTGTAACCGCAGTTAGCGCACCGGGCTTTTTTTGCGAACAGACCTATTGTACCAATCGTGAAAGGCTTTGCTTTTTGCGAGATTAACGATTGTACTCTGTCCCATAATTCACGATCAATGATCGGCTCGTGGGTTCCTTCGACAATATACCATTCGCTTTTGGGGCGGGGCTTGTTCTGCTTTGTCTTGTACGATACGCTACCGTATTTGCCCTGTACCATGTTACCAATATAGATTTCGTTTATCAGCATATCGGAGATAGCGAAGTATTTCCAGAGAGTGCTGTTTTTGGTTTTGGGCTGTTGGTAACGTAGACCATGCAGACGCTTGTATTCAGTTGGATTAGGTATGCCCCTGTCATTGAGCATACGGGCAATTGCAGTTTTTCCGTAACCTTGTGAAAACAGGGTAAATACTTCTCGGACAACGACTGCGGCTTCTTCGTCGATTATCAAATGTCCCTTTTGATCGGGGTCTTTCTTGTAACCGTAGAGAGCAAATGCGCCAATGTGAAAACCGTTTACACGTCTGTTTGTCAAAACGCTGCGGATATTCTCGGACATATCCTCTAAATACCATTCATTGACAAGCCCGTTGATCTGGCGGGACTTTTTGTTTCCTCTGTTTGCGGTGTCCGCATTATCAACAATGCTGATAAAGCGAATGCCCCAGATTGGGAAAAACCCATGTATGTACTTTTCTACAAGCTCAAGCTCACGGGTAAAACGTGACTGTGTTTTGCAGAGGACAATATCAAATTTGTGCTGCTCCGCATCGTGTAGCAGACGGTTAAATTCTGGGCGGCGTCTGTCTGCTCCTGCATAGTCATCGTCGCTGTAAATGTTATAAAGTTCCCACCCCTGTTTCATGGCATATTGCAGTAACATCGATTTCTGGTTTTGGATGCTGCCGGAGTCATCGGTTTCAGATTGCTTGTTTTTGTCTTCCTCGGATAAGCGGCAGTAAATAGCTACTTTCATACTCATTCGTTTTTATCCCTCCTTAAGAGATAAAAACAAGCCTGCTCCATGCACCTATTATACATGGCAACATATAACTTGTAAATTATCGTTTTTCTTCAACTGATTTATTGTTAAACATAGGGATGGCAGGTGAAGCCTGGTATCTGTTGCTTTTTTCAAGCTGGTTGATAAGGCTGATCCATGCTTGGGTAAAATTATCTTTCGAAGTTGTACTTTCACCATTTTTAAAAATACTTTTGCAAAATTTTTTTGAGTCTGTATTGGACAAAATATTGCCTCTCTTTGCTTATATGACAACGTATGTAGAATTACTTGTACGTTATACTGGTTTTATAACAATGAAAAATTTTACCTTTCACTAATAGCAGACGGGAGAGGGTAAAAAATAAACAGTTTATAGAAAGTTTATAATTTTTATTTTATTGGTGTTGTTGTTTTATAAACAGAAAGTAATAGTGTGTATAGCATAGAATATGCCAAGAGCCAAGGGTATGGGGCGCGGAAGCCCCATCAAGTAAGCCGGAGTGATTCAAAACGCACGGAGTGGGTTTTGAGTTACGCAGGCGAAACTTGCTTTTGTCTGATTTTTGGCTAATACGCTTGCCAACTTGAATACTAATAGACTTTATAGGCAAAAAATCTTTTATTGCTGATTTGTTGGATTGTTGGTATTATAAAAGATAATGACAAGCAGTATGGCGAGAAGGAGATAGATAGTGAATTCGGAAGAAAAAGTACATATGAATCTATATGGCTATTGGCATTGGTAAAGCTATTACAGCAATTATAGTGATTTATCGCCTTTTAAAAATGGGAAGTTGAATCGAATTTCATTTTTGGTGGATACTAAAAGTTTTGGAGAACAGGCAGGACGTGAGTTTATGGCGTACACGCCTTATAATGATTTGCATAATTTTTTCAACTTTATGGATAAAAAGAAGGGAGGAATTGTTACGAAAGAACAGTATAAATATAATCAATATACAAAGCAAAATGTAAGGCATAGGGCAATTTTTAAAGCTGTAGATTCTTTGACATCTAAAAGAGAGAGGTCATGTTGTGTTGAAAGAAGTTATGTACGTAATGTATACGATTATTTTACTTCATCAGATGATATCAGCCAGAATGGAGCAGAAGCGGAGAAAATCAATGTTTCATATATAACAGATTGGGAGAAATTGCATGATTCATATGTGGGTACAAAAAAGCCTGAAGATTTAGTAGTTTGTTATTTAAGTGGTCCAGAGCCAAATAATGATTTTCAGGAATTAATTAATTTAGGGATACTTCCGCATAATATATGGGCTTTTGAATCAGATAACCAAGTATATAAGAAAGCGATAGCTGCTTATAACCAGGGAGAGTATCCGCAGCCTAGAATTTTGAAACAAAATATTGAGACATTTTTTCAACAAACACCAAAGAAATTTGATATTATATACATAGATGCTTGTGGAAGTATACCATCAACGCAACATGCGTTACGAAGTGTTTTTTCAGTATGCCAAAATCATCGTTTGAATTCGCCTGGAGTGATAATCACAAATTTTGCTATGCCTGATATTGCTAATGAGGCAATTGGAGATTATTATGAATTAATATCCCAATACTTATTCTTCAAGAAGTATCCTTTTGCAGAATTTGAAATAAGTGAAAGTAGGATAAAAAATAAAGAATACGATAATATTTTAAATAATGTAACTGAGAAATTTGATTTGTATTATGGGGAATTTATATCTGCAGTGTTACGTGATATTCCAGCCGTTATCGTGCCTGTACAAAGAATTGCACAAAACCCATATCTATATCAATTATTTGATATGATAGACATTAATAGGGTAAATGAGGATTTCATTAATATATCAAAGGGAAATTCGTTAGCCAGATATTTCTTTACAGTAAATAGTCTATTGGAAACTGGTTTGCTGGATGAAAAAAGCCGATGCTTTTTGAATGAGATAGGGAATTTTCATGATTTAATAAAAGGATTAAAATTAACTGTTCTTTTGAGAAAAGGAAAGCTTAGATTAAAAGAAGATGTGCAAAAAATAAAAGAGTACTTTGAAAACAATAATAGTTTATATCAGTTTTGTGATAAGCCACATAGTAATTTGTTTTTTGACATTATTCTTAATCAGCTAGCTTATCCAATGCATAATAATATTTTACAGAATGCCCGGTATCAGTATGTTGCAAAGTCTAACCATATGTTTACTGATATTACGGTATATGACGAGTGTCGATATATTTATGAATGGCTGCCTGGGCTTCATCAAATAGTTTCATCTTTTGAAAATAATTCATGGCAATATGTTTTTCGTTTTGCATTAGATGGCTTGGTGAAAATGAGACAAAATTATAATAATGAATTCTTTTTTCAAGGTTCTATTGTATCAAATGTAGTGGAAGGGTTTTCAAGTAAAAAGTTAGTAGAGAGAATAGTAATAAATTAAAAATTGGGAATAAATATACCACCACTTTTTATTTACAAACGGAACGATAAGGTAAAAGAGGTAGTGGATGGACAACAGCGTTTGCTTGCAATTTTAGGGTTTTTAGGAAAAACTTACATCGATGAGCGTGGCAATACAGTGTGTTCTGATAAGGATAAATTTAGATTATCTAAATTAAAAATACTTTCGGAATTGGATGGAAAGACAATAGATACAGTGGGTGAAGAATTTGAAGAAAAGATTTTAGAGTTTCCTATGGATATAATTGAGATAGATGCTCAGCAAAATCCTGATTTTAGCCAAATAGATTTGTTTTTAAGATTAAATACAAAACCATATCCAATCAAAGAAAATACTTTTGAAATGTGGAATGCATATATCGATAAGGATATAATCATAAAAGTAAAGGAAATCGCTACAAAATATGAAAAGAAAATATTCAGAGCCAGAGATACTCGAATGAAGTTAGAAGAATTAATAACTTCTTTAGGGTATATTGATTACAGAATGAATCAATCACATACGGAAATTATAAATGTCTTAAATATATATAAGCGCAATGAAAGAATGTGTGCAAGGATAATGAGTAAAGATAATGTTACGAAAACATTAAGTGAGTTGTCAAATAATAATCCTAAGATTTTTGTTGAAGCACTTGAAAATGTTGAATTATTTGTTAATAAAATTTTGATATTAATTGAAAATAATTTTGAACAATTAAGAGAGCTGTTTAATCATTCTAAAAAAGGGATTCAATATAAGACGGATCAAAATTTCTACTTTTTATGGGCGATACTTTTCAAGATTCCCATTGAAGAACTTCAAAACAGAAGACAAGAGAATTTTAATAGAATATCAAGAATATTCTCTTCTATACAAAAAACTCCAGTCAATTATACTACGGAAATGTTTTTGAGGGAAATAGAATCATGAGAAGATGCGCTCAAACTGTAAGCAAAAAATTTTTATGCATGTCTTTATTTGGACAAATGAAAAATACAAGGGAGACGCGCTTTTGCAGAAAGGATTCGCGGTGGGTTTCCTGAATAGAAGATGAAAAAATATAGCAGGCAAGGCGGCTATTGTAGTGCCAGGCAATATGCTCTTTGAGGGTGGACGGGGGATTCGTTTTATTACCTGTTATTATCGATGTGTGGAAATCTAGTCAGAGGAAAATCCAGAGGGGCGCTGGCGTAAATATTCAGTGAAAGAGATAAAACCAGTTTGGATATTTTCTGGATTAAAGATAAGTCTCTTGCTGATTTAGATAATTTGCCAACACTGAAATGGTAGCAGATATCATTGAAAATTTGCAAAGCGCGTTGGAATGCTTTCAAGAATTGCAAGTATGCTTAAAGAAGTAGGGAAAAGAATTATAAGAAAATAGTTTTATTTTTATGGGAGGCAACGAGAATGACAACAGAATTAATGCGTCAATTGCTTTCAAAAGATGAAAAGATAACGATAGAATATAAAGAATGCCAGAATGGGATTTATGATGATGTATATGAAACAGTATGTTCATTTTCCAATCGCTATGGTGGATACATCATTATGGGGGTAAAAGATTGCGGAATCCCAATAGGTCTTAACCGGAACATCATCAAAGACATGAAGAAAAATTTTGTGAATCAGTTAAACAATCCGGATAAGATGTCGCCAACTTTATATTTGTCGATAGAAGAGTTTGAATATGACGGAATGATGTTGCTGTGGGTGTATGTGCCGCCCACATCTACTGTTGAGAAATGTGTTAACAGAATATATGACCGGAATGAAGATGGCGATATGGATATCACAGATTCCCCTATCCAGCTTCAAAATATGTACAACAGGAAAAGCAACACCTATGTGGAACATAAAATCTTCCCATATGTTTCACTGGATGATTTGCGTCTGGATTTGATGAATAAGGTGCGGAATCTTGCCAAAAGCCGGAAACCGGATCATGACTGGCTGCAAATGTCTGATCAGGATATATTAAAAAGTGCCGGATTGTGGGAAAAGGATTTTTCATCAGGAGTGCAGGGGTACAATTTGGCAGGAGTCCTGCTGTTTGGAAAAGATGAAGTGATACGTTCCTGCTGCCCAGGTTATGTAACAGATGCGATTTGCCGAATAGAAAATTTAGACCGTTATGATGACAGATTGCAGGTGACTACTAATTTGATTGAATCATACGAACTTCTTATGGAGTTTGTTGCCAAGCACACTTCCGATAAATTTTTCCTTGTAGATAATGTAAATACAAGTATAAGAGACCTGATTGCAAGAGAGGTTATTGGCAATATATTAGTCCATAGAGATTTTTCCAGCGCTTATCCGGCCAAGGTGATCATTGAAAAAGACTGGTTTAAAACTGAGAATTGGTGCGTCCCCAGACGACATGGAAATATCATGAGCGATGAATTTACGCCATATCCTAAAAATCCATTGATACAGCAATTTTTTGCAAACATTGGACGAACTGACACAATTGGTTCCGGTGTCAGAAATCTTTATAAATATACGCCAATCTATTCTGAAGGCGGAAAGCCGGAACTGTTTGAAGATGACGTTTTTAAAATTTCTATTCCGTTGAATAAAATCGCGGCAGATTCAGCAAAGAAAAGTAAGACATTATCGAAAAGAGAACAGAAAATTTATGATATGATTTGTGAAAATATTCATTTGTCAGTGGAGCAGGTCATGGCAGAACTGGATATTTCGAGAGCAACCGTATTTAGAGATTATGCAAAAATCAAAAGAATTACAGGTGCATCTTATGATAAAAATACCTCAACATGGACTTTATAAAATCTCAGTCTCATTTCAGTCTCATGTAGTCTCAAACAGTCTGGAACCACTTTGAGACTGAAAAAGTACGGTTTTTCAAGGGATTACAGGAATGAACTATAGAAAGTATCATTCCAAGTCTCAAATCAGTCTCATTTTTTCATATAATCTTGAGGCTGACTTGAGACTTAAAGAGTTGGTTCGTTGATGGGTTATAAAATGAAGCAGACTTGTTTTATCCTGTTTTTCCATGTTGTTCTTATGAGGTCGCCCCATCTGCTGCCATATCCTCCGTCAAATCTGTAATTGCGTCCCCCTTTGACTGGAACACACAGGCATTGAAAGGAACCCCGCCAGCCGACTGCGGCCAAAGGGCAAGCGTATGATCGACATAATATTTGTCAAATCCGGAAGCAACGATTTCATCCATGGAAAGATCCTTTGTCAGCTGATATACGATAGCGGAGATCATTTCCATATGTGCCAGTTCCTCCGTACCGATATCCGTCAAAAGCCCTGCCACTTCATTATATGGCATGGAATAACGCTGCGACAGATACCTCATGGATGCGGCAAGCTCGCCGTCGGGACCGCCGAACTGGCTGATAATAACTTGGGCAAGCTTTGCATTGGGCTGCGTGATTTTTACTGGAAACTGTAATCTTTTTTCATAATTCCACATATCTTAACATCCTCCTTCCCAGGGCATAGGCTGAAGCGCCCATTTCCATTCCTTGCTGCATGTATCCGCTACAGAAAGGGAAAGAGGGCCATATTTCACGGCATAATCACGCATCATTTGGTTTTTCATGCGCATATAATGATTAAAGTATTCCATTGCCTCTCTGTCAAAGGGATGGGTATCCAGATATTCCGTCATTTCTACCGTCACAAAATCGACAATTCCAATATTGTGAAGCAAGGTTTCCTGTTCCGTGTTCATTTTATGGCTCATTGTACGCATCTCCTTCCTGTGAATGGTTTGGTTAATTCGGGAAAGATCGTGCCGGTACAATAAGCTTTATCCAGATCTTCATAGATCTGTGTAAGATGCTGCCACGGCACATATGCCATAGCCAGCGGAAAACGATCAAAATATTCATTAAAATTATAGTCCTGCATAATACTCCTTTCATAGTTTTTAAATATTCCTAATATACTATATGTTAGGTATTTTTTATCGTGTTTGTATCTTTCTATTTTTTCCATATAGTATACTTATACGGCGTGAATTGACACGAAAAAGAGTTCTTGAGTTTCCGTAAATTGTAAATGAAACAGAAAAAATAGCATTCCTTAGAGCAGGCCTGTTGATTTTTGAAGGGAGAAAAGAGCAATAACCCACAGAAGGAGTACTCAAAATAAGCCCCGCCGGAGCCGGACCATGGGAAAAATATTATTTTTCCGATTTAAATGATCAGCTTAAGGCGCAGCTGAAGATACGCAGGACGTTTGGTGCGGAACCACCGTCTGATGCCCTCTTTTGCATAGGAGAGTATGGCGGAGACGCCTTTCGCCAGCCGGTAATAAAAGAAATATACGGTTTTCCTTACAGGGGCAGCCGTCTTTATGATAGAAACCTTTAGGGCATTTGTTTCCGGTTTCATGGAAAGGTGCGCCAGGAATGCCATGCATAAGGTGATATAAAAATTCAAGGCGTTGATCGATCTGAGATTCCGCACCCGGAAGTTTTCAAACCGGAACACCTGCTTTTTGCAGCGGAAATATTCCTCAATGCGCCATCTGGAAAAGTAAAGTTTTGCCACTTTAAGCACATCTTCTTTGGAAGAAATCCTCTTGTTGGTGGCTAACATCATGGGGTGTTCCGTGATCCCGTAGACCAGCACCAGATAAATATCTTTGCGGGATGCGGTGATCTGCACTTTCACATGGGAGAGGTAAGCGTCATGGGATTTTCCTTTATAGTAAAGGGATGTCTTTATCTTCCCTTTGCGTTGGTCCCGCAGGCGTGTGGCAGGAATCCATTTCCCATGGAAGAGAAGCTTACACTTTGCAGTAAGGCGGATGACATAATCCTGTTTCAGATCATCGAGCTTCAAAAACATCTTGTTGTCATCGTAGCCCCTGTCCAGGACAAAAGTGGCCTTGCCAAGCAGAGAGGAGGCGTGTTCCATGGCAGAAAAAGTCACATCATTGACGGAAGTGAAATCTTTTTCTTTGGAGGAATGGATTTTGGAAAAGATACTGACGGGATGATTATTGTTTGTCAGGAGGCAGGCTTCCGTGACATGATAGCCCTTTTGATAAACGCTTTTTGTATCTGTGCTTTTGGAGCCGTCCCTGACAAGTCCGAGGGATTCAAAGTGATATCCGTCCGGCTTTGCGATGTCGGAATCATCGATATGGACAACCGGCTCATCGGGAACCCATTTGCGAACAACGTTTAGATAAGAACGCAGGGTTTTAACAGGGACGCCTTTATTCAGATGTCTGGTGAGGCGTTCAACGGAATTGACTTTTTTGGGCTTTTCATGGAGCTGATCAACGATATCGGTGAGCAAGCAACTGCGGGAAGCAAGGATGCCGTAAGTCATGTCAGCGGTGAATTTCCTGTCCGGCTTGGAAAGCTTTTTTGAAATTTTTTTGGAAAAAGTTAAAATTTCCCGTTTCATTTGATAAGTATTTGATGTAAAATGAGCCATAAGGAATCCCTTTCTCTTTTTGTTTAGTGAGATTTTTGTTTGGTAGCTTAATTTTACAACAAAAAGGAAAGGAATTCCTTATTTTTAGGACATTTTTTTAATGTTATTTGCAATCTGTAAGAATAAAGTGATTGCTGTGCAGAGAACTGCGGAAACTCAAGAAAGAGTTGTATTGACATTCTCCCTCATGCGTCATATAATTAATGAGAATCAATTTCAAAAACAAACAAACAAATAATCATTAAGGGCAGCAGCGGTAAAGCGCGGAAACGAGGATGGATATGACTCTTTACGACGGGGAAAAAGGCAAAGTATATGAAGTCAGTGAAGTATATGTGGAAGAACCTGTGACAAGGCGCCTTCAGGCATTAGGATTAAATGATAGTACAAAAGTCAGGATCTTAAACCGAAAAAAAGGAGGGGCGATCATTATCCAGGTAAGAGGAACCAGGCTCGCGCTTGGAAAACATATTTCTTCCGGAATTGAGGTCAAAGGAGGAAAGCCATGATCGACAGGGAAATGATAGACAAAGAAAAAACAGTACATGTGGCATTCGTAGGGAATCCGAATTGCGGAAAGACGACTTTGTTCAATGCGATTACCGGTTCTAAGCTGAAAGTTGCCAACTGGCCGGGGGTTACGGTAGAGAAAATGGAAGGGGAAGCCGAGTATGAAGGATTTCACCTGACTCTTGTGGATACGCCGGGCATTTATTCCCTCACCTGCTACACGATCGAGGAAAAAGTGACAAGGCAATGCGTCATGGACGATGATATTGAAGTAATCGTCAATATCGTAGATGCGTCTTCCTTGGAAAGGAACTTGTATCTTACCATGCAGCTGCTGGAACTTGGCAAGCCTATGGTTCTGGCTCTGAATATGATGGATATTGTGGACGAACGGGGAATGGAGATTGACCTGCACCGTCTGCCGGAACTGCTTGGGGATATTCCAGTCGTCCCCGTTTCTGCCGCAAAAAGGACCGGGCTGGATATCCTGCTCCATGCGGTGGTTCATCATTATGAAGAAGGCCCTAAGGATAATGTGCTTTATTATGGAGATGAGATTGAACATAAACTGGCAAAACTGGAAGTCATGATGCAGGCCCATTATCCCACGCATTCTTCCGTACGGTGGCATGCTATTAAACTATTGGAGGAAGATGAGGAGGTATGGGAGGAACATCCGATTTCTGTCACGAATGTAGTCGATCGGAGCTATGAAAAAGAAATTATCCAGGCCAAATATGCCTACATTGAAAATATCGTAAATGAAACATTGTTTTATAAACAGAAGAAAAAGGAGCGGACAGATAAGGTGGACGCGTTGCTTACCCATCCCTTCTGGGGCGTTCCTATGTTTTTGCTTATTATGGGGTTTGTCTTTTTCCTCACTTTTGTCGTAGGCGATTTTCTGAAAGGATTTTTTGAAATCGGGCTGGACAAACTATCGAACAGCACAGCCGATTTTCTTTCCGCCATCCATGTTGCCGAATGGATGCAGTCCCTAGTGGTGGATGGCATTATTGCAGGAGTCGGAGGAATCCTTACTTTTATACCGAATATTTTTATTCTGTTCCTCGCCCTCGCTATCTTGGAGGACAGCGGCTATATGTCCAGAGTGGCATATGTCATGGACAATATCATGGGAAAAGTAGGGCTTTCCGGCAAAGCGTTCCTGCCGATGATCCTCGGCTTCGGATGTACCGTTCCGGCAATCATGGCCACCCGCGCGCTGGAAACAGAACATGACAGAAGAAAGACCATGATCGTTACTCCCTTTATGTCCTGTTCTGCCCGGCTGCCGATTTATGTCCTGTTTTCTGACATGTTTTTTGCAGATTACGCCGCCGTCGTTGCTTTCTCTATGTATGTGATCGGAATGGCGCTTGCTATTCTTGTAGCTAAAATCATACATAAAGCAGAAAAGGAAAAGGAGAATAACTCCCTTTTGATCGAACTTCCAGAATATAAAAGGCCCAATCCGAGAACTATAAGGATTTATGTATGGAACAAATTAAAAGACTATCTGTCCAAAGCTGGAACGACAATATTTATCGCATCCATTATCATCTGGTTTGTATTGAATTTCGGCGCTTCCGGAATGGTAGATAACCCGGCCGACAGTTTCGGCGCCTCCATCGGCCGTTTTCTCGTGCCCGTCCTTGTACCCGCCGGACTCGGCATGTGGCAGATCGTAGTAGCGCTCATATCCGGTATTTCGGCGAAAGAAGTCGTTGTATCCAGCTTCGCTGTTTTATTCGGCGTAACCAATGCCAATTCTCAGGCGGGAATGCAGACTATCATACAAAATATCCAAAGCGCCAGTCCTGGCTTTGGACCGCTGAACGCATTCAGCCTTATGATATTCTGCCTGCTTTATGTCCCTTGCATAGCTACCGTAGCCACTATAAAAAAAGAGAGTGGATCATGGAAATTTACATTTGGAATGATCGCTTTCCAGCTGTTATTTGCATGGACAGTTTCTGTCCTCGTATTCCAGACGGGCAGCTTATTCTTGTAACCCTGGAAACCATAAGAAAATATAGGGATTCCCTGCATTTTCCGCAGATTAACAATAAAATACCTTGATTTCTTGCGCAATCTGTGTAAAAATAGTACATAGCGCAATGATAAATTATTAACAAAGTTCGGGAAGGCGTGTTTGGCACCAGGCATATAAGTTTTCCCTGAAAGAGGAGAGAAGAATGAGAGGTATCGATACACAAGTCCGTAAAATACGCAAGCGTGTTTTTCAAGAAGTCGCTAATCTCGCCTATACTTCAGAAGATCTGATTAACGACGTAGAAGCGCTGCCTTATAAGATTGTAGATTATGATGAATCCCAATACGGGAATATTTATAGAGAACGGGCCATTGTCAGGGAGCGTATCCGTTTAGCGATGGGGCTTTCCCTGCGGCCGGAGAATATGCCGGTGCATGTCACCCAAGGGCTGGCAGAAAGCAATATTGATGAAAAATATTATGAACCGCCGTTGATGCAGGTCATTCCTTCTGCATGTAATGCCTGTCCGGAAAACCGCTATGAAGTGACGGACAAATGTATGGGCTGCGTCGCCCATCCCTGCCGGGAAGTATGTCCTAAAGGCGCTATTTCCATGAAAGACGGCAAATCCATTATCGACCAGGAAAAATGCATTAAGTGCGGAAAATGCAAAACCGTCTGTCCCTATGACGCGATTTCCCACCAGGTCAGACCCTGTCTTTCCGCCTGCGGGGTAAATGCTATTAAAAATGACAGCAAGGGAAGAGCAGTCATCGATACCGATCTTTGTGTATCCTGCGGGCAATGCATGGTAAACTGCCCTTTTGGAGCGATAGCGGATAAATCCCAGATTTTTCAGCTGATCCGCGCCATGCAGTCGGGCCGGAAAATCATTGCCCAAGTCGCCCCGGCATTTGTGGGACAGTTCGGAAAAAACATAACGCCGGATATGATCAAAACTGCTTTAAAAGAACTGGGCTTTTTCGACGTCTATGAAACCGCCATCGGCGCCGACATGGGAGCAATGGCAGAAGCGGAGCATTATGTCCATGCAGTGGCTTCTAAAGAACTTCCTTTTTTGCTGACTTCCTGCTGCCCGTCATGGTCAATGCTGGCGAAGAAATTCTTCCCGGAAACAATTGACAAAATATCCAATGCACTGACTCCTATGGTGGCTACCGCCCGCAAGATTAAAGAAGACCATCCGGATGCAAGCGTCGTATTCATCGGTCCGTGCGCTTCCAAAAAATTGGAAGCTTCGCGCAGGACGATCCGCTCCGATGTGGATTTTGTCATTACTTTTGAAGAACTGGCTGGAATGTTTGAAGCAAAGGGCATTCATCTGAACGATATCAGCCCGACATCCAAAATGGAAGATGCGACCGGAGCCGGGAGAGGATACGGCGTAGCTGGCGGGGTTGCCAATGCGATCGAGGAATGCATCCGGGAATATTATCCCGATGTGGATGTCAACATAGAACATGCGGAAAGCCTTACAGAATGCAGGAAAATCCTTATGCTGGCAAAGGCTGGAAAGAAAAACGGCTGCCTGATCGAAGGAATGGCATGTCCGGGAGGCTGTGTCGCCGGAGCTGGAACCAATATCCCTGTTCTCCAGGCATCGAAAGAAGTGGCTGGATTTAAGGCTGCAGCTGCAAAGAAAATACCCGATATGGATACGGGGAAAGGAACGGAAAAGAAATGACGAAAATAAGAACAAGATATGCCCCAAGCCCTACAGGGCGGATGCATGTGGGAAATTTGAGGACTGCGCTTTATGCTTATCTGATCGCCAAACATGAAGGCGGGGATTTTATCCTGCGCATAGAAGATACGGATCAGGAAAGATATGTGGAAGGCGCGGTGGAAATTATTTACAACACTTTGGAGAAAACAGGATTAGTGCATGACGAAGGCCCCGATAAAGATAAGGGGGCAGGACCTTATGTACAGAGCGAACGGCAGGCGAAAGGCATCTATCTGGAATATGCCAGGCAGCTGATTGACAAGGGAGAAGCCTATTACTGTTTCTGCGATAAAGAGCGGCTGGCTTCTTTAAACCGAACTGTGGCCGGAAAAGAAATCAATGTATACGACAAACATTGTCTGCATTTGTCCAAAGAAGAAGTAGAAGAAAAACTGGCTTCCGGTATTCCTTATGTGATCCGCCAGAATAACCCGACGGAAGGAACAACGACTTTCCAGGATGAGATTTATGGGGATATTACTGTGGACAATGCAGAACTGGACGATATGATACTGATCAAGTCCGACGGTTATCCCACTTATAATTTTGCCAATGTAGTAGACGACCATCTGATGGGAATTACCCATGTGGTAAGAGGAAACGAGTACCTTTCTTCCTCCCCCAAATATAACCGCTTGTATGAGGCCTTTGGATGGGATGTCCCGGTGTATGTCCATTGTCCGCTGATTACGGACGAGGAACACCATAAATTATCCAAGCGGTGCGGCCATTCTTCCTACGAAGACCTGATCAAGCAAGGCTTTCTATCCGAAGCTGTCGTTAATTTTGTAGCTCTTTTAGGATGGAGTCCCGAAGGCAACGAAGAAATTTTCACTTTAGAAGAACTGACAAAAATTTTCGATTATCACCATATATCCAAATCACCGGCAGTTTTTGATTATACAAAATTAAAGTGGATGAACGGGGAATATATGAAAGCTATGGATTTCGACACCTTTTATTCCATGGCAGAACCTTATCTGGAAGAAGCGGTCGGCAAAGAGCTGGATCTTAAGAAAATAGCGGAAATGGTGAAAACTAGGATTGAGATTTTTCCCGATATTACAGATATGGTGGAGTTTTTCCGAAAACTTCCTGATTACGATACATCCATGTACACCCATAAGAAAATGAAAACGACGGCAGAATCCTCTCTGGAGGTTCTTGAGGAACTTCTTCCTATCATAGAAGAGCAGGAGGCTTTCGATAACGATTCCCTCTATCAAATGCTTCTATCTTATGTGGAGAAAAAAGGCTGCAAAAACGGTTATGCAATGTGGCCTGTCAGAACAGCGGTATCCGGAAAACAGATGACTCCTGCAGGGGCAACTGAAATCATGGAAATACTCGGAAAGGAAGAATCCATAGCCCGCATCCGAAAAGGCATAGACTTATTGAAGGAGGCAGCGCGGCAGGGCGAATGAAAAACAAGTTAAATTTCTATAAGCAGACGGCAGGGGGCGCATCCCCTGCCCAGCAAAAAGCCATTGCTCATGCTTCCGGCCCTATGCAGGTGATCGCCGGCCCCGGAAGCGGCAAGACGTATCTGATTATTCGGCGGATCCGCCATCTGATTTGTCATCATGGGATTTCTCCCGACCACATTCTTGTTATTACCTTCACAAAAGCGGCAGCCATGGAAATGAAAGAACGTTTTTCTAAATTGACAGAAAACGCGTATCCTTCTGTTGTCTTTGGAACCTTTCATGCCATTTATTACCAGATATTAAGATCAGGCGGCAAGACAAAAGACCATTTCCTTATATCAGCGAAAGAGAAAAAAGCATATATGAAGCATTGTCTTTCCATGTGCGGCATAGAAGACGATACGGATGACAATACCTTTGATCAGCTTTTTCAGGAAATAAGCAGGATAAAAAACAGCAGCGGTTTCGAATCCCGACAGGACGTTTCTAAGGGATTCCATGCGGAAACAGATGCAGAATGGGGAGAAGATCCTGTTAAAAAACATTTTCCCTATATTTATAAAGAGTATAACAGGATCATGACGGAAAATCATAAGCTTGATTTTGATGACATGATCATCCTTTGTCACCGCATATTATCAACGGATCCACAATTATTGTTTTATTGGCAGAAATGCTTTACCCATATTCTTGTCGATGAATTCCAGGATATCAGCCCTCTCCAATACAAGGTTTTAAAGAATCTGGCCGCGCCGGAAAACAATTTATGTATCGTAGGAGATGATGACCAATCCATTTATGGATTTCGGGGAGCAGGTCCCGGAATTATGCAGCAATTCATGAAGGATTATCCGACGGCGCAGCAAATTGTTCTCCATAAAAACTACCGATGCAGGGAAAAAATTGTCCAGGCATCCTCTCTTTTGATTGCAGATAACCAAGAACGATTTGCCAAAGATTTCCATGCGGAGAAAAAGGGAGGAGATCCAGTAAAAATCCATCTTTTTTCCTCTTATGAAGAAGAGGAAAACTACATAATAGAAGAATTAAAAAAGACAGAATCGAAGCGTCTGGAAAAAACAGCAATTATTTCCCGCACGAATGCCCAGGCTGTTGGATTATCAAAGATTCTTTCCCGGCATGGGATTTCTTTCCATATCCAGGGAAAAACCGGCTGCCTGATGGATCATCCCATAGCCAAGGATATAGTCGCTTATCTGCGGTTTGCTGAACAATCATCAATTCAGCCTATGACAAGGGCATCGTCCGCTTCCCCGCAGTTTCGCCTGGGAACAGGGACGCGGGCAGATTTTCTGAGAATCATGAACAAACCCTGCCGCTATATCCACAGGGAAGCCCTTCCAAACCATATGGTATCAGAGACAGATCTGTTGGAATATTACCGGGAAAAACCCCATATGCAGAAGAAAATTCAAAAATTATTTATGGATTTCCAAAGAATATCCGGGCTGAGGCCTTATCTGGCGACCGATTATATCAGAAAAAACATGGGATATGATTTTTATTTGGGCGGAAAAAAAGAAGATACGGAAACATGGCTGGAAATTGCAGACTGCATACAAGAAACGCTTCGGAATTTTTCTTCCCTCCATGAGTGGATACAATCGATTTCTTCTGACAACGACACAAATGCCGCAGCAGGAAGCGGACGGCAGAAGAATGCAGGATACGGCACGAAAAAAATAAACGGCGTCCATCTGATTACCATGCACGGCTCAAAGGGGCTGGAGTATGACCAAGTATTCATTCCTGATGTCAATGAAAAAGTAATGCCCCATAAGAAAGCCTTGTCCATGCAGGAGATCGAAGAGGAACGGCGGCTTTTGTACGTCGCCATGACAAGAGCAAAAGAACGGCTGGAAATCCTTTGTTCCGGCCGTCCATCGTGCTTCCTTGATAAACTGAGGCAGTCATGCCATGTTATGATTCATCCATAATTTCATCGAATTCCTCATTGTCGAGGTATTCATCGAACGCATCCGCGACCATTTCATATTCCTCGTCATCTTCGATATATTCCAGCACTGGTTCCGCATTGACATCCTTTTCATCTTCATAATAGCGGTAAAACCACACTTCCCCATCGTTGTTTTCTCCGTTTTCATCCAGAGGAAGCAAGACAATATAATCTTTTTTCCGGCATTCCAGAATCGTAATAATAGCGCAGACAACATGAGTCCCGTCATCCAGGTCGAGTTCTACCGTCATTTCTTCATCTTCTATATTGCCAGATTCTGCATTTTTATTAAAGTCCTTCATAAAAACTCCTTCCTTAAGCGAATCATCTATCTATTGTTGTAAACATACCCCTATTGTACTAGCAGAAATAAGAATTATCAATATTTTTTCATATATTTCCACACAGAAAAAAATTTTTATGTTATACTATAAAAATCTACAATATTTTTCAAAAAAAGAATAACGGATGAAAAGCAGGAATGGGGGTTTGAAATGTATACAGTTGACAGCAGGCAGAGGAATAAACCATATCCGTTAGGCGTGACGACAGAACTCGATTGTACTTACTTTTCTGTAGTTATGAAAGAGGGCAGGGATTGCGGCGTTATTTTATATGATAAAAAAACAGGAAGGGAGAAACGGATTCCCTTTGGTGTACAGAACAAATTTGGCTCTATCTACAGCATGGCAGTCAAAGATCTGGATACCAGCCGTTATGCCTATAATTTTTATGACGGGGAGAAAGTTTTTACCGATCCCTATGCAAAAGTAATCCACGGGCATGAAAAATGGGGCAAACCGGACAAAATTTTAAAAGGAGGATTCCTGGAAGCAGAATATCCGTGGGAAAATGATAAACCGTTAAAGATTCCTTATGAAAACAGTATTCTGTATTGCCTCAATGTAAGAGCGTTTACGAAACATAAATCTTCCGGGATAAGCCACAAAGGAACTTTCCAGGGCATCATTGAAAAAATTCCTTATTTGAAAGAACTGGGGATCACCGCCCTGGAGCTGATGCCGGCTTATGAATTCAATGAGGCGGAAAAACCGAACGCGGCAGCAATGACCATGGACGATGTGCGTACACAATTTATGGCTTCTACGGATCTTCCATTCAAATACAATTGCTGGGGATATGAGGAAGGGTTTTATTTTTCACCCAAATCCGCTTTCAGTTCAAGTAAAGATGCAGCCGCTGAATTTAAAAATATGGTAAAGTCACTGCATGCCAATCAAATCGAGGTGATCATGCAATTCTATTTCCCCAGCCATGTCAAACAGGGACTGATTCTGGACGTGGTAAAATATTGGGTGCTGGAATATCATATAGACGGCGTGCATTTAAAAGGAGAACATATCCCTCTCCATGTGATCGGCACGGAACCCCTGCTGACGGACACCAAGCTTTTTTATTATGATTTCCCTTACCAGCAAATCTATGGGGAAAACGAAATACCAAAATTTCGCAATTTAGCTTCTTATTCTGACGATTATATGTATACTGCGCGGCGTTTCCTGAAAGGGGATGATAATATGCTCGGGCTTTTTCTTGAATTGCAAAGAAAAAATCCGAAACAGCATGGCGTTATCAATTATATGACGAATTATTATGGGTTTACGTTAGCGGACATGGTATCCTATGAAAAGAAACATAACGAAGCGAACGGCGAAAATAATGCCGACGGCAATGACTGCAATGCTACATGGAACTGCGGTTATGAGGGAAATACCCGGAAGAAAGCGATCATGGAACTGCGCAAACGCCAGATGAAAAATGCCCTAACAATGCTTTTTATGTCACAAGGGACGCCCCTGATCTACAGCGGGGACGAATTCGGCAATACCAGATTTGGAAACAACAACCCTTATTGCCAGGACAATGAAACGGGCTGGGTGAAATGGAACAGAAATGGATTAGGAGAGGCAGTTTTTTCCCATGTGAAGGACATGATCCGACTGAAAAAAGAACATCCTATTTTACATTGCCCGAATGAACTTAAAATATTGGATTATATCGGATGCGGCTATCCGGATCTGTCCTACCATGGCGCGGAAGCATGGCGGCCGGAACTGGATTATTACAGTCGCCATGCGGGAGCGATGTATTGCGGCTGTTATGCCAAAAGCAGGGAAGGCGAAGAGGATAACTTCTTTTATGTTGCATATAATATGCACTGGATATCCCATACCTTCGCCCTGCCGAAACTTCCGAAAGGCATGGAATGGCATCTGCTGGCAGATACCGGTTCCGATGGCGGCATCGGGATAGCCGAAGAAGCCGAAAAAGAACCACATGTAGAAGTGGCTTCCCGCACGATCCGAATTTATATATCAAAACAGGAGGAAAGCGCCCCGGACACCAAACCCCGCTATGAAAAGAGCGCTTTTTAGAAAATGAAAGCTTGGAATCATTTGAAAACAATTACTTACCATAAATATCTCGTCATGAAAGGCTGTTTTCGCGTCGGACTTTATTACCAAGGGATTATGCACGATATATCCAAATATAGCCCGACGGAATTCCTGGTAGGCGCGAAGTATTACCAGGGCAATCGAAGCCCGAACAATGCGGAAAGGGAAGCGATCGGTTATTCCAGTTCCTGGCTCCACCACAAAGGCAGGAACAAGCATCATTATGAATATTGGATTGACTATAGTTCTAAAAATATTCCCGGAGGCATGGCTCCGGCTCCTATGCCTAGGCGCTATGTCGTGGAAATGCTGATGGATCGCATTGCGGCGAGCAAGGTCTACAAAAAAGAAGCGTATACAGACAGCAGTCCTTTAGAATATTACCTTTCCGGCAAGGAACGCGTTCCCATGCATGACAAAACAAAAAGACAGCTGGAAAAACTTCTTTCTATGCTTGCAAAGGAAGGAGAGGGGAAAACCTTTGCCTATATAAGAAAGCACGTCCTTCGAAAATCAGCACGGCGCTTGGCTCATTATCCGCAGGAATAAACGAGTCACCCTTTATGCTTTGCCGCATAAGATAAAGCATAGCATAAAGGAGTGGAAAACTATGAATAATTGTCTGATTTTGTTACTTTTACTTTGCTGCTGCGGTAATAACGGCGGATACCGGGACGGTGACAGTGGATGCGGCAGCGTCCCCGACAACTGCGGATGCGGCGGAAGAGATTCCAGGAATGACGGCCGATGCAGGGACAGAGACCGCGACAGGGATGACTGCAGGGGAGGGTTTGCTCCGTTCCCGTCACCCGGAAGCACTTGCGGATGCGAGGAAAAGGAATCCTGATCCAACGGTAATGGAAAGCTTTTGGATGCCTCCGATGATTCTTGACGTATGATGGCAGCAATGCTAAACTAATACAAAAAGAATCATCTGGAGGCAATTATTATGATAGACGGAAAAAAAATACTTTTCAGCGGCATGCAGTCAACCGGGAATTTGACGATTGGAAATTATCTGGGAGCGCTGAAAAACTGGTTGACGTTGAGCGATGAATATGAATGCTTCTATTCAGTGGTTGACATGCATTCCATCACCATCCGGCAAGACCCTTCTGAATTGCGCAAAAGGGCGAGGAATCTGCTGACTTTATATATTGCTGCAGGGCTTGATCCAAAAAAGAACTGCATTTATTACCAGTCCCATGTATCCGGGCATGCCGAACTGGCATGGATCCTGAACTGCTTTACCTATATCGGCGAGTTGAACCGCATGACGCAGTTTAAAGACAAAGCGACGAAACATGCGGATAATATCAATGCAGGACTCTATACTTACCCGGTACTGATGGCGGCTGACATTCTATTATATCAGTCAGACGTGGTGCCGGTCGGAAAGGACCAGCTCCAGCATCTGGAAATCACGAGGGATATCGCGCAGCGTTTCAATGCTATTTATGGAGATATATTCACGATACCGGAACCCTATATGGGAAAAGCCGGAGCCAACATCAGAAGCCTTCAGAACCCGGAAAAGAAAATGTCCAAATCGGACGAAAATGCAAACGCCAGCATATATTTGATGGATGATCCTGATACCATTATCCGTAAATTCAAACGGGCCGTCACCGATTCAGAAGCTTCTGTGAGATATAGGGACGAGCAGCCAGGCATCAAAAATCTGATTGAAATCTATTGCGCATGTACTGGAAAGACACCGGAAGAAACAGAAAAGGAATTTGACGGCAAGGGGTACAGTGAATTCAAGCCCGCCGTAGGAGAAGCGGTGGTCAGCGTATTAAAACCAGTGCAGGACCGCTTTTATGAACTGTCAAAAGATAAGGCGTATATCGATGGCATTATTAAAGAAAATGCGGAGAAAGCGAATTATTATGCCACAAAAACCTTACGCAAAGTACAGAAAAAAATAGGATTCCCGGAGCGGATCCGTTAAAGGCCATGGATGAGAAAAGATTTGAAGCCGCCAAAAAAAAGATCATCGGACAATCCAGGGAAAGAACAGGCATTGGAACCTTTCAGGAAAAAACGATCCATGCCGTAATTAAGAACTATTATGCGCCCGATGAGAATACCCATGAAGTGCCAATTGGCAAATATGTGGCTGATATTTTTGACGGGGAATCTGTTTGGGAAATTCAAAACGGCAATTTTTATAAAATCCGGGAGAAGCTGGATGCCTTTCTCGCACAATATCCTGTCACTATTGTTTATCCGATTCCACATCAGAAATGGCTGATCTGGATCGACAAAGAAACGGGGGAATTGTCGCCGAAAAGAAAGAGTCCCCTGACAGGAAATGCCTACCGGGCATTCCCTGAACTGTACCGTATCAAAAGCTATCTGAAAAATGACAAACTGCGTTTTATTTTTCCTCTTGTAGATATGGAAGAATACCGTCTGTTGAACGGGTGGAGCAAAGACCGAAAAAAGGGATCCCGGCGTTATGACCGCATCCCAGTCGGGCTTTTTGATGAAATAACGGTAGAAAAAAGAGAGGATTACCTACAGTTTCTGCCAGAAGGGCTTCCAGATCCTTTTACATCAAAGGATCTGGCAAAAACGGCGAAAATCCCTTTGAAAATAGCCGGCAATGTGCTGCATATACTGAATTACCTTGACCTGGTGGAAAGAGACGGGAAAAGAGGAAATGCTTATTTGTATCGGAGAAACGCAGTGCGATCCCTATCGGCCAACGGGTAATAAATTCATCAAGAACGTTTCACAGCTGCCGTTGCGGGACATTTTTGGTTTTTTTCATGTTTATGCGACTTTATTATAATCGATAATCGAAATCTTGCTTACAATTTTTTCAAGGCTGTCCAGAATATCATCGATTTTCTCAACTACGGATCCCTTGAACACTACGTCGCCGCATTGCACACACTTTAAACACGGCACATTTTCAATGATAACATAACATTCTTTAAGCTGTGCAAAATAGGAGGTTTTGCCCTCTTCCATAATTCCGCTTTTACAACTTGTACACCTCATAAGTCGCACTCCTTTCTGGTTTTTAAATCATTCTTAAATTTAGTGGTATTAGGAATATATGCCGTTATAATGCGGCCGGACTCCCCTTCGTCACTGATTACAGCATGTATGATCCTATTGTCTGCTGCACGGCCAAAAATCAAACAGCTCGGGAACGGAAAATCATCGGAATACTGTTCTATTATTTCACCTGACATAACACAATACTTAATATCCTTTTGCTTGATATTGCGCTCCCTGCATCTGTTTTTCGCATGTTCAGATATAACGATCACATCATTTTGGAAATATTTTCTTAATGTTTCTATATCAATCATTTCATGATCCCTTCTAAAAGTTTTTTCTTCCGATGCAATATGCAAATCTTTTTTGAGGATTGTAGTATTCTATTAAAATTAAGTATATCACGGCGAAGGGCGACTGTCAAAAAAACAGTCGCTTTTCATTCCTTATTGTGCTATAATGGGCAGGTAAATTCAGGGAACGAGGAATCGAAAAATGGAACATAATGACGATATAGAAAAAATAATTGACGCGCAGGATCTTACACTTCCGCCGCCGGAAAGGGAGCCGCAACGACAATATTACTTTATAAAAAAATGCCGTGAGTTCATCAAAAGGAAGTCGGAAGAATCAGGACGCCGACTGACCGCGTCGGTCGTGACTTTCGGCTGTCAGATGAATGCGCGGGACAGTGAAAAACTGGCCGGGATCCTGGAATGCATCGGCTACTTGGTGACGGACAGCGAGGAATCGGACCTGGTTATTTATAATACATGTACAGTCCGGGATAATGCCAACCAGCGCGTATATGGAAGGCTGGGAGTCCTGCATGGCCTGAAAAAGAAAAACCCCCATATGAAAATCGCCTTATGCGGCTGCATGATGCAGGAAGAAAGCGTCATTGAAAAGCTTCAGAAAAGCTACCGCTTTATTGACTTGATTTTTGGGACCCACAATATTTTTAAATTTGCAGAACTTCTATGCACCATGTTTGAATCCGAAAGAACCGTGATTGATATATGGAAAGATACCGACCAAATCGTGGAAGACCTGCCGGTGGAACGTAAATATCCTTTTAAATCAGGAATTAATATTATGTATGGCTGCAACAATTTTTGCAGTTACTGCATCGTTCCCTATGTGAGGGGAAGGGAACGAAGCCGGAACCCGGAAGACATTTTAAGGGAGATAAAAGCTTTGGCGGCCGACGGCGTGGTGGAGATCATGCTGCTCGGGCAAAATGTAAATTCTTATGGAAAAAATCTGGAAAATCCTATGAGTTTTGCCTCTCTGCTCAGAGAGGCCGAAAAAATAGAGGGTATTGAAAGAATCCGTTTTATGACTTCTCATCCTAAAGATTTGTCCGATGATCTGATAGCGGTAATGAAAGAATCCAGGAAAATATGCCGCCATCTGCATCTTCCTCTTCAGTCCGGCTCCACCCGCATCCTGCAAGCGATGAACCGCCGTTATACCAAGGAGCAGTATCTGGCCTTGGCAGAAAAAATAAGAACCGAAATTCCTGATATCGCTATCACGACGGATATCATTGTCGGTTTTCCCGGCGAAACGATGGAAGATATCGAAGAAACGATCGATGTAGTCAAAAAAGTGCAGTTTGATAACGCTTTTACCTTTATTTATTCCAAACGGACAGGAACGCCTGCGGCCTCTATGCCTGGCCAAGTTCCGGAAGAGGTGGTAAAAGAAGGATTTGACAAACTGCTGAAAACGGTGCAGGATACGGCAAGAAGCCGGGTTTTGCGCTGGAGGGGGCAGACGATGCCCGTGCTTGTGGAAGAAAGGAACCTTCAGGATGATGCTTTGCTCACCGGACGGCTTTCCAATAATACGATCGTCCACTTTCCCGGGGATGCTTCCCTGATCGGACAGATCGTCAACGTCCGCTTAAAGGAATGCCATGGTTTTTATTACATGGGGGAAACGGTGGAACTATAAATATTCAAAAGAAAAGCAGAGGGAATAACAGTGGCAGAATTAACGCCTATGATGCAGCAATATATGGAAACAAAGCAGGAGTACAAGGACTGTATTCTTTTTTACCGTCTCGGCGATTTTTATGAAATGTTTTTTGACGATGCGCTGACTGCTTCCAAAGAATTGGAAATTACCCTGACCGGCAAAAACTGCGGGCTGGAAGAGCGGGCGCCTATGTGCGGCATTCCCTATCACGCAGTAGACGGGTATTTGACGAAACTGGTTTCTAAAGGCTATAAGGTCGCCATCTGTGAACAAGTGGAAGATCCCAAGCAAGCCAAAGGGCTGGTAAAAAGGGAAGTCACCCGCATCGTAACGCCGGGCACCAACCTGAACGTCCAATCCTTGGAGGAAAATCAGAATAATTTTCTGATGAGCATTGCTTATTTTCCAAATAGAACAGGCATTTCCGTAGCGGATGTCACTACCGGGGATTATTACCTGACGGAAGTGGATGATCTGCGCAAGCTGCTGGATGAGATCAATAAATATATGCCCTCGGAAATCATCTGCAACGATGCCTTTATTGTCAGCGGCATGGATATCGATGATCTGCGCAATCGGTTAAAAATCGCCGTCTATCCGTTAGAAGCCCATTATTTTGATGACGATGCCTGTAAAAAATGCTTGATGCGCCATTTCCATGTGCATGTCCTGACCGGTTTGGGAATCGAGGATTTTCCTGTCGGCATGACGGCAGCAGGAGCATTGCTTCAATATTTATACGATACCCAGAAAAATTCACTTTCCCATTTTACGCATTTATATCCCTATCTTACCAGCAAATACATGCTTCTTGACAGTTCTACAAGGCGGAATCTGGAGCTGACGGAAACGCTCAGAGAAAAGCAAAAGCGTGGATCCCTGCTGTGGGTTCTGGATAAAACAAAGACCGCGATGGGGGCAAGAACTCTCAGAAGCTATATTGAACAGCCTTTGATCAATCTGACGGACATCCTCATGCGCCAGGATGCGGTGGAAACTTTATGCGAGCATTCCGTGGCGAGGGACGAAATCCGTGAATACCTGAATCCTGTTTATGACCTGGAACGGCTCCTCGGAAAGGTGAGCTATAAAACGGCGAATCCGAGAGACCTGATTGCTTTCCGCAATTCGCTGGAGATGCTGCCCCATATCAAAACAGTTTTACAGGATCTGGATTGCGGGCTTCTCCATCATATTGAACAGGATATCGATGGACTATCCGATCTTTTTTCCCTGATCAACCAGGCGATCATTGATGATCCGCCGATCCAGGTACGGGAAGGAGGAATGATCCGCGATGGTTTCGACACTGCCGTAGACAATCTCCGCCAGGCCAAAACGCAGGGGAAGAACTGGCTGGCCGCCCTGGAGGAAGAGGACAGGGAACGGACAGGGATTAAGAATCTGAAGATTAAGTTTAATAAAGTGTTCGGCTACTATTTGGAAGTGACGAACTCCTATTTGAGCATGGTTCCCGAAGACTACATCCGCAAGCAGACGCTGGCCAACGCGGAGCGATATACAACCCCCCGCTTAAAGGAGCTGGAGGATACGATTTTAAACGCGGAAGACAAGCTTTATTCTCTGGAATACGATATTTTCTGCAAAATCAGGGATACCATCGCCGGAGAGATCGAACGGATCCAGAAGACCGCAAAGGCAATCGCAGCGCTGGATGTATTCGCTTCCCTCTCGGTAACGGCAGAGCGGAACCAATATGTGCGGCCTAAAATGAATGAAAAAGGCGTGATCCATATCAAGGATGGAAGGCATCCCGTAGTAGAACAAATGATTGCCAACGAAATGTTTATTGCCAACGATACTTTTTTGGATAATAACAAAAACTGTATCGCGGTCATTACCGGCCCGAACATGGCGGGCAAATCCACCTACATGCGCCAGACCGCGCTGATCGTCCTGATGGCCCAGATCGGGAGCTTTGTTCCGGCCTCCAGCGCCGATATCGGCATTGTTGACCGCATATTCACAAGAGTAGGCGCTTCCGACGACCTGGCCAGCGGGCAGAGTACGTTCATGGTGGAAATGAATGAAGTAGCCAACATTCTGCGCAATGCCACCCCCAAAAGCCTTCTCGTCCTGGACGAAATCGGCCGGGGAACATCCACGTTTGACGGCCTCAGCATCGCATGGGCGGTGATTGAGCATATTAGCAATCGCAAATATCTGGGGGCAAAAACATTATTTGCTACCCATTACCACGAACTGACCGAGCTGGAAGGAAAGATGAGCAACGTCAATAACTATTGCATCGCAGTAAAGGAAAAAGGGGACGACATCGTATTCCTGCGCAAAATCATCAAAGGCGGGGCGGATAAGAGTTATGGCATACAAGTTGCCAAGCTGGCCGGAGTGCCGGATATGGTCATCGACCGGGCCAAGGAAATTGTAGAGCAGCTGAGCGATAACGATATTACGGAAAAAGTGCAAAGCATTATTGTGGAAGAACGGACGGACAAAAAAACCGTGCGGAAGCAATATGATGAAGTGGATTTGGCCCAGATCTCCCTTTTTGATACGGTCAGCGACGAGGATGTATTGAAAGAACTGGAGGAAATCGATATCACCACCCTGACTCCCCTGGATGCGCTGAATACTCTGTATCGGCTGCAGAACAAATTGAAAAACCGCTGGCAGGGGAACACAAGAGAGGGAGGAATGGAGTAAACGATGGCGCAGATTCATATACTGAGCAAAGAAACAATCGATAAGATTGCCGCCGGGGAAGTGGTGGAGCGGCCCGCCAGCATCGTAAAGGAACTGCTGGAAAATGCAGTGGATGCGAAAGCATCCGCCGTGACGGTGGAAATCAAAGAGGGAGGCATCGCCTTCATCCGGGTAACGGACAATGGCTGCGGCATCGAACAAAACCAGGTTCCCATCGCCTTTGTCCGCCATGCCACCAGCAAGATCCATACGGCCGAAGATCTTTCCCGCATTGCCAGCCTGGGATTCCGCGGGGAAGCGCTTTCCAGCATTGCCGCCGTATCCCGCATGGAGTTGATCACCAAAACGCCGGAAACGCTGACTGGAATCCGTTATGTCATCGAGGGCGGGGAGGAACTGGAAAGCGAAGAAGTCGGTGCGCCGAACGGCACAACGATCCTTGTTCGGAATCTTTTTTTTAATACGCCGGTAAGAAAAAAATTTTTAAAAACCCCGCAGACGGAAGGCGGTTATATTTCCGATCTAATGGAACATATGGCTCTGGCAAACCCTTCTATTTCCTTCAAATATGTCAATAACGGACAGCTCCGCTTCCATACGACAGGAAACGGCAGTCTGCAGGAAATCATTTACCGCATCTATGGAAAAGATATTTCCAGGTCGTTGATTCCTGTGGATATCCACGAGCAGGGAATCCATATGTACGGCTTTTTAGGCAAACCGGAAATTAACCGGGCAAACCGAAACTTTGAGATTTATTTTGTAAATGGCCGCTTTATTAAAAGCGGAATCATAGGAAAAGCGATCGAAGAAGGATACCGAAGATATATGATGCAGCATAAATTCCCTTTTGTCGTGCTGCATTTTGCCATTCAATCTGAAGAAGTCGATGTCAATGTGCATCCGACCAAAATGGAAGTGCGTTTTACCAACCAGATGCGGCTGTACGACTTTATTGAAACCCATGTGAGGGAATCGTTACATGCGGCGGAACTGATACCAGAAGCTACCCTGGAGGAAAGCAGGGAGGAAAAGGAACAGAAAAAACAGCGACAGGAACAAGAGCGGAAGCTTTTGGCGGGAAGCATACCGGAACCCTTTGAGTCAGTTCGCTCCCGCCAGGAAAATGTTTTTCCGGCCAGCCAGACAGAAAACTTAAAAAGAGTTGCCGAAGAAAGCGCTTATCGAATTTCCGGCAAAGTGGAGGAAGAACCCTTTTTTGTGGATAACCGAAAGAAAACGGATGCCTCCTTTTTTCCGGACAGCCAAAGAGAAGAAATCACGCCACAGGAAGAGAAGAGCCATGCTTTCCCGATTATTCCTGGCGAATCGGTTTCGAACCCAGTGCAGATGGATCTTTTTGAGGAAAAGATGCTGACGAAGGAATCGAGAAAAGAGTACCGCATTATGGGGCAGATTTTTGATACATACTGGCTCATTGTTTTTCGTGACAAACTCTTTATTATCGACCAGCATGCCGCCCATGAAAAAGTAAAATATGAAAACATGATAGAGCATCTGAAAAATAACCAGGTATATCCGCAAACGCTGAATCCTCCGATCATTGTCACGCTCTCGGGAAAAGAGGAAAGTGTATACCGGGAATACGAAACTTATTTTATGAAAATGGGATTTGAAATAGAAATCTTTGGCGGCAATGAATATGCTATCCGAAGCGTGCCTTCCGATTTGTATGGGCAGAGCGGGGGCAGCCTGTTTACGGAACTGCTGGACGAACTGTCGGAAGGCCCCGTAAACGGAGCGCCGGATATCATCCTTCAAAAAATAGCTTCCATGGCCTGCAAGGCGGCGGTCAAAGGCAATATGGCTTTCGATACCGCTGGAATGGAAGAATTGATCGATGAACTGCTTGCATTGGAAGATCCTTACCACTGCCCGCATGGAAGGCCGACGATTATCTCTATGAGCAAGTATGAACTGGAAAAGAAATTCAAAAGGATCGTATAGGAAAACGTTTATGACGGAAAAGAAACAGCCGCTGGTCATTTTAACAGGACCTACTGCGGCGGGCAAAACTGCATTATCTCTACAATTAGCCAAAGCAATCGGCGGAGAAATTATCTCAGCGGATTCCATGCAGGTATACCGGCATATGAATATTGGTTCTGCCAAGATATTGCCGGAAGAAATGCAGGGAATCCCCCACCACCTGATCGATATTTTAGAACCGAACGAAGAATTCAATGTCGTAACTTTTCAAAAGGCGGCGAAAGAATGTATCAAAGAAATTGGCAGCAGGAACCACATCCCCATTCTGACAGGAGGAACCGGCTTTTATATCCAGGCCGTTTTATACGATATCGACTTTACTGAAAATGAAGAAAATACCGCCTATCGGAGGGAACTGGAGAGTCTTGCGGAGGAAAAGGGCAATTCCTTCCTTCACCAAATGCTGGAAGAAGTGGATGCGCAGTCGGCATCGGTCATTCATGAGAACAATCGGAAGAGAATGATCCGTGCGCTGGAATTTTATCGGATGACCGGGGAAAAAATATCGGAACACAACGAGGCGGAACGAAAAAAAGAAGCGGCTTATAACGCCTGTTATTTTGTCCTGACCGATGAACGCCAGCTTTTGTACGAGCGAATCGACCGGCGAGTGGACCATATGATCGAGGACGGCCTGGTCAAAGAAGTCGCTTTTTTAAAAGAACTTGGATGCACAAGGGAAATGGTATCCATGCAGGGACTCGGATATAAGGAGATATTGGGCTATCTGGAAGGGGATATTTCTTTGGAACAGGCCATTTATCTGATCAAAAGGGATACCCGGCATTTTGCCAAAAGACAGCTTACCTGGTTCCGCCGTGAAAAAGATGTCATATGGGTTCCCCAAAACGAATTTGGCTATGAAGAATCCAAAATACTTGCCTTCCTTCTGGAAAAGCTGGAACAGAAAGGAATCTGCCCGAATCAAAGGAAGCAGCTGGAACAAATGGAACATATAGAACACAGGACGCATAGGGAGGAATAAAAAAGATATGTTAAGCAATCATGATATATACCAGTCGTTTGGAATATCCGAAGAAGTATTGTCTTATGGGGAAAGCGTCCTGAAAGGACTCAAAGAAAGATTTACGCAGATCGACAATACTGCCGAATATAACCAGCTGAAAGTTATCAAAGCCATGCAGGATGCCAAAGTAAGCGAGGCCTGTTTGCTTGGAACGACCGGGTACGGCTATAATGACTTGGGGAGAGATACTCTTGAGTCCGTATACGCCCATATTTTCCATACGGAAGATGCCCTCGTCCGTCCCCAGATCACCTGCGGAACCCATGCCCTGGCCCTGGCACTTTCCAGCTGTCTGCGGCCCGGGGATGAACTCCTTTCTCCTGTGGGCAAACCATACGATACTTTGGAGGAGGTCATCGGCATCCGTCCGTCCAGGGGTTCGCTGGCCGAATACGGCATTACTTACCGCCAGGTGGATCTGTTGGAAGACGGCGGCTTTGACTATGAGAACATTAAAAAAGCAATTAACAGCAAAACAAGGCTCGTCACCATACAACGTTCCAAGGGCTACCAGACAAGGCCGACTCTTTCCGTCAGCAGAATCGGCGAACTGATCGCTTTTATAAAAAGAATCAAGCCGGATGTCATCTGCATGGTAGACAACTGTTACGGAGAATTCGTGGAACGGACAGAACCTACGGATGCAGGAGCCGATATGGTCGTCGGTTCCCTGATTAAAAATCCGGGCGGGGGACTCGCCCCTACCGGCGGCTATATCGCCGGCAAAAAAGTATGTGTGGAAAATGCCGCCTGCCGTCTGACCTCCCCCGGTCTTGCTAAAGAAGTCGGCGCTTCCCTCGGGATCTTACCTTCTTTCTACCAGGGATTGTTTTTAGCGCCCACCGTAACGGCAAGCGCATTAAAAGGAGCTATTTTTGCCGCGAACCTTTATGAAGGGCTGGGATTTCCAGTCATTCCTGATGGAAAAGAAGAGCGGCATGACATTATCCAGGCCGTCACTTTCGGCTCGCCGGAAGGAGTCATCGCATTTTGCAAAGGCATACAAGCCGCAGCTCCCGTGGACAGTTTCGTTACGCCGGAGCCTTGGGATATGCCCGGGTATGACAGCAAAGTGATCATGGCCGCAGGGGCTTTTGTATCCGGTTCTTCCATCGAACTATCCGCAGACGGCCCCATAAAGCCCCCTTATGCCGTCTACTTCCAGGGAGGACTTACCTGGCCCCATGCCAAATTCGGCATTATGAAATCCTTGCAGCAGCTTTTGGACGACGGAGTAGTCGCCTGCCAGAAAGGCGGTTTTTGTCTGAATAAGAGTAAATAAATCTGTTTTACAAGAAAAGTTTGGAAAAAA
This sequence comes from uncultured Lachnospiraceae bacterium, assembly GCA_910585965.1. Taxonomy (GTDB): domain Bacteria; phylum Bacillota; class Clostridia; order Lachnospirales; family Lachnospiraceae; genus Kineothrix. The sequence goes on from CAJUHH010000003.1 coordinate 138,522, forward strand.
TTAATGAAATTTTATGTACATAAAATGTAATGTGTGATAATATGAATACTAGTTATGCACTTCATTTTACCCGATTGAATCCTTTCCCATGCCCGGAGAAGCAAGCGGGAAAGAGCGGCATATGAAGAAAGAAATCTATAAAGCAAAGAATGACCTGCCATATGAAAAATTTATGCGCCTGGGATCCCATATATTGACGGAAGCGGAACTCCTTGCCATTACCATACGGACAGGAACAAAGGATCGCAAGGCGGTAGAAATAGGGCAGGAAATATTATCGCTTCCTTCGGTCAAAGAGCATGGGCTGGGCGGCTTGTACTATGTCACCATACAAGAGCTGATGGAAATCAAGGGAATCGGGCAAGTCAAGGCGGTAAAATTAAAATGCCTGGCAGAACTGTCCATGCGAATCGCAATGGCTACTGCAAAAGAAGGACTGCGCTTTCTCGACCCTTCCTCCGTAGCAAAATATTATATGGAAAGTCTGCGCCGTGAAAAAAAGGAGAAAGTCCTTCTCCTCTTACTGGACCAGAAAGAACGGCTGCTCGGGGAAGAGGTATTATCCATTGGCACGGTCAGCACGTCTCTCCTTTCTCCAAGAGAGATATTTGTTACGGCGTTAAAAAAAGAAGCGGTACACATTATGCTTCTGCATAACCACCCGAGCGGAGATCCCACCCCCAGCAAGCAGGACATGAGGGTGACGGAGGAAATACAAGAAATCGGCAAGATGATAGATATTCCGCTTATAGATCATATCATTCTTGGGGATAACAGATATATGAGCTTCCAGGAAGCCGGGTTACTATAGAAAGGGGTTTATCGATTTGGGAAATAATTCATTCGGTATTGATTTAGGGACAAGCAATATCAAAATTTACAGCAGGAACGAAGATTCCGTTATGATCGAAAAGAATATGATTGCCATCGAAAACAAAGATACTTTGTTCGCCTATGGCAATTCCGCCTTTGAAATGTATGAAAAAGCGCCGGGATACATCCATATTTCTTATCCGCTCAGCAATGGAGTCATCGCGGATATTAAGCATATGGAAACGTTGATTCGGTATTTTATCGGCAATATATGCAAAAACAATATCAAGCCTGCGGATTATTATATCGCGGTGCCTACCGATGTCACCGATGTGGAAAGAAGAGCTTTTTATGATCTGGTCAGCGATGCCAATATCAAAGCGAAAAAAGTAATGATTGTGGAAAAAGCAGTCGCGGACGGCCTTGGCATGGACATCGATGTAAAGAACTCCCAGGGGGTGCTTGTGGTCAATGTAGGATACGACACAACGGAAATATCCATCCTGTCTTTGGGCGGCATTGTTTTGAGCCGGTTGATCAAAGTAGGCGGGCAAAAATTTGACGATGCGATCCGTGCAGCGATACGCCGGGAGTTCAGCCTGATTATCGGCGGCAAAACGGCTGAAAACGTAAAAATATCATTGAAGGATTTGGAAAAAGCGGGAAAATCCGCCATTGTATACGGCAGGGATATTGTCACCGGCCTTCCGGTAGAGCGGGAAATTCCGACACCCCTTGTGGACGAATCCCTGACAGAGCATTTTAATACCATCATCGATAACGTAAAGGTGATTCTGGAGCGGACTCCGCCTGAATTGGCGGCTGACATCTACCGCCACGGCCTTTATCTGACTGGAGGCGCATCCCAGGTCAATCACCTGGCAGAGCTTTTAAGCAGCGGAACCGGGCTGAAAGTCCAGCTTTCGGAAAACCCGATGAGCAGCGTGGCGCTTGGGCTTGCCAAAGTAATTCGGGAAGAGAACTATAAATCGGTAGCATATTCGGTTGAAGGAATGGGTAAATGAGTCCAATAGTAAAAAGAAAAGGAGAGAAGTTTACATTACCAAGTAAATATCTCCTTTTTATTTTAACAATTCTTTGTGCGGGTGCAATCATCCTCACATTCAATACAAATATATTCAGCGGCGCCCTCAACACGGCGGTCGGGTATGTAATCATTCCTTTTGAAAAAGGAATCAGCTCGGTTGGAGGATGGCTTTCCCGCCGTTCCGAAGAATTGGTGCAGATACGTTCCCTGCTCTCAGAAAATGAATCCCTGAAAGCACAGATCGATGAACTATCCATCCAAAACACCATTTTGCAGCAGGAACGTTATGAACTGACCACTTTAAGGGAACTCTACCAGCTGGATTCCCAATATGAAGGCTATGAGAAAATCGGAGCCAGAATTATTGCAAAGGATGCCGGGAACTGGTTTCATTCCTTTGTCATTGATAAAGGGGAAGAAGACGGGATTGCCGTTGACATGAACGTAATCGCCGGAAGCGGACTCGTCGGCCGTATTGTAGATGTGGGGCCGAACTGGGCCAAAGTAACTTCCATCATCGCCGATCATTCCAATGTCAGCGGAAAAGTCCTGGCTACTTCCGACCATCTGGTCGTTTCCGGGGATTTGGAGCTTTATGGGAGCGGCGTTATTAAATTTGAAAAGCTGGTGGACAGTGCGGATAAAGTGGTTGAAGGGGATAAAATCGTCACTTCCAATATCAGTGATAAATATCTGCCTAATATCCTGATCGGTTATATCAGCGTATTAGACGTGGATGCCAACAATATTACCAAATCAGGGCAGCTCACGCCAGCGGTGGACTTTGAACATCTGGAAGAAGTTCTCGTCATTACTCAGCTGAAACAGTCGATGGAGGAATAAAACGGAACAGGAAAGGTGAGATCAATTTGAGGAGAAAGCTTGTTGTCGGGCTGTTGATTTTTGTTTGTTTTTTGTTGCAATGTACCATATTCCATACGTTTGCGTTTGGAAATATCGTGCCGAACCTGATGCTTGTCCTGACGGCATCCTTCGGCTTTATGAGAGGGGAAAAGAGCGGCTTGCTGATTGGGTTTTTCAGCGGCCTTTTCATTGATATCTTTTTTGGCGAAGTCCTTGGTTTTTATGCCCTTCTTTATATGTATATAGGATATACCAATGGCAAATTCAACCGTATTTTCTATCCGGAAGATATCAAACTGCCCATGGCGCTCATTATAATCAGCGACCTGTTTTATGGTGTAACCTGTTATATTTTATTGTTTCTGATGCGGACGAGATTTCATTTCAGCTATTATTTTATCCACATTATCCTGCCGGAAATCGTTTATACCACATTTATTACCATTTTCCTTTATCCGGTCATACTATGGATAAACCAGCGGCTGGAGGACAGAGAACAAAGGAGTGCGAAAAAATTTGTTTAAACATTTAAAAGAAAATTTTTTGAATATGGTAAATATACGTCTGGTCATCCTTACTGTCTTTTTTATCGCTCTTGGGGCGCTCATGATCTACCGCGTTTTCGACCTGCAGATCATACGCGGCGAAGACTATCTCAATGATTTTCAGTTAAAAACAACGAAAGTACGCTCCCTGGCGAGCACAAGAGGAAATATTTATGACCGCAACGGCAATCTTCTCGCTTATAACGAACTTGCTTATAATGTAACGATTGAAGATGTTTATGAATCGGGCAGGAACAAAAATGCGAATCTGAACGATACCATTTACCGGCTGATCCAGATGATCGAAAAAAATGGCGACAGCAGCGTAAATGATTTTAATATTATTCTCGACAGCGACGGGCATTATGCATTTGCTGTGGAAGACCGGCAGCTGAACCGTTTCCTGGCAGATATTTATGGTTTTGCTACCATCGATGAAATGATGGAAAAAGGCTATAAATATGCGACAAAAACAGCGGAAGAGGTCGTTTATGACCTCTGTGCCAGTGACCGCTTCGGCATAGGGGAATACGAAGACCCGGAAGACAGAAAGTCTTTTGTTCCCTGCATGGGATATACAAAAGAAGAAATACTGAAAATTTTGGCCGTCCGTTATGCCATGAACGCCAACAGTTTCCAAAAATATATCGCGACAACAGTTGCCTATAACGTGAGCGAAGAAACAGTTGCCGTAGTCATGGAAAACTGTGATAACCTAGAAGGCGTTTCCGTAGCGGAAGATACGGTGCGCCGATACGTGGACAGCGTTTATTTTTCCCAGATCATCGGATATACCGGCAAAATCTCGCAGGAAGAACTGGCAGCCTTGAAGGAGCAGGACCCCAAGTATGACTTGAACGATACGGTCGGCAAATCAGGAATTGAATACTCCATGGAATCCGAACTCCAAGGCACGAAGGGTTCGGAAGATGTAGTTGTGGATAATGTGGGAAAAGTAATTAAAACAAGCAACCGAATAGAACCTGTTGCCGGGAACCATATATATCTCACGATAGATAAAGATCTGCAGGAAGCCGTATACAACATACTGGAGGCAAAGGTAGCCAGCATACTGCTTACTAAGATCCGCAATATCAAGGAATTCACGCCCGGGGAAAATTCAAGCGATATTTTAATTCCTATTGACGACGTTTACTTCGCATTGTTCGATAATAATGTCATAGATACCGCCCATTTTGAAGAAAAGACCGCAGGGGAAAATGAACAGGCCGTATATGCCAGATTTCTGGAACGCAAGCAGGAAGTATTAGCTGGCCTGAGGGAAGAACTGACCGACAAAAAAACACCTTATAATGAACTTCCTATAGACTATCAGGTATATGAGAGTTTTATTACATCCATGCTGTACAGCAATGCCGTCATTCTGGAAAACGAGGTGGATACTTCGGATGCCACTTATACCGCATGGACCAATGACGAAGTGATCAGCCTTCATGAATATTTGAATTATGTCATTTCCAAAAACTGGATTGATGTCACCAAGCTGGAACTAAACAGCCAATATTCCGATTCGGAAGAAATTTATCACCATCTTCTGGATTATATCTTTGAAAACATTGATAACAATACCGGATTCAATAAAAAAATATATAAATATATGATCAGGGATAACGCCATATCGGGAAGGCAGGTATGCCTGATCCTGCTGGAACAATCCATTATAAATATTGAAGAAGAGGAAGCGGCGCGTTTTACCAGCGGCCTTGTTTCACCTTATGAATTTATGTTGGACAGAATAAGGAACCTGGATATTACGCCGGCCCAGCTGGCATTGGATCCCCATTCCGCCTCCCTTGTGCTAACGAATGTCAACACGGGCGAAGTCCTGGCTCTTGTTTCTTATCCAGGGTATGACAATAACCGTATGGCAAACGGAGTGGATGCCGAATATTTTGCTTCCCTCCGTAATGATTTATCCACGCCGATGATTAATTACGCCACTTACCAAAAAACAGCGCCCGGCTCTACTTTTAAAATGGTAGTGGCCACGGCAGCGCTGATGGAAGGCGTCATCGACATTCCGACGACCATAAACTGCACAGGGACTTTTGATAAGATCGAACAGCAGCCGCCCCATTGCTGGAACCGTTCCGGCCATGGTTCCCTCAACATTACCGGAGCTATCCAGCATTCCTGCAATATTCTTTTTTATGAAGTCGGCTACAGGCTGGGAACGGTCGGCGAGCGGTATATGACGGATGTGGGGCTTCAAAAGCTGGAAAAATATGCAGACATGTACGGACTGACGGAAACCTCCGGCGTGGAAATTGAAGAATCTTCCCCTCAGATCTCAGATATTGACCCTGTGCGTTCCGCCATAGGCCAAGGGACAAATAACTTTACGACTGCGGGGCTTGCGCGATACATTACAACAGTTGCCAACAGCGGAATATGTTATAATTTAACATTATTGGACAAGCTGACAGACCATAATGACGAACTGATCACAGACTATGAGGCAAAAGTCCGCAATACCATCGATATGGACAGCGCTTATTGGGATGCGATCCACACGGGCATGCGGAGGGTAATTGAAAGCAAAGCCTATTATAGCGACTTAAGCGTAAATGTGGCCGGAAAAACAGGTACCGCTCAGGAAAGCAGAAGCAGGCCGAACCATGCCGTCTTTGTCTGCTATGCGCCTTATGAGAATCCTGAAATAGCTATGGCGGTAAGGGTGGCCAACGGCTATACCTCGGATTACGCAGCCCAGATCGCCAAAGACGTCATCAAATATTACTATGACTTGGCTGATGAAGATGAAATTGCCGGAAAGGCGGAGGCGCTTACCGGCGGAAGCCTTAATGCAGACTAACCGCCTGGCGCGGACAGGGAAGGAGCATGATTCTGATATGAAGAACGCAGTAATTATTAAAAGTTTTCAGAATGGAATTTCCGTATATTTAAACGAGAGTATCCCGTTCCCTGAACTTTTGGACGAAGTTATTTTTAAATTCAGGGAATCGCGTAATTTTTTTAAAAACGCAAAAATGGCAATTTCTTTGGAAGGGAGGAAGCTTTCCGCAGAAGAGGAAAGAATTGTCTTAAACGCCATATGCGACAATTCGGATCTGCATATCGTATGTCTGATCGGAAGGGATGAAGAAAAAAACCAGAACTACTTAAAAGCCATACAACAGTTGGAATATCGGAATAAGGAAGAGGATAACGACGGCCATTTTTACAGGGGTACATTAAAAAACGGGCAGATATTGGAAACGGAGTCAAGCATTGTCATTCTTGGCGATGTATACCCGGGCAGCGCGATCGTATCCACGAAAGATATTGTCGTATTGGGCGGCCTTTTTGGAAAAGCATATGCGGGAGGGAACGGCAGCGAGGGGCATTTTATAGCAGCGCTTGAAATGGCACCGGAAAGATTACAGATCGGTGATTTCAAATATAAAGCAGGCAAACAGATAAAGTGGTCGATCCGGCCAAAAGTACAGCCGAAAATTGCATACATAAAAGATAATAAAGTTGTGATGGAACCTATTACCAAAGAATTATTAAGTGACTTGCCTTTATAAACTGAAAATTCATATGGAGGAGCAGATTATGAGTGAAGTAATCGTCGTCACATCAGGGAAAGGCGGTGTAGGAAAAACAACCACATCCGCAAACGTAGGCACAGGGCTGGCAGCAATGGGAAGAAAAGTCGTTCTGATCGACACGGATATCGGACTTCGCAACCTGGATGTCGTTATGGGGCTGGAAAACCGCATCGTCTATAACCTGGTCGATGTCATTGAAGGAAAATGCCGGGTCAAACAGGCTCTCATCAAAGACAAACGCTATCCCAGCCTTTATTTGATGCCTTCTGCACAGACAAAAGATAAATCGGCGGTCAGCCCCCAGCAAATGATAAAAATGATCCAGCAGTTAAAAGAGCAGTTTGATTATATTATCCTGGATTGTCCGGCAGGCATAGAACAGGGATTCCAAAATGCCATCGCCGGAGCGGACCGGGCATTGGTCGTAACAACCCCGGAAGTATCCGCAATCCGCGACGCGGATCGGATCATAGGGCTTCTGGAAGCAAAAAATTTTAAAAAAATCGACCTTATTATCAACAGGCTTCGCTATGATATGGTAAAACGGGGGGAAATGATGACGGCTGCCGATGTGGTGGATATCCTGTCCATCCCTTTGATCGGCATCGTTCCAGATGATGAAAACGTCGTGATTGCAACAAACCAGGGGGAAACGCTTGTCGGAAACGGCACGATGGCGGGACGGGCTTACCAGAACATCTGCGGGCGCGTGCTTGGAAAGGAGATACCATTTATCGATTTTGAAAAAACGATATCTTTCTGGACAAGAGTAACCGGCATATTCCATAAAAATTAAGGAGGTCTGGCCATGGAATTCGCAAGAATATTTAGAAAAAAAAGCTCCAGGGACATTGCAAAAGACAGGCTGAAGATCCTGCTTATATCCGACAGGGTAAACTGCTCCCCGGAAATGATGGAAATGATAAAGACGGACATCGCGAAAGTCATTTCCAAGTATATGAAAATTGATGCCCAAAGCATGGAAATACAAATCACAAAGACAGGAAGCAAAGGCAGGGGGAAAACACCATCCCTTTATGCAAGCATTCCTATCCTTGACTTAAATAAATAGAGGTGCAATTATGATAAAACAGTATAGAATACGGGATTTTGATTTCAAGTTGGTAATATTGGTGACAGCACTTACCATTATTGGCATCTTTGCCGTGGGAAGCGCCGATGAATCCCTGCAAAAAACACAGATCACGGGATTTATTTTCGGATTTTTTCTTATGGTCGTGATCTCTTTTTTCGACTATTCTGTACTGATCAAGCTGTATTGGCTCTTTTATGCCGCCAATATTGCCCTCTTGCTCCTGGTACAGACCTCCCTTGGAGTCAAAGTGAACGGCGCCCAGCGGTGGATTGTTTTATTCGGTATTCAATTCCAACCGTCAGAAACTGCTAAAATTTTATTGATTCTCTTTTATGCACAGTTTATAATGAAACATAAGGAGAAATTAAATTCCTTTATCAATATTACTTTATGCTGTTTGTTTGTTTTGCCGTCCCTTATTCTTGTTTACCGGCAGCCGAACCTTTCCACGACGATTGTTATCGCAGTTATATTCTGCGTCATTATGTTCGTGGGCGGCATCAGCTGGAAGCTGGTGACAGGAATATTGGCAGTTATCATCCCTGCGGCGGTCATTATCTTCAGCATCGTTATCCAGCCGGGACAGACGCTGATCAAGCCCTATCAGCAAACGCGGATTTTTGCATGGCTGTACCCGGAAAAATATTCGACTGCAGAAGCTTACCAGCAGCTCAATTCCATGATGGCAATCGGATCCGGGCAGTTATACGGGAAAGGTTACAACACCAATGTAATCAGTTCTGTGAAAAATGGCAATTTTATTTCGGAACCGCAGACAGACTTCATTTTTGCCGTAATCGGGGAAGAATTCGGCTTCATCGGCACTTGCGCGGTCATTGTACTTATTATTTTGATTACGCTGGAATGCCTCTGGGTCGCCAAAAGATCCAAAGATCTGGCAGGAAGCATTATTGCGGCGGGCATGGCAGGGTTGATCGGTTTTCAGGGCTTTTTGAATATTGGGGTAAATACCGGTCTGCTGCCGAATACAGGGGTGACGCTTCCGTTCGTTAGTTATGGTCTGACTTCCTTGGTCAGTCTGTATATCGGAATTGGATTTGTTTTGAATGTGGGATTACAATACAAAAAAAATTAACAGATGGGAGAGGGTATAAGAATTATGAATATTGCACTAATTGCACACGATGCAAAAAAGCAGCTTATGCAGAATTTTTGTATCGCATACAAGGGGATTTTAAGCAAGAACGATTTATATGCAACAGGAACGACAGGGCGGCTCATCGAAGAAGTAACCAATTTAAATGTTCATAAATACCTGGCTGGCCATTTGGGGGGCGAGCAGCAGATTGGCGCCCAGATCGAACATAACGATATTGATCTGGTTATTTTCCTCAGGGATCCATTGGCGCCAAAATCCCACGAGCCTGACGTAAATAATGTTATGCGCTTATGCGATGTACACAACATTCCTTTAGCAACCAACCTTGCTTCTGCGGAACTGTTAATCAAATCATTGGACAGAGGGGACTTAGAGTGGCGTGAAATGTACAAATAGAAAAAATCTGCTTCTTGGCACGAGCATGGTTTTAATCATGGCATCCTTTGCCGGGTGCGGAAACAAAACATATGATATGGCTTATTCGCCGAACCATCCGGTCAGCAGTTACCGCATGGATACGGTGGAAGAAAGAGGGGATACCGCGACACCATTTGCAAAAGATCTGTGCGTGGCAGACGGCGATGTGACGGGCAATACCGAAGTGGACATGTCCCAGGCGGGGGCGGCTGCTCTGTTTTCCCTGGATGACAGCAATACCATATATGCCAAAAACGTTTATGAACAAATGGCTCCGGCCAGCCTTACCAAAGTTATGACGGCATTAGTCGCTTTGAAGCACAGTTCGCCGGATGATGTGCTGACTGCATCCGCCAATGTAAAAATTACGGAATCCGGAGCGACAAAATGCGGCCTGAAAGAAGGGGATCAGATGACCCTGAACCAGGCGCTGCACGCGTTGCTGATCCATTCCGCCAACGATGCAGCCATTCTGATTGCGGAAGGCGTTGCCGGATCGGTAGATGCTTTCTGTGAAATGATGAACGAAGAAGCAAAAGCGCTTGGCGCTACCAACTGCCACTTCGTGAATCCACACGGCCTTACGGCGGAAGACCATTATGTCACTGCCTATGATATGTACCTGATTTTTAACGAGGCGTTAAATTACCAGCTGATCGATGAAATTATCCGCCTGCCTTCTTACACTACTGTCTATAAAGATAAAGACGGCAGGGACAAAGAACTCAGCATAACTACCTCCAATCTTTATCTCAGAGGAGAGGAGGATACACCGGGATCCGTTACAGTCATCGGAGGCAAAACAGGGACCACCAACGCCGCTAAAAACTGCCTGATTCTCTTATCCCGCAGTTCGTCCGGCAAATCCTATATCTCGGTAATACTGCGTTCTGAATCAAGGGAAATACTTTATGACGAAATGACAGATTTATTAAATGAAATAAAGAATTAACAGTTGTTTTTTAAGATAATATAAACTATAATAAAGACAGGTCTACCAATTAAATCGATTTGTTCAGACTGAATTTACTTTAGGAGGGTTCACCGATGGTTCAATTAATAGCAGGCAATAAAGGAAAAGGAAAGACAAAATATTTACTGGATAAAGTAAATGATGAAGTAAAAACTGCATCAGGGAATATTACATATTTGGACAAAAGCACAAAACATATGTTTGAACTGAATAATAAAGTACGTTTGATCAATGTTTCCGATTATTTTATTACAAGCAGCGACGAATTTCTCGGATTCATCTGCGGCATCATCTCCCAGGATCATGATTTGCAGCAAATGTATTTTGACAGTTTCCTGAAAATTGCCTGCCTGGAAGGAAAAGATATTACTGAAACAATTACAAAATTGGAAAAAATCGGAGATGCGTTCGGAGTGGATTTCATCGTAAGTATTTCTTTGGATGAGAACGAACTTCCTGCGGATATGAAATCAAAAGTCGCAATATCTCTTTAATCGGTATGTTTTCGTATAACAACGGATGCCCGGCTTTGCCAGTTATCCTTACGTTAAGTCATAAGCCTCGGATTCTAACCGGGGCTTTTTTGCAGGAGGTTTTTCATTGGCTGACCAAAATCCAAATAAAATAACTAAATACAGAAGACCTCTGAACATCAATATAGGAATGATCATTTTCGCCGTTATTTTTGTCTATATTATTATTTGCGTATTTATGTATTTTACTTCCAAACACGTCGTCTGGTATGAAGTCCAGGCCGGTTCCCTGTCCACAAACAACACTTATGAGGCTATAGCCATCCGTGATGAAACGATTGTAAATGCCACGGACAACGGATACGTGAATTACTTTGCACGGGAAGGCGCAAGGGTTGCGGTAGGGGATCTTGTATATACCATCGATGAATCCGGCAAGCTGAATGATTATCTAGGAACAAGCTCTACCGGCGAAAATTCATTGTCCCAGGCAGACCTTGCAGAGTTGAAATCGGATATCGTGGGCTTTGCCAATAGTTTTGACCGCCGCCGGAACTTTAATTCCGTCTATGATTTTAAATATGAAATGGAGGGCAACGTTCTGAAACTTTCCAATTACAACATATTGGAAAGCATAGAATCCATACAGGCATCCGACCTAGCCGGTCTGATCAAGCAATGTACGGCGGCTTTGCCCGGAATCATTATTTATTCGATAGACGGCTATGAAGACCTTACCCTGGAAATGATGACAGTGGAAATGTTTGATAAAAAGAATTATGAGAAAACCCAGCTTCTTAGCAACGAACTGGTAGCTGCAGGGGATCCGGTATATAAAATATCTTCTAATGAAGACTGGTCTTTAGTCATCCATGTAGATAAAGCCCGGGAAGAAGAACTCCTGAAAGCAGAATATGTAAAGGTCCGTTTCCTGAAAAACCAGGAAATGTCCTGGGGGAAAGTCGAATCTTTTACCAATGAAAAAGGAGATATTTTTGTAAAACTGACTTTCACCAACTCGATGATTACTTTCTGCAATGAACGTTTCGTGGATATCGAGCTTATTTTAGAAGACGAAACAGGACTGAAAATTCCCAATTCATCTATTGTAGAAAAAGAATTTTTTATTGTTCCCAAGGACTATGTCACAAAAGGGGGAAACAGCAATGCGACCGGCGTTCTCCGGGAAGCTTATACTGAAGAAGGGGAAGCTACGACAGAATTCGTGGAAGCTTCCATTTACAATGAAACCGAAGAAGAATACTATTTGGACGGCGCTTCGCTCCGGATCGGCGATTATATCATCATGCCGGAAACTTCCGAAAAGTATGCGCTAAGCAAACGTGGAAGCTTGATCGGCGTATACAATATCAATAAAGGCTATGCTGATTTTAAACAGATCAACATTTTATACAACAATGATGAATATTCCATCGTTCAATCCAATACTTCTTACGGGCTGAACGTATATGATTATATTGTCCTTGATGCCGCAACGGTAAACGAAGATGAACTCATTCATTAAAAGGAGAAAAAGATGGATACAATCGCAGAAAATCTCAGCCATGTAAAAAAGAATATCCGTTCTTCCTGCGAGAAAGCAGGGCGCAGCCCCGATGAAGTCACATTAATCGCGGTCAGCAAAACGAAACCCGTTTCCTCGCTGATGGAGGCATATCAATGCGGATGCCGGCATTTTGGAGAAAATAAAGTCCAGGAACTGGTCAGTAAATATGAACAGCTTCCTAAAGATATTAAATGGCATATGATCGGCCATTTGCAACGGAACAAAGTCAAATACATAATAGACAAAGCATATCTGATCCATGGAGTAGACTCCTTGAAGCTGGCGGCAGAAATTAGCAAAGAAGCCATGAAAAAGAACATCACCGCACATATTCTTATAGAAGTGAATATGGCAGAAGAGGAGAGTAAATTCGGTGTCTTAGAATCAGAAGCAGAAACCCTGGTCAGAGAAATTTCCTTATTGCCGTCGATACAGGTAGAAGGATTAATGATCATAGCACCATATGTAGAAAATCCTGAAAAAAACAGGCAATATTTTGTAGGGCTGCGTCAATTATCTGTTGACATCAAGGAGAAAAACATTGATAATGTTAATATGAATGTTTTGTCAATGGGAATGACTGGAGATTATACGGTAGCAGTAGAAGAAGGGGCTACTTATGTCCGGGTAGGGACAGGCATATTTGGAGAAAGGCATAAGAAAACAGTCTGAATGCCGAAATTAAGGAGATTTATGAAGCATGGGAGTAATGGATAAGTTTTTAAATTATATGAAGCTAAATCCGGAAGAAGACGACTATTATGACGATGATTACGATGAACCGGATTACGAAATAAAAGCACCGAAAAAAAACACGGCGGCGAAAGAAGAATTGGTGACGGCGGAAGAACCTGTTAAGAAAACCACCCCCAAGATCACGCCTTTGAACAGACAGCCAAGAAAGATGATCGGTGCCGGAATGGAAGTATGCGTCATTAAACCGACATCCGTGGAAGATGCCCGTGAGATCACAGAAACTCTTCTGGCAAACAGAACCGTAGTCCTCAATCTGGAGGGACTTGACGTAGATATTGCCCAGCGAATCATCGATTTTACATCTGGTTCCTGTTTTGCAATCAGCGGCAATCTGCAGAAAATATCCCATTACATATTTATTATTACCCCGGCAAGCGTAGATATTTCCGGCGATTTCCAGGAACTGCTGTCGGGCGCTTTTGATGTGCCGATCAATAAATAAACAATTTTTAGATTTTAGATAGATAAGGAAGTTTTGCTTATGGCGCAGAGACTCACAATTCAATATGCAAAAAAACCCTGTTATGATATTATATTTTCCCAAAGTTTCCAAGATCTTGCCATTGAACTGGAAGCCCTTGGGATAAAGGAGCGCCGGATTTGTATCATAACAGATTCCATAGTGGAAAAATTATATGCCGAAGAGGTGGCAGGCCTGATAAAAGATAAGTGCAAAAAAACAGTTATCTTTTCTTTCCCTTCTGGCGAAACAAGCAAAACCTTGGATACCGTCCAACAAGCATATACGTTTCTGATCAAAGAAGATTTTGACCGCAAAGATATCCTGATCGCCTTGGGCGGAGGAGTGGTCGGCGACCTGACCGGCTTTATTGCGGCAACCTATTTGCGGGGAATCGATTTTATTCAAATTCCTACCACTCTTTTAGCTCAGGCAGATAGCAGCATCGGGGGAAAAACAGGGGTGGATCTGGACGGATATAAAAATATGGTAGGCGCTTTTTATATGCCAAAACTCGTATACATGAATGTTTCTACCTTGAAAACACTGGAAGAGCGGCAGTATTTTTCCGGTTTTGCAGAAATTATGAAACATGGCTTGATCCGTGACCATATTTTTTATGTCTGGCTTTTGGAAAACATGTATGAAATTTGCGATAGGGATCCAAACATACTGGAAGAAATGGTAATCAGGAGCAGCAACATTAAAAAAATGATCGTTGAAAAAGACCCTAAGGAGCAGGGGGAACGGGTGCTTCTTAATTTCGGGCATACGATCGGACATGCTTTGGAAAAAGCTAAAAATTTTGAATTATACCATGGGGAATGTGTCGCTTTAGGCTGCGTTGCCGCCGCCTATATTTCATGGAAGCATGAACTGCTCACCATGGATGAATATTATGAAATTCGGGATATGTTCGTTCCTTTCAATCTGCCGATTTCTATCGACCATATTGATCCAGAAGAAATCCTGCGATTGACTAAGTCGGACAAGAAAATGGAGGCCGGACAAATTAAATTTATCCTTTTAAAAAAAGTAGGAAAAGCCGTAATTGATACATCGGTAACGGATGAAGATATACGGAATGCCATTCAGGAAATTTATTTCAGCGATGAAGATATGGCAGAATAAAAATATGAGTGATTTTTATTTTTTTATAACGCCTGAATGGCATGATGAATGGGAAGATGAAAGAATTGATAAAGCTTTGAGCGGCCTTATCGATTCTTTGTCGCGTTCTTATATACAAAAACTCTTAAAAGACGGTCAAGTCAAAGTCAATCAATTACCAGTAAAAGCAAACTACCGATTAAAATACGGGGATGAGATAAGGCTTCAGGCGCCAGATGCTGTTGAGCCGAATATTGTTCCGGAAAATATTCCTTTAGATATCCTTTATGAAGACGAAGATGTTCTCGTGGTAAACAAACCAAAAGGAATGGTCGTCCACCCGGCAGCAGGGCATTTCAGCGGAACACTGGTAAATGCCGTTATGTACCACTGCCAAGAGAACCTGTCAGGCATCAATGGCATTATGCGCCCGGGAATCGTACATCGCATCGATAAAGATACGACAGGCTCCATTATTATTTGCAAAAATGATTTTTCCCATCGCCACATTGCAGCACAGCTAAAAGAGCATTCCATTATACGCCGTTACCACGCGGTCTGTTATGGCATACTTTCTTCCGATGAGGGAACGATATCCGCCCCGATCGGCAGACATCCCCTGGACAGAAAAAAGATGGCTATTAATGAAAAAAATGGAAAGCCGGCGATTACACATTATAAAGTTTTGCAACGATTTCGCGGTTATACTTATATTGAATGCCAGCTGGAAACTGGCCGCACCCATCAAATCCGGGTACATATGGCAAGCATAGGACATCCTCTTTTAGGAGACCAAAATTATTCCAGCGGAAGAAAGTCACCTTTTTCATTAAATGGACAATGTCTCCATGCGAAAATCCTTGGCTTTCTTCATCCAAGAAGCGGCATATATATCGAAACAGATGCTCCTTTGCCTGCATATTTTGAGCATCTGTTGAAAATACTGCCGAACTGATTATATTTTTTCCAAAAATAGGCATATATAGTTTTAAATTTATATATGTTTTATATTTTATTGAATTTTTTGGATAATTTATATATAATATTTTATAATAGTACATAAGTACATGTTGACACGCAAAGCATTTTATGATTTAAGGAGGGGTTCTATGAATACAATCATCACGATAGGTCGTCAGTTTGGTTCCGCAGGCAGGGAAATCGGCGAAAAAGTAGCGGAATATTTTGGAATAAAATGTTATGATAAAGAATTGCTGACAAGAGCTGCAAAGGAAAGCGGATTCTGTGAAGAAATGATTAAAAACCACGATGAGCGTCCGACAAATTCTTTTCTTTACAATCTGGTAATGGATACTTATTCGTTCGGATATAACGCATCCTCTTTTGTTGATATGCCGATCAGCCATAAAGTATTTCTGGCTCAATTTGACACCATCAAAAAAATAGCAAGCGAAGGGCCTTGTATTATCGTAGGCCGTTGCGCGGATTATGCCTTGAGCGAATTTTCCAACTGCGTTCATTTGTTTATTTATGGCGACAGCGATACTAAGACAAAGCGTATCATGGAAAGATATCATCTGACAGAATCGAAAGCAAAGGATATGATTACGAAAAAGGATAAACAGCGCCAGAGTTATTATAACTATTATTCTTCCAAAAAGTGGGGACGCGCCGACAGTTATGATTTATGCATTAACAGCAGTATCCTTGGCATAGAAGGGACAGTAAAATTGATCACGCAGTTCGTAGAAGATTTTGAGAGTAAAAAATAATGATTTGAAAGAGGCTAAAACTTATGGCATGTTTTAGAGTACATACAGATCGTCTTCGGAAAGGAATGATCGTTAAAAGCGATGTTTATACGAGAACCGGCATGACGCTCGTTCCTATTAACACGCCTGTAACCAAAGACGTAGTTGCGCTTTTAACCAAACATTTTATAGATTATGTTATGGTAGACTATCAGTCAACCGCATCCTGCCCGGAAGACATTCCTTCGCCGGAATCCGTTCCTAAAGTGGGACAGCAGCAGATAGAAGTTTTTGAAGAAAAATTCCAGATCGCGGAAACGGCTCTTTCCGAAAATCTGATTAATGTCGTCACCAATGAAAAGGACTTGGATGTCCCGCTTCTTCTTGACATGTTAAACAGCATCGTGGACAATTCGGAAAATGAAGTCAATTTGTGCAACATGTTGTTTGCCATGCAAAAAAAGGCAGAAGGGCTATATACCCATTCCATCAATGTCGCTCTTTGGGGACAGGTATTAGCGAAATGGATGAACTTAAAGAAAGAAGATATCGAACTGATAGGAACTGCAGGCCTTCTCCATGATATCGGATTATTAAAATTAGGCAGTTCCCCCGAATTGCCTCCCAACTTTACTTTCCATGCGGAAATAGAAGGAGGGCCTTATATTAAACATGCGGTACTCGGATACAACCTGCTCAAAGACAAAAATATCGATATAAAAGTAAAACAAGCCGTCCTGACACATCATGAACGCCAGGATGGATCAGGATTCCCTCTGAAAGTCAGCAAAGAAAATATTAATTATATTTCCCGCATTATTGCTATTGCAGATACCTATGACACGATGATCATGGCGGAGGAAGGAGTAAAAACCAGGTCGCCTTTCTGGCTCCTAAAGCATCTGGAAGATACGGGATACCAGAAATACGATTCCCATATGTTGATGACATTTATTTCACATGTTACCAACAATTTTATCCGACATAAGGTTCGCTTAAGCAACGGACTGATCGGCCAGATTGTTTTGATCAATAAATTCAACCTGACAAGGCCGTTGGTGCAAATCGGGAATAGTTTTATTGATTTGTCTGTACGCAAAGATATTGGAATTAATGAGATATTGGATTGAGAATATATTAGGAGTAGTATTCGGAATGATGCATGCAACTATTCGCAAAAGACAAGTTTAACGAATAGTTGCATGCAACTGATTCGTTAAACTTGTGAATTATATTTGTGAATTACTTGTGAGTTGCATGCAACTGATTCGTTAAACTCGTGAATTACTTGCGTTTAGTGTTTTTCTCTGTAGTCTTCGGGGTTGTTGTATTTGGTTACATATTTGTACGTATATCCACTTTTGTATCCGCTTTGGCCTGATTGGTTGTTATGGCTGTTGTAATTGTTTCTTCCGTATTTATGAGTGGTTTCTCTATCGTTGTCTGTACTTTTGTATTTGCTGTATTTTTTATGGAATTCTTCCACGGAACTGAAATCATCTTCCTTTTTCTTTTTCACTTGTTTCAAAAATATGATAAGGTACATAATGAAAAAAGCGGCTAATACGATAATAATACTTGTCATGGATATTATGTTCCTTTCTTTGCTTGGGTCTTCCGCTTTTCAAACAGCTTCAGCATATTTCATCGGAATCCAATAAAATGGTAAACGGACCATCATTGGTAAGGGATATTTGCATATCTGCACCGAATTCTCCCTGCTGGGTATCCGGAAAGTGTTTCCGGCATTGATCCAATATATAATCGTAAAGTCTTTTTGCCTTTTCCGGCGAACCTGCCTGAATGAAAGAAGGACGGTTGCCTTTTTTGCAATCCGCATATAAAGTAAATTGTGAAATAATCAACAAATTACCATTTACCGTTTTCAGATCCAAGTTAGTTTTTCCGCTTTCATCTTCAAATATCCGCAATCCGACTAATTTTTTTACCATTTTATCTGCTATTTTTTCCGTATCTTGTTCGGAAATTCCTACAAAGACTAATAAACCTTTTTCAATGGCTCCTGCTATTTCCTGATGAATGCTTACTCTCGCATGTTTTACCCGCTGTATGACAAAACGCATTATTTCTCCTCCTTCTCTTCCGATGACGTATCATTTGAATTGCTGCGGAAGAAATGATGGATGATGCTTTTCGTTTTTGCCCTTTCTCCGCCCTGCGAACTGGAAGAAGATGGCTTCAGCCCATCCGCTTTATACGGAATAAATTCCCCGTCTTCAATCGTTCCTACGTTTAAGTAATCCTTAGTATCGGTGGATAATGTCTTTTTCAAAAGAAGCTGGTTCACAATCGCTCGGATTCCGGCATAAATTACAGCAAAAATCGGAACCCCTGCAATCATTCCTAATATCCCAAAAATACCTCCGAATAATGTAATTGAGAAGATTACCCAAAAACCGGATAACCCGGTGGAATTTCCAAGAATTTTAGGGCCGATTACGTTTCCGTCAAACTGTTGTAACACTAGAATGAAAATAATAAAATATAAACATTGCAGCGGATCTACCATTAGTATAAGCAACGCACTCGGAATCGCTCCAAGATAAGGACCGAAAAATGGAATGACATTCGTTATTCCTACGATTACACTAATTAATATGGCATATGGCGTCCCCATCAAGCTTGTTCCAAAAAAACATATAATACCGATGATAATAGAATCGATCACCTTTCCGACCATAAATCCGCTGAATGTTCTGTGCGTAAAACGCACATCGGAAATAATCGCATTGGCACTGTTTGTCTCAAAAAGAGCATAAACTATCTTTTTTGCCTGTCCTGCAAACAATTCCTTGCTTCCCAGAATATAGATGGAAATAATAAAACCAAGGATCAGATTCCACAATCCTTTCAGAAAAGTCAGAAAGCTTAAGGAAATATCTCTGATCAGTTCATTCATTTTAGGAAGCAGGCTCAGATTCAGAAAATTATTTAATTCTATGGAATAATTATCCATTACTTCTATGACTGCCGCTTCAATATCCGGATTATCCGCCAGAAGTTTTTTTACCCAGATAGTAAGATTATTCACATAAATGGGAAACTGGAGAACGATACTCTGGATACTGTTGATCAACTGTGGAATGATCATGGCAAAAAAGCTGTATACCACAAAAGCCACGATAATTACTGTCAGAATGATGGATATGACCCTGATTTTCTTTCTGCTTCGTTCATTCACATCGATATGGTATCTTATGCACAATGGTATCAGGCACCGTTTTTCCACTCCGTTCAAGATAGGAGTCAGCAGATAAGATAAAAGCAGCCCGTCCAAAATCGGCATAGTAACTGAAACAAATGTATGAAATCCATTGGATATACTTTCCCTATGAAATAGTAAATAATAGAAAAAGATACTTGCCGCAATTACAAAAAATGCAGTTACACCCCAATGAATATATTTCTTGTCAATACGAAATTTCATAAATATCTACCTGGCCTTTCTGATCATTACCCATTCAGATTATAACACAATCTTTTCTATAAAGATATTGGAAAAGAGAAAAAGAAATAGAAATAGTGTGAATTTTTCGCTTAAAATGGTATAATGGAACAAGTAAAATACCAAAAGCAGCATAGGGGACAAAACTCTTATATTACTGCCAGATAACGACAGATTGTGAGGAAATATGAAATTACAGCAAGTATTCAGTTATGTCAGAAAAGCGATTGATGACTATAATATGATCCAGGAAAATGATAAAATTGCTATAGGTATCTCTGGTGGAAAGGACAGCCTTACGCTCCTATATGCCCTGCACGGCCTTCAGCGCTTCTACCCAAAGCATTTTGAAATCCACGCGGTGACAGTGGATCTTGGTTTCCAAAATCTGAACCTGGAAGAAATAAAGACACTTTGCCGCTCTCTTGAAGTCGAATACCATATCGTAGAAACAGATATTGCCCAAATTATATTTGAAGACAGAAAAGAAACCAATCCGTGTTCTTTATGCGCCAAAATGAGAAAAGGCGCATTGAACGATGCCGTGAAAGCGATCGGATGTAATAAGGTTGCTTATGCCCACCATAAAGATGATGTGGTGGAAACCATGGTAATGTCTTTAATATTTGAAGGAAGGTTCCATACATTTTCCCCTGTCACTTATCTTGACCGGACGGGCCTTACCGTCATAAGGCCTTTATTATATATGAATGAGGCTGATGTAATAGGCTTTATCAACAAATACCAGCTTCCAGTCGTAAAAAGCCCTTGCCCTGCCGATGGAAATACCAAAAGGGAATATATAAAAGAACTGTTAAGGCATTTAAACCAGGAAAATCCTGGTGTGAAAGAAAGAATGTTCACGGCGATTCAAAATGGTAAGCTGAAAGGATGGTCCGATTTATAATGGAAAGCAAAAAAAACTATCATGAAGAACAAAACAAACTGAATACGGTGAAAATGAGGAATGTTTTATCCGAATTGCCTCCCTTTTGCAAACAGTTCTTCCGGGGAATTGAAAATAACACTTCTTCCAGGACAAGGCTTGCTTATGCCTATGATTTAAGGGTTTTTTTTGAATATATGAAAAAGAACAATCCTTCCTGCAGCAAAATGGAAATCAAGGATTTCCCTTTGTCCATTTTGGACAGCATCACCAGGGAAGATATTGAAGAATATATGGAATATATCTCTTACTATCAAAAAGACAGCCGGGAAATTACTAACCAGGAGCGGGGAAAATCACGCAAACTGGCTTCCTTGCGTAGTTTTTACAATTATTTTTACCAAATAGAATTGATTGAGAAAAATCCTGCCGTGTTGATTCCCATGCCGAAACTCCACCAAAAAGAAATTATCCGCTTGGATGCTGATGAAGTGGCTATTCTGTTAGATCAGGTGGAAGATGGAACCAATCTTACGAAAAGTCAAAAAAAATATCATGAGAAAACAAAGATCAGAGATACTGCTTTGCTTACGCTCCTGCTCGGAACAGGAATCCGTGTATCTGAATGCGTTGGACTCGATATGGAGGATGTGGACTTTAAAAATAATGGAATTAAAATCCGTCGAAAGGGAGGGTATGAAACCGTCGTTTATTTTGGAGAAGAGGTAGAGCATGCCCTGTTAGAATATATGGAGCAGCGCCGACATATAATCCCATTGTCAGGCCATGAACATGCTCTATTCTTATCCATGCAGAACCGCAGAATTACCGTACGAGCTGTTGAAAACCTAGTAAAGAAATATGCCTCGAATGTAACTTCACTTAAAAAAATAACCCCCCATAAATTAAGAAGCACCTATGGCACCTCCCTATACCGTGAAACCGGTGATATTTACCTCGTGGCAGATGTCCTTGGACATAAAGACGTAAATACCACCAGAAAGCACTATGCCGCATTAGAAGATGAAAGAAAACGCAGAGCCGCAAATGCTGTTAAATTAAGAGAACCATGAATCATCAAATAGAAAAACATTTTCCACCGAAAGAACGGCATCACTCAAGAAAAATAAGGAATTACCAGATACATTCCTTCTGTAATACAGTCATCCTGTAAACCGTTCATTCGCATCACCTCTTCTATATAAGAAGCAATATCCTGATAATTGGCATTCATATGTTGGGAAGCGATTGACCACAGTGTATCGCCTTTTTCGATCATAATGCTTTTATAATATTTACACGCGGTATATTCTGTTTCCATTTTTGCATTCGATGCAAAACCGCTGACACCAAGTGATATGATGATAATGAGGCAAAAGGTGAACAATACTGTCAGCATCTGTTTGTTTTGCTTTTTCTTTCTCTTTTGGCTGGTACCTGTTTTTCTGCTACCACACGGTACTCCTCTTTTTCTTTTGTCCATTCCCTAATCCCTTCTTTCCTAATATTTGCTATCTTCTACATTTTTTGTTTTCGTATTTCCTATTCTATATTCTCGAACAAATGTTGCGAACATCTGTTCTTTATGTTTGAATTATACAGAACATATATTCTGTTGTCAATAGATAAAAGCAAAAAATCGAACAAATTTTTGGAATATATGTTTGCTTTTTATCCTTTTATGTGATATACTTTTAATTAAAGCTAGAGATATTTTGAAGACTTTAAGTCATACGGAGGAATAATTGTATGGGATATGGAAAAATTTCCAAGAAACAAAGTGAAATATTGGAATTTATTAAAGATTCTATATTGACGAAGGGTTATCCTCCCGCTGTGCGGGAAATATGTGAAGCAGTCCATCTAAAATCGACCTCTTCTGTCCATTCCCATTTAGAAACTCTGGAAAAGAATGGATACATACGCCGCGACCCGACAAAGCCCCGTGCTATAGAAATATGCGATGATAGTTTCCAAACTGTCCGTACTGAAATGGTAAGCCTTCCGGTCGTAGGCCGTGTAGCTGCAGGCCAGCCTATCCTTGCAGAAGAAAATGTAGAAAGTTATTTTCCTATCCCTGCAGAATTTGTTCCTTCCGGCGAATCCTTTGCCTTGAAAGTAAAGGGGGATTCTATGATAAATGCCGGTATTTATAATGGAGACCAGATTTTTGTCAACTGCTGCAACACTGCTTCCAACGGAGATATCGTCGTTGCTTTGGTGGAAGATTCGGCAACTGTAAAAACTTTCTATAAAGAAAATGGCCACATACGCTTGCAGCCGGAAAACGATACTATGGACCCCATTATTGTAGACGACTGCCAAATTCTTGGAAAAGTATTCGGCATTTTCCGTTTATGCTAATAATAATATTTATATTGATATTATTAATATTGCAATTTGTCTATCATATAAAAAAGAGGATTATGAGTTCTTAAAACCCTTAATCCTCTTTATAAAATCTATGACATCCATATAAGCTATTTTTTAATGCGAATATTTTGATGCGAGTATTTTAATACGAATATTTTATAATACTTCTTAACGGAATCTGACCTTGATATAAGCTTGAATTTCCTCTACGCATCTCTCAAAGCCCAGCTTTGAGCTGTCCAGACACAAATCATAGTTTCTTGCATCCGTCCACTCCCTTCCAGTATAGAATTTATAATATTCCGCTCTGCGTTTATCTGTCTTAGCAATATACTTTTCCAGTTCCCTAGGAGGCATGCTGACTTTTTTTGCCGCCTGTTCCATGCAATAATCCTTGGGCGCATGGATAAATACGCTTAAGACATTATCATAATCCTTCAAAACATAATCCGCGCAACGGCCAATGATCACGCAAGACTCCTCTTCCGCCAGCTGTTTTATTACTTTGGCCTGATAATTAAATAAATTATTATCAGAAACAAAATCATCGCTTTCCGGTGGAATCAGCTGTCCATTATAGACATTTTTCACCAGTTTAAACAGCTTATTCATCTTTATTTTTTCATCCGCATTCACAAAAAGCCTTTCATTGATTCCGCTGTCCTCCGATGCCAGCTTAATGAGTTCTTTGTCATAATAATGAATGCCCATATCATTCGCCAGCATCTCGCCGATCGTACGTCCGCCGCTCCCATACTGTCTTGCAATCGTAATCACTACTTTTTTATCCATACCTTTTACCTCCTACCACACTCTTATCGCTCAGGCTTCCCCTAGATATGCTTTCTTTATGGAATCATCATTCAATAGATCGTTTGCGTTTCCTTCCAGTACAATCTTGCCTGTTTCCAGAACATATGCCCTGTCGGCAATAGAAAGAGCTTTTTTCGCATTCTGCTCCACGAGAAGAACTGTAGTTCCGCTGGCGCTCACTTCCTTGATAATATCAAAAATCTCATTAACAAAAATCGGGGACAACCCCATAGACGGTTCATCCATCAGGATGATCTTCGGATGGGACATCAAAGCCCTTCCCATTGCCAGCATTTGCTGTTCACCGCCGCTTAATGTGCCTGCCATCTGGTTCTGGCGCTCTTCCAGACGTGGAAATCTCTTGTAGACGGATTTCAATGTTTCCTCTATTTCCGTTTTATCTTTTCTCGTATAAGCCCCCATACGAAGATTCTGGAGAACAGAAAGCTGGGCGAATACTCTTCTTCCCTCCGGCACATGCGCCATTCCTTTGGATACAATTTTATAGCCGGGAACCTTCGTAATATCCTGTCCCTCAAAAATAATTGTTCCCGCTTTTGCCGGAAGCAGTCCCGTAATGGTATGAAGCGTCGTCGTTTTACCAGCTCCGTTTGCCCCGATCAGAGCAATAACCTCGCCTTCTTTTACGTCGAAGGAAATACCTTTGATGGCCTGGATCATGCCATAGTATACTTCCAGGTCTCTGATTTCAAGCATAGCCATTTTCTATTTCCTCCTATTCTCCCAAATATGCCGTAATTACCTGCGGGTCATTCAATACAGTTCCTGTTTTTCCCTGCGTCAGAATACGGCCAAAATTCAATACCGTCAATTCTTCACAGATGCCGGATACCAGCTTCATATCATGCTCGATCAGCAGTATGGTCATATCGAATTTGTCCCTGACAAAACGAATCGTATCCATAAGCTCTCCCGTTTCATTGGGATTCATGCCGGCAGCCGGTTCATCCAGCAAAAGAAGCTTCGGCTCCGTAGCCAGGGCGCGGGCTATTTCCAGCTTACGCTGCTTTCCATATGGAAGATTCGCCGCAAGATAATCCGCTTCCCCATCCAGCTCAAATACTTTTAGAAGCTCCATGGCCCGTTCATTCATCTCATGTTCCACTTTATAGTATTTGGGAAGGCGCAAAAGCCCTTCTATTGTAGAATAAGGATGATGATTATGCAATCCGACCTTAACGTTATCAAGTACCGTTAATTCTTTAAACAGGCGAATATTTTGAAAAGTTCTTGCAATTCCAGCCTTATTGATATCGATCGTCTTTAAACCGGTAATATCGCGGTCTTCCAGCCTGATAATCCCCTCATCCGGCTTATAGACTCCTGTCAGCAAGTTAAAAACTGTCGTCTTTCCTGCGCCGTTCGGGCCGATCAATCCGTATAACTGCCCTTTTTTTATTTCTATATTAAAATCATCAACCGCCCTTAGTCCTCCAAAGGAAATGGTTAAATTTTTCACTTCAAGCAATGCCATATTATTTAACCCCCTTTTCTTTTCTGGAAAAGCGTTTCAGCCCTTCCTTCCATTCAATCGCTTTCGGACTCCAATTCAGGAGCATCATAGCAATTAGAACAATTGCATAAATGAGCATGCGGTAATCGCTGAGGCCGCGCAGCAGCTCTGGAAGCAATGTCAGGATAACTGCCGAAATAATAGAACCCCTTATATTTCCGATCCCGCCAAGGACTACGAATACAAGGATCATAATGGACATATTGTAACCAAAATTCTTGGGCAGAGCAGTCAGCGTTGACAAATTATGAGCATAAAGCACTCCTGCAGCCCCTGCGATCGACGCAGATATGGAAAACGCCATCAATTTATACTTTGTAATATTAATTCCGATGGATTCTGCCGCAATGCGGTTATCCCTGATCGACATGATCGCACGGCCGTCTCTCGAATTAATCAGGTTTAATATCACAAAAAGAGAAATGAAAATCAAAATAATACCTATTGTAAAACTGGCATCATGGGGTGTCCCCGTGATTCCCTGTGCCCCGTTGATAATTACCTGACCCTCAGAATCTAAATGAAGGGAAATAGAATCCTTCATGGAAAAATGGAAGCCGCTTTTATCTTTTCCTATATATAATACATTCACAAGGTTTTTGATAATTTCTCCAAAAGCTAAGGTGACAATGGCCAGATAATCCCCTTTCAGCCTTAATACCGGAATCCCGATCAATATCCCAAATATTCCGGCTACTGCCGCCCCGATCAAAAGAGCCGCCAAAAACCGCAGGCCATCGGGCATTGCCCCGTCCATACATTTCGAAAAGAAGGCTCCTGAAAATGCGCCCACGCACATAAAGCCCGCATGCCCAAGGCTCAGTTCCCCTAAAATGCCGACTGTCAAGTTCAGGGAAATCGCCAGCATCACGTAAATACACAGTGGAACGAGAAGCCCCTTCATAAGGCTGGAAATATTGCCGGTTATCAAAAGTATCTGCACGGCGATATATGCCAGAAGCACCATTAAATAAGTAATTAAATTATTTTTTGTCGTTTTCGTTATTTTCATTTTTTTCATGGCTGCTTTTACACCTTCTCTTGTATATTCTTTCCTAATATGCCCGTCGGTTTTACAAGAAGGACAACGATCAATACGGCAAAAACGATCGCATCTGCCATTTGAGAAGAAATATACGCCTTTCCAAGAATTTCAATGATGCCTAAGAGAATTCCCCCTATCATCGCTCCCGGGATCGAACCGATCCCTCCGAATACGGCCGCCACAAAGGCTTTGATTCCCGGCATCGCCCCTGTATAGGGGGTCAGGGAAGGATATGCGGAACAAAGCAATACACCGGCTACTGCCGCAAGAGCGGATCCGATCGCGAAAGTAAGGGCTATCGTGCCGTTCACATTGATACCCATCAGCTGTGCCGCGCCTTTATCTTCCGAAACAGCCAGCATCGCCTGTCCGGCCTTCGACTTATTCACAAATAAGGTAAGGCAGACCATAATAATAATTCCTGCTATAATCGTCACGATTGTTTCCCCGGATATGATTAACTGCCCATCTGCCAGCTTTAACGGACTTATCTTGACAACGGACGTGAACGACTTCGTATTGGCTCCGAAAATAAGCAGGGCTACATTCTGCAGCAGATAGCTCACGCCGATCGCCGTAATCAATACGGCCAGCGGAGAGGATGCATTACGAAGCGGTTTATAAGCAACCCGTTCAATAAGCATTCCCAGCGCCGTACAAACTACGACTGCCACCAGAATCCCCAAGACGGGCGGAAGTCCCAATGTACTGACTATCGTAAATACGGCGAATCCGCCTACCATGATAACATCCCCATGGGCAAAATTCAGCATCTTGGCAATCCCATACACCATCGTATATCCTAAAGCAATGATCGCATATACGCTGCCAAGGCTTATACCGTTGATCAGATAAGAAATAAAACTCATAAGAAACACCTCTTCGCTATTTTGTACATTGTAAAAAATTATATCATTAATTTCTTCCATTATCAAGGAATTTCATTCCTTCGGAATTTCATTCCTTCGGAATTTCATCACTCGGATTTCATTCCTTCAGAATTTCCCTTGGCATAAGAAAAGGGATGTAAAAGCTTCGCTTCCGCGAAGCTTTTAAGCATCCCTCTCTGGCTGCATACCAGCCGCAGGTCCGCGATGGATTCCCCGTCAGCCGGTTTAATTACATTGCCGTATAAACGCCGTCCTTAATCTGGACTGCTTTAGGAGCTTTATCCGGCTCTCCGGAAGCGTCCCATGTCATGCCTACACCGGTAAGGCCATCCAAAGTGATCTCTGTCATTGCGCCTTTCATCGCCTCACAAATAGCGCTCATGTCCATGTCCGGCGTAATGCCTGCTTTTTCGCCGGCTGCTTTGATCGCATAAATAGCGTCATAAGCATCCGCTGCAAACTGGTTCGGCGTATCGCCGAATTTTTCCTGGTAAGTTGTAACGAAATTCTTTGTCAGATCATCTTCTGCATCCGCTGCGAAAGGTGTGAGGAGCATAACCCCTTCCGCCAGGGAAGTATCAAAGTTTTCTACATTAAGAATGCCGTCCAATCCATCACAGCCGAAGAAAATCGGACTGTATCCCATAGTAGATGCCTGGGAAAGGATCAAAGAAGCTTCCGTATAATAAATGGGCAGGAATACCAGTTCTGCGCCGGCATCTTTTGCCTTCTGAAGCTGCACAGAAAAATCCGTCTTATTATCTGCGGTAAACGCTTCTGCAGAAACAATCTCGAAGGGCTGGTTTGCCGCTTCTGCCGTAAACTTCTCGTAAATTCCTGATGAATAAATATCGGAACTGTCATAAATAATTGCTACTTTGGAAGCGATCGCGTTTTCGCCGATGTACAAAGCGGAGGCTGCTCCCTGGTTCGGATCGGAGAAGCATACGCGGAATGCATTGTCGTATTTTACACAATCCACGGAAGATCCGGAAGGTGTCAGCTGGAACATATTGTCCTGTGCTGTATTTTCAGATACTGCTACGCTGCATCCGCTGGTGACAGTACCCATCAGCATCTGCATGCCCCAGTCCTTCAATGTGTTGTATGCATTCACCGATTTCTCAGCGTCGCATTCATCGTCTTCAAATTTAAACTCAATCGGCACTCCGTTGATGCCGCCGGCTGCATTGATTTCATCTACTGCAAGCTGCGCCGCATTCTGTACGGCAACGCCATATACGGCAGCGCTTCCTGTCGTAGGACCGATACCGCCGATCTTAAAAGCCCCTGCAGCATCTGCTGCATCTCCAGCCGCTTCTGCTTCCGATGCTGCGTTTTCCTCAGCAGGTGCAGAATCTGCTGCTTCTGTTCCGGCATCCGCATTGCCGCAGCCCGCAAATAAAGCTACCGTCATTGCAGAAGCCATAACAACGCTCATGACTTTGTTCAATTTCTTCATAATTTTTCCCTCCTAACTATTTTTAAATGGAAGAAAGTTCTCCATTTCTGAATTATATTACTCTCTATCAAATTCTTTGTCAATGTTATTTTTGACATTTTATTCATATTTCATGAAAAAAACATTTATTTTTATGCATGAAAAAACATTTTCAGGACAAAATAAAGGCGAGAGGAAACTTTCCTGCAAAGCGAAGGTTTTGTTTGAATTTTCACTTTGCATTAAGAATTGATTATGAATGGAGGTTTTAAGATGAATCATAAAGCATTGGATTTTACCGCCCTGACAATCGCCATTATAGGCGCTGTAAACTGGGGGCTGATCGGCTTTTTCAGTTTTGACCTTGTCGCCTTTATTTTCGGCAATATGTCATGGTTTTCAAGAATTGTGTACGCGTTAGTCGGCATTTGCGGGCTGTATCTTGTTTCTTTTTATATGTATGCGGGCAACTCTTCCGAAGAATCGGTGTGACATCAGTGGAACCTGATTCTGGTCATATGCAGAAAAGTACACTCAAAAAAATGGCACCGGTCAAACGGCGCCATTTTTTGCATATGTTTCACAGCTCATGTTTCTTTTACAATCTTATTCATCCATACCCCTTTTTTAATCAGGATATAGCCTATCAAGCATTTCATAATATCGATGAACTGACAGATAAAATAAAGCGGTATAATATGCATTCCTGTGTATCTGGACAACACATATGCCAGCGGGATATTGACCGCCCATGAGTAAACGCTGTCAAAGAAAAATGTCACCAGCGTCTTTCCCCCCGAACGGAGGGTAAAATAAGCCACATTCACAAAAGCATAAACAGGCATGCATGCGGACGAGACGATGATAAACCGGGTGGCAAGTCCCCTGATCTCTTCAGTCGTGTTATAGATCATCGGGAACAACGGGGCAAAGATGGAAAGGCAGACGCCGATCACCGCACATCCCCCTACAGAAAAGAACATCAGCTTCCGAACCGTATCCTTTGCTTCTTCCATTTTTCCCGCTCCCAGTAACTGCCCGATAATAATGCCCACGGAATTTCCCAGAGCAATAAATACTACGTTAAATACATTAGATATAGTAGAAGAAATATTAAATGCAGCCACTACGGACAGTCCTCTTACCGAATAACACTGCATCAGTACCGCCTGCCCGCTGGACCATAACGCTTCGTTCACCATCAGCGGAGTTCCCATGACCAGCACCTTGGCAACCAATCCTCCCGGTATCCTCATGCTTCGGTAAACCCCAGTAATAAAGCCGTTCCTTTCTTTCTTACGGTGCGTCCATCCTGCCACGATGGCCAGTTCCACGAACCGGGATACGGTAGTCGCGATAGCGGCCCCTTCCACGCCCAGCGCCGGCATTCCCAGTTTGCCGAAAATCAATATGTAGTTTAAAACCAAGTTCACGAATACCGCCGCGATCCCTGCCTTCATTGGCAGCATAGTTTCCCCCGTTTCCCGCAAGGTACCCGAATACACCTGGATAACGGCAAACGGTGCCAGCTCCACCAGCATCACCCGCAAATATTTGCGGGCATACAGCAGCGTAGCCTCCAAATCCCCAGACTCCCCGGCCTCATGCAGATATAGCGAGATCAGCTGCGTGCCAAAAAAAGAGAAGACCAAAATCCCGGCGGCCGTAATAAACAGGCTCAGCAAAAGTTTCATACGGAACGTATCCCGTATTCCTTTCTGGTCCCCGCATCCATAATATTGCGCGGTAAAAATACCTGCGCCGGATACACCGCCAAAAATGCAAAGATTGAAAACTAAAACAAGCTGGTTGACAATCGCCACGCCGGACATCTGTTCCGTGCCGATCTGGCCTACCATGATATTATCCAAAAGGCTGACAAAATTGGTAATTCCATTTTGTATCATAATAGGGACAGCCACAGAAAGAACCATCAGGTAAAATTTTTTATCTCCTATATATTTTTTCATCAATTGGTAAGTCCTTTAAGCCTTATTCTTCTGCGTCCTGAAACTCCGATAAGTCGATCTGCTTTCCATCCCGCCATATGCGTTCCAGATCATAAAACAGCCTGTTATCCCTATCGAAGATATGGACGATCACATCCAGAAAATCCATCAGTATCCAATTAGCGGTATCATACCCTTCCACCTGTTTTAAGTTTCCTCCCGCCCTTCCGATCGCTTCTTCCACCGAATCAGCAAGCGCCTGGTTCTGGTTACGGTTCGTGCCGTTGGCAATAATAAAATAATCGGCGATGACGGATACTTCGCTGATATCGATCACTTCAATGTTTTCTGCTTTTTTCTCTTCCAGCGCCCTGATGGCAAGACGCGTTATCTCTTTGCTGTTCATTTAATTCTCCCTATTTTTATAAAAATCATATGTTTTCTGTGTCATCGGATCCACATCGCCCTCCACCGTCCTCAAATAAACAAGAGTATCCTCTAAAATACGGTATAAAGCTTCATCTATATCAGTAAACGCCAGCTTTCTGATCTCCGTAAGGTTTGGCGCCTGTTTTCTTCCCGGCTCGATATAATCAGCCACATAAATAATTTTTTCCAGCAGCGACATATCCGGCCTTCCTGTCGTATGGTTTAAAATCGCGTTGACCGTATCGCTGTCATGGACATGGAATTTCTGCATGGCGATATAACTTCCGACTTTTGCATGCAATAAAAAAGGATTTTTGCGTTCAATCTTATTTACGCTGATATGATGTTTCTCACAAATTGACAGCCGTTTCTCGTTGCTCATGCATTTTGCACAGTCGTGCAAAAGCCCCGCCGTCTGCGCCTTCATAAGATCTTCTCCATACCGCATAGCCAGCGCGGCGGCCGTATACTCCACGCCCAGCGTATGCTCAAAACGCTTGGAATCCAATGTTTTTTCCATCGCCTTTCGGATTTTTTTCAGGTTTGAAGATTTCGCTTCCATACTTATCCTCCCATCTGACGCCTTTCTTTTTTATCCCATATACAATTGGTATTTTTTTATATATTCAACTACCTGGGCGGGAACCATATAGCGTATCGATTTCCCTTTCCGTATTCTGTCCCTGATGTCTGTGGAAGAAAAGGAAATTTCTTTCATTTCAACCAGCCCGATCCTGGCTCCGTACTTTTTGCCCAGGAAGCCGATTTGTTCCTTCAGGTCGTCATCATCCTTTCCATCCCTGACGGCAGCAAGGATCGTACAGTTGCGGAATATCATTTCTGGATCTTTCCACGATTCCATGGCAAACAGGCTGTCCGCCCCCACGATAAAGAAAAATTCCGTTTCCGGCTCCTCTTGCCGAAGCAGTCCCAGTGTTTCACTAGTATAAGAATTACCTTCTCTCTCTACCTCAACAGACGACAGGGCAAAGGAAGCATTATCCACAATCGCCAGACGGGTCATTTCCAGGCGCATCCACTTATCTGCTATTTCGATCCCGTTTTTCATATAGGGCAGGCCGCTTGGAACGAAAAGTATCTCATCCAGCCCAAAAGTTTCCTTCGCATTCTCGGCTAGAAGAAGGTGTCCGATATGAATCGGATTAAAAGTCCCCCCCATAATTCCCGTTTTCTTTTTCCCCATTTTGCTGAATATCCTCCTTGCAAAAATAAGCTGGTATTATTCCGGCAAAAAGATTTTTTTGTGTTCCTTGCTTTCTTTATATAAAATAATTTTTCTCCCAATCACCTGAACCACTTGAGAACGCGTGCGTCCCGCCAGCATTTCGGCAATCGCTTTCGGATCCTCCATACAGTTTTTTAAAACTGCAACCTTTATAAGCTCCCTTGTATGAAAAGCTTCGGAAACCGCCGCCGTAAATTCCGGGGTAAGACTGGACTTTCCGATCTGGAAAATCGGATCCAATTCATTCGACAGGCTTTTTAAATAGCTCCTTTGCTTGCTTGTCATAAGTCAATCACTCCTTTATCTATTTATAATAATCGAAGGAAAGCCCGTACATGCGTACCGTATCCCCTTCCTGGATCCCCAGGGCTTCCAGTTCATCCAAAATCCCATTATCCTTTAAGAACTTCTGAAAAAATGTAAATCCTCTTTCGGATTCCAGATTCGTATACCCAAGCATTTTTTCGATGCGGGGTCCTTCCACCACATAAGCATCCTCTTCTTCCTGGTAAGACACGGTATACGGCTCCTCTTTTGCCGACAGTTCCTCCGGAAAATATTCCCTTTCAAAAATAACGGGCTTATCGTCCATTTCTTCCAAAAGGTTATTCACTGCATAAAGAAGTTCCTTAACCCCCTTGCCGCTTACTGCGGAAACAGGAAACACCCGCATGCCTTTCGGTTCAAATTCTGCCCGGATCTTTCCGATCGGATCCTCCTCCCCATTCATTCCCATGCCGTCAATAATCATATCAGTCTTGTTGGCGGCGATGACCTGCGGCCTTTTTGCGATCCCTGGATTATAAGCCTCTAATTCCTTGTTGATCGCATAAATATCCGCCACCGGATCTCTTCCTTCCGTGGAAGCCGCATCCACAATATGGATCATTACCTTTGTTCTTTCAATGTGGCGGAGAAATTCGTGTCCGAGCCCCGCGCCCTCCGACGCGCCCTCAATCAGGCCCGGGATATCAGCCATCACAAAGCCCTTCGCATCCTCCAGTTCCACCACCCCAAGATTCGGACTCAGCGTGGTAAAATGATAATTGGCAATCTTAGGCCGGGCATTGCTGACATGGGATAATAACGTCGATTTTCCTACGTTTGGAAAGCCTACAAGCCCTACATCGGCAATTACCTTCAATTCCAGCAAAAGCTCCAGTTCCCGCGCTTCCTGTCCAGGCTGGGCATATTTGGGCGCCTGCATCGTGCTTGTGGCATAATGCTGGTTGCCATACCCTCCCCGGCCCCCCTTTAAAAGAGTAAACCTTCTGTTTTCCCCGGACATGTCCGTAATGACTTTTCCGCTTTCCCCTTCCTTGATCACGGTGCCATAAGGTATTTTTATAATAATATCCGCCCCGTTCTTGCCGCGGCAGTTTTTCTTATTGCCGTTCTCGCCGTTTCCTGCGGCATATTTGCGGATATGTCTGAAATCGGTCAGCGTATTCAATCCATGATCCACTTCAAAAATAACATCGCCGCCGTCGCCGCCGTCGCCGCCGTCCGGCCCGCCGTTCGGCACATATTTTTCCCGGCGGAAAGAGACATGTCCATCGCCGCCCTTTCCGCTTTTTACATATATTTTTGCTCTGTCTGCAAACATTTCATTACCTGCTTTTCTGTGTATACAAAGAGGCTTCAAACATATTCAGTTTGAAGCCCGGTTTGTTCGCATTATTTCTCTACAGGATATACGGAAGCCTGTTTCTTGTCTCTTCCTTTCCTTTCAAATCTAAGCACACCGTCTACCAGTGCAAACAAAGTGTCGTCTCCGCCTCTGCCCACATTGACGCCGGGATGGATCTTCGTTCCACGCTGCCTATACAGAATATTTCCTGCTTTTACGAATTGACCGTCAGCCCTTTTTGCCCCAAGTCTTTTGGATTCGGAATCCCTGCCGTTCTTTGTCGAACCAACGCCCTTTTTATGAGCGAAAAATTGAAGGTTCATATTTAACATAGCCTTACACCTCCTTGCATTTTACTGCCAGGTACTTTTTGCCGTATTGTTCCTCAATCTGCAATAGCCCCAGCATCATGGAATCCATAAGAAGCTTCCCTTTATCGGACAGTGTTTGTCTGAACCTGCAGCGTATGATTCCTGCCGATTCTTCCGTTTCAATCTCCATATCCTCCCCTGCCAGCTTTTCCATGGAATTAATGGCATTGATGACGAGGACGGACACAGAAGCGCATACGATATCTTTTCCTCTTACCGCAAAACCGGAATGTCCTTTACAGGTAAACCCTTTATATTCTCCATTTTCTGATTTTCTAATGATGATTTCTGTCATTTCCAAGCATTATTAAGCATTGATCTTATCAATTTTAACCTGAGTGTATGCTTGTCTGTGCCCATTTTTCTTATGATAGCCGGTTTTTCTCTTATACCTGTAAACGATCACCTTTTTACCTTTTCCCTGCTCCATAACGGTAGCAGATACGGTCGAATTGGCTACGTCGCCGGCAACCTTAAGCCCGTTGTCGCTGATTGCGATCACCTTGTCAAATGTCACAGTGTTCCCGGGTTCCACATCAAGCTTTTCTACCTTGATGACATCGCCTTCAGAAACCTTATACTGTTTTCCACCTGTGGCAATAATTGCGTACATATTGCACCTCCTATAATACAGGAATCGTCCTGCTTTACTCGCTAGTTTTGGCGTTATTTCCAATGAAACGGCGGTGATAATTGCCGCCTGCATTTTATTATGGAATACACTTGAGCCTAACTATGCGGCATACTGGATAAGTGTAGCATTACCCTCCAAGGAATGTCAAGAAATTTTTTGGAAAATATACGGAAAGCGGAAGAAATTTTATTTGCCACTTTTTTCAAATGGTGTTATAATACTCTCATGGAAGCATAGCTCAGCCGGGATGAGCGTTCGCCTCACACGCGAGAGGTCATGGGTTCGAGCCCCATTGCTTCCATTTTTTATTTACTGTTTTCCAAACGGCAAACACTTAATACCAATTCTTTTCTGTTGTCATATCCATGACAGAATAGCCAAGGCTTGCCCCGTCCCGCACAAACATCTGTACCGTTTCCATAGAAAACAGCGTCAGTTCTTTGCCTAGGCAGGGAAGTTTGTTTAATATATCATTGGTGACAGTAATGATATCCACACCGCATCTATCGGCTTGTACAATGTTAAAAACCTCGCGGCAGCTTGCCCATAACAATTTGGTACCCGGCTTTTCTACACAAAACGTCAGGGCCGCCCGCATAAGAGGCTCCGCATCCACTCCGGCATCCATAATTCTGCCTGCAAACACGGAAACGATATTGTCTGTCCCATCCTGAAATGCTTCTACCGCCCTGCTTACCTGCTCCAAAGTAAAAACTGCCGTTACATTAAGCTTCATCCCTCTTCTGGATAATCTATAAATCAAAGGAATACTGGAATCCCCTTTGGAATTGGTAATAGGAATCTTGACATATACATTGTCCCCCATACTGGCAAGGATATCTGCCTCCTTTTCCATTTTTTCAAAATCATCTGCAAATACCTCAAAGGACAGCGGCAAACCCGGAACCGCCCTTACTGCTTCTTTGGCAAAATCCGTATAATTCATCACGCCTGCCTTTTTCATCAGCGTTGGATTGGTGGTAAAGCCGGAAACATATCCTTTGGCATATTCTTTTTTCATCTCTTCAATATCCGCGCCATCCGCAAATATTTTTACATTTAAGTCTTTCAGTGTTATATTTCTCATTTTTTGTTTTGCTCCTCTTTTGACAAATTTCAAATTTCGTTTATTGCATTAACCATAAGATGCCAAAGAATCCCCTGCCATCCTTCCGCATGGGGCGTAATCCGCGTATGGTCCAGGACAGGGATGCGAATACATACATCAGATGCCTGTGCTGCATATCCGCCGTCTCTGGAAACAATGGAAACAGTACCCGCCCCTCTCTCATTTGCCAGCTTGAAAGCATTTACAATATTCAGGGATGCGGTTTTACTGCCACCCCCGACTGAAAAAATAATGAGACAATCTTTTTTGCATAATTTGGAAGTTTTCAGCCATTCAGAAAATGTAGTTTCCCACCCTTCATCATTAGTTCTTGCCGTTAATTCCGCTACATTGTCCGTAGGAGCATACGTTTCTATTCCACCGATCTTTCGGAAATCATTGACCGCATGGGAAGCATTGGCAGCACTTCCTCCTACCCCAAGTATAAACAGCCTTCCGCCTTCTTTCTTGACATGCCGAAGGATTTCCAATGCCTTCTCGATTTCGTCCCTAGAAACTTTCTGTGCAATCTGCACTGTCTCCTCCAAATAATTACTTATGTACTCTGATACATTCATTTATTCTCTCTCCTCCATTTTATATATAAAATCAGACAGACTGCTGCATATCATATCCGGCTGATTATAGTTCAAGAATTTACATACATCGCATTTATAATTACCGATAAAAGCTGTCCGAAGGCCGGCTCTGCGACCCGCCAGGATATCCGTATAGGAATCCCCGATCATCCACGAATGTTCCATATCAATGCAGAACCGCGCCGCCAGCGCTTCTATCAAACCAATTTTAGGTTTTCGGCACCGACATTCCTTTGCCAAAAATTTTTCTTTCGTATGTTCTGAAAGACCAGGATAATGAGGGCAAATCTCAGCTCCATCAATAACTACTCCATTTTTCTTTAATATTTTACAAATATGTGTGTTTACATCATATAAGTCCGATAACGTTGCTTTCCCTTTTGCTGCCGCCGGCTGATTGGTTACAATAAAAAGGTAATAACCTTTTTGCTGCAATAGTTTCATCGTTTCTACAACATCATCCATGAGGATGATCTCATCCTTGCAAAAAGGAGAATCCAGCTGCTCCGTATCATCCCTGAAGATAATTTTATTAATGACGCCGTCCCTGTCAAAGAAAACAGCTTTTCCCCTTTCTTTAAACCGATGTTTCGCATAGCTGTTAAACAGCTCCAAAGACTCAGGCGAGCCTATTTCATAAAAACGGTTAGTCACCTCGTGAGCCGACAGCCTGCCTTCTTTTGACAGCCTATTCTGAACATCGCCAATATCAAAAGGCATATCGTCATCATATCGTTGAAAAACTGTTTTTGCAAACATATTTACACCATAGTCGATATACCGCATCTCTTCGGTAAAATTCTTTTTATCATAAAGAATGATCTTTCCATCCTTGCCGATTACATTACTTCTATCCAAGCAATTATTATTTTCCATAATAGTCATTAAGGACAAGCATCCAGATAATCTGCCTTTAAAATATCTATAAATGGTTTCCTTATAATCAATATCCATAAAAGAATCCCCATATAGCAGCAGGAAATCGTCTCTAAGAAGATGATAAGCCTTACGGACAGCTCCTCCTGTACCAAGGAGTTTTTCTCCGTCATAGGAGTACGAAATACGGATGCCGTACCTATTGCCGTCTCCATAATAATCTTCTACCATTTTCCCATAATGCCCGACCAAAAATAGGAAATGGCGAAATCCATATTCTTTCATCAGTAAAAGCTGATAGTCAAAAAAAGGCCTTTCCCCTACCTTAGTCAATGCCTTCGGGCAGTTTTTCGCCTGTTCCCCCAGCCGGGTGCCAAGCCCTCCCATGAGGACGACCACTTGTATATCTTCCGTTTCAGGAAGAAAAGCAACATCTTTTTCCATTATGTATCACCCCTATAAAATTTTTGTTCCTTCCATTTCAAAGCGGAACCTGACTTCCTCCAACCCGACTGCTTTCATCACACGGCGCAGCTTTTGTTTATCATTGGCATAAAACATAAGGAATCCTCCCCCTCCGGCGCCGATCAGCTTGCCTCCGGCCGCACCGTTTTTTCTTGCCAGTTCATACCATTCATCAATTTTAGGATTACTCATTCCGCCAGAACGTTTCTTTTTATATTCCCAGTGTATATTCATAATATTTGCAAAAGCTTCCAGATCCCCTCTTTCAAAGGCTTCTTTGCTTTTTCGTCCCAGCTCCTTTACAAAATGGAGGTTTTGAATCATATCCCCTGTTCCCTTTTTGCTGGCTTCATTCTGTTCTTTCAGGATATTCCCTGCGGAATGGGTAAAACCAGTAAAAAAAAGAATAAGATTATCCTCCAGATTATAAAAGGTTTCTTGAGAAATGTTTAAAGGATCCACCCATACATACCCGTCTTTATGAAAGTCCATGCAGGTAATGCCCCCATAAGCTGCTATATACTGGTCCTGTTTTCCGATCGGTTCCCCCAGCCGGTTCATTTCTATCTCACAGGCCTCTTCCGCCAGCGTCCTTGTGCTGACGATATCGCCTCTTGCCGCATGAAGAGCTTTTAAAAGAGCCGTGGTAAACGTGGACGAAGAACCTAAGCCTGTTCCTCCCGGAATATCTGCCATAGAGCAAATTTCCATAGGATAATCTTCCATATGCAGCATTTTGATAGCTTCCCGGAAAATTGGATGCCTGATTTCTTCCACATCCTTCACTTTTTCCATTTGGGAATATTTCAAGATAATTTCTTTTTCAAAAGTTTTATGAAGTGTTATATAGACATATTTATCAATGGCTGCGGATATCAGGAAACCTTCATTTTCTTTATAATAAGACGGCAGGTCCGTACCTCCGCCGCCAAGCGATATCCTTAAGGGACTACGTGAAATAATCATTCTTTCCTCCATTTCTATGATAGCTTTCTTTGTATCAAGCGCCTTTTTTTTGTAAAATATCTATGATAGAATGAAACAGCAGTTTGGTTTCCTTCGGGACCAGAAGAACAGATAGGATAAAAATCCATGCTAAATAAATGAACAACGATATAAGAGGATAAAACAAGCCGCCGATAAAATAACCCAAAACCGCCAGACAAATATATATCCATTCGCGCCATGACATCCTATATTCCTTCATATCTCTCTGGCACATCCACAGCCATATGACCGCCGTCAGCAATGTCGCTAAAGCAAATGCATCTGTCGTATAGCTGCATGCTTTTCCGAGAAAAACATTCAGCAGAAATGCGATCATGGTGACACTCACCATCCTTATCATATATTTCTTCTGCCTATGGAGCGATTTATAGAGGTTTAAATAAACCGAATGAATAACTGTCATAAGATACTGGGCCGCATATATAATAAAAATGATGGAAACTGCTTCCTCATATTTTTTTAAATAAACAGAAATAAACAATTTTAAAGGATAAAAAGAAGCAATAACTGCTGCGCCCGCTATCAGTATGCTTTTCCGCAGACTGCCGATCCTGGCGCTGTCCTGATCTTTGCAGAAAAAGTGGTACAAAGTAATCGATACAGCAGTAATAATCGTATTGATTATCTTTAACATAGTTACTGCAAAGGAATAATAGGCAAAATCAGCTACGCTGCCACATATTTTTACAAACCATCTGTCCATGCCGGTAATCCAGACCCCCATAAAATTACCAAGCATAATGATAAGGCCAGAACTGATATTTTTTCCCAATTCCGTTTTGAAAACCGAAATACTTATATTTACAGATGCTCCTTTCCTGCCCTCTTTATATTCATAATATAGAAATATAATAATAGTCATTGTCAACTGAATGCCTATATAACCATACATATTGTCTATCCCTGCCAGGATAAAAATGATATTAGCCGCAAAAATCAACGCAGAAGTCAGATTCAGTATCATTCGGTAACTATTAAAATCTCCTACAGCCTGATAGATCATTTTGTAAAAAGCTGACAAATTGGTGGGCAATATACTTATGGCAGCGCATAACAATGTCATATCCCTTAATATGACAGCAATGGCAATACCGATTCCTGTAACCGCAATCTGAAAATAAACCAAAACCCTATGGGCATAGGCAAAACCATCTGTATATATTTTTTCTTTATTTTCCCCTCCATAACGGATATAAACGCCGTCCACATAGCCGAAATGCAAAATACCCACATATGACGTATACAGCAAAAATGTTTTTAATCCGGCATATGTTTCAAGAGATAAATATTTAGGCAATAAAAAGCCATTGCACACGGAAAAAAACA
The DNA here is from genome assembly GCA_910585965.1 of uncultured Lachnospiraceae bacterium. Classification (GTDB taxonomy): domain Bacteria; phylum Bacillota; class Clostridia; order Lachnospirales; family Lachnospiraceae; genus Kineothrix. The sequence continues at coordinate 179,140 of CAJUHH010000003.1, forward strand.
GATTAATGATATTTGCCAAAAAAACTTGTAAAATACCTTTTTTTAAGTTCATCATCCGCGCACTCCGTTTATATAGAACATTCCTGTAAAATATTTATAGTCCTTCGGATTCCATCTTCCAGCGAAGCAGAAGCTTTCCATCCAAGATGATTTATTTTATCCGCACATTGTACCGCCTTAGCAACTTTAGAGTATCCTGCTTTTTCCTCTTCTTCTGCCACAGCATAAATACAGCCAGTACCTGCCATATGGGCTGCCAGCTCTGCAAATTGAGAAATAGAGCAATTACTTTTGGCATCCGCTATATTATATGCCTCCCCGCTGATGCCATAGACAAGCACATGTAGCAGCGCCGCTGCGGCATCTGCCACATAACAATAAGAACGGACTTGTTCTCCCTTGCTTTTTAGCACAATATCCTCTCGTACAGAAGCTTTCCGCAAAAATTGTGCGACTGCCCTGCTGTCGGAATCCCTTATGGTAGGACCGTATATATAACAGAGCCTCCCAATCACAATATCAAGATTATATTGCTTTTTATAAGATGCGCATAAAGTTTCTGCCGCACGTTTGCTATTTGGATAGCACGCCCTGAAACTGACAGGATTTACATAATAGGAATCGTCCTCCCTGAAGTCTTCTATTCCGGAACCTGCATTGCCATAAACTTCCCCAGTAGAAATATATAAAAGCCTGCATTTATTCCATCCCTTCATCAGCTCCAGACAATAATAAACTCCCAAATAATTTCCCATCATGGTATCCACCGGAAAGTGGGCAAAAGAATATGGGTCCGCGCTTCCAGCACCCGCAACGATATAATCAAATACATAACCATCCAGTATATGGAGCGGTTTAGTGATATCTGCCTCCAATAATGTAAAACTCTTCTGGTTGATATGTGCCGCAAACCGCAGCCGCGCCTCTTGTATACTGCGCACCGGGCAGGTAAGATGAATTTGATTTCCCGGCGCTGCTGTCATATTTTTTTTCATGACCGCATCCACAAGAAAAGAGCATACCATGCCGGCGGCACCGGTTACAAGAATATGCTTGCCATACAGCTTTTCCCAGCAATCTTCCGTTACCGGCATATTCTTCAGTTCCTCCTGATATCGTTCATTTTTCCATAAATCCATTTGTCACCTCATTTATTTTTAGACCATTTCATTCTGAAGCATTTCCAGTTACGCAGGAATGTAGCGGTTATAAAAAAAACAGGCAGATGTTTCATCCCCTTTAATTTTCCCATCAGAACATCTTTCCTGGAGCAGGGGTTTGAAAACCTCCATTCCATGGCATCCTTATAAATCGGCTTTCCCATCATCTCTTTAAAGCAAAAATATCTTCGGATAAAACTGCCATTATTTTCTTTATTTAAGATGTTGCATTCCAGACATTGCCAGATTACATCGCTGATTACCCGATAGCATAAAGCATCTTCTCTATACGCATATTTTGAAGTACATTCCAGTAAATACATGGCAATTCCCCATAATTCCATCTCGAAGCCTTTTCGATATCTGATTTCCCGGTTGGATGCGCTCCCTTCCCGAATACGCCAGCAATAGCCTTCAATAGGTAAAAACGTAATTTTTTTAGCATATGCAAACGCATAAATGTTAAACAGAACATCTTCAATATGATAATCCAGAAACAGAATTTCATTAGAATCCAAAAAATTTTTCTTATATAATTTATTCCATATAGGACATATGCTATGGATTCCATTCTGGCTGTCATCCTTTTCCTTCGGCGTTCCCATAACGAATCTGCTGATATCGGAATGTCCATTCCATACTTTTTCTTGGACAATATTGGTATATGGCTTGCTTATATCTCCATATTTCCTGACTGCATTATAAACAACAATATCTGCATCATATTGTTTTGCATTTTCATATGCCATCTTATAGACATCAGTATTCACCCAGTCATCGCAGTCCGCAAATGTAACATATTCCCCTCTGGCATATTCCAGCCCCAGATTTCTTGTTTTTGACCGCCCTTCGTTCCTCTTTTTCATGGCAAATACTCTGGAATCTTTTTGGGCATAAGATTGGCAAACGGAAAAACTATTATCTTCGGATCCATCATCAATAACAATCAATTCTATATTTTCCAGCGAGGAAGATAAGATGCTGTCCAGGCACTTTTTTATGTATTTTTCTGCATTATATACTGGCACAATGATGCTTAACTTCACAAACATAGCTTTCTACCTTTGCATTTTCAACAACATTTATAGTGTAAATGAATAGCATATATATTTTTTTTCATAAGGCTGATTCTGGATGCTATATATAAAGAGACTGCCGACATCATATGGTATCGAACCAAAAAGCGCATTATGCGGTTATCAATCCAGTCTGGAACAGCGCCATTCAATGCTTCTTTTATGGGAAAGTAGCAGTTTTTCCTATATTTCCCTTTTAAAAGGTCATTGATCTCTTTCATCTGTTTCCTAAAGCTGTCAGAATTCTTTTTATGAAAATAATAATGCCTTGTTATATAATTCCAGAACATATTCACAATCATTGTATCTATGGCTGAGTAATACATAATGTCCAGCGAGTTTTCCTTCCCGAAAGCTTTATAATGCAAAAAATCTTTCTTAGGGGGAAGGGTGCCGAAATACTTTGCGGTCATTGACAGATGATTTCCTGTTCGGTAATGATACCCATACTGGCGCATAAACAATATACTGTCTATATGCTGAAATAAACGGATATTATTCAACGCATCTTCAAAATGCCTGGTTTCGTCCGAAAATAATTTCCCGTCAACATCCAGTTTGTCAAAAATCTTTTTACGGAAAACCTTATTCCATGGCCAGCCTTCCAGCCTTCCCTTTACCAGAGGATTACACCCCCCGCATAAACCGGCAAGGGAAATCTTATATATTAATTCTTTGTCCATTAAAAAAAAATCATCAACAGCAGGACATCGGAAGCTATCAGCTTTCCTCTCCATATACCAGTTGAAAATAGCACAATCGGCATTTCTCTCTTCCATTTTTTCTATAACTATTTCATAAATATCATTTTCCACCCAGTCATCTGCATCAACCAATGCTATAAACTTTCCCTTTGCATGCTTGTATCCCATCTTTCTGGCAGCATTGCATCCCTTGTTTTCCTGATGAATGACATGAATTCTGGAATCTGTCCCGGCATATTTCCGCAAAACCGCCAGACTGTTATCTGTAGAACCATCATCCACACATATCATTTCAAATTCCTTTAACGTTTGCCCAATCAACGAGTCCAAGCATTTTCCAATATATTTTTCCGCATTATATACCGGGATGATAATGCTCAATTTAATCTCCATTTTTTCTCCATTTCTCTTTTATCCGGCCAATATAAAAATTAACGGCTTTCTTATCGTATTACCCAATTTTCCGTTGATTCCTTCAATAATGCCTTAAAAATATCCAAATCATCCACTGTTGTTAATTTCAAGTTTTTTTCGGATCCTTTAGAAAAATATATTGTCTGTCCTAATTCCACCGCAAGGGTACAAGTAGCAACGGAGTTAGTGATGCCCCGTTCTTTCGCTTCCTTATGCATGCTAAGAAGATGCTTTAAGTAAAATCCCTGAGGTGTCTGAGTTCTCATCAGCTGATTCCTAGGATAACTGGCATTGGTGGTCTGTTCGTCTTTCGTTTCCAGCATTGCTTCCTGGCATGGGATAACTGCAACAGCATTACCCTTATCCTTAACTGTATGAATGCAATCGAAAATAATATCTTCCGATAACATAGGGCGGATTGCATCATGAACCAAAACAATGTCTTCCGGGCTGTAATGTTTTTCGATTGCTGTAATTCCATTGTAAATCGATTCCTGCCCACAACGGCCGCCATCTGTTACTATTTTCAATTTAGAAATTCCAAACTGATTGGCATAAGCCCAAATCATAGTTTCCCATCCATGTACGGCAGAAATTACAATAACATCTATTTCATTGCTTCTTTGAAAAGCCTCCATCGTATATACAATAACCGGTTTATCAAATACATTTAAAAACTGCTTTGGAATTTTTTGATTCATCCTGCTTCCGGAACCTCCGGCAATAATCAATGCAATATTCATTTTCAGCCTCTCAGATATGCCGTCTATGGCAGCATAAACAATCATTGAATTTTTAAGTTACTCTTTTTGTATCGCCATAAATTGCATAAGCCAGAAAAATTAATGTGAAATTAAACATTAACAGGTAAGGATAATGCTCGGTAATTCCATATATTCCAAAAATGAAAATAGATATGATCAAAGGATACATTCTATTTTTGATGGCATACCGCAGCATACGGTACATTCCCAACAATATAAAAAACAGGATAATCCAACCATATCGGGTAATAGTATCCACATAAATGCAGTCTGATCCTATATTAGGAGGAAGTTTGGTTCCAATACATGTTGCCGGATTATCTCTCAAAAACCCGTTTGCCAATTTAAAACGCCAGGATACAATATGGTCTGCCGCAGTGATCAGAGGGTTTGTTTCCGAATAAAAATAACTGATTATTATACATACGGCTGGAATCAGCCATATACATATACTTATCATGTCATCCAACAGTTTTGTATGTTTTATTTTTATCAGTAGTCGGTAAATGCCGTTCATTGCTCCAGTTAACAGAATCAGAATAATGCTGGTGATGGAATTGCAGATCGTATAGACCAACCAAATGGCTGTTACATAGAGAAAATAGTCATACCACTTCCATTTTTCCCATCTGATCCAAAGCCAGCATATGCAAAATTGAACAATCTGCGCTCCTAAAGCATTCGGGTGCCGAAACCCCAGTGACTGTCTATATACCGGTTCCAAATTTATCCTTTCATACATAAAGCTTATATTTTCTATTGCTCCGACCATTGCAAGACAGATAATAATAGGCACTATTATCATCTGGCAGACAATGGTAATGCGCGGAAGCTTCTGCAGATTTATTTCCTTCGCAGCAATGATAAACATAAGTTGCATAAAAAAAGTTCCCGAATCCGACAATATCCAGCTTATTCCAAATACACCCACCAAAATTCCCATAAAAAAATATTGTTTGAGTTGCTTTTTATTTGGCTTTTCCATAAAACCTGAAACAGAGAATACTATCAATATCAAGACTCCGCAGATTGGATAACAAACTTTTTTCAACCAGAAGCTTGTACTTATTCCTAAAAATGTTTTCAATGTGCTTCGCCCAAACAGCAAAGAAATAGACAGCCAAGTAATATATGCCGTATAATATATACTATTTTTATCAGGCAAAATTTTTTTATATCTACTTATCAATTTCTCCATCTTCCTGTATCTCCCGTTTTTTCCTGCAGGCTTTCATCTTCCATTGCAGTTTGGCCAAACAGATGACTGTTCCATAGAATTTAAAATGGAGCAATATCAATATACATTTGGTTTTTGCTGAAAAATCCCTTGTTCTTTTTGTCTTATATGGAAGAGATTTATAATATACCAAACCCATCAGTTGCTCCAACTGTTTTCTTTTTTCCCAAAATGAATAAGGACTGTCAGGATGTACAATCGTATATTTAATGTTTACATTCAGCTGGTTTACCATCAGTCGGGATAAACAGGACGTAAAACGCTCGTCCAGATGAAATTCTTCTTTCAAGCGAAAACAATGCTCGTAAAAAGAACTATATTCTTCGATTCTTGACGGATTATACCGGGTAACTGCAGAATCCAGATTCTGTCTATAATGATACAGCGCTTTCGGCCAATACCTTATTTTATCGCTGCTGCTGTTCATGACAGCATATCCATTGAACAGCAGATCTTCACACTTTGTTCCATAGAACCGAAGTCCCGCAACTGTATCCCTGTGATAAACGCCTGCCCATACATTACCAAGAATGGCTTCCCAATTATTTAACTCACTGTAATAACTCTCATCATAATATCTGGAAAAAACATTAAGCAGAAACAGCGTTTTTTCTCTAATTGTATTTTTATCAAATACATTATCAGTAAATAGCTTTATAAGATATGTCTTCTCCGCTTCTATAAAATAATCTGTTTTAATGATATCCGCATCTCCAAAAGAAATAATCATATGAAACATTTCTTCACAATAATTCAGTTCCATCCAGTCATCCGAATCCACAAAGACCATATAGTCGCCCGTTGCCAAATCCAACCCTATATTTCTGGCAGATGACACATCGCCTTTTTCCCTATGGACTACTATGATCCTATCATCTTTTTCCCCATAGGAATCGGTGATCTCCCCCGAGGCATCTTCTGTTTTATCATGAACTAATATGATTTCCAGATTCCTATAAGTCTGGTTTACAATACTGTCCAGGCATTGCTTTAAATATTTTTCCGTATTGTAGATCGGTACAATAATACTGAATTTTATTTCTTCCATTTTATTTCCCTGCCACTTTATATGAATGCTGCCGTTTTTTTTGCTTTTTCGGTATCACCATATAATCCCCATAATAATGAGTCAACTCTTCATGATACATGGAAGGAACACAGTAAGAGTCATCTTCAAATCTTAAAAAGGAAACTGCATGGAAATATTTTTTCGGCAGAATCTCCTTTTTTCCGTAAGTCCCAAAACCAGAATAGATGTATTTGCTGTCTTCATATTTATACTTCATTAATATGGAATGCTGTTTTTTTAATAATCGTTTTGAGTTAAGCCATTTTTCCATATTTATCCGGGATAAAAATTTAATTGCCGCTTTTTCCCACAAAGGACGGCCTGGTTTATCCATATTTACCATAGAACTGAAGCAGGATATAAGAAACAAATAATGATAAAATCGAAAATAATAAAAATAAATTATCCTCCCAACCGCTGATTTGGGCATGCCATCCAGAGGAAATATATCTATACATAAATTCTCTCTCCGCTCTTTCATGCAATTAGTACGTATTATCGTGGTTTTTTTATCCACTACATGGGTAATGCAATCAGGACGGGCAGAATTGGTATAGTAATAATCCTCCACTTGTATATTATCCTGCCACTCTTCTGATGCCATTCGAATAAACTGTTCATAATCTTCCCTTGGCATCATAATATCAATGTCATCATCCCAGGGAATAAATCCCTGATGCCTTACTGCCCCCAGCAAAGTCCCGCCGCATAAAAAATATCTAAGCCGGTATTTTTTGCATATTCTTTTCACTTCTTTTAAAAGTGCCAGTTCCTTTAGCTGAATTTCCCTTAACTCATCTTTGTCACCAAACATAAAACTTTCTCCATACCATTACTGGCCTACCACCTGACTTCTTTATGCACCAGATTCTGGTACAGCCAATATGCAATGATAAACAGGCTAAAAAAATTAATTTTATATAAAAAAGCACAGCAAGCCACTGCATTAGCTTTCATAGGCCTTTGAAAACAATATCTCATCTGAAGGCTCTTATTTTCTTTCCATTGTGGCGTTATATCATTAAGCATTTTTTTTGAATAAGAAATATAATAGTGCAAATTCCTCATATCTTTAAGCGCTGTCCGGTAAGTCAATCCTATGGCGCATTTCACAAAAGCCATTACTTCAAATAGTTCCCGATATCCGGCATAGACTGCCTGGTTCTCTCCATAATACTTTGCCATCTCAGTATAATAACTCCACCGTTCTTCAAATTCATCAGCTGTCATACGCGCTTGTGCGGACGCTACGCTTACCCTATAATGATAAAGGACTTCATTTATTATTTTAATCGAACGGACATATGGAAGGATTTTAGCTATATACAGCCCGTCTTCCATGCTTTTGACTTTCCCGAATCTAACTTTCTCTGCCACTTCGCGCCGGTATAATTTATTCCATACCGCCGGATTCATATATGCAATATCCACATAATGCGTCAGATCGCTAATCACGGCATCCGTATTGTCCACCATTTGAGTGGAAATAATTTTACCTGTTTCATCCTCAAAACAATTAAAACCGCACATCACCAAATCCACTTGATATCGTTCTGCTGTTTCTACCATTTTCTCCAAAAAATTTTTTTCCGGATAATCATCGGCATCCAAAAAAATAACATAATCACCCTGCAGCTGCATTCTATCCATGACCAAATCCCTGGCCGCTCCCTGGCCGCATCTTTTTTCACTATATAAAATAGTTATTCTCCCCTCATTTCCGCACTGGTAACTTCTAATTATGGATAAAGTGTTATCCTTTGAACTATCATACACAAAATACATATGGAAATCCTGATAAGTCTGAGAAAGCATTCCATCTATAAAACTTCCGATATATTGCCCGCTGTTCCAGACCGGAATAATCACATCTATTTTTTTCTTCATCTATCTGTCTCCCATGACTATAAATTCTTAGTACGCCCCATCTCCTCGAAAAACCGCTGGAATCGTCTTCATAATCATGACCAAGTCCGTTACTATCCCCATATTCCTTATATATTTCAAATCCAGTTCCACCCAGTCCTCCCATTGGATATCCGCTCTGCCGCTGATTTGCCAATAACAAGTAAGTCCCGGTTTTACGATCAGCCGCTGCTGCTGATATTTATTGCACTCTTCCATCTGAAAAACCAGAATCGGCCTCGGCCCCACAATGCTCATGTCCCCCTTTAAAACATTAATCAGCTGGGGCAGCTCATCAATGCTGTATTTTCGGATGAATCTCCCTACTTTTGTAATGCGGGGATCATCCTTAATCTTAAAAGCATGGCCGGACTGCTCATTTTGTTCTTGAAGGGCAGCGAACATCTTATCTGCATCTTTGAACATGCTCCGAAACTTGTACATCCGAAAAGGTTTTAAATCCTTTCCTGCCCTCGGCTGGACAAAAAATACTGGTCCTCCATCCTCCAACAATATTGCAAGAATCGTTAGCAGAAAAATTGGCGAGAGTATGACCAGCGCCGCCAATGAAGCCGCAATATCGAATAACCTTTTTGCTGCTTTATAAACAACGGTCTTTTCATCATACAATTCCTGATAACCCATAAGCCGACTTGGGTTAAATATTTCTTCCACGTCTCTTGTCAATGAATCCATGCCTCTTCTCCTAATAAAAATTTTTTTACTCTAGTAATCCTTATCATGGTATAGCCGCAGTCAGTTTGCGGCTATACCCTTTCCCACACTCGGCTGTTAACAGAAAAACATGTTTATCTTACAACTCTTACTTTTATCCCTTAGGGATCAGGGGATCTGTACAAATGCCACAGCGCCCTTATTAGTCAGGTTCAGTACCACGTGATCCGCCCTTATTTCCACGACTTCCACATCGACCCATACGCCATCCACCAGCTGCTTTACAACAACTTTAGAATTGCCAAGGAGTCCTTTCAAATAGAAATTAATGGTTGCCGTATTGTAGTTTGCACCTGGGAAGCTGATATTGATTACATTCAACAGTTTCCCTCCAAGAGCTGCAGCTTGGGCATTCGCCCCTGCTGTTGTCGCCTTGTCTACCTTTGCCAGTGTTGCCGTCAGATTGGTCGCCACCCCATTGATAACGATCTTTCCACCTTGTCCTACAGGCATCGCGTTCTCTACGCCCGGCGTTGAAACCACAGCATTGTTGTAATACTCAGCCGCTGTCATGCCGCGTTCTGCAGCCGCCTGCTGATCCGCAGCATGAGCAAACCCCTCCGCACTGGACGATACAACTGCAGCAGCCGACGGGCTGGGTGCAGCGGATACGGTCATAGAAGCAAACAATGTTGCCGCCGCCAATAAAGCAATAACTTTTTTCATGGATATCTACCTCCTTTCCCTTTCCTAAGTGTGGTATATATTAACATCTATAATTATGATGCTAATACCTAATCCAGTATGATTCTGTCAATCTGCCCTGCGGCATCCCCTGTCAAAACGCCGATGACTACGTACTGCTTCCCGCTTTGGCTGCTGACACTCCCTGCCAAAGTAACAAAAAAATGCCAGGGTGTCAGACCTTCCCATCCTTCTCTTTGCTGCTTCCCCATTTCACGGATGCCGTAAAGCTGCTCCAGCCAAGCTTCGCATCCTTGGTAAGTGGTATAATCAAATCTTCTCAAAATATCGCTTCCATCATCGTAATAAGCTGCAATTATTTCATATGTAAGCACATTATCCTTCAAGTAAATATAAAATTCTTTGTTCTCTTCAAAAAAAATAGGATCTTCCAATTTATGCAGACTGGCAAATAAACTCTTTTCCCCTTCATCGCTTCCATGTATAACTGTATTGAAGTCGCACATATCCATCATATTGGGCATCTCCGTGTAAAGCGCCCCATCTGTGTTTTCCTTTCCGTCGGCTCCATGTGTCTTATAAAATTCATCCGATACCGGGCTTTGCAATACTGGCAGGTCGATGCCTGTTCTTGGTATATAAAGCCATGCAAAGATATCCGGGTTTTCTTCTTGTAAGGCATCGAAATCTACACGCCCGTCTGCCGCCGTTTCATAAGTGATTCCCTTAGTATCTTCCCATCCCCCCATCTGCCGGCTTTCCTCTATATCCATGTTTTCTCCGCTGCTATTCCCGCACCCACTTGCCGTCCAAGCCACAAACAAAACAAATGCCCATATCCCAGGAATGCCCCGCTTCCTATTCTTTCTGTTCATAGAAAACCTCCAATATCATCTCATACAGCGCCGTCTCATCCACATAAAACTCCTCAAACTTTTCTCCCATAACAGTCTCTCCCTCCAGCATGCGGAAACTGTCTTCTCCATAGAAACTATAATCAACAATAAGAGGAGCAAGATAAGCTACCTCTTCCAGCCCGATATCCGTAACCATCATAGATGCCGCCTCCTGATAAATTCTGGCCGCTGTCCCGACATCTTTTTTGACCGCTTCTTTCGCCGCACGGATAAACGCATTTAAATACTGTTTCTGCCTTGCCAAGCGCATATCTGCAGAACCGAATATTCCTGGATCGCGATATTTCACATACCAAAAAGCAGACTCGCCCATCAGGTGGACTTCAGCTCCCTTTACCAGCGTTTTATCCTTCGCACTCAAGTCTTCCAATACCTTTACATCCACGCCCCCCACCGCATCGTTGATCAATGGGATGGCGCTCATATTCACCGCCGCATAACCATGGATTGGCAAATGGTAAAAAAGCTCCGATACTGCTTTACGCTGGTACTCACAGCTTTTCTCCATCCCGTCACCAAAGCCATGAGCTACAGCAATCTGGGCTTTTTTCGTGGTGACATACTCCCCTTCCTCATTATAAATATCCACATTTGTCATGGTATTTCTGTTAATACCGATGACCTGAATCATTTTCTGCTTTGGATTCATCACTGCCAAGAACAATGCATCTGCTGATCCCCCGTCCGTTCCCTCCCCAACAGCTTCTGCTGCGCTGTCCTTATCAATTCCCATAAACAGAAAAGTAAGAATCTCTTCATTATAAACATATATTTTGTCATGGTATTTCACCCATCCTTCCTGCCATTCCGCTTCCTCGTTTTTTGTCAGCTCAACACTTTGCATTCCAAATGCCAAATCCGGAACACCTGCTCCCGTCTTGTTTCGCAGGCTTTTCTTTCCTGCCGCCCTGATCATTCCAAATGCGACAAAAAGAATAGAAATAAACAAGATTATCCCAAACAAAATACTAATAGAGATTCTTTTCCATCTTCTTTTTTGTATCCGTTTTTTCGACTTGGCATTCTTTTTCTTTTTGAAATCTGTTTTCACAACACATTCCTTCTATATTTTTATATTTATTGCTCTAAATTTCTTTACTGTTTATTTCAGACAGAATGCGGGAATAAATATCTATATAATTTTCTTCCGCAGCTTCCCATAACAGATTTTAAGAACCCGATTCTTTTCGCAAAATGCCCAAATTAATGAAAGGATCTTTATCCATCTGTTCTAAATTGCTAATCCAGCATATCATAACTTATTTTAAAATTCAATAGGATTTTCGAAAATTGATTCATCTGACTGTATGTCTAGCATGAAAAACAAAAAAATGTTGTTTTTTAGCGCGCTTTTAGAAGTATTTCTTATACTGTTAGTTGTATAAATGGAAAAACAAATGTTAGACCGTCAAAAATGCCGTCAAAAGAAAACGGCTCTAAAACAAGGAAAGGAGTAAACAGTATGCCAAGAAGAGGAGAAAATATTTATAAAAGAAAGGACGGAAGATGGGAAGGAAGGATTTGGAAGGAGATTTCCATTCCCGGAAAGAGAAGCTATTTATCGGTTTATGGAAAAACTTACAAAGAAGCAAAAGAAAAGATGAAAATAGCAAAGAATGTTGGCTGGCAGGGCAGAAAAGGAATGCCAAAACTGGAGGAGGCGGCATCAATTTGGGTCGATGACCAAAAAGCCTATTGGAAGCTGACTACTTGCAGGGAATATTGTTATGTGCTGGAAAAACATGTTATTCCCTGGCTTGGGAACGCAAGGATCGATAGTATTGACCAGCAAACAATGGAAAGATTCGTATCTCTGTTATGGAAGGGGCAGGACAGGCAATTATCTGTCAATTATCTGTCTTATATCTGCTCCATCGTCGTTAGGATACTGTTCCATATGAAAAAGAAATATGGATACAATATATCGGTTCCCGCAAATCCAGTAAAAAAAAGTAAAAAATACCAAGTAATTCTGCCCGGTGAACAGACCTTATCCAGATTAGAAGAATATTTAATTGCCAATAGTGAAAGAAAGGCAAATCTTGGAATATTGATTGCTCTTTATACGGGTATCCGCATCGGGGAATTATGTGCTTTGACCTGGAAAGATATTGACCTGGCAGAGGAAGTTATTTATATACGCAGCAATGTACAAAGAGTTCGGGTAGAAAACAGCGGTGAAAATAAAACGCATACCGTGATTCAAACTCCCAAAACGTCGGATTCCATTCGTCTTGTTCCGATTTCTCCAATGTTGCTCCCCTTGCTGGAGAAGCACCGGCAAGAAGATTCAAAGCATATTATCAGGGGAACCAGAAATTCATGGGCAGATCCCCGTACTGTCCAGTATCAATTCCAGAAGATATTGGAGAAATGCGGTCTGGAGCATTTTAACTTTCATATGCTCCGCCATGCATTCGCGTCCAGATGCATAGAAAAAGGATTTGATGTTAAAAGCCTGAGTGAAATACTCGGCCATAGCGATATCAGGCTGACGATGGATCTTTATGTTCATTCATCGGTGCAGCAGAAGAAAATGCTGATGAACCGGTTTGAATCTTATCGAAATTAGAAGCAGTAAGGATTTTATAAGCCGTCAGAATGACCGTCGATGACTGGGTATGACTTTTGAAAGCCTGAAATTACGAGAGAAGAACGTGTACGAAAGGAACATTTCATTAATTTGGGCATTGTACGAAATTACATTTAAGAATCAAAGGACAACTCCATTTTTATAGCAAGGCAGGGGAGATGAATTCTCCCCATATTTCCTAAATTTGTCATACAAAATAAAGCCGCTTATTTATTTGCGACTTTATATCAAAACACTATCTATTTCATTTCTGTGCTGCTTTTTGCACATCTTGAGTTTGTGGATGCTGCGCGAACACAAACCTCAAATTTTTTTTTAATTTTCAATCTTTCACCCAATAAATATTGTACAAGACATAGTACAAATCAAAGCACTTTGCTAATCGAATAGACTTTGCACTTTGGATGTGATATACTTACCTTATTCATGAAATAGTTACATAAAGGAGCGTGATAAAATGGCATTAACAAAAGAAGATTTAAACGCTATCAGCCAACTAATGGATGAAAAACTAAAACCTGTCAATAATCGCCTTGACAAAATGGATGGCCGCTTTGACAAAATGGATGGCCGCCTTGACAAGGTGGAGGACCGCCTTGACAAAATGGATAGCCGCTTTGACAAAATGGATAGCCGCCTTGATAAAATGGATGGCCGCCTTGGTAAGGTGGAGGACCGCCTTGACAAAATGGATGGCCGCCTTGGTAAGGTGGAGAACCGCCTTGACAAAATGGATAATCGCCTTGATATCATAGAATTAAAGCAAGATCGCACAGCAAAGAAGTTAGAAGACTTGCGGCTTGATATAGCAATTTCCGAAAGGGATATCAGACGCGATATCCACGAGCTTAAGGATGCAACAGAAACAATCATTGAAATTTTAAAGATGAATGAATTATTACCACAGTAACCGGAAAAAAAGTTTCCTAGCTGAAACCATATAACCGAATATATCACAAGGCCAACGTGCAAAGCCTATTGAATGGATCAAAAGCTTTGCACTTTTCTATTACAATAAGCTGACTTGCGAAGGCGTGGCAGCGTTTATCTATCCCGGGAAAAAATTCTTGGAAAAAAAATAAGCAATGATCTGCGCCCGGGAACTGAACTCCGCTGTTTTCAGCAGTTCTTTTACCTCTTCCCTGCTATAAAACCCTGCTTCAATCCATTCGTTGTCCGACGTATGGTCTTCGAATTCTCCTTCTGCTTCCACAAAAACAATGTTCGTCTTTGTATCGGAAATTGCCACGGCCGCATAAGAAGCTGGCAGGATATCGATGATCCGTTTCACCCTTAAGCCCGTTTCCTCATACAGCTCCCTGGCGATGCATTCCTCCAAGGTTTCGTTCTCTTCCAACATCCCCGCACACAGGTTATAAACGGTTTGATTCACTCCCATACGGAATTCCTTTAGCAGCAAAAGCCTTCCTTCCTTTACTGCCGCAATGGACATGCCGCTTGTTTTTGCCCCAATATCTTCTATGCCGACAAGTTCCCTGCGGCTGACGATTTCATACTTCTTTTCTTTCCCCGCCTTATTCTGGTAAACCAGTTCATAATTTTTCAGATACCGGCCATCCTTTACCTTCTCCATTTTGATCAACTTCATCCTCATAACCATGCCCTTTCTACAAAGTTACGCTTCTCCTTTGGCTTGCTTTCCTTGTTCCGTCAATTGTTCCCTCAGCGGCTTGCTTGTTTTCATTCTTGTAATTTCCACCAGACCCAAGGCAGTAATATCCATTAGCTCTGTCCTCACCGAATCCTGTTTCAGCAGATTCCCAAAATGGGACATCAGTTTTTTATTATGTTCCTCCGGCTTCATATTAATAAAATCCACGATAATGATGCCGGATATATTGCGCAGGGCAAGCTGGAGCGCGATTTCTTCCGCCGCCTCCATATTAATCCTAAGCCAGGTCTGTTCCATATCCTTTCCTGTCACCAGCTTCCCCGTATTGACATCGATCACAGTCAGGGCTTCTGTCGGCTCGATCACAAGATAACCGCCTGACTTAAGCCATACCTTTTTCCCAAGCGCTTCCTGCAGCCGGGTTTCTACGCTGTAAAGCTTGTACAGCGGCAGCCTTTCATCCCGGTAAAGCCTCGCCGCCGGGATATGAAAGGAGGGATTGGCCTCGCGGTAAACCATGATGGTTTCATAGATACCGGGATCGTCCGTTACAACCTCCTCATACTGCCCTTCATACTCGTCCCTCATGCCAGTAAGGTAGGAAGGCGCCGCCTCATAAAGAATCGAATAGCAGGTCCTATAATGCGCCGCATCCGCTATTTCCTGTAATTTCCCGGAAAGCTGGCGTATCTCCTCCGCCAGAGGCGAGATATCATCCCCAAGGCTTTTGGCATTCGTTCGTATAATGACTCCATTTTTCCTTGCATATTCTTTCAAAACGCCCTCTTTTTCCAAAGCTGCGCCGATTCTCGCCCTTACCTTTTCCGACAGCTTGGAAGAGTATACTGCCCCCGGCCTGTCAAAAGATACCGCGCAATACTTTCCATTCAGTGAAAGCGAGCAAGTGGCGGCGGGGGATTTGGTCTTAGCCGCTTCTTTATAAATCTGAACCACTATTTCATCTTCCGCAAGAATCCTCCCGTCATAGGCCCGGTTCACAAGCAGCGGTTTCCTGATGCGGTCCAGGTTTAGGAAGCAGGGATATCCCGGTTGGATTTCCACAAAAGCAGCATGGATATTTTTTAAAATGCTTTTTACCTTGGCCACATAGATATTTCCCAGGATATTTTCCCCTTCTTTCTCCGCCCTGGCACGAACCAGCCGGTTCTCATGGAAAAGCAGGGATAGTATTTTCCCCTGATATTTTATAATTAGATACTTATTTCCCTTCATCAAAACCCAGCCCCCACAGCGTCCAGCGGAACCAAATGCATGCCTTCCTCCCCGCCGAGATCCGTGAAAGTATCCTCCCTCGTAATTTCCAGCGCGAATCCCGAAAGCTCCTTTCCTTCCGATTTCCAAAAAGCTTCCATCACCAGCCCCGGCTTGATATTGCCGGAGCTGCTGGCATTCACGATCATATGGACTGCGGCGTTCTCTCCTTCCCCCTTTGCCGATAACTGATAAATATAAGGTTTGATATCCATTTCCACTTCGCTTTTTTTCGTCTTTTTCTTCACCATAACCACTGGCTTTTCGTAAAACGCCAGCAGCCTGTCCGTCCATCCCGGCTCCGGCGCATATCCCTGCCGGAACCGAACAGAATATTCTGCCGCCGCCACGCTGGCCATCGCGTTTTTCGTCCCCTCTTCCAACGCCGTTACGCTCAAAATCTCCATGCCTTCCACCATCGCCTTGCCCAGCCGATGCTTCATATCCTCTGCCCCGGCATGTGACCGTACTTCAATATCCAGATATTCCCCATGGCTGGTAAGGCCTACGCCCAAAGGAGCTGCAAACGACATAATTTGATGGGGGCTGAATCCTTCCGAATAGGCTACGTCAATTCCAGCCCTTCGGATCGCTTTCTGGAAGAACCTCATCACATCCAAATGCCCGATAAACCGCATGGCTCCCGATTTTGCAAATTTTATTCTCACTTTCATTTCCTTTTATCCTTTCCGACTTTCCATGCAAACCCCGCCTCCGAAACGGCTTGCCCCGCATCCCTGGCATTGTGCACGGCAGTTCGGCGAAACGGTTTCTTCCAATGCTTTTTTCCATTCCCGCTTTAAAAACTCCTTGTCCACGCCGCAGTCCAGAAAATCCCAAGGCAGCGTTTCCTCCACAGACCGCTCTCTCGTCGTATAAAAACCAATGTCAATGCCGCATTCCTCAAAAGCTTCCATCCATGCATCATTATGGAAATACTCGCTCCATGCATCATAAATGCATCCTTTCCGATATGCTCTTTCGATCACGCCGGCAATCCGACGATCTCCCCTGGCAAGCACGCCCTCCAATACGCTGATATCCGCCTCATGCCAGTTATACTTGATACTTTTCTGGTTCAGCTGCTCCTTGATCGCCTTTCTTGTCATATATGCTTTTTCCAAAAACTCCTCTTTCGTACACATGGGCGACCATTGGAACGGCGTAAACGGCTTCGGAATAAAAAAGGATGTGCTGGCGACAATCTGCACCTTCCCGTTTACGCGCTTTTCCTTCGGCACGGTCTCATAAAACACTGCCGCAATCCGATTCGACAGCGCCCCGATCTCCTTGATATCTTCTTCCGTTTCCGTAGGAAGCCCCAGCATAAAATAAAGCTTCACCCTTGTCCATCCGCCTTCAAATGCAAGACCGGCTCCTTTCAGGATATCCTCTTCCGTCAGCCCCTTATTGATTACGTTTCGAAGCCTTTGACTTCCTGCCTCCGGCGCAAACGTCAGGCTGCTCTTTTTGATATCCTGCACTTTGCCCATCACATCCAAGGAAAAAGCATCAATTCTTAAAGACGGAAGGGAAATATTGATTTTCCTCTCCCCGCATTCCTCTATCAAAAAGTCGATAAGTTCCGGCAGTTTGGAATAATCGCTGGAACTCAAGGAACTTAAGGAAATTTCCTCATGCCCCGTATTCTTCAGCATTTCTACCGCATATTCCTTTAACATGGTTACATCGCGTTCCCGCACCGGCCGGTAAATCTGGCCTGCCTGGCAGAAGCGGCAGCCCCGGATGCACCCCCTTTGTATTTCCAGCACTACCCGGTCCTGCGTCACTTTGATAAAAGGAACCACCGGCTTTTTGGGGTAATAGGTGTCAGAAATGCCCATCTCCACTTCCTTAAGGATAGTCTTTGGAATTCCTTCCTCCATCGGCTCCATCTTTTCAATCGTTCCGTCTTCTTTATATTCCACCTGGTAAAACATAGGGACATACATGCCCGGCAGCTTTGCCGCCTTTCTCAAAAATTCTTTCCGAGATTCCCCGCCTTTCCTGCATTCCTTGTATAGATCCAACAGTTCCCGATAACGGGTTTCCCCTTCGCCGATATAAAAAAGGTCGAAAAATTCGGCGATCGGCTCCGGGTTATAAACACAAGGCCCTCCTCCGATCACGACCGGATAGTCCCATCCCTCCCTGTCCTTTGCTTTCAGCGGAATATGGGACAAGTCCAGAATCTGCAATATATTAGTATAGCACATCTCATATTGGATCGTGATTGCCAGGAAATCCATATCTTTTACCGGCTCCTGTGATTCCAACGCAAAAAGAGGGATGTTTTCCTCCCTCATCACCCGGTCCAGATCCACCCAGGGCGAATATACCCGCTCGCACCAGACGTCCTCAAAGCGGTTAAACATATCATATAGGATCTGGATCCCCAAGTGGGACATGCCGATTTCATATACATCGGGGAAACACATGGCTATGCGTATATCCACAAGCTCTTTGTCTTTTACCACAGCGTTTACTTCGTTTCCAATGTAGCGCGCCGGTTTTTCCACCTGCAGCAATATTTCATCTTTTAATGCCAGTTTATTCATAATTCTCCTCATTTTATCTATTTATCCACTTTCCTGGACTCACAGTATCTTTCTCCTAATCCTTAAATAGAGTATAAGGGAAATTATCCTCAAAATCAAATACTACTTCTTCCAAATCCGCATCAAAGTCCTTATTGATCTCTTCCCTCACCGATTCCGTAGAAATACCGGCGATTTTTCCTTCTCCGGCATCCGCCGCAAGAAAGGTGCAGAAAAGGGCGACCGACAAGATCATTCGCAGCTTAAAGGAAGAAAAGGTGTTCCCATACGCAGAAGATGCGCCTTCTTCCAGGGCATAGAGTTCCTGTCCCCTTCCGTCCTCATATCCCTTTCGGTAGACCGGCAGTTCTTCCCCCTGCTTATGTTCTATCCCATATAATATTTTTTCCCTGTGCCTCATCCGCATTCGGTTATCCTGGCTTTCCTCCCGTATGGAACGTATCAGCTGCAATTTCTGGTTCGTCGAAACTTTCCCCATCCCATGCCTCCTAATCTGTCAGATCCGACAACGGCCGGAAGCTGTAACCCATTTTTTCCCATTCCCCGAGAAGCTCATCCAGCACCTCCCCGTTCGTCTTCGATGTGCTATGGAGAAGCACGACCGCGCCCGGGTGAATGCGCCCTGTCATTTTTTCCAGGGCTTCTTCCCTTGACGGCTGTTTATCCTGGTACCAGTCCACATAAGCGAGGCTCCAGAAAAAAGTCTTATAGCCCAGTTCCTTCGCCATCTTCAGGTTTTCCACGCTATATTTCCCCTGCGGCGGCCGGTAATACATGGAAAGCTCTTTCCCGGTGATCTGCCGGAAAAGTTCCGCCACATCGTCCATTTCCTTGCGGAAAGATTCCATGTCCGATATTTTAGACATATCCAGGTGATGGTATGTATGGTTCCCCACGCAGTGACCTTCCTCCACCATCCGCTTTACCAGCTCCGGCGCTGATTCCAGATAATGCCCAACCACAAAAAAAGTCGCGGGCGCCTGATGCTTCTTTAAGGCATCCAATATCGGTTCCGTGTTCCCGTTCTCATACCCGGCATCAAATGTCAGGTAAATGACTTTTTCCTCTCCCTCCCCTACGAAATAAGCGTCATATTTTTTCAATTCCTCCGCAGAAGCGATCCCAGTGGGTTTTACGCCGTCCCCATATCCGCCAAGCCCCCAGTTCTCCGAAGCTGAAATATGGGAAGACCCAACAGAATTGATGCCGGCTCCGGCAGACAGCCCAAGCCCGTGCATGAGATAGCCCAATCCCCGCCCGGCAAAAAACATAGCGCACAAAAGGAAAATAACAAAAATGGTTTTTTGGTATTTTTTAATCCTATTCATCATAGTTCATTCCTGCAAAACTTTTTTTTAAATATATGAGCGGAACCGCCAATCTATGCAGTTCCGCTCCTATCCGTCCTATCTATTTTCTTATCTTTTTGCCAGTTCTTCCACGATCTCTTCCCAGCTGACTCCTTTTTCTGCCATAAGAACCATCATATGGTAAAGGAAATCCGCAATTTCATATTTAATTTCATTCGGATTCGGGTTCTTGGAAGCGATGACGATCTCCGTCGCTTCTTCCCCCAGTTTCTTTAAAATCTTATCCAGCCCCTTATCAAACAGATAGTTGGTATAGGAACCCTCCTTGGGATGTATTTTCCTGTCCTCGATCACACCCATCACGGACTCAAATACCTTCAAAGGATTGGTTTCCTCATACTCTTTCTTTACGATTTCGTGGAAAAAGCAGGAATAACTTCCCGTATGGCAGGCATTGCCAACCTGGGATACTTTCGCAAGGATCGTATCCATGTCGCAGTCCGCCGTCAGTGACTTGACATACTGGTAATGCCCGCTGGTCTCCCCCTTGATCCAAAGCTCCCTGCGGCTTCTGCTGTAATAAGTCATTTTTCCGGTATGTAACGTCGTCTGAAAAGCCTCTTCATCCATATAGGCCACCATCAGCACCTCTCCGGTCTTATAATCCTGGACGACCACCGGCACATGCCCGTCAGAATTCTTCTTAAAATCAGACCAATTGAAAGAAGATTCCAACGTATTTACTTTTATTCCATTCCCCTGGCACAAGCTCTTTACCGCCGAAAGCTCTTTTGCATTTTCATTGATCGCATATCCCGTAATCCCGCATATGGCAGGAGAAGAAAGTATTTCTATCAACTTATCAAGGGACACTTCCGGAAGCATCGCCAGTATCTGCGGATGCCCGTCCCATTCGTTCAAAGTTTCCCGCAATGCGGCCGTCTCTACCAGAATCAGTTCATCCACAAATTCTTCCAGAATCCCCTTGTATTCCAGAAGCGTTTCCATTCCCATATAACACGCCGCTATTTTTTCCTTGCCGAATCTCTTCGATACCTCTTCTGTAAGCGCGATATTCTCCTGTTTGGAATAATTTAAGGCGGCTTTTTTACATCCCGCATATAAAAGCTTTTTTATATCTTCCATACGGCGCACATTGCCGGCTCCTATTACCGGAATTTCCACCGTTTTACAAATTTCCTTTATAATATCCAGCGCCTCTTCATGCTCCGCATCCCCTTTTGACATATCGAAAACCAAAAGCTCATCCCCATGGTTATCGCTGTAATATTTCGCCAGCGCCACCGGATCCGTATCCATAATTGTAATATCGGATAAGCTTTTTACTGCATTGCCCTTATACAAATAAATGCAAGGAACCAACTTTTTATATTGACTGCCCATACACCCTTCTCCTTTGAAATTTTCGTATACAGGAACGCTATGCCAGACTTCCTTTTGTGCTTAATACGTCCTGAATCCTTCCATCCTTTCCCGTCGCCTCATCCAACGCTTTCGCAAAAGCCTTAAACATAGCCTCCGCTATATGATGGCTGTTCACGCCGGACAACATCCTGATATGCAGGTTCATCCCCGCCGAGTAGGAAATCGCATAAAAAAACTCACGTACCAGCTCCGTATCCAGGCCTCCGATCTTCTCTGTAGGAAACTCGCATTCATAGCTGAAATAGGGACGGCCGCACAGATCCACGGCGCAAAGAACCAATGCATCATCCATCGGAAGAATGCAGGAGCCATAACGCCTTATCCCCTCCTTATTTCCCAAAGCCTCTTTGATCGCCTGGCCGAGAACGATTCCCGCGTCTTCCACGGTATGATGTCCGTCTACGTGCAGATCGCCTTTCACCTTTGTCTCCAGGTCAAAAAAGCCATGTCGGGCAAAGCCCTCCAGCATATGATCCAAAAAGCCGATTCCCGAATCAATATTTCCCTTTCCAGTCCCGTCCAGGACGAGATGCAGGAAAATATCCGTTTCCTTTGTCTTCCGTTCCACTGTTGCCTGTCTTTCCATACTAATAACCATGCCCTTTCCACATTTACTGCATCGGACAAATTGACCGACTTGGCCAATAGTGCTTTTCTACTCCTCAAATCTTACTTTAATGGAATTTGCGTGAGCCGTCAACCCCTCGCTCTGTGCAAATAATTCAACATCCTTATGAACAGCCCGAAGCGCTTCCTCCGAATAAGAAATAATACTTGTTTTTTTCAAAAAATCATCCACGTTAAGCGGCGAGAAAAATTTTGCTGTCCCGTTTGTCGGGAGGATATGGTTCGGCCCCGCATAATAATCTCCCAGCGGTTCCGAAGAGTATTCTCCTAAAAACAGCGCGCCCGCATTTTTCACCTTCGTCATTACTTCATAAGGGTTCCTTGTCAGTATCTCCACATGCTCGGAAGCAATTTCATTGGCTGCTTCCACGGCATCCTCCATCGTCTTGGCAATCAATATATATCCATAATTTTCCAGCGACTTCTCAATGATTTCCCTTCGGGACAGGACTTTCACAAATTGCTCCACTTCCATCCCCACCTCTTCTGCCAACTTTTCGCTGGTCGTAATCAGAATGGCGCTTGCCAGTTCGTCATGTTCCGCCTGGGAAAGCAGATCCGCCGCCACATAGCGCGGGTTCGCCGTCTCATCCGCAATCACCAATATTTCACTCGGCCCGGCGATGGAGTCGATACTCACATAGCCGAAGCATGCTTTTTTCGCCAGAGCTACAAAAATATTTCCCGGCCCTGTGATCTTATCCACTTTCGGTATGCTTTTGGTTCCAAAAGCCATGGCAGCTACTGCCTGCGCTCCTCCCACTTTATAAATCTCATCTACTCCGGCAATATCTGCCGCCACCAGCGTTCCGGCATAAACTTCTCCTGCGGCATCGGGGGGCGTCGTCATGATTACCCTTTCCACGCCGGCCACTTTTGCCGGGATCACGTTCATCAATACGCTGGACGGGTAGGCCGCCTTGCCGCCCGGCACATAAACGCCGGATGTACCGATCGGCGTAATCTTCTGCCCCAGAAGAGAACCGTCCCCCCTCGTATCGATCCATGAATTATGGAGCTGTTTCGCATGGAATGCCCGTATATTTCCTGCAGACCGTCTCATCACTTCTACCAGCCCATCCTCCACCTTTTCATACGCTTTTGCAATTTCCTCCGGCTTCACCCGTATCGTGGAAGCGTTTATTTGACATCGGTCGAATTTCTCCGTATAAGCAAACACTGCCTCATCGCCTCTCTCTCGGACATCGGAAATAATCGCAGCGACTACGGATTCGTATTGCCCATAGTTATTGGGGCTTCTTTTTAAAAGGCTGTTCAGCAAATCTTTTTTGGTATCGTCCGTCAGTTTTATCGTTCTCATATGCCACCTCTTCTTATATATGTTCCCTTATTTCATGTATCAGCCTGCGAATTCGCTCCGTCTGCATCTGCATGCTCACCTGGTTCACAATCATGCGCGCAGACAGAGGGCAGATTTCTTCCAGAACGGCCAGGCCGTTTTCCTTCAGCGTGGATCCTGTTTCCACAATATCCACGATCACGTCCGACAGCCCCACCATCGGCCCCAGCTCCACCGACCCGTTTAATCGGATAATATCCACGGTCTGATGTTTTTTATTATAAAAATAATCCTTTGCAATGTTCGGGTATTTGCTGGCAACCCGTATCCTTTCATGGTGCATCAACAATTCCCTCGCACTCTCGGGTCCGCACACGCACATCCGGCATTTTCCAAACCCAAGGTCAAGCACTTCGTGTACCCTTCGGTTTTCTTCTAAGACAGTATCCTTTCCCACCACGCCGATATCCGCCGCCCCATATTCCACATAGGTAGGCACATCCGGCCCCTTCGCAAGGAAAAATCGAAGTTTTCTTTCTTCGTTGACAAATACCAGCTTTCTGGAACTCTTATCCTTCATTTCCTCACAGGTGATCCCTATTTTCTCCAGCAATTCCAACGTTTTATGCGCCAGCCGCCCCTTTCCCAGGGCAAACGTCAGATAGCGAGTCTCTTCCATTATTGTCCCCATTTCTTCTCCGTCCTTCCTTCCGTTTTCCTCTGCGGCACCATCACCACCCGCTTTCCTTCTGCCCGGAGTTTTCTTGCTTCTTCCAGAACCTTCCGATAAGTATCCGGCGTATATTCCATCCTTTCCGCCCCTTCCGGAACTTCCGTTCCAATCCCCTGCCTTTCGAGGGCTGCCATCAGATCGTCGATCACTACCATAAACCCGATGGCAGGGGCATCCTTTCCAAAACGCCCCAAAAGAGTATCATACCGGCCGCCCTTGACGATGGCATCCCCCACGCCGTAAGTATAAGCCTTAAAAATAACGCCCGTATAATAATGATATTTGCTTAACATTCCCAAATCAAAAGAAACGTATTTTTCCACACCGTAACAGCAAAGCACTTCATAAAGCTCCTCCAGCCGCCGGACCGCTTCCATGGAGCGTTCGTTATGTACCAGCGCTTTGGCCTGCTCCAGGGCATCGCCGCTTCCAAACAAATCCGTCACCTGAAGCAGGGCGTTCCGATATTCCTCCGCCACCTTTTTCTCCCGGAGGAGTTCCTCCGCGCCGAAATAATTCTTCCCTGAAATGAATTCCCGCAGTTCCAGCTCCGTTTCCTCATCCAGTCCCGCTTCCATGCAGATTCCCTTGAAATACTCCACGTTCCCTACGCTCAGCTGGAAGTCCTTCAGCCCTGCCGCAAGCAGCGCCTCGATCACCATCGCCGCCATTTCTCCGTCCGCTTCCGCCGAAGGCTCCCCGATCAGCTCCGCCCCCATCTGGGTAGCCTCCTTCAGCTTCCCCTGCAAGTTCGAATTGTTCGTAAAGGTATTCCCTGCATAGCAAAAACGCACCGGTATTTCTTCTTCCGGAAAATATTTTGCCGCGCACCTCGCAATGGAAGGCGTAAAATCGGGCCGCAATACCAATGTATTCCCTTCCTTATCAAAAAATTTATATAATTCCCTGGAAGGCGTCGTGCCCACCTCCTTGGAAAAAACATCAAAAAACTCAAACGTAGGAGTCTGGATATCTTCATAGCCGTAACTTCTTATTTTTTCCATGATCAGGCTCTCAATCCGCAGCTTTTTCGCATATTCTTTTCCGTAAATATCCCTTACGCCCTCCGGCGTATGCACCAATTTTTTGCTCATTTTCTCTCCTCCACAGGAAGTCTATTCCCTGTCATCCAGGTCTTTCTGTATCATGTCCAAATAGGGGACGAATACATTGCTTTTCTTCTGCATGATATATGCCGGGTTCAGTTCATCAAACCGAAAGCTCTTACGCCCTCCCTCTTTCGCCCTGTCCCAGAAATAACGCAGCATTTCATAGGGCAGATAATACAATATCTCTTTATGGGTATAATATATCACAAAAAAAGCGATCCCCCCCTGTTTTTCAAACAGGCGCATAAATTCCACTTGATGTTCATGAATATTCTGAAGGGCAAACGTATCCTTCATGCATTCCTTCGCATCGAAACAGACTGGAATCCCCTGCACGGCACCGATATAATCCACCGTACTCTTCTGGTCAAAATACGCCAATGTGATCTGCCCGTTCTCCTTATCAATATGAATGGGAGTGATCGGCGTAGGTATCTTCTGGATGAGCGCCAGCCCGTTTTCCATATATTTTTCATTCGTTCGGTTAATCAGATCCTCCAGAGTAGATCCTCTTAAGCCTCTGGAATTCCAAGTCGCCATATCTCATCCTTCCCCTTCATCCAGAATCCGAAAGATTTCCGGCGGCTCGGCAGTCAGCACGAGTTCGGACATATCCGCCCATTCCCCTTCCATCTTCGGGAATTCCAGCCGGATCGCATGCAGCATCTGTGAGCGGATCCCGTATTTTTTCTTATATCTGTCATTCAGTTCCAGATATCCGTATTTATAATCCCCGATCACCGGATGTCCCACGCTCGCCAAATGAATTCGTATCTGATGAGTTTTCCCCGTGATCAGTTCTGCCTCCAGCAAAGTCATGTTACGGTAATTCTTGATCGGTTTATATACCGTCTTAACCTCCACCGCTTCCGCGTCCGAATCGTCCCGACAAAGTTCCACTTTATTCGTCTCTCCGTCCTTTTTCAGTCTTCCTTCGATCTGTGTCCCCTGCTCCACCACGCCTTTTACATACAAAGAATAAAATTTGCGCAGCGTCCTTTCTTTCAGCAGCGCGCTTATCTTCTGACTTCCTGCCAGAGTCTTTCCGCACAGCACCAGGCCGCTGGTATTTCGGTCCAGACGGTTGCAGACGGAGGGCTTGAACGTATGCAACGTATGCTCATCTGCCTCCCCCTTCGACAGAAGATATCCGATCAGCCATTCATTTAACGAACAGTCGGAAGGAGTCGCTTTCTGCGTCAGCATTCCTGCCGGCTTGTTCACTACCAGCACACGGTCGTTTTCATAAACGATCTCAAGTTCTCCATAAGCTTCATAAGCTTCTTTATATTGCAGGAAACGCCTGCTTTCCTGTGCAAAACGGCTGCCTTTTTCCCCTCCTGGGATCGCACCGCCGAATTTAAGAACCGTATCATCGGAAAGGTACATCTCGACCTCATCCTCTGCCCGAAGAATTTCGTTCCCTGATGCTTTTTTTTCATTTAAAGTTATATTTTTCTTCCGCAGCATCTTATATAAGAAGCTAGAGGGCGCTTGCGCCAAATATTTCCGCAGATATTTATCCAGCCTCTGACCCGCATCCCGCTCTCCTACTTTTACTTTTATCATAAAATTTCCTCATTCCTTTTCCTTGTGGCTCCGCTTATAGGGCAATCGCCAGCAGATTCTCCAAAATATCCTGTTCCGGCTTCAAGTTGTCCCCTTCTGAAGGGACAACTTGATCCTTTGTGCCGAGGTTTCTTAACCCTTCACAATATTTCTCTATGTCGCCATATATTTTTACAACTGCACCCTTGCATCCGCCCTGCTTCAAATGGGCGCAAAGATGCTTCTCGCATGCCTGAATATCCGTTTTTCCGCTTTCCGAATAACCACATACAATATGTTCCTTCACTACCATATGGCTGACCTGGTAATTTTTTTCATAAGAGGTAAAAAACATATCATATAATTCCGTGAACTCTCCGGCGCATCCACCGATCCTCTCCTTTGCCTCCTTCGAACAGCCTTC
Organism: uncultured Lachnospiraceae bacterium; assembly: GCA_910585965.1. GTDB lineage: Bacteria > Bacillota > Clostridia > Lachnospirales > Lachnospiraceae > Kineothrix. Next base: position 206,319 of record CAJUHH010000003.1, read on the forward strand.
CGCCCGCAAAAACATAATCATATTGACCGTGCTTCTTCCTGCGGGAAGACATCCCAGAATAGCAACAACCGTAAGAAGATTTTCTTTTGATCCCGTCGTTTTGATTCCAATTCCGAAAAGGGAAAGGGATAAGGCATACAAAAAAAACGTTCGGATACTGGCCCATATCTTCTGCTGCCTGATATATCCATACTGTCCTTTGGCAATCCGTTTTCCGCCCATGTATTCTCCTGCTCCTTCTTTCTTTTTAGTTCCAAAGTCCCATCATAGACAAAAACCATCCGTGAGGAATGATTTTCGTCAAAACACGGAAAGCCTTCATCGGAAGGCTGCATACAGAAACTGCCTTTTTATGGCAGGAGTCCCTTAATGCATCTTTTACCACCCTCTGGGGGGAAACCATCGTCAGCTTCTTTACCGCCAGCGTAGAACCATATTTTTCTGCAATATCAAAAAATTCCGTTTCCACAGGCCCGGGGCATACCGCCGTCACCCATATGGATTTTCCTTTCAATTCCTCCCGCAGCGCGGTAGAAAAGCTGAGTACATAAGACTTCGTAGCGGCATATATGGCAAAATTCTTCTGGGGTACAAAAGCCGCGCTGGATGCCAGCTGGATGATACGTCCGTTTTTGCACATATAGGGGATGCATTCGTAGGTCATCCGGGTCAGCGCTTTGCAGTTTACCTCCAGCATGCCAAGCTGCTCTTTTACAGGAATTCTGTCAAACCTTCCCATCAGCCCGTAGCCCGCGCAGTTTACCAGCATGCGGATGGAAACGTTTTCTGCTGCAAGAGTTTCCCGAAACGCTTCCATATCCCTTTCATCCGTCACATCCATGGCAACGATCCTGGCCGGAGTCTCCATGACCTTGGATAATTCCTCCAAACGGTCTCTTCTTCTGGCAATCAGCCATATTTCATCCAGGCCGCCCATCCGCTCATCCATCTGAAAGGCAAATTCCTGCCCGATGCCGGAAGAAGCTCCTGTAATAACAGCGATTTTCTTTTTCATTCCAATTCTCCCTATACAGTTGTTAGAATTACAGCAATTCCAACAGTAATCGTTTCATCTCTTCTTTTTATGGATATTTCGGATCGTTTTCTTTTTCTTCATCTTCTGGTTTCTTGCCTTTTCGTTTTCATTCTTTCGCTTTCCCGCATTTCCCGTTTTCTCCCCGCTCCTTGGACGGATCAGGCACTTTTTATCGAACCCGATCAAATCTTCTCTTCCAGCCTTTACCAAGGCTTCCCGCACTAAGTCATAGTTCTTTGGGTTCCGATATTGGATCAGCGCCCTCTGCATCGCCTTCTCATGGGGATTGCGGCAGACATACACTTTTTCCCCGCTGACCGGGTCAATTCCTGTATAATACATGACGGTCGATACGGTAGAGGGAGTCGGGTAAAAATCTTGTACCTGTTCCGGCATATAACCCAGATCCCTCAGATATTCCGCCAGCTTTATGGCATCTTTCAGCGTGGAGCCAGGATGGGAAGACATCAGGTAGGGAACAAGGAACTGCTTTTTCCCCGCTTGTTCATTGAGTTTATCGTATTTCCTGACAAATTTTTCGTAAACGTCATTGGAAGGCTTGCCCATTTTCGAAAGAACGTTGTCCGAAATATGCTCCGGAGCAACTTTCAGCTGCCCGCTCACATGATGCTCCACCAGCTCCCGGAAAAAAGAATCGTCCGCATCCGCCATCAAATAATCAAAGCGGATCCCGGAGCGGATAAATATTTTTTTTACACCGGGTATGGCCCGCAATTTGCGCAGAAGATCCAGATAATCGCTATGATCCACCATCAGATTTTTACAAGGTTTCGGAAACAGGCACTGCCTGTCCCTGCATACCCCCATTGACATCTGTTTTTCACAGGAAGGATGCCGGAAATTAGCGGTCGGCCCTCCTACGTCGTGGATATAGCCCTTGAACCCAGGTTCTTTCGTCATTCGCTTTGCTTCTTTTACAAGGGAAGCATGGCTCCTTACTTGAACGGTCCTTCCCTGATGGAACGTCAGCGCACAAAAATTGCAGCCTCCAAAACATCCCCTGTTGCTGATCAGGGAAAAACGAATCTCCGCAATCGCCGGGACTCCCCCCTTCCCTTCATAAGAAGGGTGATAAGTTCGTTGGTAGGGAAGGTCATAAACCGCATCCATTTCTTCTGTCGTCAGCGGCCTGGCGGGCGGATTCTGTACCACATAAACACCGTTCGGATACGGCTCTATCAGATATTTCCCATGAAACGGATCGGTATTTTTATATTGCTGGGCAAAGCTCTCCGCATAGGCCTCCGGCCTTTCCTTCATCTCTTCATAAGAAGGCAGAAGAAGGCTGTTATAGATGCCGGAAATATCCTTCGTTTTATAAACCGTTCCGGCAATAAATGTAATATCCCTTACCGCAATGCCGCTGTTTAAAGCGTCCGCTATTTCTACCATGGACCGCTCCCCCATCCCATAAGAAATCAGATCAGCCTGGGAATCGAGCAGCACGGAACGCTTCAGGCTGTCGGTCCAATAATCATAATGGGCCAAGCGGCGGAGGCTGGCTTCCACCCCTCCGATAATCACCGGCACATCTTTATAGGAACGGCGGATCAGGTTGCCATATACGGCTACGGCATGATCCGGCCTTTTCCCCGCCTCGCCTCCCGGCGTATAAGCATCATTTGGCCGGCGCTTCTTCGATACAAAATAATGGTTCACCATAGAATCCATATTGCCGGCCGACACAAGAAAAGCAAGCCTGGGCCGTCCAAGGACGGTCACGCTCTTTTCATCTTTCCAGTCGGGCTGTGCAATAACCCCTACCGTATAACCGTGGGACTCCAGCACCCGGCTTATAATTGCTGTGCCAAAAGACGGATGGTCCACATAAGCGTCTCCTGTTATATAAACAAAATCCAGCTGTGCAATGCCCCTCTCATCCATTTCTTCTTTCGATATTGGTAAAAATCCATTCATGATATCTGTTTCCTTTTACAATCCTCCGACATATGGATAAAATCCTTGATATAATAATCGGAGGCCGCCTTTTTTTCTTCTTTCTGGGAAATGGAATATGCATCTTCTACGGCGCATACTTTCATTCCCGCCGCTTTGCCCGCCAAAATACCAGGAATAATATCCTCGAATACGAGGCAGCGCGCCGGATCTACGCCGAGTTCCGCCGCCACCGCCAGGTAGATGTCTGGCGCCGGTTTGCCTTTCGCCACATCGCAGCCTGTCATAATGCAGGAAAAATAATCTTCCAATCCATGCACTGCCACGATCCGTTCCACCAGTTCCCTGGAATTGCTGGTGGCGATCCCAAGCGCAATCCCTCGCTCTTTGCAGACTTCCAAAAATTCATGTACTCCGTCTTTTAGCGGCACTTCATAGCTGTACTTATCCCATGCCATAGCGTTCCAATCCTCTTTGATCTGATCGACGGAATCGGCCAGTCCGAACCGGTCTTTAAAGTATGCAGCCGTCTCGCTGAAACTCATCCCCTCAATATCCGCCTGCAGCCTTTCGGGCAAGGCAATGCCGAATTTCCCCAGATATTCCACATCGATCTCTCCCCACATCCACATGGAATCCACCAGCGAACCATCCAAGTCAAAAATGACCGCGTCTATATTTTCCAGCATATTTTTCCAGCCTTTCTTCTAAATGGATTGTTTTTCACTCCGTATATCTTACCACAACTAAAAATAAAATCATAGATAGAAATCGAACAAGAAAAAAATCGGGCATCCGATAACCGTCTTCGGATGCCTGACCTTTTTCATCATTCTGTAGATAATATCCCCGAAATTTTTTCTATCATTTCATCTTCCTTGAGCCGGAACTTGATCTCCACCCGCCTGGAAGATGCCATATCCACCGTTTCCGTCCGATTCCCGTCCGCATCTTCCTTATAAACCGGATTACTCCAAGATTTTCCGTTGACGGTCAGTATTTTCTGGAGTTGTTCGATCTTCTCTTCGCTCAGGCCGTTCTTTTGGTTCAGGCAGAAATCCGCTACCGCATTGGCCCGCGCATAGGATAATTCCATATTGCTTTGATAGCCGCCGTCCGTATCCGTATGCCCTTCAATAATGATCTCGGCGATATAGCCCCGGAACTGGTCCTGCAGCAGCACATCCAGATACATCGGAATAATTTCCTTCAGCGTGTCCTTGCTATCAGCCGTCAGAGTGGCGCTGTTATAGCGGAACAGCACATCGGAGGAAAAAGTAATAGAACCTGTCTGGGCATCCACCTTCATGCTGGAATCATGAAAAGTATCCTGCAAGGCTCCGATAATGTCTGTCCGAATACCCACAATATCCTGAAGCTCATTTTTTGTCGTTGTCAATTCCTGCCTGGCATTTTCAATTTCCAGATATGCCTTATTCAATTCTTCTTCTGTCAAAGCCGCTTTTTCATAGGCCTGCTGCAATTCTGCCAGGGAGGAAGCCAGTTCTTGATTGGATTTTTCCACTTCCGCTTTCGAGTTTTTCAAATCTTCTATCACAGAATCCAGCTGTGACTGCGCCGTATCGAGTTCCAGGCGCGTCTGGTCCAGATCCGTTGTTTTCTGTTTGTAAATGGCAAGAGTAATGGCTATGATCAAAATAAAAATCAACAATAATGCCGCCATCATGTCCGAATAGGACTGCCAATAACTGTGTTCTGCAAAAGCTTCTCTATTCTTTCGTCTATTCTTCATACAAGCTCCTCATCTGGTCAAAAGCATAAAGCTGGCTCGTAATCTCATCGCTCATTTCGCTGCAGGTATTTGCCAGTTTGTCCTTCTGCTCCCTCAATTCTCCTGCAAATTTCTCTTGTCTCTCCATCACCTTGGCAAGCGCCGACTGCACATTGCGGTTTACCTCCACCAGGGCGGTGACAGCTTCGACCAATTCCCTGGCATCCGCCGCGCTGGCCGCCTGTGCTTCCCCGGCCGCTTTCAATGTGCTTCCCAATTTCTGGAAATCGGTATTCAGCGCCGTCTGCATCTGTTCAGTAAATTTATCCACAATCCGTTCCACCCCTGCCATCTGCTCTGCGGAATCGCCCTTCATAATCTCCAGCATCTGCTTGAGCGCTCCTGATATTCCTGCCTGGTAAACGACCATGGCTGCCGCGCCCTCATCCTCTCTGGCTGCCTGAGGCAGCGCAGTCTGGCGGAACATGCATAAAAACTCTTCCAGTTTTTCATAGGCATCTGCCATCATGCTTCGATAAATAATATTAAACACAATGGAAAAGAAAATACCGTACACAGAGGTATGGAAAGCCACTTTCATGCCGGACAGCAAAGTTCCCACGTTATCCGAAATCGTAAAGATATCATCGCCGTTAAATGATCCAAGTCCCATGGAAAGGCCAAGGAAAGTGCCGAGGATACCAAGCCCTGTCAACGTACCCGATATGCCGGAATTAAAGAAGCTCATGCCTACCCTGTCCAAAAGGTCTTCATTGATATACTCTTCCAAATCGCAGGGCTGTGCCGTCCCCCGTTTTGTCCTGAGGCTTTTGACGCGCAGCCGGTATTTCTGAAAAGCCGTCCTCAGCTCTTCATTTTCAAAGGCATTGCTTCTGTCTTTATACTGGCTCCAAAGGTTTCGCCCGTTCGCCTCCTTATATTCTTTCTGAAGCCGGTCCGTAAAGTCCATCAATTCATCCGTTACGGCATTGAGCCTGCCAAAACCGATCGATGATATCAAAAACAGCACGCCAATAATAATCAGAAATCCAATATTGATGGCGAGGTTCACCAAGGAAACCTCTCCTTCCGTAAATACGCCGTTCAGAAACAACACGAAGGCGATTACGGCTGCGTATAAAGGAAATAAAATATAATATAATCTGTTCTTCATCTGTTCTCCCATCCCGCGCCTCATCCTCTTTTTCCCTTTTCATAGCAGGCGCGTTTCTTATCCTATGTTTTGCAGTTTTTCTAAACGTATCACAATTTTTCCGATAACTCAATATTTTTAAAAAAATCTTAATAATCTTCCCAAAAACTGCATAAAATGTTTTTCAGGCAAATTTTTCAGAAAAGAGGACAGAACATGCAGCTTTCCAGCCATCTTGACGACAACATCCGACAGTTAAAATCTATTTTTCCGATTCCACAAAGCTTTGACATTATCACCAGGGATTTGTTTTTAGGGGACACGAGAGGATATTGGATCGGCATCAACGGTTTTTGCCGCGTGGAATTGTTACAGCAGATCTTTTCCGACCTGCAAAACCCGCTCTATATGAAAGACTATAAAATAGAAGACATCAGCCGCTATCTGAACGCAAAGATCGGCTACGTGCAGGCATCCCTCTGCGATGACTGGGAAGAAATCACGCGCAATGTCTTAAGCGGCCCCTCCGTCCTTTTTATCGATGGTTTCTCCCAAGCGATCCTGATCGACGTGCGCGCCTATCCAACCAGAAGCGTCGGCGAACCGGATACCGAACGGGTGACGCTTGGCGCAAGAGACGGCTTTGTAGAAACGATGCTCTTCAATGCCAACCTGATCCGCCGCCGCATCCGTTCCCCCAAGCTGACCTTTGAGATTCTTTCTGTAGGAAAAGAAAGCAAGACGGATGTCTCTATCGCTTATATCGAAGGTTTTGCCAGCCAGGAGCTTTTATCCGATCTGAAACAAGCCCTGACCGGCTTGTCCGTTACTTCCCTTACTATGGGCGCGAAAAGCCTGGAAGAGCTTCTTGTCAAAAAGCGCTGGTTCCATCCCCTTCCCTGCATGCACTATACCGAGCGCCCGGACGTGGCCTGCAGCTTCCTGGCGGAGGGCCATATCGCCGTTATCGTGGATAACTCCCCTTCCGTTCTGATTCTGCCCTGCACGATTTTCCAGTTTACCCAGAGTCCGGAAGACTATTATAAAAGCCCTGTCGTGGGAACCTATTTCCGCCTCGTCCGCTTCCTTTGTATTCCGGTCAGCCTAGTATTGATGCCCCTTTTTCTTCTGCTGACCGCCTATTTTCCTGCGTTTTCAGAAAAATGGGGACTTTTATCCACAAAAACGCTCCCCGGCCCTACCATTATTTTCTATGTCATGGCCGTGGAGTTTCTTTTGGATCTGTTCAAATATTCCGCCTCCGTCAGTTCCAGCCGGTTTTCCGGCTCCCTGTCCATTATCGGCGGCCTGATTATAGGGGATATCGCCGTAGAGCTGAACTGGGCCTCGGTCGAAATCCTGTTTTATGCCGCCGTTACGATGCTGACCAGTTTATCCCTTGCCAGCATCGAGTTTAGCGACGGCATCCGGGTCTACCGGCTTTTTCTCGTGGCATGCACTGCCCTCTTCGGCATCTGGGGATTTTCCGGCGGCCTTTTTCTCGTCCTCTGCTCCATCCTGACCACGCCCGTCTTCGGCGGCATGAGTTATTTCTGGCCCTTGTGGCCCTTTAACTGGAAAGCACTGCGTACCCTGCTGTTCCGATATCCCGCCGCAAAAGCCCAGCCAAGCAAAGTATGGAAGCGCCACTAGAAAACTCTATTAATGGCAATGACGGCTACATTGCATGCAATCATTACCGCATTGCGACTTTCCATTCTTTTTATCCCGCACTATGCTTTTTGCTGCCAGCGCCACGCCCAAAAAAACAACCAAGCCTATGATCCATGTTCCCATATTCTTCCTCCTATGTTCCATGTATTGCCTTTTGCGAAAATGATATTTATTCTCAATTTATAAAGTTAGTATATCCTAATTCAAATGCATTGTCAATTCTTCATTTACACTACATGGAGTTTAAAATGCCTTCTATGCCTTCTTCCTGAAAGATTTTTTTATAATATCCGATCTCGTCCTGGATCAACGCGTCAATCACGCTCATTCCAAGGAGCTCCACGGGGGCTCTGTCATCTGTCAAAAGAAGTTCCCCGCTTTCATACGCAATTAATCCGTCGGAAACTTTCCGCATCATATCTGACAGCCCCCCATTCTCCAGAATGCCGATATTCTTTTCTAACGTTTCTTTCATTCCAACGCCGCCCGAAGAGGCGAAAAGCTCCCGGTTCGTCGATCCCATTACGTCTACGGTATATACTTCGTCAAATACGCTGGCAATCGTATCGGAAAGATATTCATTAATGTTGCCCTTCTCTTCCGAGTGCATATTCATATTTACCACCATAACGCCGTCCTCTTTCAAATGCTCCTTTACCATCTGAAAAAATTCCACAGAAGACATCTGGAAAGGAATGGTAATATCCTGATAGGCATCTACCATAATCACATCATATTTTTTATCCACTGCCTGCAAATAAGCGCGTCCGTCGTAAGTCGTCACCTCTATCGTATCAGGAAGGGCAAAATATTCTCCGGCCAGATCCGTGATTTTCTGGTCGATTTCCACCCCTTCCACGGATATATTCTCAAAATAGTCCATGCATTGCTTTGCATAAGTCCCCGTCCCCATTCCCAATACGAGGATATCCGCATTTTCCTTTTCCTCCACTCCTGCCATCACCGGAGCGGCCAACGCATAATCATAATACATCCCTGTCAGGGAATCTCCTTTTTTCATAATGGACTGCACGCCGAAAAGTACATTGGTAGAAAGGATCACGCTGTCGTCCGTTTCCTTTACCTGCAAATAATTATAAATCGACTCCCCCTCATAAAGCAGACTGCTTTCCCAGAAAGCAAAACTGCCGGAATGCCCGAAAATGCTGCATAGAATAAAAAGGACTACGGCCATAGCGCAGGCTTTTCTTTTTGCCCTTTTGCTGACAAAATAAACAAGGCCGAGCAGAAGCAGTATGCCGGAAAAAATCAGAAAGGTAATGGCTGTCCCTACGGCGGGAATTGTCACAAAGGTAGGCAGAAAGGTACCGATAATGCTTCCGATCGTATTAAATGCCCCCAGCGTGCCAATTGTCTTTCCGCTGTCATCCAGGCTTTCCACCGTATATCTCGCCAGCGACGGTGTCACCGTTCCAAGCAAAAACAGCGGAAAGACGAAGATTACCATACAAGCCGCAAACCCTGCCAAAATCAGGAAATTATTGTTCACGCTCACAATCAGCAGCGCAGAGATGCCAAGGATAATATACTTCCCGACGACCGGGATAGCCGCAATCCATAAAGCCGCTATGATCAACCGCATATACAGTTTATCGGGATTCGGGTTTTTATCCGCGCTCCTGCCTCCCCAAATATTTCCTAAAGCCATCGCGATCATAATCGTTCCGATAATGATTGTCCACACGATCTGTGAAGAGCTGAAGTAAGGAGCCAGCAGACGGCTCGCTCCCAGCTCCACCGCCATAACCGACATTCCCGCAAAAAACTCCGTCAGATACAAATAATATTTGTTTTTTAAAATGCTTTCCATCCCTTATCTCCTTCCATTTCTTACCCTAAAAAAAGCGAATTCTATGATGCAGCAGGACTCTTCCATCCCTCAGGCTTTCCGCCTCGATATCCACCTCGCACCCTCCGGCCTGCAGTTCTTCCAGAACACGGTTCATATATGCCGCCGAATAACTCTCGTCTTCATATGCCCGGTAACATTGCAGCCAGAGTTCCTCGCTGTCTACGACATTCTCAAACTCCGCCGAATTTCCGCCAGCCATAATCTTGCGATAACAATCCTCGTAATATTCCTCCATGCCGAATATCACGTCTTCTTCCGCGAATCCTGCATCCTCCATGCTTCTTCTGCCATCCTCCGGGGCATCTTCCTCCGCATCCTCCGTTTCCAGCCCGCCATACCGTGTTCCGTTGCACGGAGGCAGATACACGGAAAGATCTTCCCTTTTATGGGTAGGCGAAAATTCCTGATCCGTCTTATTAAAGTAATGATATGTATTCGGTTCCGTATCATCCCAAGTGGCATCCGCATTATAATATTCGCCGTCTAAACGGATGATATTCCATGCATGGTTTTCCCCCGCATAGCCGGTACAATAATAACAAGGCACTCCCAGCTGCGTCATCAAATACTGGAAACTCCTTGCATAGCCGGCGCATACAGTTCTCCCATTTACTAAAGCGCTGTATGCGCTCTGGTTAAGCGGCGCCTGGAGATCATATTCGATTCGGTCAAGCAGTGCGTTATGCACATACAATTCCTTCTCATAATCGCTTCCCAGATTCCTGGCTCCTGCAAGAATCTCTTCCGCCGCTCCCTGGAAGGTTTCTTTTGCCGCATCCAGATCATCCACCAGAGCATTGAACTGAAGGGAAATCTCCGCGCATCCGCCGTTTCTCGCAAATTTCGCCTCATAAGCCGAATCCAGCCAGAACAGCTCGGGGTGGTCATTCACCACCGCCATAAAAGCGTTGCGCAGCTCTTTCTGCGTCACAGGCTCCATCGGATTAAAAATCCTGTTCACTGCCCCGGCATTGGCATATAGCTGACGGTAAATGGAACGTTCCCGTTCAGACAGCATTCCATAATAGGGATAGAGTTCCGTATCAAAATCAAGCCCTTCCCCAGTTTCTCCATATGTATACTTCTTTTGAAGTTCCTCCGCCTCTTCTTCATCGATTTCTTCGGTATTTTCCTGCACCGGAATATAACCGTTTCTCCCGGCCACTTCCTCCGGCGTATGGATCTCTTCCCGATCCGGCGCTACATAATCGGAAACCTTGTTCCCCCCTTGCTCTGATTCCCTGTTTTCTTCTCTGTTTCCGCCGTTCTGCCCCAATCCTTCGCTGTCGTTCGTTTCCCTGTCCGCTTCCCCTTCCTCAGGCAAGATATCCGTTTCCTCTGTATATGCCGATTCTTTGCTTCCCAGACGGGAATAAAGAAAGTCAGATGTCCTGTCTGCTAATTCCGGCCAAAACGCGCATAAAATAATAAATAAACTGACGAGAGACAAGAATGCCAATATGCCATAAAGCAATCTTTTGATCCATTTCATATTTTTATTTTCCTCATTTCCTCTTCTGTCAATTCCCTATAACTCCCGACCGGAAGGCTTTCGTCCAGAACAAGGCCTCCCATGGCGGTTCTTTTCAAATAGACTACTTCATTCCCTACCGCTTTCAGCATACGTTTTACCTGATGATACCTCCCCTCCGTTATCGTCAGATAAATGACGGTATCCGATACCCGTTCCACCTTCGCAGGCAAAGACAGCTTTTCCTCCCTGATATCCACGCCTTCCTCCAGCGCCTTTTGGCCTTCTTCCGACAGGGAGCCTGCCATCTCCACGTAATAAACTTTATCCACATGCTTTTTCGGGGAAAGAAGATTATGGGCAAATTCTCCGTCATTTGTCATAATCAGCAGTCCTTCCGTATCCTTATCCAGTCTTCCCACTGGAAACAAATCCCCATACCCGGTATCTTTTAAAAGATCCGACACCGTTTTCTGCGCCGGATCCCGCGTGGCAGATACCACTCCCTTGGGTTTGTTCAGCATGTAATACACATACTTTTTATAAACGATTTCTTTGTCCCGAAAAGATACCCTGTCCTTTCCTTCTTCAATCTTACATTCCGGTTCCCGGACAACTTTGCCGTTCACCTTCACCAATCCTTTTTTTAAATATCCTTTCACCTGACTGCGGCTTCCCAGATTCGCGCCGCTCAGAAACTTATCCAGACGAAGCATCTGCCCACCGTTTCCCTTTCCGATTTGCTTCTACTTTTTTTCCTTTTTCATATATTGGTAGTAACCACTTTTCCATATAAGATCCGGTAACGAATATGAAAAAATTATCCGACCCCAAGAACAAAGCAATCACCCTTCTGTTTCTTATCATGACCGGCCTGCTCCTTACTTATCCAAAAGAAAGCCTGGCGCTTTCCCTGACCGGCCTGCAGCTCTGGTTTAACCGTATGGTTCCCACGTTGCTCCCTTTTATGATATTATCCGGCATTATGATCCGCCTGAACCTGACAGAACATATCGTAAAAATCATCAGCCCCGTTCTCACGCCGCTTCTTAGGATAAGCCTCAACGGCCTTTACGCGGTTGCCATCGGATTCCTGTGCGGTTTTCCCATGGGTGCCCGGGTTATTGCAGAATTATACGAAAACCACAAACTTTCCAAAGAAGAAGCTTCTTACCTTCTTGCTTTCTGCAATAACATCGGCCCCGTCTATTTCATCAGCTTTGTCCTGCCGACGCTGGGACTGAAACTGACTGCCCCTTATCTTTTTGGCATGTATGGTCTTCCTTTGGGTTACGGTATTTTTTTAAGATATACTTTTTACAGAAACCGCATCCCCATGTCTTGCTTTATACGGCCATCCCGCAAGCTAAAGCATATCCTGTTCGCTGCGGAAAGAAAATCCCCGGCATCCTTGCTGGATACTTTGGACGATTCCATCCTGTCCGGCCTATACGGCATATCCAAATTAGGGGGATATATGGTTCTTTTCAATCTTCTCAACCTGGTTCCGCAGATATTGTTCGGAATCATCGGTTCCACAAGCTATGATCCGGGCGCGGCTATCAACTGCATGCTGGAAATCACAAGCGGTATCAGCCGCATAGGAGATCGTTCGCCGCTCCTTGTCCTGCTCCTGCTCCCCTTCGGCGGCTTTTCCTGTATTGCCCAGACTTACAGCATGATAAAAGAAACCGACCTTTCTTTAAGAGATTACGTGGCGCATAAGCTCATTCTCTCTGCCGTCACCCTGATATACTATATCCTCTGGCATTTATTTCTTCCGGCGACGTTTCTTCTTTGAGCGGAAGCCGCCCGTAAGGATTCCGGCCAGCAGCAACAGCACAAGCAAAATAGCAACGCACAGAAAAGCCACCTGAAGGAAATAGAAAAAGGTTGCCTCCGGCGCTTCTTTCCTCTCCTTTTCCGGCATCCGGGATTTCTTCTCTCCAGCCTCTTTCCCTCCTTTGGGCGGATTTTTCGCCGTCATTGCACCAGCCTCTACCGCCTCCTCTTCCATAGTATCCGCCCTTTCCTCCTCTTCCACGGAAGCGATAGACGGCAGATATACATGGTTGCTTTCCGTATCGATATCATATTTATTATATACCTTTACCACAACTTCAGGAATCGTTCCTGGCGGCACTTTCATGGAAAACGTAAGCGTATCCGTGCTGCGCGGTTCCCATTTTTGCAGATCGGAAAAGTTCCTCCCCCCGTCCCAGCTATAACTGTAGTATAGAAGATAACTATCATAATCCGAAGCATAAACGGAAACCTCGACATCCCCTGTTTCTATATCAACCTGCCCTACATCTATTATACAAATATCCGGCTCCGTCAGATCAGGCTTCACCGGGCCGGCTGGGACCGGCATCTCCTCTTTCGGCCAGCCGCTATAATCAACGCCAAGAATCTCTGATTTCAGCCCATAATATCTGGCGACCGCCGTTGCGTCCAAAATACCCAGCTTTTCCAAGTTTTCTCCCGAAGTATAAAACGCCGTGTCATTCTCCTGGTCTAAATGGCAATGCTCGATCAGGGCCGATGGAATTCCCCTGGCCGTAGCATGTCTTATAATCCCGTAATAGTCCTCCCCTTTGTCGTTCAGCCTTGTCTTGATTCCTCTTGGATACAATCCCATCTCTTCGAAAAGCTCCATCTCCCCGCTGGCAAAGGCATACCCTTCCTGGTATTCCTCTCCAAAAGCAGATACCCATACTTCCGAGCCGAACAAATCGTGTTCTGCGGACATATTAAAATGAAGGCAGAACAAAAAATCCGCATTCCGGGAAGCAGCATACTCCGCGCGTTCCTCCAGGCTCATATCCTTATCCTCTTCGCGGGTTAAATATACTTCGATCCCTTCATATTTTTCTAATTCTTCCTTCATCGCCAGAGCTACGATCATCGTCATGTTTTTTTCTGTATATCCGTTGCATTCCGCGCCCAGGTTTTCCCCTCCATGCCCCGGGTCGATGGCAACCACAACGGGCTGCGCGGCATACGCCGGAACACTTCCCCCATATAAAAAAAACAGCCCGGCAAGGCATGCCAGCAATATTCTCCAATTAATTTTCATATTCCTCCCTATTATCAGAGTTCACATTGTCCATGGAAAAACCGGTTTCGCCATCGCAAACGAAACCGGCTCTCATCCTTATTTTATACCCGCGAGGGTGAAATGCAAAAAGCTGTTCTGCATATATTATTTCAGCAAATCCAAATTCAAAGATTCCGAACCGTCCCCGTCCTCAACACCTCCAAGCAGAAGATCCGCTTCCTGAGGATGCAGGTCAGCCCGGTTCGCCCTGATGACTTCCGCATAACCGTTCAGATTATTGATAAAGCTTTCATAATGGGATGCTGTCATATTCACAGTCTGGACAATCAGGTTTTCTAGGTTTGCCAACATTTCATCCGTATACTGAATCGCCGCCGCCCGCATATTATTCGCCTCTATCGTAGCATTATCCAGAATATCCTGTGCCTGATGGCTGGCCAGAGTCACCACTTCATTTGCCTGCGCATATGCCTGCTGCATGATCTCATGCTCATTGATCAATTCATTCGTATGCATGGTTGCTTCATTGATCAACGCTTCTGCCTTCGATCTGGCATCGCTGAGAATCGCTTCTTTATTGCTGATAATCTTCTGGTAACGCTTGATTTCATCCGGAGTCTTCATCCGAAGCTCCCGCAGCAACTCATCGATCTCTTCCTTATTTACGATAATTTTCGTATTGGATAACGCCTGATACTTACAATTTTCAATATACTCTTCGATCTCGTCGATCAACTGTTCAATCCTGCTGCTCATATTGTAACCTTTCCCATGACTGCCGCTATCGTTATTCCGCAGTATTATCCATGTCCGTATTTTTTATAAATCAGCCGCGCCACAAAATCGGGAACGCACATCGTAATATCCCCATTGAAGCTGGCAATTTCTTTCACGCTGCTGGAACTCAAATACGCATATTCCAAACTGGTAGTCAAAAATACAGTATCCAATTCCCCTTTGGAAAGCAATTTATTCGTCTGGGCGATCTGCAGCTCATATTCAAAATCGGTAATTGCCCGAAGGCCCCGGATCGCCACATGTACGCCTTTTTTCCTGGCGTAGTCAATTAATAAGCCACTGAAGAAATCCACCTTCACATTCGGGATATCTTTCGTCGCCTCTTCCAATATCTTAACACGTTCTTCCACAGAAAACAATGGAGTCTTTAAATGATTGTTCAACACGCTTACTGTTAATTCGTCAAATATATCCGCTGCACGACGAATTACGTCAAGATGTCCATAAGTAACCGGATCAAAACTCCCCGGATAGATTGCAGCTTTCATTCCTTTTCACATTGCTCCTTTCGCACAAATACATGCTTATTCGTCTTATACCGTTTTTCTTTTTCGACTTCATATCCAAGATCCCTGGCAAAGGAAAAGTCTTCCATAAGCTCTGCTTCTATTACGATCAGCGTATCCGCTGTCACATAAGGCTTGTCTGCCAGCAAAGCCAGCACTTTCTTCTCATAGCCCTCCCCATAAGGCGGATCCATAAAAATAATATCCGCTTCCTTCTCATGAATCGCGGACAGCGCCCCGACCACATCCTGTCTCAAAAGCGTCGCCTTCTCCTCCATTTTTGTAAAGGCGATATTATGCTGGATGCAGGCAAAAGCATTTCTGCCATTTTCCACAAAATAGGCATGTCCCGCTCCTCTGCTCAATGCCTCTATGCCTATGCCGCCGCTCCCGCTGAATAAATCAATAAATATGCAGTCCGCAAGATAAGGCTGAAGCATATTAAACAATGTTTCCTTTATCCTGTCCGTAGTCGGCCTGGTATCCATTCCTTCCGGCGCCTTCAAAGGAAGGCTTCTTGCCGTTCCTGCAATCACTCTCATAATCCGTCTGCTTATCCTTTCGGCATTTATCTTTCTACCATCATAATCTTTTCTTTGTTTCCGGTCAATCCTTTTATAGGAAAATATTGTCAAAGCCTGGGCTTTACTCCTTTTGTATCCCTTTTTCCGGCTTTCAGCTTATTCAGCTCTACTTTTTTTCCTTTATACTCCATCCAATATTCCACGGCATTCTGTGTATAATATACCTCTTCCACGTAATCTTTGCCCGCCAGCTTCATGCCCCGGACACCCACCGCTCCTTTCTTCTTTTCAGGAATCTCCTCAATCGGGAAACGCAGGAAATATCCGCCCGCCGTCCGCAGGACAATATTGGTCTGTTCCTTTAAGATATTTACGGAAACCACCTCGTCCCCCTCTTGCAGCTTGGTGGCGGCCACCGTCCGTTTCGATACGTCGAATTCTCCGCCGTCCACTACTTTTACCATAGAAAATTTGGTGGCAAAAATTACCCTATACAAGTTCAGCTGTGACTGTTCGGTTATGAAAAGTATCGTTTCCTTTTCCGAGCTGTAGTTGCTGACGTTATCCAATGGAATTCCTTTATCGCGGAACTTTCCAAACGGCAGGTCCAAAACTTTGATCGTATACAGCTGTCCTGTGTTGGTAAACACACAGATTTTCCCTGTATTCTTGCATGGAAACACAAATCTGTTTTCTGTATCAGCCGCTTCTTTGTTCCGCTCATAAGTCGGCACATCCACCGTTTTTACATAACCGAAGCGATCGACCAGGCACATGACTGCCATCTCTTCTAATTTCTTTTCCTCATAAACAGCTTCTTCCCTGTTTTCCACCATCGTCCGCCTGGGTCTTCCATATTCCTTCTTCATGGCGTCCAGCTCGTTCATGATCACCTGCGCCATGGCCTCCCTGCGCTCCAGTATCTCTTCATACCGGTAAATATTCGCCATCGTTTCCTCATGCTCCTTGACCAAAGCTTCCAGCTCCAGGCCGATCAGCTTATACAAGCGCATATCCAGTATAGCGTTCGCCTGTTTTTCCGTAAACTTAAGCTGGGCGGCCATGACTTTGGATTCCTTTGACTTGAATTGGATGCCTTCCGTCTTTCCTTCCACCAAGCATTCCTTTACCATCGCCCGGTCTTTGCTTCCCCGCAGAATCTCTATAATCAGGTCGATGACGTTGCATGCCTTGATCAACCCCTCCTGCACTTCCCTGCGCTCCAGTTCTTTCTCCAGGAGAGTCTTATATTTTCTGCCCGCCACTTCAAACTGAAAATCAACATTCGCCTTGATGATCTGTTTTAACCCCATCGTCTCCGGCTTCCCGTCGGCAATCGCCAGCATATTGACGCCGAAAGTATCCTCCAGGCGGGTTTTTTTATACAGCATATTGATAAAATGATCGACATCCGCATCTTTTTTCAGCTCTATGACAATACGGATTCCCTCTTTGGAGGACTGGTTTGAAATATCCGTAATATCCTGTGTCTTCTTTGCCTCCGCAAGCCCGGCCACATCGGAAAGGAATTTGCCGATATTAGCGCCGATCATGGGATATGGTATCTCGGTAATCACGACATTTGTCTTGCCGCCCTTCGCTTTCTCGATCTCCACTTTCCCCCTGACCTTTATCTTCCCCGTCCCTGTTTCATAAATGGAAAGCAAGTCGTCTTTATTAATTACAATTCCTCCGGTAGGGAAATCGGGGCCTTTCACATGCTTCATCAATTCCTTTACCGTAATCTCCGGGTTCTTCATATATGCTTTGGCCGCATCGATGACTTCTGATAAATTGTGCGGAGGAATGCTGGTGGCCATACCCACCGCAATGCCCTCGGAACCGTTGACAAGCAGATTGGGAATCTTGGCAGGAAGCACGGAAGGCTCCTTTTCCGTCTCGTCAAAATTAGGCACGAAATCCACTACATCTTTGTCCAGATCGGCTAAAAATGCCTCCTGCGTCACCTTCTGCAGCCTGGCTTCCGTATAACGCATAGCCGCCGCCCCGTCGCCTTCAATATTCCCAAAGTTCCCATGCCCGTCCACCAGCGGCATTCCCTTTTTAAATTCCTGGGTCATTACGACCAAGGCTTCATAAATGGAACTGTCCCCATGGGGATGGTACTTGCCCATCGTATCGCCCACAATGCGGGCGCTTTTTCGATAAGGCTTATCATGCCGTATGCCCAGCTCATGCATATCGTACAGAGTCCTCCTCTGCACTGGTTTCAGTCCGTCCCTCACGTCCGGAAGCGCCCTCGCAATAATGACGCTCATCGCATAATCGATATAAGATTTCTGCATGACTTCCGAATATTCCGTTTTGATGATCCTGCTGTCATCCATAATGATTCATTCCTCCCGGCTTGCCGTTTCCTATACGTCCAGTTCCGCATCCGTCGCATGCTCATAAATAAATGCTTTTCTCGGCGGAACATCCGTCCCCATCAGCATCTCCGTCACCTCGGAAGCCATGCGGCCGTCCTCGATCTCCACCTGTTTCAAAAGCCTTGTCTCCGGGTTCAGCGTCGTTTCCCACAGCTGTTCCGCATCCATTTCCCCCAGTCCTTTATAACGCTGCAGCGTAAAGGGTCCTTTATGGCGCTTCCGATATTTTTCCAGCGCCTTGTCGTCATATAAGTATTCTTCCTTCCCCTTCGACGGCATCGCCTTGTATAAAGGAGGCATGGCAAGATATACATGCCCTTCATAAATCAGTTCCGGCATAAAACGGTAGAACAAAGTAAGCAGAAGCGTGGAAATATGCGCTCCGTCCACATCCGCATCCGCCATAATAATAATTTTGTCATATCGCAGCTTGGAGATATCAAAATCATTCCCATAGCCCTCGGAAAACCCGCAGCCGAAGGCATTGATCATCGTTTTGATCTCTGCATTTGCAAGAACTTTGTCAATACTTGCCTTTTCCACATTCAGAATTTTGCCCCGGATAGGCAAAATCGCCTGAAATGCACGATTTCTTGCAGTTTTTGCGCTTCCCCCCGCAGAATCGCCCTCCACGATAAAAATTTCGCATTTGGATGCGTCCCGCGATTCACAGTTCGCCAGTTTCCCATTGGAGTCAAAAGAAAACTTCTGCTTCGTGAGCATATTCGTCTTCGCTTTCTCCTCCGTCTTCCGTATCTTCGCCGCCTTTTCGGCGCAGCCGATCACAGCCTTTAAGACCTCCAAGTTGCGGTCAAAATAACGGACGATTTCTTCCCCCGTCACTTTGCTGACCACCTTCGCCGCATCCTGGTTATCCAGCTTCGTCTTTGTCTGTCCTTCAAACCGGGGATCCGGGTGTTTGAGGGAAACGACCGCCGTCATTCCGTTACGCACATCGGCCCCGGTAAAATTAACGTCCTTCTCCTTCAAAATATTCAGTTCCCTTGCGTATGTATTAATCACATTGGTGAACATGGTCTTAAACCCTGTCAGATGGGTCCCGCCTTCCGCATTATAGATATTATTACAGAAGCCCAGCACATTTTCATGGAATTCATTCACATACTGGAAAGCGACCTCCACAGATATGTTATCGTTTTCCCCTTTATAATAAATGACATCATGTACAGTCTCTTTGGACTTATTCATATCCTTGACAAATCCGGTAATACCCTCCGTCTCCTGATACTCGATATGTTCTGCCGGAACCTTGCGCCTGTCTTCATAGATAATCGTAAGCGCTGGATTTAAATACGCCGTCTCATGCAGACGGCTTTTCACTTCGTCTTCTTTAAAGCGTGTCCTGTCAAAAATAGTATCATCGGGAAGGAAATTCACCTTTGTCCCTGTTTCCCTTGTTTTCCCGATGACAGGCAGCAGCCCGTCTTTCAGTTCAATAACGGGATTTCCCCTTTCATATTTATCTTCATAAATAAAACCGCCGTTCTTCACTTGTACCGTCAGATAGGCGGAAAGCGCATTTACAACAGAAGACCCCACTCCGTGAAGACCTCCGCTCGTCTTATAAGAAGAATTATCAAACTTCCCTCCGGCATGCAGCGTAGTGAATACAAGCCGCTCCGCGCTGATCCCTTTTTCGTGCATCCCCACAGGAATTCCTCTGCCATTATCTTCCACCGTGGCCGAACCGTCCGCTTCCAGCGTCACTTTTATCTTATCGCAATAGCCGGCCAGGTGTTCGTCCACCGCGTTATCTACAATTTCGTATATCAGATGGTTCAAACCTTTGTAAGAAACGCTTCCGATATACATCCCGGGTCTTTTCCTGACCGCTTCCAGCCCTTCCAGAACCGTTATTTTCGAGGCGTCATAGGTATCCGCTTTCGCCATGATTTCCATCCTTTCCTGTCATTGTCCAAAAATTCATTTTGTAGTATAGCATATATCCTTTGGAAATAAAAGAGGAAAAAAAGCTCCAGAGGAAGCCTCTGGAGTTTGCTGACAGATATCTGCATTTTATATTTTTTTACAACAGGCGATCGCCAGCGCTCCAGGACCGATATGGCAGGAAACGCTTAAGGAAAGAGGGTCTATATGGATGTCAAAGCCTGGGAAGACTTCCAGCAGTTCTTGTTTCAATACCTCTGCCGCCTCCTGATTATGGGTGTGGGCGATCTGCAGCCATATATTATCTTTGTCTGCCCCTCCAAAACGATTGATCATGTCGTTTTTGATGGCATTGGTCATAATCGTTTTCCCCTGGTTTGTCGTTCTCGCCTTTGCAAAGGCATCCAGTTTGTCGCCTTGTATCTGCAATACCGGTTTCAGCCTCAGCAGCGTTCCAAGCGCGGCGGCGGCTGGCGTGATTCTTCCGCCCTTTTTTAAATAATAAAGCGTATCCAGCATAATATAAATGCTGGAATTGTATTTATCGGCTTCCAGAAATTCTTTGATTTCTTCCGCGCATTTTCCGTCTTCCGCCAGTCTGCGCGCATCCAGCGCCGACTGCCTTTGGGTAACGGATATCCTCTGGTTGTTGACTACCTGTACTTTTCCGTCATAATCCTGAGAAAGCATAATGGCGCTCTGACAGGAGCCGGATAAACCGCTGCTCATGGGAATATGCACGATTTCATCGTATTCCTTCAGCAAATCGTCCCACAATTTCATCACCGAATCCGGGGACGGCTGACTCGTCACCACATTGTCCCCTCTCGCCAGCATTTCATAAAATTCATCCTGTGTCAGGTTAATATCTTCAAAATAAGTCTCTTCATTCACCATAAAAGGCATGGGAAGCACATAAATGCCCAGCTCCTTTGCCTGATTCTGCGTAATTCCACTATTACTGTCCGTTACGATCGCAATCTTTGCCACTGTTCTGTACCGCACTGCACCCGCAGCACTTCTCCTTTCCGCCCTCTTGTCTCTGGTCTGTCCCGGTAAAATATCGCCGTTATTCATTATCTTACCGTCAGATTGTCCGAAAGTCAACCGAATTCAATAGATTTTCCATATACTTTCCAAGCAGGGCATGCTCCGGTTTTTCCAGCCCTTCATCCTCGGACAGCACCCTGTCCGCATATTCCCCCGCCGCTTTCAGCAGATCTGCATCCTGATAAATATCCCCGATCTTAAAATCCATCAGCCCGCTCTGCCGTATTCCGAACAAATCCCCAGGGCCGCGCATTTTCAGGTCCTCCCCCGCAATATAAAATCCATCGTTGGACCGGTTTAATATCTCCAGCCTGTCAAAACTTTCTTTTTTTCCGGATCCATTCATAAAAATGCAGTAGGACTGGCTCTCCCCCCTGCCGACCCGGCCCCTGAGCTGGTGAAGCTGCGCTAAGCCGAACCGTTCCGCATTTTCCACCATCATCACCGTGGCATTGGGGACATTGATCCCTACCTCGATCACGGTAGTAGAAACAAGCACATCAATATTATGCGTGCCGTATTCCTCCATAATTTTATTCTTATCCGAAGAACGCATTTTCCCATGAAGGCAAGCTACCTGTATATCTGCCGGCAGCATGCTTTTTAACTTTTCCGTGTAGGATACTACGTTTTCTACTCCTTCCATTTCCCCTTCTTCCACCATCGGGCATATCACATAAACCTGGTGTCCCATCCGTACTTCCTTTTCGATAAAGCGGTATGCCCTGTCCCTGTACTCCGTTCCAACCACGCAGTTTTTGATGGGCAGCCTGTTGGCGGGCAGTTCATCTATGATCGAAATATCCAGATCCCCATAAAGAATAAGCGCCAGGGTTCTCGGGATCGGCGTCGCGCTCATGACCATCACATGCACGCCCTCTCCCTTTCCGGCCAGCCTCTCCCTTTGCCTTACGCCGAACCGATGCTGTTCGTCCGTGACGACCAATGCCAGGTTTTTATACTCCGCTTTTTCCTGTATCAGGGCATGAGTTCCGATCACTACGTTGGCTCTTCCGCTCTTGATCTCCTCGTATGCCTCCCTCTTTTCCTTTGCTGCCATAGACCCTGTTAACAGTATCGGACAAAAGGGAAGGCGGTATTTTTCCGTCAGTTCCTTCATTGCCTCGTAATGCTGCAATGCCAATACTTCCGTCGGTGCCATCATAGCTCCCTGATAGCCATTGGACACACACATGAGCAGCGCAAGAAAAGCAAGAATCGTCTTTCCCGATCCCACATCGCCCTGGACAAGCCGGTTCATGACCTTGTCCCCCGCAAGATCATCCCTGATTTCCTCCCATGTCCTGCGCTGTGCCGCCGTCAAAGAATAGGGAAGAGCCTCTATCAGCCTTCCCGTCTGTGCTGTTTCCATCATGGGATGACTGCTTTTCAATCCCTCGTTGTGATCCTTGCATTTTCGCAACGCCAGAAGAAAGAAAAAGAATTCGTCAAAAACCAGCCTCTTCCTCGCCGCTAGCAGTTCATCATAATCCGAAGGAAAGTGAACGGCTTCCAACGCCTGTTCATACGGCATAAGGCGCTGTTCCTCCCTGATCCATGCTGGCAAAGGATCCCCTTCCCAGTCAAAAAGTGACAGCGCCTGTTTGACCGCCTTTGTCACCATATGGTTCGTCAGCCCCGCCGTAAGCGGATATTTAGGCTGCAGCACGCCGGTAAGCCTGGCATATTCCTCCGGCTTATAAATCTTCGCCTGTTCCATCGCCAGCTTTCCGTTTTTCTCCTGCAAGATTCCCCGGAATATATAAAAACTTCCCTTTTTCAATATATTTTTTACATAAGGCATATTAAAATAAGTCATAAAAACCTGTCCGGTTCCATCCTTGACTACAAAATTAATCACCGTCAGATTCCTCACTTTTTTCGATGCCATATTCCCCACCAGACAGGCCCTCACCGCGCAAAGCTCCCCCGGGACGGCATCGCTGATGGAAAGCGGAGCGGAAAACATTTCATAATCCCTCGGATAATTCCGAAGCAGCTCCCCGATATTCTTCACACCCAGCTTATAAAACAACCGAGCCGTCTTCTCCCCCACCCCTTTGATCTGAATAATATCCGTACATCCATCCATACCCTCACCTTATCCATTTCTTATAATATTATCAATATGAATCAAGCAGAGAAAAACTTTCCCCCTACCCGCGCACCAACTCTGTAAAAAAAGGACGGCCCCCCGTCCTTTTCTCCTAATACACCCACTCCCATAATTCCGCCCCACAACATTTCAAGCCAACGGGAAGAATGCCCGTTCTCCGGGCATTCTTCGGTGTGAAGGGCGGTTCTTAACGCAAATTTGCGTTAAGAACCCTAGAAGTTCTTGGCGAAGCACCCACTGGTGCGAGCCTTAGAACCTCTCTTCACACTACTATTCGGCTGAAATAATATAGTAGTAAATCGGCTGTCCCCCATATTGCAGCTCCACATCGCATCTCGGATATCTTGCTTCCACTTTTTCCTTTAATTCTCCTGCCGTTTCTTCCGAAACCTCGGAACCATAATATATACTGATCAGTTCCTTATCCTCTTCCATCATGTCTTCTATCATTCGGAAAGTCACTTCCATCATATCCGTCCCGTTGGACAAAATGCCGCTGTCGCCGATTCCCATATAATCGCCTTGTTTAATTTCCTTATCGTCGATCACCGTATCCCTCACCGCATACGTCACCTGGCCGGTACGGACTGCCTTGATCTCCTCGGACATCGTCTCCGTATTCTCTTCCACGGACAGTTCAGGTACATAATTTATCACCGCAGTAATCCCCTGTGGCACCGTCTTGGTGGGTATCACGACAACTTTCTTGTCTTCTGCCATATGGGATGCCTGATCCGCCGCCAGAATAATGTTCTTATTATTCGGAAGAATATATACTGTATCCGCGTTCACTTTTTCCACAGCATCCAGCATATCCGCCGTGCTGGGATTCATTGTCTGGCCGCCTTCGATAATATAATCCACACCGAGTCCTTTGAAGATCTCCTGGATTCCATCTCCTGCGGAAACCGCAATAAAGCCCACTTCCTTTTTCGGCGCTTTCTCCGCCTCTTTTGTCTCTTCTTTCTGTTTTTCCGCCATCTTAAACAGTTTTTCCTGATGCTCCAGCCTCATATTATCAATCTTCATATTGGAAAGAGCGCCATATTTCAATGCCTTTTGAATTGCCATACCGGGGTCGTTGGTATGTACATGCACTTTAACTACATCCTCATCCGCAACTACCACGATGGAATCACCGATCGATTCCAGGTATGCTTTAAAATCCATTTCCTGTTTGATATTAAAATTCCTGTTCAGCATAATAATAAATTCTGTACAATAGCCGAATTTAATATCCGCCTGCGCCTGTGCATCCATATTTGCCGATGCCGCAGAAGATGACGCTTTCACATCAGAAATCTTAAAATCAATTTCTTTTCCAAGGAAAGCTTCATAAGCGCCTTTCAGCACCTGCATCAGTCCTTGTCCGCCGGAATCCACCACTCCCGCCTGTTTCAGCACAGGAAGAAGATCCGGCGTTTTTTCCAGCACCTCGTCCGCATGCTTTATAATTTCTTCAAAAAATACCGTCAGATCCTCTTCACCGCCTTCCGCTAACTCCCTGGCTTTCTGGGCGCCTCCTTTGGCAACGGTCAGTATCGTTCCTTCCTTGGGCTTCATAACAGCTTTATAAGCCGTTTCCACCGCTTTGTCAAAAGCATCGGCCAGAATCTTTGCATCCAGTTTTTCGTAGTCCCTCACCCCTTTGGTAAACCCGCGGAAAAGCTGGGATAAAATAACCCCGGAATTTCCTCTTGCCCCGCGCAGGGAGCCGGATGATATCGCCTTGCACAACACAGTCATATCCGGTTTTTCCATGGCCGACACTTCTTTTGCCGCCGCCATAATGGTTAAGGTCATATTCGTCCCGGTATCGCCGTCTGGAACGGGAAATACATTCAATTCGTTAATCCACTCTTTTTTCTCTTCCAAATTTTTTGCGCCAGCTAAAAACATCTTAGAAAGCATCTTCGCATCGATTGTTTTAACCACAACAAATTTCCTCCTTAATCAATCACTCTTACACCTTCTACAAAGATGTTGATTTTTTCAATTCCAATGCCGGTAAACTCTTCCACTTTATATTTCACGTTGCTGATCAGATTATCGGATACTGCCAGTATGCTGACTCCATAGGAAACAATGACATGAAAATTAAGAACCAGTTTATGGTTATGAAGCGAAACCTTGATCCCCCTCGTCATGCTGTCCATTTTTAAAAGTTTCACCAGACCGTCCTTCACATTTACGCCGGCCATGCCGACAATGCCAAAACATTCCATTGCCACCGAACCGGCATACTGCGCAATTACTTCGCTGTCGATCGCTATATTTCCCATATGGGTATCCAGAGAAGAAGCTTTCATACTATACCTCCTTAATTTTCCTTTTGAAATCAATATATGATGTATTATAACCGTAATTTGGTAAAGAAACAAGAAAATATTGAATTTCAAATAAAATAATTTTCCAATCCATGAAATTTTTACTTGCATTATGGGGTTTTATCTGCTATTATACTAATGTTGCGAGTACAATTTCGAGGAGGTGCAAAAATGGCTAAATGTGATATTTGTGGCAAGGGCGCTCAGTTTGGTAATAACGTAAGCCATTCTCATAGAAAAACAAACAGAATCTGGCATGCTAACGTAAAACGCGTAAAATGCAAAGTGAATGGCGGCAATAAAAAGATGCATGTCTGCACACGTTGCTTAAGATCTGGCTTAGTAGAAAGAGCTTAATTTTTTAAGACTTAAAGATTTCAGTTTATAAAGCAGCCTTGAATAAAAAACCAGCCTGACGGCTGGCTTTTTATTTTGCCCTGCTTCCCATTTCATAAGCTTTTTTCAGCTCTTCATATTCCCTCGTAATGATCTGCACCATTTCATGGTCTCCCGTCACATTATCGGGATGGAACATTTTCATCAGATCCTTATATCTTTTTTTCAATGTCAAATAACTGTTCACCCCGCTGAACAGCATTTCCTCTATGCCTGAATGATGGGAATACGTCTGCCTTTCGTGGTAAGGCCCCCGCTGGGAATTAAACTTGTCCTTTTCTCTCTGAAGCACCCGCCGGTCTTCATCCAAATCCTCAAACCCTTTCTGGAGTATCTTCATCTTCTGGTCCAACAGGCGGTTTTCCTGCTCTATGCGCCCTTTTTCCACTTTCAGCTTATGCTGCAAGCTCCGCATCTCCGTCTCGTGGAATTTTTTTTCATGGTCCAGCTTTTTCCGCAGTTCATCCAGTTCCTCGCGGATCATCGATAACCGAAACTCTTCCCGGAAAAGCCACGCTTTCATCTCCCTTAATTCTTTCTCATTCCCGTCCTTTAATATTTCATCCACATTTCTCATTTTCCAGCACCTTCGTATTCCTGTACGCCTCAATCGCAATAATAAAAATTATATCCAATGAGCAGCAGCAATGCACAGATAATCAGCCCTATAAACCTGCTGGTAAAAAAAAGAAGCATAAGCAGCATTCCTACCGCAATCCAAAAAGCGATAAAACCAATCAATTTTTTCATGCTGTTCCTCCGTGCCGCTCCAACTGCTTATGCTCTTATTTTATCTTATGCATTCCCCTTGTCCTGCATGACTTTTATTTTTCCCCATCTCCCGCGCAGTATTATTCCTCGGGAAAAGCGATGTCCACCGCTGTCTTATCGTCCGGCAGTTCTTCCTTATCTTCTGGTTTTGTAAATTTTTCCACAATATCCGGAATCATATCCAAAATCTTTGTCATCGTATCCTGGTTTTTCACATTGACAAGCTTTGTCGTTCCATCTTTAATAACGAGTACCGCACTGGGAGTCATCTTGCCGGTAAAGCCGCCTGCGCCGCCGCTTTTTTTATCCGCCGCATTCGCCCCTGCGCCTACGCCGAAGCTGACATCCACAAGGGGCAGTATGATCGTATCACCCACCTGGGTTGCCTCGCCCACCACCGTCTTTGTTGAAAGCACACAGTTCATGCCGTTCATCAATGCTTCTATTACACCTGAGAAATTATTATCTGCCATTTATACGCCCTCCTTTTTCAGCAGTTTCAGCAATCTCCATATATTTTTATCCAATGCAATCTTTAAGCTGGCGACCAGGAAGATAATCCCTGTTATCCTGCCCTTGATATATACATCGCCTTCCATTACTTTCCCTTCGAATTCCGGCTGCAGGAATATGCTGCCTCCGACCATAGGATACAGCATTCCATAGACTGCCATGATCTGGCCGGTCGTAGCCGGATCCTCCATTCCTGCCCGCAGATTGATCCTGCATATCTGCGGCTTCAGCTTCCTGCATATCCATAAAAGCTGTTTTTTGGCATTTCTAAATACGTTTCGGAAAGCCTCGCCCTGCAAAATATCGATATAATACCGTATATTTTCCATAACATTTTTTATTTTACCACATATTTCCCTGGTTGTGTACTCTATATTTTTCAAGGCTTCCAAAAGTTTACGGAAAAAACTAAAAACAGCATGAAAGAATGCTTTGACCTTTTCTATGATTCCCTGCCCGTCTTCCCCTTCCGAAAGACCTCCTTCTGTTCGGTCCCTGCTTTCCCCTTCTTCAGCCGTCTTTTCCCTTCCCATTTCCAGTCTGGCGGTTTCTTCCTCGTTTATCCTTTCCTTTTCCGGAATCGGGGGGATTTCCGTTTCTTCCTTTCCGTCTCTTTCCTTGCCCGCCTTGTGCTGTTTCTTTTTACCCCCCTTTTTCTTCTTTTTTCCTTTCTTTTTTTTAGAAGAGTCCAGTAATGTAAAACAAAACAGCCTTATCCTCAGACAAACGGATCCATGGTAAGAAAATAGGACATTCACCATGTGCAGCAGCCATGTCACCTTTATTTCCACGCGGGCTGGCGGCTTTTCCCCAAGCTTCCCATCCGCCGCAACACGGTACCTGACAGGCACAAACAGCGCGCAGAGAAGGACAAGCAAAAGGATTCCGATAACGGCGGCCAGAATAATTCCTATTATTTTCAGTATTGACAATATTATTGTTAATAATATGTGCAGCATATCTACCTCTTAATCACCTTCTGGAAACAAATATTTTTTCAAGTCAGGATATCCGTTTCTCTCCAATGCCGCTTTCGTTATTTCCACCACGAGATCCAGCGCTTCTTCATATTTTTTTGCGATGCCTATAATATATGGCGGATGTTTTTTATAATATTTCTGCTGGAGAAATGCACAGTGGTAGATCTCCAGCTGGTCTCTCCCGGCGGCCAGCGCGATCACATATATCTGAAACTGCCCGGCATTGTGCTGCAGCTTCCACTTTACCATATTCGGATGTTTGATTCCTTCGCCTATATAAAGATTTTTATAAAATTTCATCTTTGAACCATCCGTCTGTATTTTTGTTTCCTGTTGCCATTATAACATACTTTTTTTTATTTCCAATATTATTCCTGAAAATATGCGTCAAAAATCCTCTTGGCGATCGGCACGGCGAAATCCCCGCCGGAGCCAGCCCCTTCAATGATAATGGTCACGCTGATCTTCGGATTGTCCGCCGGGGCAAATCCGGTGAACCATGCATGGGAGTCCCCCTTTACGGTATTGTATTCCGCAGATCCTGTTTTTCCTGCCGCCGTATAGGAAAGCCCTTTTAGCCGGCTTGCCGTCCCTTCCTCCACCACGCCGCGCATCAGCTCTTTTAAAGCGTCCGCTTCCCCGGCAGAAATCAGCCTCTTTGCTGTGGAAGGTGAAAATTGCTTAACCACCGTTCCCGTACTGTTTTCCACATAATCTATGACATATGGTTTCATCAACACGCCGTTGTTCGCAATCGCATTCGTAATCATATTCAAATGAACCGGGGTCATTCCCGTCGTCCCCTGGCCGATGGCGATCTGCATCATATCGCTGTTCGGAGAATCTTCCTGCACCTCTATGCGGCTCTTATTATAATTCAGTTCCAGCGGAAGCTCCTGGTTGAACAACAGATCATCCAAAGTATCCTGGAATTTTCCTTTATCCAGCTTCACGCCGATGTTGGCAAAAGAAGCGTTGCAAGATTTCGCAAAGGATCTGGAAAAATTCACGCTGCCGTGGCTCTGCCCATGATAACAGTTGATCCTGTCCGCGCCGTCCGAAAAACTTCCGTTGCACTGGAAACCATAATTCTGGTACGTATCCGGGTTTTCCCTTATATATTCCAGCGCCGTCACGATCTTAAACGTGGAACCGGGCGGATACAGCCCTTGCGTCGTGCGGTTCAGCAATATGCCGCTTTCCTTGTCCTCCACTAGGGAATCCCAAATTTCTTCTATTTGGTTAGGATCATAACCCGGTTTGGACACCATGGCAAGAATCTTCCCGCTGGAAGGCTCTGAAACAATAACTGCCCCTCTATAAACACCGAGCGCCTGGTCCGCCACTTCCTGAAGGCTGACGTCCAAAGTGGTATGCACATCGTCCCCCGGATATTTGCTCCCGGCCATATCGTCTGCCACCTTTTCCGACAAAGGCGCATTGGAATGAATCAGATAATAATTTCCCAGAGCCTCTATCCCTGCCCTTCCATGCGTGGCATACCCAACCGCATGGGAAAAAAGACTGCCGTACGGATAACTGCGTACTTCCTTTCCTTCTTCATCCGTTATGGTCTGTGCAAGGATTTCCCCTCCTCCTGCATAAATCGTCCCCCGGATGTTTTTCGCCGTAAGAACCTGCTGCCTGCCGTTATAGCTGTTATTGATCAGCTCCTGCTCATGGGTCGAGGAATAATAACAGATATAAACCATCATACTAAGAAAAACTGCCGCAAACAGATATGTCACCGTCATAATGGGAACATTCGTTTTTTTCTTTTTGGGATGATCATTCCTCTTCTTTTTCGTCCCGGTTCTCTGTCCTGCTGTTTTTAATTTTACGTCTCTTTCTTGCCGCATATTTCTCCTCTTTTTCCTCATCCCCTTTTACCATGCAGAGTCCTTCTATGATCGCAAACATAATCAGCGTAGTCAGCACGGAGCTTCCCCCATAACTGACCAAGGGCAAAGTAACGCCGGTCAGCGGAATGAATTTGCTGCCCCCGCCGATCGTCAGAAACACCTGGAAAATATAAGTAACACCGAGCCCGAAGGCAATCAGCCGGTAAAAATTATCCTTTAATTTCATAGAAATGTCCATAAACATAATAAAGCTGCTTAAGGATACCAGAATCACGCACATGGCAAATATAATGCCCAGCTCTTCTGCAATCGCGGAAAATATAAAATCCGCTTCCACAAAGGGAATGGAATTCGGCGTTCCCTGGAAAAGACCCATGCCAAACCAGCCGCCGCTGCCGATCGCAAACAAAGACTGGGTGATCTGGTAGCCCGCCGAATCGATTTCGCTCCATGGATCCCTCCATGCCTGGACGCGCACCTGTACATGGCTGAAAGCCTGATAGGCAATGACTGCGGCGGCGCTTCCTCCGGCCGTCCCTGCCAGAAGATACAGCGGATTCCTGGTGGCCACGAATACCATCAGCACGTATACGACAAAGAAAATCAGCGCGCTGCCAAGATCTTTGGAAATCACAAGAATAACAACATGGATTCCCGCTACCACCGCCGTTGTAAATACTTCAAAAAATGATGCGGACTCATGCAGGGCGCTGGCGACAAAGAAAACAAAAATAATCTTTACAAATTCCGACGGCTGGAACGTCACCCCGCCGACCGAATAGGAAATCTTGGAACCGTTCGTATACGCCCCCAATAGAAGCACGACCGCCAAGGCTGCGATCCCCGCCAAGGCATAAACCCATGTCAGTTTCTTTAAAAATTTCAGCTTACGGATAAAAAAGGGAATGATCATCGTCAAAACAATCGAACATACTGCAATGACAAACTGTTTTACCGCTTTTTCATAGGAAAGCCTGGTTAATATGACAAACCCTATGCCCAAAAGCATACACATATTATTCACCGCCAGCCGGTTCGCCCTGGGGTAAATCATATGGAATAAAATAACCGTAGCGAACAGGACGATCTGCTGAAAAATATAGAAAAACAAGTAGGTAATATCTCCAGTTTCAAAGCATATCGCCATAAAGCAGGAGAAATGAACCACCAGCATCAGAAGATTCTGCCTTGTATAAATGCCGCTTCGGCGTTCTTCATCCTGAAACCGAAATACCGCAAAAGATTCATATGCATATAATGCCATCAGCAGCGCAATGACATATTTGGATATTTCCGTAATGTACAGTTCCATTATTCCGCTCCCCGTTTAAAATGTCCCTTGGTATACTCTTCATAAGGAACATCCTTACAAAGCTTTTCTTCCCCCTTCGTCCAAAAACGCAGTATCTTCTTCGTCTCATTTTCCCCTTCTGTTGTAAAATCCAGGCGGAACGTAGAAATTCCTGCCTCTTTTATTCTATCCGCATTCTGGTGCAGCGATAATGGAAGGGAATTATAAATCACGTTATAGCAATGCATACAATTTAAATATACAGGAAAGGCCTTTCCGTATCTGTCTGTCAAAGCCGCAAATTCCAGACCCTGCCCCTTTTTCTTCCGGCAGCAGTCTTCCATCGTGCCTGCGACGCAGTTAGCGGATATCATCATGGGAATCCTTCCATAAACGGACATTGCCAGTTCCCGCTCCCCCTCTTTGTCCGTCAATTCCTTCAGCTCATGGATATTCAATTCCAAAGGAACATATGCCTCCCCGCAATCTTTTCCAAGCACCCCCAGCGCCTCTTTATTCCAAATATAAAGGCCGGCATCCGACACTATTTTTATAGCAGAATCTTTTCGGAATCTGTCTTTCATATATTGGAGTTCCTCCAGGTTGCGCACCAGAACCCCTTCAAAAACAGATTCTCCAAGCAGAGCTTCTATCCTGTTCAAATAAAAATCATCCCTTTGCCGCAGCACATAAGGCAAGGCAAGATAAAATGCCGTTTTTCCTCCGGCATCCTTCCATTTCTCCATCCATTCCCCGTCCATGCAAAGGTCTGCATCCACATAAAGCCGCTCCACTCCGCAGGATACCGCCGCAGAGCATTGTTCCTTTGTCAGGGCAAACGCATGGATCCTTGTCTTCCTGTCCTTTTTTTCACTAGAAATCAGATGTTTCGAATCTTTCTTATAAAGTTCCTCCTCATCCTTAAGTCTCTCCGTTTTTCTCTCATAAGGGGAAGGAAACCCATTTTTCCTGATGATTTCCTCTTCCAAACGTTCCAATGCCATTCGCCTTAAGTCGTTGATGGATTTTACCGGAAGAAAAATATCCCCGGGCATGGAAATATGCAAACCATCCAGATAAAATGCCGTCTTTCCGCATTTGCCAAGCTGCCTGCGAATTCCTTCCTCCGTCAGCGGCTGTTTCTGCGCTTCCTGCGGCTTCTCTCCTTTTACCGTGATATTTACGCCGCCCCCTGTAACGGCCAGCTCCGTTTCTTCTCCTTTTACCAGTTTTATGCGCATTTGGACGGGATAGCGGAAATCTCCTTCCAGATAAGTCCTCCGAATCTGCCCCAGCAAGATCTCGTCGCTTCCTGTATATCCCGGATTTTCCAGGGATACCATATCCTTTCCGTTATGCTTATAATAATAACCTTGACTGATTTCGCTTCGGATATACAGCGATTCCAGTTTTTTCCGATCTTCCTCTTCCACACAGTAGTTCTTCGGATCTTCATAATACTTGTCGATGTACTTTCTGTAAATCCCCGTTACGCCTGCGGCATATTCCGGGCTTTTCATCCTTCCTTCTATTTTGAAGGAATCGATGCCTGCCTCTATCAGCTCTCCCAGCAGTTCCACCGTACACATATCCTTTAAGCTGAGGGGATACCTATCCTTTCCTGTCTTTTGCCTCAGTCGGGCTTCCCGGCCTGGCATATCATCCGAAAATCCGCTGGAAATACGATAAGGCAGACGGCAGGGCTGGGCGCACCTCCCCCTGTTCCCGCTTCTTCCTCCGATCACGCTGCTGAACAGGCACTGGCCCGAATAGCAATAGCAGATCGCCCCATGGATAAACGTTTCGATCTCTATATCCGCCTTTTTCTTCATTTCTTTTATCTCTGCCAGCGACAGCTCCCTTGCCGGAACGATCCGTTTGGCCCCCAAGTCTTTCAAATACTCCGCCCCCCGGAATCCCGTCACCGCCATCTGTGTGCTGGCATGCCTTGCCAGCGCCGGAAACCATTTGCCGACTGCCTGAAATACCCCAAGATCCTGAATAATCACCCCGTCCAGTCCCGCTTCATAAAAAGGAAGGAGATAAGAATACAAATCATGGAATTCCCGTTCCTTTACAAGGGTATTCACTGTCAGATACACCTTTCTCCCATAAATATGGGCATACCTTATCGCCCGGCATACCTCTTCCTCTGTAAAATTATCCGCATATGCCCTTGCGCCGAACTTCTCGCCTCCGAGATAAACAGCATCTGCCCCGGCATGCACCGCCCCCAGAAAACTTTCATAATTTCCCGCAGGCGCAAGCAATTCCACTTTCTTCATATCCACTCCCAGTTTATTCAGACACTGCTACGCTTCGCGGGGCAGTGTCTGATAATAAAGGCTGTCTTATACAAGACAGCCCTCCTCTTTCCATTATCTCCAATTACTTTCCGTTTCCCTTAAAATCTTTCAGTTCCGTCTCCATGCGAATTATTTTCTTTGCGCTTTCGTTTACTTCCGACTGCAGGCTCTTTACATTCTTTTCCGTATTTTCCAGCTTGATCTGCGATGCAATCAATTCATGCTTCAGGTCATACAATTCCCGTTCTTTGCTTTGGATCTCTTCTTCCAAAAGACTGATCTGCTTTTTCGCCTTGAAATAGTCATCCGCGATGTTAAGCTGGAGCAGAACGCTCTGGGTATCCGAGGGCTGTCTCCGAAAACTATCGACCTTGCCGTATTCCGTCATCTTATTATTAATATAAGACGCTACTTTCTGCAAATATTCTTCACTTTCATAACCGCTTAATGTAAATACCTTGCCG
Organism: uncultured Lachnospiraceae bacterium; assembly: GCA_910585965.1. Classification (GTDB taxonomy): domain Bacteria; phylum Bacillota; class Clostridia; order Lachnospirales; family Lachnospiraceae; genus Kineothrix. Next base: position 240,438 of record CAJUHH010000003.1, read on the forward strand.
CCGATAATCACTTCTGTATCTGTCTTAGCCGACACTCCCCATCACATCCTTCCACAAAATATGCTGCCCCGTCAATTTTCCCATACTATATCTATTATATAGATATTAAGAAGGAATTTCAAGCCCCAAATGATGATATGCCAGATCCGTCGCCACCCTTCCTTTGGGCGTACGGTTTAAAAATCCATTTTTCAGCAAAAACGGCTCGTATACATCCTCCAGCGTCCCGGCATCTTCGCCGATGGATGCCGCCAGCGTATCCAGCCCTACCGGCCCGCCTTTGAATTTATCAATGATCGTTATCAATATATTCCGATCGATATGATCCAGTCCCATCCGGTCTACTTCCATCAAATCCAGCGCCATCCGGGCAACCTCTTTTGTAATCACGCCGTCATATTTGATCTGCGCAAAATCCCTGACCCGTTTCAGCATCCGATTGGCAAGACGGGGCGTTCCCCTGCTTCTTCTGGCCAGTTCCTGCGCTCCCTCCTTTTCTATCTCCACATCCAGAACTTTTGCCGAATGCTGGATAATCAGCGTCAGTTCCTCCGCAGAATAAAATTCAAGGCGGTGGATCACGCCAAACCGATCCCTTAAGGGAGCGGTCAAAAGCCCGGCCCTTGTCGTCGCCCCCACCAATGTAAACTTCGGAAGATCCAGCCGAATCGAACGGGCAGACGCCCCTTTCCCGATCATAATATCGATGCAATAATCTTCCATCGCCGGATAAAGAACCTCTTCCACCTGGCGGTTCAGACGGTGTATCTCATCGACAAACAACAGATCTCCCTCCTGCAGATTATTTAAAATAGCGGCGATCTCGCCTGGTTTCTCAATCGCCGGGCCGCTCGTCACTTTCATATTCACGCCCATCTCAGAGGCAATGATGCCCGCAAGCGTCGTCTTCCCGAGTCCTGGAGGCCCGTAAAAAAGCACATGGTCCAGCGCGTCCTTCCTCTGCTTTGCCGCCTCTATATATATCCTCAGATTTTCCTTCACCTTCGTCTGTCCGATATAATCCTTCAGGCGCTTCGGGCGGAGAGAACCCTCTATTTTCACGTCCTCTTCCGTAAAACCGGTTTCTATCATTCTTTTCGCCATACAGACAACCATGTCCTTCCTATGCCCTTATCTTCTGCTTCAGGCATCTATTTTCCTATCAGCTGTTCATATATTTCAAAGCCAGCTTTAATATTTCCTCCGTATCCATCCCCTCCGGCGCTCCTGTCTTTTTTACCGCCTTCATTGCCTCGGACGGGGTATAGCCCAACGCCGTCAGCGCCTCCACCGCTTCGTTCCGGGCTCTGCTCGTTCCGGCATCCGCCCCTCGGTCCGCTTTTTTCCCTTCTCCCCGCCCCATAAAGCTCTCTTCCAAAGATACCTTGTCGCGCAGATCCAGAATGATCCTCTCTGCCGTCTTTGCTCCGATTCCCGGTGCTTTTGCAATAGCCTTTGCATCGCCGGAAAGAATCGCAAACCGCAGATCATCCGCCGTCATCGTCGAGAGGATTGCCTGTCCCCCCTTCGGACCGATTCCATTTACCGTAATCAATCTGCGAAAGATCTCCAGATCATCCCGTGTCAGAAAACCGTAAAGCCAGAAAGCATCCTCTTTCACATAGGTATAAGTATATATTTTCACTTCCTGTCCGATTCCCGGAAGGAGTCCGGCCGTTCCTGGTGAAATCCTGATATTATATCCGATGCCGTTCACCTCCAGTATCAGATTGTCCTCCGCAATATCTGCAATTTCCCCTTTCATATATGCAATCATAGCCTTTTCCCAGCCTCCTTCCCCATATATTTGTCCATTTCCCGGGCAAGCAGTCCGATGAGCAGTCCTGTCGCCAGCCCTGCTGCAAGAAGCGTCGGCAGATAAAAGACAACCCCTGCGGTTCTCGTTACGAAATATGCCACCAGAATCTGCCCGATATTATGGCATACGCCGCCCGCCATGCTGACTCCTATTATGCTGAACCCCTTTGCTCCTTTCAACAGGCACATCGCCAGGAAACTGCCCATTGCCCCCGCCAGACTGTACATCACCATAAACAAATTTCCGAACAAAAAGCCGGAGAGAAAGACTCTTGCCAAGTTCAGCGCCAGTGCCTCCTTCCAGCCATAACGATAAAGGACGAGCAGCACCGCCAGATTAGCCAGCCCAAGTTTCACTCCGGGAACTCCAAAAGAAAAAGGAATCAGGGATTCCACATAAGACAGGATCAAAGCAAAGGAAAGAAAAAGCCCCATATATGCCGTTTTATTTTTCATCCCGCTCTATCCTCCCTGATCCATTACCTTGCCAGAACATCCGCTTCCCCTGTTTCTCCGCCGATGATCTGGACTGCCAGTTTATGGGGAAGGCAGATGATGCTTTCCCCGTTTTTCCCAACCGGCCCCTGCTTCACGCAAAGCTTGTCCGGGCAGTCCGCCTCTTCCATATATGCCTCTCCGTCCCGGATCACCAGCACATTGCTTCCTCCTCCGTCGCCTGTCAAAACAATCCTCTCGTCCGTATTCAGCGGATAGCTGGCAATCGTATCCCCGTTTCTTGATACAACGACCATTGTTCCCTCTTCGGAAGCGGCCAGGCGTTGCCAGAGAAAAAGAGAAAAAGAAGCAAAGGCGATGCCCAGAAACAGATAGCAATCATTTCTTTTTAATTTTCCCCGCATAACTACCCTTCCATCACATGCATGGAACGGATATCAGGATCCTGGATCTTTTCCATCAACGCCGCCGTATGGCTTTCCAGGAAATTATCCCCCTCTTCCGTCAGCCCCCTGGCTGCCATCTCCTGAATGACCAGGCTGCAGACCGCCTCCACAATAATCACGCATTTGTCATTCCCGTTCACTGTATATAAATAATCCATTTCCCCCGCGCCTTCCCATGCCTGGGACTGATCCTCCATTCCCGCCAGAAGATCCAGGATATCCCCGATCTCGGATAAAACGGGGAGTTCTTTCATCCCATGGCGCATCCATTTATAAAAAGGCGCATACCGCCTGTTGATCAGATAAACCATAGAAATCGCGCTTCTCATAAATTCTGCCAGCGCCAGCCTTGCGGCCACCTTTTCCCCCCGCTTCATGGCACGGGCATAATTATACTGACCCGACTGGGCCATCACCGCCGCCCTTGCCGCCATCTTCTTGATTCTCACATCTTCCGGATAGCAAGGGAGCAATCCGTTCCTTATTCTGCTGAATTCTCCCAGCGGATCCTCAAACACTTCGCCGTTGGTGGCCATGCAGAGAGCCGATTCTGGCAGCCGCATCCACTCCCTGTTGCTTTTCGGGATGTCCTCCGTCCCCAATATGCCATAATAAAAATCAGGAATGCAAAGAACGCCGACTCTTCCGCTTCCATGCAGGCTTTCCATCCTGCCCTTTACCCCTTCGAAATCTTTTGGCAGCTTCCGGTATTCTGCCTCCATGACCTGCCCATATTTTTCATAGTCCTCCCTCGTCAGCCACAAGCAAAAAGAGGGGCCGTAATCATGATCCCTGGAAATCGCGTCATCAAAACCCAGGCATTCCGATCCCTGCCCTGCCAGCCCTGCGGCCACCCGCCCTGCCAGCATCGGGAACTTTTCTTCCAGCATCTTTTTTCCATAAGCATGATAATATCTCCTGGACAGCTCCAGCCCTTTTATTTTTCCATTCTTTCCCATTCCGCGTCGTTTCAACCGATCCTCTCGTAGATGTTCTGCGCCCGTTCCCTATACTTCCCGGCCTTTTCCCCATCTGCCAGACAGTCGCAGACGGCGGCGCAGTTCTCGCAAAGCACCGCATAGCTTTGGTTTTCCCCAAAATGTTTTTTTACTTCCAGCAAAGCTTTCTCATAAGATGCCAGCGCCAAGGCATAATCCCCCATTCGGTAATAGGCTTCCCCCACTCCGGCCAGCGCCGCGCTGTAATGGGCATCCGTTTCGCCGTTTTCCCCCACTTCCTCAAAAATACGCAACGCCCTTTCCAATGCTTCTGCCGCCTCTCCTGCCCGGTCCATCTTAAAATAAACGAGCGCAAGATTCGTTAAAGTCGTAGCCTGCTCCGCCCCGCTCTCTTCCAGCTTTTCTACGATTCCAAGAGCCTTTTTCAGAAGTTCTGCCGCTTCTTCATTTCTCCCCATCTGTTCCAGAAGAATACTCATATTATTATAGAGTCCCGCAAACCGATAATCCCCTTCCGGCAAAAGGCCGCTATAAATCTGCAACGCCTGGCGGTAATACTGGTATGCCTGTTCGGCATTGCCAGCCGCGCGGTAGGCGGTGGCCGTATTCAGCAAAGTGGTAGCGAAATGCTCGCTCCCCCCCAGCTGCAGTTCCTCCATCAATAGCAGAACGTCTTCCGCAATATCAAAAGCTTTTCGGAATTCGGATACGCTCCGATAAAAGCCGATCATCTCATTCCCCACTGCAATATAAGAGGCATAATCCTCCGCCTCTTTCGCCTCCTCCAGGTTCCTGACCAGATATGGCTCCACTTGCTCCAGTTCATTTTTCTGGAAATACTCATCCAACTGCCCGAAAAATTCTTCTATATTCATTCTTCATCCCATTTCTTCGCCGTTCTTGCTATTTTTTATGGTTAATATAATTGACCAGTCCTTCTGCAGCAATAATTTTCTGCATAAATTCAGGGAATGCCTGTCCCTGGAACTGTGTACCCTTCGTTATGTTTCGAATAACCCCGCTGTCAAAATCCACTTCCACCTCATCACCGGCTTCGATCTCCTTGGATGCCTCCGGGCATTCCACAATAGGGAGTCCAATATTGATCGCATTCCGGTAAAAAATTCTTGCAAATGTCTCGGCAATCACACAGCTTACCCCCGCCGCCTTAATAGCGATGGGCGCATGTTCCCGGGAAGACCCGCAGCCGAAATTCTTATCCGCCACAATAATATCCCCGGCCTTCACCTGGTGTACAAACTCTTTATCGATATCTTCCATACAGTGAAGCGCAAGCTCCGCCGGATCGGAAGAGTTCAAATATCTTGCCGGAATAATGACATCCGTATCCACATTATCTCCATACTTAAATACTGTTCCTTTTGCTGATTTCATAGGTTCCTCCCTGCCATTGAAAATGATTACAAGATACTTACGCTGGAAACCTGCATTTACGGGCAGGCAATTTTTCCTGCCACCGCGCTTGCTGCAGCTACCGCCGGACTCGCCAGATAAATCTCCGATTTCACATGTCCCATCCGTCCCACAAAGTTTCGGTTCGTCGTGGATACACAGCGTTCCCCTTCCGCCAGAATCCCCATATAGCCGCCGAGGCACGGGCCGCATGTTGGCGTGCTCACCACCGCGCCCGCCTCAATAAAAGTCTTCAAAAGCCCCTCTTCCATGGCCTGCATATAAATGGCCTGGGTAGCAGGGATCACGATGCAGCGTATGCCTTTTGCCACATGTTTTCCAGAAAGCACCTTTGCTGCAATACGCAGGTCATCCAGCCGTCCGTTCGTGCAGGAACCGATGACCACCTGGTCTATTTTGATATCTTCGCCTATTTCATCCACCGTTTTCGTGTTCTCAGGAAGATGGGGGAACGCTACGGTAGGACGAAGCGCACCCAAATCGATCGTATATTCCTCGTCATATACCGCATCCGCATCCGCTTCATACACCGTATATTCTTTTTGGGAATGCTCCTTCATATAGGCGATTGCCGTATCATCCACCGGGAAAATCCCGTTCTTCCCTCCCGCCTCTATCGCCATATTCGCAATCGTAAAGCGGTCGTCCATCGTCAGGTTCCGAATTCCTTCTCCCACGAATTCCATAGACTTATATAAAGCCCCGTCCACGCCGATCATACCGATAATATGCAGGATAATATCCTTTCCGCTTACCCATGGGGCAGGTTTTCCCACTAAATGGAATTTGATCGCCCCAGGCACCTTAAACCATGCCTTGCCTGTCGCCATGCCGGCCGCCATATCCGTGCTTCCTACCCCTGTGGAAAAAGCGCCCAAAGCGCCGTAAGTACATGTATGGGAATCGGCTCCGATAATCACATCCCCCGCCACGGTAAGACCTTTTTCCGGAAGCAGCGCATGCTCGATCCCCATCTCCCCTACTTCGAAATAATTCGTAATCTCATTACGGTATGCGAACTCCCTGACACATTTGCAATGCTCCGCAGATTTAATATCTTTGTTCGGTACAAAGTGATCCGGCACAAGGGCGATCTTATCTTTGTCAAAAACGCCCTCCACGTTCATTTTTTCCATTTCTTTAATGGCAACCGGGCTGGTAATATCATTTCCCAATACCAGATCCAGATCCGCTTCAATGAGCTGGCCCGCCTCTACTTTTTCCAGCCCCGCATGGGCTGCCAATATTTTCTGAGTCATCGTCATTCCCATTTTTCTTTCCCTCCCTTATTCTTTGTCCGCTTTCGTTGGTATATCCCCCGCCAGGCTCTCAAACTTGTCCCTCGCCTTGCAAAAGCAGCGCATCAGCTTCGGGGAAAAAGTGCCGCACTCCCCGTTTACAATCATTTCAAACGCCTTATCCTTCGGAATCGCGTCTTTATATACCCTTTCGTTTACTAAAGCATCATAAACATCTGCCACGGAAACAAGCTGGGCGGAAATTGGTATTTCATCCTCCTTTAATCCGTCAGGATATCCCCTCCCGTCAAATCTTTCGTGATGGTAACGGCTGATTTCATAGCCGATCTTTGCATATTCCTCATCCCATACACCCTCGATGCTGCTGACAATCTCGCATCCTCTGATCGTATGCGCTTTCATGCATTCAAACTCTTCCTTCGTGAACTTCCCGGGCTTTAAAAGGATACTGTCCGGTATAGCGATCTTTCCCAAGTCATGCAGCGCGCTGGCCGATACGATAATGTCGATCTTTTCCGGCGTCAATCCATACTCGGGATATTCCTTCGCGATCTCTTCCGCCATAATCTTCGTATATCCCTTGACACGCTTTACATGCTCGCCGCTTTCCAGATTTCTGTGTTCGACTACCGTACCAAGAATATCGATAATATTATTGTTACTCTGCTTCAGCCGCTCCGCCTGTACCTTCAGCAGCTTATACTGTTCGCGCAAAGTTTCCGTCTGCTCCGCTACTTTCTGTTCCAGTTCCCTCTGGTACTGGAACAGGCTTACCACATTTTCCACCCTCTTCCTTACAAGAGCGTTATCAAAAGGTTTATGGATAAAATCGGAAACTCCGTAGTCAAAACAATCCTGTTCGACTTTAATGGAAGATTCCCCGCTGATAACCAGAACAGGGATTTTATCAATCCACATTTTCTCTTTCATTGCCTTCAGAACTTCGAAACCGTCCATTTCCGGCATGATCAGATCCAGCAAAACAACCGCGATCTCCTGGTTCCGGTCCTCCATATATTCTAAAGCCTGTTTCCCGTTTTCTGCCATAATGACATCATATTCATCCTTTAGGATCTCAGCCAGCAATTCACGGTTGATTTCCATATCATCTACCACAAGTACTATATTGCGCATATTCTCTCCTTTTTGTTATGTATTGATTCTTTTCCTTAAACCAGTTGGAATATTGTAGTTTTCAAAAGATCCATGTTCACCGGTTTTGACATATGGGCGTTCATGCCTGCTTCCATGGCTTTCTTTACATCCTCTGCAAAAGCATTCGCCGTCATAGCGGCAATCGGTATCGTCTGAGCCTCCGGATGCGGGCATTTCCGGATTCTCCTTGCCGCTTCATAACCGTCCAGCACCGGCATCTGGATATCCATCAAAACCATATGATAATAGCCTTTTTCAGAATTTTCAAACATCTCTGCCGCAATCTGCCCGTTTTCTGCAATATCGCAGTCCGCGCCTTCCGTTTTTAAAAGCTCCGATATAATCTCCGCATTGATGGTATTGTCCTCGGCCACAAGGAATTTCATTCCCGACAGCGACCTGCTGTCTCCTGCATGGTTTTTTTCCTCTTTCCGATCATAAATTTCTCCGCTTCCAAGCTGTTCGATAACCTGGCGGAAATTAGATATAAAGAAAGGCTTCTGCAGAAAAGCATTGATCCCGACTCCTCTTGCCTCTTCTTCCACTTCGCTCCAATCATACTCCGTGAGAATAAAAATCGGTATATGGCTTCCTATTTTTTCACGAATGCGCCTTGCCGTTTCAATACCGTCTATTTCCCCCATCTTCCATGCCAGCAGAATCAGATTATACCCATTCCTCTGCTTTTGCTTTTTCTCAATCATATCGAGAGCCGCATATCCGTTCAGGGCATACTGCACATATACGCTTGTTCCTGCCATGAGATTCTGGATGTTCACGCATACCTCTTCATTTCCGTCCACCACCAGCATACTGTATATGCCATGCTTTTTCCAGAAATCCCCGCCTTCCGGCTGTCTCGATATTTTTAGTTCCAAATCAACGGTAAAGGTACTTCCTGCTCCCTGGGCGCTTTCCACAAAAATCGTACCGCCCATCAGATCCACAAGGTTTTTCGTAATTGCCAGTCCGAGTCCCGTCCCCTGAATCCCGCTGTCCGTCGTATTCGCTTCCCTTGTAAATGGTTCGAATACTGTTTCCATGAATTCTTTGCCCATGCCATTCCCGGTATCTTTTACCTCAAACCGAAGTCTGGCATAATTCTGGGTCACTTGCTCCATATTGTAGATATGCAGCTCTACCTCGCCGCCTTTCGGCGTATACTGGACTGCATTCGTCAACAGGTTCATCAGAATCTGGCTGATGCGCACTTTATCGCCGATAAACAACTCCTGGTATAATCCATAGGTATGAATTGTAAACTTCTGTTTTTTCGCCCTGGCCTGGGGCAGCATTACCGTATTCAGTTCTTCTAGCATCACTGCGAAATTGAACTCTGACAAATGTAAGGAAGTCTTTCCGCTCTCGATCTTCCCCATATCCAGCACATTATTGATCAGCCCGAGCAAATGGTTGCTGGCAATCATAATTTTCTGCGTATACTCCCTTACCCGGTCCGGATATTCCGCTTCCCTTTCCAAAAGCGTCGTAAAGCCGATTACTGCATTCATGGGAGTCCGCATATCGTGTGACATATTGGCAAGAAAGTTGCTCTTCACCTTATTCGCTCCCTGCGCGATATCCAATGCCTGCTGCAGCTGCTGGTTCGCCTGGCGCTCTTTCGTCCTGTCCGAAAGAACCCAAATAAATTTATCCTTACCTTCGATCGATGTATAATGTATTGTCTGGTGATACCAATGCTGTTTCCCTGTCCGCAAATGAATGAACTCGCCGTCTCCCTGCCAGCTCTCCCCCATCGCTATATTCCTGAGTACATCCTTGGAAGCGATTACCGTCTTATCTACAATAGCGGCATTCAAAACCCGTAAATCTCTTTTAACCTCCTCTACCCCAATGCCTAAAAGCCTGTCAATATTCGGGCTGACATATTCCACCAGGAAATCATCGGCAGAAAACATGACAAAAATATCATCCACATTGCTTGTCAACATACCAAATAATTTTTCTCTGTACCTGATTTCCACGTCTTTGCTTTGAACCGCCTTTTTCCGGCGATAAACCAAATAAAACAATTCCGTAGTACATATAATGACAAAAAAGACCATGAAAATAATGCTTGTAACCGACTGCACATGGTCCATACTGGCATTCACCACATATTCCGGCACGATCCACAGCGTCAGCCAATCCTGGAACCCAATCGGCTGGTACACCATATAATAATCGGTATCCATCATCTCGAAACGTATCACGTCCGATTTTCCTTCCGCCAGATCGTTGCTGATCTGTTCCGCGCTGCTGTCAATGAATCTCGCATTATTGATCAAATACTTCAGGAAATTGCTCGGCTGGTTTTTCCCGTCATGGGTAGTAAATAATATTCTTCCATCCGGCCGAAGCACATAATAGGACGATTGCTGGTCGAACACATTAATATTCAGCGTCCTTTTCAAATCCATGCTGTTATAGCCGACCGCTATCGCGGAATATTCCAGGTCGCGGTACATTGCCTTCTGCACCGGGATTGCAAATATCGTTAATAGGGAGCCGTCCGACAACTCGCCCTCCACTACGATCTTTTCCTCGTTTTTGATCAGCATCTCCAACTGCGGCCCAAGGTCAAGAAATCCCTCCCCGCCAAGAAACGAACGGTAGCTGCCATTCTCTCCGATAAAGTAAAAATCGGTAAAATTCCAATTATCCTTGCCGTTTCTTAAAAATTCCCTCAGCTTTCCTTCCGACTCATTCGCCGTATGCCCGATATGATATTTCCAGTCATCCAGCATATTCCAATTGTTCGAAACAAGAACCTTAAAGGACGCATTGATCTGAGTATAAATCTCCTCCAGATGGCTGGCGCTTTCCGCAACAATGCTTTCATGAATAAAATTTACGCAATAAATCCCCGATAACAATACAAGCACAGCGATAACCAGGGCGATCAGCTTTCTTCCTTTTTTCAGCACGATAAGCCTCCTTTCCTCCTGCCGCGCTTTCTCCAAGAAAGCCGGTTCCTTTTCAGGGGAACCGGCCTTAAACTACCTATCAACCAGTATTATGCTTCCAGATATTTCTGCAAATGCTGTATTAAATTATTTATGTCGATCGGTTTCGCTATATGCGCATTCATGCCGCATTCCAGGCAATGCTGGATATCCTCTGCAAAAGCGTCCGCAGTCATCGCCAGGATCGGCAGGCCGGCATCCGCACGATCCAAAGCACGGATCGCCTTCGATGCTCCGTATCCGTCCAATATGGGCATACGTATATCCATCAGAATCACATCATAATATCCAATCTCCGACTGTTCAAACTTCTCGATACATTCCTGTCCGTTTTCTGCCCATTCTACCTTAAAGCCGGCGCTCGACAATATTTCGTTGGCGATCTCCCAGTTCAAGTCATTGTCTTCTGCCAGCAGAATCCGCTTTCCGGTAAAATCTACCTGTTTTGCTTTCTCAATCTCCGCTTCTTTCTCCTCTTCCTCCGCATAATGTTTCAGTCCCAGGTATAAATTGGATTTAAACAAAGGTTTTGCTATGAAGCCATGCGCTCCCGCAGCCCTCGCCTCATCCTCAATATCAGCCCAGTCGTAAGCGGAAATGATCAGAATCAGCACCTCGTCCCCTACCCGTTTCCTGATTTCCCTGGTCGTCGTCACACCATCCATCTCCGGCATTTTCCAGTCCAGCAAAACGATATCGTAGTCTCTTTGTTCGCTATGGCATTTTTCCACCATTTCAATCGCCGTCCGTCCGTTCGTCGCCCATTCTGCCTGTACTCCGATCTCTTCCAATACGGAAACCGCGCCATGGCAAAGGTCTTCATTATTATCCACTACCAACATGCGCCATGCTGGCAGACGCATTTCTTCCTCCGGCACCGTCGCTTTTTCCAGATCCAGCACAATGTGGAATTCGCTTCCTTTTCCCTTTTCGCTTCTTAATTCTATCGTACCATGCATTGCGTCCACGATATACTTCGTAATCGCCATTCCAAGTCCGGTGCCTTCCGTTTTCTGCACCCGGGTGGAATCTTCCCTGGAAAAAGTTTCAAAAATCTTTTCCTGGAATTCCGGCGACATTCCCATTCCATTGTCCTTTACGCGGAAATGGCATCTTACATGGTTTTCATCCCCGGCAATCTGCTCCTGGGATAAGTATATTTTAATATTGCCTTCCGCAGGCGTGAATTTCATCGCATTGGACAGCAGATTGATCAATATTTGATTCAGCCTTATGCTGTCGCAATACACGTCTTCCGCTATAATATTCCGAATAAAAATATCAAAATGCTGGTTTTTCTCCTTAATCTGCGGACGCACGATATTTACAATGCTTGCCATAGTATCCCGCAGCGAAATCAATTCCATGTTAATTGACAGTTTCCCATTTTCTATTTTTGACATATCAAGAACATCGTTAATCAAACCAAGCAAATGCTTGCTGGACAATGTGATCTTTTTCAAACAATCCTTTACACGGGCGTTATCGTCAATATTCGTCAATGCGATCGCAGTCATTCCGACAATCCCATTCATGGGCGTACGGATATCATGGCTCATATTGGAAAGGAATTCGCTCTTTGCCTTATTTGCCCGGACAGCCTCTTCTTTCGCCTCATTCAACAGCCTCATCTGCTGCTGCGATCCCCTATAATATAAAATAAATATAATCAATACAAGCACCAGTATAAAGCTACAGCCCATCAGCATCGTATTGGCCCGCTCATTCCCCAGTTTGGCAATGGCATCGTCCAGCGTTCCATAAGGCATGACATTGATCAGATACCATTCACATTCGGCCAAGGGGGCACAATAGAGATTCCTGCTGGTTCCCTCTATGATTACCAACGAGGAATAATCCTCTCCCGCCGCCATGGCATTTTTTAATTCCTGGATATATTTTTCCGCATCTTTCCCATTGTTTTCAGCGATCATTTCCCCCATACGGGTGAAATAATTTTCCCTATATGCATTCCCATTCCTGACGATATAGCTTCCATCTTTCCGTATGATATGGGAATAGATCAGGGAACCGTCCCCTTCCAGCACCATCTCCCTGTTCAGAGTATCCATTCCGATCCCGGCTACCAGACAGGTGCTTTTTTCCCCCGATTTCATATCGTATTCCGCATCCACCGCCAGTAAAAGCACTTTTTCCTCTTCTTTATCCAAGGCGCTGGAAACATGCATCTGTTTATCATTCAGCACTCTCATGAATTCCTCTTCGTCGATGATTTCCACCGGCTCGCCGTAAATCACTTCGCACTCGCCGTTTTCATCATAAAAAGCCAGATATGTAAAATTACGCACGCTTGCATTTAAGGCAAGGTCATCCATGAGTTCCTCGCTATAGCCATCCTCCCCCTGTGGAGTACGCTGAATAATGCCTTCTACCTGGGACAGTCTCAAATCTACGATCGCTTTAAACTTTTGCTGTATCTGGCTGTTCATCTCTGACATATAGATCGTGCCGATCTCATTGATCGCCGCCTTGCTTTTGCTCGTCATGGAAACAGATATCCAGATAAATACGGCAATGCTAAGAATAATTAAACAGCTGAAACTAATCCATAGAAATTTTCTGGTCCTGATAAACACGTATCTCTCTCCTTTTTGCTAATTGCTTTTGTAAATCCCTTTGAATATATTTAATTCCATATTAAAGCCGCTATTTATATATTATCTTGCATGAAAAAAAAAGTCAATGAAATGTAAAAAAAACATTGCGCCCGAAAACGCAATGTTTTTTTACAATCGACTAATTATTGATCAATTTTTCGTTCTCATTGTTCCAGCTATACAGCTTTCTGATGTCTTTGCCGATCGTCTCGGAAGGGTGTTCTGCTGCCAGTTTCCTCATGGCTTTGAAATGAGCCTGCCCGCCCGCCGGGGACATATCCAGAAGAAAATCTTTTGCGAAACTGCCGTCCTGGATATCGGACAATATTTTCTTCATCGTTTTTTTCGTTTCCTCCGTAATGATCTTCGGACCCGTAATATAATCCCCATATTCCGCCGTATTGGAAATGGAATATCTCATGCCTTCAAAGCCCGACTGGTAAATAAGGTCAACAATCAATTTCATTTCATGGATACATTCAAAATATGCGTTTCTCGCGTCGTATCCAGCCTCTACCAATGTTTCAAACCCGGCCTGCATCAGTGCGCATACGCCGCCGCACAAAACAGCCTGCTCTCCAAAGAGATCCGTTTCTGTTTCTGTCCGGAACGTTGTTTCCAATACGCCGGCCCTTGCCCCGCCGATAGCCAAAGCATATGCCAAAGCCATATCGAGCGCTTTCCCCGTGGCATCCTGATGAACGGCAACAAGGCAAGGAACGCCTTTTCCAGCCTGGTATTCGCTTCTTACCGTATGGCCCGGCCCCTTCGGCGCGATCATCGTCACATCCACGTCCGCAGGAGGAACGATCTGACCGAAATGAATATTAAATCCATGGGCAAACATCAGCATATTCCCCGGCTCCAGATTCGGCTCAACGGATTCTTTGTACATCTTTGCCTGAAGTTCATCATTGATCAATATCATAATAATATCCGCTTTTTTTGCCGCTTCCGCTGCCGTATATACTTCAAATCCCTGAGCCTGCGCCTTCGCCCATGATTTGGATCCTTCATAAAGCCCGATAATCACATGGCATCCCGACTCTTTCGCATTGAGCGCATGCGCGTGTCCCTGGCTTCCGTAACCGATCACGGCAATCGTCTTCCCGTCCAGCATCGCAAGATTGCAATCTTCCTGATAATAGATATTCGCCATTTCCTCTTCCTCCATATTCCTTTTTTCGTTTTTCTCTTTTATCCTAATCTTCCAGATAAGTTACGTTGCCGATCCCTCTTCCAAGGCCGGTAATACCCGTCCTTGCCAGCTCCAATATTTCATAACCTTCCAGCAGACTGATAAACGCTTCTATTTTCGACTGTGTTCCTGTCAGTTCCACAGTCAGGCTCTCCGGCGCAACATCAATAATCTTGGCCCGGAAAATATCCGCCACCGAAATCACCGACTGCCTTTCCTTCGCCGCCGCCCTTACTTTAATCAGCACCAGTTCCCTGAATACACTGTCTTCCGGCTCCAGAACCTTGATATTCCTCACATCTACGAGCTTCGCCACCTGTTTTTCGATCTGGTCGAGAATCTCGTCATCCCCGGATGCCACGATCGTAATCCTCGTGTATCTCGGATCCGCCGTCCCTCCCGCCGTAATGCTTTCAATATTATAACCGCGCCTGGAAAAAAGGCCCGATATCCTGCTCAATACACCCGATGTATTATCCACTAAAAGCTGAAATACCTTTTTATGCATACGTATCCTCCGTTCATTCTTTCCCACATCCGACCACTATTTTATCAAGCGGTGCTTTAAAAGTCAATACACTTGGGCAGAGCCAATGTACCTGTCCTCGCCACTTCCACGATGCTGATAGACCGCAGCATCTTAATAAATAAATGGATCCTCTCCGGCACGTCACAGATCTGGATGATCATCATATTTTTGGACATATCCACGATCTGCGCCTTCATAATATCGCAGTTCTCCATAATATCCCTGCGGTTGCTTCGGTTATATTTTACCTTGACCAGCATCAATTCCCTGCTGATGCTTTTGCTTTCATCAAATGTCTTCACCTTGATCACATCCAGCTTTTTATTCAGCTGTTTTTCAATCTGTTCGATCGTCCGTTCGTCCCCGCTGCTGACGATCGTCATACAGGAAACCGCAGGATCGTCCGTCTCTCCTACCGCAAGGGAATCAATATTGAAGCATCTTCTTGAAAAAAGCCCCGCTACCTTACAAAGTACGCCCGAACGGTTTTCCACTAACACAGAATATATTCTCTTCATTGCCTGTCCTCCTATTTTACCAGATCCATCGGATCGATGATGCATTCCAGCAGCATGGACTTGTCTTCCTCTAAGAACCTGCCAATCGTCTCTTCCGCTTTCTCCATCGTTTCCAGACGAAGGAAATCCATGTCGTAAGCCGCCGTCAGCTTTTCCAGATCCGGGCTGCCTGACAGGTCTACCACGGAATAATTGTCTTTATAGGTATAATGCTGGAATTCCCTCACCATGCCGAGATAATTGTTTTTCAGGACAACAATTTTCACAGCCACGCCATGCTGGCGCATGGTCGCCAGTTCCATCATGGACATCTGGAAAGAACCGTCCCCGCACACGGCCACCACTTGCTTCCCCGGCCTTGCCAGCTTCGCCCCCATAGCGGCAGGAATGGAATATCCCATCGTCCCCATGCCCCCGGAAGTCAGAAAACGTCCTTTTTTCACGATATGGTACCCGCAGGACCATATCTGGTTCTGCCCTACATCTGCCACATAAATGCCGTCTTCTTCCATTCTGTCGGAAAGCATTGTAATAAATCCTGCCGGGTCTACATAGGACTTATTCGGTTTTCTTATGACCGCCATCGACTCTCTGTAACCGTCCAGAATACGGATCCATTCCGTATAATTGCAGCTTGTCTGGCTGCAAGCGATTTCCTGGTTCATAATATCTTCAAAAATATGTTTGACATCGCCTACCAATGGAATATGCGGGCCGACGTTTTTACCGATTTCTGCCGGATCCACGTCCATATGTACCAGCACCTTGTTATTCGTAATTAAATCCGGCTGGCTGACCGCCCTGTCGGCCACCCTCGCGCCCACCATAATGATCAGATCCGCTTCATTCATGGCGCGGTTGGCGCATGGCTTGCCGTTGTTCCCTACCATTCCGTAATACATCGGATGCCTGGTAGGCATCGCCCCGATTCCCATCATCGTAGAAACGACTGGAATTCTATATTTTTCCGAGAATTCCCTGAGTTCCTCTTCCGCATCGCTTAAAAGTACCCCGCCTCCCGCGCATATAATCGGCCTCTTCGCCTTTTCCAGCTCTTTGATGACCTTTTTAATCTGAACCATATTGCCCTTCACCGTCGGTTTATAAGTCCTCATGCTGATTTCTTCCGGATAATGGAACTTGGAAACAGGCGCGTTCTGTATATCGATGGGTATATCAATCAGAACAGGCCCCTTGCGTCCGGTATTTGCAATGTGGAACGCCTCCTTAAACACCCTCGGGATATTGCCTGCATCCTTGACCAGGTAGCTGTACTTTACAAAGGACTCCACAGCCCCTGTGATATCCGCCTCCTGGAAAACATCGCTCCCGATCAGTTCGCTGTTTACCTGCCCGGTAATGCATATCAAAGGAATGCTGTCCGCAAAAGCCGTAGCAATTCCCGTAATTACGTTCGTTGCCCCGGGGCCGGAAGTCACTGCGCATACGCCCGGCTTTCCCGAAACTCTGGTAAAACCGCTGGCCGCATGGGCGGCGTTCTGTTCCGTCCGTATTAATACTGTTCGGATATCTGAATCCAGTATGCTGTTATAAAACGGGCAGATCGCCACTCCCGGATATCCGAACACGATTTCCACCCCTTCTTTTTCCAAGCACTTTACAATTGCATCTGCACCATTCATAAA
The DNA here is from genome assembly GCA_910585965.1 of uncultured Lachnospiraceae bacterium. Lineage (GTDB taxonomy): Bacteria > Bacillota > Clostridia > Lachnospirales > Lachnospiraceae > Kineothrix. The sequence goes on from CAJUHH010000003.1 coordinate 257,440, forward strand.
TTGATTCCCTGCCTTTCTGCCATCTATTCATTCTCTATATGCAAGAGCTGTTTTGCCAGCTTGACCGCGCCAGCTGCATCTTTGGAATAACCGTCAGCCCCGATTTCGTCTGCATAATCCTGAGTAATCACCGCGCCCCCTATCATGATTTTTGCGTCCACTTTCTGTTCCTTTGCATAATCCACTACTTTTTTCATTTCCTGCATGGTCGTTGTCATAAGGGCGGACAGCGCGATTACGCTGGCATGATGTTCTTTCGCCGCTTCTATAATTTTCTCCTTCGGCACGTCTTTCCCAAGGTCGATCATTCGGAAGCCGTAATTTTTTAACATAAGCGCTACCAGGTTTTTCCCGATATCATGGATATCGCCTTCCACAGTTGCAATAACAACGGTGGGCATTTCCTTCTTGCCGCTTTTTTGTTCCAGAAGGGGTTCTAGATACTCGATCGCCAGTTTCATTGTCTCAGCGCTGGCGATGAGCTGGGGCAGAAAATATTTGCCCTTATCGAACAAATCACCCACTTCATTGATCGCAGGGAGAAGAATATCGTTCAATACTGTCTCCGGCTCCATACCCCCGGCCAGAGCGCCTTTCGTATCGTCTACGATTCTCTTTCTGTTCCCTTTCAGAACAGCTTCCCGCACCATCGATGCCGCATCCTCTTCCTTTGCCCCTTTTCTTCCCGTATCCGGCTGCTTTTTCTCTTTCCTGCCGTTTATCTGTCCGATATCGCGGTCTTCTCTGCCGTCCATCTGTCCAATATAGCGGATATCCGCCTCCTCTTTGCCCAACAGCAAATCTGCCGCAAAAGCGCTGCTCACCAACAAGTCCTGCGACGGATTGGCGATCGCCATAGTAAGCCCCTCCTGGATCGCCATGGTAAGAAACGCCGCATTCACATATCCCCTCCCCGGCAGACCGAAGGAAATATTGGAAAGGCCGCAGACGCTGGCATATCCCATCTCCTTACAGTAACGGATGGTTTCCAGCGCTTCCAGTGCCGCCTTTGGATTGGCTCCGACCGTTGTCACCAATCCATCCACGACAATATCCCTTCGGTCCATTCCGAGTTCTGCAGCTCTTTTTGCTATTTTGCGGATGATTTCTTTTTTTTCATCCAAATCTTTCGGCAGCCCCTGATCCGACAGCGGAAGCAATATAAACATAGCGCCATATTTTTTCGCCAGCGGAAGCAGCTGTTCAAATTTTACTTTTTCATAAGATATGGAGTTAATCAGCGCCCTTCCCGGATATCTCCGCAGCGCCGCCTCCAGCACATCCACATGGCTGGAATCGATAGAAAGGGGCAGGGAAGTCACGCCGGACACTTCCTCCAGAGCCCTGAGCATCATCTTCTTTTCATCGATGCCGCTCATCCCCATGTTAATATCGAGGATTTCTGCCCCGCAAGCTTCCTGTTCTTCCGCAAACTGAAGAACCATATCCATGCTTCCTTCCCGCAGCTGCTCCTGCAGTTTCTTTTTTCCGGTGGGATTAATCCGCTCCCCGATTATCATGAAGTGGTCTTCCAGGCCAAACTCTATGGTTTTTCTTTCGGAAGCCAGATATCTTTTTTCCGGCCTTTTTCTCCGCGCAAGCTTCATCCCTTTCGTCCGCGCATACGTTCTTTTTATATATTCCGGCGTCGTTCCGCAACAACCGCCCAAAATGGAAGCTCCAGCTTCCACCAGCAGCGCCATTCCTTCTGCAAAGGTCCCGCTGTCCATATCATAGGTTGTATTCCCGTCCTTATCCAAAAAAGGAAGCCCTGCATTCGGCTTGGCAATTACTGAAATTGACGCTACTTCCGCCATAGCACGGATCAGTTCTGCCATCTTGTCCGGCCCAGTCGAACAGTTTGCCCCTATCGCGCACGCTCCAAGGCTTTCCAGCACTACCGCCGCCGTCTTTGCATCGGTTCCATATAATGTCCTTCCATCTGCCTCAAAGGTCATTGTCACCATCACCGGCAGATCACAGCATTCTTTCGCAGCAATCAGGGCCGCCCTGCTCTCCTGAAGGCTCATCATTGTTTCTACCACAAGGAGATCCACTCCAGCTTCCACTAAATAACCGATCTGTTCCTTATATATTTCCACCAGCTCTTCAAAGTCCATGGTTCCTATGGGAGCCAGCTGCTCCCCCGTCATCGTCAGATCCCCGGCCACCAGGCACCCGTCCCCTGCCGCCTCCCTGGAAATAGCAACCAATTCCCGATTCATCCATCCAATTTTATCTTCCAGTCCATATTCTTTTAATTTTACGGCATTTGCGGAAAAAGTAGGCGCATAAATAATGCGGCTGCCCGCTTCTATAAATTCTTTTTGCAGCCCTAATAAAACATCCCGATGCTCCAGAATCCATTCTTCCGGGCAGACCCCTGCCGGCATTCCTCTCTTCAAAAGATTGGAACCGGTCGCCCCGTCGAGATAAATGGGATATTCTTTTATCATTTCCTGAAATTCTCTCTTTGTCATTTTCCAGCTATGCCCTTTCTGAGTTGATGATCATTCTTAACCGCTGATGCAATCTATGCTATCATAAAACAAAAAAAACTACAACTGCAATCCTTTTTATCATAGGAAAATTTATTGTGGCGGGGAGAGGAATCCAATCGCGCAAGCTTTTCGGTTCATGGCGGGACCGGACAGGACAGGCGGGACAGGCGCAGGGCAAAGGAGGGTGGCGGGGGTGTGGTTTCCTGCTGGAGCTTCCAATCAGATTTCACTAATGAAATGGATATATGATGTCCAACCAACCGGGTCGGAAACAACGGACATCCTGTCCTATGTTTCCTGAAATTGCCATCCATGGCAATTTCCCCCTGGGGTTCGACCATTTCATAAGTGAAATGGCTGATTGTACGCAACAGCAGGAAACCCCAGCCCCGCCTCCGCCTTCTTTTGCCCGCCTTTATTCAGCGCCTGTCCGGTCCCGCCATGAACCGAAAAACTTGCGCGATTGGATTTTTATGTC